>NZ_WTUY01000007.1 GCF_009882945.1 Alcanivorax sp. DP30
CACCCTGAAGGCATCGCAAACGATCGCCCCCACCGTGAAGGCCCCTGCCCCTCCAGGAGAAAAAGCAGCTGCGAGCTATGAGCCGTGAGCTTCGAGGAAAATCAAAAACCCGACCAGCAGTGGAAGCCAATGGTTGGCTTTTTGTGGGAGTCTGCTTGCAGACGAAGGCTTTGGCTATTCGCTTGCAAGCAAGCTCCCACAATGGGGATGCTCCCTGTTTTGTAGGAGCGG
>NZ_WTUY01000008.1 GCF_009882945.1 Alcanivorax sp. DP30
ACCACGCCGGCACCAACGGTACGGCCACCTTCGCGGATAGCGAAGCGCAGACCGTCTTCCATGGCGATCGGAGCGATCAGCTCAACGTCCATCTGAACGTTATCGCCCGGCATTACCATTTCAGTACCTTCCGGCAGGGTGCAAGCACCGGTTACGTCGGTGGTACGGAAGTAGAACTGCGGACGGTAACCGTTGAAGAACGGGGTGTGACGACCACCTTCGTCCTTGCTCAGTACGTATACCTC
>NZ_WTUY01000009.1 GCF_009882945.1 Alcanivorax sp. DP30
ACACCACCAAGACCACCTGTACCGGTGTTGAGATGTTCCGCAAGCTGCTGGACGAAGGCCGTGCGGGTGAGAACGTTGGTGTACTGCTGCGTGGTACCAAGCGTGATGAAGTTGAGCGTGGTCAGGTACTGGCCAAGCCGGGTTCTATCAAGCCGCACACCAAGTTCGTTGCCGAGGTATACGTACTGAGCAAGGACGAAGGTGGTCGTCACACCCCGTTCTTCAACGGTTACCGTCCGCAGTTCTACTTCCGTACCACCGACG
>NZ_WTUY01000010.1 GCF_009882945.1 Alcanivorax sp. DP30
AACAAGGTAGCCGTAGGGGAACCTGCGGCTGGATCACCTCCTTAACGACAAAGATTTCCGTCCTGTTCAGGGCCCACACGTTTGCTTGTCTAGTTGTTACCGGCAAGAAGCCGGAAACAAGTGATTCCTTCGGGATTATTTGTTTCCGGTTTTTTAATCGGTCTTATACCTGATGGTATGAGAAGCTCTTTAAAAATTTGGGAAATGAGAAAGTCCAAGTATTCATTGAGAATGCAAGCGTTAAGAGACTATCTGACACTTGTGTCTTTATGGT
>NZ_WTUY01000011.1 GCF_009882945.1 Alcanivorax sp. DP30
CTAGCTTCTAGCTTCTAGCTTCTAGCTTCTAGCTTCTAGCTTCTAGCTTCTAGCTTCTAGCTTCTAGCTTCTAGCTTCTAGCTTCTAGCTTTCATCGTCCTGCGGACGATGCCGTGCTGCGCACGGTTCGCGCCTCCAGAGGCGCTCCTACAGCGGCCTCGTTGAAATGCAGAGAATAGGGAACTTTTTCGAATCGCCCTATCCAATCGAGCGTAGCTCGTAGCTCGTAGCTCGTAGCTCGTAGCTCGTAGCTCGTAGCTCGTAGCTCGTAGCTCGTAGCTCGTAGCTC
>NZ_WTUY01000012.1 GCF_009882945.1 Alcanivorax sp. DP30
TAACGCCGCCAGCAGAGGCGCGAGCTTGCGAGCGTCCTGCTGACTGGCTTTGTTAAATGCGTTTCCATCAGCCTAAAATCCACAGGCTAGGCACTCTGAACTATTGTTTGTGGAGTATTCCGCATACCAATAATGCCGGTCATTGATTCTTCGGTAGCTGAGGCCGCCTGCATCATACTGTTGTCGGAACCTTCGCTTGAGAATTACCAAGTTCTTGCACTTGGGTGGCCACGCAGACTGCTCACCTACTTCGTTGCCGTTCGCTAGCTCCGCTTGCAATATGGCGTTTAGCTCTTGAGATTCGAACATGCATATTCCTGTGGCAATTTAAC
>NZ_WTUY01000013.1 GCF_009882945.1 Alcanivorax sp. DP30
AACAAGGTAGCCGTAGGGGAACCTGCGGCTGGATCACCTCCTTAACGACAAAGATTTCCGTCCTGTTCAGGGCCCACACGTTTGCTTGTCTGGTAATTAAAGGGTGTAGACGCTTTGCATAGGTCTGTAGCTCAGTTGGTTAGAGCGCACCCCTGATAAGGGTGAGGTCGGCAGTTCAAATCTGCCCAGACCTACCATTTTCAGCATTTAAAATGGGGCCTTAGCTCAGCTGGGAGAGCGCCTGCCTTGCACGCAGGAGGTCAGCGGTTCGATCCCGCTAGGCTCCACCAAGTGTTGACTTAGGTAGAAGCGTTGAAGAAGTCAGAATCAAGCATTGTGTTGCTTGCTTCTGGCTTTTTGGTCGGAAACCGTAATCTTCATGATTCGGTAGCTCTTTAAAAATTTGGGAAATGAGAAAGTCCAAGTATTCATTGAGAATGCAAGCGTTAAGAGACTATCTGACACTTGTGTCTTTATGGT
>NZ_WTUY01000014.1 GCF_009882945.1 Alcanivorax sp. DP30
CGTGGCAAAGGAAAAGTTTGAACGTAATAAACCGCACGTAAACGTAGGCACCATTGGTCACGTTGACCATGGTAAAACCACTCTGACCGCTGCGCTGACTCGCGTATGTGCGGAAGTATGGGGCGGCTCTGCCGTTGCCTTCGACGGTATCGATAACGCTCCGGAAGAGCGCGAGCGTGGTATTACCATTGCGACCTCTCACGTAGAGTACGATTCCCCGACTCGTCACTACGCCCACGTAGACTGCCCCGGTCACGCTGATTATGTGAAAAACATGATCACCGGTGCCGCGCAGATGGACGGCGCGATCCTGGTATGTTCCGCAGCTGACGGCCCCATGCCGCAGACTCGCGAGCACATCCTGCTGTCCCGTCAGGTTGGCGTACCTTACATCGTTGTGTTCCTGAACAAAGCGGACATGGTTGACGATGAAGAGCTGCTCGAGCTGGTAGAAATGGAAATCCGTGAGCTGCTGAGCGACTACGATTTCCCGGGCGACGATACGCCGATCATCAAGGGTTCTGCCCTGAAGGCACTGGAAGGCGACACCAGCGACATCGGCATGCCTGCCGTACAGAAGCTGGTAGAGACCCTGGACGAGTACATCCCGGAGCCGGAGCGTGCCGTAGATCAGCCGTTCCTGATGCCGATCGAAGACGTATTCTCCATCTCTGGTCGCGGTACTGTAGTAACCGGCCGTGTAGAGCGTGGCATCATCAAGGTGGGCGAGGAAATCGAGATCGTCGGTATCCACGACACCACCAAGACCACCTGTACCGGTGTTGAGATGTTCCGCAAGCTGCTGGACGAAGGCCGTGCGGGTGAGAACGTTGGTGTACTGCTGCG
>NZ_WTUY01000015.1 GCF_009882945.1 Alcanivorax sp. DP30
TGATCCTGCCCAGTACTGATGGACACCCTGTTAAGCGAGTAAACTACGCGACAGAGGTGAACTATGGCAAGACAGACAACCCCCAAGAAAACATCCCGCACACGCTACTCTGACGAATACAAATCAGAGGCCCTGAAGCTAGCCGAGCGCCTTGGTGTGAAAGGCGCTGCGAAGGAACTGGGGCTCCATGAATCCCAGCTCTACGGATGGCGTAGCAAGGCTAGGCAGCAGGAATCAACCAGTGATGCCGAGCAACGCCTGCAAGCAGAAAACGCCCGCCTGAAGCGCCAATTGGCCGAGCAGCAAGAGGAGCTTCAGATTCTAAAAAAGGCGTCGGCGTACTTCGCGAAGCAGCTCAAGTGAGGTACGCCTTCATGGAAAAGCACGCCCCGGAATTCTCCATCAAGGCCATGGCCCGTGTGCTGAAGGTCTCACGCAGCGGCTTCTATGCCTGGCGTAAGCGCAAAGGCAATCCTTCTCCCCGTCAGCGGCGACGAGAAGCAAGGGATGCCGAGATCAAGGTGCTGTTCGAGGCAGGTAAGGGCCGTAACGGCTCGATTCGGCTAACCAAAGATATGGTGGCGATAGGCGTGCCGTGTAATCGCAAGACGGTGGCAGACAGCCTGCGCCGTCAGGGATTGCGGGCCAAGGCAGCGAAGAAATTCAAGGCCACGACCTACTCGAAACACAACCTGCCGGTAGCTCCGAACCTGTTGGAGCAGAACTTTACGGCCGGCCAGCCGAACCAAAAATGGGTGGGTGATATCACCTACTTGTGGACGGATGAAGGCTGGCTCTATCTGGCGACCATGATTGACCTGTACAGCCGCAAGATTGTTGGCTGGGCCATGTCGGAGCGCA
This sequence comes from Alcanivorax sp. DP30, assembly GCF_009882945.1. Lineage (GTDB taxonomy): Bacteria > Pseudomonadota > Gammaproteobacteria > Pseudomonadales > Alcanivoracaceae > Alcanivorax. The sequence goes on from NZ_WTUY01000015.1 coordinate 862, forward strand.
TGACAGCAGCACTGGTCTGTAATGCCCTTGAGATGGCCCTGTGGCGTCGCAAGATGCCGAGTGGCGTGATCGTGCATTCAGATCGCGGCAGCCAGTATTGCTCGAACGATTATCAGAACCTGATGACCAGGCATGACTTGCAGTGCAGTATGAGCGCCAAGGGCAACTGCTACGACAATGCCTGCGCCGAGAGCTTCTTCCATTCGCTTAAGGTGGAGTTGATTCACGGCGAGCGTTTCCGCACCCGGAAAGCGATGAAGGAAGCGGTGTTTGAGTACATCGAAGTGGACTACAATCGAACCCGCCGACACAGCGCCAACGGCCACCTCAGCCCGGAAGCGTTTGAGGCACAACAAGCTGCTTAAAAGCGTGTCCGAAAGTCCTGGGCAGGATCA
>NZ_WTUY01000016.1 GCF_009882945.1 Alcanivorax sp. DP30
GGGATCTTTAAGAGATTTCAGTTCTGAACGAGTCAACAAAGTTTTTGTTAATTCAGATGACGAACTGAGCATGTATTAAGTGCGTAGGCACTTTAAACGCTTTTCTTAACTGAAGAGTTTGATCATGGCTCAGATTGAACGCTGGCGGCAGGCCTAACACATGCAAGTCGAGCGGAAACGATCCTAGCTTGCTAGGAGGCGTCGAGCGGCGGACGGGTGAGTAACGCGTGAGAATCTGCCCATTTGTGGGGGATAACTTGGGGAAACCCAAGCTAATACCGCATAATCCCTACGGGGGAAAGCAGGGGACCTTCGGGCCTTGTGCAGATGGATGAGCTCGCGTCGGATTAGCTTGTTGGTGAGGTAAAGGCTCACCAAGGCGACGATCCGTAGCTGGTCTGAGAGGATGATCAGCCACACCGGGACTGAGACACGGCCCGGACTCCTACGGGAGGCAGCAGTGGGGAATCTTGGACAATGGGGGCAACCCTGATCCAGCCATGCCGCGTGTGTGAAGAAGGCCCTAGGGTTGTAAAGCACTTTCAGTAGGGAGGAAGGCTTGATCTTAATACGGTCAAGTACTTGACGTTACCTACAGAAGAAGCACCGGCTAATTTCGTGCCAGCAGCCGCGGTAATACGAAAGGTGCGAGCGTTAATCGGAATTACTGGGCGTAAAGCGCGCGTAGGCGGTTTGTTAAGTCAGATGTGAAAGCCCCGGGCTCAACCTGGGAATTGCATTTGAAACTGGCAAGCTAGAGTGCAGTAGAGGGAGGTGGAATTTCCGGTGTAGCGGTGAAATGCGTAGAGATCGGAAGGAACACCAGTGGCGAAGGCGGCCTCCTGGACTGACACTGACGCTGAGGTGCGAAAGCGTGGGGAGCAAACAGGATTAGATACCCTGGTAGTCCACGCCGTAAACGATGTCTACTAGTCGTTGGGAATCTTAGTATTCTTGGTGACGAAGTTAACGCGATAAGTAGACCGCCTGGGGAGTACGGCCGCAAGGTTAAAACTCAAATGAATTGACGGGGGCCCGCACAAGCGGTGGAGCATGTGGTTTAATTCGATGCAACGCGAAGAACCTTACCAGGCCTTGACATCCTGCGAACTTTCTAGAGATAGATTGGTGCCTTCGGGAGCGCAGTGACAGGTGCTGCATGGCCGTCGTCAGCTCGTGTCGTGAGATGTTGGGTTAAGTCCCGTAACGAGCGCAACCCTTGTCCTTAGTTGCCAGCACATCATGGTGGGAACTCTAGGGAGACTGCCGGTGACAAACCGGAGGAAGGTGGGGACGACGTCAGGTCATCATGGCCCTTACGGCCTGGGCTACACACGTGCTACAATGGGCGGTACAGAGGGCAGCGAAGTCGCGAGGCCAAGCAAATCCCTTAAAACCGTTCGTAGTCCGGATTGGAGTCTGCAACTCGACTCCATGAAGTCGGAATCGCTAGTAATCGTGGATCAGAATGCCACGGTGAATACGTTCCCGGGCCTTGTACACACCGCCCGTCACACCATGGGAGTGGATTGCACCAGAAGTAGTTAGTCTAACCTTCGGGAGGACGATTACCACGGTGTGGTTCATGACTGGGGTGAAGTCGTAACAAGGTAGCCGTAGGGGAACCTGCGGCTGGATCACCTCCTTAACGACAAAGATTTCCGTCCTGTTCAGGGCCCACACGTTTGCTTGTCT
>NZ_WTUY01000017.1 GCF_009882945.1 Alcanivorax sp. DP30
AGCTCTTTAAAAATTTGGGAAATGAGAAAGTCCAAGTATTCATTGAGAATGCAAGCGTTAAGAGACTATCTGACACTTGTGTCTTTATGGTGAATCGTTATCACGATGAAAAAGCCTGGACGGGATTGGAGTTGCTGGTCGAAAGGTCGGCGATGAAGAGACTGTTTTGGGTTATATAGTCAAGTGATTAAGCGTACACGGTGGATGCCTTGGCAGCCAGAGGCGATGAAGGACGTTGTAGCCTGCGATAAGCTCCGGTTAGGTGGCAAACAACTGTTTGACCCGGAGATTTCCGAATGGGGAAACCCACCTGTCATAAGGCAGGTATCACATGCTGAATACATAGGTATGTGAAGCGAACGAGGGGAACTGAAACATCTAAGTACCCTTAGGAACAGAAATCAATTGAGATTCCGTCAGTAGCGGCGAGCGAACGCGGATTAGCCCTTAAGCTTGTGACTGATTAGGAGAACGGTCTGGGAAGGCCGGCCATAGTGGGTGATAGCCCCGTATCCGAAAATCTGATCAAGTGAAATCGAGTAGGTCGGAGCACGTGAAACTTTGACTGAATGTGGGGGGACCATCCTCCAAGGCTAAATACTCCTGGCTGACCGATAGTGAACCAGTACCGTGAGGGAAAGGCGAAAAGAACCCCGGAGAGGGGAGTGAAATAGAACCTGAAACCGTGTACGTACAAGCAGTCGGAGCCCTCTTTGTGGGGTGACGGCGTACCTTTTGTATAATGGGTCAGCGACTTAATTTCAGTAGCGAGGTTAACCGTATAGGGGAGCCGTAGGGAAACCGAGTCTTAATAGGGCGTATAGTTGCTGGGATTAGACCCGAAACCGGGCGATCTATCCATGGGCAGGTTGAAGATGCGGTAACACGCATTGGAGGACCGAACCGACTACCGTTGAAAAGTTAGCGGATGACCTGTGGATCGGAGTGAAAGGCTAATCAAGCTCGGAGATAGCTGGTTCTCCCCGAAAGCTATTTAGGTAGCGCCTCGGACGAATACCACTGGGGGTAGAGCACTGTTTCGGCTAGGGGGTCATCCCGACTTACCAAACCGATGCAAACTCCGAATACCAGTGAGTACTATCCGGGAGACACACGGCGGGTGCTAACGTCCGTCGTGGAAAGGGAAACAACCCAGACCGCCAGCTAAGGTCCCCAAATTCCAGTTAAGTGGGAAACGATGTGGGAAGGCTCAGACAGCTAGGAGGTTGGCTTAGAAGCAGCCACCCTTTAAAGAAAGCGTAATAGCTCACTAGTCGAGTCGGCCTGCGCGGAAGATGTAACGGGGCTAAAACTGGATACCGAAGCTGCGGCAGCGTGCTTATGCATGCTGGGTAGGGGAGCGTTGTGTAAGTCTGTGAAGGTGTGTTGAGAAGCATGCTGGAGATATCACAAGTGCGAATGCTGACGTGAGTAACGATAATGGGAGTGAAAAACTCCCACGCCGAAAGACCAAGGTTTCCTGCGCAACGCTAATCGGCGCAGGGTGAGTCGGCCCCTAAGGCGAGGCAGAAATGCGTAGCTGATGGGAAACAGGTTAATATTCCTGTACTTCTTGTAACTGCGATGGAGAGACGGAGAAGGCTATGCCTACCGGGCGTTGGTTGTCCCGGGGAAAGGCTGTAGGCTGAGGTGTTAGGCAAATCCGGCACCTTAAGGCTGAGAGTCGAGACCACTGGTCCTTTGTGACCGGGAAGTGGTTGATGCCATGCTTCCAGGAAAATCTTCTAAGCTTCAGGTTATAAGGAACCGTACCCCAAACCGACACAGGTGGTTGGGATGAGTATTCTAAGGCGCTTGAGAGAACTCGGGTGAAGGAACTAGGCAAAATTGTACCGTAACTTCGGGAGAAGGTACGCCGCTGACGGTGACGAGACTTGCTCTCTGAGCTATTGGCGGTCGCAGTGAAAAGGCCCCTGCAACTGTTTATTAAAAACACAGCACTCTGCAAACGCGTAAGCGGACGTATAGGGTGTGACGCCTGCCCGGTGCCGGAAGGTTAATTGATGGGGTTAGCTTCGGCGAAGCTCTTGATCGAAGCCCCGGTAAACGGCGGCCGTAACTATAACGGTCCTAAGGTAGCGAAATTCCTTGTCGGGTAAGTTCCGACCTGCACGAATGGCGTAATGATGGGGGCGCTGTCTCCACCCGAGACTCAGTGAAATCGAAATCGCAGTGAAGATGCTGTGTACCCGCGGCTAGACGGAAAGACCCCGTGAACCTTTACTACAGCTTCACAGTGGACTTTGAGCCTGCTTGTGTAGGATAGCTGGGAGACTTTGAAGCCGTGACGCTAGTCATGGTGGAGTCGACCTTGAAATACCAGCCTGGCATGTTTGAGGTTCTAACCCAGGTCCATTATCTGGATCGGGGACATTGTGTGGTGGGTAGTTTGACTGGGGCGGTCTCCTCCCAAAGAGTAACGGAGGAGCACAAAGGTACCCTCAGCACGGTCGGACATCGTGCAACGAGCGTAAAGGTAGAAGGGTGCTTGACTGCGAGACCTACAAGTCGAGCAGGTGCGAAAGCAGGTCTTAGTGATCCGGTGGTTCTGTATGGAAGGGCCATCGCTCAACGGATAAAAGGTACTCCGGGGATAACAGGCTGATACCGCCCAAGAGTTCATATCGACGGCGGTGTTTGGCACCTCGATGTCGGCTCATCTCATCCTGGGGCTGAAGCCGGTCCCAAGGGTATGGCTGTTCGCCATTTAAAGAGGTACGCGAGCTGGGTTTAGAACGTCGTGAGACAGTTCGGTCCCTATCTGCCGTGGGCGTTGGAGATTTGAGAGGAGCTGCTCCTAGTACGAGAGGACCGGAGTGGACGAACCTCTGGTGTTCCGGTTGTCACGCCAGTGGCATTGCCGGGTAGCTAAGTTCGGACGGGATAACCGCTGAAAGCATCTAAGCGGGAAGCCTCCCTCAAGATGAGATCTCCCTGGGAACTTGATTCCCCTGAAGGGCCGTTGAAGACCACAACGTTGATAGGCGGGGTGTGGAAGCGTTGTAAGGCGTGAAGCTAACCCGTACTAATTGCCCGTGAGGCTTGACTATATAACACCAAAGCAGTCCCTTGGCTCCAAGCCACAGGACAGCGTAAAGACAGTGTGTCAGAAGTCAGCTTGCAGACAATGAATAGCAAACTTCTCATTCCCAATTTGGCTTTGCCGGTGAGCAGTGTAGTACACCGGTAAGGCAACCTATTTGGTCCTCCTGAACCTTCAGGAAAACCAAACCAGTTTGCCTGACGACAATAGAGTGTTGGAACCACCTGATCCCTTGCCGAACTCAGAAGTGAAACGACATATCGCCGATGGTAGTGTGGGGCTTCCCCATGTGAGAGTAGGTCATCGTCAGGCTCTTAAA
>NZ_WTUY01000018.1 GCF_009882945.1 Alcanivorax sp. DP30
AGCGGTCAGAGTGGTTTTACCATGGTCAACGTGACCAATGGTGCCTACGTTTACGTGCGGTTTATTACGTTCAAACTTTTCCTTTGCCACGACTCTTCACCTCTCAACTTGGCTGTGCTTTCTCGCCATATGGCGCGCATACACCCGATAAAGACACATTTAAGGACTGCATTCGACAAACACAGACCAACCTTGGCACCATCAAGACACATGAAGCCGGGCCCAGGATAAACCTGGGCCCGGAAAATGGAGCTCATAACCGGATTTGAACCGGTGACCTCACCCTTACCAAGGGTGTGCTCTACCTACTGAGCTATATGAGCATAACCTTCATGCCATCTTGCGATGACCAAACCCTGCCGGAATTGGAGCGGGCAGCGGGAATCGAACCCGCATCATCAGCTTGGAAGGCTGAGGTTCTACCATTGAACTATGCCCGCAAACCTTCCGATGCCTTACCAGCCTTCCGGCTTGCAGATCGATAACGACCTACGCTTAATCTGGTGGAGGGGGGAGGATTCGAACCTCCGAAGCTTTCGCGTCAGATTTACAGTCTGATCCCTTTGGCCACTCGGGAACCCCTCCAGAAAAGGGCCTACATTCTCTTTACGCCTCAACCACTTGTCAACTTGTTTTCAAGCAGTTACGACGATTTTAAAAGCTGGAGCTGGCGAGAGGAGTCGAACCCCCGACCGGCTGATTACAAATCAGCTGCTCTACCAACTGAGCTACGCCAGCTCACAAGGGTTGCGAATTCTATAGAAAGGAATTGAGGGGCGCAATCCAATTAATCATCAAACGCCTAATAATTGCTCAACCAATCAGTTACAGGAGACCCGATCAAGCTTAAGCGACTGATTCGCCTCAAGAAAAACTTTTACTTCCGACTTCTCCGCTGCAGCAGAATCCACCAGAAAAGCCCAATACTCGGTCACCGTCTTTGAGGTTTCGCGCACAAACGCCGGATAACCCGCATTGCGCATCTTTACGCGCAACCCTTCTGCAGACTCATCACTGGAAAAATAGCCCAGGGAGATGGCATTGGCGTCATCCCCCTCCTTCACGACAAAGCTGTCCACGCCACGCTCCTGCAGCTCCTGAAGCACCAACAGCGCCCTGTCGCGACTGGCATAGGGCGGCAGATAGACCCAACTAAGACGCTCCTTCTCGATCGCCAGCGCCCTCACCCTTGCCGAGATACCGGCAGCGGCCAACTGCACCACCCCGGCACGGGCCTTGTCCTCATTTTCCCACGGCCCGATAACCGGACAAAGGGTGCCTGAGGAGACCGGCTGGCGCGCCACACGGTGCGACTGAGGCTGCTCGGACAACAACGCCAGCGGCGCACCGCCCTCCAAATGAGGAAGTTGCAAGGCCGTCACGCGAGCAGGCTCGGTCAGACTTTTGGTGAGCTGAAGCCCCAGATAGACAAGATTGACGACAACGAGACTATAAAATATCCACCGCACGGGCGTTCCCCCACCTTATTCTTTTTCGGCAGCAATGCGCTCAAGACCGTCCAGAACCAGGTCAGGAACGTGCGCGCAATCAAATTTGAAGGCATCAATCAACGCAGATGCATCCCCGCCTGTAATCAACACTTTGCAAGTATCATCAAGCACTTGGCGTAGTTCAAGCACCACCTCCGTGACGAAGGCCACAGACATGCGCAACAATCCGTTATGAACACACTCGCCAGTGCTTTTCCCCAATCCCAACTGCGCCGCACCAGCCTCAACATGCACATCTGCGGTATCGCGCAGCAGGGCACCACGCAACATGCCAAGCCCCGGTACGATGTAGCCACCCAGGAATCTCCCACTTGCATCCACCGCATCAATGGTTAGTGCACTACCACAATCGACAATAATCCCAGCGCCATAACGCTGATAGCACTCCACCATGGCTACCCAGCGATCTACACCCAGTCTTCGCGGCTCCGGATAGCAGCTGGTCACACCAAAATCCTCTCCGCGGGAGTAATAGAATTGCGGCATCACGCCGGTTTTTCTCTGCAATGCACTGGCAATATCCCGGTCCGACTCTGCGCCTGCCACAGAAGCCACCCAAACGGCTTCACACGGGGTGGACAGCCCTTCGACAGCATCAACCACAGCATCCCAGCGGCGCTCGTGGCGACAGCCACCCTGTCGCACCTCATGCCCATTGCGAATACGCCACTTGAGCGCGGTATTCCCCACATCCACAAACAGTTTCATTGAATTCTCAAACTCACTTCACCACCGTAAAGCTCTTTCAGGCCTTCGGCAGTTTCCAGTCTCAGCGCACCATCTGATGAGACCCCAACGGCAACTCCGCTGAGCATTTGCTCTGCGGACTGCACCTGTACGCGTTTGCCCGCCACCTGATCATAGACATCGTAACGGGAAACCAGCGGCTCAAAACCTTGAGTCGAGAACTCTGCCAGCATGGTCAGTAGTCGCGACAACACCTCGGTGGTCACCTGGGTACGTGATGGCATTTCCCCCATCACGCTGGCCAGGTCAGTCCAACGCTGGTCGATACGCTCAGCCTGAGCTGGCGTCATGCGCCCATTCAAACCCACCCCCACCACGACATCGACCCGACCATCCATTTCGCCCGCCAGCTCAATAAGTACACCGCCCAGTTTGGCACCATTAACCAGGAGGTCATTGGGCCACTTCAAACCCACCGGCAGACCAGGCTGCAGTGACACCAACGCATCAGCCACAGCCACGCCGACAGCAAGACTCAAGCCGCCCAGCGCGGCAAAGCCGCCCTGAATCGGGTAGCGCACAGAAAGATAATGATTGGCGGCAAACGGAGACTGCCACTGCCGCCCACGCCTTCCGCGGCCAGCAAGCTGGCATTCCGCCAGAAATATCGCCGACTGCCCGGCACTACTGGTCCCTGCCAGGGCGTCAGCATTGGTCGAATCCGTTACCAGGGAGTAGTGCAGATCAACGTGAAAGCCGGCTTGCGTCAGCTGTTCTTGAATAAAGTCAGGATCAAGGAGCTCGACAGGTTGCGCCAGCCGATACCCCTTGCCCTTCACCGACTCCAGCGCCAAGCCAAAGTCATTGAGGCGTTGAGCACGCTTCCAAACGGCAGCGCGCGACACACCCAACACATCACCTAGCTGGGATCCGGAGCGAAACTGGCCATCAGCCAGCAGGCGGATCAATTGCTGATCCGCCTCCTTGAGGGTGCTCAAGCTTCCCAAACCACCCCTTTGGTTTTGGACCACTGCTTGATACCTTCAGCGTAATGCTCTTCGATCACATTACGCTTCAACTTCAGGGTCGGGGTGATCATATTATTCTCAACCGTCCAGGCGTCCTTGCAGACAATCAGCGTAGTAAGACGCTCATGGGGATCGAGCAGGGTATTCACATGCTTGAGATGCTTTTCCAACGTTTGGGAGAAGTGCTCTTTTTCGGTCCCGGAAGAAAGTTTTTCCTGCTCCTCAGGCGTCAGGTTCAACAGCGCAACCGGCTGCCCCATCCCTTCACCGATAACACAGGCCAGCTCCAGGCCCGGCAGAGTGACGATATGGTTTTCAATCGGCACGGGAGCCACATACTTGCCTTTTTCTGTCTTGAAGATCTCTTTAACACGTCCGGTAATCTTCAAACGCCCGGAAGCATCAATTTCACCTTTGTCTCCAGTGTGAAGCCAACCGTCGTCTGTGAGGTCTTCAGCCGTTTTTTCAGGCATCTTGTAGTAGCCTTTCATGTTCCCCAGGCTACGCACCATGATTTCGCCATTCTCGGCAATGCGGCATTCAACACCGTCGTTCGGGGTACCGACCCAGCCAATCTTCTGATCACCCACTTCGGTGGTATGAGACCATGCCAGGTTTTCAGTCATGCCATAAACCTCGAGAATCTCGAGACCCAATTTCTTGAACCAGGTAATAATTTCCGGTGACAGGGCTGCTGCACCAGACAGGGCAATCCGGCACTCGTCCAGCCCCATGGCACCCAGCACCTTCTTCTTGATCACCTTGTTCAGGAACGGAATTTTCAGGAGTGTATTGAGCTTCTTGGGAGGCACCGCCTCGGAGGCCTTTTGGTAGAACTTCGACCAAATCCGGGGTACCGCGAAGAACACCGTAGGCTGGGCACGCTTGATGTCTTCACCAAAGGTTTCCAACGACTCGGCAAAGAAGATCTTGCTGCCCACGTAGAGCACAGCGATCTCAACAGCAACACGCTCAGCTACGTGAGACAGAGGCAAATAGGAAATCATTCGCTCATCCGGGCGCAAATCGTAAACCTTGATCATCTTTCCACCCACAATGGAAAGACCCTCAAAGTCATGCATCACCCCTTTAGGCATGCCCGTGGTACCAGAGGTGTAAACGATGGTCGCCAAGTCACTCATTGCAGGCTGATTCACTTCAGCAATAGGCGCAGTATCTCGAATAATATCGGTCACCACCGGGAAAGACTGCAATGCATCTTCTGGTGCCAGAGACAGGGCAATCTGTTTCACACCCTCAGGCACACCGTCTTTCATCATGTCCCAATCATCAAGCTTGCCGACAAAAAGGAACTTCGATTCGCTGTGCTCCATGATCAGACGAACAGTTTCAGCCACGAGTGTCGGATAAAGAGGAACGCTGACGCCACCCGCCATCCAGATGGCAAGATCGGTAATGATCCACTCAGCGCAGTTCTTTGAAACCAGCGCAACGTGATCACCTTTCTGCATCCCCTGCTGATGCAGGTAGGCAGCAATTTTACGCGCTTCTTCCTCTACCACCTTCCAGGTGTATTCGCGGATTTTGCCCCCACCCAGCGGCTGAACAAACGCCACAGCATCACCATGTTGTTCCACACGCTGCTGAAGAGCCTGTAGAGGAGTAATCACGCCGGCATTGTTATCTGTTGTCATAATGCAGAACCTTTCCCAAATCCAAACACTCGAAACGGCACCCCATCAGGGAAACCGGTGCAGGCCAACCCTGCAAACCATCAAGGCGATTCGATATCGCCATTGGCCAAATCTGTCCAAGCTGGCTCCCGCAGCCACTGCCGCAAACGCAGAGTTAACGGCAGAAAAACACGCTCAACTCTACCACTTTCCGGAACCGCAATGCAGGCTCCGCTGCAGAAAATTCGCATCGCTATGGATCCCGGAAAAGGAGAGCAAAAACAGAGAATAGTTGTCATCAAGCTCCTGATAAAGGGCCAAACCGTTTATTCTTTGTGACCTGAAAGAATGAACAGAATTCATATATCGGGTATTCCGGCCCCGCTGTGCCTTGTCATTGCACGGACGACCGCTCCGCTGGCATGCAGACATATTGAGGGTTTCGAAAAGGTGTAGGCGTGCCAGGGTGGTTCGAGCTTCGAGCCTCGAGCTTCTAACTTCAGGTGTGGGCATTGGGCGTAATGATGCCCTGCTTAGGTAACAAGCAAGCTTGCTCTCCCTTCGGGACGCCTGCGGCGCCTCACCCTGGCCCCTGCGGTGCATCGGGTGTCACATGGCGGCTCAGGCGCTGCGAGGTAGGGAGAGTTGATCAGCGTGTTCCTAAACCAAACAAAAAACCCCCGACACTTTCGTGGCGGGGGTCTTTTGTTTGCTTTAAGAGCCTGACGATGACCTACAGTGTGTGACGAGCATGCTCGTCATCCCTTCGGGACGCCTGCGGCGCACCAAGCTGGCCCCTGCGGGGCATTGCTTGTCACATGGCGACTTCGTCGCAAGGTAGGGAAAGAAATTCCTCGTGATCTTAAACCAAACAAAAAACCCCCGACACTTTCGTGGCGGGGGCCTTTTGTTTGGTTTAAGAGCCTGACGATGACCTACTCTCACATGGGGAAGCCCCACACTACCATCGGCGATATGTCGTTTCACTTCTGAGTTCGGCAAGGGA
>NZ_WTUY01000019.1 GCF_009882945.1 Alcanivorax sp. DP30
AGCGGTCAGAGTGGTTTTACCATGGTCAACGTGACCAATGGTGCCTACGTTTACGTGCGGTTTATTACGTTCAAACTTTTCCTTTGCCACGGCTCTATACCCTTAACAAATTAACCGTAAATTTAAGATTTCTTGCCGCTGACTACTTCGTCAGCGATATTCTTCGGTGCCTCAGCGTACTTCAGGAACTCCATGGAGTAACTGGCACGGCCCTGAGACATGGAACGCAGGTCGGTAGCGTAACCGAACATTTCAGACAGCGGCACCTCGGCACGAATAATCTTGCCAGCCATGGTGTCTTCCATGCCCTGAACGATACCACGACGACGGTTCAAGTCGCCCATTACGTCGCCCATGTAGTCTTCCGGAGTTACCGCTTCCACCTTCATCATCGGCTCAAGCAGTACCGCGCCCGCTTCTTTGGCAGCGTTCTTCACTGCCAGTGCGCCGGCCATACGGAAGGCGTTCTCGTTGGAATCCACCTCATGGTAGGAACCGTCATACAGGGTCGCTTTCACACCCAGGATCGGGTAGCCCGCCAGCACGCCGGCCTTGAGCTGCTCGTCGATACCCTTCTGTACAGCACCGAAGTATTCCTTCGGAACGCTACCACCGTGGATCTCTTCCTCGAACTGGAATTCTTCATCACGGTCGATGGGCTCGAAGCGTACCTTGACGTGACCGTACTGACCACGACCACCAGACTGTTTAACGAACTTGCCGTCAACGTCAGCGCCCTTGGTGAAGGTTTCACGGTAGGCCACCTGCGGTGCACCCACGTTACATTCAACCTTGAACTCGCGCTTCATGCGGTCAACGAGAATGTCCAGGTGAAGCTCGCCCATACCGGAAATGATGGTCTGGCCGGATTCTTCATCGGTCTTCACGCGGAAGGACGGATCTTCCTGTGCCAGACGACCCAGCGCCAGACCCATTTTTTCCTGGTCAGCTTTGGACTTGGGCTCTACGGCAACAGAGATTACCGGCTCCGGGAATTCCATACGCTCGAGCACGATCACGCTGTTCAGATCACAGAGGGTGTCACCAGTGGTGATGTCCTTCAGACCTACGCAAGCGGCGATGTCACCGGCGCGCACTTCCTTGATCTCTTCACGGGAGTTAGCGTGCATCTGCAGCAGACGACCCACACGCTCTTTCTTCTCGCGTACGGAGTTCATCACGCTGTCACCGGAATTCAGCACACCGGAGTACACACGGATGAAGGTCAGAGAGCCCACAAACGGGTCGGTGGCAATCTTGAATGCCAGTGCAGAGAACGGCTCATCGTCTGAAGACTTACGAGCTTCAACGGTTTCGCCATCCGGCAACACGCCCTGGATCGCTTTTACTTCGTCCGGAGCCGGCAGGAATTCGATAACCGCATCCAGCAGCGCCTGAACGCCCTTGTTCTTGAACGCAGAACCGTTAAGAGCAAGCACGATTTCATTGGCCAGAACCTGCTGACGCAGACCCGCCTTGATTTCGTCGTTGCTGAGGTCGCCCTCTTCCAGGTACTTCTCCATCAGCTCTTCAGAGCCTTCGGCAGCCGCTTCGACCATCTGCTCGCGCAGTTCGTCACAACGTGCCTGGATGTCGGCCGGGATGTCCTTCTCTTCGTAGGTCATGCCCATGTCGTCTTCGTTCCAGAAGATAGCCTTCATCCGGATCAGGTCGACAACACCCTTGAAGTTGTCTTCCGCACCAATGTTGTACTGGATCGGCACAACCTTGGCACCCAGACGCTTGCGAATCTGGTTGCAGACAGAATCGAAATCAGCACCGGCACGGTCCATCTTGTTGACGAACACGATACGCGGAACTTCATACTTGTTGGCCTGACGCCATACAGTCTCGGACTGCGGTTCAACACCGGAAGAACCACAGAACACCACCACGGCACCATCCAGTACACGCAGGGAACGCTCTACCTCAATGGTAAAGTCCACGTGTCCGGGAGTATCAATAATGTTGATACGGTGCTGATCGTACTGTTGGTCCATGCCCTGCCAGAAGGTGGTGGTCGCAGCAGAGGTGATGGTAATACCACGCTCCTGTTCCTGCTCCATCCAGTCCATGGTGGCGGCGCCGTCGTGCACTTCACCGATCTTGTGAGAAACACCGGTGTAGAAAAGAATTCGCTCGGTAGTGGTTGTCTTGCCCGCATCTACGTGCGCACAGATACCGATATTGCGATAGCGATTAAGAGGAGTCTTACGAGCCACGCTGCATACCTCGATTCACTGGTTCAAATACAAAAACCGGCCTGATCGCAGGCCGGTTTACTCGATTGCCTTCTGCCTTAGAAGCGGAAGTGGGAGAACGCCTTGTTGGCTTCGGCCATACGATGCACGTCTTCACGCTTCTTCATCGCTGCACCTTTACCTTCTGCGGCATCCATCACTTCGCCAGCCAGGCGGGCCGGCATGCTCTTCTCGCCACGCTTACGGGCAGCGTCTACCAGCCAGCGCATGGCCAGGGCGGTACGACGGCTCGGGCGAACTTCAACAGGAACCTGGTAAGTAGCACCACCGACACGGCGGCTCTTTACCTCGACGGCAGGACGGATGTTGTCCAGCGCCTTCTCAAACATTTCCAGGGCATCACCGCCTTTACGCTCTGTGATGATGTCCAGCGCACCGTATACGATACGCTCGGAAACGGACTTCTTACCACTGATCATTACGTGGTTCATGAACTTTGCCAGCAACTGGCTTCCAAACTTCGGATCCGGCAGGATCTCCCGCTTGGCTACAACGCGACGTCTTGGCATCGGATGTGTTCCTCTAACGTTCCCGCTTTGGGCGGGGAAGACTTCAGGTAATTCCGGAACCAGGTCCGGACCTTACTCATCCCTCCGCAGCTCATTGAGCTACGGCATTCAGAAAAGGTAGCTCAATTACTTAGGACGCTTGGCGCCATACTTGGAACGACGCTGCTTGCGATCCTGCACACCTGCCGTATCCAGAGTGCCGCGAACAGTGTGGTAGCGCACACCGGGAAGGTCTTTTACACGACCGCCACGGATCAGTACTACGGAGTGCTCCTGCAGGTTATGACCTTCACCACCGATGTAGGAAGATACTTCATAACCATTGGTCAGACGCACACGACACACTTTACGCAGTGCGGAGTTCGGCTTCTTCGGGGTAGTGGTATACACCCGAGTGCAAACGCCGCGACGCTGGGGGCAGCCCTGCAGGGCTACGGAGTCGCTCTTTTCTACCTTGCTTTTGCGCGGCTTGCGCACCAGCTGGTTTACAGTTGCCATGAAACTACTGCCTCACGCTTACAGTTCTGTGACAAAAACCGTCAATTAACGGCCCATGCCACCCATTTACCACCCATACAATTATGGGGGCAGCGATTGTAGGGACACCCCGGCATCCCGTCAAGGATACCAGGGTGTCCCTGCCCCCCTCCCGAAAGAGGGGAATTGTCCAGAACCCCCCGAAAGAGGTCCTGTCGCTCGCCAGCTTTACTCGTCAGAGGAGCTGAGAGCTTCGGACAGGGCGGCTTCCACCTCGTCCATAGTCGGAGCCTCCGGTCCGCGCGCATCTTCGCGCTGGCGGCGGCGATCCATGTGGTAGGCGTAGCCGGTACCGGCCGGGATCAGACGACCCACTACCACGTTTTCTTTCAGACCGCGCAGGTCATCTTCCTTGCCAGTCACTGCCGCTTCGGTCAGTACCCGGGTGGTCTCCTGGAAGGAGGCCGCGGAGATGAAGGACTCGGTAGCCAGAGACGCCTTGGTGATACCCAGCAGCTGACGCTCATACTGGGGCAACATCTTGTCTTCGGCCTTGAGGCGCTCGATCTCTTCCATCACGCGAGCGTATTCAGCCTGCTCACCCTTGATGAAGGAGGACTCGCCCACTTCCAGAATCTCTACCTTGCGCAGCATCTGGCGGATGATTGTCTCAATGTGCTTGTCATTGATCTTCACACCCTGCAGGCGGTAAACCTCCTGCACTTCGTTAACGATGTAACGGGCCAGTTCAGATTCGCCTTTGAGACGCAGGATATCGTGCGGGTTCAGCGGGCCGTCGGAAACGACTTCGCCTTTCTCTACACGCTCACCTTCGAACACGTTGAGCTGACGCCACTTGGGAATCAGTTCTTCGTAATGCTCATCACTGTTATCCGGAGTGATAACCAGGCGAACCTTGCCTTTGGTTTCCTTGCCGAAGGACACGGTACCGGTCTTCTCGGCCAGGATGGCGGCTTCCTTCGGGTTACGGGCTTCGAACAGATCCGCAACGCGGGGCAGACCACCGGTGATGTCACGGGTCTTGGAAGATTCCTGCGGAATCCGCGCAATCACGTCACCCACACCGATGTTGGCGCCATCTTTCAGGCCACACAACGCGCCACCCGGCAGGAAGTACTGGGCCGGCATGTCAGTGTTGGGCATCACGATGGGCTTGCCCTTGCTGTCCAGCACACGGATGACCGGACGCATGTCCTTACCCGCTGAAGGACGGTTCTGGGAACCGAGCACTTCAATGTTGGTCAGGCCGGTCAGCTCGTCGGTCTGGTGGTTTACGGTGATACCTTCTTCCATATCACCGAACTGCACCTTACCTTCCACTTCCGCGATGATCGGGTGGGTATGCGGATCCCAGGTAGCCACAACCTGGCCACCATCAATCACATCACCTTCGTTCACGGTCACAGTGGCACCGTAGGGCAGCTTGTAACGCTCACGCTCACGACCCAGCTCATCCGCTACCGCCAGGTCGGCAGAACGGGAAACGATCACCAGACCGTCTTTATGCTGCACGTGCTTGGCGTTGTGGAAGCGAACCTTACCACCGTGCTTGATCTGGATGCTGGAGACCGCAGACGCCCGGCTTGCCGCACCACCGATGTGGAAAGTACGCATGGTCAGCTGGGTACCCGGCTCACCGATGGACTGGGCAGCGATAACACCCACGGCTTCACCCACGTTGACCTGATGGCCGCGGGCCAGATCACGGCCGTAACAGGTGGAGCACACACCCCAGCGGGTGGAACAGGTGATCGGAGAGCGCACCAGCACTTCATCGACACCCTGGGTTTCCAGCTGCTCTACCCAGACCTCATCCAGCAGGGTACCGGCTTCTGCCAGCACTTCGTCCTGGTTCAGCGGGTTCATCACGTCACGGGCTACCACACGACCAAGTACTCGCTCGCGCAGCGGCTCTACCACGTCACCACCTTCAATCAGCGGTGTCATCAGCAGGCCTTCTTCGGTGCCGCAATCGATCTCGTTAACCACCAGATCCTGGGCCACGTCAACCAGACGACGGGTCAGGTAACCGGAGTTGGCAGTTTTCAGTGCGGTATCAGCCAGGCCCTTACGAGCACCGTGAGTGGAGATGAAGTACTGGAGTACGTTCAGACCCTCACGGAAGTTGCTGGTAATCGGCGTTTCAATAATGGAGCCATCCGGCTTGGCCATCAGACCACGCATACCGGCAAGCTGACGAATCTGGGCCGCGGAACCCCGCGCCCCGGAATCGGCCATCATGAAGATGGAGTTGAAGGAGCCCTGCTCCTCGTCCTTGCCGTCGCGGTTCTTGACCACTTCGACTTTCAGGTTCTCCATCATCGCCTTGGCGATCTGGTCATTGGTACGCGCCCAGATATCCACGACCTTGTTGTAACGCTCGCCGCGAGTTACCAGACCGGAAGCGAACTGCTCCTCGATCTCGCGTACTTCCTCTTCGGCCGCATCGATCATGGTGTACTTGGCATCCGGGATAACCATGTCTTCCACACCGATGGAGGAGCCGGACAGGGTCGCTTCACGGAAGCCCAGGTACATCAGCTGGTCAGCAAAGATACAGGTTTCCTTGGTGCCCAGAATCCGGTAGCAGGTGTTCAGCAGCTTGCTGATGGCCTTCTTGGTCATGTTCTGGTTGACCATTTCGAAGCCCAGACCCGCCGGCACGATATCCCACAGCTTACAACGGCCAGGGGTGGTATCGGCGATGAAGGTACGCTCTTCCACGTTACCTTGCTGATCTTTCACCACTTCGTGAACACGCACTTTAACGCGGGCGTGCAGATGCACCTGCTTGTTGGCCAGGGCTCGCATCACTTCCTTGGTGTCGGCAAATACCTGGCCTTCACCCTGGGCGTTAACGCGATCACGGCTGATGTAGTACAGGCCCAGTACCACGTCCTGGGTCGGACCGATGATGGGCTCACCATTGGCCGGAGACAGGATGTTGTTGGTGGACATCATCAACGCACGGGCTTCGAGCTGGGCTTCCAGGGTCAGCGGTACGTGCACCGCCATCTGGTCACCATCGAAGTCAGCGTTGAAGGCCGCACACACCAGCGGGTGCAACTGGATTGCCTTACCTTCAATCAGCACCGGCTCGAACGCCTGGATACCGAGACGGTGAAGGGTCGGAGCACGGTTCAGCATCACCGGGTGTTCGCGAATCACTTCGGCGAGAATATCCCACACCTCAGCGGTTTCGCGCTCGACCATCTTCTTGGCAGCCTTGATGGTGGTCGCCAGACCACGGGCTTCCAGCTTGGCGAAGATGAACGGCTTGAACAGTTCCAGCGCCATTTTCTTGGGCAGACCACACTCGTGCAGCTTGAGGGTGGGGCCGACCACGATCACGGAACGGCCGGAGTAGTCAACACGCTTACCCAGCAGGTTCTGACGGAAACGACCCTGCTTGCCCTTGATCATGTCGGCAAGGGACTTCAGCGGACGCTTGTTGGAACCGGTGATGGCACGGCCGCGACGACCGTTGTCCAGCAGCGCATCCACAGATTCCTGCAGCATACGCTTTTCGTTACGCACGATGATGTCCGGCGCGCTCAGGTCCAGCAGACGCTTGAGACGGTTGTTCCGGTTGATCACACGGCGGTACAGATCGTTCAGATCGGAGGTGGCGAAACGGCCACCGTCCAGGGGTACCAGCGGACGCAGGTCCGGCGGCAGAACCGGCAGAACGGTGAGAATCATCCACTCCGGCGCGTTACCGGAATCACGGAACGCTTCCATCAGCTTGAGACGCTTGGACAGCTTCTTCAGCTTGGTGTCGGAGTTGGTGGATTCCACTTCCTCGCGGAGGATCTTGATCTCTTCGTCCAGATCCAGCTCCATGAGCAGCTGCTGAACGGCTTCGGCGCCCATTTTGGCTTCGAATTCGTCACCGAATTCTTCCAGAGCGTCGAAGTATTCTTCGTCAGTGAGCAGCTGGCCACGATCCAGCGTGGTCATGCCGGGCTCTGTGACAACGAAAGATTCGAAGTACAGGACACGCTCGATATCACGCAGGGTCATATCCAGCATCAAACCGATACGGGACGGCAGCGACTTCAGGAACCAGATATGCGCGGTGGGGCTCGCCAGTTCGATATGGCCCATACGCTCACGACGCACCTTGGAGAGGGTGACTTCAACGCCACACTTCTCACAGATAACGCCACGATGCTTCAAACGCTTGTACTTACCGCACAGACATTCGTAGTCCTTGATTGGACCAAAGATACGCGCACAAAACAGACCATCACGCTCAGGCTTGAACGTGCGGTAGTTAATGGTCTCAGGCTTTTTTACTTCGCCAAAAGACCAGGAGCGGATCAGATCCGGCGGCGCGAGCGCGATGCGGATCTTGTCAAACTCCGTGACTTGTCCCTGACTTTTGAGCAGATTCAGCAAGTCTTTCAAGGCCAGTCCTCCGTAGTGAGCTTTCGCTCGAGATTCTTTCCTAAACCCGGGTACACAGTGGCTCCGCACTCATCGTGCGGAGCCCACTGCCTTAGTCGTTTTCCAGCTCGATGTTGATACCGAGCGAACGGATTTCCTTCAACAATACGTTGAAGGATTCCGGCATACCCGGATCCATGCGGTGATCACCATCAACGATGTTCTTGTAAACGCGGGTACGGCCGTTTACGTCATCGGATTTCACAGTGAGCATTTCCTGCAAGGTGTAGGCGGCGCCGTAAGCTTCCAGCGCCCACACTTCCATCTCACCGAAGCGCTGACCACCGAACTGTGCCTTACCACCCAGCGGCTGCTGGGTAACCAGGCTGTAGGAGCCAGTGGAACGGGCATGCATCTTGTCGTCCACCAGGTGGTTCAACTTGAGCATGTACATGTAGCCTACAGTCACCTTGCGGTCGAACATCTCGCCGGTACGACCATCCCACAGCTGAACCTGACCAGAGGTATCGTGGCCAGCTAACTCCAGCAGCTCCTTGATCTCGAACTCCTTGGCACCGTCGAATACCGCGGTGGCCATGGGCACACCGCCCACCAGGTTCTTGGCCAGCTCGATGATTTCATCATCGCTGAAGCTGTCCAGATCTTCCGGGGAACCACCGGCACCAGCCTTGTTGTAGATCTTGTCGAGGAAGCTGCGGATGTCCGCAATCTTCTTCTGCGCTTCCAGCATTTCGCCGATCCGCTCACCAAGACCCTTGGCGGCCCAACCCAGGTGGGTTTCCAGAATCTGCCCCACGTTCATACGGGACGGAACACCCAGCGGGTTCAGCACCACGTCAACCGGCACACCGTGCTCGTCATACGGCATATCTTCTTCCGGCATGATCACGGAGATCACACCCTTGTTACCGTGACGGCCGGCCATCTTGTCACCGGGCTGGATGCGACGCTTGATGGCCAGGTAAACCTTGACCACCTTGAGGACACCGTGAGCCAGATCATCACCACCGGAGATCTTGGCCTGCTTGTCCTTGTAACGCTCATCCTGCTCTTTCTTGTGCTGCTCCAGATACTGCTGGGCGCGCTCTAGCTGCTCGGCCACATCTTCATCCGCCGGGCGCAGCTCGAACCACTTGTCCGCGTCCAAACCATCCAGGATGTCGCCAGTCATCTCGGTGCCACGCTTGAAGCCGGCACCACCGTTGACCTTCTTGCCCACCATGACGGTGCGCAGACGCTCAAGGATATCCTTCTCGAGGATGCGGTACTCGTCCTTCAGATCCTTGCGGAACTGCTCAAGGGCAGACTGCTCGATCTGACGGGCACGCTCATCTTTTTCCACGCCATCGCGGGTAAAGACCTGCACATCGATAACGGTACCCTTGACGCCGGAGGACACACGCAAAGAAGTGTCTTTCACGTCAGAGGCTTTCTCACCGAAGATGGCACGCAGCAGCTTCTCTTCCGGGGTCAGCTGGGTTTCGCCCTTAGGCGTTACCTTGCCCACCAGAATGTCGCCGGCTTCCACTTCCGCACCGATGTAAACAATGCCGGACTCATCCAGTTTGGACAGTGCAGCCTCGCCCACATTGGGGATATCCGCAGTGATCTCTTCCGGGCCCAACTTGGTGTCACGGGCGATCGCGGTGAGCTCCTGAATGTGGATGGAAGTGAAACGGTCTTCCTTCACCACTTTCTCGGAGATGAGGATGGAATCCTCGAAGTTGTAACCGTTCCAGGGCATGAATGCGACGCGCATGTTCTGACCCAGCGCCAGCTCACCCATGTCCACGGACGGACCGTCGGCCATGATGTCGCGGGCAGCAACCCGATCGCCCACTTTCACCAGCGGACGCTGGTTGATGCAGGTGTTCTGGTTGGAACGGGTGTATTTGGTCAGGTTGTAGATATCTACACCTGCTTCACCCTCGGCCACTTCGTCATCGTTTACTTTCACGATGATGCGGGACGCGTCCACCTTGTCGACGATACCGCCACGGGTGGCAACCACACACACGCCGGAGTCACGGGCTACGTGACGCTCGAAGCCGGTACCTACCAGCGGCTTGTCAGCACGCAGGGTGGGCACAGCCTGACGCTGCATGTTGGAACCCATCAGGGCACGGTTAGCATCATCGTGCTCGAGGAACGGGATCAGGGACGCGGCCACGGACACGACCTGACGGGGAGAGACATCCATATGGGTAATGGTGTCACGCTCCATCACGGTAAATTCATAACGGTGACGTACCGTTACGAAGTCTTCCGCAAAACCGCCATCGTCAGTCATTTTCGCGTCCACCTGTGCAATTACGCACTCGGCTTCTTCGATGGCTGACAGGTATTCGATTTCTTCGCTGACCTTGCCGTCAATGACCTTCAGGTACGGAGACTCGAGGAAGCCGTACTCGTTGGCGCGGGCATAGGTGGCCAGGGAGTTGATCAGACCGATGTTCGGACCTTCAGGGGTCTCGATCGGACACACACGACCGTAGTGGGTCGGGTGAACGTCACGGACCTCAAAGCCGGCACGCTCGCGGGTCAGACCACCTGGGCCCAACGCGGAAACACGACGCTTGTGAGTGATCTCGGACAGCGGGTTGTTCTGATCCATGAACTGGGACAGCTGGGAAGAGCCAAAGAACTCTTTCACAGCAGCCGCCACCGGCTTGGAATTGATCAGATCCTGCGGCATCAAGCCTTCGGATTCTGCCAGGCTCAGACGCTCCTTGACCGCACGCTCGACACGCACCAGGCCCACACGGAACTGGTTTTCGGCCATTTCACCCACAGAGCGCACACGACGGTTACCCAGGTGATCGATGTCATCGACCACACCGTTACCGTTGCGGATATCAACCAGGGTCTTCAGCACATCGATGATGTCAGAGGACTCTTCGCCCATCTGCTCGAAGTACTGCTTGCCTTCCTCGTCGGAACGGGAGCTGAAGTAACGGCCATCAAACAGGATGCCCGGACCCGTCTCGTCTTCGCGACCGAGGCGACGGTTGAACTTCATGCGGCCTACACCGGACAGATCGTAACGCTCGTCGGTAAAGAACAGGTTCTTGAACAGGTTCTCAGCCGCTTCCTTGGTGGGCGGCTCACCCGGACGCATCATACGGTAGATCTCAACCAGCGCTTCCAGCGGAGTGCGGGTCGGGTCAGCACGCAGGGTATCGGCCATGAACGGGCCGTTATCCAGGTCATTGGTGTACAGGGTTTCGAAATCGGTAATACCGGCGGCTTCCAGCTTTTCCAGGGTTTCGGCAGTCAGCTCGGTATTACACTCTACCAGGATCTCACCGGTATCCTGATCGATGATGGATTTGGCCAGGTACTTGCCCTGCAGGTATTCAGCAGGAATTTCCAGGTACTCGATGTTGGCCTTTTCCAGCTGGCGGATGTGGCGGGCAGTAATACGACGGCCACGCTCAACCACCACCTCGCCATCTGCGAGGATATCGAAAGTGGCGGTTTCACCACGCAGACGCTCCGGCACCAGCTTCATGCGGTACAGGCCGTCTTCTACTGCAATCTCGTTGGTCTCGAAGAACATCTCCAACACTTCGTCGGAGGTGTAGCCCAAGGCACGCAGCAGAATGGTCGCCGGCAGTTTGCGGCGACGATCGATCCGCACATAGACCATGTCTTTCGGATCGAATTCGAAGTCCAGCCAGGAACCACGGTAAGGAATCACCCGCGCGGAATACAACAGCTTGCCGGAGGAGTGAGTCTTGCCTTTATCGTGGTCGAAGAAGACACCGGGTGAACGGTGCAGCTGAGACACGATTACACGCTCGGTACCATTGATAACGAAGGTACCGTTTTCGGTCATCAGGGGAATTTCACCCATGTAGACCTGTTGTTCACGAATATCCTTGATCGCCCCGGATGACTCACGGTCATAAATAACAAGGCGAATGCGCACGCGCAGTGGCGCCGCATAGGTCGTACCGCGGATGATGCACTCTTTAACATCAAACACGGGTTTGCCGAACTCGTAGCCGGCATACTCCAGTGCTGCATTACCTGAATAACTGGCAATCGGGAATACTGACCGGAAAGCCGCTTCCAGACCGTTATCCAGACGCTCTTCTGCACTTTTGTCTTGCTGCAGAAATTTGCGGTAGGAATCGAGCTGGATTGCCAGAAGGTAGGGAACATCCATCACCTTCGGCAACTTGCCGAAATCTTTGCGGATCCGCTTTTTCTCAGTAAATGAGTATGCCATCTGCGTTCCTCAGCTGTTGATCTATCACCACCTGGTGATATTTCTGCATGAAACCCCTCATACAGAAACGACAAAAGGCTGGCAGCCAAAAAGCTGCCAGCCGGCGTCTTTGCGCGCATGCGCGCAAAGACATAGCGCCAATGCGCTTACTTGAGCTCGGCAGTACCGCCAGCCTCTTCGATCTTTTTCTTGATCTCTTCGGCTTCGTCTTTGCCAGCGCCTTCCTTAACAGGAGCAGGAGCGCCTTCAACCAGCTCTTTGGCTTCTTTCAGACCCAGGCCAGTAACTTCACGTACGGCCTTGATCACGCCAACTTTCTTGTCGCCGAAGCCGGTCAGAATCACGTCAAAATCGGTCTTCTCTTCGGCAGCTTCGCCACCAGCAGCAGGGCCAGCAGCAACAGCGACGGCAGCGGCAGAAACGTTGAACTTCTCTTCGA
The DNA here is from genome assembly GCF_009882945.1 of Alcanivorax sp. DP30. Lineage (GTDB taxonomy): Bacteria > Pseudomonadota > Gammaproteobacteria > Pseudomonadales > Alcanivoracaceae > Alcanivorax. The sequence continues at coordinate 12,352 of NZ_WTUY01000019.1, forward strand.
ACGCTTCGATCAGCTCAACCAGTTCCAGTACAGACAGTTCAGCAACTGCATTCAGGATATCTTCTTTGGACATTGCCATTTTAACTTCTCCAAATCTTGATGATGTGCGGTTCAGGAGCCGATCAGGCTGCCTCACCTTCGTTCTGTTCTTTAAGCGCAGTCAGCAAACGGCCAAACTTGGAAACCGGAGCCTGCAGTACAGACACCAGGCTGGTGAGAGCCTGTTCGCGGTTCGGCAGTTTTGCCAGTACATCGATTTCTGCGCCAGAATAGAGCTTGCCTTCGTACAGACCGGTCTTCAGCTCCAGCTGGTCATTGTCCTTGGCGAAGTCCTTGAACAGACGGGCAGCAGCGCCCATGTCTTCCTCGGACAGCGACATAGCAATGATGGTCGGACCAATCAGCGACTCGTTCAGCAGCTCGAGATCGGTACCCTCAAAGGCACGACGAGCCAGCGTGTTACGAATAACACGCAGGTAAACGTTCTGCTGACGTGCCTTGGAACGAAGCTCGGTCAACTGAGCAACGTTCAAGCCACGATAGTCGGCGACCACAGCGGAGAATGCACCCAGTGCGGCTTTATTTACCGCGGCGACAATCTCTTTCTTGTCTTCTAGTCTCAGAGCCACTGTGTAACCTCCTCGATGAATACAACCGGTCGAAACCGGCCACCCATTTATGAATTCGCTAGCGAATTCATACGCGGGGGTTACAGTGAATCCTGAACCACACCGCGTCTACGCAGGCTGTTGGTTTAAGCCTTATCCGGGAGAACCCGCCAAGGCGCCTGTGGTCTTTGACGCTCCGGCAGCATGCTGCCGAAATCAAAGTCCTTGTTGGCGCACAGCTTCCGCCGTGCACCGAATGCTTTACATCACCAGAGATGCGGGATCGATGGACAGACCCGGACCCATGGTGGTGGACAGGGTTACTTTCTTGAAGTAAGTGCCCTTGGCAGAAGACGGCTTGGCTTTTTTCAGGTCAGCCAGCAGCGCTTCCACGTTTTCCTTGATGGCGGTGTTATCGAAACCCACCTGGCCAACGGTGCAGTGGATGATGCCACCCTTATCGGTACGGTAACGAACCTGACCACCCTTGGCGTTTTTCACTGCCTGGGCTACGTCCGGGGTTACAGTGCCAACTTTCGGGTTCGGCATCAGGCCACGGGGACCCAGGATGGTGCCGAGCTTGCCCACAACGCGCATGGCGTCCGGGGAAGCGATAACCACGTCGAAGTTGATTTCGCCGCCCTGAACCTGCTCGGCCAGATCGTCAAAACCCACCACGTCCGCGCCAGCTTCCTTTGCTTCTTCGGCTTTGGCGCCCTGAGCAAAAACAGCAACACGAACGGTTTTGCCAGTACCGTGAGGCAGTACAGAAGCACCACGCACGTTCTGGTCGGATTTACGCGGGTCAACACCCAGGTTCACCGCTACGTCCACAGACTCTTTGAACTTCACACCGGACAGTTCGGTCAGCAGGGCTACAGCTTCTTCAACCTGGTACAGTTTACCGGCTTCTACTTTTTCGCGAATGGCGCGCAGACGCTTGGACAGTTTAGCCATTGGTTAACCCTCCACATCCAGGCCCATGGAACGAGCAGAGCCCGCAATAGTACGCACGGCAGCATCCAGATCAGCGGCAGTCAGATCAGGCTCCTTGGCCTTGGCGATCTCTTCCAGCTGAGCACGGGTAACCTTGCCCACTTTCTTGGTATTCGGCTCACCGGAACCGCTCTTGATCTTGGCCGCCTTCTTCAGCAGGTAAGACGCCGGCGGCGTCTTCATGGTGAAGGTAAAGGAACGATCGCTGTATACGGTGATTACAACAGGAACCGGTGCACCGGCATCCAGCTGCTGAGTCTGGGCGTTGAACGCCTTACAGAACTCCATGATGTTCACACCGTGCTGACCCAGTGCAGGACCAACCGGCGGTGACGGGTTAGCCTGACCAGCTGCAACCTGCAGCTTGATGTAGGCTTGTACTTTCTTCGCCATTTTCAGACTCCTTGGGTGCAAACGCCTTGCCTAGAGCAGGCTCCCCTCAGGTTGTCAAAACGCCCCGGCCGCCATACAGGCGACCAGGGCTCCCAAATTCTGTTGCCGGGCCCAGTATCAGGTCTTCTCGACCTGACCGAACTCCAGCTCTACCGGTGTGGAACGACCAAAGATCATTACTGCCACCTGCAGGCGGCTCTTTTCGTAATTCACTTCTTCGATCACACCATTGAAATCTGCAAACGGCCCATCGTTGACACGGACCACTTCGCCAGCTTCGAACAGCGTCTTCGGCTTCGGCTTTTCAACGGCGTCATCCATACGCTGCAGGATGGCATCCGCTTCTTTCTTGGTAATCGGGGAAACGCGACCCGGATTTTTCGGATCTTCACCGATAAAGCCCATCACCTTCGGCGTTTCTTTCACCAGGTGCCAGGAGTCGTCGCACATTTCCATTTCCACCAGCACATAGCCAGGAAAGAATTTGCGCTCGGACTTGCGCTTCTGGCCGCCCTTGATCTCCACCACTTCTTCGGTAGGAACCAGGATGTCACCAAAAAGCTCTTCCATAGAACGCAATTTAACGCGCTCTTCGAGGGCGCGTTTTACGTGCTTTTCGAAACCTGAATAGGCATGTACCACATACCAGCGCTTAGCCATGTAAACCCCTTAACCAATCACCCAGGACATGAGACCACCCAGAATCCAGTCGAGCACAAACAGCAGCAAGGCCACCAGCACGACAAACACCAGAACAATCAAGGTGGTCTGCAGGGTTTCCTGACGGGTCGGCCAGACAATCTTGCGCAGTTCCACCATGGAGTCCTTGCGCAGCTGATTGAACGACTTACCCTGCTCAGTCTGCAGAGCGACAAATACGGCCACCAGCGCCGCGACTACGACACCGACAACCCGATAAAGGGTAGGCTGGTCGGAGAAATAGCTATTACCGACAACTGCGGCGGCCACCAGACCAACCACCAGCAACCACTTCACTGCCTCAAAGGCGGCAGAGCCGGAATGTGCTTCTGTTTTCTCGCTCATCGGACGATGCACCCTACCACCCAAGATCAGTCTTGGGAAAATTGGCAGGCCAGGAGGGACTCGAACCCCCAACAGCCGGTTTTGGAGACCGGTGCTCTACCAATTGAACTACTGGCCTGTAACTCTGAAACCTTAAACAAAACAGGGTGGCAGGCATGCCTGCCACCCCGATATCACCCGTAACGAATTACTCGGTGATCTTGGCCACCACGCCGGCACCAACGGTACGGCCACCTTCGCGGATAGCGAAGCGCAGACCGTCTTCCATGGCGATCGGAGCGATCAGCTCAACGTCCA
>NZ_WTUY01000020.1 GCF_009882945.1 Alcanivorax sp. DP30
CTACGAGCTACGAGCTACGAGCTACGAGCTACGAGCTACGAGCTACGAGCTACGAGCTACGAGCTACGAGCTACGAGCTACGAGCTACGCTGATTGGATTAAGGAAGCCCAAAAAGTTCCCGTGGCTATGTGATTTTTGGGTAGGCCGGATTCGCGCGGGCAAGCTGTACTCCTACAAAACCATCACATGCTACGGAGCCGCTGTAGGAGCGGACGTTCGGCCGCGAACCGTGCGAAGCACGGAATCGACCGCAGGGCGATCAGGCGTGTCAGAGCTCGACAGTTCGCCAAAGAATGATTTCCCTATCCGGTGCCTCGCAGCGGGTTCTGCCTTTCGAAACTCGCTTCTCGAAACTCGGGACTCGTTCCTCGCCCAGGCTCGAATCGCTTGCAGGCAAGCTCCCACGAAGAGACGCCTTGGGCGTCGCCGCCACTACCCCAGCGTATCCAGCAGACACTGCTGAGCAATAAAGACTTGTTCCCCCTCTGCTGGCTGCGCACGCAGGTAAGTGCCATCCGCCTGTAACAACCAGGCGCGTGTGTTGTCGCGCAGGTAATAGTGCAGGCCTTCCTCCAGCATCTGGGCTTTCAGGGCCGGGTCATTGATGGGGAAACAGGTTTCCACCCGGTTGAACAGGTTGCGCTCCATCCAGTCTGCGCTGGAACAGTACAGCAGATCCTCGCCGCCATGGTGGAAGTGGTAGATGCGCGTGTGCTCCAGGAAGCGGCCAATAATGGAGCGCACCCGGATGGTGTCGGAAATACCGGGGATGCCTGGTTTCAGGCAGCAGATGCCGCGCACGATCAGATCAATCTCAACGCCGGCCTGGCTGGCCCGGTATAGCGCCTGAATGATCTTTTCCTCGGTGAGGGAATTGAATTTCGCGATGATGCGCGCAGGCCGTCCGGCTTCCGCTTCTGCGGTTTCAAAGTCGATCCACTCAATCAGTGACGGGTGCAGTGTGAACGGCGAGTGCTTGAGCTGTTTCAGTCGCGCAGCCTTGCCCATGCCGGTGAGTTCCTGAAAGATCTTGTGCACATCCTGGCCCACGGACTTGTCGGCAGTCATCAGGCCGTAGTCGGTATAAAGCTTGGTGGTCTTGGTGTGGTAGTTACCGGTGCCCAGGTGCACATAACGTTTGATGCCGTCACCATCACGGCGAATCACCAGTAGCATTTTGGCGTGGGTCTTGTAGCCCACCACACCGTACACCACGATGGCGCCAGCTTCCTGCAGACGGCGGGCACCTTCGATGTTGGATTCTTCGTCGAAGCGTGCGCGCAGTTCCACGATGGCGGTGACTTCCTTGCCGTTCCGTGCTGCTGTCTCCAGATGATCGAGAATTTCCGACTTGGTGCCGGTGCGGTACAGGGTCTGTTTGATGGCCAGTACCTTGGGGTCACGGGCGGCTTCAGCCAGCAGGTTCACTACCGGCTGGAACGACTGGAAGGGGTGATGCATCAGCAGGTCTTCCTGGTCGATGGCATCAAAAATGGATTCGGCTTTTTTCACTGTCGGGTGTACTTTCGGTGTGAAAGGCGGGTAATGCAGACGCGGACGATTCACGCTGGTAAACATGCGCGCCAGATTCACCGGTCCGTTCACTTCATAAAGATCATCTTCGCCCAGTTCGAACTGTTCCAGCAGGTAGTGCATCAGGTGACGCGGGCAATTGTCCGCCACCTCCAGCCGAACCTCGTCACCGTAACGGCGGGACAGTAACTGGCCTTTCAGGGCAAGAGCCAGATCTTCGGCTTCTTCGTCCACTTCCATGTCCGCATTACGGGTGACCCGGAACTGGTAGCAGCCGGTGGCTTTCATGCCCGGGAACAGGTCGGAGACATGGGCGTGAATCATGGACGACAGGAACACAAAGTTGTCATCACCATCGCCGCTGATTTCATCCGGAATCCGGATCAGGCGCGGCAGGGAGCGAGGTGCCGGCACAATGGCGAGACCGGTAGAGCGACCAAACGCATCCTTGCCATCCAGTGGCACGATAAAATTCAGGCTCTTGTTTACCAGTCGCGGAAACGGGTGTGAGGGATCCAGCGCAATTGGTGTGAGAACCGGATAAATCTGTTCGCGGAAATATTTTTTCACCCATTCGGACTGGGCTTCAGTCCAGTCCTCACGACGTAGAAAGTCGACCCCTTCTTCGCGCAACGCGGGCAGCAGAATGTTGTTCAGGATGTGGTACTGACGATCAACTGCCTCATGAGTGATACGGCTGATTTCCTTGAGCAGTTCATACGGCAGCATGCCATCGGCGCCGGGTTGACCGGTGCCGGTTTCCAGCTTGTTGCGCAGCCCGGCCACACGGATCTCGAAGAACTCATCCATGTTGCTGGAGAAAATCAGCAGGAAGTTGAGACGCTCCATGAGCGGATGATTCTCGTCCATGGCCTGTTCAAGTACCCGCAGATTGAACTGCAGCAGGCTCAGTTCCCGGTTGAAGTAATAGTCCGGGTTGTTGAGGTCGATGGCGCTGTGTTCGCTGGCGATATCATTCATGGTGTCGTCCTGACCGGCACTGCTGGAAGGGCCTCTATTGCATGACATAAATGTGACACGGCAATGACAGGAGGCGAAATGTCTCCCGAGAATTCAGATTAATCCCTGCCGGGTGGAGTGAGAAGGTGTCTGGAGTCTCAATCCCTGGTATCTGACGGCACGGGCTTTTCATGGCGCTCTTTAGTCTATAGAATGCGAATCATTCTTGTTATCAGTAATGTTTGTATTTGGAGCTTGCCAATGACTTGTCGAAATCGCGCGATCTGGGGCGCGCAGTTGGTGGGGGCGTCCCTGCTCTCCCTGGCACCGCTGGCCGTTCAGGCTGAGGAAGCCGCAGAAACCCATGTGATCCCTGCTGTTGAAGTCAACGACGAGATTCAAGGGGAGGCGGGGTATATCACCGAGGGACAAACCGCCAAAACCGGGAAGCTGACGGTGCCGGTAGAGAAAACCCCCTATGCCATCACTGTGGTCAATGAGGAATTCATCAAGGATACCGGTGCCAAGAATATCCAGGACGCGCTGGTGTACAGCTCCGGTGTGTATTCCGGGGCATTTGGTTTTGACACCCGGGGGGACTGGGTGAAAGTTCGCGGCCTGGATGCGTCTTTCTACAAGGATGGATTGCGTTCCCTGTATGGTAGCTACAATAGCGTACGCCCCAATGTCTATGCGCTGGAAAGTGTAGAAGTTCTTAAAGGGCCGTCTTCCGTGATGTACGGACAGGCCGAGCTTGGTGGCATCGTGAATACGGTTTCCAAGTTGCCGAAAGCACAGCAACAGGGTGAAATCTGGGCCCAGGTGGGCTCCTACGATCGCAAGCAGCTGGCGGCGGATGTGACCGGGCCCATGTCGGAAGATGGCAAGCTGCTTTATCGGCTGGTGGCGTTGAAGCGCGAGAGCGGTACCCAGGTAGACTACGTGGATGACAACGGTTTCCTGTTCGCGCCGTCCTTTACCTGGATGCCTACCGACAACACCACTATCTCTCTGCTGCTCAATGCCCAGGAAAACAATGGCGGCATCTCCGCCCAGTTCCTGCCCGCAGAGGGGACTCTGTTGCCAGGGGTGCGAGGCGATATTCCGGTGAATACCTTTGTCGGTGAGCCCAGCTGGGATCGTTATGACCGCAGGCAGAATGAAGTTACCCTGTTTGTGGATCAGCGCCTGACAGACAGCTGGAACATGGCTCTGACGGCAAGGCACACCAAGTCTGAAACCGAAACCCGTCAACACTGGGCATCTATCGGTTTTCCGATCAGCCCGGCCGGTGATATTTCCCGCAACATGCACATGGCGGATCGTTCCACGGACGTCAGCAACTTTGATGCCCGCCTGGAGGGGGGCTTCGCCCTGCTTGGCACCGAGCACACGCTTGCCGTCGGTGTGGACTATCAGGATGCCATGTGGGAAGAGGAGAACTACTACTCTGCTGCCACCGGCACCACGCTGAATATGTACAACCCGGTATACGGTTTCGTGAACTATGCGTCGCTGGCACCTCGGGATCGTAACGACAACGGCATTCGGCAGACCGGTGTCTACCTGATGGATCACATTGAAATTGGTAGTGTGGTGGTGTCCGGTGCGCTTCGTCATGACGAGTCAACCAACACTGTTTATGGCGTGAACGGTGTGAATACGCAAAGCGCAGACAGCGAGACCACCGGTCGCGCCGGTTTGATGTACCAGTTCGACTTCGGGCTGTCACCGTACGTGAGTTATTCCGAGGCCTTTGTGCCGAACCTGGGTACCAACCCCAATTCCGGTTCGGGGCTTGAGGCAACCACCGGCGAGCAGCAGGAAGCCGGTATCAAGTATCTGAACGATGCCGGGGATTTTGCTGTTACCGCGGCCTACTTCTATATCGAAGAAACCAACCGTGTGGTTCAGGGCACCAGCCCGAACACGGTAGACCAGATTGGTGCCAAGTCTGAAGGTTGGGAAATGGAAGTGAAGAAACAACTTGGTAATCTTGAGGTACAGGCCAGCTATACGGACATCCGTGCCGTGAACGATCAATCCGGCGAGCGCCTGCCTTATCTGGCGGACCAGACGGCATCAGCCTGGGGCAAGTATGAATTGGAAAATGGACTTCGCTTCGGTGCTGGCGTTCGTTATGTGGGTGACAATGTGGGCTTCGACTACGGTACCGGTGCGGGCCCGAAAGTGCCATCAGTGACCCTGTATGATGCCATGCTCGGCTATGCGGTTAACCAGTGGGATTTCAGCGTCAATGTACAGAACCTGACCGACAAGGAATACGTTTCCTGGTGCCGGGGGCAGGCAGGCCCCAGTGTCTATGACTGTGGTTACGGCGAAACCCGTACTGTCATAGGCAGCGCTCGCTACCGTTTCTGATTATGTGGCAATGAAAAAGCCGGCGCTTGCGCCGGCTTTTTTGTGTTGCCCATGAGGGCACTTTTTCGATGATTATGGCGCCCGCGGCGTAGAGCAGCCTGACCATAGGGGAAGAAAGAAACTTGCATTTTTCATTAAAGTGTAAATACACTAAATGAAGGGGCCTGGCTCCAGGTCGCCATGCTTCGGGCTTGTTAAAGTGTGTTTGCACTTTTTGAGAGGTGATCCATGAAAGTATTTCAGTGGATGATGGCGCTGTTCAGTCGCCTGTTCCCGGGCCGTGCCAGTGATCTGGCGCTACGGCTGATGACCGGGCCGCGACTGCCTGAGGCTTGGCGGGGGCGGGCTGAATTCGCGCCTGACCGCCAGGTGGCGGTGGGAGCTCGTGCCCATCTGAACATCTGGGCCGGTGGCCCGCAACGGGTGCTGCTGGTCCATGGCTGGTCAGGTCACTGGACCCAGTTCGAAGCCATGATGAAGACCTTGGGCCGGGAACAGTTTTCCTTCTATGCGTTGCAGATGCCTGGGCACGGCAGTGAGCCTGATGGTCCCAGTCATGTGGGTGAATTCATTACTACCTTGCGTCACGCACTGGATGTGATCGGTGCGCCGGTGGATGTGCTGATCGGCCATTCTATGGGGGCGTCCGCCGCCGCCTTTGTGTTGTCGGAGCGAGATGACATAGGCCGAACGGTTCTGATTGCGCCGCCCACGGACTTCCATGGCGTGGTGTCTCGGATGGCGAACAACCTTAAGCTCAGCGAGCCTGCGCGGCAGCAATTGCTGGATAAAATGGCTTCCCGGGTGGGGATTGGCTACGGCGCGTTGGATATTGTCCGTCGTGGCTTCCGGATTACTGCCCGGGTGCTGCTGGTGCATGATCGTGATGACAGGGAGGTGCCATTTGCGGATTCGCAGAGGTTATATCAATCGCTCCCCGCCGCCTCGCTGCATCAAACGGCAGGCAAGGGACATCGGCGGGTGCTGGTGGACAGGAATGTGATGGATCTGGTGGCGGGTTTTGCCCGTGATGGTGTGCTGTCGGTGAAACAGCCGGGTGTTGAAACACTCAGAGTTTCTGCTTGACCTCATGGCTGAATCGGCGCAGTTCCGAGGCGATCTGCTGCCAGCTTTGCTTGCCCACCAGCGACTCAAACTGATGCTGTGCGGCTTGCCAGCCGACCAGTGCCAGCTGGTAGCGGCTCTCCCCCTCGGCTGTGAGAGAGAGACCCAGGGAACGCTTGTTACCGGTGGGCTCGGATTCCACCAGGCCTTTCTCGATTAGCTTGTCCACCGTGCGTTGCAGGGATGTGCGCTCCATGCCGAGCAGCTCTGCCAGCTGGAAAATGGATTCCGGTGGCCGTGCCTTGATGGCATTGAGCACGGAGAACTGAGTAATACGCAACCCGCTGTCGCTGAGCTGCTGGTTGTAGAGACGGGTCACCAGTCGGGACAGCACACGCGAATGCAGCGCGGCGCATTGCAGGCCAACGGATTCCGGCGACAGTGCCGTTTGATTCTTGCGACGAGACATGCGCAGCTCCACATATAGTGTGTATGCATTATAGGTGGAGCCGGGTAGGGCTATGCAAGTGGAGCGGGGTTCAGCCTTTCAGTTTGATGGCGGCGGCCTTGGCGAAGTAGGTGAGGATGCCGTCGGCGCCGGCGCGCTTGAAGGCCAGCAGGGATTCCATCATCACCTTGTCCTGGTCCAGCCAGCCGTTCTGGAAGGCGGCCATGTGCATGGCGTACTCGCCGCTCACCTGGTAGGCGTAGACCGGCACCTGGAATTCGTCCTTCACCCGACGCACCACGTCCAGGTAGGGCATGCCCGGTTTCACCATCACCATGTCGGCGCCCTCGGCCAGGTCCAGGGCGATTTCGTGTAGCGCCTCGTCGGAGTTGGCCGGGTCCATCTGGTAGGTGGTCTTGTCCGCCTTGCCCAGATTGCCAGCAGAGCCGACGGCGTCGCGGAAGGGGCCGTAGTAGGCGCTGGCGTACTTGGCGGAGTAGGCCATGATACGGGTGTGGATATGGCCGTGGGCTTCCAGAGCATTGCGGATCTCGCCGATGCGGCCATCCATCATGTCTGAGGGCGCGATCACGTCGGCACCGGCTTCCGCCTGGGACAGGGCCTGCTTCACCAGGGCATCCACGGTGACGTCATTGAGCACATAGCCGTTGTCATCAATGATGCCGTCCTGGCCGTGGGTGGTGAACGGATCCAGGGCGCCGTCGGTGATGATGCCCATTTCCGGCACCGCCGCCTTGATGGCGCGTACCGCTCGCTGGGCCAGCCCTTCCGGGTTCCAGGCTTCACGGCCATCCAGGGTCTTTACCTCTGAGGGTGTCACCGGGAACAGGGCCATGGCGGGGACGCCCAGCGCGGCCAGCTCCTCGGCTTCCTTCACCAGCAGGTCGATGCTCATGCGCTCCACGCCGGGCATGGAGGGCACCGCCTCGGTCTGGTTAATGCCTTCCAGCACGAACACGGGATAGATCAGGTCATCCACCGTAAGCGTATTCTCGCGCATCAGTCGCCGGGAAAAATCATCACGGCGCATGCGACGCATACGGGTAGCGGGCCAGGGGGCACGAGACACAGACATGGGGTGGAGTCCTCTAGTAACATGGGCGCGCCTGATGCCGTAAAACCGAAAGGCATATTTACCACAGAGGTCACAGAGATTACTGAGTGAAAAGCGGGCTTTACTCTGTGTGATCTGCGACCTCTGTGGAGAAACAGCGTTTGATTTTTCGCTGATGTAGCGTTGGAATCAGGCCAGATGACGTGAGTTTAGCAAGAGCAGTGGATAATGGAAAAACAGCCGGCCTTTCACCTGGCCTTTCTGGTAAATGATCTGGAAGAAGCCGCGGACTTTTACTGCCGTGTGGTCGGCGGTCGCCGTGGCCGTGATGCGCCCAACTGGATCGATATCGATCTCCACGGCCATCAGCTGTCCCTGCACAAGGGTCAAAACCTGAAACCCATACAGGGTTACAGCGATGTGGATGGCCACCCGGTGCCCATGCCGCATTTTGGTGTGGTGCTGGATTTCGTCACCTGGGAAACCCTGGTGGAACGGATCTACGAGCACGACTGGCCGTTTCTGCTTAAACCCCGTGAGCGCTTTGTGGGCCAGCCGGCGGAACAGGGTACTTTCTTTGTGCAGGACCCCACCGGCAATGTGCTGGAGTTCAAGGGGCTGCGCGAGCTGGATCGTATATTTGAGGTTTAAGAGCTGAGGAATAGGCCATGGGTCGTTGGCGGCCAAAGGGCAAACCCGCGTCCAAGTACATCACGGCTGAGGGCTACAAGACGCTTAATGACGAGCTGCAATACCTGTGGAAGGTAAAACGGCCGGAAATAACGCAGTCAGTGCAGGAGGCGGCCGCCCAGGGGGATCGCTCCGAGAACGCCGAGTATATCTACGGCAAGAAGCAGCTCCGGGAAATTGACCGTCGGGTGCGTTTTCTCAGCAAGCGGCTGGATGACATGACGGTGGTAGACCGTCTGCCGGAAGACCAGAGCAAGGTGTTCTTCGGGGCCTGGGTGGAGCTGGAAAACGAGGCGGGTGAACTGGAAACCTATCGATTGGTGGGGCCAGATGAAACCGACAGCAAGCGTGGCTATATCAGTATTGATGCACCACTGGCACGGGCCTTGCTGAAAAAACAGGTGGATGATGAGGTGGAAGTGCGAACCCCCACCGGGGAACGTTGTCTTTTCATCAACCGCATCTGGTACGTTGAGTAACAGGACCATGTAGGGCGGAAATTGTCTCGGCCATTTCTGCCCTACAAAAAGAGGAAGTCCCATTTCATGAGCGCCAATCGACGCGTCTGGTTTTTTATCCGTAAATCCCTGCTGGGTGGCCTCACCATCCTGCTGCCCATTTCCATCATCGTGTTTTTCTTCCGCTGGATTTACCAGACGGTGACCGAAATGATCTCGCCGTTTACTACGGTGTTCATCAATACTTTTGGCTTGCCAAAGTTCGTGGCGGACTGGCTGGCGGTGTTGGCAGTGATGGTGCTGTGTTTCCTGGTCGGTACGGTGGTGGCTACCCGTCTGGGTAGCTGGTTGTGGCAGCAATGGGAAGACAATGTCATGACCCGGCTGCCCGGCTATACCACGGTGCGTGAAGTGATCGCCCAGCTGATGGGCAACAGCAGTGACAGCCCGTTCAGTCGTGGCGAGGTGGCACGAGTCTGGCTGTATGGGCGCAACGTGGATGTGTCAGTGACTGCGCTGGTAACGTCACGGCATGCGGATGGCCATGTCACCGTATTCGTGCCCACCGGCCCTAACCCCACCAGCGGCTTTATCTATCACGTGGATGAAAACCTGGTGGAGTTGCACCCTGAAATCGGCGTGGAAAGCATGATGAAGACGGTGGTGTCCTGCGGGGCGGGTACGGCCAGTCTGTTCAAGACCGACAAGCCTGCCGATTGACTGGCCCGGAGTTGGCAGGCCAACTGCTGACGCGAGTGACGAGAAGCGAGTTTCGAAAGGCAAAACCCTTGCTGGCTACGTGTGTCGGGTTTTGATCTTCGAAACTCGAAACTCGAAACTCGAAACTCGCCCCAAATTTCTACGCACTCAATTCGATCGACTTCTCCGCCAGCGCCTCACGCATGAAATCCCGCATGGCGCGCAGGTAGCAGCCCTGATCCAGGTGCAGAAGATGGTTGCCGGGGAACCAGTGTACCGGGCAGTCATCCCAGTGCTGACGTAGCAAGTCACTGTGCTTGGGCGGCGCGAAACGGTCGCCGGCACCGCCGATGATCATGCGCCCGGATTGGGGCACCTGGCAGGGCCAGGTCAGTGGCGAATGCAGGGCGGTGAGTTTCCTCAAGCCTTCCATGTCGGTGTCGTAGACTTTCTGAAACAGCGGAATCTGCAGGCTCACGGGGAACCAGCTTTTCATCAGATCCATGATGGTGGTCAGCGGCACATTGGGTATGGCAAACGCCAGATCCTTTTCCAGCGATGACAATAATGCAGTGCTGTAACCGCCCAGAGAAATCCCTGTGGCCCCCATGGCGGGAGTGCCATTGTCGCGCAGGTGGTTCATGAAAATACGCAGATCATGAATCGCATGGGCAAAGGTCTCGTTGAGCATGGCCATGCCCTGGCTGAAAAACTGGGCGCCACTGAACGGCGCCAGCGCCCCTTTGCGGCGGCCATGAAACGGCAGGGTATAGAGCAATACATCAAAGCCCTGCTTGTAGAACCAGGGCAGTGCCAGCCAGCGGGTATTCAGCCAGTAGGGATCGGCCACGAAGCCGTGGATCATGATCAGGGTCGGGCGTGGCTCGCCATGATGTTTCCAGTATTGTGCCCAGGCCGTGCCGTTACGTTTGTGCTTGCGGTAGCGTTCGCGCAGGGCCGGGTTCTTTGCTTCAAACGGAGAGCGGAAACTGAGTGTGTGTGCCTGGCCGTCCTCCGGCTGAAAATGGTAGGAGGCCACCGGGTGATACTGGATCGTCGGCTGTTGTTCGGGGGCGCTGAAAAAAAGCTGTGGATCGCCGCTTTCAAGAAAGGACTCATAGAACCGGACCAGTTCCCGCTCTTCCTTATGCTGACGAAAATTGAGACTGGCAGGCAGGGCGGCTGCGCCAGCCATGCAGGCAAGGCCGGTGCGCGCCACCGTGTCCACGGTGGCGGTGTAGTCAATCCGCCAGCGGGTATCGTTGTCCGCCAGAAAATGATCTGGCAGGGCGTGGAAGTGCCGCGGCAGGGTGTTCCACCAGGGCTGGCTCAGGGTGGGCAGATCTTCGTTGCAGTAATCCGTGGACTGGATGCGTGGCCATTCGCTCATCGCGTCCTCCTTTGTCATTGGTGCGCATCAGTGCCGCGCTTTTGTGACAGTAGACGACGGTGCCGGAGTGCCTGCAATGACCGAATCTGTCCGCAATGTTTACCTTTTCACCACTGCGCATGCCACTCAGCCATGGCGTCGAATAAAGGCCGTCACTTTCTTCAGATCCTGTCGAGCCTCTGGCAGGAACGGCACCATTATTGGCCAGACATGAAACAGGCCGCCGCGCTCCAGCCACTCCACCTCAACACCGCTTTGCTCGGCTGCCTTGCGAACACGCTTGGCATCCGAGTACAGCACTTCGTCAGTGCTGACGGTGATCATCAGCGGGCAGATGCCGGTGTAGTCGCCAAGGCAGGGCGAGGCGTACGGGTGGGTGCGTTGCTCCGCATCCGGCACATAGATGTCGATAACCGTGCGGATAATGTCAGCGGACAGCATGGCATCGCTGGGGTCCAGGGCGTCGAGAATTCTGTCGTCCGGGAAACAGTTGCTGCCGGGCGAGAAGGTCACGGCACAGCGCGGCTGGGGCAGGCCCTTGTCGCGGATCTGCAGCAGGGTGGCCAGTGTCAGGCCGCCACCGGCGGAATCACCGGCGATGACAATATCTTCAGGGCGTTTGCCCAGTTTTAGCAGGTATTCGTAGGCCTCAAAGATACGATTTGCCGCAGCCGGGAAGGGGTGTTCGGGGGCGAAGGGATAGGTGGCCAGGTAGACCTCCCCCTTGAGCTGCTTGGCCAGCCGTCCGGCCAGGTTGTAATAGGTCTTGGTGACACCGCCAATGTAGGCGCCACCATGAATATAGAGCACGGTCATTTGCGGATCGGCAACGCTGATGCGATCGCCTTCAAAACCGGGCTGGCTTACCTGACTGAGCTTGACGCCGAGCGGCAGCAGGGTCAGGGAAGGGGAGTTGTTGAAAACCTTCCTGAGGTGGCGAACCAGTTGGTCCTGATTCAAGCCACTACGTTTGATGGTGCGGCGGGTCACCGCTTTGATAAGTGAAGCCTGGATGCTCATGAAAAGTCCGTTGTGTTGTTCTTGTGCGATCACTTCAGGTTGAACCTAACCCTAACTGCCCCTGCCGCTGAATGGCAGGGTCGATCGGGCCAGATCCTGAGCCGGTCAAAGGCATCCTGGAGGTTGGGGTGGGAGCGTGCCTGCACGCGAGACTCGTTTGCAGGCAAACTCCCACCAGAAGCGAAGGGCTTACTCGCCGGAAGCCTTGGCCAGTCCGTACTCCGGCGGTTGCTCGACGCCACCATCGCCGGTGGCGCTCATGGCCGGAATGCCACCCGCGCCGTAGTACTCGTCCTTGGTGAACACGTCCACTTCGATGGCCTGCAGGCAAGCCGCGGTGGCGTCATTCAACAGGGACAGTTCCGCATCGCTGATCACGCCTTGTTGCGCGGCGTCGGCGGCCAGCTCTTCCACCTTGCCACGGCCCAGTTTGCGGGCTTTCTGGGCAGCACGGATCTTGTTGCGCACCGGCTCGGCTTCGGTGGTCAGGCGGAACGCCTTGAGCAGGCGGCCGAGGCCCTGATCACTTTCTTCAGGCATGTAGTTGCCACCCACCAGACGCTTGTACTGGTCGCCATAGCTTTGCAGTGCCAGCGCCGCCTGGTGGCTGAGCTGATCGTTGGGCAGCTTGGCCAGCGGGTTCAGGCCGAGACCGATACGACCCACAGTTTTCAGGATCACGCCCACCGGGCCATCGAAGTTTTCATAGATGCCTTCGAAGGCTTGCTGGATTTGCGTGAGACCGTATTCGCCCGCGTATTGCACCAGGGCAAGATCTTCCGGTTTACGCCCTTCCGCTTCATAGCGACGCAAGGCGGACGTGGTGATGTACAGCCAGGCCACGGCATCGGCGTAGCGACCGGTGAGGTTGCCGCGGGCTTTCAGCTTGCCGCCCACGAAGAACATGGCCAGGTTGGTGAGCAGGCCAAAGCGGGTGGCAGCCCAGCCCAGGCGGCGGTAGATGCTTTTGGTCTGGGGTGCCACATTGGGCACTTTCACGGTAAAGAAGCCACGGGTAACGCCACGCACGATGGACATCACAAAGCCGAGCAGGAACTGCAGCATCCAGCCAGTGAGGTTCTTGCGGAAGCTGGCCACATCGTCATTTTCCACGGCCTGAACAACATTGTAGGCGTAAGGATGGCAACGGGTTGCCCCCTGGCCGAAGATCATCAGGGTACGGGTCATGATGTTGGCGCCCTCTACAGTGACACTCACCGGGGCTGAGTTGTACAGGCGACCCATGGTGTTGTTCGGGCCCTGCATCACGCCGTAGCCTGCGGTCACGTCCATGGCATCGGTGCCGGTGTCACGACCCATCTCGGTGCTGTAGGCCTTCATGATGGCGGAGGTCACCGGCGGTTGGATGCCGCGGTCTACCGCCGAGCAGCCGAAGACCCGGGCACCGTCAAAGGCGTAAGCCATACCGGCAGCCTTGCCGATCTTGTGTTCCACACCTTCCATGCGCCCCACCGGAATGCCGAATTGCTGGCGCACCATCGAATAGGCGCCGGCAATCATGGCGCCATGGCGGATGCCGCAGATACCGGTGGCGGGCAGTGACACCATGCGCCCGCCCGCCAGCGCTTCCATCAGCATCTTCCAGCCCATGCCGGTGTACTCAACGCCTCCCAGTACCTTGTCGGCAGGCACGATCACATCGCGGCCGACAATGGGGCCATTGGGGAAGTGTTCGCCGATGGGCTGATGATGATCGCCAATGTGCAGGCCTTCCGTGCCCGGCGCCCCTTTCTCGATCAGCACCACAGTGATGCCGGGCTCCTCGCCCTTGCCGAGCAGGTTGTCGGGATCATGCAGACGCACCGCCAGGGAGATCAGATTGGCCACCGGGGCGAGGGTGATATAGCGCTTGCGGAAGTTGAGCTTGAATTTGATCTCGCCATCGCTGTCTTTAAACACCACGCCTTCGGCCTTGATGGACGCGGCGTCGGAGCCTGCGGTCGGCTCCGTGAGACCGAAGCAGGGCATGAACTCGCCGTTGGCCAGTTTCGGCAGGTAGTAGTTCTTCTGTTCGTCGGTGCCGTAATGACCCAGCAGCTCGGCGGCGCCCAGAGAATTGGGGATCACCACCATGGCGCTGAGCAGACCAGAGTGCGAGCTGATCTTGGCCATGATGCTGGACTTGGCCTGGGTGGACATGGGGTTGCCGCCGTACTCCTTGGCGATCTGCATGCCGAAGAAACCGTTGTTGGCCATGAACTGGAACAGTTCGTCGGGCAATTTGCGGGTGCGCGACAATTCATAGCTGTCGGCCATCTTCAGCAACTCTTCCACCGGCCCGTCGATGTAGGCCTGCTCGTGCTCGGGCAGCGAGTCATAGTTTTCGGCGAGGATTTTTTCGAAATCCACCTTGCCGCCAAAGAATTGGCCATCGATCCACACGTCACCGGCTTCCAGTGCCTGGCGTTCGGTGTCGGAAATTTGCGGCAGGATTTTATTGTCCCGCATCCAGTTCATCAGAGGTTTGAACATGTTGTTTCATCCTGTGGTTATAGATCATGAGCCCGTCGGGCTCATGTCGTGATCCGGGTGTTATTCGGTTTCCAGTACCATGGCGGCACCAATGCCGCCGGCGGCACAGGCGGTGGTGAGTGCCACGCCGCCGCCGCGTCGTTGCAGTTCGTACAATGCCTGGCTGATTACCCGTGCGCCGGTGGCGCCGAACGGGTGGCCATAGGCGAGGGAGCCGCCGTTCACGTTGAGAATGCTGCGGTCCACTTCACCCAGAGCCGCAAGGCCGGTCTGGCTGCGCACATAGTCATCATCAGCCAGCCCGCGCAGGTTGCAGGCCACCTGACCGGCGAAGGCTTCGTGCATGTCGACCAGGGTCAGGTCGCTGAGTGCCAGTCCGGCGCGGGCCATGGCGGCAGGTGCAGCCAGCACCGGGCCCATGAGCAGATCGTCTTGCGGGGTGCGGGCCGCGAAGGCGTAAGAGCGGATATAGCCCAGCGGGGTGTAACCCAGGGCGGCGGCTTTCTTCTCGCTCATCATCAACAGGGCGCCGGCGCCGTCGGTGAGTGGGCTGCTGTTGCCGGCAGTGACGGAGCCTGTCTCCCGATCGAACACCGGCTTGAGCTTACTGTAGCTGTCACGATCCGACTGCTTGCGTACCAGATTGTCGTCTTTCAGGGCGCTGCCATCTGGCAGGTGAGCAGTCATGACCTGCTTGTCCAGGCGGCCTTCCGCCCAGGCGCGGGCAGCATTGCTGTGGGAGGCATGGGCCAGATCGTCCTGCTCCTGGCGGCTGACACCCCATTTCTTCACCATTTTCTCGGTGCTTTCGCCCATGGTTTCACCCACGGAATATTCGGTGATGGACGGCGCCTGGGGGAGCAGGTCGCGGGCCTTGAGTTGGCTGAGCAGCTTGATACGGTCTTTCAGCGTTTTGGCGAAACTGACATCACGCAGTACCGCACTCAGTTCCGAGGACAGCGGGACACGGGCACTGCTGGTGGAGTCGGTGCCGCCGGCGATGGCGATATCGGTATAACCGGCAACGATATTGTCTGCCACGCTGGCGGCGGTTTGAAAGCTGGTGGCACAGGCGCGAGTGATGGAATAGGCATCCACGGTATCCATGCCCAGCGCCAGGGCAATTTCCCGGGCGATAAAGGGCGCTTCCGGAATCATCACGGTCATCCCGAACACCAGCTGCTCAATGTCCCGTTGGTCCAGGTTGTTGCGTGCCATCAATTCCTTGACGGCCATGCCTCCCAGGTCAATGGCATTGAGGTCTTTGTAATGGGTGGCGATACGGGCAAACGGGGTGCGCAAACCATCGACGATGGCCACGCGCCCGCTGCGACCCGCCAGCTTCATTTTGCGAACAGGCATTGCAGACTCCTTGCAGGTCTGGTCGGCGTGTAATTATTCTTACACCAAATGTGACATTGAGTGGTGACAAAGTGGGTTGAGCCTAGAAGGCTGTTGGTAGTGAGTCAATGGCACCCGGTATACTGTCCTACACAGGTGTAATATGGATTACAGGTAATGAGCGTATGACTCGACGCACTCGTGCACTGCCGCAAGCCCGTCAGGACCCTGAGGTGCGTGAGCGCATCGAGTGGGCCGCGGTGCAGGTGTTTGCGGATTTGGAATTCCACCAGGTCAGCCTGCAGCAGATCGCCAGTGCCGCGCGCTGCAGCTTGCAGACACTGTATCGCTACTATGGGGATGAGACTCAGGGCAGCAAGGAAGCGCTGCTGAGTGCCTGTCTGCATCATGGTCTCGAGCAGCTGGCCGAGCGGATGCTGGACCATCTGGCGGGCATTGATACCTTCAGGGACCGGCTTAGCAAGGTGTTCTGGGTGGTGCTGGACTTTTTTGACCGTAATCCCCAGATGGGACGCATGATGATCAAGTCGGTGTATCCGGGGCGTTGGGGCAGCGACACCACGCCCGGCCAGCAACGGCTCACCGAGCTTTTCCTGAGTGTGCTGCACGAAGGGCAGGCCCAGGGGATTCTCAATGATCGGGTGGCCGCGCCGACCTTGCTGGATTTCTTCTATGGGGTGTTGCTGCGGATCTCGCAGATGCATTTGCTTCGCGGTCGTGACGGCCGCCTGGCAGACCAGCACGGGGTAATGTTCGACATGGTCTGGCGGGCCATCACCGTGGATACGGCAGAACAGGACAATCGGGCCGGGCAAGGCGTATACGACTTGTGATTTGCCAGCCCCTTTTCTATGTTGCTGGATCAGCAATAACAACACAGAGCGCAGGTTATGCAGTCAGGAACAGTCTCCAGCAATGGTATTGAGCTTTTCTATGAGAGCCGTGGGCCGGAAACCGGTGAGCCTATTGTGTTCGTCATGGGGCTGTCGGCCCAGATGGTGTTCTGGCCGGACCCGTTGCTGGATAGTCTGGCAGAGCGTGGCTATCGGGTGATCCGCTTTGATAATCGGGACGTGGGTAAGTCTTCACGTATCCGCCGTCGCCTCAAGCATGGGCCATTCACTGCTATCCTGCGCGGGTATGTCGGTTTGTCTGTGGATGCACCTTACACCCTGCATGACATGGTGGATGACACGGTCGGTTTGCTGGATGCCCTGGAAATTGAACGGGCGCATCTGGTGGGCGCCTCCATGGGCGGCATGATCAGCCAGTTGATGGCTGGCAAGTACCCTGACCGGGTGCATTCACTGACCTCCATCATGTCCAGCAACAACAGCCGTTTGGTGCCACCCCCGAAACCGGCGGCATTGAAAACCCTGGTGGGGCCGCGGGTGAAGGTGGAAACCGAGGAGCAGTTTGTGGAGTTTGGACTGGAGATGATGGGCAAACTGGCGGGCACCCTGCCTCAAGGCAAGGAAGAGCTGGCCGCCATGTATCGCCAGTGCTGGGCCCGCGGCATCAATCCGCTGGGTATTCGCAACCAGTTCCTGGGTATCGTCGCCACCGGGGCGTTGACGCCCTGGCTGAAGAAAATCACCTGCCCTGCCACGGTGATTCATGGCAGTGCCGACCCCTTGATCCCGCTCGCTGGCGGCAAGGCCTCCGCCCGGCATATCCGTGGCGCCAAGCTGAGCATCATTCCTGGCATGGGGCATGACTTCCCGCCGTCGGTGCTTGACCGCATGGGGGATCTGATCGCAGAAACCGCGGTACGAGGCGGAAATGGTGTGCAGCCGGCGATGGCGTGAATAGTTAACAATAAATAGTGAACAGCTCGCGCTCGAGGGTTGTTGATGCTGAAAGGAAAGAGGCCGCGCTCGTTACTGGGTGCGGCTTTTTTCGTGGTTGCAGGCGCGCTTCCTCAGTCGTCGTAGAGCGGAAATGGGCGAATGTCCATCTCCGCCGGATTCCGGGAGCAGGATCAGGTTCGTGACCAGGGGAAAGCAATGACATCGTCGATCTTGCCGCTGCCCTGTTGTGCCATGAGCAACCGTTCCACGCCCATGGCGACGCCGCTGCAGGCGGGTAGCCCTTGATCCATGGCGGCCAGCAGGTACGGATCGGCGTCCATGGTGGGTATGTCATGCTGCTGGCGCAGCGTGTTGTCCTGTTCGAAGCGGCGGCGTTGCTCGACCGGGTCGGTGAGTTCCTGATAGCCGTTGGCCAGTTCCAGGCCGCGGAAATAAATTTCGAAACGCCGTGCGATCAAGGTTCCGTCGTCGTCTTCATGGGTTTGTGCCAGGGCTGCGGCCCAGCCGGGGAAGCCGGTCACCACGGAAAGTTGCTCGTCAGGAAGCGCCTCTTCCACCCGGGTGGCCATGAGGTAGTCCACGGCGGCAGTTTTGTTCAGGCCTTGGGGGGCGCCGCAGGATTCTGCGTGGGCGATCAGGTCTGAGTCCGTGGCGGTGAGAGGGTCCAGGCCGTTGACGTGCCTGAACAGATCGCGGAAACGGTATGCCTTTGACTGAGTGCCGGGGAAGAGTGCGGAGAATAACGCCAGGCACTCGCTCACCAGGTCATCCAGTTCAAAGTCCGGGCGATACCATTCCAGCATGGTAAATTCCGGGTTGTGACGGCCCCCGGCTTCACCATCGCGAAAGGCCTTGCAGATCTGGTAGATCGGTCCGCTGCCAGCAGCCAGCAGACGCTTCATGTGGTATTCCGGAGAGCTTTGCAGGTAGCCGTAGCCCGGCACCGGGATACACTGGATGTGCGGGTCGCTGACGCCGTAGTGCGCCAGTTGAGGGGTGTCCACTTCCAGCACATCGCGGGCCGCAAAAAAAGCGCGCACTGTGCATAGCAGCTCAGCGCGCGCTTTCATGGCCTCCGGGGAGGCGGTGGGTTGCCAGTCGCTCACGACTTAGCTTTTGATCCGGCCCACGTAGTCACCCGTGCGGGTATCGACCTTGACGATTTCACCTTCCTGGACGAACAGCGGTACACGGACCACGGCGCCAGTGACCAGGGTGGCGGGCTTGCCGCCGGTGCCGGCGGTGTCGCCTTTCAGGCCCGGATCGGTTTCCACGATCTGCAGTTCCACGAAGTTCGGCGGGGATACGGACAGGGGCTCACCGTTGTAGAGGGTGATCTCACACACGTCTTCTTCTTTCAGCCACTGCTTGGCGTCGCCCACGGCGGCTTCATCGGCGGCTTTCTGCTCGAAGCTGGTCTGGTCCATGAAGTGCCAGAACTCACCGTCGGAGTACAGATACTGCATGGACACATCCATCACGTCGGCCCCTTCCAGGGAGTCGCCGGACTTGAAGGTGCGTTCCCAGACCTTGCCGGATTTCAGGTTGCGCAGCTTCACGCGGTTGAACGCCTGGCCCTTGCCCGGCTTCACAAATTCGTTCTCGATAATGGCGCAGGGATCGCCATCGAGCATGACTTTCAAGCCAGACTTGAATTCACTGGTAGAATAGTTGGCCATAAAATTCTCGTTCCAAAGGTTGATGTATGGCATCACGAAGGCTGGCAATGATACCGCAGGAAAGCGCAGGTTGGGAGTTGCCCGACTGGCAGCGCCAACAGGCCGATCTGGTGACCGACCCCGCTGAGTTGCTGGCGCTGCTGGAACTGGAGGCGTCTGACCTGCCGGCATCGCTGGTTGCGGCCAGGGATTTCCCCGTGCGGGTGCCGCGCAGTTATGTGGCACTGATGGCCAAGGGCGATCCGCATGACCCGCTGTTACGGCAGGTGCTGAGCGTGCCGGCGGAGTTGGAAGCCGTGCCGGGTTACGGCGCCGATCCACTGGAAGAGGGCGAACACACGCCGGTTCCGGGCCTGCTGCACAAGTACCATGGACGGGCCCTGCTGGTGGTCACGGGCGCCTGCGCGGTGCATTGCCGGTATTGTTTCCGCCGTCATTTTCCCTACCAGAGCCACCTCAGTGGTAAACGCTGGGAACAGGCGGTGGCCTGGCTGGCGGCGCGCCAGGACATCAATGAGGTGATCCTCAGTGGCGGTGATCCGCTGACATTGACCAACCGCCGTCTTGCGCAGTTGCTGGCGGCGCTGGCGGAGATTCCCCATCTGCGCCGGTTGCGCATCCACAGCCGCACCCCGGTGGTCATCCCGGAGCGGCTGGATGATGAACTGCTGGCGCTGGTCAGCGGCCCGCGGTGGCGCACGGTCCTGGTGACACACGCCAATCACCCGCGAGAAATCAGCGACGCCTTGGTCAACCGGTGCCGGGAATGGCAGCGAGCCGGCGTTACCCTGCTCAACCAAAGCGTGCTGCTGGCGGGGGTGAACGACCGGGTGGATACCCTTGTGGGGCTATCTGACCGGCTCCATGAGGCTGGCATCCTGCCTTATTACCTGCACCAGCTGGACAAGGTGGCCGGGGCGGCCCATTTCGTGGTGGAGGATGAGGTTGCGCTGACCCTGCACAAGGGGCTGAGAGCCCGTTTGCCCGGTTTTCTGGTCCCCCGCCTGTCCCGGGAGGAGCCCGGAGAGCCTGCCAAAACCGTTCTGGCGGGCTAAATCATTGATCTGTCGGTGACTTGCCGACATTTACAGTGCTGTAACGGTGTCGTAAAGTCTTGTGACGTAGAACACATAAAAACACAGAAGCGATCACAACCAGGTAGCCTGGATGCCGCCGAGATAAGGATTATCTTCATGGAGCAACCAGCCCAGACGGTGCGGCTGAAATTGCCAGAACAGGATTTGCCGCATCTGACCGTTGGCGCGGATCAGCCTAAAAAGCTGCAACAGTGGGTGGACGATCTTCCCGTGATGAACATGGGGGAGATGGCGCGCCAGTTGTATGAGTTTATTCAGGAGCTGAACCGGCTACAGCTGGATTCACGGCAGCGTTTCCAGCTTCTGGAAATTATCCGCCCCTCTATCCTGATGGTGTGCGACTCCCTCCAGAAACATTACCTTAACCAGGCGCTGGTGCTGCCTGAAAAGGCCCGTCGTGTGGCTAGCCTGGCGCAGGCCCTGCAGGGTCATCTGGCCAATGGCTACAAGCTGGTGGCGGTGCGCGGCATGCGCAAAGTCAAGGACAAGAACGTGCGGCGCACGGTGGCGATTTCAGTGCATCGTGCCATCAGCGCTCTGGGTGACACCCTGCTGCGTTGCTATCAACTGTATTTCTCCTGTCCGCGTCACCTCTGGCTGGAGTTGCATCAGCTGTACCTGCTGGCAGAGGTGAATGGCATTGCCACCTTGCAGGTTCAGGAGGACGGCGAGAGAGAGGCCACGGTTCAGTCCGCCTATGCGCGTTGTCTGTTGTTGTCCACGGCCAAGCCGAACCAGCTCCGCCAACAGGAGCTGGCACTGGTCTACAAGGCCTCGGAAGAGTGGTCCTCGCTGGTGGATATCCGCGAAGCCAGCAACAGCGATGATCTTTTTGTGTTTGATTTACAGGCCGACCGGCCGCCAATTTATCGTACCCATGCTTCCCAGGTAACCGAGGGGTGGCGCTATATCGACTCCCTGAGGTTGGTAGAGTCACTTGCTGCCAGTCGTCGTGACCCGGAAGAGCCATCACTGACGGTGCCCAAAGGCATGGATGAGGGGCTACTGGATCACCTGCAGCAGGTATGGGGCGCGCTCACCGAGCGTGCCTTCAAACGGGTGGCGGAGGCCGGCGAGATCGAGCTGTGCTTCGGGCTGGTGGGTGTGCACTACTTCCTGTCCGGTAGAACCCCGTTTGAGGCCATGGTGGAGCGGGGAGGCCTGTCTATCTCCGAGGAAGGGGAGAGTAACCCCTTCCTCAACAATATTCGCCTTACTGCCAAAGCCAAACAGGAACAGGCGGACCCCTGGGCCAAGGCCTATCAGTCGGATTACGCTGGCGAATCCATCGAGATGGATGAGGTGGCGGGCTCAGCCCGGTCCGAGGTGAAGTTGCCAGAGAGCTATCATTGCCAAAAAGTGAATGCCAGCCCTGGCGGTTACTGTCTGTCCTGGCAGGGGAATACCCCGAGTCTGTTACGAACCGGTGAGTTGCTGGCATTGCGGGATCAAACCCATTGCCAGTGGATGCTGGCGGTGATTCGCTGGGTCACCCAGCTGCCGAATCATGGCGCCCGCTTTGGTGTGGAGTTGCTGGCGCCAGGCGGACGCCCGGTGGCGGCACGGGCCATGCGCAAGCAAGGGCTTGAAAGTGATTACATGCGCGCCATCCTGCTGCCGGAGCTGTCCGCAGTTGGGCAGCCGGCCACCTTGCTTCTACCCACCGTCGGGTTTAATGAAGGGGTGAAGGTGGAACTGGTTGAGAGTGGTGAGGCCTCTCGCGTACAGTTGCTTCGGCGGGTACAGGGAATGTCAGGTTTCAGTCAGTACCCGTTCCGAGATCTGACCACCCCGGAACCGGTGAAGAAGGTGACGCCGGATGGCGACGACGACGAGCTGGATTCTATCTGGTCCAGTCTGTGATATTTGCCAGGTTGTCGCCTGGCACCGCCCCGGCGGAGCATAAAAACGATAAATACGGTTTGCCACTGGATCCGGCAACTCTCTCTACAGGATGGAACCTGCCCATGGTGCCCAACAGGGCTGGCCGGGGCAGATCCCCTGTTATTGTCATGACAGGGCTGTCAGGCACAATGGTAACCATGATCGAATTGTGAGTAGTGAATCAATGAGCTATGCCCTGGACAACTTGCGTTTGCTGATCGCCCATGACTCTCAGGATGAGGCCGAACAGCTAATGAATGCACTGCGCAATGCTGGCCGGGCAACACGGGCTCAACTGGCACTGGGAGAAGACGACCTGCTACGGGCCCTGAAAAGTGGCTCCTGGGAACTGATGCTGTGCCGCCCCAATTTTGGTGATGGCACCTTTGAAAGCGCCGTG
Source organism: Alcanivorax sp. DP30 (assembly GCF_009882945.1). Lineage (GTDB taxonomy): Bacteria > Pseudomonadota > Gammaproteobacteria > Pseudomonadales > Alcanivoracaceae > Alcanivorax. The sequence continues at coordinate 22,448 of NZ_WTUY01000020.1, forward strand.
GCCCACCTGAATCGGCTGGGTAAAGCCATTCCCGTGATTTTGCTGGCAGACGATTTTTCTACTGCTACGGTAAAAGAAGGTATGAAGCTGGGGGCCCGTGCGGTAGCCCCCAATGAAGACAGCGAGCTGATTGCCATGATGGTGGATCGGCTCACCGAGTTCCTGCGCTTGCGCAAGGAACTCCAACACTCCGAAATTGTTCGCCATGACGCCGAAAAACGTCTGTCACTGCTGATGGATCAGAGTCGCGATGCCATCGCCTATGTGCTTGATGGCATGCATATCCACGCCAATGATAACTATGTGGAGATGTTTGGCTACGAGGACGCCGACGATCTGGCCGGAGTGCCGATCATGGACATGGTGTCCGCGGCTGACCACGACAAGTTGAAGAATTTACTGCGTAGCCGCGCCCAGGATGAGAACCAGACCCAGGAGCTGGATTGCAAGGGCGTGAATACCGATGGCAGCGAGTTTGATGCCACCTTTACCTTCTCCCCCAGTACCTACGACGGCGAAGCCTGTACCCAGATTGTGATTCGCGCCGCCGGTGTGGATCAGAGCGAAATTGAAGAGCGTATCCGGGAAATCAGCGAGAAAGATCAGGCTACAGGCCTGTTCAGTCGCAAATGGTTTATGGATCAGCTGGATGATGCCGTGGCAGCGGCAGCGCGGGAAAGCCGTTTGTCTGCCGTGCTCTATCTCCGTCTCGATGATTTTGAGCAACACCAGTCCACGCTGGGTATTGATGGTGCCGATGAAATTTTGCGCCTGGTTGCTGAGTGGCTCAGCAGCCAGGCAGGCGATGCGTCGCTGGCACGCGTTGACGGTGAGGATTTTGCCTTGTTGCTGCCGGTGGAAGATACGGAAGCAGCAGGAGTGCTGGCGGAAACCCTGCGCAAGGGTATCGAAGGTCTTATGCCGGAAGTGTCTGCCCGAACCCTTCAGGTCACTGCCAGTGTGGGGGGCGCGTTCATTCGTGAGGATGCACGTAACAGTCAGGACTCCCTGACCACGGCGCTCAAGTGCTGTAACCAGGCACAGCGCGCCAACGATGGCAGGGGTAACAGCATCAAGATTCACGACCCCATGGATGATGTTGCTGCCGGATCGACGGAAGCGATTGCCATGCAGCTGCGTCAGGCACTGGATCAGGGCAGCTTCCAGCTTCACTATCAGCCGCTGATGAATCTTGAAGATGAAAGTGATCATCTTTTCGAGGTCTTTGTCAGCCTGCCCCAGAAAGAAGGGGATGTGCTGGATGCCAAGGACTTTATTCCGGTTGCCGCAGAAGAAGGCTTGGGCGGCAAGATCGACCGCTGGGTGGTGCTCAATGGCATGCGAGCTGCTGCGGCACTGGGGCAACCGGTGAAGATGCTGTTCAATATCAATGGCAGTTCGCTGGCCGATGCCGGTCTCGCGGACTGGATGCTCAAGGCCATGAAGGCGGCCAAGATGGAAGGTCGCAACGTGATCTTCCAGTTCACTGAAGCCGACGCCACCTCGTACCTCAAGCAGGCGGCACTGTTCGCCCAGAAAGTTCAGGCCGTGGGCTGCAAGGTCTCCATCAGTCGCTTTGGTGGCGGGCTGGATCCGTTCAAGCTGTTCCAGCATATCCCGGCTAACATGGTGAAATTCGAAGGCTCCTTCACCCAGGAGTTGGCCAAACCGGAAGGCCGGAATCGTCTCGCCGAAATGATCAAGGAAGTGAGCAAAGGGGGGCGTAGCACCGTGATCGGCTTCGTGGAATCCGCAGCACAGATGCAGGCCCTTTGGACCCTGGGCGGAGTGAACTACCTGCAAGGCTATTACCTGCAGCCGCCCATGGATGTGCTGCAGATTGCCGAAACAGCGTAAAAGGGCAATTAATAGTTAATAATGAATAATGAATAATGAATAGTTGCGCGATCTAACGTCGAATTGATCCGAAAGCAAAGAGGCCGCGCCCATCGCTGGGCGCGGCCTCTTGCATTTCAAAATATGAAAGACAAAACCGCTAGTTATTAACTATTAATTGCTCTTAAGCAGTTCCGCCTGATCCTTGTCCCTTACCCCGATCAGATACAGGATGCCGTCCAGGCCCAGTGTCGAGATGGCTTGTTCGGCGTTTTGTTTGACCAGGGGTTTGGCGCGGAAGGCGATGCCGAGACCGGCTTCACCGAGCATGGGCAGGTCGTTGGCGCCGTCGCCCACGGCAATGGTCTGTTCCAGGCTGATGCCTTCCTGTGCCGCGATTTCCTTGAGCAGGTCTGCCTTGCGCTGGCCGTTGACGATCTGGCCCACCACCCGGCCTGTGACCTTGCCATCTTCAATTTCCAGCTCGTTGGCGTGGACGTAGTCGATGCCGAGCAGATCCTGTAGCCAGCGGCCAAACCAGGTGAAACCGCCAGACAGGATGGCAGTGCGGTAGCCCAGTGCGCGCAGGGTACTGATCAGGCGCTGGGCACCCTCGGTGAGCTGAATCCGCTCACGGACACGCTCCAGCGCCCCTTCATCCAGCCCTTTGAGCAAGGCCACCCGGGCGGAAAAACTCTCATTGAAATCCAGTTCGCCGCGCATGGCGCGTTCGGTGATTTCCGCCACCTGATCACCCACACCGGCTTCCACCGCCAGCTCGTCGATCACTTCGGATCGGATCAGGGTGGAGTCCATATCGAACACCACCAGACGACGATTGCGACGGAAGGCGCTGTCGCGCTGGAAGGCGATATCCATGTTCTGTTCATTGGCGATGGCCAGGAAGGCGGCACGCATGGCCTCCGCGTCACGGGGCTCACCGCGCACGGAAATTTCGATACAGGCCCGGTTGTCATTGCCCGATGACTCGCCTTCCAGATGTACCCGGCCGGACAGGCGAGTGATGCTGTCAATATTGAGTCCGTTGTCGGCCACGGTGGCGGTCACATCCGCCAGCTGATGGGCGGTAATCTTGCGGGCCAGCAAGGTAATGATATGACGGTCCTTGCCCTGGCCGGCGACCCAATCTTCATAGCGGTCTTCATCGATGGGGCGGAAGCGCACATTGATATTGAGCTTGTGCGCTTCAAACAACACATCCTTGAGTACTGCAGAGGAGTCGGCGTCCTGCGGGGTTTCCACCAGAATGCCCAGCGACAGGGTGTCGTGGATCACGGCCTGACCGATATCAAGAATATTCAGCCGGTAACGGGCCAGAATCCGGGTGAAAGCGGCAGTCAGGCCGGGACGGTCATTGCCGGAAACCTGAATCAGGATGATCTCGCGCACGCAGGGGCTCCAGGAGCAAAATTCAAGCGAAGGGAAGCATGGGGCTTCCCGTAAAAACCGCGTAAGAGTAGCAGATATTGGTCAGGTGAAGAACGCTGGACGTCAGGCGCCGGATGCATGACGCAGAAAAGCCACAGGCTTTGTCCCCCGTAGGAGCCTGCCTGCAGGCGATCCGGGCCTTGACGAGGTAAGGATTCCAGAAGCGAGTTTCGAGTACCGAGTTTCGAAAACCTGAAAACCGTAAGCGCCAGGAGTGTTTTGATCTTCGAAACGCGGTACTCGTAACTCGTCCCTCTAACCTCGCTGTCGCTCGGATCGCCTGCAGGCAAGCTCCTGCGGACTATATGCCTGCCAGGTGGCAGTATGGGTTTCATCCTTGGTGTCTGGCGTGTCTTTATAGTCAAGGCATCCCGGCCAACTCACGGTATACTCCGGGCCAGAGAAAACCGGATGGATAACCCCTATGTCCCTGTGGGAACAATGGCGACCATGGATTGGTCGTCAGCAAACCCTGTTGCGTGAATTGATTCTGATGCTGCTGGCCATGCTGGTGGTGGGGATCTATTTTCTGGAACACTACTCCGTCAGCCTGGAGCAGGAGCGCGAGGTTCAGCTTAAGGCACTGGCTGAGCAAACAGCCCGGCGTGCGGCGGAGGCGCTGGCCAGCGAAGATTCCATCAGCATCAACCTGATTGGTCGCGAAACGGTGGCGCTGGCTCCCGTTGCGGGGGTGCGCTTCCTGAATCCTGCAGAAGTGCAGGTGGGGCTCACCGGGGTGGGGGATGCGGATCTGGTTGTCTCGGTACCAGTGGCGCTGCCGGATGGTGAGCTGGCCGGCTCACTGACGTTGCTGGGCAACAATAGCCAGGCGCCGCGCCAGAATATCGAGGCCGGATTTGTGCTCGCGGTGCTGTGCGTGTTGTTGCTGCGGCTGGCATTCACCCTGGTGCGCGAACGCCTGATGCCGCCGCCTGCGGCCGCACAGCCCGAGATTCCCTCAACGGTGCCGCCGGAGCCTGTGCCGGAAGATGTGGTTCAGGCGGCCCCCCGGGTATCGGCTGAGCTTGCAGAAACCCCTGTGGATCCGGAGCGTGTCCAGGCCCAGTTGCGTCTGAGTATCGTCAATTTTGATGCCATTCGGCAGCGTTATACCGAGCAGGCCGTGGACGAGGTGCTGGCGGATTATCAGCGCATGCTGAACCGGGCGGTGGCCATTTATGGCGGTCAGGTGAGTCAGCCCATTGGCCGTCAGGCAGCGGTGGTGTTCTGCCAGTTACCTGTTTCCCAGGCTGCCTTTGCCGCGTTATGCGCCGGGTTGCTGTTCCTGCGGGTGGTCCGCCTGCAGGCGCCACTGCGCAAACAGCAAGGCAAGGTGCCGCTGGAGTTCAAGGCGCTGATGACCACCGATAAGGGCGCCGACGAGTCCTGGTCACTGTGCCTGGCGGGTGTGCCCGGCCGCCTGCAGGTACCGGAAGCGCAGCTGTCCACTACCGAGTTGGATGTGAAGGCGCTGTACCAGCCGGACCGCGCCCAGGTTGCGGTGGCCGGGGACCACAAGGTGCGCCTGCAGCCGGTGGAGCAGTTGGCCCACCGCTATCAGGCCCTGTTGCGTACTCAGGCAGAAACGCTGGTATCCGACGATGAGGGCGGCTCCGGGCCAAGCAGGTAGCGGTTCATGGCGGCGGCGATGGCCTTGGGCAGCTCCGGAACCCCGGTGTTACCGAACAACCGGTTGAATTCCAGAATGTAGGGATGATCCCCGACCATGGCCACGTCAAAGCCGGCGTGGTTGATGTCCAGATAGCGGGACAGGCCGGACACCAGGGACAGGGCTGCTTCCGGCACCGGCAAGTCGGTGCGCACCCGGCCGCCCTGACTCACATTATTGAGAAAGCCGGATCCTTCGCGCCAATAGCTGGCCACGATTTCATGCCCCACCACCACGATGCGCAGATCGCGCACAATGGGCAGCAGCTTCTGCACATAGAGCACGCTCTCCCGTTCGGCGTAGTCGATCAGCTGCTGGCGATTCTCGATCAGGAATACCCCCATGCCCTGGCTGGATTTCACTGACTTGGCCACGAACGGAAAGGTCCAGCAATCCAGAATCTGGCTGATGCCGTACTGGTCGGCTGACGTGATCAGCGTATCGGGTACGTGCTCGGGACAGGCAGTTTGCAGGGCTCGGGTCATCTCCACCTTGTCATGGCCAAGGTGGTAGCTGCTGAGGCTCGGGAAGATGCGCTTCTTGAGCACGTAATGCAGGCTGTTGATTTGCCAGTAGGCGGGAAACAACAGCCAGTCTGCTTGCGCCAGCTCCTCACGGTGCTGGTTCATGTGCTCAGGCTTGATGTAGCGGACGCCGGGTGTCCCCAGGGTGCGAAAAGGATCAAAGGTGATCAGCTTCACGGGCGCAATCTCAGATTAGGTGCGCTGTTTTAATTCGAGCTGACCGCCGGGTCAATCAATTTTAACTCTTGGCAGCGCGAGAGCGGGCCGCTAGCCTTGCCTCACAACTACATTACGGGAGAGCTGTCGTGAGTATGCCGACACTGGAAAGTGGCCTGATTTTGGTCAAGAACACCGAATCGGTGATGGAAATCACCCTGAATCGTCCTGACAAGTTGAATGCCCTTACCGGCGCCATGTACCGGGATCTGGTCAAGCTGTTGCAGGCGGCGCAAGACAGCGATGATATTCGTGTGGTGATGTTCAGCGGCGAAGGTAAGTCCTTCAGTGCCGGTAACGACCTGATGGATTTCCTGAATGCCAAGCCGGGTCAGGAGCCGGAGGCAGCCAACTTCATCCAGGCCATCCATGATTTCCCCAAGGTGGTGGTGGCTGCAGTACAGGGCAACGCTGTGGGCGTCGGTACCACCATGCTGCTGCACATGGACATGGTCGTCGCCTCAGAGGACGCCAAGTTCATCACCCCGTTTGTGGATCTGGGGGCCGTGCCGGAAGCCGGTTCCGCCAAGTTGATTCCTGCCTGGATCGGCTACCAGCGTGCCGCGCGCATGCTGCTCATGGGTGAGCCCATGCTGGCCCAGGAAGCCTATGAGGCAGGCCTGATTGCCAAGGTGGTCAAGCGCGAAGAGCTGGAAGCCACCGCGCGTAACTGGGCCGTCACTCTGGCGAAAAAGCCGCCCCGTGCCCTGCGCGAAAGCAAGCGGTTGATGCGCGAATCCATCAACAAGCCGTTGCATGATGTGGTGAAGGAAGACCTGGCCCTGTTCGGCGAGATGCTGCAGGGCGACGAAGCCAAGGCAGTGATCGCGGCCATGCTGAGCAAGAGCAAAGGCTAGACCAGCTGCGAGCTACTAGCTTCAAGCTGCAAGCCTCAAGCTACAAGGCGCGGGGTGGGGGGCAGCCCTCTGAGAGGCGAGTCCCCGCGCCTCGTCGCTCGAAGCTAGTGGCTCGGAGCTACAACACCCCTGCATCCAGCCCCGCTGCCAGATACATCCCCAACTCTTCAACCTGCTTTTCAAAGGCATCCTGCCAGTCCCCGCGCAGTACCAGTGGATCCTGTACCCAGTTCCAGCGCAGGCCGGTGACGACGGTTTCCACCGCGCGCCGGGTACCGGTGCCGTCATGGCCGGCACGGATGTAGAGGGCACAGGGGAGCCCCTGTTTTTCTTCCAGAACCGGGTAATAGCTGCGATCAAAAAAGTCTTTCAGGGCGCCGCTCATGTAGCCCAGATTTTCCGTGGTCCCGAGCAGGATGGCATCACAGGCCATCACATCCTCCGGCCCCGCCTCCAGCGGTGCCTTCACCGTCACGGCCACGTTTTCGATATCCTCATGCCCGGCTCCGCGGGCGGCCGCCTCGCGCAGTTTGAGCGTGTTAGGGGAGGGGGCATGGGCAACAATAAGGAGTTGTTTCATGGTCTGAATCTTAAACGCAGTCGATGGGGGCAGCATATCAGCATATCAGCTACGAGCTACGAGCTACGAGCTACGAGCTACGAGCTACGAGCTACGAGCTACGAGCTACGAGCTACGAGCTACGAGCTACGAGCTACG
>NZ_WTUY01000021.1 GCF_009882945.1 Alcanivorax sp. DP30
AGCTACAAGCTACAAGCTACAAGCTACAAGCTACAAGCTACAAGCTACAAGCTACAAGCTACAAGCTACAAGCTACAAGCTACAAGCTACGTTTGGATTGGGGAAACCAAAAAGTTCCCGATTTTTTGAGGAACGAGGGGATGTGTAATTCGTAAGTTCTGCGCTCTGTTTCCCTGCGGCGCGGAACCCAGGCCTTATAACTGGCAGTGGCTTTCTTCGCGTTGCAGCTTGAAGCTGTCTTTTCAGGCCTTGAACCCGTTCAGCTTGTTCATCGCGGTATTGAGGTCGCCACGGAGCAGATCCGGGGTGTAGTAGACCGCTTCGTCGATGGCGCGGTCGATCAGGTCTCGATCTGCTTTTGATGGCTTGTTGAGCACGTGCGGGGTGACCAGCGCGGCGGAGCCCGGGTGGCCGATGCCGAGCCGCAGGCGGTAGAAGTCACGGCTGTTGCCGTGCTTGCTGATGATGTCGCGCAGACCATTGTGGCCGCCATGGCCGCCACCTTGCTTGAAACGGGCAGTGCCGGGGGGCAGGTCCAGTTCGTCGTGGGCAACGAGTATCTGCGTAACGGGAATCTTGAAGAAATTTGCCAGAGCGGCGGTGGACTGACCACTGCGGTTCATGAAGGTGGTCGGCACCAGCAGGCGGATGGTTTCGCCTTCAAAGGTGTAGGTGGCTGTGAGGCCGAAATACTTCTTGTCTTCGGTAAGGAAAACGCCCTGGCGTCGAGCCAGGGCGTCCACATACCAGACGCCGGCATTGTGACGGGTCTCTTCGTATTCGCGGCCCGGGTTGCCCAGGCCTACGATCAGTCGAACGGGATCCGCCACAGCGCGTCTTATTCTTCGCTGGCGGCTTCTTCGCCTTCGCCGGCTTCGTCAGACTCGGAAGCACGAACTTTCGGCGCGTGAATCGCAGCAACCGGCTGGTCGTGGTCTTCGCCCAGCGCCAGCTGAGTCAGTTCCACGCCTTTCGGCAGTTTCAGGTCGGACAGGTGAACGATGGCATTCAGTTCAACGCCGGCCATGTCCACTTCGATGAACTCAGGCAGATTCTGTGGCAGACAGCTCACTTCCACTTCGGAAACGTTGTGCTGGATCTCGCCACCCTGCTTCTTCACGCCAACAGCGCTTTCTTCGTTGATGAAGTGAAGCGGTACGTTCATGGTGATCTTGTGGGTCTTGTCCACACGCAGGAAGTCAGCGTGGGTGGGGAAACCCTTGGCCGGGTTGCGCTGCAGGTCACGCAGAACGGCTTGCACTTCCTTGCCATCGATCTTGAGGGTCAGGATGTGGCTGTAGAAGGCTTCGTTCTCCAGGGCTTTCTTCAGCTCACGCAGCTCTACACTGATCAGCTGAGGCTCGGCTTCGCCACCGTAAACGATGCCGGGAACACGCTCTTGCAGACGACGCAGGCGGCGGCTCGCACCTTTCCCTGTATCGCTGCGGCTTTCTGCATTCAGCAGGAATTCATTGGACATGGTATGTCTCCAGTATGCTCTCGGGCTTCCCGCGACCAGGTCGGCCAAAGAGGTTAATAAAACCGCGGACCATTCCGCGGGGGCGCGATTATGCAGGAAAAAGGCGCGGCGTGCCAGCGGAAAGGGCTTTAAGCTGCAAGCTACGAGCTGCAACACGGTTTGGGATTGGGGGGGGGCGGAATGAAAGAGGCCGCGCAACAGGAGCTGTGCGCGGCCTCAGGAGCTTCAATCTGGCAACAATTCATGTCCTGTTGAAGCTTGTAGCTTGATGCTTGCCCCTGATTTACACCAGCTCCAGCCGGTCGAACATGGCGCTCAGGGATTCTTCGTTGTTCACCCGGCGGATGGTCTCGGCCAGCATGGGGGCCAGGCTGAGGACGCGGATCTTGTCGCAGGCGCGGCCGGCTTCGGACAGCGGGATCGTATCGGTGACCACCAGCTGATCGAGAGAGCTGCCGGCGATGTTGTCGATGGCCGGGCCAGACAGCACCGGGTGGGTGATGTAGGCGTAGACCTTGGCGGCGCCGTGTTCCTTGAGGGCGTCTGCGGCCTTGCACAGGGTGCCGGCGGTATCGACCATGTCGTCCACCAGAATACAGGTGCGGCCTTTCACTTCACCGATGATGTGCATGACCTGGGAGACGTTGGCCTTGGGGCGGCGTTTGTCGATGATGGCCAGGTCGGCATCGTTAAGCTGCTTGGCCAGGGCGCGGGCGCGGACTACGCCGCCCACATCCGGAGAAACCACCATCAGGTCATCGTGCTTCTGGCGCTCGATGTCGGCAACGATCAACGGGGTGGCATAGACGTTGTCCACCGGAATGTCGAAGAAACCCTGAATCTGGTCAGCGTGCAGGTCCACGGTAACAACACGGTCGATCCCTACGGTGGTAATCATGTCGGCGACTACCTTGGCAGTAATCGGCACCCGGGCAGAACGCACGCGGCGATCCTGGCGTGCATAGCCGAAGTAGGGCATCACGGCAGTGATACGGCCAGCGGAGGAGCGACGCAGGGCGTCGGCCATGACCAGCAGTTCCATGATGTTGTTGTTGGTGGGATTGCAGGTGGACTGGACGATAAAGACGTCCTTGCCACGGACATTTTCCTGAATCTCGACAGCTACTTCGCCATCGCTGAAGGTGCCCACATCGGCGCTACCGATCGGCAGATTCAGGTGGTTGACCATCGCGCGGGCCAGTTCGGGGGTAGCATTACCGGTGAAAACGACGAGCTTGGACACTGGCGCCTCTCTTCGTGATGACCTTAATGTCGTGAATTATGCCGGCCCCGGGGAAGGGGTGGGGCCGGTAGAGAATATGGCTGGGGTACCAGGACTCGAACCTGGGAATAACGGGATCAAAACCCGCTGCCTTACCAACTTGGCTATACCCCAACACTCTTTTTCAGGTCTGCACTAATTGTCATTTTGTGCAGAGTCGCCTGAATTCTTTGTCTCTCGAAACGTTGCCAGTGCCTCATGAAGAGGGGAATTATTTCTGCTTCGAGCGACGAAACCTGTCCAGTGTTGTGGCAACTGTTGCAGCAACTGCTGCCCCTGTTGCGCTCCGGTGAGGCGTGCAAAACAACAAGCGCCTGTGCCGGTCATACGGGAGTTTCCCGCATTTTGCCTGAGCCAGTCCAGCGTCTTTCCGATTTCCGGAAAGTGCCGCTTTGCTACCGCTTCACAATCGTTGTGAAAGTCGCGGGTCAGCACCGCCTCAAGCGAGGCCGGTAATTTACTGATGGGGGTACCCCTTGTCAATTCCCGGTCGCCGAAAATTCGAGCAGTTGATACATGAATTCCGGGGTGAACGACTAAAAAATGCGCATCCGGCAATAAAACGGGGGTGATTTGTTCTCCGACGCCCTCGGCCCAGGCCGATTTGCCTTTCACAAATACCGGGACATCGGCGCCAAGCTGTAGTCCCAATTCCGCCAGGGTATCCAGTGACAGGCCCAGTCCCCAGAGCTGATCAAGGCCGAGCAGGGCGGTGGCGGCATCAGAGGAACCGCCACCCACGCCTCCCCCCATGGGGAGCTGTTTGTCGAGAACGATGTGGGCACCCTGCCGGGAACCAGTGTGAGTCTGGAGGATATGGGCAGCGCGCAGGACCAGGTTGCTGTCGTCACAGGGTACGTCAGGGTTGTCGCAGTGCAGCTGCAAATCCGTTGCTGTCTCGAAGGTCAGGGCATCCCCCTGATCCAGCAGTGCAAACAGCGTTTGTAGTTCATGGTAGCCATCTGGTCGCCGGCCAGTGATGTGCAGGAACAGATTGAGCTTGGCCGGGGCCGGGAGTGTCAGGGTCATGGCTTGCCGGGGGCCCATTCCTTGATCAGCAGCGTGAAGCGGTTGCCGTTCTGTTGCGCCTTGAGCCGGTGCGGCAGGCTCACGCCGGCGACGGGTTCATAGCGGTCGAACTCAAGCTGCCAACCAAGCTGATCCAGGGTGAGCAGCTGTTCCTGGTCGTCGTAGCTGGCTTCGCCGGGAGCGCCTGGCCAGGGCAGGCCGCGGGCCCAGTATTGCAGGGCTGAGATGGGCAGCCAGAAACCTGTCAGGTGCCAGGCCAGCTCGCCGGGACTGCGCGCCTGATATTGCTCCCTGGCGGTGATCAGTTCGGCACGGCCGGTGTCCCAGCGAAGTTCGGCACTGCCAAAACCCAGTGGGCCGGAAAAACGGATATCGCCGCGCGTCGGTTGCTGTTGCCATTCGAAGGTGGCGCTGCCGCCATCATTGGCGGTGCGATAGCCCAGTTTTCCATCCATGCGCCAGTGCTGAATCTGGCTGGGGTGGGTGAAGGTGTCTGTGCTGGTGGGGCGAACCTGGCAGCCAGCCACAAGCAACAGCAGGGCGACCAGTACAACAGGGGATTTCACAGACGCGCTCCCAGTCTTTCCATGGTTTCCCGGACGTGGGGGGCGTCCGGATTAGTGTTCAGTACGTCGCGCCAGATTTCCCGGGCCTGATTCTGGGCACCCATCACCCAGAGGACTTCGCCATAGTGGGCGGCCACTTCCGGGTCGGGGAACTTTTCATAGGCGCGGCGCAGGTAGTTGCGGGCTTCCTTGAGCTTTCCCTGGCGGTAGAGCACCCAGCCCATGGAATCGAGTATGGCGGGGTCGTCCGGATTCAGGGCCAGGGCGCGGGAGATGTATTGATAGGCTTCGTCCAGCCGGGAAGTGCGGCCTGCAAGGGTGTACCCCAGTGCATTCAGGGCGCTGGAGTCGTCGGGATTGAGTGACAGGATATGCCGCAGGTCGCGCTCCAGCTGCGGCAAGTCGCCGGACTTTTCCGCCAGCATGGCGCGACTATAGCGAAGGTCCGCGTTGTCCGGGTCCGTTTCCAGTGCGGTGTTGAGCAGGGCAAGGGCTTCGCTGCCATGCCCGTTGCTGTTCAGCATTTCCGCCTCACTCAGAGTCAGGCTGGTGGCCATCTCCGGGTGCAGGTTTTTCAGGTTACTGAGCAGGGCGTGGCCCTGTTCTATATTCCCCTGGCGTATCATCAGCCGGGCCGCCTGAACCCGTGCCCGGATCGATTGTGGCCCGCCGACCTTGAGGTAATGGTCAATGGCTGCATCCAGGTTGTCATGTTGTTCCTCTCCCTGAGCCAGGTAGAGGTGAACATCATCCGGGCGATAATTGATTTTCAGCAATTGTTGCAGCTGTTCCCGGGCGGTATCCGTGGCGCCCGCCTCTAGTGCCAGCAGGGCGAGGGAAAACTTCAGATCAAGATCGTCCGGGTTGCGCTCGGCCATGATGGTGAGCTGTTTTTCTGCTTGTTTGATTTCACCGCTGGCCAGCAGCATGCGCACATAGGCGAGACGGGTGCGACGGGCGTCAGGGTATTTTCGCACCAGTTTTTTCAGATGGCGCAGCGCCTTGCGGGTCTCGCCAAGCTTGTAAAGCAGCTGGGCCTTGAGCAGCAGGGCGTCCTCGTGGCGAGGCATGCGCTTTAGTGCTTCTTCGTCGGCTACCAGTGCGGCCTCAAGCCGGCCTTCGTGTTCCTGCCACAGGGCGCGGGCGTACCACAGTGGCGCCTGCTCGGGATAGTGATCGGTGAGCTGTGCCAGTGCCTGTACCAGCTGCAGGTTGCCCTCGGCATCCAGTCCGCGGGCCCGTGCGACAAGACGCCCCAGTGCCTGCTCGCCATGGGTGCCAAGCAGGGTGTCCAGGTAGCGGGTTGTGGCTTCGGTATTACCCAGGCGGATTTCCGAGAGGATGGCCAGCTGCAGGGCTTCTTCACTCTCCGGCTCTTGCTCCAGCCATTGCTGGCTGAGCAGGAGAGTCTGGTGGTGATCTTCCAGATAATGGGCCAGCTGGGACGCCTGGCTGAGCACCTTGATGTCGCCGGTGTTTTTGGCGACATCCGTGTAGTAGCCAAGCGTCACACCGTAGGCCTGGCGCTGCGCGGCCACTTCGGCCACCAGCAGGTCGGCCAGCGATTCACTGTCATAGTCGGGCGCTGCCAAGGGGAGCTTGTCTGTTTTAACAGGCTCCGGAGTGGCCGACGAGGAGTCGGCTGGCTGGGAGGTGCACCCCTGCAGGAGTAGAAGGCCGCATAGCGGCAAAGTGAAAAGACGCGTCATTAAAGGAAAATTGCCTGATTTGTGTTTCAGCTATCATGGCACAGTGCTCCGCATGCCGAAAACCATATTGCTGCAACGGGCCGGTTCTATGGGCCATATCATTGTTTTAACGGGCGCTTTCACGCAAAATGCCACACCCTTGCGCCCCGGATTCCGGGGCAAGCAGGCTGACTGGTACGGACGGGCAAGGGTGCCGCCCGTCGCGACTGACGGGCTCGGGAATTTATGAATCTGGTTGCTGTTGGCGTTAATCACACCACCGCCGATGTGGAGATGCGCGAACGTCTGGCGTTTTCCACGCAGCAGGCGCAGGCAGCGCTGGCCAGCCTTCGAGAGATGCCCGGCGTCCGTGAAGCCGCTCTGCTGTCTACCTGCAATCGCACCGAACTCTATTGTCTTACCGATGAGAACTGCCCGGATCTGGTGGACTGGCTGGCCCAACGCCGCAGTCTGACCCGTGATGCGCTGGAGTCCGTGTTATATCAGCACCGGGGCGAACAGGCCGTGGAGCACATGATGCGGGTGGCCGGTGGGCTGGATTCGCTGGTGCTTGGAGAGCCGCAGATTCTTGGCCAGATGCGTGACGCCTATGCCCGCGCCCATGAGGCGGGCCTGCTTAACGGGGAGCTGTCGCGTCTGTTTCAGGAAATCTTTTCTGTGGCCAAGCGCATCCGTACGGAAACCGGGATCGGTGCCAACCCGGTGTCCGTGGCCTATGCCGCGGTATCCTTTGCCCGCCATATTTTTGCCGATTTGAAAAAAAGCCGTGCCCTGTTGATCGGGGCGGGTGAAATGATCGAGCTGGTGGCGCGCCATCTCAGTGAGCAGCAGGTCAGTGAAATTACCATTGCCAACCGTACTGCCGAGCGCGCCAGCGAGCTGGCTTCCAGTGTGGGCGGCCGGGGTATCAGCCTGGAAGAATTGCCGGTGGCGCTTGAGCGTGCGGACATCCTGATTTCCTGCACGGCCGCGCCTTTACCTATCCTCGGCAAGGGCATGGTTGAGCGCGCGCTCAAGCAGCGCCGTCACCGGCCCATGTTTATGGTGGACATCGCGGTTCCCCGCGATATTGAACCGGAAGTGGGTGATCTGGATGATGTCTATCTGTACACCGTGGATCACCTGCAGGAAGCGATTCAGGAAAATGTCCGCGCTCGTCAGGAAGCGGCGCAGGAAGCGGCTGAACTGATTCGTGACGCCATTGTTCGCCATCGTCGCCAGCGTCGTGAGCAGGATGCGGTATCGGTATTGCGCGACTACCGTGAACAGCGTACCCGACTGGCCGCCGGCGAGCTGGACAAGGCCCTCCAACAATTGAACAACGGCGGTGATCCTGAAGAGGTTCTGCGCCGTTTTCAGCATTCCCTGGTCAACAAGTGGCTGCATGGCCCCAGTGTGACCCTGCGCAAGATGGCCGCAGAAGGGCGGGCGGAAGCCTTGCTGACTGCGCGTGAGTTGTTGCTGGACGATAATGACACGGATGCCCCGTCGGACCCGGAATAAATACGCCCGTAACGGGTTGAGGAATCTATGAAAGCGTCGCTGCAAACCAAGCTGGACAAGCTGGCCGACCGGTTCGAGGAATTGTCCGGGCTGCTGTCTGATCCGGACGTAATCGGCAACCAGAACCGGTTCCGTGACCTGTCGCGGGAATACGCTGAAATTGATCCGGTGGTGAAGTGCTACCGCGAATATCTGCAAAGCGTGGACAACCTGGAGGCTGCCCGTGCCATGCAGGATGACAGTGATCCGGAAATGCGGGAAATGGGGGCGGAAGAAGCCCGGGATGCCCAGGCGCGAATGGATGAGCTGGCTGGTGATCTGCAGATGCTGATGTTGCCGAAAGATCCCCGCGATGGTTCCAACGTCTTTCTGGAAGTGCGCGCCGGTACTGGCGGTGACGAAGCGGCCATTTTTGCCGGTGACCTGTTTCGCATGTATTCGAAATACGCCGACCGCATGGGCTGGAAGGTGGAGCTGGTGAGCGCCAGTGAAGGGGAGCACGGTGGCTACAAGGAAGTGATTGCCCGCATTATTGGTGAGGGCGTGTATTCGCGAATGAAATTTGAATCCGGTGCGCATCGGGTGCAGCGGGTACCGGCCACCGAATCCCAGGGCCGCATTCATACCTCGGCCTGCACCGTGGCGATCATGGCGGAAGCGGAAGACCTGGGTGACATCCAGATTCGCACCGAAGACCTGCGTATCGATACCTACCGTTCCTCCGGGGCCGGTGGTCAGCACGTTAACACCACGGATTCCGCGGTGCGGATTACGCACTTGCCCACCGGCGTGGTGGTGGAGTGCCAGGACGAACGCAGCCAGCACAAGAACAAGGCCAAGGCCATGAGCCTGTTGAGTGCCAAGCTGTATGACGCCCAGCAGAATGCTGCCCACGCCGAGCAGGCTGCCGAGCGAAAATCCCTGGTGGGTTCCGGTGACCGCTCTGAGCGTATCCGCACCTATAACTACCCTCAGGGGCGTGTCACCGACCACCGCATTAATCTGACCCTTTATCGCCTTTCCGAAGTGATGGAAGGGGACATGGATGAAGTGCTGGGCGCCTTGCTGGCCGAGCATCAGGCTGATCAGCTGGCCGCCCTGGGCGATCAGTAACATGCGTGTTGATGCCGCCCTGCGCGATGCCCGCAGCCGGCTGGTGTCGTCGCCCTCTGCCGCCCTGGATGCCGAGCTGCTGCTTTGCCATGTGCTGGGCAAGACTCGCACCTGGTTGTTTACCTGGCCCGAAAGGGAGCTGGATGCCGCGCAGCAGGCCTGTTTCCAGTCGCTGCTGGCCCGCCGTGAACAGGGGGAGCCGGTGGCGCATCTCACCGGCGAAAGGGAATTCTTTGGCCGTCCGTTCCGTGTCACCGCTGACACTTTGATTCCCCGCCCGGATACGGAAACCCTCATCGAGGCGGCCCTGTCCTTGCCGCTGCCAGCTAACGCGCGGGTGGTGGACCTTGGCACGGGTACCGGTGCCATCGGCATCACCCTGGCACTGGAGCAGTCTGGCTGGAAGGTCGTGCTGGTTGATCTCAGTGAGGCTGCACTCCAGGTGGCGAAGGCCAATGCCCAGGTTCTGGGTGCTTGCGTGGACGTCCTCAGGGGCAGCTGGCTGGCGCCCTGTGAAGGGCCCTTTGAACTGATTGTCAGCAATCCGCCCTATATCAATGAAAGCGACCAGCACCTGAGTGAAGGGGATGTGCGCTTTGAGCCGCACTCTGCGCTGGTAGCGGGAGATGAAGGGCTGGCGGATCTGGCCGAGATCGTCCGTCAGGCCACAGGAAAGCTGGTTGCCGGTGGCTGGCTGATGCTGGAGCATGGGTTCGATCAGGGTGATGCGGTGCGGGGATTACTGGTTGATGCAGGCTTCGACGCCGTTCGCACTGAGCGGGATCTGGGCGGCAACGACCGCGTTACCCTGGGCCAGCTTCCGGCGTAGTGGTGTGCCTGTTGGCGATGGATTGTCGTCACCTTGACAGGGTGGGCATGACCTCCGACAGTTTTTTCTGGCGCGTACCCATCTGAAACGGGGTGCGTGCAGCGAGATTCGACCATGTTTAACGACGAACAACTCGAACGATACAGTCGCCAGTTGATGGTGAGCGAAATCGACCTGGCCGGGCAGGAAGCGCTGGCTGCAGCCAGTGTGCTGATCGTGGGTTGTGGGGGGCTGGCCAACCCCGCGGCACTGTATCTGGCGGGTGCCGGTGTGGGGCAATTGGTGCTGGCGGATGATGATGTGGTGGAGCTTAGCAATCTGCATCGTCAGGTGGCGTTTCGCGGTGGCCAGGTGACACAGCCCAAGGCGCAAGCCCTTCGTGATCAGCTGCAATTGCTGAATCCGGATGTGGATGTGCGCTCAGCCGTGGTACGGGTTGACGATGCCTGGCTTGATGAGGCGGTGGCGGCGGCGACACTGGTGCTGGATTGCACGGATAACTTTGCCACCCGGCAGGCGGTCAACCGTGCCTGTGTGGGCCACCGCACGCCGCTGGTAAGTGGTGCCGCCATTCGCATGGATGGGCAGCTGGCGGTATTCGATGCGCGCCATGGAGACAGCCCCTGTTATGCCTGCGTCTATGGTGATGGCGCGGAAGGGGATCTGGCCTGTAGTCAGGCGGGTATCGTGGGTCCGGTGGTCGGCACAGTGGGTGCCATGCAGGCGTTGGCGGCGCTGCAGGTGCTTGTAGGTGTGCGGCTGGATGGTGTCCTGCACCTGTTTGATGGCCGTACCCTGTCGTGGCGACAGATTACCCTGCGCCGGGATGAGGGATGCCCTGTCTGCAGTGCGCCTCAGGAGGAGGTGTCTTCCATCTGACTGCTGGCTGAATCACTTCCCTGATCCGCCATGGGGGGCTCCTCTGCCGTTAGCCCGATAATGATCAGAATCACCACTGCAATAACAAACGCCGCACCGAGTAAGTGTTTCATGACCACTCCTCTCTCTTTCTATGGTGGTGGCGTCGATCAGGCTGACAATTCCACCACCTGTCCATTGAGCGTCTTGATCTGTCGGGCCATGTCCGTGAGCAGGCTGTGGATCATGCCCGGGTTGGATCGAATCAGGTCCTTGAACTCGTGCTTGGGCACTTTGACCACTGAGCAGCGACTTTTGGCCCGCACGGTGGCACTTCGCGGGGAGTGCGTCAGCAGGGCGATGGCACCCAGAATCTCTCCCTCACCGACACAGCCCACGACAACCTCATCGACCAGTACGTCTGCGTCACCTTCAAACAGGCTAAGCACATAGTCGGCGGGTTCGCCCTGCCGCAGAATCACGTCTCCCGGTTCGAAGTAGGCGAAGCCGGTTGTCGTGTAGGATTCTTCAGGAATGTGCGCGGCCAGAAGCCGAACCAGCATGGCCTGCTGGGTAGTCAGAATGCGGGTCCAGAGTTTCGCCAGCTGTGCATCTTCAAGAATCGCTTCCACCAGTTTGACGGTGGGATAGGCGGCCAGCAATACGGCGCTTTCTGCATAGTAAGTGACTTCGCTGTTGCCGGCGTCTGGCAGAATCAGGTCACCC
The DNA here is from genome assembly GCF_009882945.1 of Alcanivorax sp. DP30. Lineage (GTDB taxonomy): Bacteria > Pseudomonadota > Gammaproteobacteria > Pseudomonadales > Alcanivoracaceae > Alcanivorax. Next base: position 11,096 of record NZ_WTUY01000021.1, read on the forward strand.
TCGTCCCAGATGAACAGCTTGCGGTCCTGACAGCGCATGCCCAGCATGCCGCCCTTGATAACGTAGGTGGTGTCCTCGCACATGCCATGCTTGAAGGCATCATCCGTGGGGATCAGGGGGAGGGTTTGCGCCTGCAGGGGCAGTTGCCCGATGAGCTCATTCACCTGGCGTTTGTACATCCGGGACAAGGCGGCAAAACCGCCACTGGCTTCGGCCACAGATATCATGCAGAGCCTCTACGACTGGGTTGTTTTCCTCGAGTATGCAGGAAGAAAGCATTAGGAAACAGGACGAGGTTGGCAGATAGGCGACGCTTGCGGCCGGATGCCTAATGCCTGACGGGAAAAGATAAAACTGCCGTGTACCGATTGCCGGGCGGGGGAGGATGACAGGACAGGTTTATCGAGGATTCAGGGGGAGAGCGGACTGGTCTGACGTCTGAAGTCGGACGACTGACGCGAAAGACAGAAAACCGGCAGTCCGGCCCTGGCGGGATGGGTTGTGCGTCAGACCCCTGACGTTCGACTTCCGACTGAGCACTAAAAAGCCCGCCCGGTTTTTCCGGGCGGGCTTGTGCGTCGGGCATCCAGCGTCAGGCGTACGGCGTGTTAATAATCCCGCTCGCGGGGGCCGAATACCGGCGCTTCCTTCTTCTTGCCGGCCTGCAGGGCGCGGCGGTAGTTCTTGCCACGCATGAGTTTGAATTGCAGCTTGCTCTCGATATCGAAGGCCTGGGATTCGGAGGCGTTCCAGGTCTGGTGGAACAGGCTCTTGCCGGCACTGATGCCATCCGGTGAGCGGGTCTTGATGGCGTCGGCCAGTTTTTCGGCTTCTTCCAGTGGATTGTCGGCAACCCGTGTCACCAGATTCAGCTGCTTGGCTTCTTCCCCGTTGAACAGGCGACCGGTCATGGTCAGTTCCTTGGCCACATCCATGGGCACCAGCTCACGCAGGGTGACGGTGCCGGTCATGTCCGGGATCAGTCCCCACTTGATTTCCATGATCGACATTTCACAGTCCGGGGTAGCAAAGCGGAAATCGGCAGCCAGGGCAATCTGCATGCCGCCGCCATAACAGTAGCCGTGCAGTACGGTAATGACCGGAATCGGCAGTTCTCGCCAGCACCAGCAGACTTGCTGGAACAGGTTGGTTTTCTTGATGCCGTACTTGGTGAAGCCTTTGATGACTTTCAGCGGTTGGGTCATCACCGTGCCGAAATCCAGACCCGCGCAGAATGCCTTGCCATCCCCCTGCATGATGACCACGCGCAGGCTACGATCTTTTCTGACCGCTTTCGCCGCTTCGATAAGGCCTTCCATCATGTCGAAATCCAGACCGTTGTATTTTTCGGCCCGACTCAGGGTGATATAGGCGATGTCGTTTTTCTTTTCCAGGGTGACGCGGTTGCGGAAGGTTTGGGTCATGATCAAGTCCTTGTTGGTCGGACGTCTGAGGTCGGACGTCGGACGCAAAGTCAAAAACCGCTCGTCGAGAGGCAGCATTGAGTTTCAAGGCGTCAGACGTCCGACCTCAGACGTCTGACCCTGTGTCACTTAGCCCAGCTTTTCCTTCAATAGCTGATTGAGCTGCTGCGGGTTGGCTTTGCCCTGGGTGACCTTCATGGCCTGGCCGACGAAGAAACCGATTTTTTTCTTTTTCTTCGCGTCATCAGAGCTGCGGTAATCCTCAACCTGGGGCCCATTGTTGGCGATGATGTCGTCGACGATTTTTTCCAGTTCGCCGCTATCACTCATCTGCTTCAGGCCTTTGGCTTCGATAACCGTATCCGGGTCGCCTTCGCCAGCCCAGCAGGCTTCAAATACTTGCTTGGCAATCTTGGAGCTGATGGTGCCGTCCTTGAGGCGGGCAATCAGCTGGCCAAGCTGTTCGGCTGTTACCGGGCTGTTGGCAATGCTCTTTTCTTCCGCATTGAGTTTCGCGGCAAGTTCGCCCATTACCCAGTTGGCTGCCAGCTTGGCGTCGCCGCCGGCTTTGGTCGCCGCTTCAAAGAAAACGGCGGTGGCCAGATCGCCGGATAGCAGATCGGCGTCGTACTCGGATAGCTGGTAGTCAGCCAGGAAACGGGATTTACGTGTGTCCGGCAATTCCGGCATGGCCGCTTTCAATGCATCCAGATCGGCGTCGGTGATTTCTACCGGCAGTAGATCCGGGCAAGGGAAGTAACGGTAATCGTTGGCGTCTTCCTTGCTGCGCATGGAGCGTGCAGTGTGGGTGTCACCGTTATAGAGCCGGGTTTCCTGAACGATGGAGCCGCCATCTTCCAGGACGTCGATTTGACGCTCCACTTCCAGCTTGATGGCACGTTCCATAAAGCGGAATGAATTCAGGTTTTTGGTTTCGGTGCGGGTGCCGAGTGGGTCGCCGGGTTTACGGATGGACACGTTGACATCGAAGCGCATGTTGCCCTGCGACATGTCGCCATCACAGATACCAATGGACGTGACAATGGCGTGCAGTTTTCTGGCAAACGCCACCGCTTCTTCAGCGTTGCTCATGTCCGGTTCGGTGACCACTTCGATCAGTGGCGTACCGGCACGGTTCAGGTCGATGCCGGTCATGCCGTGGAAATCTTCATGCAGGGATTTGCCTGCATCTTCTTCCAGGTGAGCATGGTGGATACGAACGGTTTTTTTCGCACCGTTTTCCAGCGAAATTTCCACTTCGCCTGCGCCAACCACAGGCTTGTCCAGCTGGGTGGTCTGGTAGCCTTTGGGCAGGTCCGGATAAAAATAATTTTTCCGTTCGAATACGCTGTGGCGACAAATGTCCGCATTAATCGCCAGGCCAAACAAGGCGGCTTTGCGTACCGCTTCCCGGTTTACCACAGGAAGAGTGCCGGGCATGCCCAGATCTACCAGTGATGCCTGGGTGTTCGGCTCGGCACCGGTGGACAGTTTGCTGCCGGAAAACAGTTTGCTGGCGGTGTTGAGCTGGACGTGAATTTCCAGACCGATCACGACTTCCCAACTCATTGTTCACCTCCAAAAGCCGGCAGCTGGCGATGCCAGTCCGTCGCTTGCTGATACTTGTGCGCCACGTTGAGAATCTGGCCTTCACGGAAATAGTTGCCGATCACCTGGGTGCCGGTGGGTAGGCCGTTGATAAAGCCGGTGGGCATGGACAGAGCAGGCAGGCCAGCCAGGTTAACGCCGATAGTAAAGACGTCAGCCATGTACATGCTGACAGGATCATCTTTCTTTGCGCCAAGCTTGAAGGCGGTTTCCGGCGCCGTCGGGCCCATCAGTACATCTACCTTCTCAAAGGCGCGGGCAAAGTCGTCACGGATCAGGCGACGGACCTGTTGGGCGCGACGGTAATAGGCGTCGTAGTAACCGGCGGACAGCGCGTAGGTGCCCACCAGGATGCGGCGCTTCACTTCATCGCCGAAGCCTTCCGAGCGGGAACGCTTGTAAAGGTCTTCCAGATCCTGGGGATCGTCACAGCGATGACCAAAACGCACGCCGTCAAAGCGGCTCAGGTTGGAGCTGGCTTCTGCGGGGGCAATCACGTAGTAAGCGGGTACCGACAGCTTGATGCTGGGCAGGGAAACGGACACCACCCTGGCGCCGAGTTTTTTCAGCTCGCGAATGGCCTCGCGGCTGTTGTCGGCAATGGCTCCATCCAGGGTATCGGGGAAAAACTCTTCCGGGATGCCGATGGTGAGGCCGTTGATGTCGTCCTTCAATGCACCGAGGTAATCGTCCACTTTTTCATTGAGACTGGTGGAGTCACGGTGATCGTGGCCAGCCATGGCCTGCAACATCAGGGCGCAGTCCTCCGCGCTCTGCCCCATGGGGCCGGCCTGATCCAGGCTGGAGGCGAAGGCGATCATGCCCCAGCGGGACACTCGGCCGTAGGTGGGTTTGAGGCCGGTGATGTTGTTCAGGGCAGCGGGCTGGCGAATGGAGCCGCCAGTATCGGTGCCCGTGGCTGCGGGAGCCAGGCGCGCACCCAGGCAGGCAGCGGCGCCACCGGAGGAGCCGCCGGGCACCCGTTCCAGATCCCAGGGATTCTTTACCGGGCCGTAGTAGCTGGTTTCGTTGGAAGAGCCCATGGCGAACTCGTCCATGTTGGTCTTGCCCAGCATCACAGCGCCTTCCGAGGCCATCTTTTCCACCACGGTGGCCGTGTAGGGAGCAATAAAGGTATCGAGCATCTTCGAGCCGCAGCTGGTGCGTACGCCCTCAGTGCAAAAGATGTCCTTGTGAGCGATGGGCAGGCCCGTCAGGAGGCCGCCCTGGCCGGCGGCGATCGCCTGATCGGCAGCATCTGCCTGGGCCAGTGCCTGCGCTTCGGTGACGGTAATAAAGCTGTTCAACTCGCCGTCGTGTTGCTTGATGCGGGCCAGGAAGTGCTCGGTGAGTTCCCGGGAAGAGAAGTCTCCGTTGGCCAGGCCGGTCTTGAGTTCGGTCAGTGTCTTGGTGTGCATGGCGTCACTCATCTGTTATTCGATCACCCGGGGAACCAGGAAGCAGCCGTCTTCGGCGGCGGGGGCGATTTCCAGAGCCTTGTCACGAATGTCCGGCTCGCTGACTTTGTCGTCACGCAGGGGCTGCGTCACATCCAGAGGGTGGGCCATGGGGGCCACATCAGTAACGTCAGCCTGCTGCAGCTGGTCGACCATCGCGAGGATGTCGTTGAGGCGGCTGGACAGGGCGTCGCTGTCTGCCTGGTCCACTTTCAGGCGGGCCAGGTGGGCAACCTGGGCTACCACCTTGGAATCAATGGCCATGGTTTTCTCCATATTGGCGCGGTATCGGAGCACTGCCGGCGGGGAGTGCAAAGGGGTGCACTCCGTTATACTGGGCCGGAAAGCCGCAAAAAGTACCATAGACCGCCTATCCGCGACCACTGTCCGGCGGTGAGAAAGGGCGTGCAAGCGTGACGCCATTGCTTGCCCAATGATCGCGCCGTTGCTAGAGTTGCGCCATCTTAGCGATGCCCTGCTTTTTTCCGCCGGGTATCGGATTTTCGCGAAAAATTCAGGAAACTGGCCAGGATGTCCATGATCAAGCGTATTCGGGGGATGTTCTCCACCGATCTCTCCATCGATTTGGGGACCGCTAATACTCTTATTTACGTACGCGGCCGCGGCATCGTGCTGGATGAGCCCTCAGTGGTAGCTATCCGTCATCACGGTGCCCAGAAGAGTGTGGCTGCCGTTGGTGCTGACGCCAAGCGCATGCTGGGCCGTACTCCCGGCAATATTACTGCCATCCGGCCAATGAAAGACGGCGTGATCGCCGATTTCGACGTGACCGAGAAGATGCTCCAGTACTTCATCAAGAAGGTGCACGACACCGGCTTTTTCCCGCCGGCCCCCCGTGTTCTGGTTTGTGTGCCCTGCAAATCTACCCAGGTGGAGCGTCGAGCCATTCAGGATTCTGCCTACGGCGCAGGCGCCCGAGACGTCTATCTGATCGAAGAGCCCATGGCCGCGGCCATTGGTGCGGGTCTGCCGGTGGAAGAGGCACGTGGTTCCATGGTGGTAGATATTGGTGGTGGTACCACTGAAATTGCCCTGATTTCCCTCAACGGCGTGGTGTATTCCGAGTCCGTGCGTATCGGTGGGGATCGCTTCGACGAGGCGATTGTGGCTTTTGTGCGTAAGGAATACGGATCACTGATCGGTGAGTCCACCGCTGAGCGTATCAAGCACGAGATCGGTACCGCTTACCCGGGTGCCGAGATCCGGGAAATTGACGTCCGTGGCCGAAACCTGGCAGAAGGGGTGCCGCGCAGCTTCACCCTCAACTCCGAAGAAATTCTGGAAGCCTTGAAGGAGCCTCTTGCGGCCATCGTTAATGCCGTGAAGAACGCGCTGGAGGCGTCTCCGCCGGAACTGGCCTCTGATATTGCCGAACGAGGTCTGGTGATCACCGGTGGCGGTGCCCTGTTGCGTGATATCGATCGCCTGCTTTCTGAAGAAACCGGCTTGCCGGTGATCATTGCCGACGATCCGCTTACCTGTGTGGCCCGCGGTGGCGGCAAGGCACTGGAGCTGATGGACAGTCAGGGCTTTGACATGCTGGCCATGGGCTGATGTCGGCTCCGGCCAATCCTCTCTATCGTCTGACGATCGCGCTGGTTCTGTCCATCATTGTAATGGTGCTGGACCAGCGCACGCAGTGGGCGGCGCCGGTACGTTATGTGCTCGGTGCTCTGACTGCGCCGGTTCACTACATTGCCCACCTGCCAGTGGACTCGGGGCAATGGCTCACCGAGCAGGCGCAAAGCCGCTCCTCCCTGTTGGAAGAAAACCGCCGTTTGCAGCGAAAATCCCTGATTCTGGAACAGAAGGTCCAGCGTCTTGCTGTGCTTGAGGCGGAGAACGTACGCTTGCGTGAATTGCTGAACTCTTCAGCGGATCTGGATGCCAATGTACTGGTGGCCGAGATCATCGGTCTGGACGCAGATCCGAACCGTCAGGAATTGGTGATCAACAAGGGGAGCGGATCCCAGGTGGTCACCGGCCAGGCTGTGCTGGATGCCCAGGGGCTGATTGGGCAGGTCGTGGAAGCCGGCCCGTTGAGTTCCCGGGTGCTATTGCTGACTGACGCCAGCCACGCCATGAGTGTGCAGGTTAATCGCAATGGTGTCCGTGCGGTGTTGGCGGGAACCGGTCAGGTGGGCGGCTTGCGTCTGCTTTATGTGCCGGACACGGCGGACATTCAGGAAGGAGATCTGCTGGTGAGCACCGGCCTTGGGCAACGTTATCCGCGTGGTTATCCGGTGGCCACCATCACCCGCGTGCGTCATCATTCCGGCGCGGCTTTTGCCGAAATCAGCGCCCGACCCACCGCCAGAATTGACCGGGCCAGCCATGTATTACTGGTTCAGCCTTCCGAACTGCCGGAGCGAAAGCCTCAGGAGGTGACCGATGAGGGATGATCGCCCCGCCGGTACCGGCATTCTGGTTGTGACCTTGTTGCTGGCAGCGTTGCTGGAAGTGATCCCTCTGCCGGAAGCGTTCAACTGGGTCCGACCAGAATGGATGCTCCTGGTGCTGGTCTACTGGGTCCTGTCTCTGCCGCGTCGAGTCGGCGTGCTGTGGGGGTTCTTTGTCGGGTTGTACATGGATGTGCTGACTGGCACCACCTTGGGGCAGTGGGGACTTGGCTTCTCGCTGGGTGCTTTCATCATGTTGCTGGCCTACAAGCGCATGCGTGTGTTTACCGTGTTGCAGCAGTGCGCGGTAATTTTCCTGCTGGTAGGCTCGGTGAGCCTGCTTGCTTATCTGGTGCAGGAAGCGGTCGGGCGCACGCTCTATCCCCCCTACACCATTCTGTATTCCTCCCTGGCCAGCGCCATTGTCTGGCGTCCGGTCTGTGCGCTGCTGCGCTGGGTTCAGTTACGGTTTATTGTACGCTGACCAAGCAATTAATAATTAATAGTGAATAATGAATAAATGATTTATTCATGGCGCGGAGTTTGTCTTTGAGGCCCTTCCGCGCCCGATTCGCGTAGTTATTAATTCTTCATTCTTGATTGTTAACTGTTAATTGACCTTATGACTCTCTACCTTGCTTCTGGTTCGCCTCGCCGTGCCGAGTTGCTGCAGCAAATTGCGGTGCCGTTTACGGTGCTGAAAGCGCCGGACATTGATGAAACACCGCGGAATAATGAATTGCCTCAGGCTTATGTGGAACGGATGGCGAAGGAAAAATCCCGAGTAGGGGAGCAGCGTCGGCAGATGGAAGGTTTGCCTGATGGTGCGGTGCTTGGCGCAGACACGGCCGTGGTGCTGGATAATGCCATTCTGGGTAAACCCAGGGATAGGGATCATGCCATGGAAATGTTGGCGGCTCTGAGTGGTGTCGAACATGAAGTCATGTCCGCGTTGGCGTTAACTTGCGGCAATGCCGTTGAGGTCGCCTGCAGCATTACCCGCGTTCGCTTTCGCGAGCTGGATGAACAGCAGCTGGCCCGCTATGTGGACACTGGTGAAGGGGATGACAAGGCCGGTGGTTACGGTATTCAGGGGCTGGGAGGCGCGCTGGTGGCACAGATATCCGGCAGTTACAGTGGAGTAGTAGGCCTGCCATTGGAGCAGACAGTGGCACTGCTGGAGCAGGTGGGAATTGAATACTGGCGTATCGACTGACTATGGCAAGTAAATCTTTCAAATCATGGCGGCGGCTTTATTTGTCCCTTTGGGGGCTGATGGCGCTGTGCCTGTTGTTGATTGCCGCCTACGTGGTGCTGGCGCGTCAGGCCATGCTGCTGGTGCCGGATTATCGGGAAAGGCTGGAACTGTTCTTTGAAGAGCGGGTGCAGACACCGTTGGTGATCGATGAGTTGGAAGGGAAGATGGAGGGCCTGGTGCCGCAGTTCGTGGCCCGTCGCATCCGTTTGCCGGCACCGGAGGGAGAGTCCCCACTGGTTTTGCAGGAAGTGGTCCTTAGCGTGGATGTGCTGCGCTCCCTGGTGGTGCGGGATCTGGTTCTTAAAGAATTGCGTATTGAGGGTGTGGCGCTGCATCTGGTGCGCGGTGAGGATGGCAAGGTACGACTGCGAGGTCTTGATGTCGTGGACAATTCCTCCAGCGACGAGCCGCCCATCGAGCGTTTTCTGCGTATGTTCTATCGACAGCAACTTCTGACGATCCACAACGCGCAGCTTTCACTCGAGTGGCCGGGTATGCCGCCGCTGGCTGCTTCAAAGCTGGATGCCACCCTGATCAATGACGGCGGCAACCATCTTTTGTCCCTGAATGTGGAAGCCCGTGACCGACCGCTGCGGGTGGAAGCCAAGGCGCATCTTCACAACGATGCTTTCTCCCTGGACGAGGTAAACGCGGATCTCTATTTGCGGGTGCGCGGCCAGCGGCTGGAAGAGTGGCTGCCCACATCCCTGGACTTGCCGCTGTCAGTCAGTGGCTTGCAGGGCAAGCTGGAATTCTGGGGGAGTATGCAGGCCGGGGAACCGCGGCAGGGGCAGATTGCCCTGTCGGTGCCGGCGGTGACCCTCAAGGACGAAACCGCCAGCTGGCCCATGTCCCAGGTGTCGGCCCGGTTGGCGCTGGATCGACAGGCTGAGCGTGCGGTCGTGTCATTGCTGGACCTGTCCGGACAGACGCCGGCTGGCCAGCTGCGGCTGGGAGACATGGCCCTGCAGTGGGAAACCCTTGGAGAAAAGCGCGCCTGGCAATTGCGCACTGGGGATTTGCCGGTGCGAGCCCTGAGTCAGCAGTTCCAGCAGTGGCCTTTCTCTTTGCCGGAAAAGGCAGACAAGGCACGTGAATTGCTCAAGGCCTTGTCGCCACAGGGGGTGGTGGATGGGTTGTATGCTGAGGGCATGGCGCGGGAGCTGGATAAGTTTCAGGCCCGGTTCACCGCGCTGGGCAATCAGGCCAAAGACAAGATTCCCGGTGTATCCCGTCTGAGTGGCTGGGTGTCCGGCAATCTGCAACAGGGTCTGGTGCACGTGTACAGCGATAGCCTTGCGCTGGATTTGCCGCGGCTGTTTGAGCAGCCACTGGCGGGTCAGATGGCGGGGGTGTTTGACTGGCAGCGTCAGGGTGACACCGTGAGGGTGCGTTCCAGCCGGTTGCGGGTGGTCAACGATGATGCCCATGGCGAGGCCATGTTGTCGGTTGAGGCCACCAGGGGACAGGTGCCGGAACTGCGGTTGGCGGCGGAAATCTATGACGGTAATGGGGCCCGGGCCAACCGCTATATTCCTTTGCGACGGTTGCCGGAGGGCCTGGGCAACTGGCTTGGCCAGGCCCTGCAGGATGGGCGCCTCAAACGTGGTCAGCTGCTTTATCAGGGGCCGGTGAAGATTGATCCTGACCGGCAGCAGGATCGCACCTTCCAGATGCGTTATCAGGGAGAGGATGTGGCCCTGTCCATTCTTCCCGACTGGCCCATGGCCCGTAACGTGGATGCGGATGTGTTCATTAACGGCCGTGAAGTCCGAGGTGTGGCTTCGCGGGGAACCCTCTATGGCAGCGAAGTCAGTCAGGTGTTTGTGGATGTCCCGGCGTTCACCACGGAACAGGGACCCCGGCTGATTGTGTCAGGTCAGATCAAGGGGCCGCTGGCAGATCTTGATTCCCTGATTCACGACACCCCCTTGCAGAAGCAGTTGCCCCAGGAATTGCTGGACTGGCGCCTGCAGTCTGGCAGCGTTTCCGGCCGGCTTCTTATGGATTTCCCTTTCAAGCGCGAGCAGGGTGAGAGCCTGACGGTGATTGTGGATGCTCAGGTGGAGCAGGGGGTGCTGGAAAATCCGGGCCGGCGGCTGCTGGTCAGTGATGCGAAAGCGCCGGTGTATTTCCATCTGCGTGATGGGGTGCAGATTCCCGAGTTGCAGGCATCTGTACTTGGCGGCAAGGTCAGTGGTCACTGGAAAACGGAAGGCCCAAGCAGCCGGTTGTCTTTGCAGGGGGCAGTGCCGGTGGAGCAACTGCGCAGCTGGCTGGGCTTTGCCTGGTTGACGCCGGTCAGTGGCGAGATGCCGGTGGAAATGACGCTGGATGTGCCGTGGAAGGACAGCCCATTTGCCTTGCGGGCGCATTCTTCACTCCGGGGGGTGGCGGTGGATGCGCCGGCACCCCTTGGCAAGACTGCCAGGCAGGAAAGCAGTCTTGATGTGGAAATCCGCGGCGAAGGCACTCGGCAAAACCTGTATCTGGACTATGACAACCTTTGGCGCGGCCGTATTGCCCTCGGCCAGACCCCGGTGCGCGGCGATGTGGTGGTCGGGCCTGGCCGCCTGGTGCTGCCGGAGTCCGGCATCAGCCTGCGCGGCGAACTGGCGGAGGCCGATTCTGCCGCCTGGATCGATTTTATTTCTGAACAGATGGTGCCTGCGTTTGACAGCAGTGACAGTGGAGCTTCTGGCGGCGCCTCACAGGCATCGATCAGCAAGGTCAGCCTGCGCGTTGATGCGCTGGACCTGTTTGGCGTGGATGTGGATCACGCCAGCCTGTCAGTGTTGCCTGTGGCTGAAGGATGGGACCTGGCACTCAGTAGCCGTGCCATTGCGGGTTCCGTGAGGATTCCGGAAGGTTTTACCGCCCGCGGTGACAAACCGCTGGCGCTGTCGGTAAGCCGGCTGAATATTGCCATGCCGGCGGAGGGAGAGGGCGATGCGTCTGCGCCGCCAGTATCTCCCTTGCAGTTGCCTCCCATGGATGCGCGTCTCGGCAATCTCATCGTTAATGGTGAGGATTATGGCGAGTGGAAAGGTCGTGTCCGGCCGCTGGCTCAGGGAGTGCGGATCTCTGACCTGGAAGGTCGCTGGCGCTTTTCCGAGATAGAAGGCAGTCTGGACTGGACCGAGCAGGAAGGCGGCAGTGGCAGCCAGTACAGCCGCTTTAGCGGGCTGATCAAGGCTGACAAGCTTGAGCGGGCCCTCAAGGCCTGGGGCATGCCTGAACTGATCGAATCGGAGGATGCCCAGGCCAAGGTGGTACTGGGCTGGCAGGATTGGCCCCTGAATCCGGATTATCTGGCGCTGGATGGCCAGGCGCGGGTGGATATCGGTGAGTGCCGAATTCCGGAAACCGATACCCGAACCTCTTTCTTGCGGGTGCTGGGTGTGCTTAATCTGGGCACTATCCAGCGACGTCTGCGTTTGAATTTTTCTGATCTGTACAAGAAGGGCCTGAGTTGCGACAGCATCACTGGCGACTTCCGGGTGGAAGGGCCGCTGGTTTCCACCAGCAACCTGGCCATTCGCTCTCCCTCGGCGTTGATAGATGTGCAGGGGCAGATCAATCTGGAAAAGGAAACCCTGGATCACCAGATGGAAGTGACGCTGCCGTTGTCCAGTAATCTCTATGCCGGCTGTCTGGCGGGGCCAGCTGCCTGCGCCGGCATCTTTGTGGTGGAGCGGATCTGGGGAGACAAGCTGGATCGCACAGCGACCCTGGAGTATGCCGTGACCGGTACCTGGGCCAACCCGAAAGTGACCGAGACCGAAGGAATATTCGAATGACGCAATCAGTGAAGATCGCGGCCATCCAGATGACCAGCGGCGGGGATCTCAAGGCCAATCTGGACAAGGCCAGCCGGGGCCTGCAGCAAGCGGCGAGACAGGGTGCCGCCCTGGCGGTGCTGCCAGAGAATTTTGCCCAGTACGGTGGCGATTATCGCGACCTTTCTGCTCATTATGACCGGTTGAAAGCGTGGCTTTGCGAGCAGGCGAAAACCCTGGGCATGGCCGTCATTGGCGGCAGTATTCCTGCCATTGAGCGACCGGATGGGACTCCGGTGCCCGCGCCAAGGGTGCGAACCCGAAGCCTGGCCATTGATGAAAAAGGCCGGGTACAGGGGAGCTACGACAAGCTTCACCTGTTTGATGCCCAGGTCAACGATGCTCAGGGGCGATATTGCGAATCGGATGTCTTCGAGCCCGGCGATCAGGCCAAGGTGGTGGATCTGGCCGGGCTGAAGGTGGGGTTGGCAATATGCTACGATTTGCGTTTTCCGGTCCTTGCCCAGCAGCTCGCCCGGGAAGGAGCAGATCTGCTGGTTTATCCCTCTGCCTTTACCGCTGTCACTGGGGCCGCGCACTGGGAGCTGTTGTTAAGAGCCACGGCGGTGCAAAGTGGTTGTTACACTCTGGGTGCCAATCAGTGTGGGCAGCACATGCCACGCAGGGCCAGCTTTGGGCATTCCCTGCTGGCTAATCCCTGGGGCGAGGTGGTGGCCTCGCTGGGCGATGCCGCCGATGTACTTGTTGCCGAGCTGGACCTTGCTACCATGAAGGATCTTCGCCAACGCATTCCGGTGCAGATGCACCAACGACTTCAGATTAAAGGTCCCCGATGAGCGATACCTTGTCCATTGCCGAATCCATCCTGCTGGCGCCTGCCAACCTGCAGACCGGCCAGCTGGAAGCCCTGCTCAACGGCAAGCTGACCGGGCAGGCGGATTATGCCGATATCTATTTTCAGCACAGTCGCCATGAGGGCTGGGTGCTGGAAGACGGTATTGTGCGCGATGCCAGCTTCAGTACCGAACGCGGTGCCGGGGTGCGTATTGTCCAGGGTGACAAGACCGGGTTTGCCTACAGTGATGACATTACCCTGACCGCGCTGCAGCAGGCCAGTGGGGCCGCCCGGGCTATCACCCGGCAGGGGCAGGATCGGCAGATTCGTCTGGCCAGCCGCCAGGCGCCAGTGCGTTATCAGGCACTGGATCCGCTGCATGGCTGGCCGGCAGAACAGAAAGTGGCATTGTTGCAACGGCTGGATGCCCTGGCCCGCTCGCTGGATCCGGCCATTGTGGAAGTGACGGCCAGCCTCAGTGCGGTACAGGATGTGGTCATGGTGGTGGCCAGTGATGGCACTCTGGCGGCGGATGTGCGCCCGCTGATCCGCTGTAATGTGAGCGTGATTGCCGAGCGCAACGGTCGCCGGGAGCGTGGCAGTGCCGGCGGTGGTGGCCGGGTCAGCTATGACTGGCTGCTGCAGGACGACCGGGTAGAACATTGGGCCCGCGAAGCGGTGCGTGGGGCCTTGCTCAATCTGGACGCCGAAGCGGCACCCGCGGGGACCATGCCGGTGGTACTGGGTCCTGGCTGGCCCGGTGTGCTGCTTCACGAAGCCGTGGGGCATGGCCTTGAAGGTGACTTCAATCGAAAGGGCACGTCCATGTTTGCCAAGAAACTGGGGCAGAAAGTGGCCTCCAGCCTGTGTACGGTGGTGGATGACGGTACTCTGGCGGACCGTCGCGGCTCCCTGAACGTAGACGATGAAGGCACCCCCAGTGCCTGTAATACCCTGATCGACAAAGGGGAGCTGGTGGGCTACATGCAGGACAAGACCAATGCGCGTTTGATGGGGGTTGCCCCCACAGGAAATGGGCGACGCGAATCCTATGCGCATTTGCCCATGCCGCGGATGACCAATACCTACATGCTGCCGGGCGAGAGTGATCCGGAAGAGATCGTGGCAAGCCTGGATCGGGGTATCTACGCGGTGAACTTTGCCGGCGGCCAGGTGGATATCACCTCCGGCCGTTTTGTGTTTTCCACCAGCGAAGCCTACCTGGTGGAGAAGGGCAAGATTGTCTGCCCGGTGAAAGGGGCAACCTTGATTGGCAGCGGCGCCGAGGTGATGGACCGCATCTCCATGGTGGGTAACGATCTGGCGCTGGATTCCGGCATTGGGGTGTGCGGAAAGGATGGCCAGTCCGTACCGGTTGGGGTAGGGCAGCCTACCCTGCGTGTGGACGCACTGACTGTAGGGGGAACCGCCTGATGTCCCTGGTGCTGGATACGCTGGCACGGGTGCGCCTGTTTGACGGGCTCAGTGAAGACGAACTGTTGTTGCTGGAAACGCTGGTGTTCGTCAACCGCGTGGCAGCCGGTGAAACCTTGTGCGAGGAAGGTGATCGAAGTGACTTCGTCTGTTTCGTGGTGAGTGGCAGCCTGGATATCGTCAAATCCGATGTGGATGGGGGAGAGGTGGTGATCGCCAATCTTCATGCCGGGGATTCCATGGGCGAAATGGCACTGGTGGACAACGAACCGCGCTCTGCCACCGTGAGGGTGGCGCAAGATGCCACGCTAATCGTGCTGACCCACAAGGGGCTGGACCAGCTACGCAAGCGCAGCCCCAGCGCCGCCACACAGGTAATGGAAAATATTGCCCGGTTGTTATGTATGCACTTGCGCCGCACGTCTTCCCAGCTGGCGCAATTCAAGTTGGCGGCAGGTTGAACTTTCCTTTTCCGGCCTGTCTTGACGGAAACCGCATCATGAACAAGATCGTTGCTCTGCTACTGCCGTTGTGGGTCGCTGCCTGTGATCCGGTGCAGCTCCCCGCCGATATACAACTCCCCGATGGCGCCGTGTATGACGGCGATATAGAAGACAACCTGTTCCACGGTGAAGGCGAGCTCACCTGGCCGGATGGGCGCCAATACCGTGGTGAATTCCAGCAAGGTCTGATGACTGGCCAGGGGCGCCTGGAAGACCGCGATGGCTGTGTCATGGAAGGGGAATTCGTACAGGGCGTACTGCACGGTGAAGGCAGTTATGTCTGTGATGATGCCCGCTACCATGGACGTTTCGAGAAGGGCGAATTGTTCAAGGGCGGTGTGGCCTATCTGGATGACAACACTTACCAGGGAGAATTTCGTCATTTTCAGCCCCATGGGAAGGGGGTGTGGAGCACCGCATCCGGAGAGGAATTTGAAGGTAATTTTATTGATGGCTATCTGGAAAAAGGTACCTACCGCAATCAGGAGGGACTGGTTTACCACGGCGAATTCGACTGGTTCAGTTTTGAAGGAAAGGGCGAACTGACCCGAGCGGATGGCGTGGTGATCAAGGCGCAATTCGAAAACGGTTATGCCGAGGGGAAAGGGGTCAGGATTCGCCCGGGTGACGATGGGCCTGTGGAAGAGAAAGGCTACTTTGTTTCCGGCCGTTATTACCCCAGCAAGCAGGCTTACACTGAGCGTGAGCGTGAGCTGGCATCTGGCATGGAAGCGCGCCTCTACACGGAAGCCAGTCGACTGCAGTCGGTGCTATCGTCGCTGGCTCCGCAGCGTCCGGGAGTTCGCGATGTGTATTTTCTGGCGGTGGGCGGTGACGGCACTGCCGGCGTTTTCAGTCGTGAGGTGGATTGGGTGAGTGAGCGGCTGGGCGGCGTGTTGGATCTCAAACGTCGTCAGGTGAAGCTGGTCAATGGTGGCGGAAACGAGCAGCCCCTGGCCACCCGTACCAGTGTACGAGAAGCCCTGAATGCGCTGGATGGCTTGATGGACCCTGAGGAAGACCTGCTACTGGTACATATCGTCAGCCATGGCACCATGAATGGTGAACTGGTACTGGATGCCCGCAATCTGCATTTGAATAACCTGACGGTGGAAGACGGCAAGCATTGGCTGAATGCCCTGCGGGTGAAGCATCAGTGGGTGGTGATTTCTGCGTGTTATTCCGGGCAGTGGGTGAACGCGCTGGCGGCCCCGCAGCGGGCAGTGTTTTCATCGGCCGCCCAGGATCGCACTTCGTTTGGTTGCAGCGATGATTCCGAACGCACCTGGTTCAGCCGTGCTCTCTATGGTGAAGATATGAGTGCCGGCATTCATGATCCGGATGCCTGGTTTGCGGCGGCCAACGACCGGGTGACCGCCATGGAAGTGGAGCAGGGAATTGGCGAAGACGATCATTCCCTGCCCCAGAAATCCGTGGGCCAGGGTTTTGTGCGCTGGTGGCAAAGCGCTTCGTTGCAAGCCCCGCAGTGAGATCAAGGCTTGAGGCCTGTCTCACCTAAAACCGTTTTGAGAGCGTGCCTGCAAGCGATGGGGAGCTTTCTTCCGAGTCGAAATAATGAGCAGCGCAAACCTTTGCGAAGTGAAAGGGGGTCGTTGCCCGAACGCAATCGGTGTAATCCGGGGCAGGCATGGCCTGCCGCCAGTCCCACAGCAGCAAGGGGCCTGAAACGCCATGGGGGCTGGCGAGTTGTGAGCCAACGCTCCGATCAATAGAGCGGAGCGGTCTTGTCCAGCTGGTTGAGATAGTTCATCAGCTTGCGGCGCTCGCGTTTGAACTTGTCCTTGTCTGCGGTTGTGGCGGACTCCGGATCTGACAGTTTGGCTTTCAGGGCGTTGCGGGTCAGATTGCGCAGTTGCTGGCGGTCACCGTGGGGATACGCCTCAAGAATCTGCTGCAGAGTGGTGTCGGCGTCCCGGGCTTGTTCGCTGGCCGCAATCTGGTCAACCCAGTTGCTGAGCCGTTGTTGGCGAAACGGATCCTTGAGAGTGGCCAGCGCCTGTTCGATCTGGTCGCTGTTGGATTCGCGTACCAGGCGGCCGATGTAAAGGGAGTGACGACGGCGGGCTTCATTACTGGTAATGCGGCGCGCTTCTTCCAGCCCTTTTTTCAGCCCGTCGCTGAGAGGCAGGCGTTGTTGCTCGGTCTGCTTCAGTTCCATCAGCGATTGCCCCAGTTCCTGCAAGGCCAGGTCGTCCCGTTTCTGTTCTGACTTGCTGGTGTACTGGTCGTCGTTATACTCGGTCATCTGATCCAACTATTTATCGTTTAGGTAACGGAAGCACTATTTTATGTCTGATTCCCCCGTAACGACAGCGGTACTCGATGCAGCGCAGCTGCGTCAGGCCGAAGAGACCGCCAGCTGGGTGCTGGAAGAGGGTAAACGCCTGGGCCTGGATGGGGTGGAGGTGAATGTCAGCCTGAGCCAGGGTTTCTCTGTCAATGTGCGTCAGGGGGAAGTGGAAACGGTCGAATTTCACCGGGATCGTGGGGTTTCCCTTACCGTGTTCAAGGGCTTGTGCAAGGGCCACGCGAGCAGTTCTGATGACAACCGTGACAGCCTTCGAGACAGCCTCAAGGCGGCAGCGGCCATTGCCAGCTACACCGAGGCGGATAAATATGCCGGGCTGGCGTCCGCCGCAGAACTGGCCAGGGATATTCCGGATCTGGATTTGTACCACCCCTGGGAAATGGATACGCCCCTTGCCATTGAGGAAGCGCTGGCCTGTGAAACCGTGGCCCGCAACGATAAACGCATCGTCAATTCCGAGGGTGCCTCGGTAAACAGCGGAGCCAGCCTGCGCGTCTTCGCCACCTCCGAAGGCTTCATGCATGGTTACCGCGGCACTCATCATAGCCGCGTTTGCAGTGTGGTGGCGGAAGATGCAGAGGGCATGCAGCGCGATTACTGGTATGACGGCGGTCGCATTGGCTCAACCCTGCAATCCGCTGAAGAGGTCGGCGAACAGGCTCGTTTGCGTACACTTGCCCGTCTCGGGGCGGTCATTCCTGAGACCGGCGAGCTGCCTGTTATCTTTGCGCCGGAGGTGGCTTCCGGTTTGCTGGGGCATCTGGTCTCGGCCATCAGTGGCGGCTCTATCTATCGTCGCAGTTCCTTCCTGCAAGACAGTCTTGGCAAGGCGGTCCTGCCCAAGGGTTTTGTGCTAGGTGAGCAACCGCATTTGCTGGCCGGCAATGCTTCTGCGCCGTTTGATGGCGATGGTCTTCCTACCCGGGCTCAGCACTTTGTGGAAGATGGCATACTCAACCAGTTTGCCCTGAGCCTGTATGCCGGTCGCCGTTTGGGGATGGCCGCAACCGGTAACGGCGGTGGTGTACGCAACCTGCACATTACCAATACCGGTGAGACACTGGAGGCGCTCATGGCCAAGGCGGGCAAGGGCATTCTGGTGACTGAGGTCATGGGACAGGGGGTCAACGTGGTTACCGGGGATTATTCCCGGGGAGCCAGCGGTTTCCTGTTTGAGAATGGTGTCATCACGCAGCCACTTCAGGAATTTACCATTGCCGGGCACCTTGGCGAGATGCTCAAGAGCATTCAGGGCAGTGGCACGGATGTGGATCGGCGCGGCAACATTGCCTGCGGGTCGCTGCTACTTTCACCCATGAAGATCGCCGGGCGTTAACAAACACTTTATTGAGGGGGAAAACATGTCTGAAATGAATCCATACCAACAACCTGCCGCCGATGTGGCGGTGCAGCAAACCGGCGGCGAGTTGGTAATTGGCGAGTCGAAAAAGATCTCTGTTGGCGATGCCATGGGCTGGTTCGGGCAGGGCAAGGCATTGCTGTCCGGAAACTGGGGGCTGGTGATTGGTAGCCTGATTGTCGTCATGTTGCTGAACATGGCGGTGCAATTCATTCCGTTTATCGGCTGGTTGGCGGGTATGTTTCTGATGACGCTGCTTTATGCTGGTCTGGTGAAGATGTTTTTCCGGCTGGATACCGAAGGGAGTGCCGAATTCGGGGATCTGTTTGCGGGTTTCTCTGAAAAAACCGGACCGTTGGTGATTCTGGCCCTGATCCAGCTGGCAGTCTATGTGCTGGTGATCATCGCTGCCGTTGCGGTGATGTTCATGGTCATCGGCCTGGATGCGGACAGCATCAATGCCATGGAAGCCGGCAGAATGCCGGATGCCTCGGGCAGTGGTTTGGCCATCGCCATTGCGGTAAGCCTGATGTTCGTATTGTTTATGGGACTGGGTTTTCTGTTCTATTTCAGCATTCCACTGGTGTTTCTGGGCGACATGGGGCCCGGGGATGCGCTTGGCAAAAGCTTCAAGGCTTGTCTGAAGAATCTGCTGCCACTAATTATTTATGGCATTGTGGCTATGCTTCTTGTGATGGTCGCATCGATTCCGCTGATGCTGGGTCTGTTGTTTGCCATGCCGCTGCTGGCAGGTGCCTACTATGCATCATTCAAGCAGGTGTTTGCGGAGTAGAATCCGCGCGCTGTTACCACCCGGAAAGCCGAAGGAGAACCTTCGGCTTTTTGGGTTCTGGGTAACGAGCTACGAGCTACGAGCTACGAGCTACGAGCTACGAGCTACGAGCTACGAGCTACGAGCTACGAGCTACGAGCTACGAGCTACGAGCT
>NZ_WTUY01000022.1 GCF_009882945.1 Alcanivorax sp. DP30
CCTTGCCGAACTCAGAAGTGAAACGACATATCGCCGATGGTAGTGTGGGGCTTCCCCATGTGAGAGTAGGTCATCGTCAGGCTCTTAAATACAAAAAAAGCCCCTTAGCGTAGTTCGCTAAGGGGCTTTTTTTGTATTTAGGATCACGAGGAATTCCTTTCCCTACCTTGCGGCGAAGCCGCCATGTGACAAGCGATGCACCGCAGGGGCCAGCTTGGTGCGCCGCAGGCGTCCCGAAGGGATTACAAGCATGCTTGTTACCTGAGTGGGTCATGCCACGCAGATACACGCAACACGCCCGACGCCCAACACCGCCCGCCCTACGAGCCTGCCTGCAGGCGATCTTCACCCAATCCATCGCCTGCAGGCAGGCTTCTACGGAGAAAACACGTGGCTACCAGCCGCCTCGAATCCGACTACCCGAGGCCTCCACACCGCCAGGAGGCACGAGCATCCCTAGCATCAAGAAAACCCGAACATTACGCCATGCCCATGCCTGTCATCGGATCGCAACTCCCCCTTAACCAGAATTACTAGATTGTCGCTAATACTGGGCAGCAACTTCATTGCCCGGACCAATGCCATGTTGATTGCCTTGTTGTGCACTGCAGTCGCTATCGCCTTTCTTGTGTATCGCTATCACAAGCTGATGTATCACTTTCGCCCGGTTAAGGCTGGGAAGCTTTATCGCAGCGGCACGCTGGGGCCTGTGGGGCTGTGGGTGGTCCATCGCGTGTTGCGAGTGAACACAATCATCAATTTGCGGCAGGAATCCGAGTACCCCAAGAAAGATTGGTATGCCCGCCAGGCCGCTTTTTGTGAGCACAACCAGATTCGCCTGGTAAATATCCCGATGGCCCAGGACACGCCGCCAACCGAGTTCCAGATCCAGCAGTTTATGGTCGAGCTGGATCGTGAGGGGAGTGTCTGTCTGATTCACTGCGAAATGGGGGTGATTCGGACCGGAATGATGGTGGTGGCGGTGGCAACACGTCGATTCGGTGTTCGCGATCATCAGGTCTGGGAGCACTTCCCGTTGTATGGGCACAAGCTGGACTCCCGCCGCCAGCGAGTGCGGGATTTCATCCTGCACTGTGCGGCGGGCGTACCGGGCAAGGTGTCAGCCTAATAGCGGACAATCGCCCGGCAGATAGAGTGCGAGCCTGCCCGGGAGAACCTTGATTTCAAAGCGGGTGTCCTTGATTGGCTCACCATCCAGATTGAAATGCATGGGGGAGGGAGTTTCGACGGTGAGGGTGCTCACCCGGTGACGAATGAAGAGGCCTTCATAGTCCGGATCCTGGCGAGCCTCGCTGTCAAAAAGCTCCCTGACCCCTGCAAGCAGATCCATGTCCGCGGGCAGGATAGCCACATCGATCAAGCCATCGTTGATAACGGCATCAGGGCACAGACGTTGCCCTCCCCCGGCCTGTTGGCCGTTGCCCAGTCCCACGGCAAGAAACTCTCCCTGCCAGTGGAAGTCGTTGTTGGTAAACGTACCTGAAGCGGCCTTGATCTCAGTAAACTTGCTGAGTCCGGTCAGGAAATAGGCTGCGCCGCCCAGCATCTTCTTGAGGTCTTCGGAGGTTTCGGTGGTGACTTCCGTTCCAAACCCGCCGGTTGCCATATTGATGAAGTACTGATCGTTGATCTTAACGGCATCACAGGGAATGGGTTCACCATCCAGTAGCGCGAGGGCGTCAGCTTCGTCTTCAGGGATGGCTGCGGCGGTGGCAAAGTCATTGGCGGTACCCAGTGGCACGATCGCCAGGGCCAGGTCGTCCTTTTCGCTGGCAATCATGGCATTGGCAATGTCACGTATGGAGCCATCCCCACCGGCCGCGATGATGGTCTTGTAACCACTACCCAGGGCTTCCCGGACGTACCGTTCAGCGTCCCCTCCTTCCCACGTGACCCGGACAGCCAGATCCTCGCCGGTGTCCCGGCGTGATTGTACGGCTTTGCGCAGGGCGTCGTTGCTGGCTTGTTTGCCATGCAGGATAAGAAATTTTCGGTCACTCATCGCATGTCCTCTGCTGAAATGAATAGCTAAATCCTAGCGGGCGATTGTTGCTGCGTCCGCTGTTGTTGGCCTGACTTTACAACTGTTGATGCTCTTTATCGGGTTTGGCTATCAGTACCATACAGGGATAGTTATAGAGAATGGCGAAAGCATACCTGATAATCATTATCATTAAATGGAGGCAGCCATGATCAAGACAATGAGCTTTGCGGCAGTGCATTTTTCGGTGGCGTTTGTCGTGGTCTGGGTGATGACCGGAGATTGGCGTATTGGCGGGTTGACCGCCATGGTTGAGCCTTGTGTGAATACGGTGGCGTATCACTTCCACGAGAAAGTGTGGAAACGTCGCAATAACGGACAATCCCTGAATAAAACGGTCATGTCACAGGATAAACTCAGTGTTTACTCTGCATAGGCCGTTGGTTAAGCTATCGCCAAGTATACATTTTCAGGGGTGGATGTCAGGTGCAAAGTCGTAGCAGTGACATAGATGCAATTCGCCAGGTTGTTAACCAGGTACTTGAGGTGCATGCACGTGAGGATGGGGCGCAGCGCTCCCAGGCGCGGGCTGAGATTCTGATTCACTCCATGCAGGTGTTTGCGCAGCGTGGCCTGCAGAGAACCACCGTGCAGCATCTCTTGGATGCCTCTGATGTATCCCGCCGGACGTTCTACAAGTATTTCCGCAACAAGATGGATGTGCTGGAAAGCATTTACCGGATCTTTGTGGACAACATGCTTCTGCATTTCCACAAGGAAGTGAAGCAGGCGGGCTCGGCCAACGACATTATCCGCAACACCACCAAGGTCTACTTCGAGTATCACGTGAGTATGGGGCCTATCATCAAGTTGATGATGGAGGAGGCTCGCTCATCGGACTCTGCGCTGGCCCCTCACCGGATGCGTGCCCAAGGGATTGCGTCTGAGGTGCTGGCATCCCAGATCAGCCGCTTTACGGGCCGTGACTACGATCCGTTGGTGTTCCGCACCATGCTGTGGATGCTGGAAAACTACTCCCTCTACATCTTTGATGATGGCGGTTTTTCCCAGGATAGGCTGGAGCAGTGCCAGCGAGTTGCCATCGGGATTGCCGAGTCGTTGGTGCTGGGGGAAGTGACACCGGGGATGCTTGATCGCCCGGTGCCCGCATCCTGAACGTCGTTATTCCGGCTTGATAAACTTTAGCGTCATGCGGTCGCTTTCGCCGATCGCCTGATATTTCTCCCTGTCCTTGTCGCCCAGTCGCAGCGTGGGCGGCAAGCTCCATACGCCGGCCGGGTGGTTTGCCTGGTCTTTCGGATTGGCGTTGATCTCGGAGCGCCCGATCAGCTTGAAGCCGGCCTGCTGCGCTTGCTCGATTACATACCCTTCGCTCATGTAGCCCGTCTCGATCTGGCGATCCAGCGGTCGTACTTCCGGGGCACGGTGCTCAACCACTCCGAGAATGCCTCCGGGTTTCAGAGCCTTGTAGAAGCTGGCAAATACGGCTTCACTTTTTCCTGCCTTGGCCCAGTTGTGTACATTCCGGAATGTCAGCACGCGGTCGACGGTACCGGCGGGGGCAATAACAGAGTAGGCAGGAGGGGCCAGGGCGGTAACCCGAACGTGATCGTAAATGTCGGGATGTTGTGCCAACCGGGTCTTGAATTGGGTGACAGAGCGGCGATAAAAGGCGATATCGCTGTCTTCGGGAAAGTGTGCCGCGTAAAAGGTCCCTGAATCATGCAGCCACGGCGCCAGCAGCGACGTGTACCAGCCGCCGCCTGGCCAGACCTCCACCACGGTCATATCCTTCTTAACATCAAAGAACTGGAGTGTTTCTACCGGGTGCCGGTACTCATCACGGGCTTTTTCTGCTGGGGTGCGGTGAGAGGCATCAACCAGATGTTGCAGGGTGGATGCGTGCATCACTGAACTGGTGAGCAGGGCGGTGAGAATGAGCGTGAGACGCATGAAAACTCCTATCGTAGGCCGCGGATAAGCACCTTCATGTAATCTGTGGCCTGTTGCTCCAGGCTGCCTTCGCCGGTGAGGGCCCAAGTGTAGGTGGTGCCGATCACCAGATTTACCATTAACAGGATGGTATCGTAAGTGGGCAGGGCAACGAAGTAGCCGTCTTTGCGAAGTTCATTGAAAAAGGCGTCGGCCACGGGCAGGTTCTGCTCAATCAGAGCCAGGTATTGACGCTGGATATCCCCCATGAAATCCCCGGCCTCCTGAATGAGAACCCGGCTGAAGGCCTGGTTCTGTTCCAGATAACCTGCGACCTTGCGGCACAGGTTTTCCAGGCGCTGTAGCGGTGTCTCCACGCTCATCAGTGCTGACAGGATGATGTCGCGAATATCGTTAAGGTTCTCTTCTACGATAGTGAGTAGCAATGCTTCTTTGGAAGCGAAGAATTTGTAGATGGTGGCCTTGCCCACAGCCGCTTGCTCCGCAATGGTTTTTACCTCTGCGGTGCGGAAGCCTTCGCGGGCGAAGACTTCCTGGGCGGCTATGAGTATGCGGGCGCGGCGCGGGTCATCCATGACTTAAAGTTCCTTGCTGTCCTGACAGCTTAGAGGTACTTGATTTTTTCCAGCTGCTCTTCCAGCTTGGCAAGTTGTGAGCGGTAGTCATCGAGCTTGGCCTTTTCCTTGTCGATGACCGCCTGAGGCGCTTTGTCGACAAAGTTCGGGTTCTTCAGCTTGCCTTCTCCGCGGCCCACTTCCTTGCGCAACTTGTCGATTTCCTTGCCGAGTCGATTGATCTCGGCTTCCTTGTCGATCAAGCCAGCCATGGGTACCAGGATTTCCATGTCTCCCACCAGGGCGGTGGCCGAAGCGGGAGCGGAATCTTCCGGTGCGAGCCAGGTAATGGATTCCAGTTTGGCCAGCTTGCTGAGGAAGGTGCGGTTGGCATCCAGCAGGGCTTTATCGCTTTCCTTGCCATTGTGCAGGTACAGCGGCAGCGCCTTGCCCAGGGGAATACCCATCTCGCCACGGATGTTTCGCACGGCGGTGATAACATTCTTGATCCAGGCGATGCCGGTTTCTGCGTCGCTGTCGATCTGGTCATGCTGCGGTGCCGGGAAGGGCTGCAGCATGATGGTCATGGCGTCTTCACCGGCGGCGGCTGTCTTGCCTGCCAGCGGCGCAATGCGCTGCCAGATTTCTTCGGTAATGAACGGCATGAACGGATGCGCCAGACGCAGGATGGCTTCCAGTACCCGTACCAGAGTACGGCGGGCGCCACGCTTCTGGGCTTCGGAATAATCGTCGCTGTACAGCACCGGCTTGGACAGTTCCAGATACCAGTCGCAGTATTCGTTCCAGATGAATTCGTAGGCGGCATGGCTGGCCACGTCAAAGCGGAAGCCATCCAGTGCTTCACTGACTTCTTGCTCGGCGCGTTGCAGGGCGGAAATGATCCAGCGATCAGCGATGGACAGTTCCACTTCACCGTCGAGGCCGCAGTCCTGCCCTTCGGTGTTCATCATTACGTAGCGGGCAGCATTCCAGATTTTGTTGCAGAAATTCCGGTAACCTTCGATGCGTCCCATGTCCCACTTGATGTCACGGCCAGTGGAAGCCAGAGACAGGAAGGTAAAGCGCAGGGCGTCGGTGCCGTAGGCATTAATGCCGTCGGGGAAGTCCTTGTGAGTGCGCTTGGTGATCTGCTTTTCTTTCTGTGGCTGCATCAATCCTTTGGTGCGTTTTTCTACCAGCTCGTCGAGCTTGATGCCGTCAATCATGTCCAGCGGATCGAGCACATTGCCCTTGGACTTGGACATCTTCTGGCCGTCATTGTCCCGCACCAGACCATGGACATAGACCTTCTTGAAGGGCACCTGATCCGTGAACTTGAGCGTCATCATGATCATCCTGGCCACCCAGAAGAAGATAATGTCGAAGCCAGTCACCAACACATCGGTGGGATGGAAGGTGCGCAGGGCGTCCGTATCTTCGGGCCAGCCCAGGGTGGAGAAAGTCCACAGTGCGGAACTGAACCAGGTATCCAGAACATCATCGTCCTGACTCAGGGGCGTGTCGCCGAGATTATGCTCGGCGCGCACTTCCTCTTCGCTGCGACCTACGTAGACATTGCCGTCGGCGTCGTACCAGGCGGGGATACGGTGGCCCCACCATAGCTGGCGCGAGATGCACCAGTCCTGCAGGTCGCGCATCCAGGAGAAATACATGTTCTCGTAATTCTTGGGAACAAACTGGATATCACCATTTTCCACGGCGGCAATGGCCGGCTTGGCCAGTTCTTCCACGGCAACAAACCACTGGTCCGTCAGGTAGGGTTCGATGATGACGCCGGAGCGGTCTCCACGCGGTACCTGAAGCGTGTGGTCGGCCACTTTTTCCAGCAGACCCAGGGCGTCCAGGTCGTCCACCACCTTCTTGCGGGCCTCCACGCGGTCCATGCCTCGGTAGGCTTCCGGCACTTCATCATTGAGTGCCGCATCGATGGTCAGGATATTGATCATCGGCAGGTCGTGACGTTTGCCCACTTCGTAATCGTTGAAGTCGTGGGCGGGAGTGATCTTCACGCAGCCGGAGCCGAAGTCTGGATCCACGTAGTCATCGGCAATGATGGGGATATCGCGATCTGCCAGCGGCAAGCGAATGGTCTTGCCGATCATGTCCTTGTAGCGCGGATCATCCGGGTGTACCGCCACGGCGGTATCACCGAGCATGGTTTCCGGGCGGGTGGTGGCGACCACCAGGTGACCGGAACCATCGGATAGCGGGTAGCGGAAGTGCCACATGTGGCCCTGTTCTTCCACATTCTCCACTTCCAGATCAGAGATGGCTGTATGCAGTTTGGGGTCCCAGTTTACCAGGCGCTTGCCGCGGTAGATCAGGCCTTCCTTGTGCAGGCGCACGAACACTTCGCGCACGGCATTGGACAGGCCGTCGTCCATGGTGAAGCGCTCGCGGGTCCAGTCCACGCTGGCGCCCATGCGGCGCAGCTGGCGGGTAATGGTGCCGCCGGATTCGCCTTTCCACTCCCAGACTTTCTCGAGGAATTTCTCACGGCCCAGTTCATGGCGATTGGTGCCTTCACCTGCCAGCTTGCGCTCTACCACCATCTGGGTGGCGATGCCGGCATGGTCGGTGCCCACTTGCCAGAGAGTATTGCGGCCCTGCATGCGGCGGTAGCGCACCAGGGTGTCCATGATGGTGTCCTGAAAGGCGTGCCCCATATGCAGGCTGCCGGTCACATTGGGTGGCGGGATCATGATGCAGAAGGAGTCCCCCTGGCCGGAGGGCTTGAAGTGGCCCGCCTTTTCCCAGGTTTCGTACCAGGATTGCTCAATACGATCGGGTTGGTAAGTCTTTTCCATGATCAGCGCCTGTTGCCTGAAGAGAGTTGCCAGCAAAAATGAGGGCGAATTATAACGAAGCCGGGCGGCGACGTCGCGCCCTGTCGTGGTCGGCAGGCGGGGAGTAGGGGTGTTCAGGTTTTGCGGCGCAGGGCGTCGCGTAGCCGCAACCGCAGGGCCTTTTCCAGCTTGGGCAGTGCTTCCTCGACCAGGCTATCCACAATCCGCTCGATGTCAGCGTTGCTCAATTGCTGCTGTGGTCGGGGTGCCGGTTTCGCCGGGGGCGGGCTGGGCCGGGCCAGAAATGGATTGGTTCGCTCGCTGGCCAGCTTGCGAATCTGCTCACTGTCCAACGTGGGGGTGTGACTGGCAGAAGAAGACGATTCCATATCATCAAGCAGGGACTGGATGTCGCCCAGTTCCTGAAGCAACGCCTGCTTGCGTGATTCCTGGTCGTCTTTCATTCCTGTGATCCTGAGGCGGGCAGTTTAGCCCAGTTCGTGAGTGGTGACGGGAAAGCCACGCTCACGGTAAAAACGAAAGCGCTGGCGTCCGGCCTGTCTTTCATTGTCTGCCCCACTGATCATTTCTGCCACCCTTTGGAAGCGGGAGGCAAAATCCGGTACCTGGTCGGTCAGATTGATGAGCACGTCGTGATGGTCGCCGGGATCCGGTCCATGGCCCAGAATGACGGGGGCTTGTCCTTCGTTCTGCACCATGTGGGGCAAAAAGCCGGTTTTGGGAGTTTGCCAGAATTCGCTGTCCAGCTGGCGTGCATGGGCCTCATTCTGGCAATGCACATACACCATTCGCCCTTGTTTCAGGGCCTTGTCGGCGATTCGCCAGGCCAGCGCCTGGCGAACACTGTCGCCGATCTTGCTGCTGAGATAGAAGGTCACTTCCGTCATGTTAATAAGCCTGAAGCTCGACGCCGGACGCTGGACGGGTGTGGCCTTGTCGGGCGCCCGGCATCAGCCATCAGGCGTTGTCCATCAGGTAGCGGGTGAGCATGGGGACCGGGCGGCCAGTGGCGCCCTTGGTCATGCCGCCGCTGATCCAGGCGGTGCCGGCGATATCAAGGTGTGCCCACTTCACGTCCCTGGCAAAGCGTGACAGGAAGCAGGCGGCTGTGATGGAACCCCCTTTGGGACCGCCGATGTTCTGCATGTCTGCGAAGGGGCTGTCCAGCTGGCTCTGGTATTCGTCCCACAGGGGCATGGGCCAACCGCGATCGCCAGTGGCCTGGCCGGCAGCCAGCAGGGCCTGACTGAGGTCGTCGTCGTTGGCATACACTGCCTGGGCATGGGAGCCCAGGGCAACCACGCAGGCACCGGTGAGCGTGGCAATGTCGATGACCGTGTGCGGCTTGTGCTTTTTCTGCACATAGGTGAGCGCATCGCACAGCACCAGACGGCCTTCCGCATCGGTGTTGAGAATCTCCACGGTCTGGCCGGACAGGGTCTTGACGATATCGCCGGGGCGGGAGGCTCGGCCATCGGGCATGTTTTCCGCTGCCGCGACGACGGCCACCATGTGGATTGGCAAGTCCAGCTCGCAAACGGTTTTCACCGTACCGAAGACGCTGGCGGCGCCGCCCATGTCGTACTTCATTTCGTCCATGCTGGCACCGGGCTTGAGGGAAATGCCACCGGTATCAAAGGTAATGCCCTTGCCAACCAGTGCGACAGGGCCTTGCTTGGTGGGCTTGGTGCCCTTGTATTCCATGACGATGATTTGTCCCTGGCGCTCGGAGCCCTTGGCGACTGCCACAAAGGCGCCCATGCCCATTTTTTCAGCCTGAGCCTGGCTGATCACTTTGACGGTGAGCTTGTCGTAGGCCTTGCCCAGATCCCTTGCTACCCCGCTGAGATATTCCGGGTAGCAGTCATTGGGGGGCAGGTTGCCCAGATCCCGTGCCAGATTCACCCCTTCGGCCACGCCCTTGCCGGTTTTGTGGGCCTTGGTCAGGGCAGCGTCTTTTTCTGCGTGCCAGAAGGTCCACTTGGCGAGCTTGCCGGCCGGGGCAGGCTGGCTGAGATACTGGTCAAAACGGTAGATGCCTTCTTCTACAAGGCGCGCGCCTTCGCGAACCTGCCACTCCAGCGGCTGGGGCAGGGTATCGTCCAGCAGCCAGATAGCGTGTTTTACCGGGGCAGTATTCAGTGTTTTGACGGCATTGCGCAGCAGGGTCTGCCATTGCTGATCACTGGGCTGGCTGTCGCCGGTGCCGATCAGGAGGATGCGGTCTGCACTGATGCCTGCAGGGCCATGCAGCCATACGGATTGGCCCTTGCCGCCATTGAAGTCGCCAGCTTTGATCAGAGCGGTCAATTGCTTGCCGGTCTCTTCCGGCAGTACGGCGGGCAGGTCGCTTTTCTTGCCCATTGTTACAATCAGGGCGTCGGCTTTGATTTTGTCCAGGGGCCGGTTACTTGCTGCGAAATCCATGTTGTCTCCAAGTCGATAAGGTACTGCCAACATCGGGAAATAGTGGGGCCTCGGCGCAGGAAACGCAATCGGGGGCGGGAAGCATTATCACCTTTGATGGCCTGTCAGTTACACTAGGCGCAATTCTCCGTGGTCTCCGGTGGTGTGCGTTGCCGGTGGCGGTTTTCAAGCGGAGGGTATCGGTGCCGCAGGCATTGCCTGCCTTTACTGGCATTGATGCTTTTCATGCAGACAGGGACGAGTGGGCCACCCCTTGATTCTTCATCGTTATATCAATCGACAATTGTTCATGACCACGGTCATGGTCACCTTCATTTTGGTGATGGTGCTGGTCAGTGGGCGCTTCATCAAATACCTGGCGGAAGCGGCCGCGGGTGAAATTGCCGCAGATGCCCTGTTTCTGGTGATGGCATTCCGGATGCCGGAATTCCTGCAGATGATCGTGCCGCTCAGTCTTTATATCGCCCTATTGCTGGTGCTGGGCCGTATGCACATGGATAACGAAATGGTCGTGCTGCAGGCGGGCGGCCAGGGCCATGGCCGTATTGTGCGCTCCCTGATCGTGCCGGTGCTGGCAGCGACCACTCTGGTCGGTATGTTTTCCCTGTACATCACCCCGCGCGGGGATGCGGAAGTCACCCGTATCTTTGAAGAGCAGAAAGACCGTTCCGTGCTGGAGCTGCTCACGCCCGGCCGCTTCCATGTGAAGGGCTCGCGCAATGCCCAGCGAGCCACCTATGCGGAGCACCTGAATCGGGAAAAGGGTGTGCTGGAGAATGTGTTTGTGGCCGATGCCCGTTTCGAGGGGCAGGGCGAAGCCAACCGGCTGCTGACGGTCTGGGCCAAGAGCGGCAAGCTGGTCATGGAAGAGGGCGTCAGTTATCTATTGCTCACGGATGGCTTCCAGTATCAGGGTAAGCCCGGGCAGCTGGATTACCGGGAAATCGGATTCGATGAAGCCAGGGTGCGCATTGGCGGAGAAAAATCGGACAGCCGCCCTCCTGAGGTGCGCGGACGTTCCACCAGGGAACTTGTCACGCTTCGCAGCGATAACCAGGACGCCATGGCGGAATTGCAATGGCGTATTTCCCTGATTCTGACCGTGCCGATCATGGCACTGGCGGCCATTCCGCTGGCCAGGGTGAATCCACGCCAGGGCCGCTTTTATCGTCTGATACCGGCGGTGCTGGGCTACATGCTTTACGTGGGGATGCTGCTGGTTTGTCGCAGCGCCATTGAAGACCATCGCGGCGGGCCGCTCCCCTGGTATCTGCATATGGCCTGGATCCATCTGGTGGCAGCCATCACGGTGTTCCTGCTGTATTTCGGCGGACGCATTTTCCGCCGGAGGGTCAGCACATGAAATTGTTGAATCGGTACTTCTGGCGCACGGTGCTGGTGCCCACCATGGCGATTCTGGCCATTATTGTCGGCCTTGATTGCCTTTTCGGATTTATCTACGAACTGGAAGCGCTGCGGGGCAATTACCAGGTTTGGCAGGCGTTGCAGTTCATTCTGACGACGACCCCGCGCCGGGTGTATGAATACCTGCCCATGGCGATTCTGCTGGGTACCCTGATCGGTCTCGGACTGCTGGCCAACAGTGGCGAGCTGTCCGTGATCCGCGCTGCCGGGGTGTCTACCCTGAGGGTAAGCTGGTTGGTGCTGCGCCCGGTGCTGCTGCTTATTATCCTGTCCATCCCGCTGGGTGAATATCTGACCCCGTACACCGAGCAGGTGGCGCAGAGTAACCGCTCCATGGCAGAGGGTGGTGGAGAAGCGCTGCGCTCCAAATACGGCTACTGGCATCGTGAAGGCAAGGAGTTCATCCATATCAATGCGGTCCAGCCCAACGGCGTGCTGTACGGCCTGACCCGCTATCGCTTTGATGAAAGCCACAAGCTGCAGGAAACCCAGTTTGTGGAGCGCGCCATTTACCAGGGTGACGTCTGGGTCCTTGAAGGTATCAGCGGAACCCGTCTGACCAACGAGCGCACCCAGGTATACAACCAGAGCAATGGGGAGTGGGTGACGAAGCTGACACCCGAATTGCTCAGCATTGTGGTACTCGAACCGGATAATCTGGCACTGGAAAAGTTGCTGGAATACACCGCCTACCTGAAACGGCAGGGGCTGGAAACCGCGGACTACATGCTCAGCTTCTGGCAGAAGTTGTTCATGCCGGTAGCAACTATTGGCATGGTGCTGATTGCCATTTCATTCGTATTTGGGCCGCTGCGTGAAGTGACCATGGGGCTGCGCCTTACCGCGGGCATTGTCGCCGGTCTGATCTTCCATTACGGCCAGCAGTTCTTTGGCCAGTTGTCACTGGTGTTCCACACCGAGCCGCTGGTGGCTGCCGCGTTGCCGCCTGTGTTGTGCTTTGTGCTGGGCATCTGGCTACTGCAACGGGTGCGATAAGATGATCTGGCGTGGGCAGGGACGCACCCATAAGGGACGACGGGCAACCAATGAAGATGCCCTGGTCTGCCGCGATGGCGAGGGGCTGTGGGCGGTCATCGATGGCATGGGAGGGCATGAGGCCGGGGACCTGGCCGCCAGCATGGTGCGGGAAAGCCTGGAAACCTTGTCTCTCGGCGGCGGTATTACGCATCGTCTGGTGGCTGTCGAAACTGCCTTGCAAACTGCGAATCATGCGATTCGTCACCATGCAGCGATCAACATGCGCAGCAAGCCCATGGGGGCCACGGTGGTGGTGCTTCTGATTTATCGTGGGGAAGCGGCCGTGGTGTGGGCAGGTGACTCCCGCCTCTACCGGTTTGATGATGACGCCATGGCCATGCTGACCCGTGACCACACCCCGGTGCAGGCGTTGGTGGATGCCGGCCAGCTCGACGAGCAGCAGGCCATGAGTCACCCGCGAGCCAATGTGATTTACCAGGCGGTAGGTATCGGTGAAAGGCTGCAGCTGGACCAGATCCGTTTTGAAACGCGGGGAACAGAGCGCTTTTTATTGAGCAGCGATGGAATCCATTCAGTGCTGGGGGTGGCAGACCTGGCCTCCCTGATGCGTCACCGGGTTTCTCTGTCTGGAGTGCTCAAGGCGGCACTGGATAGAGGTAGCCGGGATAATGTGACCGCAGTAATTGTCGCCGCAGACAGGGAAGAATAGCTGGAAAAGCCGACACGGGCTGGTATACTCCCGCCCCACTGCCAGAGTGGTGGAATTGGTAGACACGACGGATTCAAAATCCGTTGCCTTCGCGGGCGTGCCGGTTCAAGTCCGGCCTCTGGTACCAAATGAATAAAAAAGCCCGCTTTTTGCGGGCTTTTTTATGTCCGACGCAGTGACACCTTGGAGATGGAGTCCGGGATGATCGACTATGCCCCCCCTGCCGGTTTGTTCAAGCGCCTGATGGCGCTGGTCTACGATGGCTTTCTGGTGCTGGCGCTGTGGTTTGTCACTGCCGGAATTTTTGTACTGGTGTATCCCGGTCTGGGTTTGCCGATGGAGTCCATCAATGGTGTGGACCGTGCCGCGCCGGCATACCTTAAGGGGCTGCTGTTTCCGTTGTTGATGGTTGAGACCTGGGCCTTCTACGCCTGGTTCTGGGTGCGCGGTGGCCAGACCCTCGGCATGCGCGCCTGGCGGCTGCAGGTCCGCGATTACCGGGGCGGCCCGGTGAAGCTGTGGCAGACAGTGGCCCGTTTTGCCGCTGCCTGTCTGTCCTGGGCGCTGTTTGGCGCGGGCTATCTTGTGGTACTGGTTGAGCCTCATCAGACTCTGCATGATCGACTGTCTGCCACCGCTACAGTGCAGCTGCCGAAAAAGCCGAAGAAGAGCTGATTCTTCCTCTGCCCCTCTCGCAAAGCCGCTGAAGGAGTTCCTCTTGAGGGACGAATCACGCCTTAGCGAGAAAGGGCTGTCGGGTTTCTCCAGATCGAGCTTGGAGCCTGGCGTCGTTGCATTTCCTCGCCAAGACTCGGATTCACCCCTCGAGAGGAGCTCCTACGGGGACTCAGTAGAAGCCTTTAAGGGTGTTTTTTCCCTTTCCAATACCGGGTATCCTTGCCCTCCCTTGAACTTCCGTGCCGGTACAGTACGTGAACGTCGACGATTTTGATTTTGAACTCCCGGACGGGCTGATAGCCCGCCATCCGCCTGCCCAGCGCCGCGATGCGCGTCTGCTGGCGCTGACTCGTGATGACCTGCAGCACCAGCAGTTCCCGGATCTGCTGAGTCATGTGAGCCCCGGTGATCTGTTGATCTTCAATGACACCCGCGTCATTCCTGCCCGCCTGTTCGGCCAGAAGGAAAGTGGTGGCAAGGTGGAAGTGCTCATCGAGCGGGTGGTGGATGATCACGAAGCGCTGGCTCATGTGCGCGCCTCCAAATCTCCCAAGCCTGGCTCCTGGTTGCAATTCGATCAGGGCGTGCGAGCCCAGGTAACAGGGCGACGGGACGCGTTGTTCATCCTTGAATTCCATGGCTGCGATACCCTGCTCGGTGCTCTCGAGCAGATCGGCCATGTGCCGCTGCCGCCTTATATCGATCGTCCGGACGAAGCCGGAGACATGGAGCGTTACCAGACAGTCTATGCACGCGAGCCGGGGGCCGTTGCTGCGCCCACCGCCGGGCTGCATTTTGATGAGGCGATGCTGGCGGCGCTGGAGCAGCACGGGGTTGATATCGGCTATGTGACCCTCCATGTAGGAGCAGGGACATTCCAGCCGGTGCGCGTGGACAAGGTGGAAGACCATCACATGCACAGCGAGCGCTATCAGATCCCTGAGACTCTGGTGGAGCAGGTGGCCCGGGCCCATGCTCGCGGGGGGCGGATTGTGGCGGTGGGTACCACCGCGTTGCGCGCCCTGGAGGCGGCCAGTCAGTCCGGCGGCTTGATGGCGGGGCAGGGTGAGACTGAAATCTTTATCTATCCGGGCTACCGGTTCCGGCTGGTGGATTGTCTGGTGACCAATTTCCATCTTCCCAAGTCCACGTTGCTGATGCTGATCAGCGCCTTCGCCGGTCGCGACCGGGTCATGGCCGCCTATCAGGCAGCAATTGACGCGCAATACCGGTTTTTTAGCTACGGCGATGCAATGTTTATTGAGCGGGTGGATATGCCTCCCGCAGAGGGGCGTTGAATGTCTCGAATGCAGTTTTCTCTCAATGCTACCTATGGTTCTGCGCGGCGCGGCCAGATCACCTTTCCGCGCGGCACCATCCAGACGCCAGCTTTTATGCCGGTAGGTACCTACGGCACAGTGAAAGGCATGTTGCCAAAGGATCTGGCCGACACCGGCGCAGAAATCTGTCTGGGCAACACTTTTCACCTGATGCTGCGTCCTGGCACTGAGGTCATCGAGGCCCACGGTTCCCTGCACGGCTTTATGCAGTGGGACAAGCCGATTCTCACCGACTCGGGCGGGTTTCAGGTGTTCAGTCTGGGGGAAATGCGCAAGATTTCAGAGCAGGGGGTGGTGTTCAAGAACCCCATCAATGGCGACAAGGTGGAACTGACACCGGAAAAGGCCATGCAGGTGCAGCGCTCCCTGGGCAGTGATATCTGCATGATCTTTGACGAATGCACGCCGTTCCCGGCCACTGAGCAACAGGCCCGGGATTCCATGGAGCTTTCACTGCGCTGGGCCCAACGCTCCAAAGACGCCCATGAAGGCAATGATGCCGCCTGTTTCGGCATCGTGCAGGGCGGCATGTATGACAACCTGCGCCGCGAATCCCTCGAAGGGCTGGTGGATATCGGGTTTGATGGTTATGCGGTGGGCGGCCTCAGCGTGGGTGAACCCCAGGAAGAGATGCTGCGTACCCTGGGTAACCTGACGCCGCACATGCCGGAAGATCGTCCCCGTTATCTGATGGGAGTGGGCAAGCCGGAGGATATTGTGGAGGCGGTACGCCGCGGAGTAGACATGTTCGACTGTGTGATGCCCACCCGCAATGCCCGTAACGGCCATCTGTTTACCGCGCAAGGCGTGATCAAGATCCGCAATGCCAAACATCGTCATGACCTGTCTCCCCTGGAGGCGGGTTGTGACTGCTATACCTGCCAGCATTTCTCGCGCAGCTACCTGCACCATCTGGATCGCTGCAACGAAATGCTTGGTTCCCAGCTCAATACCATCCATAACCTGCGCTATTACCAGCGCCTGATGGCTGGATTGCGGGGGGCCATTGAAGGGGGTACATTGTCCGCCTTTGTGGACGACTTCTATGCCGCGCGGGGCGAGCAAACCCCGGCGTTATGACTGCTTACTGGAGTAAACAATGAAAATCGCAATGCGTTCCCTGTTGGCCCTGCTGGCGTCTGCCATGGTGTCCCCGGCTTTTGCTGCACCTGCCTCACCGGCTGGCCCGGGTGGCGTCGAACTGATCATGCTGGTTGTGATGATGGTAGTGTTCTATTTCTTCCTGATTCGCCCGCAGCAGAAGCGTGCCAAGGAGCACAAGAGCCTGGTGGAGAACCTGGGCAAGGGTGATGAGGTCGTCACCAGCGGTGGCATCCTCGGCAAGATTGCCAAGGTCACCGATGACTTTGTGGTAGTGGAAATCAGTAACAACCTGGAAATCAAGCTGCAGAAACAAAGCATCCAGGCCACCCTGCCCAAGGGCACCATCAAGTCCATCTAAAAAGACTCTGCCCCGTCCTGTACGGGGCTTTTTATTACACCGGACACAACCGGAATAAACACCGGAAAGAGCTATGACCCGCTATCCACGCTGGAAATTTTTTCTCCTTCTGGCCGCGCTTGTTGTTTGCGGCCTCTATGCACTGCCTAACCTTTACCCGGATGCTCCGGCTATCCAGATCAGCCACGCAGAAGCTGGTGGTGAAGTCTCCGATATGACTCGCCAACGTGTGCTGAGCGCCATGGATAAGGCCGGCCTTCAACATGGGCCCGGGGAAGTCGTAGGCACGTCTCTGTTAGTGCGTCTGTCTGATACCGAAGCCCAGTTGCGTGCCCGCGAGCTGGCCTCTGAAACGCTGGGCGACAATTATGTTGTTGCTCTCAATCTGGCGGCAACCACGCCTGAATGGCTGCGCGCCATCGGTGCCAGCCCCATGAATCTGGGGCTGGATCTGCGTGGTGGTGTGCACTTCCTGCTGCAGGTGGATATGGATGCGGTCGTCTCCAGCCGGATGGAAGCCTGGGCAGGCAATGCCAAGCTCACTCTGCGGGATGCCGGTGTGCGCTATCGCAGTGTGGAAATGGATGGCACAACCCTGACCGTCACCTTTGCGGATCAGGTGGCCGCCGACGCGGCCCGCGCATCGCTCCGTCAGGCGCTGGACAAGTTCACCATGAAGCCCGCGGGGGATTCGCCGGAAGTGGTGCTGGTGCTGAACGACAGCGCGCTCAAGGAAATGCAGGACTATGCGGTGGACCAGAACCGTACCGCGTTGAACAAGCGAGTGAATGAACTTGGCGTGGCAGAAGCCGTCGTTCAGCGTCAGGGGGCGGATCGCATCGTGGTACAGCTTCCGGGGATTCAGGATGCCTCCCAGGCTCGCCGGATTCTGGGCCGTACTGCGACCCTGGAATTCCGGTTGGTCGATAACAGCGTATCTTCTGCGCGTCTGCGTACCGGGATTGCTCCTCCGGGGCTGGAGTTCTTTCCCTTCAAGGGTCAGGAAGGCCGTATTGTGGCCCTGAATAAATCCAAGATCGCCACCGGTGATCAGGTGATTGATGCTCGTATGGGTTTCGATCAGCAGTCCGGCTCTCCGGAAGTGAACGTGACTTTGGATTCCGACGGTGCCCGCCGTATGCAGAGGATTACCGGCAAGAACGTGGGCAACCCCATGGGCGTGCTGTTTATCGAAACCAAGACTGACGTGAAAAAAGTCGAGGGCGAAGATGGCAAGATGGTGGACAAGATCACCAGCACCACCGACAAATACGTGATCAATGTGGCCACCATTCAGGACACCCTGGGCAGCCGCTTCCGTATTACCGGGCTGGATAACCCGGCAGAAGCCTCCGAATTGGCGCTGCTTCTGCGTGCGGGTTCCCTGGCCGCGCCGGTCAGCATTGTGGAAGAGCGCACCGTAGGTCCAAGCCTGGGGGCCGAGAATATTGAAGCGGGCCTCAAGTCCATGGCGCTGGGGCTTTCGCTGGTGCTGATCTTCATGATCGTCTGGTACAAGCTGTTCGGCCTGATTGCCAATGTGGCTCTGCTGGGCAACCTGATCATCATTGTTGGCATCATGTCCCTGATTCCCGGTGCCACCATGACCCTGCCGGGTATTGCCGGCATCGTGCTGACCGTGGGTATGGCGGTGGATGCCAATGTGTTGATCTTCGAACGGATCAAGGAAGACCTGCGTCGTGGCCTCAACCCCCGCCAGGCCATCGAGGAAGGATACGCCCGTGCATTTACCACTATTCTGGATGCCAACATCACCACACTGATCGTGGCCGTGATCCTGTTTGCTGCTGGTACCGGTTCTGTTCAGGGCTTCGCGGTGACACTGTTCATCGGCATTCTCACCTCCATGTTCACGGCTATCATTGGTACCCGTGCCATGGCGGAAATGGTCTACGGGCGCAGCGCTCGTGCACCGACGAAACTGAGTATTTAAGGCGGTGATGCGATGAGTAAAGGAACCATGAACATTAATTTTATGGGCGCCCGCAAACCGTTGGGTGTTCTCTCCTTGTTGCTGGTAATTGCCTCGGTGGTGCTGCTGGTGACCCGTGGTCTCAACCTGGGCCTGGATTTCACCGGTGGTACCACCGTGGTGGTGAAGAGCCCAGTGGATGTGGAGTTGTCACAGGCCCGTTCCGATCTGGCGGCATCCGGTTTTAACGATGCCGTGGTGCAGCATTACGGCTCACCCAAGGAAGTGAACGTTCGTGTGGCGCCACGGGAGGGCTCCAATGCGGATGAAGTGGGTTACGACGTTTTTGCCGCACTAAAATTGCACAATGAAGAACTTGAGTTGATGAAGGTGGAGTTCGTCGGTCCCCAGGTAGGGGATGAGCTGCGCGACGAATCCGGCACTGCCATGTTGCTCGCTCTGGGGCTGATGATGGTTTATGTCTGGTTCCGGTTTTCCAACAAGTTTGGTGTTGCCACGGTGGTGGCCCTGTTTCACGACGTGATTATCGTGCTGGGTATTTTCTCGCTGGTGCAGTGGCCGTTTGATCTTACGGTGCTGGCGGCGGTACTGGCCCTGATTGGTTACTCGCTCAATGACTCCATCGTAGTGGCAGACCGGATCCGGGAGGACTTTCGTAATTCCCGGCAGAATGATCCGGATACGATTATCAATAGTGCCGTGAACGCCACTTTCAGCCGGACAATCAACACCTCCCTGACTACCTTGCTGGTGTTGGTGGCGTTGTATTTCTTCGGTGGTGAAGTGATGCGTGCGTTTTCTGAGGCGCTGCTAGTGGGTGTGTTCGTTGGTACCTATTCATCGATCTATGTGGTCAGCAACATTCTGTTCATGATGAAGGTAAGCAAGGAAGACTTCCTGATTCCTGAGCCGGAAGAGATTGATGAAATGCCATGAAAAAGCAGTTAAAAGTTAATGATTAAAAGTTAACAGCGAAAACAAAAAAGCCGCGATTCGTTCGCGGCTTTTTTGTTTGAGTACTGCCGTAGGAGCCTGCCTGCAGGCGATTAAGAAGCAAGCTACAGGCTTCAAGCTGCAACACAGAGTAGTGTGGCAGAAGATCCTGGCGCCTTGCCCGCGCACAATTTTCAGCCATCAAGCGGGGTATGGCATTGTTGCTCAAGATGGCCTTTCTCGCGTTGTAACTTGCAGCTTGAGGCTTGCAGCTTTACGAAAAATTTTGTTTCTTCATCCATGGAATAATCCGCTCGAAGGCCTCTTCAATCTGATCCAGGGAGGTGGAGTAGCTGATGCGCAATGCGCTCTTGCCGGCTTCGCCGAAGGTGTCGCCGGAGATGGTGCAGACGCCGGTTTCCCGCAGCATTTTCAGGGCCACGTTAGCGCCGTCCACTCCCTCCGGAAGAGAAGGGAAGAGATAGAACGCGCCTTCCGGTCGGTAGCCGGTGAGGTGTGGGGTCTGTTCCACTAACTCCACCAGGCGGTCGCGGCGTTGCTGGTATTCTTCCACCATGCTGTCGATAAACTGGTTGCTGCCACGCAAGGCCGCGACGCCGGCCCATTGGCAAGGTGTGTTGGCTACGGTGGTGGTGAACATGTGGTAGCGGCGCAGTTTCTTGATGGCGCCCTGGCTGCCGATCAGCCAACCTACTCGCATGCCTGCCATGGAAAAGGTTTTTGAGAAGCTGCTGATCACCATCACGTGATCCAGATCCGAGCAGCAGGACAGCACGCTGGGGTATTCACGGCCATCATAGATCAGATGATCGTAGACTTCATCGCTGATGACATGGATTCCCCGATAGGCAGCTTCTTCCACAATGGCTTCGATGGTTTCACGTGGGTAGATGGTGCCGGTGGGATTACTGGGGGAATTGAGAACCACGGCAAAGGTGTTGGGCCCCATGGCGTCGATCACTTCCTGGGGATCCAGCTGGTGGTCATTTTCAGCACGGGTGGCAATGTGTTTTACCGTGCCACCGTTCATGCGAATCAGTGGGCCATAAAGCATGAACGAGGGATCCGGGACAATGAATTCCCGTCCCGGTGCGGAGGTGGCTGTCAGGGCCAGATAAATGGCTTCCGTCGCCCCGGTGGTGATCATCATGTTTTCCGGAGACAGTGGGCGGCCGTAACGTTGGCTGTAATAGTCCGCCAGTGCTTCCAGCAATTCCGGCAAGCCGGCATCCATGGTGTAGCCGGTCTGGCCTGCGTTCAGGGCGTCTACCCCGGCCTGAATGACATGCCCTGGTGGTTTGAAGTCCGGCTGGCCGATGGACAGGTGGATCACGTCGTCCAGATCTGCGGCCAGGTTCACCATGCGGCGAATGCCCGGCACCGGAATGGTGAGCAACGCCGGGTTCCAGATCGGGTCTTCGCTTTCGTAGAAATCCGTGTCCAGATTGATATTGCCCATCATGTTCTCCTGTTGGCGATCAGTCCTGCCGTAGGAGCGTCGTTGGCGGCGCGATAACCATCGCCGGAATCGCGCCGCCAGCGACGCTCCTACGGAGAGAGGCTAGTCCTGCAGCATTGGCGGCAGGTGAACGAATGGCTGCGCCTGTTCGAAGGCATGGCCGGCGGCCAGCACCCGGGCATCGTCGAATCGGGCGCCGACAATCTGCAACCCCATGGGCATGCCATTACTGTTGAGCCCCATGGGCACCGACAGCGCTGGCTGGCCGGTCATGTTGAAGGGGTAGGTAAACGGCGTCCATGTGGGCCAGCGAGTGCTGGGCCAGTCCACCGGCACTTCACGGTTGGTGTCGAAGGCTTCGATGGGCAGGGTGGGGGTGATCAACAGATCGTATTTGGTGTGGAACACCGCCATGCGTTCACTCACCGCCATGCGCTCGTTCATGGCGCCGAGGTAATCAAGCATGCTGAGCTTCTCTGCCTTGGCTGCCACTTCCACCAGAGCCGGATCCATCAGGCTGCGTTGGCGATCGCCGAGGTCGCGCATGGCATTGGCGGCACCACTGTAGAAAAGGTGACTGAAGGCGGCCAGCGGGTTACTGAAGCCCGGGTCGGCTTCGGTGACGATGGCGCCAAGGGCTTCGAACACCTTGGCGGCTTCCTTGAAGGCCTTGTCGATGTCCGCATCCACGTCTACGTAGCCCAGATTGGGGCTCATGGCGATGCGCAGCCCCTTCATGGGCTGATGCAGCTCCTTGACGTAATCGATGTGGCGACGGGGGGCCGCCAGACTGTCGCGGGGATCCGCTTCCGTCATCACGTTCATCATCAGTGCCGCATCCGCTACCGTGCGGGTCATGGGGCCGGCATGGGCGAGCGTGCCGAAGGGGCTGGCGGGCCAGTGGGGCACTTCACTGAAGGTGGGCTTGTGGCCAACGATGCCGCAGAAACCGGCAGGAATGCGGATGGAGCCGCCGGCATCAGTGCCCAGCGCCAGCGGAGCCATACCCGCGGCGACGGCGGCGGAGCTGCCACCGCTGCTGCCCCCTGCGGTCCGGGCCGGGTTCCAGGGATTGTTGGTGGGGCCGCATAGAGGGCTGTCGGTAATGCCTTTCCAGCCGAATTCCGGTGTGGTTGTCTTGCCAAGAGGAACATAACCGTGGCGCTCCAGTGCCGCTACGGCAGGGGAGCGTTTATTGAGCGTGGATTCCGGGTCGATGGTTTTTGACCCCTTCACCGTCGGCCACATGGGTGTGAGGAACACATCCTTGACCGCCACCGGCACCCCATCCAGCAGACCTTCAGATTTACCATTCTGGTAACGTTGCTCGGATTCTTGAGCCCATTGCAGTGTGGTGTCACGGTCGATCAGACACCAGGCATT
The DNA here is from genome assembly GCF_009882945.1 of Alcanivorax sp. DP30. Taxonomy (GTDB): domain Bacteria; phylum Pseudomonadota; class Gammaproteobacteria; order Pseudomonadales; family Alcanivoracaceae; genus Alcanivorax. The sequence goes on from NZ_WTUY01000022.1 coordinate 22,149, forward strand.
CAATGCTTCATCGTGCTTTTCAATATGATCCAGCAGGGTGGAGCAAACTTCCACCGGCGATAAGGCGCCTGTCTGGTAGGCGGCTTTGAGTGCCTGGGCACTCATGGTCAGTAGTTCCTTGCTCATCGGCGTACCTCCTGGTTTGACGCTCATCGCTTGGGTCAGAAGCCCGGGCTGGGTTGTTGTTTCAGGCTTCTGGCATCAAGCGTTACTTACATAGCCATGTTCCTTGCTGACGGGGTTTTTCAGGGGTTCCCCTTGTTGCCAGCGTTGAAAGTTATCGACAAATTGTTGGCCAAGTGCCGCGCGCCAGCCGATGAAGTCTCCGGCCATATGGGCAGAGATCATCACGTTGGGTTGATCCCATAGCGGGTGATCGGCGCGCAGCGGTTCTTCTTCAAAGACATCCAGCGCTGCGCCGCCCAGCCGTCCGCTTTGCAGGGCGGCGAGCAAGGCGTCGGTTTGCACGATGGGGCCGCGACCCACATTGATCAGCACCGCGCCGGGTTTCATGCGCAGGAACTGGTCTGCATCGAACAGGCCTTCGGTGTCTGATGTCAGTGGTGCGGTAATGATGACGTAGTCCGCGTCCGGGAGCAGATCTGGCAGATCCTCTTGAGCATGGACCTTTTCAAAGACGGTATCCTCGCGCGCATTGCGAGCGGTGCCGATGACGTTGACACCCAGAAGCCCGAGCAGGGTGGCTACTTCGCGGCCTATGGAACCGGCGCCCACTACCACAGCCTGGCTGTCCCGCAGCAATCGGGTTTCGCGATGTTGCCAGCGGTGTTCCTTCATCAGTGACAGATTGGTGAGCGTGTCCTTGGCAAACAGCAGCAGGGCACCGAGCACGTATTCGGCAATGCCACGATCAAAAATGCCGCGGGCGTTGGTGACCACGATCTCGCTGTTGCGGATCGGCTCGATCATCAGCGCATCCACACCGGCACTGGTGGCATGGACCCAGCGCACCGGACAATTCTGTGGCCACACCGCTTCAAGCATCCCGGTACGGAAATCCGTCACCACCAGCACATCGCTCACCGGCAGCGCCGCTTGCAACTCCCCCCGCGTCCGCGCCTCACGCACCTCGGCCTGACCGGCAAGGGAATCCAGACCAGGCAGGCTCGGTTCGTCTTCGGCGAGCAGGACGGTGATGGTGGGTTGTGTCATTTAAACTCCTTCGTTAGCTACAAGCCGCAAGCCACAAGCTTCAACGCGGGCAAGGTCTGATCCTTTTCAGACTCTGAGCCCGCGGTTGGGCTGTTGACGCGGCGGAAACCGCTTTCAACTGCAAGACACTGAAGCGCGTTGTAGCTTGCAGCTTGTTGCTGTTTTTCAGGTTTCTTTCAGGGCCGCCTCGAACAGGCCAACGGCCTTGTCAATTTCTGCTTCGGTGACGGTGAGTGGTGGTAGCCAGCGGACCACTTGTCCCTGGCTGCCGCAGCGCAACATCAGCATACCGTTTTGTTCGCAATGTTTGAGAATCCGGGCGGCGCGGTCACCGTCCGGGGTGTGCGGGGCACTGACCATTTCTACGCCGAGCATCAGGCCTGCACCCCGGATTTCATCAATGCAGTCGTGTTCCTTCTGCAGGCCTTCCAGGTGGCTGCGTAACGCATTACCGAGTTTTTCTGCGCGGGCGACCAGTTGTTCTTCCTCGATGACATCCAGGGTTGCCAGGGCGGCGGCACAGGCAACCGCATTGGCACCATAGGTGCCGCCCTGTGAGCCGGGGTAGCCGTGATTCATCAGTTCCTTGCTGGCGGCAATGGCGGACAGCGGATAGCCGCTGGCCAGGCCTTTGGCGGTAATGATGATGTCGGGTTTTACGCCGTAATGTTCGTGGCTCCAGAATTTTCCGGTACGGCCGTAGCCTGCTTGAATCTCGTCGGCGATGAGCAGGATGCCGTGTTTGTCGCAGCGCTCCCGCAGACCTTTCATAAAGGTTTCGGTGGCGGGGTAGTAGCCGTACTCGCCCTGCACCGGTTCGATAATCATGGCGGCGGTGTCTGCCGGATTACATTCGGTGGCGAAGACATGGTCCAGTTCGTGCAGGCAGGCCGCGACACACTCATCCATGTCCTGATTGTAACGATAGGCATGGGGGAACGGAGCGATGCTGACCCCGGCCATGAGCGGTTGCCAGCCAGTGCGTACCTTGCTGGTGGAGGTGGTTAGGGAAGCCGCGGCCAGAGTGCGTCCATGAAAGCCGCCCCGAAATGCGATCAAATTGGTCCGGCCGGTGGCCTGGCGAGCCAGTCTGACGGCGGCTTCCACGGATTCGCTGCCGGAATTGGAAAACGCCACGGCGTCCAGCCCCTGGGGCAGATGTGAATAGAGGCGATCGGTCAGGGCGAGCATGTTGGGGTGGGTGACGGTGGCGTACTGGGCATGCACCAGTTTGGCAACCTGCTCCTGGGCGGCTGCTACCACTTTGGGATGGCAGTGGCCGGTGGCAGTGACGCCAATGCCGGAAGTGAAATCCAGCCAGCGATTGCCGTCCTTGTCGTAGAGCCAGCTACCTTCGCCGCGCTCCGCACAAATGCCACTGGACTGTACCAGCAGGGGGGACAGATGACTCATGGCGCCTCCTTTCTGTCGCGCTTTGGCCGTTGGGGTTATCCCGCAGCCAGTCGTTGACTCAGTCGTTGCCCGGTTTCTCTTGTTCCCGAGAAAGCGTCTTTCAGATCCTCTGCAATCAGGTCATGCAGATGTTGTGCCGCATTGCCGATGGCCGGATGTTTCGGGGCCAGATTATCCAGCAGCATGGCGAGACTCATCAGGGTGGCCCTGGGGTCCGCCATGTTGCGGCCCGCAATGTCCGGGGCGCTGCCGTGCACCGGCTCAAACAACGCAGGTATACGATCATCCGCCGGATTAAGGTTGGCTGAGGGCGCGAGCCCCGGGCCGCCGCACAGTACCGCGGCCAGGTCTGTGAGAATGTCGCCGTGCAGGTTGCTGGCCACCACCACATCGAAGCGCCAGGGGCATTGCACGAATTTCATGCAGGCGGCATCCACCAGTTCATGATGTGTGTCTACATCCGGATATTCCTGTGCAATGCGTTCAAAGGTTTCGGTATACAGGTCGCCCCAGAAGGGTTGCGCATTGCGTTTGGTGATCAGACACACCTGAGCCGTGGTGTCGTTGGCAAAGTGTCGAGTGATGTTGCGCTTTGTGGCGCGTTGGCGAGCGCGTTCGAAGGCATGCCGGATCAGGCGTTCAGTGGCGCCGGCGGTAAAGACTTCCACCTGGGTCGCCACTTCGCTGGGCGTGCCCGCGCGTAAACGACCGCCCTGATTGCTGTACTCCCCCTCGCTGTTTTCCCGGATTACCAGCATGTCCACATCGTTGGCCCGTGCGTCAGCCAGATACTGGGGGGCGCCGGGCAACCAGCGGGCGGGGCGCTCGCAGGCCCACAGATTCAGTTGCTTGCGCAGTTCCAGCAGGGGGGAAAGGGAAACACTGTCGGAAAGCACATAGCGCTGTGGGTCATCGATGGGTCCGGGGTCTCCCAGGGCGCCCAGCAGAATGGCATCGAAGGCGCGTAGTTGTTCGACGCCGTCTGCCGGCATCATCTCTCCATGTTGTTGATGCCAGGCATGGGAAGGCCAGTCGAAATTCACCGCTTCCAGAGGCAGCTTGAAGCGCTCCACCAGCTGCGCCAACAAGGTCTCGGTGACTGTCATGACCTCGGGGCCAATACCGTCACCGGGGAGTAGGGCGATTTTCAGCGTTTCCGTCATCCATAACTCCTGTCAGCGGCGAGCTTCCAGCTATCAGCAACGCGCTTAAAACCGGAACCTCGGCATCGCTGCAATCAAGGTTTTTACCCGGCCAAAGGATCATCATTGTGTCTGCCCTGTGACCGCGCAGCGGCTCGTCGCAAGAAGCTGGTAGCTGCTTTTAACTCCCCATGCAGAGATATTTCTCTTCCAGGTATTCGTCCATACCCTGGTGAGAACCTTCCCGGCCGAGGCCGGATTCCTTGACGCCGCCGAACGGGGCGGCGGCGTTGGAGATGATGCCTTCGTTGACACCGACCATGCCGCTTTCCAGCGCCTCTGCCACGCGCCAGCAGCGGTGGATGTTGTTGCTGTAGAAGTAGGCGGCCAGTCCGTAAGGGGTATCGTTGGCGATACGGATGGCTTCCTCTTCATCGTTGAAGCGGATCACGGCTGCCAGGGGGCCAAAGGTTTCTTCCGCGCAAAGTTGAGCGTCCTGGGTAACGCCGGTAATCAATGTGGGTTGCACAAAGCTGCCCCCTTTCTGGTGGCGCTGCCCACCTGTTATCACCTTGGCGCCCTTGCCCAGTGCATCCTCAATATGCTCCATGACCTTGTCCGCGGCGCCGCGGTTGATCAAGGCTGCCTGGGTGACCCCTTCCTCAAGGCCATCGCCAATCTTCATGGCCTCAATGGCGTTTTTCAGTTTTTCCACGAAGGCGTCATGGACGCTGTCCTGAACCAGAAAGCGGTTCACGCAGACACAGGTCTGGCCGGTGTTGCGGAATTTGCTGGCCATGGCACCTTCCACTGCCTTGTCCAGGTCCGCATCGTCAAACACGATGAAGGGCGCATTGCCACCAAGCTCGAGAGATACCTTCTGGATGTGCTTCGCGCACTGGGCCATCAACTTGCTGCCGACCTCAGTGGAGCCCGTGAAGCTGAGTTTGCGTACAATGGTGGAGTCGGTTAGTGCCGTGGAAATGGCCCCGGCACTGCCGGTAATCACGTTGAATACGCCGGCGGGAATGCCTGCTCGCTCTGCCAGTTCTGCCAGTGCCAGGGCCGAATAGGGAGTGGCACTGGCCGGTTTGACCACCATGGTGCAACCGGCGGCCAGTGCTGCACCGGCCTTGCGAGTGATCATGGAAGAGGGAAAGTTCCAGGGGGTAATCGCTGCGGTAACACCGATGGGTTGCTTGATGACGACAATACGCTGACCGGGCTTGGCACCGGGAATGGTGTCGCCGTAGGCGCGGCGTGCTTCTTCGGAGAACCATTTCAGAAAAGAAGCGGCGTAGGCAATTTCCCCCTTGGCTTCGGCCAGTGGTTTGCCCTGCTCAAGCGTCATCAACCGTCCGAGATCGTCTTGATGCTGCATCATCAGGTCGTGCCAGGCTTCAAGCAGGTTGGCGCGCTCTGCTGCCGGCTTGTCCCGCCAGGCCGGGAAGGCCGTATTGGCAGCCTCGATGGCCTTGTTGGTCTCGGCTTCGCCCATGCGGGGGGCGGTGCCTATCGCTTCTTCGCTGGCCGGGTTATCTACCTGAATGGTGCTTCCGTCGTCGGCATCACACCATTGCCCATTGATGTAACACTGTTCACGGAATAGGGCCTGATCCGATAGCTTTACTGAGGTCATTCCGGGTCTCCTTGCGAACGCGTCTGTCTTTCACGCTAGCAAAGCCCACGGATATGTCTATGCCGAATTTCAAAAATCAGTTTGGGGCCTAAGGAAATCAGCTGCTAGCGATTAACTGTGAGCTGCGGGAAAAAGTGGAGAAGCAGAAACACTGAACAGGAAGGACGCTGCCACAGAGGGCGATGGGGCGCGGCTCAAGAAGTGCAGGTTGGCACTGGGCTTGGGCCGCGTTGCAGCTAGAAGCTGGCAGCTTATCTCCGCAGTCCCTCGGTAAGGTGGGGTTTGATCTTTTGCAGCAGGCCCTTGAAGACTTTCGGGCTGCCGGCGACGACGCCGCCGCTTTCCAGGAATTTATGGCCACCGCTCAGATCGCCGATCAGACCACCGGCTTCCGTGATCAGCAGTGCGCCCGCGGCCATGTCCCACTCGGCCAGGCCGAATTCGAAGAAGCCGTCCAGACGACCGGCGGCCAGCCAGGCCAGATCCAGTGCCGCGGAGCCGGGCCGACGCAGGCCGGCGGTGCTGGCGGCGATATCGGCGAACATGCCCAGGTAGGCGTCCATGAAGGGAGCTTGATCCTGACGGAACGGGAAGCCGGTACCGATCAGGCAGCCTTCCAGACCGGGGCGGTTGGTGCAGCGGATACGGCGGCCATTGAGCGCGGCGCCGCGGCCCCGGCTGGCGGTAAACTCTTCATCACGGTTGGGATCATAAATGACAGCATGTTCCAGCTTGCCCTTGTACTTGAGGGCAATGGAGACACAGAACTGTGGGAAACCGTGAATAAAGTTGGTGGTGCCATCCAGTGGGTCGATGATCCACTGGTAGTCGGCGCCTTCGCCCTTGCCTTCGATGATGCCGGATTCCTCGGCGAGAATGCCGTGGTCCGGGTAGGCTTTGAGGAGGGTTTCGATGATGCGTTTTTCCGCCGCACGATCCACTTCAGTAACGAAGTCATTCATGCCTTTCTTGCTGACAGATACCGGGTCGCTGCTCTCGGCGGCTCGTCGAATCAGGTTGCCCGCGGTACGGGCGGCTCGCAGGGCGATATTCACTTGCGGCGCATGCATGCATCTGTCCTCAAAAAAGAAATAGGCTGTCAAAGAACGCCGGTGCACAGGGCGAACCTGTCCGGGGGCGCGAATTGTAGCAGAGCCCGGGCGTTGTGGGCAGCTTAAGCGGTCATTAATACAGTCCCATGATAACATTGCCATCTTTTACGACCAGACCTCTGTACAGGAACGCTGATGCTGGAAAATGTGCGTATCGTGATGGTGGAAACCACCCATCCCGGCAATGTGGGGGCGGCAGCCCGGGCCATGAAAACCATGGGGCTGTCGGATTTGCGTCTGGTGCAGCCGCAGTCTTATCCCAATGTGGAGGCCACTGCGCGGGCCTCCGGGGCCGGTGATGTGCTGGAGGCGGCCCAGGTCTGCCAGAGCCTGGATGAAGCCCTGGAAGGTGCCACTCTGGTGATCGGCACCAGTGCCCGTCAGCGGCGCATCCCCTGGCCCTGTCTGACCCCGCGTCAGCTGGCCGCTCAGTTGTCCCACGAGCCAGACGAAACCCGTATTGCGGTGCTGTTCGGCCGCGAAGACCGCGGGCTCACCAATGATGAGCTGCGCCGTTGCAACCTGCATGTGAGTGTGCCTGCCAACCCGGAATACGGGGTGCTGAATGTGGCCTCGGCGGTGCAATTGATCAGCTATGAGCTACGCCTGGCCCTGCTGGGGGAAGATTTTGATCTGCAGGAGTCCCGTTCGCGCAGGGAAGCCATGCCGTTGCCGGAAATGTTCTGGGATGAACCCCTGGCCACCAACGATGCAGTGTCCGGTTTTCTTGATCACCTGGAACGGGTCATGGAGCAGAGCGGCTTCCTCAATCCCGAGCAGCCTGGGCAGGTAATGACTCGCATGCGCCGTTTGTTTATGCGGGCGCGACCGGACAAAATGGAAATGAGCATCTTGCGCGGTGTGCTGGTGGCACTGGAGAAAAGAATGAACGGTACGGACAAGCCTTAAGCGGTGCCTGCTCCGTATCAATCAGGGCTTTGGTCCGTGATGAGGTAGTTATGTTTGATCGAGTACGCGAGGACATTGCGTCGGTTTTTCACCGGGACCCGGCGGCCCGCAACACCCTGGAGGTGTTGCTTAATTATCCCGGCTTGCATGCGGTGCTGTTTCACCGTCTGGCTCATGCCTTGTGGCGGCGGAGTTTCAAGCAACTGGCGCGATTTGTCTCTACTTTTTCGCGCTGGGCCACTGGCATTGAAATTCATCCCGGTGCCCAGATTGGTCGGCGCTTCTTTATTGATCACGGCATGGGAGTGGTGATCGGGGAAACCGCAGAGATCGGTGACGATGTGACGCTCTATCACGGTGTTACCCTGGGCGGCACCAGCTGGAACAAGGGCAAGCGTCACCCGACTCTGGAAGACGGTGTTGTGGTGGGTGCCGGTGCCAAGGTGCTGGGCCCGTTTACCGTACACAAGAATGCCCGAATCGGTTCCAATTCCGTGGTGACCAAGGAGGTGCCTGAAGGCGCCACGGTGGTGGGTATCCCCGGTCGGGTTATCAACAAGCCAATGACGGAAAAGGAAAAGACCCGCAAGGAGATGGCCGACAAGATAGGCTTTGAGGCCTACGGTGTCAGCAATGACATGCCGGATCCGGTAGCGGAAGCGATTCATCTGCTGCTGGATCACATGCACGCGGTCGATAACAAACTGGACAGGGTTTGCACCAACCTGAAGAAGCAGGGCATTCAGGGGTGCGATGAGAAGTTGCCGGAATTGAAGGATGAAGACTTCGAGCCGGTGAATGCTGGCGGGACGGACTAAAAAGCAGTTAATAATTAATAGTGAAACAAAAAAGGCCGCATCCGGCAGGGTGCGGCCTTTTTGTTTGCGTGTTGCCAGCTGCGGCTTTTAGACGTTAAAGCGGAAGTGCACCACGTCGCCATCCTTGACGATATATTCCTTGCCTTCCAGGCGCCATTTGCCGGCTTCCTTGGCACCGGATTCGCCGTTGTACTCGATGTAGTCGTCGTAGGCGGTGACTTCGGCGCGGATGAAGCCTTTTTCGAAATCGGTGTGGATTACGCCGGCAGCCTGGGGAGCGGTGGCGCCGACTCTGACGGTCCAGGCGCGGACTTCCTTCACCCCGGCGGTGAAGTAGGTCTGCAGACCCAGCAGGCTGAATCCGGCGCGGATGACCCGGTTCAGGCCCGGTTCTTCCATGCCCAGATCCGCCAGGAAGTCTGCCTTTTCTTCATCATCCAGTTCGGCAATTTCAGATTCGATCTTGGCGCAGATCGGCACCACGGAAGCATTTTCCTTCTCGGCCAGCTCGCGCACGGCGTCCAGCAGGGCATTATCTTCAAAGCCGCCCTCGTCCACATTGGCAATGTACATGGTGGGCTTGAGGGTAAGCAGGTTAAGGCTCTTGATGGCCTTGCGCTCGTCGTCACTGAGTGCCACAGAGCGAGCCGGCTCGCCTTCGTTGAGCGCGGGCATCACCTTGTCGAGTACTGGCAGCAAACCCTTGGCGTCCTTGTCCTGTCCCTTGGCGGCCTTGGTGGCACGCAGGTGGGCTTTTTCCACGGTATCCAGGTCGGCCAGGGCCAGCTCGGTGTTGATCACCGCAATATCATCCAGTGGGGAGACCTTGCCTGCCACATGGATCACATTCTCATCGTCAAAGCAGCGCACCACGTGGGCAATGGCATCGGTTTCGCGGATGTTGGCCAGGAACTTGTTGCCCAGCCCTTCACCCTTGGAGGCGCCAGCCACCAGGCCGGCAATGTCCACGAATTCCATGGTGGCAGGCATTACCCGTTCCGGGTTGACGATGGCCTCCAGCTTGCCCAGACGGGGGTCTGGCACCGGGACTACGCCGGTGTTGGGCTCAATGGTGCAGAACGGGAAGTTCTCGGCATCAATCCCCGCCTTGGTGAGCGCGTTGAACAGGGTGGATTTACCCACATTGGGCAGACCGACGATACCGCATTTGAAACCCATGACAGACCTCCGTAATTCGAGGGCGCAATGCTACTCAACGCGGGCTGAAAAAGCGACCACCACAGGGCGGATAGGGCGGTTGCTGGGGGGACGACGGGGCCAGGCGCTGGTGCCGATGTTCGCGGGGGAGGCTGGGCTAGACTTGTCTCAATCATGGCAGATTGATGACATTATGACGGACCGTATTCTCTACCAGTTTCCGATTTCCCATTATTGCGAGAAAAGCCGCTGGCAGCTGGACTTCAAGGGACTCGATTACCAGGAGAAGAACCTGTTGCCCGGGCCCCATCGCCTGCGCACCCGCTGGATGGCGCGGATCGATACCCTGCCGATTCTGCGCGATGGCCGGCGCACGGTGGGCGACTCCACCAAGATTGCCTATTACCTGGAGAAATATTACCCGCAACGGAGCCTGTTACCGGTAGCTCCGGATCAGCGGGCCCGGGTCATCGAGCTGGAGCAGAAATTCGACAGGCTGGGCGTGGATGTGCGCCGCTGGCTGTATGGGCAGATTATCGATCGCCCTGAAGTGATGCAGGCCATGCTCAACCCCTATGGCTTGCCCGGTGTGGTTCAGTCGGTGCTGACACCGCTGACCAGGGAAGGGGTGCGGCGCTTGTACCGGATCGAGCCGAAAGCAGTAATGCGTGCCGGTCAACGGCTTGAGGAGGGGCTGCTGTTGCTGGAAGAGCAGCTCAAGAAGGGTAGCGGTCGCTATCTGGTGGGCGATCAACTGACCCTGGCCGACATCGCCGCCGCCAGCCTGTTGGCCCCTCTGCTTAGCCCTGCCGGTACGCCCTGGGATATCTTCGATGAAAGCACCCTGCCATCAGCGTTGCAGTCCGAGCTGCAGAAACTCCGCGAGCGGCCGGCCGGGCAATGGGTGTTGGCGCGATACGCGGAGGATCGGTGACGATCAGCTACGAGCTACGAGCTACGAGCTACAAGCTACAAGCTACAAGCTACAAGCTACAAGCTACAAGCTACAAGCTACAAGCTACAAGCTACAAGCTACA
>NZ_WTUY01000023.1 GCF_009882945.1 Alcanivorax sp. DP30
AGAAGCTAGAAGCTAGAAGCTAGAAGCTAGAAGCTAGAAGCTAGAAGCTAGAAGCTAGAAGCTAGAAGCTAGAAGCTAGAAGCTAGAAGCTGTTTCACACCTCAACATAATTCAACGGCAACGCCGCCGTATCCACCACTCGCCGCATGACAAAACTGGAATGCACGCCGCTGACACCTTCGATGCGGGTGATCTGGTTGAGCAGGAAATGCTGGTAGGCGTCGATGTCTGGCACCACCACCTTCAGCAGATAATCCGCATCCTGGCCAGTGACCAGATAGCACTGCTGCACTTCCGGAAAACTGGCCACCTTCTCCTCGAAATTGGCAAAGCGTTCCGGGGTGTGGCGATCCATGCTGATCTGGATCATCACCGTCAGGTCCAGCCCCAGCTTGCGGGCATCCAGTACGGTTTCCCGTTTGACGATGATGCCGGCGGCTTCCAGTTTCTGGACCCGTCGGGAACAGGGGGAGGGAGACAGGCCCACGGCGTCGGCCAGTTGCTGGTTGGTCAGACCGCCATTGCCCTGCAGCGCTTCCAGAATCCGCAGGTCGGTACGGTCGAGTTTTGCCAGTTCGGAAGGTTTCATGTGCTGAAAGTCTCGCGGAAATCAATATTTGAGCAATGTTATTGCTTATAAAGCCGAAAAGGGCTGAAAAAAGCAAGCACATTGCCGGCACGGAGCCGTAAAGTATCTCTCGTAGGGCGATGACGCAGACAGCCACAAGCCGGATGCCTCTCACCGTCGCTAACAGCACCTACCCGTGCCCTGATCGAGACCCGAGATCACATCGCAATTGTTAGCCGCCGAGCAGTATCCCTGGGAGAGCCGGTTAGTAATTCTGGGGGGCAGCTTCTGCCCCTTTTCACGTTAAGGAATTCGAGATGAGCTTTGATCACCGCAAATACCAGCCTTTTCCCGTTATCGACAAACCCGACCGTCGCTGGCCAAGCCAGCGTATCGAGAAAGCTCCCCTGTGGGCGGCGGTGGATCTGCGCGACGGTAACCAGGCGCTGATCAAGCCCATGTCTGTGGCCCAGAAACGTCGCTTCTTCCAGATGCTGGTGGAGCTGGGCTTCAAGGAAATCGAGGTGGGCTTTCCTTCTGCCAGCCAGATCGACTTCGATTTCTGCCGCGCCTTGATCGAGGAAGATCTGGTGCCGGACGATGTGCACATCCAGGTGCTGACCCAGGCCCGGCAGGATTTGATTGCCCGTACCTTCGAGTCGTTGAAAGGCGCCAAAAACGCCATCGTGCATATTTACAACGCCACCTCGCCCACTTTCCGCGAGCAGGTGTTTTGCGTGGACAAGGCCGGCTGCAAGGCCATTGCCGAGCGTGCTGCCGGCTGGGTGAAGGAAGAGGCCGCGAAGCAGCCGGAGACACACTGGAGCTTCCAGTATTCGCCGGAGACCTTCAGCGCCACCGAGACCGATTTCGCCATCGAAGTGATCGATGCGGTGAACAACGTCTGGCGTCCGGATCAGGGCCAGCGGGTGATCATCAACCTGCCCGCCACCGTGGAAGTCAGCACTCCCAATGTGTTTGCGGACCAGGTGGAGCTGGTCCACGAGAATATTCAGTACCGCGATGACGTGATCATCAGCGTGCACACCCACGATGACCGTGGCTGTGGCGTGGCGGCTGCCGAAATGGCGGTGATGGCCGGGGCGGATCGTGTGGAAGGCACCTTGCTGGGCAACGGCGAGCGCACCGGGAACATGGACCTGGTGACCGCCGGCATGAACCTGTACAGCCAGGGCATCGATCCGGAAATTGATTTCTCCCGCATGAAGGACATTGTCGCCCTGGTGGAAGAAATTACTGACATCCAGACCCATCCGCGTCACCCCTATGCCGGTGATCTGGTGTTCAGTGCGTTTTCCGGCAGTCACCAGGATGCCATTCGCAAATGCCTGGCCCGCTACCAGGAAGGCGATATCTGGAATGTGGCCTACCTGCCCATCGATCCGGCCGATGTGGGCCGTCGTTATGAGGAAGTGGTGCGCATCAATTCCCAGTCCGGCAAGGGCGGTGTGGCGCACGTGCTGGAGCGGGACTTTGGCATTGATCTGCCGCGCTGGTTGCAGCAGGAGCTGGCCGGTGTGGTCCAGAAGGATGCCGAGGAAGACGGGGGCGAGATCACCAGTGAGCGGGTACATCGTCGCTTCAACAGTGATTATTTGAATGTACCCATGGGCTGGGCATTGCGCTCCTATGATCTGAATCGCAACAACGACCAGGTGCAGGCGCAGATCAGTATTGGTGACGACAGCCAGGCCGTGACCCTGTTGTCAGGCCGCGGCGATGGAGCCATGTCTGCGTTGGTGGAAGCGCTCAATCGCCAGATCGGCAGCGAGGTAAAAGTGGTGTCCTTCGATGAGTATTCATTGGGCGACAACACCGAAGCCAATGCCATGGCCTGTGTGCGGGTGCAGATTGGTGACTCGGTGCAAAGCGCTGTTGCCACCGCCGCCGACACCACCGCCGCTGCCCTGCAGGCGATTTTGTCTGCGGTCGGCAGGCTGGAGGAAGGCAGTGAGAGGCAATTGATAATTGAAAATGGATAATTGATAACTGTCGCGGGGCAGCAATCCACACCCCGAGACGCAAGAGGCCGCGCCCATCGTATGGGCGCGGCCTCTTTGCTTTGAGAATCCCCAACGGCTAATTCGCGTCGCTATCAATTATCCATTTTCAATTATCAATTAATGCCCTGGCCCAGGAAGGCCCCCAACACCCTTCCCAGCAGTTGTTTTGCATCGTCAAACCGTTGCTCATCGCCCAGTAGTCGGGCCTTGTCTTCCACCCATTCCCCTTCGGTCAGATCCTCCGGGCAGGCCTCACACAGGTCGGCGGCATTGTTGTGTTCCAGTTCCAGGTGGAACTGCAGCGCCAGGACATGATCGCCGTAGCGGAAAGCCTGATTTCGGCAGCCTTTGCTTTCCAGCAAGTGCACCGCGCCTTTGGGAAGGGCAAAGGTGTCACCATGCCAGTGCAGCACTGTGGCGTGGGGGGCAAACAGTTTTCCGATGCTGTCATCCTTGCCGGCCGTGGTGGGGTAGACCGGAAACCAACCCACTTCTTTCTCGTCATTCGTGCTGACCTCAGCGCCCAATACCCGGGCAATCAATTGCGCGCCAAGGCAGATGCCAAGCACTTTCTTTCCCTGCGCAATGCAGGCCTTGATCAGGGCTTTCTCTGCCGCCATCCACGGAAAAAGAGCATCGTCATCGGCACCCATGGGGCCGCCCATGACCACCAGCACATCAAGGTCCTCCGGGGCAGGCAGGGAGTCGCCCCTGAACAACAGTGAATGGTTGATCTCCATGTCCCGCTGGCGGAACCAGGCTTCCATGGCGCCAAGTTGCTCAAAGGGAACATGGGAAAGGTAATGAATACGCATGGGAATCCCTTCCTCAAAATGCAGCTACAAGTTTCAAGCTACAACACGGATTGGTGACGGGGCTGATTCATCGCCGTGCCCGCGCACCAACGGTTATTGTTCGCGGGCACGGCGAGTCGGATCGCAAAGGCCTTCCCCGCGTTGCAGCTTGAGGCTTGTAGCTTGCATCTGCTTTATAGATACAGTGCCTGAAAGCTGGCGACGGGCTCGCCTTTGTCGTCAAACAACGTCAGCAGCTCACCCTCAATACGGTAATGATCGGTCTGATTCAGCGCCTCGTGGAAAGCCTGTTCTGTTTCCAGCGCCGGGCAGGCCATTTCAGTGCTGGTCAGGGACTGGAAGCGTAGCACGGCTTCCTCCTGTTGATAGCCGCCCTGAAAACCGTTGCAGCCACCGTTGCCGCGGGCCTGGCCATCCGTGAACGTCAGATGTGGGGCGGCGCTGTCTGCGTCAGCATCCACGGCCTGCTCGCCAAGATGGGTCAGCACCCAACGGGTGTTGGTCAGTTGGGCGCCGGGAATCTGGCAATCGGTGAAGGCGTTAACTTCGTCAAGGGTGTAGCTTTCCACCGCGACGGCGGCCTGGGTTGTGCCGTCCTGTTCGCCGGGGATCTTGCGGCGTATGCCGCTGATGGTGGCGATGCGCGGTTGCTGCGGATAGGCCATGACCTTGCGAATGTCGTCCACCAGTGCGGAGCCTTGAGGGCCGGATACCTGCAAGCGCTGATCGCTGTTACACAGGATGAATACCGGGTTGGCCCGTTGCCAGACCAGAGCACCACGCAGGGTCTCGCTGTCCGTCATGACCGGGTCCAGTGGCAGGGTGAGGGTGTCAAAGCCATCGCGATTGCGGGTCAGGTCGGTGTTTTGAGACTGAAAGAAAACGCCGCCGCCAGCAAGGATCTGGCTGCTGACCTGGTAATGCTTGTCCGTTTTCACCGCAGCCGCCGGATAATAGAGACGGAAGGAGGAGCGGTTGCCGTCCACATCCAGACGAATTACACGGCGCAACACGATGTCATCATCCGCCAGCAGGGTAACAGTCAGCACCGCCTGATCGGGCAAGGTGGCATTCTCCGGCAGTTGCACCTGACCGCTCAGATAACCGACGACAGCGTTGTCCCGTTCGAACGTCCCTGTGAACAGTGGTGTGCCGGGTTCATCCTGTGAGGTGTCGCTGTTGTCGGTGTCGGTGGGTTGCGTGGCGTCCTGGGCCGTCAGTGTCAGAGTGTCGCCCTGCTGCATGCCTTCAACGGTGCGTTGCTCAATACGGAGGGCATTGCTGTCCAGGTAGCGGAAGGTGAACTGATTGCCTTGTTGCTCCCAGCTGAGCCCCTGTCTCAGAGGGTCATTGGGCAGATAGAAATCGCCGTTGCTCTCCAGCACCAGCACCTGCTCAGCCTCAACCCAGACGCCGCTCAGCGGGTTTTCGCTGCTGGCCTCAGTGGCGGGGGCGGAAGTCGCTGGCTCACTGTCACCACAGCCAGACAGGGCCAGGGCGGCAGTGAGAAGGATAAGTGCATACTGCTTCATTGCGGGGTTCCTTGTTCGGGAAGAGCGGGTTCGCTGTCGTCGGTGTTGTCGGTTGCTGCAGCTGCAGTCCGGGAATCGTTACTGTCTGCAGCAGGGGCTGCGTCTGGTGGGTTATCGGAATGTTCGGTGGGGGCAGCCGCCACGGGGGCTTCAGTGCTGTCGGTGACCGGGGGCGCCAGTGGGGGCAGCGGTACCTCGGTGGGGTCGGGAATGGCCACCAGTCGCATCTGCCCCATGATCCAGTTGGCGCGTTCGTTCACGTAGTCGGATGGGCCGCGGAAATCGTATTGATTGGGTCTTGGCAGCATGGCAGCAAGCTGGGCTGCCTGCAGCGGCGTCAGGTCGGCAGCGCTGACACTGAAATAGTGTTGTGCGGCAGCTTCCGCGCCGTAGATCTGGTGTCCCCACTGGGCCATGTTCAGGTAAAGCTCGAAGATGCGTCGCTTGCTCAGGCCGGTTTCCAGCATCAGGGCAATCACTGCCTCCTTGCCCTTGCGCAGGTAGGAACGATCGCCGGAAAGGTACAGGTTCTTGGCCAGTTGCTGGGTAATGGTGGAGCCGCCAGCCACTGGCTTGCCGGCCTCCAGATTGCGTTTCAGGGCGTAGCGAATCCCTGGCCAGTCGAAACCGCCATGACGGGTGAACTGGGCGTCCTCGGAGATCAGTACTGCCCGTTTCAGGTAGTCACTGATCTGGTCGTAATCACGCCAGTCATGGTTCACCTTGCCCTGCTCCTGGGCGCGGGACATATAGGCACTGTGGGTCGGATTATGGGTCTGCAGCCGCAGTGCCTGCCCCAGATACCAGAGCGGGTAAAGCGCTGCGACCATGGTCAGCAGTGCCATCAGCTTTAGCAGTCGTCGTTTAAACGTCATCACGGGTTCGGAATCAGGCCGAATTTCTCCATGCTTCAGAGGCATCCATCTGGCCCCAATTGTCGGTGAAAGTTCCTTTCTTGTCAGGTTTTGCTGGTAGCGATTGCGGTAGCGGCATCGGTGCCTTCCCTTTCACAAACATTTCAAGCCGTAAGCCAGAATGCCCGGATGGCCCGTATCTCCCACCGTCTTGCCGCTGATGCGACCGTTAGGTATTTCCTATTGCCATCATAAAGACTTTCAAATTTACCAATTGCCGGGTTTCTCGCATTCTTGGTCCCGAAACCCAAACAAGCCAACCTAGGGAGTTCTAACCACATGGCACAAGTTAATAGCGAGATCAAACCCTTCAACGCTACCGCATTCAAGCAGGGTGAGTTCGTCGAGATCTCCGAAGCTGACGTGAAAGGCAAGTGGGCCATCTTCTTCTTCTACCCGGCCGACTTCACTTTCGTATGTCCCACTGAACTGAGCGACGTGGCCGACAAGTACGAAGAGCTGCAGCAAATGGGCGTGGAAGTGTTCTCCGTGTCTACCGACACCCACTTCACCCACAAGGCATGGCACGACACCTCCGACACCATCGGCAAGATCAACTACTACATGGTGGGCGACCAGACCGGCACCATCACCAACAACTTTGGTGTGATGCGTGAAGGTCAGGGTCTGGCGGACCGAGCTACCTTCCTGATCGATCCGGATGGTGTGATCCAGGCCATGGAAATCACTGCCGAAGGTATTGGCCGTGACGCAGACGACCTGATGCGCAAAGTAAAAGCGGCCCAGTACGTGCGCAACAATCCCGGCGAAGTGTGCCCGGCCAAGTGGAAAGAAGGTGAAGCCACCCTGGCACCGTCCCTGGATCTGGTCGGCAAGATCTAAATAGTCGGTCGGACGTCTGACGTCGGAAGTCTGACGCTAAAACCAGCTTGGTTTTGCGTCCGACGTCAGACCCCCGACGTCCGACTGCTCAATGCTTTAGCTCCACAACCCGAATTTTCTCCGTCACTGACGACTGAATCTGGAACAAGGGAATACTCATGCTCACGAATGAAATTTTGCAGGCTCTCAAGGGCTACGCCGCCAACATGCAGAAGAAAGTCACTTTCGTGCTGCAAACCGGCTCTCACAGCAAGCGCGACGAACTGGTAACGTTCCTGTCTGACATCGCCGGTGTCAGTGACAACCTGGCGTTCGAAGAACGCGATACACAAGGCACGCTGCGCAGTGCGATCAGCTTCCTGCTGGAGGCCGATGGCGAAGATACCGGCATTCGTTTTTCCGGCATCCCCGCAGGCCACGAATTCAACTCTCTGGTACTGGCTTTTCTGCATGCATCCGGTACCGAGATCAAACTGGACGACAGCCTCCAGCGCATGGTGGCGGGCGCCCAGGGTGAGCTCAACTTCGAGGTGTTCATCAGCCTGAGTTGTCACAATTGTCCGGACGTGGTCCAGGCGTTGAACCAGTTCGCCCTGCTGAACCCCAATATCACTGTGGAAATGATCGATGGTGGCCTGTTCCAGGAGGTGGTCAACGAGCGCGACATTCAGGGTGTGCCCAGCGTGTACCTGAACGGCGAGCTGTTCGCCAACGGCAAGGTCACCGCCGCCGAGCTCATCGACAAGTTGCTGGAACACGACCCGAGCATCGCCCAGGCCGGTGCCGGTGAGAAGTTGCCGTTGCAGGACGTGACCATCATCGGTGGTGGCCCGGCAGGTGTGTCTGCGGCTATCTACAGCGCACGTAAAGGTCTCAAGGTTACCCTGATTGCCGATCGTATCGGCGGCCAGGTGAAAGACACCATGGACATTGAAAACCTGATCTCCGTGAAGAAAACCACCGGCCCGGAACTGTCCGGTGCCCTGCAGGCACACATGAACGAGTACGACGTGACGGTGAAAGAACACCTGAAAGTCGCGCGCGTGGAAAACGGTGAAATCAAGACGGTGGTGCTGTCCTCCGGTGAAGAGATCGACACCAAGACGGTGATCGTGGCCACCGGTGCCAAGTGGCGCGAGCTGGGTGTGCCCGGTGAGAAAGAAAACATCGGTAACGGTGTGGCCTACTGCCCGCACTGCGATGGTCCCTTCTTCAAGGGCAAGGATGTGGCGGTAATCGGCGGAGGCAACTCTGGCATCGAGGCCGCGCTGGATCTGGCCGGTATCGTGAAGTCGGTGACTGTATTCGAATTCATGCCGGAGCTGAAAGCCGACAAGGTGCTGGTGGACAAGGCGGAAGAGAAAGCCAACGTGACCATTCTGCGTAACGTGGCCACCCGCGAAATCAAGGCGGAAAACGGCAAGGTCACCGCCATCGAGTATGCGGACCGCGATACGGAGGAAGTGAAGGAAATTCCGCTCGCCGGTGTCTTCGTGCAAATCGGTCTGGTGCCCAACAGCGAATTCCTGGGCGACGTGGTGGCGCGCACCCGCTTCGGCGAAATCGAGATCAACGAGAAGTGTCAGACGTCCCAAGAAGGTATCTACGCTGCCGGCGACGTGACCACCGTGCCCTACAAGCAGATCGTCATCAGCATGGGCGAAGGCTCAAAGGCATCACTGGCCGCCTTCGAATACCTGATGACCCAGGGCGATCGTCTCGAAGCCCTGTATGAAAATGGCAATGACGCGCAGCAGGAAGCTGCCGTCGCCTGACCCGCTGGCGCTCACCAGCTGTAACCCAAAAAGCCACCGCATCTGAGGTGGCTTTTTGGTTCAAGAGATGCAACAGGTGCCAAGACTTTCGGTAGGCCCTTGCCTGTAACCGAACTGGTGAATCCAAAGATATCGCTGAACCAGCAATTCGTCAGATCTTGCCAATCGGATGTCACCGTTTTTCTTCCCCGGGTCAGCTATGCCCCTATGGCATCAGGCCCCAATGCAGAAAGAAAAGTGCCCGCCCTTCCTGAGCTTGGCAGGGGATTCATTCTTCACCTTTCTTGTACGGATGCTAGTGCAGACTTCAATTTCAATGGGGAACCCCGTAATCGGAAGGGTGCGTCGTGAAAGTCGGTCTTATCCTTGGCGATCAGTTGAGTCTGTCGCTGCCAACGCTTTCTGCACTGAATCAAAAGTGTGACCGGCTGGTGATGGCGGAGGTGGCCGATGAGGCGATCTACGTCAAACATCACAAGCAAAAAATCGCTTTCATTTTCAGTGCCATGCGCCACTTTGCCGGTGATCTGGAAAAAGCGGGCTGGCAGGTGGATTATTACCGTTATGGCGAGCATGACTTTGGTGATTTTACGTCACTGATTACCGAGCAGTATGCGGATGCCGAAGAAGTGGTGGTGACCCACTGTGGGGAATACCGCCTGCAACAGTGCATCGATCATGACTGGCCCCAAAAAAGTGGCGTGCCGGTGCGCTGTCTTGACGATACCCGTTTTCTTTGCACTCCCGATTTTTTTCAGCAGTGGGCCTCTGGCAAGAAGCAGTTGCGCATGGAGTTCTTCTACCGGGAAATGCGCCGTCACACCGGCTTGCTCATGGAGGGGGACGAACCCGCCGGCGGGCAGTGGAATTACGACAGCAACAACCGCCAGCCCTACAAGGGCAAGACGCCGTTACCACCGGTGCTGGCCTTCGAGCGCGATGCCATCGACCAGCAGGTACTGTCGCTGGTGGCCGATCAGTTCCCCGATCATATCGGCTCGCTGGATGACTTCCAGTGGGGCACCACCCGTGAGCA
The DNA here is from genome assembly GCF_009882945.1 of Alcanivorax sp. DP30. Taxonomy (GTDB): domain Bacteria; phylum Pseudomonadota; class Gammaproteobacteria; order Pseudomonadales; family Alcanivoracaceae; genus Alcanivorax. The sequence goes on from NZ_WTUY01000023.1 coordinate 9,508, forward strand.
GGCACAACAGGCGCTGGATCATTTTATCGAACACCGGCTGCCGCATTTTGGTGACTACCAGGATGCCATGGTCACCGGCGAAGATACCCTGTTTCACAGCCTGCTTTCCCCCTATATCAACATCGGTCTGCTGGATCCCATGGCAGTCTGTCAGGCGGCGGAGCAGGCCTATTACGCAGGGGATGCCCCCCTCAATGCGGTGGAAGGATTTATTCGCCAGATCATCGGCTGGCGGGAATATGTGCGTGGCATTTACTGGTTGCTGATGCCGGATTACGCACAGGAAAACCGCCTCGGCAATACCCGCAAACTGCCGGCGTATTACTGGACCGGTGAGACAAAAATGCACTGCATGGCCGAGTGCTTTCGCAACACCCTCGACCATGCCTATGCCCATCACATACAGCGCCTCATGGTCACCGGCAACTTCGCGCTGTTGCTGGGTGTGCTCCCCGAAGCGATCTGCCAGTGGTATCTGAAAGTGTATGCCGATGCCTTCGACTGGGTGGAGCTGCCCAACACGCTGGGCATGGTGATGCATGCGGATGGCGGCTATCTGGGTAGCAAGCCCTATGCGGCTTCCGGAAGTTATATCAATCGCATGTCGGACTACTGCAAGCATTGCCAGTACAACGTCAAAACTTCCACCGAGGAAGACAGCTGTCCGTTCAACAGTCTCTACTGGCATTTCGTTCATCGTCACCGCCAGCAGTTTGCCGGCAATCACCGCATGCGAATGATCTACCGGAACATGGAGCGCATGGATTCCACCAAGGTCGATGCCATGCTGGCCCGGGCGGAGTTGTTACTGGCGGACCCGGATGCGTTATGAAGCAGACCTGGAAAGGCAACAAGGCGTCATTGCCGCAGAAGACCTGCCCCGTGTGCGGGCGTACATTTAGCTGGCGAAAGAAGTGGGCCCGTGATTGGGATGCGGTGATCTTTTGCAGCGAACGGTGTCGACGGGAGAAGCGAAGCTCATGATCACCGTGGTGTGGTTTCGTCATGATCTGCGGGTGCAGGATCAACCGCTGCTGCAGCGGGCTGCCGCCCTGGGGGCGCCGATATTGCCGTTGTACGTCTTGAACGAACGCTGGACGCGTCCCGGGCCTGAGGGGTTCGACCGGTTGGGGCCAGCCAAGGCTGCCTTTCTGCAGGAATGCCTGGAGGATCTGGCTGCGTCACTGGATACACTGGGGCTGACACTGAGCACGGCTCTCGCTTCTCCGGCGGCGTTGCTCAGCCACTGGCATCAGAGCACGCCTTTGCAGGTGGTTACGGCCCAGGCCGATGCCCCGGAAGAGCAACAGGATATTGACACTCTGCGGGCAGAGGGCATCACGGTGCACGAGATGGATACGCGCACCTTGTTGTCGTCCTGCGCGTTGCCTTGGGATGATGCCTTTCCCGCCACCTTTAGCCGTTTCCGTAAGCCTGTAGAGCGTCGCGGTGGCCCACCGGTGCCTGCCACTGAAGGGGCTTCGCCACGATTAAACGCGGCGGATTCGCTCCCATTGCCGGAGTGGGCAGGCTCGGTAGTAGGGGCGCTGGGTGTGCGGCGGGGTGACTGGCAGCGCGACCCGCAACATTATTTTTCGCTGCATGGTGGCGAGCAGGCTGCTTGTCATTGGCTGCAACAGTATCTGTTTGAAGATCACCATATTGGTCATTACAAGACAACGCGTAATCAGCTTATTGGTACCGGCTACTCCAGCCGCTTGAGTGCCGCACTTGCCTGGGGTTGTTTGTCAGTGCGATATGTCTGGCACAGCATTCTTGAATACGAGCAAAAATTTGGCGGCGACCAGAACAGTTACTGGCTGCGGTTTGAATTGTTATGGCGTGAGTTTTTTTACTGGTCACAGCGCGAGCATGGTGCTCACGTCTTTCGCCGTGACGGCTTGAAAATATTTCACAAGACAACCTCGATGAAACCGGGCGAGGAGGATAACGCATCGTGCTACTGGCAAGCCTGGTGTGCAGCGGAAACCGGGTTGCCATTCATTGATGCCAACCTGAAAGAACTGCTGGCCACCGGTTACCTTTCCAACCGGGGGCGACAAAATCTGGCCAGTTTTCTGGTTCATGATCTTGGTCTGGATTGGCGGCAGGGGGCACGCTGGTTTGAGCGCCATCTGGTGGATCATGATGTGGCCTCCAACTGGGGTAACTGGGCTTACATCGCCGGGGTGGGGCACGATGCCCAGGGTGGCCGTCGCTTCAGTCCGACACGGCAATGGTGGCGCCATGATCCGGATGCTGACTTTGTTCGTTACTGGTTACCGGTGATGAACGGGTTGTCCCGGCAGCAGATCCTGCAGCTGCATTTTGCGTTCGGCGACGAGCCTGGCTGGCAGGGCTACCCCGCCCCGGTCATTTCCCTGCCGGAGAGCGATAGGGAGGTCACGTGACCGTTCAGGTCGTCTGGTTCAAGCGCGACTTGCGCGTCAGTGATCATTGGCCCCTGGCCGAAGCCTGCCGGGCAGGGCCGGTATTGCCGCTCTATATCATTGAGCCTGCTTACTGGCAGCAGCCAGACAGCAGCGTCAGACAGTGGGCCTTCATTGCGGAAAGCCTGCGTGACTTGCGCCGACAGCTTGCCCGGCTGGGATTGCCGCTGTGGGTCATGGAAGGCGACACCCTCAATATCCTCTCGCAACTGCATGACCAGTTGGGCCCCTTCACCTTGCGTAGTCATCAGGAATACGGTGGTAACTGGACCTACCAGCGGGACCGTGCGGTAAAACGCTGGTGTGATGCCCATGATGTGACCTGGCAGGAAACCGCGCCGTTTGGCGTGCTGCGCCCCTGTCTGGACCGGGATCACTGGGCAGAACACTGGCAGGACTTCATGGCGTCGTCTCAGGCGACATTACCGGGCCACTGTGAGGGCGCATTACCCGCGCCGCCGTGGCCAGACCTGAAGACGCCTAGAGGCATGGGCCGGGAGCTCTGTCCGGGACGTCAGCGTGGTGGCTCGGAAACCGGTGAGGCCGTATGGAAGAGCTTTCTCGAACAACGGGCCCGCGGGTATCGCGGTGGCATCAGCGCACCGCAAAAGGCCGAACATAGCGGCTCCCGCATCAGTCCTTATCTGGCCTGGGGGTGTCTGTCATTGCGGCAGGTGGTCCAGCAATTGTGGGTGGCGCAGCAACAGGCCCCGGCGGGGCCATTGGCGAATGGGCTCGCGGCTTTTGAATCGCGGCTGTGGTGGCACTGCCATTTTATCCAGAAGCTGGAAGACCAGGTGGACATGGAGCACCAGAGCCTCCATCCGGCATTGCGTAATTTGCGCGATGATCCCGGCAACCCCGAGTGGCTCCGTGCCTGGCAGCAGGGGCAGACGGGCTGGCCGCTGGTGGATGCCGCCATGCGGTATCTGCATCACCATGGCTGGATCAATTTCCGCATGCGCGCCATGTTGGTGTCCATGGCGTGCTACCCGTTGTGGCTACACTGGCAACAGCCGGCCCTGCATCTTGCGCGACTGTTCGTGGACTACGAGCCGGGCATTCACTACCCGCAAATTCAGATGCAGGCCGGTGTCACCGGCATCAATGCCCTGCGCATGTATAACCCCACACTGCAGGCGCAGAAACTGGATCCGGAAGGGCATTTCATTCGTCGCTGGGTACCGGAATTGCGAGGGGTATCTTCCACCTGGACTCATCAGCCCTGGAACATGGGGTCGCGTCAGCAGAAGGAAAGCGGGGTGCAGATCGGTGAGGACTATCCGTCACCACTGGTGGATTTTGACGTGGCGGTGCGCCAGGCCAGGGCCCGTCTGGCGGAGGCCCGGCATCAGGCCGGGTTCCGGGAGCAAAGCCGTGCCGTGAACCAGAAACATGGCAGTCGCCGACGACGCCCTCGAGCCCGAAACACGGACAACGACGATCAACTGAGTTTGTTCTGACAACTGACGCCAAACGCATCACGCCCCGGCCAGCCAGCCCGTCAAAGGCCCTGTCGCAAGGTGACGCCCATAAAAAAACCGGCGCACCAGGAGGATGACGCCGGTAATGCTTAGGCAGAAACGATCAAGCGTTATTCAAGAGCCTTTACGGGTTGGTCAGCAGGGTGTAAGCACCGGAGCCGCTCTGGCTGCTCACCTGCCAACGGTAAAACCCGCTGCCGACACTGGAATGAATCTCGGCCACGCCGCCTTGCGGGCTGGCGGTAAGCACATTGTTCCAGCCACAGAAAAACAGGAAGCAGCTCTGGCTTTGCAGGGTGACGGTGAAGCTGGCCCCTGCGGGGCTGTACAGCCAGGCGTCGATCTGACCGCCAGAGAAAATGAACCCGTTGGCCGGCAGAATGGCAGAGCCGCCGTTGTTCAGTTGACCTTCATAGCGGGTGCAGTCCGGGCAGGGCGAGGCGTCGGTGGTAATCGTCAGCGTCTGATCGGTGGTGCCCGTCTGGTTGGCGGTATCGGTCACGGTCAGTGTCACAGTGAACTCACCATCCACACCATAGTCATGGGTGATCTGTTCGCCACTGGCCACGTTGCCATCGCCAAGATCCCAGTCCCATGCTGCCACCGCCACATCATCACTGGAACCGCTGGCATCCAGCGCACATACGGTACCCTCACAATCAGCGGTAAAGGCCGCGGTAGGCAGACGGTCAATGCCGGAGCCGTCCTGCTGGGTAACCTGCAACAGGCGATTGGGGGACTGATTGCCCGCATTGCTGATCGCACCGGTAACTGCATCGTTCACCAGCGCCAGGTTCACCGCCGCCGGGGTGGCGCTGGGGTTGGCCGCCAGATACAGCGCAGCAGCACCAGCCGCATGCGGTGCCGCCATGGACGTGCCGTTCAGGCTGGCGGTCTGGGTATCGGACTGATACCAGGCCGACGTGATGTCACTGCCGGGGGCAAACACATCCACACAGGCGCCGAAATTGGAGAAGGAAGAGCGTTGGTCCTGACGGGTGGTCGCCCCCACCGTCAGGGCTTCCGGTACCCGGTTGGGCGAACCATTACAGGCGTTGCTGTTGTTGTTGCCTGCTGCCACGACCATGGTTACCCCCGCTCTGACGGCATTGGCCACAGCGGTATCCAGTGCGTCGGAGCTGACCCCCCCAAGGGACATATTGGCCACGGCAGGTTTCTGATGATTACCGGCCACCCAGTCGATCCCGGCGATCACACCCGAGGTGGCGCCATTGCCGCCACACCCAAGCACGCGCACGGGCACAATGTTGGCTTGCTTGGCGACACCATAGGTGCTGCCAACAGCGGTACCTGCCACATGGGTGCCATGGCCGTTACAGTCTTCCACCGCATTGGGATCCACACTGCCGCCAAACAGGAAGCCTCCAGAGCTGACAAAGTTGCGCCCTGGCTGTACCCGGCCGGTGAACTCCTGGTGGGTGGTGCGCAGCCCGGTATCCAGTACATAGACATTCACATCACGGCCACCGTTGTCCGGATACTGGTATCGGCCATCCAGCGGCAGGCCTTCCTGATCGACACGATCCAGCCCCCAGGTCGCATTGTTCTGCAGCGCCACCGTGGTGACCATACGATCCGGCTCCACCGAGATGACCCCCGGCAGAATGCCGAGCAGAGCGGCCTGCAGCTCGGTCAGACGTACTGTCATGCCGAGCAGGGCGTTATCGTAGGTGTAGATCACCTCGCCGCCACCAATGCCAGCCAGCAGCGTCTGCAGCGCGGTGGTCAGGCTGTTCAGCCCCAGCTGCTCGAGCAGATTGGGCGCAACCTGAACAATGTATTGATTCTGGATAATGGTGCCGGCAGCCGGGGTGTCGGTCTGCGCATCATCAGCCCAGGCGGGGGCCAGGATGCTGCCCCCAAGAATGGCGGCCAGCACCGTGGCCTTGAATGTGGATCGTGGCATTGCGTTCCCTCCAATACAGTTGAATCAGAACGCTAGGGAAACGCCGTGTATCTCTCCATTGGCAGGGTGTAGTGTTTTTGTTGTCCAAAAAAGCGCTTAACGCCGGCAACCCCTTATAGAAAGCGGGCTCGGCAAAAATGTGAACTGGTCGTGAAGAAAGCGTCAAGCCTCCATGGCGGCCCGCAAATGCAGGCAATGCGGCGAGACCGCGCTGAGTCGGCAGGGTGTTATTCAGAGGTTTTCTAGAACAGTTTCTCCAGCTGGGCGCGGGTTTTCCACACCAGCATCTGCATGCGCTGGGAATTGATCGCCGGCTTCGCCAGGCAGGCAAACACCATGTCGTTCACCGGCCAGATACTGATGCAGCCCTCCCGGCAACGGATAAATACCTCTTCACTCAAGCCCAGCTTCAAGCCGATCAACACCCGGTCACAGGCCTTCTTCATCTCGAAGAACAGGGCATTCTGCTCGTCATAATCCAACCCCTCACCAAAATGCACCACCGGCAGTCCATCGTTGCTGATCAGGGCAACCAGCAGAATGTCCTCCGAAGAGGCATGCAGGTCTTCCAATGGCGGGGTGAGGGTGGCGAGCTTCATTATTGTTATCCGTCCGTGGGCTTCCTGTCAGCTTAGGGATGTACCTGCAAGGGAGCAACGGCAAGCAGACAAACGTTGCCTATAGCCAGTCGCGCAGCGAGTGTGATCAGGCCACTTGTGGTGAGGTGCGGACCGATAAAAGGGCTTTACATGAGCTGTCCATAAAGACAGTATTTGGATAGACAAGCAGGTTGTCATGTTCAAGGAAAAAGATATTCCCGATTGGGCGGATGAGAGCTTAAGCGGTATGTATGTGTGGTGGCGTGATATGGCCGAAAAAGGCCTGGCGTTTCACCCGGATGATGCTCCATCCAGCATCGTGTTTATCGAAAGTGGAAAGCCTGTACTTTCCGCCGGAGCCTGCAGGAAACTGGAGGGTACATTCGGCCGAATGGATGCGATGCATGGCGACAGGGTCTACGATGCCGGGTTTGAGGCACTGAAGGAGCGTTTGGGGCTGGGTTGCCTCTAAAGCATATATGCGTCAGCTGTTCTTTTTTGCTTCCATCCGCAAGGGATGGGAGGTGCTTGCCAATTTTCGTCCATTTAAATCCCTCTGCCATGCTTATTTGACAGGATACTGCTCATAAGGACAGGTTCTGTTATTATCTGGGCCTATGCTGTAGCGTTTGCAACATAATTGACCCAGAGGATGCCATGGATATCACCCTGTATGACAATCTTGACGATCGCCAACTGATTGAAAAAACAGTAGAAATATGGGGTCAGCAGGTGGTGGCTGATGTTCTGGAGGTTGACCGTGTAACGGTTAACCGATGGCTGAAGAAGGGGATGGAGCACAACCTTAGAAGCTTGGAAAGAAATGCCCTTATCTCTGAATTGCTTCCGACCGGTCGTCTTGAAACACAGTTTGCGGGTAATGAGCAGTTCCGTTTCATCGACTTGTTTGCCGGTATTGGGGGCATTCGGCAGGCCTTTGAAGATGTAGGTGGGCGTTGCGTCTTCACCAGCGAATGGAACGACATGGCAAGGCGCACTTACCAGGCAAACCACTTTGACGACCATGACCATGTTCTGAACACTGACATTCGGCTGATCACCGAGGCTGAAGGTGTCAGCGAAAAAGACCTTATCCCACATATAGACCAGTCTATTCCCGATCATGAAGTGCTCTTGGCTGGCTTTCCGTGCCAACCTTTTTCCATTGCGGGAGTATCCAAGAAAAATGCGCTGGGTCGGTCGCATGGCTTCGACTGTAAAATTCAGGGCACTCTTTTCTTTGATATCTGCAAGATCCTGCAAGCCAAGAGACCTGCTGCTTTTCTGCTTGAGAATGTCAAGAACCTGAAGAGTCATAATAAAGGCGACACCTACAAGACGATCCTGAAGGCGTTGGATGATGCCGGGTATGATGTGCCTGACCCCAGGGTAATTGATGCCGCTGACTTTCTCCCTCAGCATCGCGAGAGGATTGTGATCGTAGGGTTCAGAAAAGATCTCGATATTTCAGAAGGCTTTAGTCTGGCTAATCTTGATGTTCCCGAGGATGCCCCTCTCTTGGCAGATATCGTGGACAAGAAAGTCCCGGATAAATATATCCTGACAGACAAGCTCTGGGCTTATCTGCAGAATTATGCGAAGAAGCATCAGGCGGCAGGCAACGGGTTTGGCTTCGGGCTGGTGGAAAGCAAACAAAAGCGGCCGACCAGAACGCTTTCAGCCAGATACTACAAAGACGGTTCAGAAATCCTGTTGTCACGGGGAAAGAACAAGAACCCTCGCAGACTTACTCCCAGGGAGTGTGCGCGCCTGATGGGCTTTGACAAACCGGGTGAGTCAGAATTTCGCATTCCCGTTTCTGATACCCAGGCTTACAAGCAGTTTGGTAACTCAGTAGCTGTGCCGGTCTTTGAGGCAGTAGCCAGAGAGATGCACTCAAGAATCCTCGATGCGAATGGCAACGGGAAAAAAAAAATACAAGATAAAGCAGCCAGATAAAGGGCAAATGCGCTTGCTCGAAGAAAAGGGGAAGATGGCGGGATGGAAAAGCTAGGCCAGTATTTTGAGGGTGTTGCCTGGAAATATCTCACAGCAGTGGATGCGGATCCGGGTAAGTCCAATCAGCATGAGTTCGGTGGGCTGGTAAAAGCCGGATTCAAGCAGTTCCTGGGCGATCCGGGGGAGGCCACTTACAGATTCCCCTGTCGGTTCATGTTTCTTTCTGAAGACAAGGATAAAAGTGCCAGTGTCGATGGCGTTGTCAGCTGGTATGACTCCCGTAGGGGAAAGAGCGGGCGCGGCCCAGAACTACGGCTTTATTACGTATCCAATGAGGTAACCGATCTTATTGCAGAAGGGATGTTCTTTCTGATTGCAAAGACCACCTCGGGAGAGCTTATTCTTGCTTTCTGTGAAAAGGGTAGTAGTGAAGAAGCACAGTTAAGGTGGCTTTTTGGACTTGATCGCACATCCGATGCGTTTTCAGGGAAAATCATTGATGACAAACAGATCAAGGCCAGCTGGTCTGCAAGATGGATTCTGGATGAACTTGGAATTGAGCTGTTTGGGGATGATTTAAGCTACTTGGACTTGATGCTGTCCCGCTTTGGTGGCGCTTTCCCTAAAACCCGGGAATTCTCGGCTCTTGCACTTGAGCTGAGCCCTGAAATTCAGCCAGTCAACCTTCCTGACACTGCTCTTGTCTCGCTGATGGATAGAGAGGAGTCCTTGTTCCGGCAGTTGGAACGGCATTTTGTTGAGGAAAAGCTGAAAACCGGATTTTCGGATGTGGAACAGTTTATTTCCTATTCCCTGAGTATCCAGAACAGGCGGAAAAGCCGTGTGGGTTATGCCCTCGAGAATCACCTTGAATTCCTCTTCAAGGAAAATGGTGTGGCGCATATCCGTGGGGCCGAAACAGAGAACAGATCAAAGCCTGATTTTCTCTTCCCGGGGCTTCCGCAGTATGAAAATCATGACTTTTCTGATGATGGGCTGACTATCCTGGGTGCCAAATCTACCTGCAAGGATCGTTGGCGGCAGGTGCTTTCAGAGGCTGGCCGCATAAAGAGGAAGCACCTGGTGACGCTCGAGCCGGGTATATCCGCCAATCAGCTTGATGAAATGGAAGCTAATGACCTGCAGCTTGTTGTTCCCTCATCAATACATGAAACGTATAAGTCGGAAAATCGAGAGTGGCTGTGGAGCCTTTCTGATTTCATCGAACATGTACGAGACAAGCAGGCAAAATATCTGGGTGAGTAGCTATGGCTGATGTGGTCGACAAGGCAACACGCTCAAGGATGATGGCGGGTATCAAGGGGAAGGATACCAAGCCGGAAATGCTGATCCGGTCGGAACTTCATCGCAGGGGGTTTAGATTCAGGAAGAACGTGAAAGAGCTGCCGGGAAAGCCGGATATCGTGCTGCCAAAGTATAAAGCTGTAATCATGGTTAATGGCTGCTTTTGGCATGGGCATGAATGTCGGTTTTTTAAGTGGCCATCAACTCGGAAAGAATTTTGGCGGGAAAAGATAAGCAGGAACAAGCAAAGAGATAAGGAGAAAATTGATGATCTCGTTAAAGAGGGGTGGCGTGTCTTAACCATCTGGGAGTGCTCGCTTAAAAAGAGTGAGAATGGAGAGGCTGGTGAAGTCTTTGATAACATGGTTTCTTGGATCCTCCAAAAATAAAATATAGTATTTAGAACGCTTTCTATAATGTAATTGAAGTGGTCAAGTAAATGATTATCCCCTCGTCAGTGGCGATTAATAATAACTTTGTATTTAGTTCATCGGGAAAGGAGATTGACCCTGCTTCTCACAGAGAAGGATCTATGGATCTTACGGTGGGTTGTGTTTTGGTGGTTAAAGGCGACCAAGTTGAAACTGGCGAAGAACTGACGGTGATCAAGCCTCAGCAAACAGCGATTATTGTATCTGATGAGTGCTTTAATCTTCCTGACGGTGTTATCGCGCAGGCGCTCATGAAGAATCGCCAATCGCAGAAAGGTCTCATAGCTTTCAATACTGGAATTGTAGATGATAATTACAGGAAGCCTATTTCTACCATGGTGACCAACCTTTCCAGATCGGATATCGCGATTGTAAATTCAGAGCCTTTCCTGAGGGTGGTTTTTCACAAGATCGGAGGTCAGGACTTTTCCTCGTTATCGCCTGGTGATATTGACGAGCGAAAGTGGAAAAATAATATTCAGTTCTATATAAATGAAAGGAAAAAAGAGATAGTTAGACTTCCAAAAGATTTTTTTAGTGTTTCGGAAACAAAAGAAGAAATCAAGAAAGAACTTAAGGATTTCTCAATTGAAAAGTTCTTTTTGTGGCTAGGTGGGACTATTGGGGTTACGGTTATTTTGTTGAGCTTGTTGAATGCTTTTGTTTTTTCTCCGTTTGTAGGAAATAGAAACATTCAAGCAAATAAGCAGGCTGAAATGAAGGCTGAAGAGGTTGGGGAAGCGTTACAATCTCTCAATGAAGAGCTGGAAGAAATCAGGGCGGAGTTGTTGGCGATTAAATCTCAAAAAAGCTCAGAATTTTCTGGAAGTCAATAGAGTTGCTGTCTTGGGTGATGGAAACTGTTGAGGCTTTCACTAGCTCCTCCTGTGCGTTGAATGCTATGGAGAAGCCTACTTCTTTAGCTAGATGTATATCATTCTTCCCGTCCCCTACAAAAGCACAGTCATTTATTGATATGCAGTGCTCTTCAGCTATGAGCTTCATGAAGGTCACTTTGCCTTTTTCGTCAGTAGGTAAAAGATTGCAGGAGTCTAGGCGACCGTTTTCGTCGAAAAAATACTCACAGGCGCAAAAAAAATGATCTGGTTTGATTTTGGGTTGTATTTTGTCGCATAAGGCTTTGAATCCTCCTGATATGATGCAAACTATCGCTCCTTTTTCTTTGATCTTGATGATGGTTTCTTCTACGCCATTTTGAAGCTCAGATGAGGCAATAACTGCATCAAAAATTTCTTTTGTAAGGCCATGTCTTTGGTGGATTCTGACTGTTTCGGCCATCCAGTCTAAATAGCCTTTGTACTCACCCGATAACCATTTGTCTTTGGTTTCTTCTTCTTCTCTGTAGCACTGTTCGCCAAGAGCCTTTGCTAAAACGGTCCAAGCACTAGGTGCAACTTTTCCATTGTCTAGTGAGAAGTCTTTTTTTAAAAGCGTGCCTTCAAGGTCAAAGAAAAAAATCTTCGGGAATTTGGATTTCATATCAGGAAGGAATTGACAGGTGGAATTCAGTAGGCATGAACATAGTCTGCAGATCAAAACTTATGAGGTAATTTAACCGTAAGATGAGGGGTTGCGTTTATTAAGTGTGCTCGCTTGTTCTGGGCCGTTAAGTGTGGCTCTGCATAAGCATCGAATTATGCTTCCAAGATTGCATTAATGCTATTGTTCAGTCAATCAAAGGGCGGCTGAGAAAGCTACACTGGCCCTGAAGAAAAGGTTCTGGGCAGCTTGAATCTTGACATCAAGCATCCGACATCGACACAGCACCACAAAAAAGGGCCACCCCATCAGGGTGGCCCTTCTTCTTGGTGCTGTTTGGTGGAGCCGGCGGGAATCGAACCCGCGTCCGTCAGCAATCCATCTGCAGGTCTACATGCTTAGCCAAGTCTATTGCTTTAAGCCTTTACAACCCGACCGGCAGGACGTGAAGACCGAGCCCCTAAGAGTTTTAACAGCGCGATCCGGGGCGGACGTTGCTGCGAGCCTGTGTTGCGATGCTCGCCGCTCTTCCCCACAGGCAGGGTCGATTGGCGATAAGCAGGGATTAAGCTGCTAGTGCGTAAGAATCGTCGTTTGCGATTACTTTAATGTGCCACAAATGATTTACGAGACTCGTGACCTTCTCGACATGCACCACAGAGTTCAATACCGGCGTCGAATCCAGGTCGGCCCCTGTCGAACTCGTATTGTAGGAGATGGGGTGGGGGAAGTCACTTAACAAGTGTGTCGGACGAGGAAATTTGATTTCGATCAAAAAATCACCGGATAACGTTACCGGTTTGTAAAAAGTGTTACCTGAATACACATTGGTTGTCTGACAATCTTACTGAAAGAGCTTCATTTGTCATAATCAAGGTGCATGATGAAGCTGTCATTGAGCGATGTCGACATCGTCGGTGATGGTGCAGGTCCGGCAGCGGGTAGCCAAAAGCCACTGAGCGTGTGGGGTCTGCAAATTGTGTATCTCGCAATGACTTTACTGCGTTTCTGCCAGGCAAGGGCCTGCAGGACGCCAAACAAGGCATTGTCGTTCATTCAAAGGAGAAGGACGATGAACGCGATCATTCGATCTGTAGCACAGGTATCTGACAAGGCGCTGGCGCCGTTGAAGGCTCAGCCGGTTCTGTTCCGCGCGGTGCAGCTGGTATTTGCTCTGGCCGCTTATGCCGCAGGTATTTACCTGGTGGATCTGGCGACGCCGCAGGCGCGAATCCCGGTGATTCTGTTCGCGGTGTATTTCATGCCGGCGGTACTGCGTGCCTGGTTGCAGCTGTACTGGCAGCTGCGCGGTGATGTGCGGGCCATCAAGCCCAAGCGTCATTTGGCATGAATCGGATGAAACTTCGCGGGTTGCGTGCAGGGTAAGCCCGTTTCGGGGCCTTAACCCTGCCGCATCAGGCGCTGTTTCTGACGGTTCCAGTCGCGCTCTTTCTCGGTGGCGCGCTTGTCAAACTTCTGTTTCCCCTTGGCCAGGGCGATATCGCACTTGGCGAATCCTTTCTTCCAGTACAGGCTCACTGGCACACAGGTGAAGCCGTCTTTCTGTACCCCTGAATAGATCACACTCAGTTCCCGACGGTTGAGCAGCAGCTTGCGCGTGCGTATCGGGTCCGGGGTGATGTGGGTGCTGGCCGTATTCAACGGTTCCATGCGGGCACCAAACAGGAAGGCCTCGCCATCCTTGAGCAGGACATAGGCTTCACTGAGGTTGGCTTTGCCGGCACGCATGGACTTCACTTCCCAGCCTTCCAGAACCAGGCCGGCTTCAAAGTGCTCTTCCAGATGATATTCGTGACGCGCCTTGCGATTTTGCGCAATGGTGGCGGACGGTGCTTTGGCTTTTTTGTTGGCTTTTCCCATAGGGCGGCGATTATAGAGCAAGGTCAGTGCACCGGATAGCGCTTTGCGTTTGGCAAAACCCGGTAAGTAAGTGTTTGCTTCGGCTGTGCCCCCGGGAACACCGTTTGCGCGGTTGAGCCGACCGGTTTCCCGTGTGGGGCTTACCGGTTTGGCTCCCGGGGGAGGAGGGGCGCGTCCTGGAGCGCCCATCTGCTGCGCCTTGCCTCTCGGAAAGGGAACCACCCTGACCATCGCGACAAGACATAACCGCTGCACGCTCCAGGTCATGCTGAGCACGCAAGGGGTTATTCAGAGGCTACCCAGGCGTTATTCAGCGGTTCCCTTGAGCCGGGACGGTAATTAATAAGACAATACCGCCACGCTAATGAAGGTATGGGTGTATGAAGCAAGAAAACAAGCCGGTGCATGGCATGTGGGCCAACCGTTGGGTGTTTATTCTGGCGGCAACCGGGTCGGCCGTGGGGCTGGGTAATATCTGGCGTTTTCCCTATATCACCGGCGAGAACGGGGGTGGGGCCTTCGTTTTGCTGTACCTGCTGTGCATCGCGGTGGTGGGGATTCCGATCATGGCCGCAGAGGTGATGATGGGGCGCAGAGGGGGCATGAGTCCGATCAATTCCATGCGCAAGCTGGCGGCAGACAGCAAGGTGACGCAGCGCTGGTCGGGGATTGGGCATATGGGGGTGCTGTCGGCATTCCTGATTCTCTCCTTCTACTCCGTGGTCGCCAGTTGGGCGCTGTATTACGCCTGGGAGGCCATGGCCGGCGGTTTTCAGGGGATTACGGCGGCGCAATCCGGGGCACGGTTTGATGCGTTGCTGGCTGACCCCTGGTTGATGATGGGCTGCCATACCCTGTTCATGGTGTTGACCATGGTGGTGGTGGGCCGTGGTGTGAAGGGCGGGCTGGAGAAGGCCGTCGAGATCCTCATGCCGCTCCTGTTCGTGCTGTTGCTGGTGCTGGTGGGCTATGCCGCCACTACGCCGGGCTTCAAGGATGGCCTCAGCTTCCTGTTCGCGTTCGATTTTTCCAAGCTCAATGGCAAGGCGGTGATTACTGCCGTGGGTCAGGCGTTCTTCACCCTGAGTCTGGGCATGGGGGCGATCATGGCCTACGGGGCCTATATGCCCCGCGAGACTGCTGGCAAGAAGGGTGGCAAGCCCAAGCCGGTATCGATCATGTCCACGGTGATCATTATCGCCCTGCTGGATACGCTGGTGGCACTGGGCTCCGGTGTGGCCATGTTCCCGCTGATTTTCTCCAGTGGCCTGGAAGTGGGCCAGGGCCCGGGCATGATGTTTGTGACCCTGCCGCTGGCGTTCGGCCAGATGCCGGGCGGGGTGGTGTTCGGTTCGCTGTTCTTCATCCTGGTGGTGTCTGCGGCCTGGAGCTCGTCCATCAGCCTGGGTGAACCGGTGGTGGCGTGGCTGGTGGAGCGCGGCCTGTCCCGGGCGCTGGGCGCTACCCTGGTGGGGCTGGGTGCCTGGGTGCTGGGTATTGGTTCGGTGCTGTCTTTCAACCTGTGGCAGGACAAGACGTTCCTGGCCGGTACCTTTTTCGACAACATGGAGTTTCTCTCCACCACGGTGATGTTGCCGCTGGGTGGTGTGCTGATCGCCATTTTCGCTGGCTGGGTAATGAAGGAAACCCATGCCCGCAAGGAACTGGCGATGAAGAGCTTCCCGATGTACATGGTGTGGCGTGCGCTGGTACGGATTTTCTCTCCGGCAGCGGTGATTGCCCTGTTCACCTATACCCTGTGGGGCATGTTTGCCGATGAGCCTGCGCCGGCGCCAGAGCCGGCTGCGCAGGAGCAGGCGGCAGCATCTTCCGAAGCGCTGGATCCTGTGGCGGCAGAGGCTACGGGTGCCGAGACGGCTGAAGGGGCTGCCGAGTCGATGCAGGACAGTGAGGTGCCTGCGGTACCGGAGGAGCAATAATGGCCGAGCCGATGATTCACGTGGAAGTAGCCTACGCGTTGCCGGAAAAGCAGCGGTTGATCGGCCTGGATGTGCCGGAAGGTACCACCATGCTGGAAGCTGCGCGGTTGTCCGGTATTGCGGAGCAGTTTGAAGATCTGGTGTTGGACAAGGCGCCCATGGGGCTGTTTGGCAAGGTGGTGGCCAATCCGTCCGGGCAGGTGCTGAAAGCCGGTGAGCGAGTGGAGATTTATCGTCCGCTCAAGGCTGATCCCAAGTTGAATCGCAAGAAGCGGGCGCAGGAAAAGGCCAAGGCGTAATGGTCAGGGCGACGTCGCGTCGCCCTGACTGGCGGTGTGCGGTTAGTCTGTCTCTTCCTTGCGGGCGGCGGCTTTCTGGTGCAGCTCGCGGTCATTCCGGCCAGAGGTCTTGGCCTTGAAGTCATCGATCACCTGGCCTTCAAAGCGGCTGTAGGTGCCGCCCTCAAAGTAGACGGCAATCTTCTGGCTGACCTTGTCGCCTTTGCCCGGGCGGTAGGTCATCGGGTAGTACCAGACGTTGGCCGTGAAGGGGTCGATCAGGGTGGGCGCGCCCAGTGCAAAGCGGACCTGTTCCGGGGTCATGCCGGGCTGAAGCTGGGACAGCATGTCCTCGGTGACAAAGTTGCCCTGTGGGATATCGATGCGATAAACCCCGGGAAAGCGCAGGCTGCTACAGCCGCCCAGCACCATCAGGGCGGAAAGCAGCAGTAGAGTGGTAATTCTTGGCATGATTTTCGACTTCGCTGAGTGTTCGGGCGATAATACAGGCTTGGGAACTGATGACAAATTCCCGGCCGACGGATTTATCCTACAATGGACAGCCAGTTGAGGATTGAGTTCGTGTTTTCTTGCCGGGTGGCTTGGCTTTCCCGGACTTTTTCATTTCGCCATTGATCAGGCATACGGAGCATACGCATTGGATAATCAGGATCTCAGAAAGGCGGGCCTGAAAGTGACCCTGCCGCGGGTGAAAATCCTGCAACAGCTGGAAAAGTCTGAAGAGCGCCATCTGAGTGCTGAGGACATCTACAAATCACTGATGGAGTCAGGTGAAGACGTGGGCCTGGCCACGGTGTACCGCGTACTGACCCAGTTTGAGCAGGCTGGCATGGTGCTGCGTCATAACTTCGAGGGTGGCTCTGCGGTGTTTGAGCTGGCTGACGAAGACCACCACGATCACATGGTGTGCATGGAAACCGGTCAGGTCATCGAGTTCATGGATGATGTGATCGAAAAGCGCCAGCATGCCATCGCGGAAGAGCACGGTTACGAGATCGTGGATCATTCTCTGGTGCTGTACGTCAAACCGAAGAAGTAATCAGGCTTTACGCAATACGCCCCATGCCGCACGCGGGTAACCCTCGTGGCGCGGTATGGGGTGTTTTGTTATGTGAGGGGTAGATTGTTTCCCGGTCTGGCCTGGTCGGGCAACCCTGTCGCGGCGGAACCGCCGCTCCCCAAAGGGGGGAGGGTCGCTTCGAGCGATCCGTGCGTGGGCATGGCATGTCTGCTCGCGCCAACCCCGCCCGCGAAGCTATTTAGTGTTAACGATTAACTGCTCTTCAAGCTGCCTGCGCCTTGCTGAGCATTTCTTTGGCGTGATTGCGGGTGGATTCGGTGATTTCCACGCCGCCCAGCATGCGTGCCAGTTCCTCGATCCGGGCGGGTTCGTCCAGGCCGTGGATGCGGGTGTGGGTGGTGTCGTCCCCCTGAATCTTGTGCACCTGCCAGTGCTGGTGTCCCTGGCTGGCCACCTGGGGTTGGTGGGTAATGCAGAGCACCTGGGCATGGCTGCCCAGCTCGCGGAGTAGTCGGCCGACAATTTCGGCAACGCCGCCGCCAACACCCACATCCACTTCATCAAACACCAGGCTGGGCACGGTGAGATTGCGGGCACAGATAACCTGAATGGCCAGGCTGACCCGTGACAGTTCCCCGCCGGAAGCTACCTTGCCAAGGGCTTTGAGGGGCTGGCCCGGGTTGGCGGTGAACAGGAATTCCACCTCTTCCAGGCCGTCGGCACCCGGGTTGCATTCACTCAGCTGGGCTTCCATGACGGCGGCCTTCATGCCCAGGGCAGTGAGTTGCTTCTGCACCTGCTGGGTGAGGGTCTTGCCCGCCTTGCGGCGTGCCTTGCCCAGCTTGAGGGCGCTGTCCATGTACTGTTTTTCGGCAGCGGTTTCTGCTTCCGAAAGCGCATGCAGGTGGGCGTCCACATTGCCCAGCGCTTCGGATTCAGACAACAGTGACTGGTGGTGTTCCACCAGTTCTTCCGGGCGAATGCGGTATTTTCGGGCCAGGGTATAGCACTGGCTGAGGCGTTCTTCGACCTGGTTGAGTCGTTCCGGATCCAGATCCAGCCGTTCCAGATAATGGCGCAGGTCCTCCGCTGCGGCTTCCACCTGCAGGCGGGCGGATTCCACCGCATCGGCCACATCGCCCAGGCCATCATCCTGACGACGGGCATCGTCCAGCCAGTGGCTGACCTGGCTGAGGTGGTCGTTGCAGGTGCCGTCGTCACCTTCATACAGGGCATTGAGGGATTGCTGGCAAACGCGGATCAGGCTGTCGGCATTGGCCAGACGCTGCTGCTCCTGTTCCAGCTCGGCCAGTTCGCCTGCCTGCAGAGCCAGGGCGTCCAGTTCTTCCAGCTGAAAGCGCAGCAGCTCTTCGCGTTCGTTCTGTTCGCGGGCCTGGTTGAGGGCGTCGTCATGGGCGCGACGGGCTTTTTGCCAGGCGCGCCATTGATCTCGAACCCGGGCGGCCAACTCGCGAGCGTCGGCGTAGTTGTCCAGCAGCTGGCGATGGGCTTCTTTCTTGAGCAGCGCCTGGTGTTCGTGCTGACTGTGGATGCTGATCAGTCGCTCACCCAGATCTCGCACTTCTGCCAGCGGGGTAGGGGTGCCATTGATGTAGGCGCGGGAGCGGCCATCGGCGCGCACGGTGCGGCGCAGCAGGCACTGGTTTTCGTCGTCCAGTTCCCGGTCGGCCAGCCACTGCTGGGCACCGGGGTTGTCGCTCACATCGAAGGTGGCGAGTACTTCTGCGCGATCATGGCCGTGGCGGACTACGCTGGAGTCGGCGCGATCGCCCAGGGTCAGGCCCAGGGCGTCGATGATCACGGACTTGCCCGCCCCGGTTTCCCCGCTGATGCAGGTGAGTCCGTTCTCCGGTTCCAGCTCAAGCTGGTCGACAGTGGCAAAATGGCGAACGCTCAGATGTGTCAGCATGGTGTGTCTCCGAAACGGGCGAACAGACTTAACCTTTGGGGGCCTCGATAACCTGGGTGCCTGCCAGCAGGTCATGCAG
Source organism: Alcanivorax sp. DP30 (assembly GCF_009882945.1). Lineage (GTDB taxonomy): Bacteria > Pseudomonadota > Gammaproteobacteria > Pseudomonadales > Alcanivoracaceae > Alcanivorax. The sequence goes on from NZ_WTUY01000023.1 coordinate 28,313, forward strand.
GCAGCGTTTGTCCTTGCGGAAGATCAGCAGAGGATCAATGAGCATGGCCAGGTTGAGTACCGGTATTTGTGAAAGCACGTGCATCAGCAGATAGCGCATGCCATAGAGTTTGCCGGCGGGTACGGATTCCTGCTCCATGCCGACAATCTTCATGCCCAGTAGCCACTTGCCGATAGTCTGTTGACGGTTAAACAGCAAATAGCCCTGTACGGCGAGGAAGACGACCTCACCGAGAATAAACCAGGTAAGAGTGCTCACCAGATCCAGGGTGCCGGTCTCCATCATGGTCGTCCAGGCGCCGCTGAAATAGAGCATGGGGCCGATGATGACCAGTGAGGCAAGTGTGTCGATGATGGCACCGGCCAGGCGCTCGCCGCGGCCTGCCAATGGTGTGGCACTTTCCCGGGTCGCAGGGGCAGGTTGGGCGGTGGGTGTCTGGTAGGGGTTGTTGTCGTCTTGCATGTAAACGTCCTTGTTACTGTTCGTATGGCCAGTTATGGCAATGTTAGGGGATTTGGCGCATCAGTGTAAGCCCCCGGGAATTTTATATAATGCCGGGGCGGTTTTCTGGTACATATATAGCCATGACGAAGCTGGATCTCAACGAACGCAAACAGCGCCTGCTGATGACGCTGGTGGAACGGCATATCCGTGACGGCCAGCCGGTGGGCTCAAAAACCCTTGCCTCCGGCAGTGGCCTGCAAGTGAGCCCTGCCACCATCCGCAACATCATGGCGGAGCTGGAGGAACTGGGGATACTCGCCAGTCCACATACCTCTGCCGGACGCATTCCCACGGAACTGGGTTACCGCCTGTATGTGGATTCCCTGCTGGCTTCCAGTGTCATGGAACGCCCGGATAACAAGAGTCTCAAACGGGAGCTCAGTCAGTTGCTGGCGCCGGAGCAGTCCCCCCAGGAGTTGATTGCCCAGGCTTCCCGAACCCTGGCCGAGCTGACCCGCATGGCCGGTTTGGTGGCGGTGCCGCGCCGCGAAGTGACCACTCTCAGGCAAGTGGAGTTTTTGCCGCTGTCCGGCAAGCGGGTGCTGGTGGTGCTGGTGGTGAACCGCTCCGAGGTGCAGAACCGCATCATTCATACGGATCGGGATTATGACGAGACCGAGTTGCGCCAGGCTGCCAACTACATCAATCACACCTATGCGGGGTGTGACTTGAACAGCATCTGCGATGGTTTGCTCAACACCATGAATGCGGACCGGCAGCACATGGATGCGCTGATGCAGACCGCCGTGGCGGTGGCGGACAAGGCTCTGCGTACTGAAGAATCCGACTCCGATTATGTGGTGTCCGGGGAATCCAACCTGATCCAGACCGCTGAGGCGGAGAATCTGGGCCAGCTGCGCGACCTGTTTGATGCCTTCAATCACAAGCGCGACATCCTGCATTTGCTGGAGCGCTCCATGAAGGCGGACGGGGTGCAGATCTTCATTGGCCGTGAATCCGGCTTTCGCCCGTTTGAGGATTACTCCCTGATTTCGGCGCCGTACCGCGCCGATAACGGTCCGGTGGGCGTCCTCGCGGTGGTTGGCCCGACCCGAATGGATTACGAAAAGGTGATCCCCACCGTGGATATCACCGCAAAAATTCTCTCGGCAGCCCTGACGCAGCTGTAAGGACTACAGTAGGAGCGCCTCTTGAGGCGCGAACAACCCCTGGGAGCGAGTGACTGGTTCGAGTAACGAAAAACCTTCAGACAGTGCCTGCAGAGGGTTTTTCCTTTCGAAACTCGCTCTTCGCAACTCGAAACGGGGTTGTTTGCGCCTCAAGAGGCGCTCCTACAGCGCGTCCCGGGCGCAATCGGGCTTCAGGAGAAGCAAGCTCCCACAGGGAGCATGCGATGCAAATCCGCGCTCGGAGCGCGACCAGTCCCCTTTCAGCTCTCACCCAACTCGCCCGCGAGCTATCCATTATCAATTGTCCATTGCCCCTCTCCCCCTTGAATCCTGACCATCAGTTCCCATATCTTTGCCCGCTTTCCTGATAAAAGCCCGGACCGGGATGTGGAGTGAAAGAATGAGTGAGCAGGAAAAAGACCAGAATAACGCTGAGCCGCAGGTAGAGACTGTGGAAGAACAGCAGGCTGCGGCTGAGGCGGAAGCCGAGCAGGTGGAGCCCACCGCCGAAGAGAAGCTGGCCGAGCTGGAAGCCGAATTGGCGATTGTGAAGAAGGCCTTGGGCGAAGCGGATATCCGTGCCCAGGCCGAGATTCAGAATGTGCGCAAGCGTGCCGAACGTGATGTGCAGCACGCCCGCAAGTTTGCCCTGGAGAAGTTCGCCGGGGACTTGTTGAGTGTGGCGGACAACCTGGAACGCGGTCTGGCGGCGCTGGATGCTGAGGATGAGGCGCTGAAAGGGGCCCGCGAAGGTATCGAGCTGACCCTCAAGTCCCTGCTGGATGTGTTTGCCAGGTACAACCTGGAGCAGATCAGCCCGGCGGATGAACCCTTTAATCCGGAGCTCCACGAAGCCATGACCATGGTGCCGGTGCCCAATGTGGATCCCAATACCGTGATCGACGTGCTTGAGAAGGGCTACCAGCTGAATGGTCGTCTGATTCGCCCGGCGCGGGTGGTGGTCAGCAAGGCGCCGTAAGGATCCTGGTCGGGCGTCTGAGGTCGGAGGTCAGACGCCCATAGGGCCGGTTTTCGGGTTTTGACGTCCGACCTCCGACTCCCGACGTCTGACCCGCTGAAAATGGCAACAAACAAAATCTTCACGCTCCCTTGAATTGGCAAAAACCACCGCCATATAGGAGCCAGACGAGTTAACAAGTTCAACTGTCCGGTATGCCGATAGGGTGCCGGCTGGTGTGAAGGAGAAAGAGAGACATGGGTAAGATTATCGGTATCGACCTGGGTACAACCAACAGCTGTGTGGCGGTGCTCGAAGGTGACAAAGCCAAGGTTATTGAAAACAGCGAAGGTACCCGTACTACGCCTTCCATCATCGCGTACACCGACGACAAGGAAACCCTGGTCGGTCAGGCTGCCAAGCGTCAGGCCGTGACCAACCCGGAAAACACCCTGTACGCGGTGAAGCGTCTGATCGGTCGTCGTTTTGAAGACGACGTGGTTCAGAAAGACATCAAGATGGTGCCCTACAAGATCACCAAGGCCGACAATGGTGACGCCTGGGTGGAAGTGAAGGGCGAGAAAATGGCGCCGCCGCAGATTTCTGCGCAGGTGCTGAAGAAGATGAAGAAGACCGCGGAAGATTACCTGGGTGAGACCGTCACCGAGGCCGTTATCACCGTGCCGGCTTACTTCAACGATTCCCAGCGTCAGGCCACCAAGGATGCCGGTCGCATCGCCGGTCTGGACGTGAAGCGTATTATCAACGAGCCCACTGCCGCAGCTCTGGCTTACGGCATGGACAAGAAGGGCGGCGACCGCACCATCGCGGTGTACGACCTGGGTGGGGGTACCTTCGATATCTCCATCATCGAGATTGCCGAAGTGGACGGTGAGCACCAGTTTGAAGTGCTGGCCACCAACGGTGACACCTTCCTGGGTGGTGAAGATTTCGACCTGGCGCTGATCAACTTCCTGGCGGATCAGTTCAAGGCGGATTCCGGTATCGACCTGGGCGGCGACCCGCTGGCCATGCAGCGTCTGAAAGAAGCCGCTGAAAAAGCCAAGATCGAGCTGTCCTCCAGTGAGCAGACCGAAGTGAATCTGCCTTACATCACTGCTGACGCCACCGGTCCCAAGCACCTGGTCGTGAAAGTGACCCGTGCCAAGCTGGAATCCCTGGTGGGTGATCTGGTAACTCGCTCCCTGGAGCCGTGCAAGACCGCATTGAAAGATGCGGGTGTGAGCAACGCGGACATCACCGACGTAATCCTGGTTGGTGGTCAGACCCGTATGCCCATGGTGCAGGCCAAGGTAACCGAATTCTTCGGCAAAGAGCCGCGCAAGGACGTGAACCCGGATGAGGCGGTAGCCATGGGTGCGGCCATTCAGGGTGCGGTACTGAGCGGTGACGTGAAAGACGTGTTGCTGCTGGACGTGACCCCGCTGACCCTGGGTATCGAAACCATGGGCGGCGTGATGACTCCGCTGATCGAGAAGAACACCACCATCCCGACCAATGCGTCCCAGGTGTTCTCCACCGCGGATGACAACCAGACTGCGGTGACCGTGCACGTACTGCAGGGTGAGCGTAAGCAGGCTGGCCAGAACAAGTCTCTGGGGCAGTTCAACCTGGAAGACATTCCGCCGGCGCCCCGCGGCATGCCGCAGATCGAAGTGACCTTCGACATCGACGCCAACGGTATTCTTCACGTGAGCGCGAAAGACAAGGCCACCGGCAAAGAGCAGTCCATCCAGATCAAGGCCTCTTCCGGTCTGTCCGATGAAGAGATCGATCAAATGGTGGCGGATGCCGAAGCCCACGCGGACGAGGACAAGAAGTTCGAAGAGCTGGTGCAGACCCGCAACCAGGCCGATCACCTGGTGCACGCGACTCGCAAGACCCTCGACGAAGCTGGCGACAAGGCCACCGACGAAGAGAAAGAGTCCATCACCAAGGCTGTGGGTGAACTGGAAGAAGCCGCCAAAGGCAGCGACAAGGACGACATTGAAGCCAAGATCAAGGCCCTGTCCGAAGTCTCCGCACCGCTGGCGCAGAAGCTCTACGCCGAGCAGGCCCAGCAGGCTGAAGGCGCCGCCGGTGCTGAAGGTGGTGAGCAGGCTGCAGGTGACGATGTTGTTGACGCCGAGTTCGAAGAAGTCGACGACGACAAGAAGAAGTAAGGGAAAGGCGTCGGACGTCAGACGTCGGACGTCAGATGAGCGACGCCGGGCCTTGTGCCCGGCGTTGTGGTTTGAGCCCGGATTAAACAAACGGACCAACCTATGTCCAAACGCGATTATTATGAAGTGCTGGGGGCGGCGAAAGACGCCAGTCAGCAAGACCTGAAAAAGGCCTATCGCCGTCTGGCGATGAAGTACCATCCGGACCGCAATCCGGATGACGAAGAGGCGCTGGCCAAGTTCAAGGAAGCCAAGGAAGCCTACGAGGTCCTTTCCGACGAGCAGAAGCGTGCTGCCTATGACCAGTTCGGCCATGCGGGTGTGAATGGTCAGGGTGCTGGCGGCTTCGGCGGCGGTGGCGCCGGTGCGGGCGGTTTTGGTGACATCTTCGGGGATATCTTTGGCGATATCTTCGGTGGGGGTGGTGGCGGACGTCGCGGTCCTTCCCGGGGCGCCGACCTGCGTTACACCTTGGAGTTGTCCCTGGAACAGGCGGTGCGCGGTTGCGAAGAAAAAATCCGCGTGCCCACCTGGGAAAGCTGTGGCACCTGTCATGGTAGCGGAGCCAAAGAGGGCTCCCAGCCTGTAACGTGTTCCACCTGCGGTGGCGCCGGTCAGGTGCGTATGCAACAGGGTTTTTTCACTGTGCAGCAGGCGTGTCCTACCTGTAAGGGGGAAGGGCAGATCATTGAAGATCCCTGTGGCAGCTGCGGTGGCCAGGGTCGGGTGCAGAACACCAAGACCCTGTCGGTGAAGATTCCGGCGGGTGTGGATACCGGTGACCGTATCCGTCTGGCTGGTGAAGGCGAAGCAGGCATGCACGGGGCGCCGGCCGGCGATCTGTACGTGCAGGTGGCGGTACGAGAGCACGACATCTTCCAGCGCGACGGTACCAACCTGTATTGTGAAGTGCCGATCAGCTTTGTGGATGCCACCCTCGGTGGTGAGCTGGACGTGCCGACACTCAGTGGCAAGGTGAAGCTGAAGGTGCCGGCGGAAACCCAGACCGGCAGGATGTTCCGCCTGCGCGGCAAGGGTGTGAAGTCCGTGCGCGGTGGTGCCACCGGCGACCTGCTCTGCAAGGTCGTGGTGGAAACCCCGGTGAAGCTGTCCAGCGAGCAGAAAGACCTGCTGCGCAAATTCCAGGAATCCCTGGAAGGTGGCGGTGATCGCCACAACCCGAGAAAGACCAGCTGGTTCGAAGGCGTGAAGCGCTTCTTTGACGCCAAGTAGACATCGTCATCAGCCGGCACCATGAAAGGCGGAGCAGAATTTTCTGCTCCGCCTTTTTGATATTCGGGGAGAGGCGTTGGGGCTAAGCATAGAGGCTAGTCCCCTGATGCCGAATTACGACAATAAGCTTAAATTTGCACTCTGCCATTTTCGGCTTTTGGGCCCCCTGCTAGACTTGCCTAAAAAAACAACAACAAGAGTTCCCCCATGATTATTCGCAATCTGGCAAGGATGCTGGTGTTGGCGGTGTTGCCTGTTTTGTCTTCCCCGGTCTTCGCGGCCCCGGTGGATCAGGCCTACGATCGGGCGAAAGCTACCTTTGCCCAACGATCTCCGCTTGCGCTGGATAAGGCGGTGATTGATGCGCCCTGGGTGAGCGTGCCGTTTGATCAGGCTTCCTTTACCTATACCTACGAAGAGATTGAGGCCAACTGGCCGCGTTTCATGCGTGGATTAAAGCTGCCGTTCCCCTCTCCCGACTACCTGAAATCCCGTTATCAGCGCTTCCCGGCCCTGTTCCGTGATCTGCGCTATCAGGATGATGACTGGGAGCAGCATAGCCGCAATGTGCTGGAAGTGTGGGCGGCATTTTTCCGGGGCGACTTGCGTCATGCGCGGGATCTGGGGCGCAAGTACGGCGGCTATGCGCGGGTGCCGGCCATGGTGTCGCAGATCATCTATGCCACTTACCTGGCGCCCACCCAGACCCAAAAACAGCAACTGTTGCAGCAGAGCATCAATGAGATGGCCTGGTTTGGTGAGAATGCGCCGGTTTTGCCTGGTGATGAGGCGCTGCAAGAGGATTACTGCATGGTCCGGCTGGGGTTTGGTTATGCGGTAGCGCGGTTGGCGGAAGATGAATCGGTGCCGGCCATGCTGCAGCGTAACTATGCCCCCATGGTGATCAATGCGGCCACTGAAATGCTCGGGGTGGAGCCGCAGCATCCGCTGGCGCTGTCTCTGTATGCGGCTTTCGAGGCGAATGTGCTGCGCCGGGTGGGCAAGGCTGCCGGGCGTCTGACGCTGGATGCGGACAGTCGCGATGCCACGGAGTTGTTCGAGGCCTCGGTGAAGAAAGTGCCGGATCTGGCCATTGTCCGTTATGAGTACGCCAACAGCTTGCTTTATACCTTTCGGGACGAGCAGGCCCAGCAGGCCATTGCCCAGCTGATGCTGGCTGCGCAACTGCCCGCGGAATATTCCATGGAGTGGCTGGACCGGGCCTACGCCCGCAAGCGCCTCAAGGAGGTGCAGGCCTGGGTAAAGAGCGGTATGAGCTTTGGTCGTTTTGATCGCAAGCGTCGCAAGTACATGACCAAAGGGGATTACAACCTCTACGCAGTGAATCAGCCGCCCTTTCTGGTAGACTAATGCGCTTGATGCCGGACGCCAGACGCCGGACGCTTGCGGGCCCTTTGTGGCTGGTGCAGGCGTTCCGCCTCTGGCGTCCGCCTTTATGAGCAAGGAGACACCATGAAAGTAGGCATTATTGGCGCCGCCGGCCGTATGGGCCGCATTCTGATTGAAGCAACCCTCGCCAATCCGGATACCACCCTGGCGGCGGCTGTGGATGTGCCCGGCTCCAGCCTGATTGGTGCGGATGCCGGTGAATTGGTGGGGCAGGGTAACGCCGGTGTGGCGTTGGCGGACGATCTGTCTGCGGTGGTGAAAGATGCCGATGTGTTCATCGATTTCACCGTGCCGGAAGCCACGGTAAAGAATATCGAAGTGTGTCGAGTGGCGGGCACCAAGCTGGTCATCGGTACAACCGGCCTCAGTGATGAGCAGATCGCTGGCCTGCGCGCAGCCAGCGAAGATATCGCTATCTGTTACGCCCCCAACTACTCCATTGGTGTGAATCTGTGCTTCAAGCTGCTGGAAACCGCGGCTGCGGTTTTGCAGGATGAAGTGGACATCGAGGTGATCGAAGCCCACCACCGTCACAAGATTGATGCTCCCTCCGGTACCGCCCTGCGCATGGGTGAGGTGGTGGCCCAGACCCTGGGGCGTGATCTCAAGGAGGTGGCGGTCTATGGCCGTGAAGGCCGCACCGGCGAGCGTGATCGGCAGACCATTGGTTTCGAGACCATTCGGGCGGGTGACATTGTCGGCGATCACACGGTGATGTTCGCTGCTGATGGTGAGCGAGTGGAAATTACCCACAAGGCCTCCAGCCGCATGGCCTTTGGCCGCGGTGCTGTGCGCGCCGCTGCCTGGCTGGGTGGGCAGGACAAGGGCCTGTTCGACATGCAGGATGTGCTGGGGCTGGCCGGTGAGTCCGCTGGCTGGGGCAAGGGCTGAGGTCTGAGTCAATAATTGGCCGCAGGAGCCTGTCTGCAGGCGATTATCGCTTGCAGGCAAGCTCCTGCGGCGGGTTTGCCCTGCGTATTGCGTGGCGTGCCGCGCGTCAGCGGCTTTAAGCGTGACATTTGTTTCCCGAAGCCCTAGAATAGCGCGCAGCCCGTGATGGGCGTGTGGGGCACACGAATGAAGAATTCTACGAAAAAGCGAGGTGGAGCAATCCATCTCGCTTTTTTGCGAGCAGCTGGCAGCTTTGTGACTGCCAATGCGTGCCCCACCGCATATCTCCCTAATTTCTTGCCAGCCTGGAGGTTGCGTTGACGGTTCCCGCCATTCTCGCTCTCGAAGACGGAAGCATCTTTCGAGGTGTTGCTATCGGTGCCACGGGTCAAACCGTGGGTGAAGTGGTGTTCAACACCGCAATGACCGGCTACCAGGAGATCCTGACGGATCCCTCCTACGCCAAACAGATTGTGACTCTGACCTATCCGCACATCGGCAATACCGGTGTGACCCCGGAGGACGAAGAGTCCACGCAGATCTGGGCCGCCGGCCTGGTGATCCGCGATCTGGCCATGACGGTCAGTAACTGGCGCAGCCAGCAGTCTCTGCCGGATTACCTGCGTGAGAACAATATCGTCGCCATCGCCGATATCGATACCCGCCGCCTGACCCGCATCCTGCGCGACAAGGGTGCCCAGAACGGCTGCATCATCGCTGGCGACAATCTGGATGAAGCGGCAGCGCTGGAAGCGGCCAAGGGCTTCCCGGGTCTGAAAGGCATGGATCTGGCCAAGGAAGTCACCGTGGCGGAATCCTACAGCTGGACCGAGTCCACCTGGGATCTGGAAGAAGGTCACACCGAGCAGAAAGAGGCCCGTTTCCATGTGGTGGCCTACGATTACGGTGTGAAGCGCAATATCCTGCGCATGCTGGCCGAGCGGGGCTGCAAGCTCACCGTGGTGCCGGCTCAGACCCCGGCGGCAGACGTGCTGGCCCTCAACCCGGATGGCATCTTCCTGTCCAATGGCCCGGGTGACCCGGAGCCCTGTGACTACGCCATCGAGGCCATCAAGGAGATCGTTGCCACCGGCAAGCCGGTGTTCGGTATCTGCCTGGGGCATCAGCTGCTGGCGCTGGCCAGCGGGGCCAAGACCATGAAAATGGCCACCGGTCACCATGGTGCCAACCACCCGGTGAAAACCCTGGCCGACGGTACGGTGATGATCACCAGTCAGAACCACGGTTTCGCAGTGGATATGGACAACCTGCCGGACAACCTGAAGGTGACCCACGTGTCCCTGTTCGATGGCACCCTGCAGGGTATCCATCGCACCGATGTGCCGGCCTTCAGTTTCCAGGGGCACCCGGAAGCCAGTCCGGGGCCGCGTGACTGTGCGCCGCTGTTCGATCATTTCATCGAACTGATGGAAGCTAAGTAAAAGCGTCTGACGTCCGACGTCTGACGTCCGACGCAAAGACAACCGCAACATACGTCTGACGGTTAGCGAACTATGCCTAAAAGAACCGACATCAAAAGCATCCTCATCATTGGTGCTGGCCCGATCGTTATCGGCCAGGCCTGTGAGTTTGACTACTCCGGCGCCCAGGCCTGCAAGGCCCTGCGTGAAGAGGGTTACCGGGTGATCCTGGTGAATTCCAATCCTGCCACCATCATGACCGACCCGGCCATGGCGGACGCTACCTACATTGAGCCGATTACCTGGCAGACGGTGGCCAAGATCATCGAGAAGGAGCGCCCGGATGCGCTGCTGCCCACCATGGGTGGCCAGACCGCATTGAACTGCGCGCTGGATCTGGATCACAACGGTGTGCTGAAAGAGTTTGGCGTGGAAATGATCGGCGCCACCGAGGATGCCATCGACAAGGCGGAAGACCGCTCCCGCTTTGACAAGGCCATGAAGGCCATCGGCCTGGAGTGTCCGCGCTCTGCCATTGCCCACAATATGGAAGAGGCCAATGCGGCGCTGGAAGAGCTGGGTTTCCCCTGCATCATCCGGCCCAGCTTTACCATGGGTGGTTCCGGCGGTGGCGTGGCCTACAACCGGGAAGAGTTCGAGGAAATCTGTCAGCGTGGTCTGGATCTGTCCCCGACCAACGAGTTGCTGATCGACGAATCCCTGCTCGGCTGGAAAGAGTACGAGATGGAAGTTGTTCGCGACAAGAACGACAACTGCATCATCGTTTGTTCCATCGAGAACTTCGATCCCATGGGTGTGCATACCGGTGACTCCATTACTGTGGCACCTGCGCAGACCCTGACCGATAAAGAATTCCAGATCATGCGTGACGCCTCCCTGGCGGTGCTGCGCGAGATCGGTGTGGAAACCGGCGGCTCCAACGTGCAGTTCGGGGTGAATCCGGACAACGGTCGCATGGTGGTGATCGAGATGAACCCGCGGGTGAGCCGTTCTTCCGCACTGGCGTCCAAGGCAACCGGTTTCCCGATTGCCAAGGTGGCCGCCAAGCTGGCCGTAGGCTACACCCTGGATGAACTGCAGAACGAGATTACCGGTGGCAAGACCCCGGCCTCCTTCGAGCCGTCCATCGATTACGTGGTCACCAAGATCCCGCGCTTCAACTTTGAAAAGTTTGCTGAAGCAGATGCGGTGCTGACCACCCAGATGAAGTCCGTGGGTGAGGTCATGGCCATCGGCCGTAACTTCCAGGAGTCGGTGCAGAAGGCCTTGCGTGGTCTGGAAACCGATTCCATTGGTTTCGATCCCAAGGTGGATCCGTCTGCCCCGGATGCCCGTGAGCAAGTGGCCCAGATGCTGGCCACTCCTGGCCCGGAGCGTATCTGGGTGGTGGGCGATGCCTTCCGGGTTGGCATGACCGTGGAAGATGTGTTCAACATCACCAAGATCGACCACTGGTACCTGGTGCAGATCGAAGATCTGATCCGGGCAGAACAGAATGTGGTCGAGACCACGTTCAGTGGTCTGACTCGTGACAGCCTGTATGCCCTCAAGCGCAAGGGCTTCTCCGATGCCCGTCTCGCCCAGTTGCTGGGTGTGAAGGAAGCGGACGTGCGCGGCAAGCGTGAAGAGCTGAACATCCAGCCAGTGTACAAGCGGGTGGATACCTGTGCGGCGGAATTCTCCACTGACACCGCCTACATGTATTCCAGCTACGATGAAGAGTGTGAAGCCAACCCGAGCGACCGTGAAAAGATCATGGTCATCGGTGGCGGTCCGAACCGTATCGGTCAGGGCATCGAGTTCGATTACTGCTGTGTACACGCGGCCTTCGCCATGCGCGAAGACGGTTACGAGACCATCATGGTCAACTGTAACCCGGAGACTGTTTCCACGGACTACGACACCTCTGACCGTCTCTACTTCGAGCCGATCACCCTCGAAGACGTGTTGGCCATTGTTGCCAAGGAAAAGCCCAAGGGTGTAATCGTTCAGTACGGTGGCCAGACGCCGCTGAAACTGGCCCGCGCCCTGCAGGCCGCCGGCGTGCCCATCATCGGCACTCCGCCGGATGCCATCGACGAAGCGGAAGACCGCGAGCGTTTCCAGCAGATGGTCAACAAGCTTGGCCTGAAGCAGCCGCCCAACCGCACCGCCCGTTCCATGGAAGACGGTGTGCGTCTGGCGGAAGAAATTGGTTACCCGCTGGTAGTGCGTCCTTCCTATGTACTGGGTGGTCGCGCCATGGAGATCGTCTATAACGAAGCCGAGCTGCGTAGCTACATGACCAACGCAGTCTCAGTTTCCAACGATTCCCCGGTACTGCTGGACCGTTTCCTGGATGATGCCATTGAAGTGGATGTGGATGCTATCTGTGACGGTACCGATGTGGTGATCGGCGGCATCATGCAGCATATCGAACAGGCGGGTGTTCACTCCGGTGATTCCGCTTGCTCTCTGCCGCCTTACTCTCTGGATGAGGCGGTGCAGGATGTGATGCGTCAGCAGTCCCGTGACATGGCGCTGGAACTGGGTGTGATTGGCCTGATGAACGTGCAGTTCGCCGTGAAAGACGGCGATGTGTACGTGCTGGAAGTGAACCCCCGTGCATCGCGGACCGTGCCTTATGTGTCCAAGTGCATCGGCGCGTCCCTGGCCAAGGTGGCTGCCCGTTGTATGGCAGGCACCAGCCTCAAGGAACAGGGCTTCACCGAAGAGGTCAAACCACAGCACTACTTCGTGAAAGAAGCGGTATTCCCGTTTGCCAAGTTCCCGAAAGTGGACCCCATTCTCGGCCCGGAAATGAAATCTACCGGTGAGGTAATGGGTGTTGGCGCAACCTTTGCGGAAGCCTTTGGCAAGGCGTCCCTGGGGGCTGGCGAGAAACTGCCGGAAAAAGGCACGGCCTTTATCTCCGTGCGCGAAGTGGACAAGCCGTCTGCCGTGAATGTGGCGCGTATGCTCATTGAGCGTGGTTTTGATCTGGTTGCCACCCGTGGTACCGCCAAGGTGATCAGTGAAGCCGGACTGGCTGTGAAAGAAGTGAACAAGGTGCTGGAAGGGCGTCCGCATATTGTGGATATGATCAAGAATGATCAGATCGCCCTGATCGTGAACACCACCGAGGGCAAGCAGGCGATCCGCGATTCCTTCGCCATCCGCCGTTCGGCCCTGCAGCACAAGGTGTTCTACACCACCACCATTACTGCTGCCCATGCGGTCTGTCAGGCGTTGGGTATCAGCGGCGAGATTGAAGTTCGTCGCCTGCAGGATTTGCACGCAGAAATGCAGTAAATCGTCGTCAGGAGCGCTCGGAGCCGAGTGCTCCGGGCGATTTCCTTTAAGACACGAGGATAGCTATGCAACGTGTACCGATGACCGCCAAGGGCGCCAAGGCCCTGCGCGAGGAACTGGAAAAGCTGAAGAAAGAAGATCGTCCGCGGATTTCTGCCGCCATTGCCGAAGCGCGTGAGCACGGTGATTTGAAAGAAAACGCGGAGTACCACGCTGCCCGTGAGCAGCAGGGCTTCTGCGAAGGTCGTATCAATGATATCGAAGGCAAGCTTTCCAACGCCCAGATCATTGATATCACCGAGATTGAAAACACCGGCAAGGTGATCTTCGGTACTACCGTGACGATCCTCGATGTGGATACCGACGAAGAGAAGGTGTACCAGATCGTGGGTGATGACGAAGCCAACATCAAGCTTGGCAAGCTGAGCGTCAACTCCCCCATCGCCCGTGGCCTGATTGGTCGTGAAGAGGGGGATGTGGTGCAGATCGATACTCCCGGTGGCACCCGTGAGTATGAGGTCGACAAGGTCGAGCACATCTGAGTTGCAAGTTGAAAGTTTCAGGGAAAAAGAAAAGGCGACGTTTAACGTCGCCTTTTTTATGCTGCTAGCGTGCGGGGGTGTTCAGGCTTCCTGCCTCATGCTTCTTGATAACGCAGCAGGTTGGACAGCTTGGGGTTGGGCTTTTGGGCGGCGCGGTAGAGAAGGGCAATGTTGCCGATGCGCTGGATCAGCTCGGCGCCACTTTTTTCGCACAGGGCGCTGACGATCTCGGCGCGGTCGTCGCGGGTTTCGGCGTTGACCTTCACCTTGATCAGCTCATGGTCTTCCAGTCGGGCATTCAGTTCGTCGACGAAGGTATCGGTGAGCCCCTTGTCGCCGAATATCAGAATGGCCTTCAGATGATGGCCGATGCGGCGAAGGCGTTTGATGTCCTGAGAGGATAGCGGCACGGTGTGGCTCCAGAATGAATGGTTCAGAGTATTGATGCGCGTATTCTACGGATATGCCCGCTGAAAAGCAGCCGCCAGGGCTGAATTGTCAGGTCAGCCCGGACGATACAAGTGAGGAGAATTCGCAATGGCGAAATCCAGCCGTTCCAAGACCAGCAAGGCCTGGTTGAAGGAGCACTTCAATGACCCCTGGGTGGCCAAGGCCCAGGAGCAGGGTTACCGCTCGCGGGCCAGCTTCAAGCTGCTGGAAATGCACGAGAAGGACAAATTGTTCCGTCCGGGCATGACAGTGCTGGATCTTGGGGCGGCGCCGGGGGGCTGGAGTCAGGTGGCGGGTCAGCTGATTGGCGGCAAGGGCACGGTGATTGCCAGTGACATTCTGGCCATGGATGCCCTGCCGGATGTGACCTTTATTCAGGGGGATTTCCGGGAAGACGAGATTTATGAGCAAATTCTTGCCGCGGTGGGAGATCGTCGCATGGACCTTGTAATGTCGGATATGGCCCCCAATATGAGTGGTAACAGCGGTGTGGATCAGCCGCGGGCCATGTATCTGGCAGAGTTGGCGCTGGAGATGGCAGAGCGGGTGCTGGAACCCAACGGCCAGTTTCTGGTCAAGGTATTCCAGGGCGAGGGTTTCGAGGAGTACCGCAAGGCTCTTCAGTCCCGGTTCCGCAAGGTGGTGACACGCAAGCCGGCGGCAAGCCGGGCTCGCTCCACCGAGGTCTACCAGCTGGCCAGCGGCCTCAAATAGCCGTTAAAAGCCCGTAAAACCCGCGTTTTGCTGTCCGAACCGGCATTACGCAGCCATGAGTAAATGGTGTAAGGTGTAGGTTCGCGAATGTGGCGCTATGGCGCCCGGAACAGATCGAGGTCTCCCTTGAACGACATGACCAAGAATATCGTGCTGTGGCTGGTGATTGCCGGCGTTCTCTATGTAGTAGCGTCCAGCATCAGTAGTCAGCCCAGTAACCCGGACATCCCCTATTCCACTTTTATTTCCAAGGTGGAATCTGGTGGTGTTGAGACTGTTAAAATCGGTGAAAGCAGTATTACCGGTACTTATCGGGATGGTAGTCAGTTCAAGACGGTAAAGCCGCCGACCCTGGATACCAACCTGATGCCCACCTTGATTCAGAACAAGGTGCAGGTTGAAGGTGTCGCGCCTGAGCGTCAGAGCTTCCTCAGGCAGCTGTTCCTGTCGATCCTGCCGATTCTGTTGATCCTGGCCATCTTTATCTTCTTCATGCGCCAGATGCAGGGCGGTGGCAAGGGCGGCGGTGGCCCAATGACCTTCGGCAAGTCCAAGGCCAAGCTGCTCGGCGAAGACCAGATCAAGACCACCTTTGCCGATGTGGCCGGGGTGGAAGAAGCCAAGGAAGAAGTGCAGGAGCTGGTGGAGTTCCTGCGTGATCCTGCCAAGTTCCAGCGTCTGGGCGGCAAGATC
Source organism: Alcanivorax sp. DP30 (assembly GCF_009882945.1). GTDB lineage: Bacteria > Pseudomonadota > Gammaproteobacteria > Pseudomonadales > Alcanivoracaceae > Alcanivorax. Next base: position 43,754 of record NZ_WTUY01000023.1, read on the forward strand.
CCCCGCGGTGTGCTGATGGTAGGTTCCCCGGGTACCGGTAAGACCCTGCTCGCCAAGGCCATCGCCGGCGAGGCCAAGGTGCCGTTCTTCAGCATCTCCGGTTCCGACTTTGTGGAAATGTTTGTGGGTGTGGGTGCCAGCCGGGTTCGTGACATGTTCGAGCAGGCCAAAAAACATTCCCCCTGCATTATCTTTATCGATGAAATTGACGCCGTGGGCCGCTCCCGTGGCGCTGGCCTGGGCGGTGGTCACGATGAGCGTGAGCAGACCCTGAACCAGCTGCTGGTGGAAATGGACGGTTTCGACGGTAATGAAGGCATCATCGTGATTGCCGCGACCAACCGCCCTGACGTGCTGGATCCCGCGCTGCTGCGCCCCGGCCGTTTTGACCGTCAGGTGACGGTGCCGCTGCCTGACATTCGTGGCCGTGAGCAGGTTCTCAAGGTGCATATGCGTCAGGTGCCCATTGCCGATGATGTGGAGCCCGGCGTGATTGCCCGTGGCACCCCGGGTTTCTCCGGTGCCGATCTGGCCAACCTGGTCAATGAGGCTGCCCTGTTTGCTGCCCGTGCCAACAAGCGCATGGTATCCATGGAAGAGTTCGAGAAAGCCAAGGACAAGATCCTGATGGGCGCGGAACGTCGCTCCATGGTGATGAGCGAAAAGGAAAAGCTGAATACGGCGTATCACGAAGCGGGCCATGCCATTGTTGGCCGGCTGGTGCCGGAACATGATCCGGTCTACAAGGTCAGCATCATTCCCCGTGGCCGAGCCCTGGGTGTGACGATGTACCTGCCGGAAGAGGACAAGTACTCCCAGTCCAAGCGTGGCCTGGAGTCGTCCATCTGTTCCCTGTACGGCGGTCGTCTTGCCGAGGAGATGACGCTGGGTTTTGACGGCGTGACCACCGGTGCTTCCAACGACATCGAGCGTGCCACCAAACTGGCTCGCGCCATGGTGACCAAGTGGGGCCTGAGTGAAAAACTCGGTCCGCTGGCCTATGAAGAAGATGAAGGCGAGGTGTTCCTGGGCAAGCAGATGTCCCAGCGCAAACATGTGTCGGAACAGACGGCTGAAGAGATTGACCGTGAAGTGCGGGCCATCATTGATGACTGCTACAGTCGCGCCAAGGCGATCCTGGAAGAAAACCGCGACAAGCTGGATCTAATGGCCGATGCCTTGATGCAGTATGAAACCATTGATGCCGCCCAGATCGACGACATCATGGAAGGTCACAAGCCGCGTCCGCCCAAGGACTGGCGTGATCAGGGTCCGGGCAACGGTACGGCGGCCTCCGGCGACAAGAAGCCGGGCGACGATGCCATCGGCGGGCCTGCCAACACCCATTGATAGCTCAAGCATGACGCCTGACCCGGGAGACCGGGTCGGGCGTTTTTGCAGCTGGCTGCCGCCGGTGGCCAAAGAAGAATCATGCCGGACCCTGTCACCCCAGAGCAGGGCAGCCGGAATACAGCAGAGAAACCAGCCCAGGATATTTCCCCAATGACCCGGTTACGTTGCGGCACGCGGATGCTGGATCTGTCTTCGCCTGTTGTCATGGGCATCCTGAATGTCACCCCGGATTCCTTCTCGGATGGCGGTCGTTTCAACGAGCGCGATGCGGCCCTGCGTCAGGCTGAGCAGATGCTGGCGGATGGTGCAGCCATCATCGATGTGGGCGGGGAGTCCACCCGCCCCGGTGCGGCACCGGTCAGCGAGCAGGAAGAGCTGGACCGGGTGGTGCCCGTTGTTGAGGCTCTTTGCGGTGAACTGGATGCGCTGGTCTCGGTGGATACCAGTACCGCGTCGGTGATTCGTGACGGCGCGGCAGCAGGGGCAGGCCTGATCAATGATGTACGCGCGCTGCGCCGGCCGGGGGCGCTGGAGGCATCCGTCGCCAGCGGGCTACCGGTTTGCCTGATGCATATGCAGGGCGAACCGGGCAATATGCAGGACAATCCGCAATACGAAGATGTTACCGGGGAAGTGATCGCTTTTTTGCAGGCGCGAATCGATGCCTGTGTCGCGGCGGGCATATCCCGTGACAGCCTGCTGGTGGATCCGGGCTTCGGGTTTGCCAAGTCGGTGAATCACAATCTGGTACTGATGCGGGAAATGGCCGCGTTGCAGAGTCTGGATTTGCCTGTTTTGATCGGTGTTTCGCGCAAATCCTTGTTTGGCAAGGTGCTGGGCCGAGAAGTGAATGAGCGGCTGCCCGCCAGTCTGGCAGCGGCAGTAATGTGTGTGGAGCGCGGTGCAAAGATTGTCCGTGCTCACGATGTACAGGAAACCGTGGACGCAGTGCGCTTTGCTCATGCGGTTCGCGAGTCGCACAAGGAGTCATCATGACGCGTAAATATTTTGGTACCGATGGTGTGCGTGGCACGGTGGGACAGTTTCCGATTACCCCGGATTTTGTCCTCAAGCTGGGCTGGGCGGCAGGCAAGGTGCTGGCTTCCCATGGTGGCAGCAAAATTCTCATCGGCAAGGACACCCGCATTTCCGGGTATATGTTTGAATCTGCCCTGGAGGCAGGGATCTCTGCCGCGGGGGTGGATGTGCGCTTGCTGGGTCCGCTGCCGACGCCGGGGATTGCCTATCTGACCCGGACGTTGTCGGCCCAGGCGGGTATTGTGATCTCGGCTTCTCACAATGCCTACACCGATAATGGCATCAAGTTTTTTGGTGCCGATGGCCGCAAGCTGAACGACGAAATCGAGCAGGAAATTGAAAGGCTGCTGGACGAAGAAATGTCCGTGGTGGCCACCGACCAGATTGGCAAGGTGCGTCGTATTGATGATGCCCGTGGCCGTTATATTGAATTCTGCAAGAGCACGGCGCCGGGACTGGATCTGCATGGCATGAAGATTGTGGTAGATACGGCCAATGGCGCGGCCTACCACATTGCCCCGGATGTGTTCGAAGAGCTGGGGGCCGAGGTGGTGGCCATGGCCAACCAGCCGGATGGTTTCAACATTAATCGCGATTGCGGCTCGACTCACCCGGCGCTCCTGCAGCAGCGTGTTATTGATGAGAAGGCCGATCTGGGGATTGCCCTGGATGGCGATGCGGACCGTCTGATCATGGTGGATCACACGGGCAAGCTGATTGATGGTGATCAGCTGCTCTATGTGGTTGCCCGTGATCGCAAGGAAACCGGGGCGCAGGTCTCCGGTGTGGTGGGTACGCTGATGTCCAATTTCGGCCTGGAGCTGGCGCTGCAGGAGCTGGGTGTGGAGTTCGTGCGCGCCAAAGTCGGTGACCGTTATGTCATGGAGCAGCTGGATCAGCGCGGGTGGCTGATTGGCGGCGAATCTTCCGGCCATCTGGTTTGTCTGGATCGCACTTCAACCGGTGATGGCACGGTGTCTGCCTTGCAGGTGCTGGCGGCCCTGGCGCGTCGCAAGGTGTCCCTGGCAGAAGCCGTGGCTGACGTGGCGCTGTTGCCGCAAACCATGATCAACGTGCGCGGTGCCAATCGCGATGGCTTTGAAGGTCTCCCTGAAGTGAAGGCGGCCATGGCCGAAGTGGAAAAAGAGCTGGCCGGCAGCGGTCGTATTCTGTTGCGTCCCTCCGGCACCGAGCCACTTGTTCGTGTCATGGTTGAAGGCAAGGATCCGCAGCAGGTGGAAACGCTCTGCCGACAGCTGGCAGACGTGGTGGAAAAGGCCATCGCATAATGCACCTGATGTCCGGCGCTGCAAGAGATGGCGGCTCACGAAGGGCGTGGCAGTTTCAGATTTAAGGAAAGGAAAATGAGTCAAAGAAAGCCGCTTGTGGCCGGTAACTGGAAAATGAATGGCAACCAGGCGCTGCTTGGTGAGATTGCCGGGTCGCTGGTGAGTTATCAGGGCGGGGCTGATGTGGTGGTTTGTCCGCCGTTTCCCTATCTGGCGGCTGCCAGGGCAGCATTGCCGGGCAACGTGCAGGTGGGTGCGCAGAATCTCAGCGACCAGCAGGACGGCGCGTTTACCGGAGAGGTGGGCGCAGCCATGCTGTCTGAGGTGGGCTGTGGCTATGTGATCATTGGGCATTCCGAGCGCCGGGCGCTTTACGGCGAGGACGATGCGCTGGTGGCGGCGAAATTTGCCCGTGCCCAGGCCGCCGGGTTGGTGCCGATTCTCTGTGTGGGGGAAACCCTGGAGGAGCGTGAAGCCGGCAATACCGAGGCGGTGGTCTGTGGTCAGTTGTTAGCGGTGGTGGATGCGGTGGGTATTGATGCATTTGCCTCTGCGGTAATCGCCTACGAGCCGGTTTGGGCCATTGGTACCGGTAAGACCGCCAGTCCCGAACAGGCCCAGGATGTGCACGCAACCCTGCGAGCCACGCTGGCGGAAAAGAGCCCGAATATTGCCAGTTCGACACGCTTGCTTTACGGCGGCAGTGTAAAGGCGGATAATGCCGCCCTTCTGTTTTCCCAGTCAGACATCGATGGTGGTCTGATTGGCGGTGCGTCACTGACCGCCGACAGTTTTCTCGCTATTTGCCAGGCGGCGAAATAGCGGACCAGTGACCCAGTTAATGAAGAAATAATAGAGTAACTATGGATATTGTCGTTCACGTAGTGCACATCCTGGCGGCCCTTGGCCTGATTGGTCTGGTGCTGATTCAGCACGGTAAGGGCGCTGATGCGGGTGCATCCTTCGGTGGTGGCGCCTCCCAGAGCGTATTTGGCAGCGCCGGTTCCGCCAACTTCCTGACTCGCGCCACGGCAGTGCTTGCTGCTCTGTTCTTCGTGACCAGCCTGGTGCTGGCATGGATGGCCCGCCAGGAGGCCAATGGCGCCAACGTCTACCTGCCTGAGCTGGAAACCATCGAAGAGCAGGCCGAAGTGCCGGTATCGGCGGACCAGGCTGAGGTTCCTGCGGTGCAGACCGAGGTGCCGGAAGCACCTGCGGAAACAAATTCTGAAAAAGAAGTTTCAGAAGTGCCGCAAGCTGATGTAGAATCCGCGTCCCCGGTTGAGGTGCCTCAGCCGGAGCAGCAGTAAGCGTTCTTTGCCGAAGTGGTGGAATTGGTAGACACGCTATCTTGAGGGGGTAGTGAGCTTCGCTCGTGCCGGTTCAAGTCCGGCCTTCGGCACCAATTTGGACAAGGTGACCGACAGCTAGAGAGCTGTGGGGTTATCTGGTTGAAAATGCATCAGGTTCAGTGGCTTTTCCTGATGCTAAGGTTTCGAAAAATAAAACATTTTTCCGAAACCGCCTTGACAGCGCAGTGCTCCATAAGTAGTATTTGCGCTCTCGGATTTGAGGTGATTGCAGAGATCAGACGCTGCATTCACCGATTCAGGTTTTGCCTGAATCGACAGCCCGGTGCGAAGGGCTTTAAAGGGCACAAGGTTTATTGCGGGGTGGAGCAGTCTGGTAGCTCGTCGGGCTCATAACCCGAAGGTCGTAGGTTCAAATCCTGCCCCCGCTACCACTTAGAGGAGTCGGCTCCGGTCGGCTCAAAGCGGACAAAAAGCCCCTCTAGCAGGGGCTTTTTGTTATCCGCTTTAGTGGAATGGGCGGTGGATATGCGGTCGATTGCATGTTTTCCTTGCGGTCGCCTGTGATGTCTCCAGGCCCATTTTTTGTTTGTACCTGAAGCAGATCTTCAGGAGTAATGTCAGGACAGTATGTCGAAACGCGCAGAACAGTTAACGGAGCTGCTGGCTCCGGTAGTGGAAGATCTAGGCTTCGTGCTTTGGGGATTGGAATATATCCAGGGGCGCGGGGCTGTTTTGCGTGTGTATATCGACCATGCGGAAGGCATTACGGTAGATAACTGTGCGGCGGTGAGTCACGAGATCAGCGGCGTGCTGGATGTGGAAGATCCGATTCCGGGTGAATACAACCTGGAAGTGTCCTCTCCGGGGATGGATCGACCCATGTTCGAAGTTACGCAATATGTCGATTACATCGGGGAGGACGTCCAGCTGAAGTTGCTGGCGCCGGTGGCCGGCAAGCGTAAAATGACGGCGGCCATTGTGGCCGTAGACGGCGAAACGCTGGTGGTGGAGCTGGATGGCGACACCCTGCGTATTCCTTACAGTCAGGTAGATCGTGCCCGGTTGCAGCCCCGCTTCGACTGAGCACGCCCTGGAAACTTTGTCTTTGTAAAGGCCTGGCCATGAACAAAGAGATCCTGCTGGTAGCGGAAACGGTATCAAACGAAAAAGGCGTCAGCCGCGATGTGATTTTTGAGGCCATCGAGCTGGCCCTGGCTGCTGCTACGAAAAAACGTTTTAAGGAAGAGGACGTGGAAATCCGCGTGGATATCGATCGTGTATCCGGCGAATCCCGTACTTTCCGTGTCTGGCATGTGGTGCCTGATGAAGACCTCTATGAGTTCGGCAAGCAGCTGACTCTGGATGAGGCTCATGAGCAGGATACCTCGCTGCAGATCGGCGATACCTGGGAAGAGGAAATTGAATCCGAAGCCTTTGGTCGTATCGCTGCGCAAACTGCCAAGCAGGTTATCGTGCAGAAGGTGCGCGAAGCCGAGCGTCGTCAGATTATCGAAGAATACCGTGATCGCATCGGCGACCTGGTCAGCGGTACGGTCAAGAAGGCCAGCCGTGATTCCATCGTGCTGGATCTGGGCGGTAACGCTGAGGCCCTGATTACTCGCGAGCACATGATTCCGCGTGAGGCGGTACGTCAGAATGATCGCATTCGTGCCTACCTGTTAGGTGTGAATGAAGAAAACCGTGGCCCGCAGCTGTTCGCCAGCCGCGCTTGCCCGGACATGCTGATCGAACTGTTCAAGATCGAAGTGCCGGAAATTGGCGAAGAGCTGATTGAGATCAAGGGCGCTGCCCGGGATCCGGGTTCCCGTGCCAAGATCGCGGTTAAGACCAACGATCAGCGAATCGATCCGGTGGGGGCTTGTGTGGGTATGCGCGGTGCGCGTGTCCAGGCGGTCTCCAATGAGCTGGCCGGTGAGCGTATCGACATTGTGCTGTGGGACGACAATCCTGCCCAGCTGGTGATCAATGCCATGCAGCCGGCAGAAGTGGCCTCCATCGTAATGGATGAAGAAAGTCACTCCATGGATATCGCCGTGGAAGATGAGTCTGCCCTGGCTCAAGCCATTGGCCGCAGCGGTCAGAACATTCGCCTTGCTTCCGAGCTGACTGGCTGGGAACTGAATGTTATGACTCTCGACGATGCCGAGAGCAAGCAGCAGGAAGAAGCCGCCCAGGCCCTGGAAACGTTCATGAATGACCTGGACGTTGACGAAGATGTGGCGGGCATTCTGGTCGATGAAGGCTTCTCCACACTGGAAGAAGTCGCTTACGTACCGGAAGAGGAAATGCTGGCCATCGACGGTTTTGACGAAGATATCGTCGAAGCCCTGCGTCAGCGCGCCAAGGATGTGTTGTTGACCAAGGCGCTGGTTTCCGAAGAAAAGTTTGAAAACGCAGAGCCTGCGGAAGACCTTCTGAATATGGAAGGCATGGACCGTGACCTGGCTGTAGAGCTGGCTTCCCGTGGCATCGCCACCATGGAAGACCTTGCCGAGCAGGCAGTGGACGATCTGCTTGAAATTGAAGGCTTGAACGAAGAGCGTGCTGCCCAGTTGATCATGACTGCGCGAGCCCCCTGGTTCGAGAACGAAGACGGGGAGTAACGGCCCCTTTTCAGGCTGGCCCGCCTTCGCAGGCACCCACTGAAGTACTGCAGTTTCTCTGCAGGGTATGGGAAGGGCGCTAGTTGCCCTTTTCCGGCATTTTGGCATTGGCCAAAATGCATACAGACAGCTTGGCCGGCGTGCAGCCGGCCAAAGTGGCCAACCGCATTGGCGGTGGCCCAGGCTATAACCATAGCCTGCAAGAGACGCGGACAGGAGAGTGTTGCTGACATGGCAGAAACGACCGTAAAGAAACTGGCCGAAACAGTAGGAATGCCCGTTGAGAAGCTGCTTTCTCAAATGAAAGAAGCGGGTTTGCCTCATGGCGACGCCAGCGAAGAGGTCTCCGGTGAGCAGAAACAACAGCTGCTGGCTCACCTGCGCAAGTCACATGGTGCCAAGACTGACGACGCCAAAAAAATCACCCTCAAGCGCAAGTCCACCAGCACCATCAAGACCACCGGTGCAGCGGGCAAGGCCAAGACAGTAAACGTGGAAGTGCGCAAGAAGCGCACCTATGTGAAGCGTGAAGTTCTGGAAGCCGAAGAGCGCGAAGAGGCAGAACGCAAGGCGGCCGAAGAGGCAGCTCTGCAGGCAGAGCAGGCCAAGCGTGAAGCTGAAGAAGCGGTGAAGCGTCAGGCGGAAGAAGAAGCTGCTCGCAAGAAAGAGGAAGAGGCCAAGGCTGCTGCCGAGGTAGGCCGCAAGGTTGCCGAAGAGAAGGCGGCTGAAGAAAAGGCCAAGCGTGTTGCTGTGCCCAAGGCTGCAACCGCGAAGAAGCCGGCCAAAGAAGAGACGCCGGAAGAAAAAGCCAAGCGTGAAGAAGAAGAGCGCAAGCAGCGAGAGGCTGAAGAAGCCCGTCGCAAGCAGGAATCTGAAGCTCGCAAGAAAGCGGAAGAAGAAGCCGCTCGTCGTACCGCCGAAGAAGCCGCACGTATTGCTGCCGAACTCGAGAAGCGTGGCGACCAGCCCGAGAAAAAGGCTGAAGAAGAAGTCGATGACGGTTCGTCCATCGTGGTGGCGGCCCAGGAAGCCAGCTATCAGCGAGAAGAACGTCAGTCTCGCCGTCGCCGTCGCAAGCCGAAGTCATCAGGTGTTGCTCATGGTCAGATGAAGAGCTCCATGAACAAGGCCCATGGTTTCAAGGCGCCGACGGAAAAGAAAATTATGGAAGTGGAAGTACCGGAAACCATCACTGTGGGTGATCTGGCTCAGCGCTTGAACATCAAGTCCAAGGAGCTGATCAAGTCCCTGATGAAGATGGGCGAGATGGCCACTGTGAATCAACTGATCGACCAGGAAACCGCCATCCTGCTGGTAGAGGAAATGGGCCACAAGGCCGTTGCCGGCAAGGGTGAGGAAGAGGTGCTGGAAGATCACCTGGCCGACATGGTTAACCGTGATGGTGCCGAGCTTGCTGACCGCGCGCCGGTAGTGACCATCATGGGGCATGTTGACCACGGTAAAACCTCCCTGCTGGATTACATCCGTAAGGCCAAGGTGGCCTCCGGGGAAGCCGGTGGTATTACCCAGCACATCGGTGCCTACCACGTAGAACACGAGAAAGGCATGATCACCTTCCTCGACACCCCTGGCCACGCCGCCTTTACCGCCATGCGAGCCCGTGGTGCCAAGGCCACTGATATTGTGGTGATCGTGGTCGCTGCAGATGACGGCATGATGCCGCAGACCGAAGAGGCAATTAACCACGCCAAGGCCTCCGGTGTGCCGATCATCATCGCGGTGAACAAGATCGATAAAGAGCAGGCTGATCCGGACCGTGTGCGTACCGAACTGGCTGCCAAAGAAGTTATCCCGGAAGAGTGGGGCGGCGAGCACCAGTTCATTAATGTGTCTGCGCATTCTGGCGAGGGCGTTGATGATCTGCTGGATTCCATTCTGGTTCAGTCTGAACTGATGGAGCTGAAAGCTCCGGCTCATGGCCCGGCAACCGGTGTGGTCATCGAATCCCGCATCGAGAAAGGTCGCGGTACCGTGGCGTCCATTCTGATCCAGGGCGGTGAACTGAATATTGGTGACATGCTGCTGGCGGGTGCCCACTTCGGTCGCGTTCGCGCCATGATCGATGAAAACGGCAAGCCGATTAAGAAAGCCGGCCCGTCCATCCCGCTGGAAGTGTTGGGTCTGGATGGCGCACCGGAAGCCGGTGAGCAGGTTCAGGTGGTATCTGATGAGCGTAAGGCCCGTGAAGTTGCCGAGTTCCGTCAGGATCGCGATCGCGATGTGAAGCTCAAGCGTCAGCAGGCTTCCAAGCTGGAAAACCTGTTTGCCAACATGGGCAGCGCTGAAGCCAGCACAGTGAACATCGTGCTGAAAACCGACGTGCGTGGTTCCCTGGAAGCTCTCACCGGTGCCCTGACCGATCTGGGTACTGACGAAGTGAAGGTGAACCTGGTATCCGTGGGTGTTGGCGCGATCAACGAATCCGATGTGAACCTGGCCATGACCAGTGAAGCGGTACTGCTGGGCTTCAATGTCCGTGCCGATACCAAGGCCAAGAAATTGTGTGAGCAGGAAGGTATCGACCTGCGCTACTACAGCGTGATCTACGAGCTGATCGACGATGTGAAGCAGGCCATGAGTGGTTTGCTGGCACCGGAGAAGCGCGAAGAGATCCTGGGTACTGCCCAGGTGCGCGACGTGTTCCGTTCCTCCAAGTTCGGTGCTGTGGCCGGCTGTATGGTTATCGAAGGTACCCTGTACCGCAACCGTCCGATCCGCGTTCTGCGCGACGATGTGGTGGTCTTCGAAGGTGAGCTGGAATCCCTGCGTCGTTTCAAGGACGACGTGGCCGAAGTTCGCAACGGCATGGAATGTGGTATCGCCGTGAAGAGCTACAACGACGTGAAAGAAGGCGACAAGATCGAAGTCTTCGAAGTGAAGGAGGTGGCGCGCTCCCTGTAAGGGGCGTGCCCAGCCAGATTAGCCATGAGTCGTCATCGTCGCCCCCAGGGGTTTAACCGCACAGACCGGATTGCCGATCAGATCCAGCGCGAGCTGTCCCGTCTGCTGCAGTTTGAGATGAAAGACCCACGGGTCAATCTGGCCACCATTCAGGATGTAACGGTCTCCCGCGATCTTTCCTACGCGGAGGTCTATTTCACCTTGCTGGGTAAAGGCGAGGAAGAGGGTGCCGAGGCAGAGAAGGTGCTGGAAAAAGCCAGTGGTTTCCTGCGTAGCAGCCTGGCCCAGAGCCTCAATACCCGAACCACCCCCAAATTGCGTTTCCACTACGACATGACTCCGGAGCATGCCGCGCAGATTTCCCGTCTTATTGACGACGCGCGTGCGGAAGACCGCGAGCTGGGTCTGGACAACGACGAACCCGAGCAGGAATAACGGAGCACTCAGGTGGCAAAACGTCGTCCCCGTGGCCGCGATCTCAGCGGCATTCTGTTGTTGGATAAAGTCGGCGGCGTGAGCAGCAATGGCGCCTTGCAGATGGCCAAGAAAATGTTTGCGGCCGCCAAGGCGGGGCACACCGGCAGCCTGGATCCCCTGGCCACCGGCATGTTGCCGATCTGTTTCGGTGAAGCGACCAAGTTCAGTCAGTTTCTGCTGGAATCGGACAAGAGTTACCGTGTGACCGCCAAGTTGGGTGTTACCACGGAAACCGGCGATGCAGACGGTGACGTGGTCAAAACCACCGAAGTGACGGCGTCTGCCGCCGACATCGAGGCCGCGCTGATGTCCTTTATGGGGGATATTCAGCAGATCCCCAGCATGTATTCGGCCATCAAGCATGAGGGTGTGCCCCTCTACAAGCTGGCCCGCGAGGGCAAGACCGTGGAGCGCAAGCCGCGGGCGGTGACTATTTATGATATCCGGATCCTGCGCATAGAAGGTGATGAGCTGGAATTCGAGGTGGATTGCTCCAAGGGCACCTATGTGCGCTCCCTGGTGGAAGACACCGGCGAAAAGCTGGGTTGTGGCGGTCATGTGACGGTGCTGCGCCGCCTGTCGGCAGGCCCTTACCCGGCGGAACGCATGCTGACCCTAGAGCAGCTGGGTGAGATCAAGGAGAAAGGTGGCTTCGAGGCAATCGACGAACTGCTCTTGCCTTTATCCACCAGCGTGGCAGACTGGCCGCGCGTTGAACTGGGTGACAATGCTGCCTACTACATTCAGCAGGGTCAGCCAGTGATGGCCTCGGATCGTCCTGCGGACGGCTGGGTCAGTGTTTATCAGGCCTCCACGGATACCTTTCTGGGTGTCGGTGAGGTGTTGGAAGACGGGCGAATCGCGCCGCGTCGACTGGTTTCAAGCCAGGCTATCTGCGGGTAGCACGGCCTGGAAGTAACGACGGCAGCTATAAATATGCATGGCTGGCCGTGACATTCATTGTGCATATTGGAGAAACATCATGGCGTTGAGCGCTGAACAGAAAGCTGAGATCCTGAAAGAGCACGGCCAGAAAGAAGGCGATACCGGTTCTCCGGAAGTGCAGGTTGCCCTGCTGACCGCCAACATCAATGGTCTGCAAGGTCACTTCAAGGACCACAAGAAGGATCACCACAGCCGTCGCGGCCTGATCCGCATGGTAAACCAGCGTCGTAAGCTGCTGGACTACCTGGCCAAGAAAGACCGCACCCGTTACCTGCAGCTGATCGAGAAGCTGGGTCTGCGTCGTTAAGATGCGGGTCTAAAGGTGACAGCAGCAGAAGCTCGGCTCAGCCGGGCTTTTGTTGTTTCTGGCGACCGGAAATTCCGGTTGTGCCAGGAGCTTGCCCGCTAGCGAATCAGGGTTTGGCCAGGCAAATCATCTGCGGCCTGACTTTTGCGGGATCTGGCGCCGGAATTACCGGTTGGGCTGGTGCTTCAGCCGGGCTATTATGCCCAAGCGAAAGAAGAGTGTAATCAGAGGCATGGGCCTCGAAGACTGTCGTGAAGAAGAGAGAAGAGACGAGATATGTTCAATAAAATCACCAAAGAAATTCAGTTCGGCCGTGACACGGTTATCCTGGAAACCGGGCAGATTGCCCGCCAGGCGACTGCTGCTGTCATGGTTCGCATCGGTGCCACCGAAGTGCTGGTTACCGTCGTTGGCAAGAAAGAAGCAGATCCCAGCAAGAACTTTTTCCCCCTGACTGTGAACTATCAGGAAAAGACTTACGCCGCGGGCCGTATCCCGGGTGGCTTCCTCAAGCGTGAAGGTCGTCCCAGCGAGAAAGAAACCCTGACCTGTCGTCTGATCGACCGTCCGATCCGTCCGCTGTTCCCCAATGGCTTCATGAATGAAGTACAGGTTGTGGCCACGGTCATGTCTGTGGACAAGGAAAATGATCCGGATATCGCCGCCATGATCGGCACCTCCGCAGCCCTGTCCATCTCCGGCATTCCGTTCAGCGGTCCTATTGGTGCCGCCCGTGTGGGTTTCAAGGATGGCATGTACATCCTAAACCCGAGCTACGCCGAGCTGGCCGAGTCTGCACTGGATCTGGTGGTAGCCGGTACCGAGCCTGCAGTACTGATGGTGGAATCCGAAGCCAAAGAACTGTCTGAAGACCAGATGCTGGGCGCTGTCCTGTTCGGCCACATGGAAATGCAGCCGGTGATCCAGGGTATCAAGGAATTTGCCGCTGAAGTGGGCACTCCGACCTGGGACTGGACCGCACCTGCGGTGAACACCGAACTGAAAGACGCCATCAAGGCCAAATACGAAGGCGCTCTGGCCGATGCCTACACCATCACCGAGAAGATGGCCCGTTACGCCAAGGTCGGCGAGCTGCGTGATGCCTGCGTTGCCGAGTTCGCCACTGGCGAAGAAGGCGCACCGGACGCCGGTGAAGTGAAGGGCCTGTTTGCCAAGGTCGAGAAGAACGTGGTCCGTGAAGCCGTAGTCTCCGGCAAGCCGCGTATCGATGGTCGTGCCCTGGACGCGGTTCGTGCAATCGACTGTCAGGTGGGCGCGCTGGCCAAGACCCACGGTTCTGCCCTGTTCACCCGTGGTGAAACCCAGGCCATCGTGGCTGCCACTCTTGGCGGCATGCGCGATGCCCAGTTCATCGACGCGCTGGAAGGATCCCGCCAGGATCACTTCATGCTGCACTACAACTTCCCTCCTTACTGCGTGGGCGAGACCGGCATGATCGGCTCTCCGAAGCGTCGTGAGATTGGTCACGGCCGTCTGGCCCGCCGTGGTGTTCAGGCGGTGCTGCCCACGGTGCAGGATTTCCCCTACACCATCCGTGTGGTGTCCGAGATCACCGAGTCCAACGGTTCCTCCTCCATGGCCTCCGTGTGTGGTACCTCCATGGCGCTGATGGATGCGGGTGTTCCCCTGACCGCACCGGTTGCCGGTATTGCCATGGGTCTGGTGAAGGAAGAGGACGGTCGTTTCGCGGTACTGTCCGACATTCTGGGTGACGAAGATCACCTGGGCGATATGGACTTTAAAGTGGCCGGTACCGAGCGTGGTGTGACTGCCTTGCAGATGGACATCAAGATCGAGGGCATCACCGAAGAGATCATGGAGAAAGCGCTGGAGCAAGCCAATGCCGGTCGTCTTCATATCCTCGGCGAAATGGCCAAGGCCATTGGTGCCTCCCGTACCGAGGTGTCCGAGAATGCCCCGACCCTGCTGACCCTGAAGATCAACCCGGACAAGATCCGTGACGTGATCGGCAAGGGTGGCGCTACCATCCGTGCCCTGACCGAAGAAACCGGCTGTACCATCGACATCGAAGACGATGGCAGCGTGAAGATCTACGGTGAGACTCGCGAGAAGGCGGATGAAGCGGTACGCCGTGTGGAAGAAATCACTGCGGAAGCGGAAGTCGGCGTGATCTACGAAGGCAAGGTAACCCGCGTGGTTGATTTCGGCGCCTTTGTCGCCATCATGCCGGGCACTGAAGGTCTGCTGCACATCTCCCAGATCGCTGAAGAGCGTGTGGAGAAAGTGAGTGACTACGTCAACGAGGGCGACATCATCAAGGTGAAGGTTCTCGACGTAGACCAGCGTGGCCGCATCAAGCTGTCCATGAAGGAAGCCAAGGAAGACTGATTTCGATCGGTTTTACCGAAGCATAAAAAAGGCCGGCATTTGCCGGCCTTTTTTATGAGATAAAAGTTATGAATGGAGGGCCGGAATCCATTTTGCAAATGAAATAAATTGCTTCCTGTACTAGAATTTCAGCCCGTTTTTATTGTGGCTGTCTATCTAAAAAGAGGGAATTATGAGAAGGATAATTGGGGGAGTTGTGGTTCTGGTCGGCCTGCTGTCGTCAGGTTGTGCATCGATCGTTTCTGATTCAAGTTACCCGGTTACGATTAGTTCTTCTCCAGAGGGGGTCAACTATACGGTCAAGCATGCCAAAAGAGGGTATGCCATGATGAAGGGTGTTACTCCTGCGACGATTTCACTTTCTGCGGATGATGGCTTTTTCTCAAAAGCCAGTTACCTGGTTTCCTTTGAAAAAAGGGGCTATGACGCCGTAACCATCCAGCTCAGAGCAGGGATGGACGGATGGTATGTTGGCAATATTCTGTTTGGGGGATTGATCGGCTTCTTGATTATTGATCCCGCCACTGGCGCGATGTGGAAGCTCGACGAGCAAGTGCAAGTCGCTCTGACAGAAAGCCGGAAGGAAGATGCGGGTGAGACAGTTGAGTTCAGAGAGAAAGAGCCGGAGCAGCCCGAAACTGCCGCGGGCAAGGACTCCGATGAGTTAACCCTGCTTATGATTAATGATGTGCCGGAGGCGTACAGGAATAGCCTGGTGCGCGTTAATTAAAAAAAGGGCCAGCAGTGCTGGCCCTTTTAATATCTGACTTCACCTGTTCAGTCGCGTCTCAATCAGCTGATCGACTACGCTTGGGTCGGCGAGGGTTGAGGTGTCTCCCAGGCTGTCCAGTTCGTTGGCGGCAATCTTGCGAAGAATGCGGCGCATGATCTTGCCGGAACGGGTCTTGGGCAGGCCCGGGGCGAAGTGAATCAGGTCGGGTTTGGCGATGGGGCCAATTTCCTGGGTGACCATGTCACGCAGCTCCTTCACCAGTTCATCGCTACCTTCCTTGCCCGCCATGAGAGACACATAGGCGTAGATGCCCTGGCCCTTCACGTCGTGCTGGTAACCCACAACTGCCGCCTCGGAAATGCTCGGGTGCAGTACCAGGGCTGATTCAATTTCGGCGGTACCAAGACGATGGCCTGATACATTCAGCACGTCATCCACACGGCCAGTGATCCAGTAGTAGCCATCTTCATCACGTCGGGCGCCATCACCGGTGAAGTAGTAGCCCTTGTAGGCACTGAAGTAGGTATCGATCATGCGCTGGTGATCACCGTAGACGGTGCGGATCTGGCTGGGCCAGCTGGACTTGATCGCCAGGTTGCCTGAATTGGCGCCTTCCAGTTCATTGCCATCCGGGTCCATCAGTACTGGTTCGATGCCGAACATGGGCAGGGTGGCGGAGCCGGCTTTCAGGTCCACGGCGCCGGGCAGCGGAGCAATCATGATGGCGCCGGTTTCGGTCTGCCACCAGGTATCCACGATGGGGCAGCGAGAGTCGCCCACGATCTTGTAGTACCACTCCCAGGCTTCCGGGTTGATGGGTTCACCGACGGTGCCCAGCAGTTTGAGGGAGGCACGTGAGGTCTTTGTCACCGGATCGTTGCCCACGCCCATCAGGGCGCGGATGGCAGTGGGCGCAGTATAGAAGATGTTGACCTTGTGCTTGTCCACCACCTGCCAGCAGCGGGAGGCATCCGGATAGGTGGGCACCCCTTCGAACATCAGGGTGGTTGCGCCGTTGGCCAGCGGGCCGTAGACAATATAGCTGTGTCCGGTGATCCAGCCCACGTCCGCCGTACACCAGTAGATGTCGCCTTCGTGATAATCGAACACATACTTGTGGGTGAGAGCGGCGCTGAGCAAGTAGCCGGCGCTGGTGTGGACCACGCCCTTGGGTTTGCCGGTGGAGCCGGAGGTGTAGAGGGTAAAGAGCGCATCTTCCGCGTCCACCCATTCCGGTTCGCAATCGCTGGCAGCGTTGGCCATGGCTTCGTGATACCAGACATCGCGGTCGCTCTGCCAGGCTACATTGCCACCGGTGCGCTTCACGGTAATACAGGTATGAACGCCGTTGATGCCATCCATGGCCTTGTCGGCGTTGACCTTGAGGGGCACGGTCTTGCCGCCGCGGACACCTTCGTCGGCGGTGATCACGGCACAGGCGCCGGCATCATTGATGCGATCCTTGAGGGCTTCTGGCGAGAAGCCACCGAACACCACAGAATGAATGGCGCCAATGCGGGCGCAGGCCAGCATGGCGTAGGCGGCTTCCGGGATCATCGGCATATAGATGACAACACGGTCGCCTTTTTCGACGCCACGATCCTTGAGTACATTACCGAACTTGCTGACTTCCTCGAACAACTGCTGGTAGCTGATGTGTTTGTCCTGATCCGGCTCGTCGCCTTCCCAGATGATGGCAGTCTGGTTGGCGCGCTCGGGCAGGTGGCGATCCACACAGTTGTAGCAGACGTTCAGCGTCGCACCCTTGAACCAGGCGGCACGGCCTTCGTTAAAGTCCCAGTCGCTGACGGTGTCCCACGGTGTTTTCCAGTCCAGAAACTCGTTGGCGCGATCCGCCCAGAAGGTATCCGGGTCGTTGATGGACTGCGCGTACAGGCGATCGTAGCGCTCGCGGTCCATCAGGGTTTGCGCCTTAAAAGCTTCGGGAACAGGGTGGACTATGGGCTTGGACATCAAGGGCCTCCTTGGAATACTGCCTCTGGGTGCCAGGTTGGCGCCCGTTTTTCCTTCATTATTGTGAGTATCTCGTTCCTCGACTATTCCACCATGGTCGTAGGGCGCAGAGAGAACGAAACCGGTTGTCACAAGAGTAAACAAAGCGTTGAGTAATGGCCAAGGTCCATTGCGGAAAGCTGCACAAAACGGTGATTTTTTGGGCTTGTCGGGGAGAAAAAAAGCGGAGCCAAACGAATGCTGCCCAGCCGAGAGCGGCAAGGTGACCGTGAAACCAGACATAAAAAAAACGCCGGCAAAAGCCGGCGTTTTAAGAAAATCCTTTCGAACGGATCTGGTATCAGGCGACCTGAACCGGAATCGCGTTGCTGGTGCCTTTTACGGCATTGCCTTCATCCATGTAGATCAGGCTGGGCTTGAAGTTGACCAGTTCGGCGCTGGAGTAGCTGGCGTAGGCGCAAATGATCACACGGTGACCAGGTTGTGCCTTATGTGCAGCTGCACCATTCACAGAAATGATCTTGGATCCGGCTTCGCCACGGATTGCGTAGGTTTCGAAACGCTCACCGTTGTCGATGTTGTATATCTGGATCTGTTCGTACTCCAGGATACCCGCCATGTCCATCAGATCACCATCGATGGCGCAGGAGCCTTCATACTCGAGCTCCGCGTGGGTGACACGAGCCTGATGGAGTTTTGCTTTCAGCATGGTGCACTGCATCTTGGTTACCTCTCACACTACCCGAAGCCTGCAATTACAGGACGTTAGAACCAAGCAGGCGCTTCAAGGGGCCCGAAGTATGCACGAATCACGGGTTGTCTACAACGGCCAGTGAGACATTGTCTATCAATCGTGTTTTGCCCAGTTTGGCGGCTACAGCAACCACCAGATCGGTGTCGTTTTTGGCCGCTGGCGCCAGGCTGCTGGCGTTGGCAATGGTCAGGTAATCCACCTGGAAGCCTGCGGTATTGAGCCGCTCTGTATAGCGTTGTTCCAGATTGCGGAAGTCCCGCGCTCCTTGCTCAATGTCGCTGCGCAGCTTTTGCAGGTTTGCGTAGATGAGCGGGGCAAGTTTGCGCTCACTCTCGTCAAGAAAGCCATTTCGCGAGCTTTTTGCCAGCCCGTCGTCTTCACGGCTGGTGGGGGCGCCGACAATCTTTACCGGGAACAGTAACTCTTCACTCATTCGCCGCAGAATTGCCAGTTGTTGGAAGTCCTTCTCCCCAAATACGGCCACATCCGGCTGGACAATATTGAACAGCTTGGAGACCACCGTGGTCACGCCACGGAAATGCCCCTCTCGGTTGGCTCCACACAGGTAATCACCCAGACCCTCCACGTCTACCCAGGTCTGGTTCTGGCCAAGCGGGTAGATTTCCTCCACAGAGGGGGCAAACAACAGGGCTGCGCCCGCATCCACCAGCTGGGCGGCATCCGCGTCCAGGGTGCGGGGGTAGCGGTCGAAATCCTCATTGGGGCCGAACTGGGTTGGATTGACAAAGATGGACACGACCACCTTGTCGCAACGGGCCATGGCCTCGCGAACCAGACTGATATGGCCGCTGTGGAGATTGCCCATGGTGGGCACAAACCCCACGCTCAGGCCTTCGCGGTGCCAGCCGCGAACCACTTCGCGGACCTGGGAAACGGTATGGGCAGTTTGCATTGAAAACCTCGGTGAATAAGCGACAAGCTGCAAGCTTCAAGCTACAAGGCGCGGGTGAGGGCGGCGCCAACTGACAGGCGACATTGCCCGCGTTTCTTTGCCAGGAATAATTTACTGGCATTTGTGCGCGGCTCCAGACAATGAAGATTCCGTGTTCGGATCCGCGTTGTAGCTTGAGGCTTTTAGCTTGTTGCTGATTTTAGAAACAGTGCTCGTCCGCCGGGAAACTGACGTTCAGTACGGCTTCATGATACGCCTTGAAGGCGCTCTGGATATCGCTGGCGTCGGCCATGAAGTTTTTCACAAAGCGGGCAGGTTTGCCGGGGCTGATGCCGAGCATATCGTGCATGACCAGCACCTGGCCGTCGCATTCCGGGGCGGCGCCAATGCCGATGACCGGGATGCCTACCGCCTGGGTGATGCGGGTGCTCAGCTCGCGGGGCACGCATTCCAGCAACAGCACGGCGGCACCGGCCTGCTCAAGGGTTTGCGCGGCTTTCAGCATTTCACTGGCGCTGTCATCGTCTTTGCCCTGTACCCGGTAGCCGCCCAATGCGTTTACCGCCTGGGGGGTGAGGCCCATGTGGGCGCATACCGGGATACCGTTACGGTTGAGTAGTTCGATGCTTTCCGCCAGCCAGGCACTGCCTTCCAGTTTGACCATGTTGGCGCCGGCCTGCATCAGGGCGGTGGAGCTTTCCAGGGCGCGCTCCACGGTGGCCGCGCCCATGAACGGCACGTCGGCGATGACCAGGCTGCCTTTATTGCCGCGGGCCACGCATTCAGTGTGATAAGCCATCTGTTCGAGGGTCACCGGCACAGTGCTGGACTGACCCTGGATCACATTGCCCAGGGAGTCACCCACCAGTATGGCGTCCACGCCGGCTTCGGAAATCAGCTGGGCGAAACAGGCATCGTAGGCGGTGAGAACGGAGAATTTTTCACCGTCTTGCTTGCGCTTCTGCAGGGTGCGAATGGTCACGGACATGGGAAACCTCCCAGGGAAATTCAGGGGCGAGCTACAAGCTGCAAGCTTCAAGCTACAACACGATCAAGGTTGTCAGGGTTTACTGCTTTTGTGGCCGCGCACAGGGTCTGGTCGCGGCGCCATGCCTGGCAGGGCAGTAAACGACTTCTTGCGTTGTAGCTTGAAGCTTGTAGCTTGCAGCTGGTTTTTAGCCGACTAGCGGCCGGGGGTTAAAATAGTGTCGCCCGGAGCGGATGTCCAGCAGCTCGCTGATCAGTTGCTGGTAATCGCGGTCGTGGTTGACCAGGTCAATCTCGGCGGCGTTGACGATCAGCAGTGGGGCGCGGTCGTAGAAATGGAAGAATTCGGTGTAGGCATTGCTGAGCCGGTCCAGATAATCGCCCTCAATGCGCTGCTCAAAATCGTTGCCGCGGCGGGTGATACGCTGGCGCAGTACCTGGGGTGGCGCCTGCAGGTAAATCACCAGATCCGGTTGCGGGGCATCCAGGGTCAGGTGGTCGTCCACATTGCGGTACAGTTCGAACTCATCGTCAGCCAGAGTGACCTGGGCAAACAGCCGATTCTTGTCGATCAGGAAGTCGGCGATACGAGGGCCGGCGAACAGGTCCTGCTGCTGGATCTGACGCAGCTGGTCAGCACGCTGGAACAGGAAAAACAGCTCGGTCTGCAGGGCGTAGCGGGCCGGGTCCTGATAGAAGCGGGTCAGGAAGGGGTTGTCTTCTGCCTGTTCCAGCAACAGATCGTAGCCGAAGGTCATGGCGAGACGCCGGGCCAGACTGGTTTTGCCGGCGCCAATGGGGCCTTCTACCGCGATAAAGCGTGGCAGATTGCCAGCCTGACGGCGTTGCTCGATCTTTTCAGTGAGGGTTTTCTCATTCAATGAGTGCATCGCAATCCAGTTCTGCCAGTGGGGAGAGACGCTGATCTTCTACCTGTTTCAGAAAGCTACTCAGTGCGGTGCCGTCAGGCAAGTGAGCATGGGGGGAAATATCCAGCAGTGGCAGCAGGACAAAGGCCCGGTGGATCATTTGCGGGTGGGGAACCTGCAGGTCCGGGGTATCGATATTCAGACCTTCGATCAGCAGAATGTCCAGGTCCAGGGTGCGCTCGCCCCAGTGACGCAAGCGCTGTCGTCCGGCGGCCAGTTCCAGGGCCTGCAGGGTATGCAGCAATTCATGGGGCGTACTGCTGAATGCCACTTGGGCGACGGCATTGACGTAATCGGGCTGGTCCTGGGGGCCGATGGGGGCGCTGCTGAACAGCCGGGAATGATGCAGCATCGTCACCCCCGGTAGCCGCTGCAAGGCGGACAGCGCACTGATCAGGCGCTGCTCCGGATTATCCAGATTGCTGCCAAGTCCGATAAAAGCCTGCATGACTGCTCCCGGGGGTACGGCGTAACGGTGCCGGCTTAACTGTCGGCCTTGGGCTTGCGTGGCCGGCGCCGACGGCGGCGCTTGTTGCCGCCGCTGGCTTGATTGCCAAGGTCGCTGATCATCTGCCTGCGCCCCTGTTCATCCTCTTCCTGATAGCGGGTCCACCAGTCGCCCAGTCCGGGTTTGATCTCGCCTGCCTGCTCGCGCAGCAACAGGAAATCATAGGCGGCGCGAAAACGGGGGTGCTCCATGAGGGCGTCGGCGCGGCGTCCGGCACGTTTGTCCAGGCGCAGTTGCAGTTCCCACATCTCGCGCATCACGGTGGAAAAGCGGCGCGGGATGGCGGTGTGCTTGATCTGGTCGTTGAGGGCCCGGGTCGCAGCCTTGTGCAGAGCCTGGGCCGGGGGCAATCCGCTGGACAGATAGCCGCCCAGGCGTTGCTGGATTTCCGGCCACAGCAGTACGGCATAGATAAAGGCCGGGGTAACGGGCTTGTCGATGGCCAGGCGCCGGTCGGTATTGTCCATGGCGGCCAGCAGCATGTCTTCCCAGATCTGGCCTTGTTCGCCGTCCAGTGCATTCTGGGTGCCGGGGAACAGGAAGCGGAACAGGCCCAGCTGCTGGAGTTGTTCGTAGGAGGCGCGGGCGTGGCCACTGAGGAACAGTTTGAGGACCTCATCAAACAGGCGGGCGGAGGGAACCTGAAGCAGCAATTCAGCCAGATCGGGGATCGGGTCGGCGGTGGCCTTGTCGATATGGAAGCCGAGTTTGGCGGCAAAGCGGGCTGCCCGCAGCATGCGAACCGGGTCTTCCCGGTAGCGGGTTTCCGGGTCGCCGATCAGGTGAATACGTTCATTTTCGATATCGCGCAGGCTGCCGGTGAAATCGTGCAGTGTGAAGTCGGCGATGTTGTAGTAGAGGGCGTTGCAGGTGAAATCCCGGCGCTGGGCATCTTCCTCGATGCTGCCCCAGGTGTTGTCGCGTAGCACCAGGCCGGTTTCTTCATGGGCGTGGTGTTGCTGCTTGTCAGGGTTTTCGTCCCGGTTCATGGCCCGGAAGGTGGACACCTCAATGACTTCGCGACCAAAACGGACATGCACAATCTGGAAGCGCCGGCCAATGATGCGGCTGCGCTTGAACAGGCGATGAACCTGCTCCGGGGTGGCATTGGTGGAGACGTCGAAGTCCTTGGGTTCGCGGCCACTGAGGATGTCGCGCAGGCAGCCGCCCACCAGAAATGCCTCAAAGCCAGCCTTGTGCAGGCCGTAGAGCACATTCAGTGCAGCACGGGAGATCTGCTGGCGGGAGATGGGGTGTTGGTCGCGGGGGATAATCTGGGGTGAATTCATTGAAGGATTATGGGAACCCTTTTTGAACCAGCCTGTCATACGTTCCAGGAGCTTGCAGGGCATGCGTGAATGTCCGGACTCATGTGAATAAATGGCAAGGTGGCGATAGTAGCACTTTTTTCTCGCCGGGTGAGGGATTCGTCACGTATACTCTGCAATTGGGTTTGTGAAGGCCCAAAAGTAAAAAGGAGCCACAACCGAGGTTGTGACTCCCATATTTTGCGCTGATTCTGTTGTTATTATTGTTTGTGTTGTTATCTGCCTAGTGCTGCAAGCAGCACTGCATTGGCTCGTAAAATTATTGTTATTCTTTCTTGTTGTTATTGTTGAGCCGTTACGCCTTTGTTTTTGTTGTTTGCTGGCGTGGGATTCATAGTGCCTTTCGCCCCCTCCCAATGCAAACAGTCTTAAACCCTTTTAAAAACAATGCGTTATGGATGAAAGGTGAAAATGGGTATTAGCCTGGGTCTGTTTGGGTAACAACAGTGTTACTTTTCTGGGTAGGGCGGTAACACTTGGCTGCAATTTGGGTGTTCAGGGCAGGAAATTCGGAGAAATCTTTCTGTTGCCGTTGCAATTTATTGATTGACCAAAGTGACGAGCGCGCGGGATTTGGCGGTCAATGGTCAGGCCGGCTGGCTTGAAACGCCCGTAATCAGCGTCTGTTGCCACCTTTCTTGCGTGGAATCCCCAACCGCTGGCGTCGTTCCCAAAGGCTTTTTCGACTGATCCCCAGTTTCTGGGCCAGTTCTGTCTCGGTCATGCTGTCCTGGTTTTCCATCACAAAGCGCGTGAAATAGTCCTCCAGAGACAGATCTTCGCTGGGGTCGAGGCTGACCCGGCTGACTCGCTGCGGGGTGCGATTGGGGTTGAGCCCCAGTTGCGCAGGGCCAATGCTGTCTTCTTCAGTGAGAATGATGGCCCGCTCGATCACGTTCTCCAGTTCCCGCACATTGCCCGGCCAATTGTAGTTATGCATGGCTTCGCGTGCAGATTCCGTGAAATACAGCCCATGGCGATTGAGTTTCTCGCTGCCACGGCCGAGCAGGGCATCGGCCAGCAAGTCGATATCATCGTCCCGTTCACGCAGGGGAGGCAGTGTCAGCTCCATGACGTTGAGTCGGTAGTACAGGTCCTGGCGGAAGGTGCCATCAGCAACCCGGCCAGGCAGATCCAGCTGGCTGCTGGCCAGCACCCGCACGTCTACCTTGCGCGGCGCCAGAGAGCCCTGACGATGAATTTCGTGGTGGGTCAGCAGGGTGAGCAGGCGACTTTGCACTTCACTGGCCAGTTCGCCGATTTCGTCCAGAAACAGGGTGCCGCCGTCGGCTTCTTCGATGCGGCCGGGGTTGCCGTCGTCACCGAACAGTTCCGTGATTTGCAGGTTGCGGGGCAGGGCGGCACATTGCACCGATACCAGGGGGCCGGATGCCCGTTCGCTGTTTTCATGCAGGGCGCGGGCGGTGAGTTCC
Source organism: Alcanivorax sp. DP30 (assembly GCF_009882945.1). Lineage (GTDB taxonomy): Bacteria > Pseudomonadota > Gammaproteobacteria > Pseudomonadales > Alcanivoracaceae > Alcanivorax. The sequence goes on from NZ_WTUY01000023.1 coordinate 67,951, forward strand.
TTGCCGGTGCCCGCTTCGCCCATGATCAGCACGGGGGTATTGGTTGGGCCCACGCGGCTGATGCGATGACGCAGGTCGTGCATGACATCACTGTCGCCGACCATGTTGCGTACCGGGTAGCTGCGTTCGATGTCCCGGCGCAGGGCGCGGTTGCCACGGTTGAGCCGACCTTCCTTGAGTACCCGATCCACGGCGAGCAGCATTTCATCGTGGTCGAAGGGTTTGGGGATGTAGTCCACGGCGCCAAGACGCATGGCGTCCACAGCGGAGCGCAGGCTGGCATAGCTGGTCATGATCAGTACCGGTGTGCTGCCGGCGGCCTCGATCATGTTGGTCCCTGGCTCGCCCGGCAGGCGCAGGTCACTAATGATGAGATCAAACTGATTGAGGCTTTTTTCCCTGGCTTGCTCAACGGAGTCGGCTTCTTCCACAGAGTGGTCATGACGCTCCAGCAGTTTTCGCAGCGCGCCGCGAATAACAGGTTCGTCTTCAACAATCAGGATGTGGCTCATGAATCACAGGTTCCTGTACTGACCGATTAATACTTCAGGGCAATGTTTCCTGAACCGGCATGCTATCTGCAAAATATTACCTTAACTTGCGGCATTGTGGATTGGCAGTCGAATAATAAAGCGTGTGCCGCCATCGTCATTGAGCGGGCTTTCCACGTTGATGCTGCCGAAATGTTCTTCGATGATACTGTACACCAGCGCCAGTCCAAGACCGGTACCACGCCCCGGACTCTTGCTGGTGACAAAGGGTTCAAACAGGGCATCTCGCACATTTGCTGGGATGCCATGACCAAGATCTTCCACCCGGATTTCCAGATACGGATCGACACTCTGGCAGTGGATGGTGATGGGTTGCGAGGGCTGGCAGGCGTCGGCGGCATTACCGAGTAAATTGATGAAGACCTGCAGCAGGCGTTGTGGATCGCCTTGCACCCAACTGTCGGCGGGGCACTGATTGTCAAAGCGTTGCTGGCGATGATCGGGATCCAGCAGCAGCAGCGAAATGGCTTCGTCTACGGTATCCCGAATGCTCACCGGCACATGCTCGGTCTGGCGAACGCTGCCGGAATGACTGAAGGTCACCAGGGATTCCACAATACGGGTAATGCGACGGGTCTGCTCCAGGATCTGCTGACTGGATTCCATCTGTTCACGGGCATCGCTGTCACCGTCCAGATTCTGGGCCAGGCAGGCAATGGCGGTAACCGGGTTGCCAATCTCGTGGGCAACCCCGGCGGCAAGCCGGCCAATGGATGCCAGGCGTTCGTTATGGGCCAGATGCGCTTCCATGTGCCGCAGCTCGGTAATGTCCTCAATCACCAGTACCTGCCCCCCTGCCTGCTCGGCGGTACCCACGCCCATCACCAGGGATTTATGCAGGCTGAGCCAGCGGGTCTGGCCGCCCACTTCCAGTGATTGCTGGGGTTGGTGGGCATTGGCATCACGGCTGAAACGGGTGAGGAACTCCCCCCATGGATCGTCCAGGTCCGCTAGCCGGGAACCGATGGTGTCGGCAGAGGTGATGCCAGTGAGGGCTTCCATGGCCTGGTTCCAGCCAATGATTTCGTCATCGGCACCCAGTGACACCACCCCCATAGGGAGTTCCAGCAGGGTCTGGCGGTGGAAGCGACGAAGTCCGTCCAGTTCGGCGGCCAGCCCGGAAAGGCGATCCCGGTATTGTTCCAGTCGGGATTCAATGAACTGGATGTCTTCACTGGTGCCCTGTTCTTCCTTGGGGAGGTAGGGCAGGTGGTCGTCCATCAGCTGATGCGAGACGGATGGACCCAGCAGGCCGGAAAGGTTGGTTTCCAGCTGATCGCGCAGCCGGCGCAGGGCATAAGGTCGGGTTTCTGTTCGCGGCAGGCGCAGGTCGCGCAGCGCCATTTCCACTTCCCGGGTGGCGGTAATCGGCCCCAGTGGCATGGTCAGGGCATCAATGAAATCGTCCACGCTCTTGGCTTCCAGCTCCCAGCGATAGGGGCGGCGCAGGCTGTCTACGGCACAGGCTTCGGCAGCGTTCTTCTCTGCCCGGGACATGGGCGTGACGATGGAAATGATGGCAAAAAGCAGAGCGTTGGCGGATACCGAGGCAATGGCCACATGGTGCCACTGACTGGCGCCGTGCTGGTAACGCATGCCCGCCAGTTCCATCAGTTGGGGGATCTGCAGGCTGGGATAGGTTATTGGCAACACCAGCAGGAGCAGCCAGAGCAGGAAGCCGATAATCAGACCGGCAAACAGGCCGTTGCGGTTACCGGTGGGCCAGAACAGGGCGCCGATCAGGCCGGGGACAAACTGCAGGGTGGCGACAAAGGACAGTACGCCCAGCTCTACCAGGGTGTGGTTGGCACCGGTAAAGCGGTAGAACAGGTAGGCCAGTGCCAGGATGGCGGCGATCAGGGTGCGTCGCGTCCACAGCAGATTGCGGTACAGGTTCTGACCCTGGTGCAGCGGGCTGGCAGGGAGAATCAGATGGTTCAGGCACATGCCGGACAACGCCAGGGTGGCGACAATCAGCATGCCGCTGGCGCCGGCAAGGCCGGCAATATAACCGAGTACGGCACCGTGACCGCCGGTGACCATGCCGATGCCGAGGGCGTAATAGTCTGGAGGCGTTGGTGCATTGCTGGCCGCCGCCGCCCACAGAATTACCGGTACGCACAGGGCCATGACCAGGAACATCAAGGGCAGTGCCCAGCTGGCGGTGATCAGTGCCCGCGGGTTCAGGTTTTCGGTGAAGGCCATATAGAACATGTGCGGCAGTACCACCGCAGACACGAAGAAGGCCATGATCATGGAATGCCATGTGCCATCCTGCAGGGGGTAATAGAGGCGTGCGAGCATTTCGGGATGCTCGTCCAGCCATTCGCCCAGATCGCCGGGGCCGTCGAACACGCCATATAAACCGAGCAGTGCAACCGCACCGAAAGCCAGCAGTTTGATCAGGGATTCCGTGGCGATGGCCACCACTAGACCTTCATGCTTTTCCCTGGCGGTGGCATGGCGGGCGCCAAACAGGATCGCGAAGATCACCATCATGATGCAGAAGCCGCCGGCCAGTGAGCGCGGGTCGTCAGTGCCGGTAAGGATCTGGATGGATTCGCCCACCGCCTTGAGCTGCAGCGCCAGCAGTGGCAGTACCCCGATCAGCATGATGATGGTGGTCAGGGCGCCTGCCAGCCGGCTGCGGTAGCGGAAGGCGAACAGATCAGCCAGGGAGCTGAGCTGATAGGTGGCGGTGAGTCTGAGTATTGGCGCCAGCAAGATGGGGGCCAGCAGAAAGACCCCGGAAATGCCGAGAAAGTAGGACAGGAAATTGTAGCCGTACTGGTAGGCATAGCCCACTGAGCCGTACACCGCCCAAGCACTGGCATAGACGCCCAGCGAAAAAACGTAGACCGCCGGGTGCCGAACCAGACGGGCAGGCAGCCAGCCGCGCTCGGTGATCCAGGCAACCAGAAACAGGAAAAGCAGATAACCGCCGGCGATGGCGATCAGTTCACTGACACTATAGACCATCGACGTCTTTGCTCTTGGCGATCCAGTAACTCAGGGCAATCAGACCCAGCCAGATCAGGTAGGGCCGGTACCAGGCACGTCCGCCCTCGCTCCACCAGTCGATAATGGCAGGGGAAAGCAGGTAGGTTCCCAAAATGAAAATGATCAGCAGGCGGTCGGTATACATGTGGTTTTTGCCCCTTCAGGGCGAAGAGCATACGTCAGGTGGGGGAGCTGTGTAAAAGCGGGGAGGGCAGTTGACAGTGGACAGTTGAGAGTTGATAGCGAAATGCAAAACAAGGGCCCGGTTCGGTGGTGGGTAAGTTTAAAGTTCAAATGCGTGAGATGGGTTTGAGGTCGCGTCTCCGTCGTGCCCGCGCCCAAACAGTGAATCGCGGGCACACTCTCAGCACCCGCACCAACCTGCACCGCGTTTTAACTTTTAACTTTCAGCTCACTGGGTAGGGGTTGCTGGCGGCCTGGTGGCCACCGGTGTTCCGGATAATGGGCTTTGCCCCACGCCAGCAATGTTGCCGGTGGTGCGCCGTGAAGGTCCGCTGGTGGTTGCAGGCCCATGCAGTGCAGGGCTGCAGTGAGGAGCGCGCTGGCGCGCCCGGCATCGAGCGCTTCGCTGCTGCCGGATTTGGAGAGCTTGGCGTCACGTCCATCGGTCACCACGGGCAGATGAGCATAAAGCGGTGCCGGGCGGTCCAGGCATTCCAGCAACCAGCGCTGGCGCAGGGTGGAATCGATCAGGTCGGCACCCCGTAGCACATGGGTAATGCCGTCGTCGGCATCATCCAGGGCACAGGCCAGTTGGTAACCAAAGAGGCCGTCACGACGACGTATCACAAAGGCTCCGCCATCATCATGGAGATTGTTGCAGACTCGGCCCTGAATACCGTCGTCATAACACAGTTCACGATCCGGCACCGCCAGACGCACCGAGGCATCATGGCTGTCGCTAACGGCAGCGCTGATGCCCGGGTGGTTATGGTCCAGGCTGGCCAATTGCTTGCGAGTTAGCGTGCAGTAAAAGGCGTGTCTGCGCTCCAGCAATTGATCAATGGCCGCTTGGTAGGCGTCATGGCGCTGGCTTTGGTAGCGAACGCAGCCATCCCACTCCAACCCGAACTGTTCCAGCTGCAAAAGGATGGTATCAGCGGCACCGGGCACTTCCCGGGGAGGGTCCAGATCGTCCACACGTACCAGCCATTCCCCGCCTGCCGTACGGGCTTCCAGCCAGCTGGCAAGTGCCGCTACCAGCGAGCCGAAATGCAGCGGGCCGGAGGGCGTGGGGGCGAAACGTCCGCGATAGGTCATAGGGCAATGAATAATGAATAGTTAATAATTAATAGTTGCACGGATGAGAATAGCAGGGTGCTGAAACGCAGGAAGCCGCGCACAAAGCATTGGCGCGGCCCCCTGGCTGGCACAATCAATAGCCCGCTATCGCGAGCTATTAATTATTCATTATTAACTATTAACTGCCTCACCCTGCCAGCTGCTTTTCCTTGATCTCCGCCAGTTCCTTGCAGTCGATGCACATTTCGGCGGTGGGGCGGGCTTCCAGGCGGCGGATACCGATTTCGATACCGCAGGCTTCGCAGTAACCGTAATCGTCCTTGTCCACCAGATCCAGGGTTTTTTCGATCTTCTTGAGGAGCTTGCGTTCACGATCCCGGGTGCGCAACTCCAGGGCGAATTCTTCTTCCTGGGTAGCTCGGTCTGCCGGGTCGGGCAGGTTGACCTGTTCGTCCTGGAGGTGATGCATGGTGCGATCGGCTTCTTCCATCAGCTCCTGGCGCCAGGCCAGCAAGATCTTGCGGAAGTGAGCGCGCTGGGCTTCATTCATGTAATCCTCGCCAGCCGCTGGCTGGTAGGGCTCCAAGCCGTGTAGCTGGGCCATTGAGGACGCGGATTTGGATGACTTTTTCACGTTCTTTTTTACCTGAGCAGAAGAGGTGGATCGGCTCGGCGACATTCCATTGCCGGCAGACGCTTTCCTTGCGGTACCGGAGTGCGATGTTCGGGTGGCCGCAGACGCTGCTGCGGACCGTGCCTTCCCGGAGGTAGGCAGCTTTGTTCTTGGTGCAGCCGGAGCTGCTTTCTTGGCAGCCGCTTTTTTGGCTGCTGGCTTGGCGGCAGCCGGTTTTGCTGCTGTCGCCTTTGCTGTCTGGGGTTTGCTGGCAGGCTTTTTGGTCGCCTTGGTGGCGGTTGGCTTGCTTGCCGCAGCCTTGGTAGCGGGCTTCTTCACCGCTGCTTTCTTCGCTGGGGCTTTTTTCACGGCCGCCTTCTTGGTTGCGGGCTTGCTGGCAGGTGACTTCTTCGCTGCCGGTTTGGTGGCGGTTTTCTTGACCGCCGGTTTTTTCACCGCTGCCTTTTTGGCCGGGGCTTTCTTGGCGGCCACCTTCTTGGCTGGTGCCTTCTTCACGGCCGCTTTTTTAGCTGCCGGTTTGGCCGCGGTTTTTTTCGCCGCCGCCTTCTTTGCTGGCGCTTTCTTGGCAACGGCCTTTTTGGCTGCAGGCTTTTTCACTGCGGCCTTCTTGGCCGGGGCTTTCTTTGCTGAGGAAGCCGAAGCTTTCTTGCTGGCTGCAGTTCCGGATGTTTGTTTTTTAGCCGCCGCTTTCTTCGGCGCTTTCTTTTTGCCGGTGGCCATCTTCAATAACTCCCTTAGCATCGTCTTGACTCTCTGTCCTGTGCCCGAACTTCCCTCATGGGCATAATGTAATCTTCGACCTTACCCCTTATAGGCAAGTGTTGTCACCAATTACAGAGCCGGCCCGATAGAGGTAGCCTGATTGATGAAAATCTGGCCGATTATAGCCATGCAGCCACGGCATGGAAGAGGAAACTTGTCATGACCCGATTGTCCCGTTACGCCAGTGAGGTGCCGCCCTTTCATGTGATGGCGCTGCTGGAGCGCGCCCAACAACTTGCCGCCCAGGGGCGGGATGTTATTCACCTGGAAGTGGGAGAGCCGGATTTTGACACTCCGGCTCCGGTGATGGATGCCATCCGTGATGCCATGGCTCATGGCCAGACCGGCTATACGCCGGCGGCGGGGTTGCCTGCCCTGCGCGAAGCCATTGCCGCGGATTATCGGGAACGCTTCGGGGCGGCGGTGTCCCCTGGCCAGGTGGTGGTGACGCCGGGTGCGTCCGGCGCGTTGCAATTGGCGCTGGCGGCGCTGATCGATCCTGGTGACGGGGTGCTGTTGCCAGACCCCGGCTACCCCTGTAATCGCCAGTTTGTCCATTTGGTCGGTGGCGAGGTGCAGCCCCTGGTGCTCTCGGCGGAGCGTCAGTTCAGCCTGTCCACCCAGGATCTGATTGATGCGTGGCAACCCAATACCCGCGTGGCAATGGTGGCGAGCCCGGACAATCCCACCGGAAATATGCTCAGCCCGGTGGCGCTGGCAGAAATGGCGGATGCAGTGAAAGGCCTGGGGGGCGTGCTGCTGGTGGACGAAATCTATCAGGGGCTTTGCTACGGTCAGCCGGCGGGGTCGGTGCTGGCGGAGACAGACGAGGTCATCGTCATTAACAGCTTCAGCAAGTATTTCTGCATGACGGGGTGGCGACTTGGCTGGCTGGTGGCGCCGCCGGCGCTGGTGCCTGCTATTGAGCGGTTGGCACAGAACCTGTTCCTGGCGCCGTCTACGCCGGCTCAGTACGGGGGGCTGGCCGCGTTGGAAGAAGCGTCGTTGACCATCCTTGAACAGCGCCATCAGCTGCTGGCTCGCCGCCGTCAGTGTTTGCTTAACGGTCTTGCCCATCTCAAGGTTCCGGTGGTGTCCCGCGGCGATGGTGCCTTCTATCTGTATGCGGATGTAAGCGCCTGGACCGATGACAGCTTTGCCTTCTGCGCGGATCTGCTGGAACAGGCCGGCGTGGCCATGACTCCGGGGCTGGACTTTGGAGAAGGGCATGACCATCGCCGCTATGTGCGGCTGGCCTATACCTGTTCCGAGTCTCGACTCTCTGAGGCATTGCATCGACTGGAAGCCTATCTGGGCAATCTGTGAACAATATTAGCGGGAGTTCCTGTGAAGTTTGATCCGCCTCTGGAGACGGTCACCCTGCTGCGCCGTTACAAACGATTCATGGCTGATGTGCTGCGAGCCGATGGCTCAGAGATTACCGTGCATTGCCCGAATACCGGCTCCATGAAAAATTGTGTGCTGGGCTCACCGCAGCCAGCGCTTATCTCCGATAGCGGCAACCCCAAGCGCAAGTATCGTCATACCCTGGAGGCCCTGCAGGTGGCCCACGGCCATTGGGCCGGGGTGAATACCAGCCGCACCAACAGTCTGGTGGAAGAAGCCGTGCGCGCTGGCCTGATACCGGAACTGGATCCGGCCGATGGTGTAGAACGGGAAGTGAAGTATGGCGACAGCCGCTTCGATCTGGCGCTGGGTGAGCGAGCTGATCCGCATACCTTTATCGAAGTGAAAAATGTCACTCTGGGTCCGGGGCCAGATGACGAGGATGACGGCGTCATTGCCTTCCCGGATTCGGTGACCGAGCGTGGCCAGAAACATCTCAAAACCCTGATGGAGGTGGCGGCTAGCGGCAAGCGGGCGGCATTGGTGTTTTGTGTTCAGCACAGCGGTGCGGTGGCAGCCCGGCCTGCGGATGAAATCGACAGCCGTTATGGGGTGTTGCTGAGAGAGGCAATGGACCAAGGGGTGCAAGTACTGGCCTGGAAAGTCTCCCTGTCAGATCAGCTTTTCCAGCTCGACAAAGCCTTGCCGGTCCTGCGGTAGCGTTTTCCTGGTTGCCCGCTACATTTGCAGGCTTTGGTGTTGCTGCTGCAAGAGTTCCAGCTGCCTGCCCCAGTAATTCATGGATTCAAACCAGGGAAAGGCTGGCGGGAAGGCCGGGTCATCCCAGCGTTTTGCCAGCCAGGCGTCGTAGCAGACCATGCGGCGAATCCGCAAGGGTTCGATCAGGGCTTTCTGTTCCCAGGGGAAGGGCAGGAAGGTGTCATAGCCCTGGGCGAGGACTCTCAGCTGGTGTTGCTGTTCATCCTCTTCGCCGGACAGCAGCATCCACAGATCCTGCATGGCCGGAGCGCGCAGGCTGTCGTCCAGATCCACAAAGTGGGGGCTGTCGTCGCGCCAGAGGATATTGCCGGTGTGGCAGTCGCCGTGGACGTTCAAGAGCGGAAAACTCAGGCCGGCCAGACGCTGTTCGATGGCCTCCAGCAGTTGGCCGATCAGGTCGCGATACTGGCCTCGGTAGTTCAGGTCTATCACGTCATCAATCAGGTAGCGGCTGGCGGCGCGGGTATCCGCTATGACATCAAGGGTTGGGCGCAACTGGTAGGGGCGGTCACTGCCGCAGGCATGCCAGCGGGCCAGGGTCCGCCCCAGCTGTTCCAGGTGACTGTCGTTGGCCAGCTCGGGCGCATGGCCCCCGGCGCGGCGAAATACGGAAAAGGAAAAACCGTCGCAGTGGAACAGGCTGTTGCCGTCGCGCACTTCCGGTGCAATCACCGGCAGGTCCCGCTCCACCAGGAACAGGCTGAAGGCATGCTCTTCAAGTATCTGTTCGTCGCTCCAGCGATCGGGGCGGTAGAACTTGACGATCACGGGCGGCCCCTCTTCCTGGCCGACCTGGTAGACCCGGTTTTCAAAGCTGTTCAGCTGCAGCAGACGGCCATCGCTGAGAAAGCCGGCCGCATCTACTGCATCCAGCATGAAATCCGGCGTGAGATCGTCAAAAGGGTGGGACATGGTGAACCTATAAGGTTAAGTGTCAGGTGCCGGGCCGTTTGGGGCTTTCTTGTGTCGCATCATCCCACGTCAGGCGTCAAGCGGGCTCCGGAACCTCGCCCAGCCAGATCTCGTTGCCGCGGATTTCCACTGGCACAGGCACCAGCTTGTCACCCATGCAGGGGCCGGACAGGCAGTTGCCAGTCTGTACTTCGAACAGGGCACCATGGTTGGCGCACATGATGAACTGCTTGTCGCTGTCCATGAAGTCGTCGGGCATAAAGTTGAGCTCGATGCCCAGGTGCGGACACCAGTTGATATATGCGTGGATCTGGCCATCGAATTTTGCGACCACAATGGGCTGGTCGTCCTTGCGGAATTCGCGGGCACTTTCGTGCTCGATGTCGTCCAGGTTGCAAATGTGTTCCATGGTGCTTTTCTTGTCCTGTTGCGTAGGGTGAAGAGTGCCGGGAGTCATCGGTGTGGGTCAGCAATGCCGCAGCCGGGCCTGGAAGTGGGGGCGCCGCGAATCATTGCTTTCGCCCCGGCTTCTTTGACGGCAATTATTCGCCCAGCACGACCTTGCGAATCTCCAGATGATCTTCGGCGGGCAGGCGCGGGCCGAACTCGGTGACCAGTCTGGCGGAGGCCACAGAGGCCAGTTTCCCGGCAGTGGCAAAGTCATGGCCGTGAGTGATGGCATAGAGAAAGGCGCCGGCAAACAGGTCGCCTGCGCCATTGCTGTCCACCGCTTTTACTGCCACCGGCTCGATCTGGTGAGTGTCAGTACCGTCCCACACCAGTGCACCTTTGGCGCCGAGAGTGATCACGGCGGAACGGCACACGGTTTTCAGTGCATCCAGCGCGGCTTCCACACTGTCGGTATCGGTATAGCTGGTGGCTTCCGCTTCGTTGCAGAACAACAGATCTACGCCATCGCCGAGCATTTCAGTGAGGCCATCCTTGAAGAACTGCACCATGGCCGGGTCGGAAAAGGTCAGCGACGTTTTGACCCCGTGCTTCTCAGCCAGCTGACGGAGTTTGACGGTGGCGGCCCGGGAATTGTCGCCACTGACCAGATAGCCTTCCAGGTAGACATAGTGACTGGCGGCGATGGCGGCTTCGTCCAGATCGTTCTCGGACACTTCGCTGGAAATACCCAGATAGGTATTCATGGTGCGCTCGGCGTCCGGTGTCAGCATGACAAGGCACTTGCCGGAGATGCCACTGTCGCGGTTGCCGTTCATGTTGGTGTCCACGCCGGCGGCGGTCAGGTCGTTGACGAAGATGTCGCCGGTGGCATCGCTGGCCACCTTGCAGGCGTAGTAGCTGGTGCCGCCAAAGTAGCGGGTAGCCACCACGGTGTTGCAGGCGGAGCCGCCACTGGTTTGTTTGTGGGGCTCGGCCTCATCGGCAAGAGCCGCCAGCAGTTCGGCCTGGCGAGCCTCGTCGACCAGGGTCATCAAGCCCTTGCCCACGTCCATGCGCTCCAGAAAGGCGTCGCTGACCTCGATTTCGGTATCGACCAGGGCATTACCGAGGGCATAAACGTCATATTTCTTGGTCATGGTGGCTCCGTATTACGTTGCAAGGGCGGCTATTATGGGCTGCCGCGGTACAGATGCAAAATTATACGGTCGGACGTCGGCCCCCGTGCTTTTTCCACTTGCGGAACATATTGCCCGCTCCGTACTCATAAAATACCCACACTTTTCTCTATACTCCGTCCCCATGGCTAAAAAAACGAAAAAGACCCCGGCGCGATCGCGGGGGCAAACAGCGCGCAAGAAAGCACCTGCCCGTAAGAGAAAAACGGCGAACCCCCGTCGCTGGTTCAGCTGGTCTCTTGTGGCAAAGGTATTTGTGGTCTTGCTGGTTATCGGGGCTGCGGGGATGGCGTATCTGGACGCCATGGTACGCCAGCGCTTCGATGCCCATGTCTGGCAACTGCCGGCACGGGTGTATGCGCGCCCGGTGGAATTGTATGAAGGGCGGGTGCTGTCCAGGGAAGATATGCTCAAGCTGTTGGACCTGATGCGCTATCGCCGGGATTCCCGTGCGTCCACGCCGGGGAGTTTTTCCGTGCAGGGTAATAGCCTGCTGATTCATACCCGTGGTTTTAATGACAGTGATGGGGGCGAGAAGCCAAAACGCATTCGGCTTTCCTTGTCCGGTGGGCAGATCCAGTCGCTGCAGGCCGGTGGCGAAGGACTGGCCCGGCTGGAGCCGCTGCAGATTGGCAGTATCCATCCCCAGCATGCCGAAGACCGGGTGTTGGTGCCGTTGGAAGAGGTGCCGCCGCTGCTGGTGGACATGCTGATCGCCACCGAGGACCAGAGTTTCTACGATCATCACGGTATTTCCCTGCGAGGCCTGGCTCGGGCGATGCTGGCCAACCTGAAAGCCGGCGGTCTGGTGCAGGGCGGTAGCACCCTGACCCAGCAGCTGGTGAAGAATTTCTGGCTGACCTCCGAGCGCACCCTGTCGCGCAAGCTGCTGGAAATGCCCATGGCCATGCTGCTGGAGCTGCATTACAGCAAGCAGCAGATTCTTGAGGCCTATCTCAACGAGGTTTATCTCGGCCAGGACGGTGCCCGTGCTATCCATGGCATGGGGCTCGGTGCCCAGTTTCTGTTTGGGCGACCTTTGCAGGAGCTTGAGCCGCATCAGTTAGCGACGCTGGTAGCGTTGCTTAAAGGGCCCAGCTGGTATGATCCGCGCCGTCGCCCGGAGCGGGCCATGGAGCGTCGCAACACGGTGCTGGGGGTGGCGCTGGAACAGGGTGCCCTGTCTCAGGGGGATTTCGATAAATACAGCGCCCGTCCCCTGGAAGTGGTGCCTCGCGGCGCTTCCGCCCTTTATGCCTTCCCGGCCTTTATCGATCTGGTGCGTCGCCAGTTGGCGCGGGATTATCCGCCGGAGGTGCTCAGTGATGAGGGACTCAATATTCATTCCACCCTCGATGTGCTGGCCCAGCTGGCTGCCGAAGGTGCACTGAAAGAGCATCTGGATAATCGCGACCCGAAACAGGACAAGAAACTGAACGGTGCCGTTGTCGTGGTGGCGCCGGCCCAGGGTGACGTGCTGGCGCTGGTCAGTAACCGCAATTCCCGTGAAGCCGGCTTCAACCGGGCCCTGGATGCGCAGCGGCCCATGGGGTCACTGGCCAAGCCCGCGGTGGTGCTGGCGGCCGTGCGGCAGCCGAAAAAATGGTCCCTGGCTACTCTGGTAGAGGATGGGCCGATCCAGGTGGCCATGCCCAACGGGGATCTGTGGGAACCGCAGAACTTTGACAAGCAGGCCCGTGGCGCCATGCCCATGGTGGACGTGCTGGCCCAGTCCCGAAACCAGGCCACGGCCCGGCTGGGGCTGGACGTGGGGTTGGACAAGGTGGCGGGCACCATGGAAACCCTGGGGGTGACCCGCAATGTCCCCCGTTACCCCAGTATCCTGCTGGGTAGTCTGGCGCTGACCCCGTTTGAAGTGGCGATGATGTACCAGCCTCTGGCAACCGGAGGCTTCAGTACCCGGCTGCGTTCCATTACTGATGTGCTGGACAAGGAAGGGGAGCCGCTGGCCCGTTATCCGGTTAGCGCAGATGAAGTGATTGAGGCGGGCCCGGCGTTCCTGACCCAGTGGGCCATGCAGCAGGTGGTGGACAATGGTACTGCCCGTTCGGCCCGTGCCTATTTACCTGAAGGGCTGAAAGTGGCGGGCAAGACCGGCACCAGCGATGATTTTCGCGATGCCTGGTTTGCCGGTTTCTCCGCCAACCATCTGGCGGTGGTCTGGGTTGGTCGGGATGATAATGGCAATGCGGGTATCACGGGTTCCAGTGGTGCTCTGCCGGTATGGGCTCGATTGATGGGCAAGCTGCCCCAGCGCAGCCTTTCCCAGAACCCACCTGACGGTGTGGAGTGGGTGTGGATGAACCCCAATGGCCAACAGGTCAGCGCAGAAGGGTGTGGCGACGCGCGTCGCTACCCGATGCTGGAAGCCTCAATTCCTCAGGATGCAGATGGCTGCGGGGCAGTGAAGCAAACCGGCAAGGGGATCAAGGGCTGGTTCAAGGGCTTGTTTGATTAGCGGGTCTTTTTGTGGGAGCGTGCTGGCGAGTTGTCACGGTGTTGCCGCGGCTTACAGGCAGTAAAGAGCGATCAGGATGAAAACTATGCAGATGTTGTTTCGGGTACTGGTTGTCAGTTTTTGGCTGACCGGTTGTGCGGTGAGCGTGCCTGATGCCCCGAAGGAACCCATGACCGCCAGCGTGGAACTGGAAGGGTCGCCGGCGCTGTCCTTGTTGCAGCGGGCCGAAGCTGCCCGGCAGCAAGGCGAAACAGCAGCGGCAGAACGTTACCTGGAGCGGGCATTGAATATCGCCCCGGATTCTTCCTGGTTGTACAAGTCGCTGGCGGATCTGCGTCTGTTTGAAGGGGATGCCCGCAGTGCGGAAGGGTTTGCCCTGAAAGCGTTGCGATTGGCGCCGGATCATCCGCAGTATCGTGCGGAACTTTGGGAGTTGGTTGCCACGGCGCGGGAGCGGCAGGGTGACAAGGCGGGTGCCGACGAGGCTCGCCAGCGCGCATCTGACGTGTTGATGCCTGGCAGGCCTGTATGACCCCAGCGGTGGCCGCGGCCAAAACGGCGAAGGTGCAGCATCAACTGCTTAGCTATGAGCATGATCCCAAGGCGGAAAGCTACGGCCTGGAAGCGGCGGAACTATTGGGGTTGCCCCCCGAGCAGGTGTTCAAGACCCTGGTCGCTCTGGTGGATGATCAGCCGGTGGTGGCCATGGTGCCGGTGATCTATCAGCTGGATTTGAAGTTTCTTGCCAAGGCCCATGGCGGCAAGAAGGCGGTGATGTGTCCGGCGGACAAGGCGCAACGCCTGACCGGGTATGTGCTGGGCGGGATCAGTCCGCTTGGACAGAAGAAACGTTTGCCGTTGTATCTGGATAGCAGCGCGGAATTACAGCCGGAGATTTACATGAGCGCCGGTCGCCGCGGCCTGGAAATTGCCATGGCGCCGCAGGATCTGCTCTACCTGACCAGCGGCAAGCTTGCCCCTCTGGTCCGCGACTGAGCGACCTCTCCGTAGGAGCGTCGCTGGCGACGCGATAACCAGAACCCTTAAAAGCGATGGTTACCACAGAGGGAGCAGGGCACACAGAGTTTAAAACCGTCTTTTCTCAGTGATCTCTGTGCCCTCTGTGGTGAAATTGCTTTTGATCCAGGTCTTTTATCGCGCCGCCAGCGACGCTCCTGCCGAGACGTTTGGTCAGACCTTCCCGAATGCCTTTCTTGCCGCTGCAATGGTGGCATCGATATCCTCGTCGCTGTGCGCCGCAGACACGAAGCCGGCTTCGAAGGCGCTGGGGGCCAGATAGATGCCCTGGTCCAGCATGGCGTGGAAGAAGCGGTTGAAGCGGTCGCTGTCGCAAGCCATCACTTCGGCGAAGCTGCTCACCCGGCTCTGGTCGGTAAAGAACAGGCCAAACATGGCGCCGGCCTGGGCAGTGGTGAAGGCAACGCCTTCCGCATGGGCCGCTTCGGTAAGGCCATTGAGCAGCCGGGAGGTTTTCTCGGCGAGGGCGTCGTGGAAGCCCGGCTGACTGATCAGGTTCAGGGTGGCCAGGCCAGCGGCCATGGCCACCGGGTTTCCGGACAGGGTGCCGGCCTGGTAGACCGGGCCCAGCGGGGCCAGGTGCTCCATGATGTCCTTCTTGCCGCCAAAGGCACCCACCGGCATGCCGCCACCGATGATCTTGCCCAGGGTGGTCATGTCCGGGGTGATGCCATACATGGCCTGGGCGCCACCGAGTGCCACCCGGAAGCCGGTCATCACTTCGTCAAAGATCAGCACGCTGCCATGGTCATCGCAATGCTTGCGCAGGGCCTGCAGGAACGCCGGAGTGGGCGGTACACAGTTCATGTTGCCGGCCACTGGCTCCACGATGACGGCGGCAATCTGGTCGCCGTATTCATTGAAGGCGTTCTCTACTGCTGCGGCATCGTTGTAATTCAGTGTCAGGGTGTCGGCGGTCACGGAAGCCGGGATCCCCGGGGAGCTGGGGTTGCCCAGGGTCAGGGCGCCGGAGCCGGCTTTTACCAGCAGGCTGTCCACGTGGCCGTGATAGCAGCCTTCGAACTTGATGATCTTGTCGCGGCCGGTATAGCCCCGGGCCAGACGGATGGCGCTCATGGTGGCTTCGGTGCCGGAGTTGACCATGCGCACCATGTCCATGGAGGGCACCAGCTCGCAGACCTTGTCGGCCATGGCGATTTCGGCTGCGGTGGGCGCGCCGAAGCTGAGGCCATTCTTGACGGCACTTTCCACGGCAGTGATCACGTCCGGGTGATTGTGACCCAGAATCATCGGTCCCCAGGAGCCCACGTAATCGATGTAGCGATTATCGTCTTCGTCATACAGGTAGGCGCCAGCGGCCTGATGGAAAAACACCGGGGTGCCACCGACTCCCTTGAAGGCGCGTACCGGGGAATTGACGCCACCGGGAATGTGCTTCTGGGCCTGACGAAACAGTTTTTCGGATTGCTTGCGGGGCATGATGTATCTCCTGAATCTGGGGTCTGAGCTGGGCCTGGTAACACTACCCTCATGCCTGGATTGGCGGCTTTTGGGGCTCAACAGGTGTCATCCCGGTAGTGTTACAGGCCCTATCAGAAAAGAGTGCTGAAACGGCGTGCGGCGGCTTCTATGTCGGCCGGGTCGGAATGGCCGAACAGGGCCTCGATGACGGCCACGCTGGCGGCGCCAGCCTGGATCAGCAGGGGCGCATTATCCGGATTCACGCCGCCGATGGCTACCACGGGCAGGTGAAACTCCTCGCAGGCCTGTTTCAGGCAGTGAATCTCGGCCGCTGGCGCATGGGGTTTGGTGGATGACGGGAAGAAGCGGCCCATGGCCAGGTAATCTGCGCCGGCGCGGGCTGCGTCCCGTGCCAGTGCCAGGTCCCCGTGGCAGGTGACGCCAATGACGCGCTGCTCGCCCAGCAGGGCGCGGGCGGCGGCAATGCCTCCGTCGCTCTGGCCGATATGGACGCCGTCGGCTCCCACTTCTGCGGCCAGCACCGGGTCATCGTTGACGATGAACAGGGCGTCGTATTCGTGGCACAGGGCGCGCAGCTGACTGGCGCGGCGCTGTCGTTGATCTCTGGAGGCGATCTTGTCGCGGTACTGGAGCAGTCGGGCGCCGCCGAACAGGGCTGCCTCCGCCGCAGGCAGCAGGCGCTCATCCGGCGTCAGAGCCGGGTCGGTAATGGCGTAGAGGCCGTGGATGGCGTTGTTAAGGGAGGGCGCACTCATCGTCGGTCCGGAACGTGCTGGCCGTTGCCTGGGCGGAAGGCGTTGCGCAGAAAGTGGTCCACATGGGCCTGCCCATCCGCGACGGCATTGGGCAGGGATTCGCCGTGGCCACGCAGGCAGGCGATGGAGGAGGCCAGGGTGCAGCCGGAGCCGTGGTAGCTGTGCGGCAGTCGTTCCCATTGCCACGTCTGTTCGCCTGCGGCGGTGAACAGATGATTGGTAACCAGCTCGGTATCGTCATGGGTGCCGGTGATCAGTGCGGCCTGACCGCTGGCAGTGACCAGTGCCTGGCCGCAGTCTTGTACCCCGGTTTTCCCGCTGAGAGTTTGCGCTTCCGGCAGATTGGGCGTCATTACCTCGCAGCGTGGAGCCAGCTGGCTGAGCATGATGTCCGCCAGGGACTCGCTGGTGAGGCTGCCGCCGGCTTCGGCGGCCAGTACCGGGTCGAGGACCACGGGCACCCCGGGCAGGCGATCCAGCAGCCGGACAATGAACTCGATGATGGCCACGGAGCCTGTCATGCCAATTTTCACTGCCTGGTAGTCGACGTCTTCCAGCAGGGCGTCAGCCTGTTGTTCCAGAAGCGCGATGTCGGTGAGCTGGAAGCCTCGCACGTTCTGGCTGTTCTGTACGGTAAGGCCGGTAATCAGGGTGGAAGCAAAGCCGCCCAGTGCCCGGATGGCTTCGATATCCGCATGAATGCCTGCCCCGCCGGAGGGATCATGACCAGCAATAACAAGAATATTCGGTTTCATTGGCGCGCCTGAGTCAGGACACCGAAGGCCTGACGCAGGCGCCGGTTTGCCGTCCGGCGTTTGGCGTCAGGCTTCAGGTGTCATCAAAATGGTCGAACAATGACGAGGATAACAATGGCCACCAGCATGAACACCGGGATCTCGTTGAAGATCCGGTAGAACTTGTCGCTCTTGGTGTTGGCATCGTTGGCGAATTTTTTCATGTAGGCCAGGCAAACGTGGTGGTAGCCAATCAGCAGGAACACCAGGGCCAGCTTGGCATGCATCCAGCCGCTGCCCTTGTAGGCCTCCATGTTGGCAATGAACATCCACAAGCCCAGCACCACGGTAACGATCATGCTCGGGTTCATGATGCCGCGGTACAGTTTGCGCTCCATGATCTTGAAACGGTCTTTGCTGATCTGGTCCTCGGCCATGGCGTGATACACGAATAGCCTTGGCAGATAGAAGAGGGCGGCAAACCAGCAAATGACGGCGATCAGGTGGATGGCCTTGATCCAGAGAAAATGGTCGAGTGCGAACTGCATCTGTCTATCCTGTGGTTGTGGCATTGGAGCGAAGGTGCTGTGGGCGTACACTATACAGCCTTCCTCTTCCCGTTTTCGAATACTCAAGGAATGCTGTGAACAAACGGCCACGACATCGTCGATTGATGCGTTACTACTTGTTTCGCACCCGACGTGTGAGCCGTCGTCAGCTGGGTTCCTGGCAGGACTGGAAGTTGCGCATGGTGTTCTGGACCGGCGCGATTCTGGTTGGCCTGTTTGTGGTGGCGTTTGCCTGGGTGGCGGAACTGGCGTCTCATACCTTTATCCAGATTCATGAATATTCTCCCTACCTGCCGGTGATCGTCACCCCGCTGGGCATGTTGTTGATTGTCTGGTTGATGCGGCAGCTGGGCACGGAGTCCCAGGGCAGTGGTATTCCCCAGGTGTTGGTGGTGCTCAAACAGCGCTATCACTGGCTGCGGCCCACCTTCCTGTCGCTGCGGGTCATCCTCGGCAAGTTTGTGCTCACCTGCATGGGGCTGTTGTGTGGGGCCAGTATTGGTCGCGAGGGGCCCAGCGTGCATATGGGCGCGGCCATCATGTATTCCGTGGGGCAGGTGGGCCGCCTTAACCAGAAATACGTGGATAACTCACTGATAGTCGCGGGCGGCGCGGCGGGGGTATCAGCGGCGTTTAACGCTCCGCTGGCAGGGATCGTATTTGCCATTGAGGAGCTGTCCGGCTCCTTCGAGCAGCGCACCAGCGGTACCCTGATTCTGGCTATCATTCTCTCCGGGGTGGTGGTGCTGATGATCATGGGGCACTACAGCTTCTTCGGGCATCCCGGCGGTCACCTGGATATCACCCGTGACTGGGCTGCCATTGGTGTCACAGCGCTGGTGTGTGGTCTGTTTGGTGGCCTGTTCAGTCGTTTGCTGATTCGCGGCAGCCAGTTTCTTTCACCCTATGCCAAGGCGCATCCCTACCGGGTGGTCCTGTTGTGCTCGCTGGTGCTGGTGTTGCTCGGCTTGATGACCGGCGGGGCCACCTATGGCAGTGGCTATGAACAGGCCAGTGCCCTGCTGGATGGCGACGACCCTGGCAACTGGAGTTTTGCCCTGGCCAAGATGTCGGCGACACTGGTGTCGTATTTTACCGGTATTCCCGGTGGGCTTTTTTCCCCGAGCCTGGCGGCAGGGGCGGGATTTGGCAATCTGGTCGGTGGCTTTTTTCCGGATGTGTCGCTGGTGGGATTGACGCTGGTGGCCATGGCAGCTTTTCTGGCGGCCGTCATTCAGCGCCCGATTACCTCTTTTGTGATTGTCATGGAGCTGACGGGAAACCGGCACGATATTCTGTTGCCGTTGATGGCCGGAGCCTTTCTGTCGGCGGCGGTGGCCAAGTTGGTGTGGGCCAGGCCGTTGTACGATTCCCTGGCCGAGCGCATGGCAGACGGGCAGGGCATGGCGCTGGAAAAGCCCCGGGATGAGGAGAAACAAACCGAGGCGGGCAGCGAGGAAAACTCGCGGCAACTGCCTGGCTAAAGTTGCTGATGGCAGGGCGCGCCGCCTATTATGCGTGCCTTCTGCCGGAGGCGGCACTGTGAATTGGTTGGAGTAAGAGATATGGCAACGGGGTCAGTCCTCAAGGTCGGCGTAGTTGGCGGTACCGGGTATACCGGGGTTGAGCTGCTGCGATTGCTGGTGAATCATCCCCAGGCAGAACTGCAAGTGATCACGTCTCGCGGTGATGCCGGCACTGCCGTGGCTGACATGTTTCCCTCACTGCGTGGCCGCACCGACCTGGTGTTCAGCGAGCCGGATGTCACCCGGCTGGCCCAGTGTGATGTGGTGTTTTTCGCCACCCCCCATAACGTGGCCATGCGCATGATGCCCGAGCTGATGGACGCTGGTGTGCGGGTGGTGGATCTGTCTGCCGATTTCCGTCTGCGTGACCATGAGCTGTGGAGTGAGTGGTATGGCGAGCCCCACGCCTGCCCGGAGCTGCTGGCGGAGGCGGTGTATGGCCTGCCCGAGGTAAACCGGGAGAAGATGCGCACTGCGCGCCTGGTAGCCTGTGCCGGTTGTTATCCCACCTCCATCCAGCTGGGCTATCTGCCGCTGCTGGAAAACGGCTGGATCAAGCCGGATCAGCTGATTGCCAATGCGGCCAGTGGTGCCAGTGGTGCCGGCAAGGGCGCCAAGGTGCCGATGTTGCTGGCGGAGGCGGGCGAGAGCTACAAGGCCTACGGCGCCAGTGGCCATCGGCACCTGCCGGAAATCGAACAGGGGTTGGGTGACATTGCCGGTCAGCCCGTGAAAGCTACCTTTGTGCCTCACCTGATCCCCATGATTCGAGGTATTCACGCCACCCTTTACGGTCAGCTGGTGGACGGTGCGCCCTCTCTGGAAGAGATGCAGGCGGCCTATGAGGCGCGCTATGCCAATGAGCCCTTCGTGGATGTGATGCCGTTGGGCAGCCACCCCGAGACTCGCTTCGTGAAAGGGGCCAACACCTGTCGAATCGCCCTGCATCAGCCCCGTGGCGAGAACGTGATTGTGGTGCTTTCCGTAATCGACAACCTGGTGAAAGGCGCGTCGGGGCAGGCTGTGCAGGCCATGAATATCATGTTTGGGCTGGATGAGGCGGCGGGGCTCTCCGTGGTTCCGCTGGCACCCTGATTATGGCAAAAAAACCCAAAAGCCGGGCCGGTATCGATGATGTGATGCTGGTGCCGGTGAGCCCGTCCCAGCAGAAAAAGCGACGCCGCCTCATGGTGATCGGTGCCATTATCGCCGCACTGTTATTGTTCTTTGGTGGTCTGTGGTCCGGCAACAGTGGCGCGCTGGACACCTCCGAAACCAACCGCCAGCTGCGCGCCGAGCTGAAGAGCGCGACCCGGGAGCTGGAAGCCGCCCGAAATGAACTGGCGCTGTATCGCACTGATACGGAAGTGACCCGTCAGGCCCGTGAAAATCTTCGTCAGGAGATCAAGGGGTTGCGCGATCAGGCGGCAGAGCTGGAGGAGGCAGTGGCCTTCTACAAGAATGTGATGGCGCCGGGGGGCAGTGAGCGGGGCATGCAGATCGAGAAGTTGACCCTGCAACCCACCGATACGAAGGGCCAGTACAGTTACAAAGTGGTGCTGGTGCAGTCCGGCGATAACCGTAATTATCTGTCAGGTGACATCTCGTTGACCCTGCGAGGCAGCCGTGACGGCAAGGCGGTCGAGTTGACCGGCGATGACTGGCTGGACGATGGAAGTGAGACCCGGTTCCGGTTTCGTTATTTTCAGGAGCTGAATGGGCGCTTTCAGCTGCCGGAAGGGGTAGAGATTGTGGCGCTGGACGTGGATGCTGAGAGCGGCGGCAGAAACCGCTACGAGACACAGAAAACCATAAAGTGGCAGTAGGAGAGACGTGTGCTAGGCCGAGACAAAAAAAATGCAGTGAACAGCAGTGCTGCGTCGCAGGATTACCGGAACCATACCCTGATCGCGCCCAGCGCCAAGGTGAGCGGGGATGTCGAGTTTACCGGCGGCCTGCATGTCCAGGGCACCGTGGAAGGTAACATCAGTGTGGGCAAGGAAGGTGGTCGCCTTATCATTGGTGAGTCCGGGGTGGTCAAGGGTGAAATCCAGGTGCCTCAGGTGGTCATCAATGGCCGCGTGGAAGGCGATGTCCATGCTACCGAAAATCTGGAGCTGGCGGAGAAAGCCTCGGTTGAGGGCAACGTTTACTACCTGATGATCGAAATGGTCATGGGTGCCCGGGTGAATGGCAAACTGGTGCGTCTTGACGACGAGCGTCGCAATTTGCCGGCACCGGACAAGCAGGGGGAAAAGGCTGCGGCGGACAAGCAGGTGGCCGCGGATAATTCTTGACTGTTTTAGTCGGGTACTGGAACATAGTAAACCCGCTGTCTGAACAGGTCAGCGGGTTTCCTGTCTTTACAGCATCAGCGAGCATATGACCCAGCAAGCCCCCATATCTTTCACTGACGCCGCCGCCGCCAAGGTCAAAGAGCTGCGTGACGACGAAGGGAATCCGGAACTTAAACTGCGGGTGTATATCACCGGGGGTGGCTGTGCCGGTTTTTCCTATGGCTTCACCTTTGATGAAGCGGTCAATGATGACGACACCATCGTCGAGAAAGACGGTGTGACCTTGCTGGTGGATGCCATGAGCATCCAGTATCTGGATGGCTCCCAGGTGGACTATGAAAAGGGCCTGATGGGCTCTCGCTTCGTGGTCAGCAACCCCAATGCTGCCACCACCTGTGGCTGCGGCTCGTCGTTCTCCGTCTAGGGGTTCCTGGCGGTTGCTGCCGCTAGCCGCGCGTTCCTTGTCATAAAACCTTAACCGATTGATCAACATTCCGTCGTTTTCAGGGTGGACACTAAACCCATGATGACGACACGACCGACATTTCAACGAATGACCGCCGCGGATACCCGTGCCATGTGCTGGTTGCTTCAGCAGCCCCAGGCCCGGCAACGTGCGCGGATGGCTCGCCTGGTTTCACGGCTGGGTGATGGTCCTTTCTATGTGGCGCTGACGCTGCTGATCTGGTGGTTCGACAAGGAGGGCGGGAGCGCATTTGCGCTGACGGCGATGGCTGCCTACGCGCTGGAAGTCCCGCTGTTCGTGGGGCTCAAGCACTTGATCAAGCGGCCGCGCCCGGCGGATGCGCTGGAAAGCCTGTCCGCTTTCATTCAGCCGGCGGATCGCTTCAGTTTCCCGTCCGGGCACACTGCCGCAGCCTTCGTCATGGCATCTCTGCTATGCGTGTTTTACCCGCCGGTGATGGCATTGGCCCTGGGCTTGGCGGTGATGGTGGGCTTGTCCCGGGTGTTGCTGGGGGTTCACTACCCTTCGGACATCCTCGCTGGCGCCACTCTCGGGTTCAGCTGTGCCATGATCGGCTTGTGGGTGGTCTGAGCAGCAAGCAACAAGCTTCAAGCTGCAAGGCGCGAGAAAGGGGCCTGCCAACTGAACTGGATTGTTTGCGGCCGCGTTCATGCGTAATGAAAAGGCTTGCGGCGCGGCTCGGTGGCCTGTCGATTGGCGAGATGCATTATTCGCGCTTTGTGGCTTGTAGCTTGAAGCTTGCCCCTCTACGGCAAGGTGATCTGCCCGAGAATGGCCTCTCTTGATGCTCCGGTGACCACTGGCGCATTGCCGGTTTTTTGGTTGCAACGAGCCCATGCCAGCCAGGCAAAGGCGGTCGCCTCAACCCAGTCAGGATGCAACCCTTCCTCCGCTGTGCTGCTCACGGGTACCCCCCCGCATGTCTGAATGCGGCTAAGTAGGTGGCCGTTATGGGCGCCACCACCACACACCAGAATACGTTGCGGTGCGAAGGTTTCGAGGCTGTCACAAATGCTGCGTGCGGTCAGTTCCGCGAGGGTGGCCTGCAGGTCTTCCGGCGGCAGGTCATCCTTGAGGTGTTGAGTGAGCCAATGACGGTTGAAGCGCTCGCGGCCGGTGCTTTTGGGGGGCGGTTGATGGAAATAGGGGTCGCGCAGCAGGCGTTTGAGCAGAGGCTTGTTGACCTTGCCGCTGGCAGCCCAAGCGCCATCCGCGTCGTAATGATCATTGCTGTGCAACTGGACCCAGAGATCCATCAGCACGTTGCCAGGACCGGTATCGAAGCCGCCAACCAGGGTCTCGCTGTCCAGGAGTGAGGCATTGGCCATGCCGCCAATGTTGACCACTGCCCGCCGCTCGCCGGCTGCTGCAAACAGGCAGCGGTGAAAAGGGGGGACCAGTGGTGCACCCTGACCGCCCAAGACCATGTCCTTGTTCCGGAAATTGCTCACCACAGGAATCCCGGTGGCGCAGGCCAGCGTGTCCGGGCAGCCAAGCTGAATACTGAAGCCGTCTTTGCCGGGCCGATGCCGCACGGTCTGGCCGTGACAGCCAATGGCGGCAATCTGGTTGGCGTTGATGTTCGCTTTCGCCAACAGTGCAGAGCAGGCCTCCGCATAAATCCGGCCCAGCTGGCGACTAACCTTGCCAGCGGCATCCAGTTCGCCCTCTCCAGGCTGGCATAGGGTAAGGATGGCCTGGCAAAGCTCAGGCGGGAGGTCGTGACTGTGGCTGGCAACCAGGGCGACATGTGCGTCGCTGATGTTGACCAGCGCCGCGTCAATGCCGTCTACGCTGGTGCCGGTCATCAGGCCGATATACAGGTTAGAAGACATCGCTGCTCGCCAGGGTGGCGGCTTCGGCAAACAGGGTCATCTGCGCTTTAAGTCGGTTGGCGGCGATCAGGAATTCCGCACGCTCGTTGTCGTTGATGCCTCGCGCCTTCGGGAGTGGCACGGTTTGAGGGTTGCGGTGTACACCGTTGATGCGGAATTCATAGTGCAGGTGCGGGCCGGTGGCGAGACCGGACGAGCCCACATAGCCGATGGTCTGACTCTGTTTGACCCGCTTGCCGACCCGGATGCCCTTGGCAAAACTGCGCATGTGGGCGTACAGGGTAGTGTAGATCTGGCCGTGCTTGAGAATAATCACGTTACCGTAACCGCCCTTGACCCCGGCAAAGATCACCTTGCCATCGCCGGCGGCGCGAATCGGGGTGCCGGATGGGGCGGCGTAGTCGGTGCCCTTGTGGGCGCGAATCCGGTTGAGTACGGGATGCTTGCGGCTCAAATTGAAGCGTGAACTGATGCGGGCAAAGGCCACCGGGGTCCGGATGAAGGCTTTGCGCATGGAGTCCCCCTTGATATCCAGGTACTCCACGTCGCCGGACAGGGTTTCATAGCGGAAGGCAGAGAGGTGGCGATCCTGGTTCCAGAACTCGGCCATCAGGATGTCGCCTTCACCGACCTTCTCCCCATCCAGGTACAGTTCTTCGTAAAGTACCCGGAACTTGTCGCCTTTGCGGATATCCAGAACGAAATCGATATCCCAGGCGAACAGCTCGGCCAGCTGCATGGTAAGGCGGTCACTGATACCGGCAGCGGCACCGGCCAAGAACAGGGAGTCGGTAATTTCGGCCTGGGCGAAGCGGGTCTGCTTCTGGTATTCGCGCTGGCTGAGGCGGGCGGTCCAGCCTGCGCCGGTGAGTTTGGCGGTCAGGGTTTCCACTTTTGAAGGGTTGTAGCGTACCCCGCGCAGCGCGTCGTCATCATTGACCAGGACTTCCAGTTGCTCGCCGGGGCGCAGCTTCGTCAGCCGCTCAAGCTTCTCGTCACTGTTGATCAGGGCGTAAACCTGGCCGGCACCCACGCCCAGTGGCTGCAGCAGTGAGGAGAGGCTGTCGCCCGCCTTGACGGTCAGCGTCTGCCATTGCGGGCCCTGGGGTGGGGCGGGCTGTTCCACGGGCTTGGCCGCCGGGCGGGCGGGGAGTTCAATTGCCTTGGTGGCTCGCTGGGGCGCCGGTGCAGGCTCGGGCTGAAGGGCAATAATGATGACGCCGCCGAGAAGCACCATGGCCAGCAGTAAATGGGTGCGGGGAAACTGGCGCACCAGTCTGCCGACAGCAGAAAAGAATTGTTTCATGGAAATCGCGGGATCTGGTTGGGTGAAAAGCGTGTCAGGATACAAAGACACAACGAAAAACAGACCTGCAAAGATACCTGCCTTCTCTGGCTGCGTTCAAGTGCTACAATACCGCGCTTTCGCGGAACCTGCTGGGTTCCAGCCCAGATAGTTGCAGATCAGCAGAGGTAGGCATGGCCACGGTGGACGAACAACTGGCACTCATTTCCCGGGGTGCAGATGAGATCATCCAGGAAGATGAGTTACGGGAGAAGCTGGCTTCGGGGCGGCCTTTGCGTGTGAAGGCTGGCTTTGATCCCACTGCGCCGGACTTGCACCTTGGGCATACCGTGCTTATTAACAAGCTGCGCCAGTTTCAGGAGTTGGGCCATCAGGTGATCTTCCTGATCGGCGATTTCACCGGCATGATCGGTGATCCCACGGGCAAGAGCGCTACCCGTCCTCCGCTCAGCCGCGAGGATGTTTTGCGCAATGCGGAAACCTACAAGGAGCAGGTTTTCAAAATTCTGGATCCTGCCAAAACCCAGGTGGCATTCAACTCCAGCTGGATGAACGAGATCGGTGCTGCCGGCATGATCAAGCTGGCGGGGCAGTATACGGTGGCGCGCATGCTGGAGCGGGATGACTTCGACAAGCGCTACAAGGGCAATCAGCCCATTGCCATTCATGAGTTTCTCTATCCTCTTGTGCAGGGGTATGACTCTGTCGCCCTGGAGGCGGATGTGGAACTGGGTGGTACGGATCAGAAATTCAATCTGCTGATGGGCCGTACCCTGCAGAAGTCCCATGGGCAGGCCCCGCAGATCTGCCTGACCATGCCAATTCTGGAAGGGCTGGACGGGGTGCAGAAGATGTCCAAGTCCCTGGGTAACTATGTGGGCGTCAATGATGCCCCGGGGGAAATGTATCGCAAGTTGCTGTCGTTACCGGATGCCCTGATCTGGCGTTACTATGAATTGCTTAGCGCCTGCTCCAATGAGGCACTGGAGGCAATCAAGGCTGAGGCGGAGAAATTGGGTACCCCTCAGGAAGCCAAGAAGGCGTTCGCGCTGGAGATGGTGATCCGTTTCCATGGCGCCGAAGCCGCAGAGGCTGCCCCCAAGTCTGCCGGGAACCAGATTGCCCTTGGCCAGATTCCGGACAATGTGCCGGAAGTGGTGGTAGAGCTGGGTGATCAGGCGGATATTCATATTGTGCCACTGCTCCGTGAGGCGGGATTGGCCCAGAACGGCAAGGCGGCCAAGGATGTATTTGCCCGGGGTGCGGTATATCTGGATGGTGAGCAGCTCTCTGATGAGCGGACTTTCCGGGCCGGAGACAGTCATGTCATCCAGGCAGGCAAGAAGAAGATTGCCAGGGTAGTCATCAAATAACCAGAATGGTGCTGCAGGTGCTGTTTTGGACAGAAAGTGAACGGTTGGCAGGTTTTTTGAGAAAAGTGCGAAAAAGGAGTTGACGGTTCTCCGGAAATCTCTAGAATGCGCACTCCTCGACGGGGCAACAACGCAAGACGGTGCTTCGGGTGAGACGCTCTTTAACAATCAGGCAAGCAAACGTGTGGGACCTGTTCGGGACGGGATCTTTAAGAGATTTCAGTTCTGAACGAGTCAACAAA
>NZ_WTUY01000024.1 GCF_009882945.1 Alcanivorax sp. DP30
AGCTACAAGCTACAAGCTACAAGCTACAAGCTACAAGCTACAAGCTACAAGCTACGCTTGGATAGACAAAACCCAACAAGTTCCCGAGAGTGTCGGCTATTCTACGAAGCCGCTGTAGGAGCTTGCCTGCAAGCGATCCGAGCCTAAGCGAGGTAAAGATTCCAGAAACGGTTTTGAGCCACCTACAGGAACCGGAGTAAAACGAAGGTAACAGTTGCAATACGTGCCCGCGGGGTGAGCGTAGCTTGCAAGCGAAGAGGTGCCTGGAGAGGCTGATTCGCTTGCAGGCAAGCTCCCACAGAAGGAACGCACACAGTGCGGCCCGCAGGCTGAGACCGCTCAGGTCCCCACGGCCTCAGCAGCATGGCTCGCGTGTTGCCTGTTGCGTGAAGTGTGCTGGGTCTCCTATCGAAACCCCGGCATCGCCTGAATCAGGTGGCGCTGTACCTCCAGCCATTCACCGATTAATCGCCAGTGCTGCTTGTCGTCCAAGTGGCGGGAGACGGCGGCGTCCATGATGCCTTCGCCGCGGCTCATGGCCTGCACATAGGACTGGGTATCGCGCAGGGTCACCAGATAGGGAATCTTGAGACTGGAGAGGAACTGGCGCAGGGCCTCGTACATCTTGGTGCGCGTGCGCACCCGGTTGGCGATGACGGCCAGGCGGCGCGGACGTCGTCGATAGCTGGGGGTGAGCATCACGTTTTGCAGGAAGCGGGTAGTGGCACGAATATCAATGGGGCTGGGCAATACGGGTACCAGCACGATCTGGGAAAGCCGCATCAAGTGGTCAAGCTGGTGTGCATCCAGTCCGGCAGGAGAGTCAATGATCACGATTTCGCCGGCCTGATCCAGACGCTGCTGCAGCCGGCCAAGAGAAATGGGCTCCCCGGCGGGCCAGCCAATGCCGTGAATATAATCGGAGTTGCGCAGCTTGAGCCACTGCAGGGAGGACTGCTGAGGGTCCAGATCCATCAGGGTGACAGGGCGCCCCAGGGCTTCGTAATAACAGGCAAGGTTGGTGGAAATAGTGGATTTGCCGCAGCCACCCTTGCTGTTGGCAACCAGAATAACGGTACGTTTGGCCATGGAAGGGGCCTGCTGGTAAGTGTTGGCGCGATTTGTCGGTTTGTTCTGTGCGCTATTCATGCCGTTCGTTGCCGCATATTTCGTATCATTCTACCCCTCATGATAAGGGGGATGTTATCCCGGTCATGAAAAAGAGTGATCCCGCTCATACAACTCACACTACCCCATTTGATATGAAAGTGGTGTAAATTGTGGGCGATTTGCCATTACAGGGAACCTTCACGGGTTTTCCTGTCTTAACAGGGGGAGAAAACACCATGCGTTACTTTCTGATTCTGGTCGTGCTGATCCTCGTGGTGGGTGCGGCGCTGTTCACGGTGCCCATGGAAAATGGCAAGCCCTTGCTGGATTGGCAGCATGTAGAACAGAACTGGCAAAATCCTGACAAGTTGATGGAAGAAGGTCTGGATGGTCTGGCCGGTAAATCGAAAGAAACCACGCTATATCGCTGGCGTGACCCGCAGGGAAACTGGCAGTATGGCCAGATTCCGCCCCCGGGGATTGACGCAGAAGAGACGACAATCAAGGCCCGCTAGTCCACAACGCTGGCTATGCCGGTGTGGGATTGGGGTAACGAACACACAATAAGATGAGTCCATTTGGAGGCAGAATGAAGAAGTTGGGAATCGTGCTGGCAGGTACCGTGCTGCTGGCAGCCTGTGGTCAGGATAAAGCCGAGCTGAAGACTGACGACCAGAAAGGCTCTTACGCACTGGGTTTTGTCAGTGCTGAGCAAATGCAGCAGCTGGGCGTCCTGGACAAGGAAGCCTTCATGGCCGGCCTCAAGGACGGCCTGGTGGAAAATGCGGAAGGCCAGCTGACAGATGAAGAAATGGAAGCCGCTCTGCAGGCTTTTCAGCAGCGCGTGATGGAAGCGCAGCAGGAAAAGATGAAAGAGGCCATGGAACAGCAGCAGAAAGACATGGAAGAAGCGGGCGCCAAGAACAAGGCTGACGGCGCAGCTTTCCTGGAAGAAAACGCCCAGCGTGATGGCGTTACTGTGACCGAGAGTGGTCTGCAGTACGAAGTGCTGGCTTCCGGTGAAGAGGGCGCTCAGTCTCCGACGCTGGACGACACCGTTGAAGTGCACTACCACGGAACCCTGCCTGACGGCACTGTGTTCGACAGCTCTGTAGAGCGTGGCAACCCGGCGACCTTTGGTCTCAAGCAGATCATCAAGGGCTGGCAGGAAGTGCTGCCGATGATGAAAGAAGGCGACAAATGGAAAGTGGTTGTGCCTTCCGAACTGGGCTATGGCGAGCAGGGCGCAGGCCCGGGCAGCGACATTGGTCCGAACCAGGTGTTGATTTTCGAAATCGAGCTGCTGGATGTGAAAGGCGACGAGTAAAAGCGTTCGCGAGTTCTCGTAAAAAAGGGCGCCTTCGGGCGCCCTTTTTTGTTTGTATGCATGCCCCGGAATATGGGCCGACCGGAGACCTGATGTCGCAGGTCTCAAGGCAAAAAATCGAAACCCGCCTGCATTCAACACTTCCTGCTAGTCCGCGATGACCAAAAACCACCCCGGGGGTCGCGTTAAACGAGGAATTGCTGGTGCATGCCGTGCGTCAGTCGCCCCAGCCGTTCACCTTGCCGGAGCAGACCCAATCCTTGGAGGCCTTGGTCACGCCGGTCCATTCATAACTGTATTGCCCGCTGGCCTTGTAGGTGCTCCAGCCCTTGGTGCCACCCGGTGCAATGCCGGACGCGCCGCAGTCCGCCGAGCCGGATTTGCGTTCGTTGCAGAAGCGGGCGTAGATACGATGGCTGCACACATTGCGGTAGCTGACGATAAATTTGCCGTCAGTGTGGCTGCTCCATTTGGCGTCTGCGACCACCATGCAAGGGCCGCCGGTGTTGGTGAGGCCGTCCCAGCAGGTGTCGCTATCCACCGAGGACGAATAGTCTGCCGCCGCCAGCTGTGTGCACAGCAAGATTCCCAATCCGATTACCTTTCTCATTTCCCGCTCCTGTTGTGCCCGGTTTACCAATGGAGACCAAACGAAATCAGGGTAGCCGAAGCGACGGGCCTGCGCGTCACCCAAATAGGGTATCGCCCAGCATCAAGGTATTGTCAGGAATGTCCGTAGGCCCGCAGGAACATGTCTACCGCCTGCTCCACGTGAGGCTGGGCTTCGGTGGCTGTCATGGGCTCGCGGTAGCCGATCATGGTGCGCATGTGTTCGCAGCCCTGCAGCAGCGCGAAAAAGTTTTCCGCTGCGCTCTGGGGGGCGGGAACGGCCAGTAGCCCTTGCTGGTTGGCCGCGCGGATCAACTGTTCCATGGCGGTCAGTGTGCGCTGGGGGCCGGCTTCGAAGAACAGCCGGGACATCTCGGGATCCTGGGTGGCCATGGTGCACATCAGCCGTTCCAGCGCGATCACTTCCTGGCTGGTGATCAGATCAATAAACGCCAGACCGATGCGGGAGAGGGTGGCACGAATCGGCTGGGAGGGGTCCAGATCAAACAGGGGTTCCGGCAGGGTGTTATGACACTTTGCCGCCACCGCGGACGAAAATAACGTTTCCTTGTCGCTGAAGTGGCTATAAACCGTAAGTTTGGAGACGCCGGCCTGTTTGGCCACCGCATCCATGCTGGTGCCGCTGAATCCGCCGGACAGGAACAGTTGCTTGGCCGCATCCAGGATGGCGGCGCGTTTGGCTGGATCTTTGGGACGGCCGCGATTGGCCGTAGCGACAGGTGTGCTCATGATTTCAATACTGGACGGTTCAGTTTAGTAAACTTACTATACCGGTCAGTATAGGATACCGGCAAGCAGCCGGAGACGAGGGGAGTGCCATGTTGCGTTACGCGGTTATTCCGGCCCTGATGGCCGGTTTGCTTGGTCTGCAGGGATGTTCTGATTCGGATCAGGCGCATCAGGAAGCGCCCAGACCGGCGCTGGTCACACAGCCACTATCATCAGGTGCCAGCCAGGATGTTTTCCCGGGTGAGGTGCGTGCCCGCTATGAGCCAGAACTGGGCTTCCGCATTGGCGGCAAGATCAGCGAGCGTCTGGTGGACGTGGGCGATCGCGTCAGCGCGGGGGCCACGCTGGCACGTCTGGATACCGATGACGTTCGTCTCCAGCTGGATGCTGCCCGCGCCCAGTTTGCGTCAGCCCAGGCAGACCACAAGTTGGCCAAGAGCGAACTGGACCGTTACCGCGAGCTGCAGGAGCGTCAGGTTATCAGTCGCTCACAGTTTGATGCGGTGGAAAGCCGTTTTGATGCCAGTGCCGCGCAACTGCGTCAGGCCCGCGCCAATCTGAATGTGGCCCGCAACCAGGCCGACTACGCTTCGCTCAAGGCTCCCCAGGATGGTGTTGTGGCGCAGCGTCTGGCGGAAGCGGGTCAGGTGGTGTCCCCCGGGCAGCCGGTCTTTGTGCTGGCCGTAGATGGTGACCGCGAGGTGCGCATTGATCTGCCGGAACAGGATGTGGGCCGTTTCACTATCGGAATGCCGGTCGCCATCGAATTGTGGTCCCGTCCGGGCCAGTTATTTACCGGCAAACTGCGCGAACTCTCGCCCGCAGCCGATCCCCGTTCGCGGACCTTTGAAGCCCGTGTGACGTTTGATAATGACACCGCCGGTGCTGAGCTGGGGCAATCTGCCCGCGTATTTGCCCAGACTGCGGCCAGCGAGACGCTCAGCATTCCCCTCTCTGCACTCACTGCGGAACAGGAAGAAACGTTTGTCTGGGTGGTGGACCCGGCCACGTCTACGTTAAAGAAAACGCGGGTGGAGGTCGGCCCTTACCAGGAGCAGGTGGTGCCGGTGTTGTCCGGTCTGCACGCCAGTGACTGGGTGGTGGCGGCAGGAACCCATCTACTGCGCGAAGGCCAGCCGGTGATTCCGGTGGATCGCAGTAACCGTCAGGTAGAACTGACGCAGGCTTCCATGGATGTGGCCACCGAGGCGGATCACTCCGCTGACGCTCCCGCCGAGCAGCCGGAATAAGGAGCGCCGCCATGTCTTTCAACCTGTCCGAATGGGCGCTGAAGAACCGGGCCCTGGTGCTCTACGCCATGATCCTGCTGGGTGCCATGGGGGCGATCTCCTATGCCAATCTGGGGCAAAGTGAAGATCCGCCGTTCACCTTCAAGGTGATGACCATCAACACCCTTTGGCCGGGTGCCAGTGCCGAGGATGTGTCCCGACAAATCACCGAACGCATCGAAAAGAAATTGATGGAGACGGGTGACTTTGAACGCATCCAGTCCTACTCGCGGCCGGGTCAGTCGCTGGTCATGTTCATGGCCCGGGATGAAATGCGCTCGGCGGAAATCGGCGATCTCTGGTATCAGGTGCGCAAGAAGGTGGGCGACATTCGCCACACCTTGCCCCGCGATGCCCTGGGTCCGTTCTTCAATGATGAGTTTGGCACCACCTTCGGCAATATTTATGCACTGAGTGGCGAAGGCTTCGACTACGCCATCATGAAGGATTATGCCGATCGTCTGCAGCTTGCCCTCCAGCGTGTTCAGGATGTGGGCAAGGTGGAACTGATCGGGCTGCAGGACGAAAAAATCTGGATCGAGATTTCCAATACCAAACTGGCCTCACTGGGCATTCCTCTGGTGACGGTGCAGCAGGCACTGGAATCGCAGAACGCGGTGGCCGATGCGGGCTTCTTTGAAACGCCAACGGATCGGGTGCGTTTGCGCGTGTCGGGTGAGTTCACCAGCGTGGATGACATTCGCAACTTCCCGATTCAAGTAGATAACCGCACCCTGCGACTGGATGACATTGCCAATGTGTTCCGGGGTTTCAGCGACCCACAGCAGCCGCGCATGCGGTTCATGGGGGAAGATGCCATCGGCATCGCCGTGTCCATGAAAGACGGCGGGGATATTCTCCAGCTGGGTGAAAATCTGGATCAAACCTTTACCGAATTACAGAAAAGCCTGCCCGTGGGCATGGAGCTGCGCAAGGTATCCGATCAGCCGGCAGCCGTAGAGGCCGGCGTGGGTGAATTTGTTCAGGTGCTCATGGAAGCGCTGGTCATTGTGTTGCTGGTGAGCTTCTTCTTCCTGGGGTGGCGAACCGGCATGGTGGTCGCCCTGTCGATTCCCCTGGTACTGGCCATGACCTTTGCGGCCATGAAGTATTTCGACATCGGCCTGCACAAGATTTCTCTTGGCGCGCTGGTGCTGGCGCTGGGCTTGATGGTGGATGATGCGATCATTGCGGTAGAGATGATGGCCATCAAGATGGAGCAGGGTTTCAGTCGTCTCAAGGCGGCGGGTTTCGCCTGGACCAGCACTGCCTTCCCCATGCTTACCGGGACGTTGATCACCGCGGCCGGTTTCCTGCCCATCGCCACCGCAGAATCCAGCACCGGTGAATACACGCGCTCCATTTTTCAGGTAGTGACCATTTCCCTGCTGGCATCCTGGGTGGCGGCGGTGGTGTTTGTGCCGTATCTGGGTGACAAGCTGCTGCCGTCGCTGGCCCGTCGTAATGATGAAGGTGAAGTGCACGATCCTTACCAAAAGCCCTTTTATCAAAAAGTGCGGCGCTGGGTGGAATGGTGCGTGCGGTATCGCAAGACGGTCATCGCGCTGACCGTGGGTATCTTTATCTTCTCGGTGTTCCTGTTCCGGTTTGTTCCGCAGCAATTTTTCCCGGCGTCGGGTCGTCTGGAACTGATTGTGGACATGAAGCTGGAAGAAGGTGCGTCGTTGACCGCCACCCAGGAAGTGGCCATGCGCCTGGAGGAGCATCTGGGCGAGAATCCACTGATCGAAAACTATGTGGGTTACATGGGTAGCGGCACCCCCCGTTTTTATCTTTCCCTGGATCAGAAATTGCCGGCGGCTTCCCAGGCGCAGTTCGTCATTCTGGCGCGCAACGTGGAAGAGCGTGAAGAGATCCGTAGCTGGCTGATCGAACTCACAAACAAGGAATTCCCCACCGTGCGCACCCGGGTGTCGCGTCTGGAGAATGGGCCGCCAGTGGGTTACCCCTTGCAGTTCCGGGTGTCCGGCGAACACATTCCTGAAGTGCGGGCGCTGGCGCGCCGGGTAGCAGACAAAGTGCGCGCCAATCCCCATGCCATGAATGTACATCTGGATTGGGAAGAACCCAGCAAGGTGATTCGTCTGAACATTGATCAGGATCGGGCGCGTACCCTGGGGATTTCCACCGCCGAGCTGTCGGTGGCCTTGCAGGCCAGTATCTCGGGTGTGGCGGTGAGTCAGTACCGGGAAGATAACGAACTGATCAACGTGGAAGTGCGCGGTGATCGCCGCGAGCGCCATGCGCTTGGCTTGCTGGGTAACCTGGCGGTGCAGACCGAAAATGGCCGGGTGCCCCTGAACCAGATCGCCACACTGGAATATGGTTTCGAGGAAGGCATCATCTGGCACCGGGATCGCTTGCCCACGGTAACGATTCGGGCTGATATCGCGGATGAAGCATTGCCTGCCACACTGGTCAACCAGATCATGCCGACGCTGGCCGACGT
The DNA here is from genome assembly GCF_009882945.1 of Alcanivorax sp. DP30. Lineage (GTDB taxonomy): Bacteria > Pseudomonadota > Gammaproteobacteria > Pseudomonadales > Alcanivoracaceae > Alcanivorax. The sequence continues at coordinate 7,556 of NZ_WTUY01000024.1, forward strand.
TCAGGCCGACTTGCCGCCGGGTTACCTGCTGGAAGTGGGCGGCACGGTGGAAGAATCGGCCCGTGGCCAGAAATCGGTCAACGCCGGCATGCCGCTGTTTGTCCTGGTGGTAATCACCTTGCTGATGCTGCAACTGCGCAGTATGCCACTGTCGTTGATGGTGTTTGTCACCGCGCCGCTGGGTTTGATCGGGGTGACCCTGTTCCTGTTGTTGTTCCAGAAACCGTTCGGCTTTGTGGCCATGCTCGGCACCATCGCCCTGGCCGGGATGATCATGCGTAACGCGGTGATCCTGGTGGATCAGATTGGCCAGGATATGGCGCAGGGGCTCACTGCCTGGGATGCCATCATCGAATCCACCGTGCGCCGCTTCCGTCCCATTGTGCTCACGGCGCTCACCGCGGTGCTGGCGATGATTCCGCTGTCACGCAGTGTGTTCTTCGGTCCCATGGCCGTCGCGATCATGGGTGGTCTGATCGTTGCCACCGCGCTGACGCTATTGTTCCTGCCGGCACTGTATGCCGCCTGGTTCCGCGTCAAGGAAGAGCATGCTGAACCCCAGTAACGAACGCTGAGTCTGCCGGAACAATCCGGCCTCCTCTTGCCCCGGCAATTTGCCGGGGCTTTTTTATGGTTCATCGCGGATTTGAAGGAATGGCTTGCAGCAAAGGCCTTCCCGTAGGAGCGTCGCTCGCGGCGCGATTGCCAACGTCTTTAAAGGCCGATTTACCACAGCGTGCACAGAAACCACTGCGGGGAAACAGGTTTTCTTTGTGCTCTCTGTGGTGAAAACGCTTTTGACCCTGGCCTCGAATCGCGCCGCAAGCGACGCTCCTACGGAAAGGGGCTGGGAGAATTAAATCGGGCTTTTCCCGCTAATCCGCGATGAACCTTTTTTATGCTCCACTCTGCCTATTGCAAAAAAAAATCATCGCGCTTCCGGCACCACCGAAATTATCAGCGGCGCTTCCTGGTCCTGATGATCCGCCCGCACACAACGCAGTTCGAAAGTGCCCGTCACATCAAAACGCCAGGCAAGGCTCACTGTGCTGCCGGGCTCGCTGAGTCGGGTGTTGGGATAGTCCTTGCGAAGGTCGGGCATCAGGCGGTGGATCAGGTTCTGGTCACGCAGGGCGGTGCTGTCACCGAGAGCAAACAGGTGCCAGTCCGGGGTGCTATTGGCAAGGATCAGGGCGCGGGATGAATCTTGTATCAGCGACAGCGTCTGCGGTTGCCATTGACCGGAGAAGACAGCCTCGACTTCTGTCAGGGCGCCAGGCTCCCGCAGGGCCGTACCGGCGGCCATGGGGATCTCGTCTGGCAGAATGCCGTGGCCCCGGCTACCCTGTGTCCATAAAAGTGCTATGCACAGTATGACTGGAACGATCGTACGCAAAGCAGCATCCACAATTGAACAAGGAGGGATAATGTCGCTCAGAATGCGTGTCTTGGCTACCGGCTTCATGTTGCTGGCGGCGTCATTGGTGAATGCGGCTCCCCTGACGGTAGGCGTAAAGTCGTCGCCCCCATTCAGTTTTCTGAGCGGAGATCGCTGGGATGGTCTCAGTGTAGAACTGTGGGAGAACATGGCCGAGCAGGGTGGCCTGGAATACCGCTACCGGGTTTACCCGTCGGTGAGCGACATGTTGGTGGCGGTGGAGCAGGGCCAGGTCGATATGGCCATTGGCGCCATCAGTGTCACCGCCGACCGGGAACGGCGTCTGGATTTCTCCCAGCCCATGTATCGTGGTGGCTTGGGGATCACCACCCGCAGCGAGCCGGGTGGCTGGCTGGTGACCCTGCAAAGTCTGTTTTCCTGGAAGTTCTTCTCTGCCGTGCTGGCGCTGGTGCTGGTGTTGCTCATCGTCGGTGTGTTGATCTGGTTGTTCGAGCGGCGTCGTAACCCCGAACAGTTTGGCGGCTCAATGAGTGAAGGGATCGGCAGCGGCTTCTGGTGGTCTGCGGTCACCATGACCACGGTGGGTTATGGGGACAAGGCGCCGGTCAGCAGGGCGGGCCGGGCGTTGGGTCTGGTGTGGATGTTTGTCAGCATCATCACCATTTCCGGTTTCACGGCGGCCATTGCCTCCAGCGTTACCGTCAACCAGCTGCAGACCCGCATCAAGGGTGCGGCGGATCTTCCCAGAGTGAACGTGGGCAGTGTGGAAAATACCAGTGGTGCGCAGTGGCTGGCAGCGCAGGGGATTCAATTTCGGCCTTACAATAACCTTCAGCAGGCCATGCGTGCTGTGGCCCTGGGGGAGGTGGATGCGCTGGTGTCAGATGCGCCGGTAATGCGTTACATGATCCGGGACCGCGGTGACAAGAATCTGCTGGTTCTGCCCAACCTGATCCGCGAAGAAAGTTATGCTTTCGCCATGGCCAATGGCAGTCCCCTGCAGGAAACCGTCAACCGCGCCATGCTGGAAATGTTGCCCACCGAACAATGGCGCATGATCCAGAACCGTTACCTGGGACAGTAAGAATAGCTGCGAGCTTCGAGCTATGAGCTTTGAGGAAAAGAAAGGGCAAACCCCTTGTGCCCTTTCAATGGGCGGTTTTACTCTTTAACGCTTGTAGCTTGTAGCTTGTAGCTTGTAGCTGATAGCTAGTCCTTTAGCGTCAGGATCGATTTGGTCACCGAGCCGGTGGCAATCAGGCGCTCTTCGCCGTCCTTATTCACGGCGTAGGCTTCCGCACGCATGGCAGCCAGAGTGCGACCGATGCGGTCCGCCTTGCCACGCAAAATCACGCTTTCCCCTTTCTGCGCGGCGCGCAGTACGCTGTTGTGGGTTTCCACCGTTACCGGCGCCTGGTTATCTTGCAGGCTCGGCACCGCCGCAAAGAAACAGGCCACGTCCATCAGCGCATAAAGAATACCGCCGTGCAGGGCGCCCAACGGATTGGCGGTGAAATCATTCACCTGAAAGCGCAGCTCACTGGTGCCTTCCCCGGCGTGCAGCAGTTCCAGCTCGCAGGCGCGGTGCAGGGGGTGGGCAAGGACTTCATCGCGGGCAACATCCAGGCGGCTCATGGCAGTCATTCTCGTCGGTTGGCTTGAACGGACGCTACTTTGCCTGTGGCCGGAGGGGAAGTGAATGACCGCAGGGAACGTTACGGTTTGACTGCGGTCTCAATAATTCGCAGGATAGCCCCTCGACACTGTTGGCGGTTTCATGAAATCACTGGTCTGGACATTGCTGCTGGTCATCTGCACTCATGTGCTGGTGCTCGATGCGGTGCATCATGAACATGATGCAGCGGGCGGCTATGCACAGGCCGAGCAGGCAGAGCCCGCTCACCAGGACGTGCTCGATCAAGGCAGTGAACATTGCTGCCAGTGCCACGGTTTCATGACCGGCGTGGATTGCGCGCCGGCACGACAACCGGCCCCGTCGTCCATCCGTCTGGCTTTCCTGCCCCATCTCCCGGACACTCCGCCGGAATCCTTGTACCGCCCTCCCATCGCCTGATCTTTCTCGCGTTTCCTTGCAGCGTTGAGCCCTGTTTTCAGCATGGCCCCGTTGCGATTCATCGTGTCTGAAATATCAGGAGACTTCCCATGGGAAGCCATCATCTCGTGCGTGTCAGCGTGTTGCTGGCCGTGCTGTGCGGCGGGCCACAGGCCGCCGTTGCCGCTCCGTCAGCAGGGGCGGATACCACCGAATGGGCGCAGTGGGTGCGCCAACAGGTGCGCCAGTTGCCTGCCAGCCGTGCCATCACCGCCCGCCAGGAACAATGGCTGGCAGAAAGCCGCAAGGCGGAGCAACCGCTCTATAACCCCAATCTGAACATCGGTTATGAAGACAGCGTCGATGTGACCCAAACCGTTGGACTCAGCCAGACCCTGGACTGGTCCGGCAAGGCACGGGCCAGTCGCGATGTGGCCTCGTTGCGTACTGCCCTGGCGGATCTTCGCGCACAAAAGGCCCGTGCCGATCTGCTCGCGCAATCCCTCAGTGCGTTGATCGCCTACCACGCAGCCCAGGCACGTTTGCAAGCCGCACGCCAGCAGGAGCAACAGCTCATGGAGCTGGCGGACCTGATGCGTCGGCGTCAGAAGGCCGGTGACGTGGGGCAGGTCGATGCCCGCCTGTCCCTGCTGTCCGTGGGGCAGGCCCAGCAAGCCCTGGCCGAAGCCGAAGCCGCATCCACCCGTGCACAAACCCGCCTGCGGGAAAGCATGGCGTTGTCGTCCCCAGCGTATCCGTTGCCCAGCCAGCTCCTCGCTATGGATGCGTTGTTGCAGGCCCGCGTCGACGATGCGCTGGCGAACAACTTCGACCTGCAACTGGCCGAGCAGCAACTGGCCCTGGCCGAGCAGGGCGTCACCCTGGCTGACAAGCAGCGCAACAGTGATCCCTCGCTCGGGGTGTACGTGGGCAAGGAGGGTGACGAAAACATGTGGGGGGTGGATCTCAGCCTGCCGCTGAAATTCTTCAATACCGACAAACCCGCCTACCAGCAGGCCATGGCAGACAGCGATGCCCAGCGCGCCCTGCTGGAGAAAACCCGCAACGACATTCGTGCGCGCCTGCAAGGTGCTCTCGACAATGCACAGCAGCAACAACAGCGCTGGCAAGGCTGGCAGCAACTGGCCGCCACCTCACTGGATGACAATGACGCCTTGCTGAAACGGGTCTGGCAACAGGGCGAGCTCACCACCCAGAGCTATCTGCTGGCACTCAACCAAAGCCTCGACACCCGCCTGTCCGGCATCGCCCTGCGCGAAGCCTCGCAACAGGCCTGGATCGAATGGCTCCAGCAAAGCGCCCAGCTGGATGACTGGCTGAATAGCCTCGCTAACTAACAATGCCTCTGTAGGAGCACCTCTCGAGGTGCGAAAGGTTTAGGCACGGAGCCTGTGCAACGGCTTCGCGCCGCGAGCGACGCTCCTACAAAAAAAATGGAAATTTTTTATGAAAACCAAAATGAAATTTCAAAAAACGCCGCTGGCCATTGCGCTGCTGGCCACCCTGTCTTTTCCCGTCTGGGCAGAAGACGAGCACGGCCATGATCATGAGGCTGCGACTGCGAAAAGCGAATCCCATGGGCAAGAATCCCATGACGATCATGACAGCCACGATGACCATGAAGTCGATGAAGTCGATGAAGGTAACGAGGCAACCGCGCACAATCATGAAGCCGAACACGGCGGGCACGACGATGAAGAAACCGGCCTGCAACTGACGCCGGAACAGCGAGCCATGCTCAACCTGCAAGTCATCACCCTGCAGCCACAAACCAACGCCACGCAAACCCTCACCGTGCCGGCGGAGATCACCAGCAACCAGTACCGTACCTGGGTGGTGCCGGTGCGCATCGATTCCCAGGTGCAATCGCGAAGCGCCACCCTGGGTCAGCACCTGAACAAGGGTGAGCCCATTGCCACCCTGTTCAGCCCGGCCATGGCACAACTGCAAAGTGATTTGCAGGTGGCCGCCGATGCCTGGCGACGGGTGAATAATCTGGGCCGTCGCACCGTGGGCAATCAGCGTTATCTGGATGCCCAGGGGCAGTACCAGTCCCTGCGCGCCCGCGCCAAAGGCTACGGCCTGGATGATGACGCCATTGCCGCCATTGAAAATGGCAAGAGTGAAAAGGGTGTCTACACCCTCACCGCCCCGGACGATGGCCTGGTGCTGGAAGATGCCTTCCAGCAAGGCCAGTGGCTCACCGCCGGCAGTTCCCTGGTCACGTTGGTGGATGAATCCGAACTCTGGGCGGAAGCGGCCCTGCCACCCAGCCCCGGCCTGCACATTGCCACGGGCACCCCGGCCAAGGTGATCATTGGCGAAACGCAAGTGGCCGGGGAAGTGATCCAGTCCGGCCACCGGCTCAATCCCGTCACCCGCACCCTGTCCGTGCGCGTGGCTATTCCCAATGCCGGCCACCTGCTGCACCCGGGCATGTTCGCCGATGTGGCGTTGTCGTTAGCCGCACCGGAGAACGCGCTCACCGTCCCGGAAGAAGCGCTGACCCGAAGCTCCGATGGGGATTGGCAGTTGTTCGTGGAAGAAGCGCCGGGCCATTACGCGCCCATGGAAATCCAGCTCAACGGCCAACTGGAAAACCGTCGCATCGTCACCGGCATCGAGGCAGGCACGCGAGTCGTCACCCGCGGTGCCTTTTTCCTGGCCAGCGAAATGGCCAAGTCCGGCTTCGACATCCACAACCATTGAAGAGCCTGTCGGCACTCTCCCGATCACTGAGACAGCTGCGCTGTCCCTTCGGGATGCGACCAACTATCCGTCCAGGCGGTGTTGCTCGTCGCTCATTGGGCGTTGCCCAACCACGCTCCTCGCGCCTTGCCTGGCCAGATATTTGGCCTGCATCTCAGCGACCGGGAGAGCACCGACAGACTCCAGGAGTCCACCATGTTTAATCGCATTGTCGATTGGGCGGTGACCAACCGTCTGATTGTGTTGTTGCTGCTGGTGATCACCCTCGGTGTGATCGGCTGGCAATTGCCCAACCTGAAACTGGATGCCTTCCCGGACGTGACCAACGTCCAGGTACAAGTGAATACCGAAGCGGAAGGTCTGGCCGCCGAAGAGGTGGAGCAGCTGATCACCTACCCCATCGAGGCGGTGATGTACGCGCTGCCCCAGGTGGCCGAGGTACGCTCCATTTCCAAGACCGGCCTGTCCATCGTCACCGTGGTGTTCGAGGAGGGCACGGATATCTACTTCGCCCGTCAACTGGTGTTCGAACGGCTGCAGGCAGCGCGGGAAGATATTCCCGAGGGCGTGGGCACCCCGGAAATGGGCCCCAACACCTCCGGGCTTGGTCAGGTCTATCAATACCTGCTCACCGCCCAACCCGGCTCCGGCATCGATGCCATGCAACTGCGCAGTCTTAACGACTGGGTGGTGAAGCTGTTGCTGATGCCGGTGGGCGGCGTCACCGATGTGCTCAGCTACGGCGGCGACGTGCGCCAGTATCAGGTGAACGTGAACCCCACCCGCTTGCTGGCCTACGACCTGACGCTGCAACAGGTCATGGATGCCATCGCCGCCAACAACCGCAACGCCGGCGGCTGGTATCTTGATCGCGGCGCCGAGCAGCTGGTCATTCGCGGCATGGGCTGGGTAGGTAGCGGCGAGCAGGGGCTCGGCGACATTGCCGCCATCCCCCTCAAGGAAGTGGACGGCACCCAGGTGCGCGTCAGCGATGTGGCCAAGGTGGAGTTCGGAGGCGAGATCCGTCAGGGCGCGCTCACCATGACCCGCCGCGATGCCAACGGCGAACCGGAAGCGTTGGGCGAAGTGGTGGCGGGCATCGTGCTCAAGCGCATGGGCGCCAACACCAAGGCCACCATCGATGGCATCAAGGATCGCGAAGCGCGTATCCGTCAGGCCCTGCCGGACGGAGTGGAATTCCAGGTGTTCTACGACCAGGCCGACCTGGTGGAAAAAGCCGTGGGCACAGTCGTCACCGCCTTGCTGCTGGCCTTTGTGTTTATCGTTATCGTGCTGGCGCTGTTCCTCATGAATCTGCGCGCCACGGCCCTGGTGCTGTTGTCCATTCCCCTGTCCATTGGCCTGGCGCTACTGGTCATGGCCAGCTTGGACATGTCCGCCAACCTCATGTCCCTGGGCGGCCTGGCCGTGGCCATCGGCATGCTGGTGGATGGCTCCGTGGTGATGGTGGAAAACATCTTCAAACACCTGAGCCGGGTAGAGGGAAGCCATGATCAGCCGGGCGGCATCGCCCTGCGCGTGAAAGACGCCGCCCAGGAAGTGGCCCGCCCGGTGTTCTTCGCCGCCAGCATTATTCTGGTGGTGTTCATGCCCCTGTTCGCTTTCGAAGGGGTGGAAGCAAAAATGTTCGTGCCCATGGCCATCAGCATCATGCTCGCCATGGCCGCCGCCGTGCTGGTGGCGTTGATCGTGGTGCCGGCTCTGGCAGGCTTCCTGTTCCGCCACGGGGTGGAAGACAAACCCAACCGGCTGATGCAGTGGCTGGAAGCCCGCTACCGGGCCGTGCTGGCCAAGGCCATGCAGGCGCGCAAAGTCGTCATCGGCGGCGCGGTAGGGCTGTTCGCCCTGGCGCTGGCCACCACGCCTTTTATCGGCACCGAGTTCGTACCGGTACTGGAAGAAGGCACCCTGGCCCTGCGCGTCACCCTGGCCCCATCCTCCAGCCTCGATACCGCGTTAGCCGTGGGGGAAAAACTGGAACAGGAAATCATGACCTTCCCGGAAGTCACCTATGCACTCAGCCGGGTAGGGCGCGCGGAAATCGGTGGCGACCCGGAGCCGGTGAGCAACGTGGAAATCTACATCGGCCTCAAGCCGGTGAGTGAATGGGAAAGCGCCAGCAATCGCCTCGAGTTGCAGGAAAAAATTCAGCAAAAACTCGATGTGCATCCGGGCCTGTTGCTCAACTTTTCCCAGCCCATCGCCATGCGCGTGGATGAACTGCTCTCCGGCGTCAAAGCCCAGCTGGCCATCAAGCTGTTCGGCCCGGATCTCGCCGTGCTTCAGGAAAAAGGCGAGGCCATCACCCAGGCCGTGAAAGCCGTGGACGGTGCCACCGACGTGCAACTGGAACAGATCGCCGGGGAAGCCCAACTGGTGGTCACCCCGGATCGCAACGCCCTCAGCCGCTATGGGCTCAGCGTCAATCAAGTCATGGATCTGGTCAGCAACGGCCTGGGCGGCGGCAGTGCCGGGCAGGTGATCAACGGCAACGAACGCTACGACATCTACGTGCGCCTGGAACAAAACGCCCGCAACAACGCCGAAGCCATCCGCAACCTGCGCCTGAAAGCCGCCGACGGTGCCTGGGTGCGCCTCATGGAGGTGGCGGATGTATCCCTGGTGTCCGGCCCGCCGCAAATCAGCCGCGACGACGTGCAGCGCCGCGTGGTGATCCAGGCCAACGTGGCCGGTCGCGACATGGGTTCCGTAGTGGCCGACATTCAAAGCGCCATCGATACCGAGGTGGACCTGCCCGCCGGCTACAGCGTGGACATCGGCGGCCAATACGAAAACCAGCAGCGCGCCCAGCAACGCCTGGCCATGGTGGTCCCCGTGGCCGTGGGGCTCATCGCCCTGTTGCTCTACTTCGCCTTCGGCTCCGTGGCCCAGGCCGCCCTGATCCTGGTCAACGTGCCCCTGGCCCTCATCGGCGGCATCCTCGCCCTGGCGATCAGCGGCCAGTACCTGTCCGTGCCCAGTTCCGTGGGCTTTATCACTCTGTTCGGGGTGGCGGTGCTGAATGGGGTGGTGATGGTGGAAGCCATCAATCATCGCCTGCGCGATGGCGAAGCGCTGGAGACGGCGATCTTTGAAGGCGCGGTGTCGCGCCTGCGCCCGGTACTGATGACGGCGCTCACTTCCATGCTGGGGTTGATTCCCATGTTGTTGGCAACTGGGGTGGGCAGTGAAGTGCAGCGGCCATTGGCAGTGGTGATTGTGGGAGGGCTGGTGTCGGCCACGGCGTTGACCTTGTTGGTGTTGCCGAGTCTTTATGGGGTGTTTGACGCACGGCGTAAGACCTGACCCCGATATCCCGGTTGGCCTGTAGGAGATCCAGCTTGCTGGACGAATGCGGAGGTGATCGTGGTTCCTGCCTGTATGGCAAGTTGCCTGGCTGGGATTTTATCGCACCGATAACCGTGCTTGTCCTCGCCGGACGGGCCCAAAGGGGTGCTACGCGGCACCCCTCTGGACTCCCCCGCGCCCCGACTCCGTTCGGCCTGCTCCGCAGGCACACTCCGGTACTCGCCCTGTGACGGACGCAAAAAAGACTCGCTCCGCTCAGACAGGTTTTTTGCTCTACGCCGTCAGATCCTTCCGTTCCTCGACTCACTCTAACGGGGAAGGTGCCGTGCTGATGGCATTGGCGTTCTTTATCGCGCAAACGCTCAATGTTGCTGTAGGAGCTTGCCTGCAAGCGATCCATGGCGACCGTTTTTCACCCGCGCGCACGTTGAATTTGTAGGATATGGCTTACAGAAATTTGTAAGTGGCTGAGATAAGGTGGGTTTTCAGAAAAGCGGATGCAAGAAAAGTCCGAGTAAAAATTCCTGTTCAACACGCAAGTGCAAGAAAAATCTGTTGAGAGTGATTTCTGCTTGTAGGGCAAGTCACTGATTGGTAGACAGTTTGTTGGGGTGTTTGGGGTAGGGTAAATCGGGGATATACAGCAAAGTGATATATCGCATCTGCAATTGAATAAACTGTTATAAGCCCTGACCCTTGGCGATGGAGAACGAATGAAAGACGAAAAGCTAGAAAAAGACTTAAAAACAAAAAAAGTCTACAACTTCGTGGATACGGAAGCTGATATAAATCAACTCTCTAAAGAGGTCTACAAAAATAAAGATTTGGTAGTGCACTATCCGCGGGGGTTCGAAGGCGGGCAGAAATACAAAACGATCAAAAAGATTTCCTTTATTGGATTCGCCGGCAAGATTCCTGTCGGAATGTATAAATCTCCTTCTTATGGTTATGGCTTCACTAAAACTTTAGGTCCATTTGCAAGGTATATTGATGACAATTTCAAATTTAAGGAAGTTTTCGTTAAGAAAGGAGGTTTGACGAAGATAGATGGCGGGAAAAAGACGCTTCACTTAAATGAAATTTCATTGCAAAAGCTTAATACAGCTTTTTCTACAGTTTTTTCCAAGAATAAGGCCGAAGTACAGGTTGTGTTGGAAAGAGTAGTTCATGACTTGTTTCCAAAAGATGTCAGAGAGCCGAAGGCTAAATATATCAAAAACGCGCTCTCGCAGTCATTGGCGACATGGGGAAACTCGATTGATGAATTTTCAGAGCAAGACAAAGAGGCGATAGCGGAGCTTTTCGAGGCTTTATCGACTTCAACTGATTTTCTAACAACTGATTCTCTAAAGAGCACAAAGGGGATAGTTGATGTCCGGCTAATAGAGAAGGCTCTCTCAGAGTTCGATGAGCTGTACTCACAATCTAGCAATACAACAACATTAGAGAAAAAGTGGCAAAATTATTTAAAAGAAAATGCGTGGATATTCTCATCTATATTTGCTCAGCCGGTAATCCTATATCAGGACGAGGCGTATGCGGGTGGCAAGACCATTGACAATAAAAACGGGAAATATACTGACTTTCTCGTTAAAAATAGTTTAAGTGATAATGTTGCATTTTTTGAGATAAAAACTCATAAAACCAAACTCCTGGAAGACAGGTCGTACAGGGGTAATGATGTCTTCAGTACAACTAAGGAGCTAGCCGGATGTATAAATCAGGTTTTAAATCAAAGGGATAAATTTCAGAAATCATACGCAGTTCTAAAAATGGAAAGTGAAGAAGATTTCGAGTCATGCAACTCGGCATGTTTTGTTTTGGTTGGGTCTCTAGAATCTCTCACTAAGAAGCAAAGGTATTCCTTTGAGCTATTTAGAAGCAATAATCGGGATGTTGAAATAATTACATTCGATGAGATTAAGAAAAAAATAGAGATGCTTAGGTCGCTTATTAGCGGATAAGCTTATAACAAAGCGCTGCTGTCGGATAAATTTTACGCTGTGCTTCAAATTTACCGCAAAGCGCGGCTATGTGCCTTCATAGCCTCTGCTGTCGAAAACGAATATTCGAACTATAAGGAAGTAATATGGCTGGCGTTATCGCTGAATATCAAAGGTTTTTGGAGGTGTTAGCCGTCAGACCTGTAGATGATGATATTCGTCGAATGGCAAACCTAATATATTCAAATCTTCCGCACTTAGCACAGGTGGGCGCTGTTCGTAGAGCTCGATCATCACGATTAGCTCCAATTGCAATAAACCAATTTACAGAAACCTCCCCAGAGTTACCTGAATTTAATAATATAAATGCTGATGGCCATAATGTTGGCCGTCTGCATCAGTTAACCGTAGGGCCATTTAGAGGGTTTACAACTCAAGAGATTTTTGACTTAAGTAAACCAATTACTCTTGTCTATGGCGCCAACGGTACAGGGAAGAGTAGCTTTTGTGAGGCTCTAGAAACGGCGTTGTTGGGTTCTATAAGTGAGGCTCAAGTAAAACGGATTGATCATAACACTTATTGTAGAAATGTAAGACTAGGGCGATATATTCAACCCGTTATATCAACAGTAAATGAAAATAATCCCCCGGTTAATTTACAGCCAAATGAAGAAAAGTATAGATTTTGTTTTATTGAAAAAAACAGGCTTGATGATTTTGCTCGAATTGCTTCAAGAACTCCAAGCGATCAAAGACAATTAATTGCTACGCTTTTTGGTATTGACCAATTTTCAGACTTTGTAAGAGGGTTTAATCCTTCTCTTGATGAAAACTTAAATCTCACTGGCCAACGAGCACAAGAGCTTGCAATAAGACGGTATGCATTGGCGAGCGCAGAAAAAGTAATTCAGGAATACCCGCAACGTCTTTCACAAATTAATTTAAACGAAAGCCAAATTGCAGAAAGAATTCAGCCAGGAAGCAACTATGAAGCTGTTAAACTGTGGTTGGTTGGCAGTCAGGAGCAGCAAGGTCGTCTCCCATATGTGCAATCTCTGCTTGATGCCCCTTCGCCAACTGTTTACGGCCTAACTTCAGAACAACTTACATCTGCGTTTAATCGAGTATTCGCTATAAATAGTACATTGCAGGGCATCAACACTGAATTGGCTCGTCGTGCAGGTGAAGTTTCATATAAACAACTATATGAATCAGTGCTCCAGTTATCTTCTTCAAATCCACAAAGCTGCCCAGCATGCGGCACTAACCTCCAGTCAGTAGTTAAAAATCCATATGAGGCTGCGACCACTGGTCTTGAACAACTTAGTGAACTAGCTGATTTGCAAGAACAAGCAAAAGAACAAAATAACTCACTGAGTGAGTCGATGCGAAACTTACATCAATTGATGTTCAATACGATTAATGCGGCAAATCAAGTTTGCCCTCAAGTGCTCAGAGAGAATGCGCTACCAGTTTTACCACCGGCATCAACTGGTCAATGGCTGCAGGCATGGGTTAATGACAATAATAAATATTGGAATGCATTGCTAAATCTATGCGCACACATTGAAAGATCAGATGGTGAAGCTCGAATAGCTATAGCTCAACGCCAACAGCTAGCTGAAGAAAGAGCAAGACTTGATGGATATCGTATCGAGATAGAGAAAGCTAAGTTAATACGACAAACTGCAGAAAGTGAAATTACAGAAGCAAGAACAACTGTTGCTAATTTTGAGGAGGCTAATAGAGAGCTAATTGAGTTAGTAGCCTCTGAGACGCAAGTAGTCGAATTTCATAACAGAGTTAAAAGTTCATATGATGGGTTTTTGCAAGAGATCCAATCATATCTACGCGATCTACCATCTCAATTGCTTCAAGGTTTGGGACAAAGAGCTCGCGACTTATACAATTCATTCAATCGTGATGACTTACCAGTAGATTTATTACAAAACCTTTGGCTGCCAATTGCTGAAAATGGAAAAATTGAACTGGAGTTTCAGGGGCAATTAGGGGTTCGTTATGATGCGTTAACACTGCTTAGCGAAGGGCACATTAAGTGTTTGGGGTTGGCAATATTGCTTGCAAAGAATATTGAGGAAGGTTGTCATCTCGTTATTTTTGATGACGTAGTAAATGCTATTGATGATGATCATAGAAATGGGATCTGGAGAACATTCTTCGAAGATGGTTTGTTGGATGGAAAACAGGTCATTTTAACATCTCACGCTGAGGAGTTTCTTCATAGAATCCAACAAGAGCTTGGCACGGCACGAGTAGGTGATATAGCTTTGTATAAATTTTTGCCGCATCAAGGGGAGCATCATTTGCGTGTTGACACTAATCCTCCCTCGAAGAATTATGTTCTTAAAGCCCAGCAGGCATTTGCTAATGATGATAAACGAGAAACTCTTTATTACTCTCGAGCAGCTATAGAAAGTCTAACGGACCGACTATGGACTTGGATGGGAAGGCGTGGAGATGGACGCATTGAACTTAAGCTTAGTGGGCCACGATCACCCTGGGAGTTGAATAATAAGTGCAATAAAATTCGTTCTTCTTTGAGAAGGAATCAGAACCCGTCTAATGCAATTATATCCTCGCTAGGGGCTCTAGATGCGTTGTTGGGAGTAGCTGGCGGCTCAATAGAATGGGGATACCTAAATAGTGGGACTCATGATTCTCAGCGAGATGGCGAGTTCGACCGATCGGCTGTTGAAACTATTGTCCAAGCTGTGGGTACTTTAGATCAAGCGTTAACGGAGCTTCAAAATGGGCGATAAGCAAGTAGCACACGGAGATCCGGGCTCAGGTCTTGAATCGTGCATCGATAGGGCGAGGTGCGTTTGATTTTTCGCGCGGAGCAAGCGCTGCCCCCAATGTTTGCTTACTGTTTTGGCGGCAGATCAGGACGTTATCGGTCCATAGAGACAGCGATTCGCTTAAGCACAGACAGTGTTGTTTGAGGATAATCGGGGACACCCAAGAATTGGAAGATCTCCTACAGGTCTTTTAGCCTTTATCTGATATTGGTCTTTTCGGTTGGTCAGTATTGTTGGGTCATGGATAAGCAAGGAGGCTGCCATGACCCGTGCTCGCTATACCCAGGTTTCGCTGGATTCCACGTCTTACTATCACTGTATTTGCCGTTGTGTGCGGCGGGCCTTTCTGTGTGGACGCGATCACTATTCAGGCCAGGATTATGAGCATCGCCGTCAGTGGGTGCTGGATCGCCTTGCGGTGTTGGTTGAGGTGTTTGCCATCGACCTCTGTGCCTATGCAGTGATGTCCAATCACTATCACGTTGTTGTGCGTATCAATGAGAAACAGGCAAGCGCCTGGAGCGACACCGAGGTCGCTGAGCGGTGGATGCGGTTGTTTCGTGGCCCGGAGGTGGTCAGGCGTTGGTTGTCCGGTAAGGCAGAAGGGGGAGAAACACTGAAGGCGCTTGAAATCATCGGACTGTGGCGAGAACGGCTTTATGATCTTGGTTGGTTTATGAAGTGCCTGAATGAGTATCTTGCCCGTCGTGCCAATGAGGAAGATTGTTGTAAGGGGCGCTTCTGGGAAGGGCGGTACAAGTGCCAGGCATTGCTGGATGAAAAGGCGGTGCTGCAGTGCATGGCGTATGTGGATCTGAATCCTGTCAGGGCGGCGATGGCGGCGACACCGGAGCAGTCGGATTATACTTCGATCCAGCAGCGGGCGAGAGCGATCAACGATACTGACAAGCAGGCACAGACACCGCGGTTATTGCCGCTGGTGGATGAGACGCATGTTGAGGCCGATGATGGTGAAACGGTTTGTCGGTTCCGACTGATGGATTACCTGGTGCTTGTGGACAGTACAGGTCGGGCGATCCGTCATGACAAACGGGGAGCGGTTTCCCTTGAGGCCGCAGGGATTTTAGACCGGCTTGGCATTAGCGAATCTGGCTGGCTAGAGCATATGAGACCAAGGCGGAAAAGGTTGCCGGTGGCAATAGGAAGCGTGGTGAGGCTGAAAGAGTATGCGGCACACACGGGACGTCGTTGGGTTGCGGGTCAGAGGCAGATGGTTTGTTGAGGAAAATGAGCCACAGTTCTTAAAAATGATGCGTGTCCCATCCCGCATCCATCCCGCCTCTCGATCACCAATAATAGTGGTAAAAATATTTCCACCTTTTTTCACAAGGAGTGAAGATGATGTCACTAAAAGAAAGGATGCTTAATCCACTCACGGTCGCTGTGTTTGTTGTGTCTGTAGTGCTTGCGCTGTCGGCTTGCGAGAGTACGCGGAAAGAAGAGGAATCCAGTGACAATGACCAGAAAGAGGCTTATCCCGTTGCTATCGTCACTGTGCCTGCCCTTGTTGCTGTAAAGAGTGACTTTATCGAATTGGTCCAGTCTCGAGGGCATGCTGGCGGTATGGATGATGCCAGGGAGCTTGAGCGTCTTGCCGACGTGATTGTCTCGCTGGAAAACGTACTGGGATCGGACCTCGAGGCTACCCTGTATACCCGTGATCCGGCTCTTGCGATAGATATGATGGGCTGGTCGACGGATCTGGCCAGTGAGCTTCTCGCTGAAGTTGGCGGCAATGACAGGCTTGCTGAGCAGCTGGGTGAACGTCGGGGTGACAATGGTCTGGGTCGAGGAAACCCCAGTGGGCTTTCAGATTCGCCGGGGCTGTCGAAGTTCGAGTCCTCTCTGGGGGGGCTGATGGGGTCGTTATCAGATTATATGCAGAGCGACCCGGATGGCTGGCCTGGTGAAGGGGAAGATAATGATCGGGGGGCAAATAATGAGAGCAGTGACCCCTGGGTGAATTATCTGAATGACAGAGTCCCGCAGGGCGCCGATCCTGATCCGAACGATCCCGATGTGGACGCTACCGGTGATACCTGGAACGACTACCTGAACGATGATGCCGCTCCGGGTGCCGACCCGGACCGACCCGATGAAGGCAGTGGCAATGACACTGAAGGCGACGGTGAGGAGATTGAGGTTGGTGACGGTGATGTAGTCATCATTTGGACGGATGGAGATGGCAATCTGGACCGTGTCGAAAAAAACAAGGGTGAGGGAGAGAGTGGCGACACAGGTAATGACGACGCCGGTACTGATGATGGCGCTAGCGGTGGTGACGGTAACGGCACCAATGGTGGTAGCAGTGACCCTGATGATGGAACAGGCGGTGATGGAGAGGGTGGCACCGGAAGCGGTGATGAAGAAATGCCCTGTGACCCGAATATTGATGGCTGTAATACGGGTGGGGGAGCAGTGCCGGAGACGGACCCCAATGATGGGACGACTCAGCCGGGGCTTGGCGATGCTGGCAACGGCGATCCAGAGATCGATCTGGGCTCAAAGGGTGGTGGCCTTGGTCCCCTGATTCTTGTGGGTCCCGATCATCAACAGCGCGGCGCAGTGGTCTTGGTGGTCCGTTCGCCGACTTATGGGCAGACGCAGCCAGGTCTAGGGGGCGAACGTTTTAATGGTGGTTTCTGGAAAGGCGATGTTGATGCTATCGGCGGCAGGATTGAGCAGCTATTTTCCCGGTCGAGAGAGCTAGCCAGGGGAGTTGCAGAGCTCTGTGCGCCTCAGGATTGCTGAAGGGGCCTCCCGGTAGATGAGGTCTTGCCCCGAGATCCGGGGGCAGGTCTTGCATCGTACATTGATAGCGCGAGGAGAGTTTGATTTTTCGCGCGGAGCAAGATCTGACCCCGATGTTGGCCTTCCTGTTTTGGCGGCGGGTCAGGACGTTATCGGTCCAGAGAGACAGCGATTCGTTTAAGCACAGACAGCGTTGTTTCAAGTTCTTCCTTGCTCATTTCCTTTGAGCATGTCGTTGCCCATCCCGACTGCTTTTCATCCAGCTTCAAATATACCGTTTTCCCTCGCTCCGACAGGCTTATCAGTTTTGCGCGCTTGTGGCCCGGATTGTCCTGGAAAACCAGAAGCTCATCCTGATGCATGGCATCAACAAGTCGTTGTACGGCTTGTCGTGTCAGCCCCATGCTTCTGGCTATTTGCGGCACGGTTTGCGGTTCACCCGCGAGGAAAAGCGCCCCCAGAATCTTCCATCGGGCACTGGTAATGCCATATTCCGAGCCCATATCGTCACCTTCACTGACAAGCAGCCCGCCCAGCTTGAAGACTTCAAGCACGATTTCGGTGAACACCGGGCCTTTCTGTGGGTCGTTCATAGGCATCCCTTTTGCAAATTGACAACATGTTGACAAGGTGAGTGGCTCTTTAGCACAATGACAACATGTTACCAATTTTCCTGCCGGAGGAAACCATGGCGTCCCTGCTTCATCGCCTTGCCGCAATTATTGCCTTCTTGTGCATTGCCACGTTCTTTTCGGCAACCATTCTCGTTGAGCTTTTCGGTAGCGCAGAAGCCATCGCAACCCTGAAAAGCCTCATTGTCTGGCCAGGCTTGTTGATTCTTGTTCCTTCCATTGCATTCACTGGCGCGAGCGGGTTCGCCCTGGCTAAAGGCAGAGGCGGAAAGCTGGTACGACAAAAGCAGAAGAGAATGCCGTTTATTGGCGCCAATGGGATATTGGTGCTTATTCCCTGCGCGTTAGTGCTTGATCATTGGGCATCGATGGGGGCTTTTGATACTGGTTTCTATGTGGTGCAAGGCGTCGAATTGATTGCCGGTGCCGTCAATCTCCTTTTGATGGGAATGAATATGAGAGATGGCCTTAGGCTGAGTGGAAGATTGAGACGGTCCGGGTGAACAAAAGAAATTAGGTACACCCCCAATTGGCATTTACAAATGCCCCACCTTCACATAAATCAACGCCCCTTCCTCTTTCGTAAACGGCGTATGCCGACTCAGGTGAGGGCTGCGAAGCCAGCTGCCTTTTGGGTAGATGCCGTGCTCATCATAAAAGGTGCCTTCCAGGACAAAGATCTCTTCCCCGCCCCAATGCTGGTGTGGCTGGAATTGGGTATGGGGCGCCCATTTCACTAGCGCTACATGCTCGCTTTTGAAATCGTGCAGGGGCATCACCGTTAGCCCCTCCACGAGCCCCGGTCGCCAGGGGGTGTTCATGGTGTCGATGACTTTCTGCTCGGTGTCTTGCTGATCAAACTGATGCAGCTTCACCAGTATCGTTGCGCCTTCCTCGCCGATGCGTGGGGTATGAGAGGTGCCGATGGGATTGCGCACATAGGTCCCTGCCGGGTAGGCCTGATGTTCATCCGAGAACACTCCCTCCAACACCAGAAACTCTTCGCCGCCATCATGGGTGTGGGAGGAGAACGCACTGTGCGGGGCGTAACGGACGATGGAGGTGGCCCGTGCCACTTCGTCGCCGATACGATCCAGCATCATGCGCTCAACGCCGGGCATGGGCGACGCCACCCACTGGTAGTCCGTGGGCCGAATGACGACGCGTTGTTCGAAATCTGCATTGAGTAAGGTAGTCATGGTGCGCTCTTTGTAAATATGGCGGGTGCCCGTGTCTGCCAGTATAAAACCTGCCGTGTACCCGGCGCAGTAAAGCCTGTTCTCTGTTGCAAATGCGTGAAGTGAGGCGCTCGCTGTACTGGCTGACCTGGATCCGGGGCCGAGCTGATAAGGCGAAATCGAAAAAAGGGGCGAAATAAGATACACCCGCAAACCGGCACCCTCAGCCACAGATGCAAGTTTTGACATGGTGCCAAGCACCCTGACGTATGCTTAGATGATGCCTTGCTTTTTCGGGGCCCGTCTTTGGGTAAGCCCTGTTGCGTGATGATCAACGGAGATAACAATGAAAAAACTGTCTGCAGCACTACGTCTGGTATCTGATAACACCCGGGCAAAGCCCATGCTGGTGCCGACTCGTCGGAGCTTGCGGTTCAATCTGGACCCCAAGCGGATTTCCGACTGGCACACCGCAGGTGGGCCGGTGCTGACGGCCTTTCTGAATACCTTCTCCACGGTGCTGCCGGTGGGCGAGCGGTTTTTCATCGACAGTGTGCGGGCCTACCGGGACCAGATTACCGACCCGGAACTGAAGAAGGCGGTGACTGCCTTCATCGGCCAGGAAGCCATGCATGGCCGCGAGCATGAAGAATATAACGATGCCCTGTTTGCCGTGTCATCGGTGGCACCAAGGTTTGAGCGTATGGTCGAGGGTCTGTTGAAGACCTTCAACAAGTACAGTGCGCCGGTTTCTTTGAGCGGCACCATCGCTCTGGAGCACTTTACCGGCCTGCTGGCTGACAGCGTGTTGAGTGACTCGCGGGTGGTCGACGGGGCCGATCCGGCGTATGCGGCCTTGTGGCGCTGGCATGCCCTGGAAGAAACCGAGCACAAGGCCGTGGCGTTTGATGTCTGGACGGCGGTCATGGGCAAAGGGGTTGGTGCCTACGGGTTGCGCTGTTTCGGCTTGGGCCTGGCGACGGTGGTGTTCTGGGGGCTGGTGATTCCGGTCTTTCTGGAAGTGTTGCGTGAGCAGGGAAAGCTGACGGACTGGAAAGGCTGGCAGAAGTTTTTCCACTACACCTTCGGGGATATCGGCATGCTGCGTAAGCAGATTGGCAATTACCTGGATTACTTCCGCCCGGGGTTCCACCCCTGGGATCACGACAACCGTGAGTTGCTGCTGCAGATCGACAGTTTTCTGGCCGAGCAGGAAGCCGCAGCTTCCGCCTGACGTTGCCCGTCGTTCGTCATTGGCTGGCATCATGAATCCGGGGAAAGCCTCAAGTGCGCCTGTGAATCGACTGGGTTAACGGACGACAGGAGGCTTTCCCTTCGCCTGGCTCAGCCTCTTGAGGCCGTTCGCTGCTGTCCGGGGTGATGGCTGTCGCCGGTATTCTGGAGCATGCCTTCCTGTCCAGCGCCTTCCACCAGCAAAGGCTGCATATCCCGGGCGTGCAGTTCTTCACCACATTCTGAGCAACGTAGTTGTGGGTCGGTTTTATGGCCGCAAGGGTTGTGGATGAATTCCAGCGGTGGGTGATCTGCGCCGTCATTGAGCCAGTTATTTCCCCATTTCCCCAGCATGAGGATCACAGGATACAGTGCCTGACCGGCATCGGTCAGCCGGTACTCATAGCGCTTTGGGCCATCCTGGTAGAGCACTTTTTTCAGTACTTCCTTTTCAACTAACCGATTAAGGCGATCCGCAAGCAGGTGTCGGGTCATGCCCAATTGTTTCTGGAAATCTTCGAACCGGTGGGTTCTCAGAAAGGCATTACGGATGATGAGTAGTGTCCAGCGGTCGCCAAGGATGGACAGGCTACGGCCGACGGGGCAGTTCATATCGCCGAGTTGATGCCACTTCATATTCAGGACTCCAGGCCTCAGTGGACAGGCCGCTATTTTGTCAGTTCCAAAAAAGAATGGACAATTTGGCTGCCGATGTTTAGCCTTTTCTCCATGGTTCCTTTTTGGAACCTATGTTGAAACTAACTTTAGTGAGGTTGGACATGACTGGAGAGACCAGGGCTTCTTTCCCTGTACGCCGGATGGACTACGATTTCAGCGACATGCCACGGTACTGGTGTGATAACGAGCCGTCCCAGACGCATTACTTCACCGGGCTGTCCACCCTGTTTCCCGAGGGGGAGTCCTTTTTTGTCCGCTCGGTGCGTGCGCTGCGCCCAAGGGCCAAGGCGAATCAGCAGCTGGATCGTGATATCGGCGCCTTTATTGGTCAGGAGGCCATGCACTCCAAAGAGCATCATGCCTTTCATGAAAGCGCCAAGCGCTACGGTCTCAACCCGGAGTTACTGGAAAATGCCACCGGTATCATCCTTAAAGGGGTTGAGTCGCTGTTTCCGAAAAAATGGAACCTTTTGATTACTGCCGGGCTTGAGCACTACACGGCTGTACTGGTGACCAGCATGATGAGGGGCATCCATGAACAGATGGAGGATGAGACCATTCGCAACCTCTGGCTCTGGCACAGCATTGAAGAGACCGAGCACAAGGCGGTGGCCTATGACCTGTATCAGTATCTTTATGGCAACGGCCTGGGTGCCTATATCCCCAGAGTGTCGATTTTTACGTTAAGTGTTGCTCTGGTCATTGTCGCGAGCACGCTGTACCAGATGGTATTGATGAAGCGGGACAAGCAGCTTTTTAACCTGAAATCCTGGCTTAAATTCGGTGTTTTTGCTGCCAAACATTATCGGGTCTTTATTCCGCAATTCCTGGCGTACTACCGGTTTTCCTTTCATCCCAATGATACGGACGAGTCGGCACTGGTGGAACGCACCAGGTTGCTGATTGGTCTTGATGAAAAGCACTAAAAAACGACGGCAATACCCGCCGGGTATTTTCACTGAGGTTATTGAGAGGTAAAGAGTGATGAATCCAAAAGAGATGACGGGGTTGGAGATTATGCAGGCGTTTGCGGATGGAAAATTCCCCACGCCGGGCATCGCCAAAACCATTCCGATGCACCCATCAGAAGTGGAGCATGGCCGGGTTGTCTTTATCGCCACAGCCGATGCGAGTCATAGTAATCCATTGGGTGGGGTGCATGGGGGCTTTGCGGCGACAGTGCTGGATTCTGTCACTGGCTGTGCCACCCACACGGTGTTGGAGGTTGGTGAGGGCTACGGTACTACCGATCTGAATATCAAGATGTGCCGACCATTGCCCTACGATACCCCGCTGATTGCGGAAGGAAGGGTTATCAATGCCGGCCGTTCACTGGTGATTTCCGAGGGCTATCTGCGCGATGAATCAGGCAAGCTCTACGCTCACGCCACTGCCACCAATATGATTATTCGTTGAATGGAAACATGATATGGGTCTGGTCTTGGATTGTGCTGGTTATCCCGCCAGGCAAGGCCGCCCAGTCTTTGTCGCTGGCCGAAGATAAGACGGTCTGGCCTTGGGTGAACTGACAAGAAGAATGAATACGTTGAATTGACTGACCCATAAATGGATGGTGGGGCAACTGTTGTACGGGTGATAAGTGAGTTTAGTGACTGATTGAATTCATGCGTGTGACAGACTGAAAACTCTTGCGCCTCTGCTTACGCCACCAGTGTCATCGCGCGCAGAGGTACCTCCAGTCGGCAGAGGCATCCTGCGTTATTGTTGCTTTCCCATGTTGCCGTGGCGCCAATTTCCTGAGCTCGGTGACGGATGTTGGCAAGGCCCATGCCGCGTTGTTGCATTTCCTCTGATAGCCCCGGACCTTCATCACGGATTGTCAGGATGAGTATGCCGTTGTCGTTAGCATGATGGATTCTGCAATCAAGGTGCGCTGTGCCGGTGCCTGCATGCTTGATGATATTGGATGTCAGCTCACGCAGGATGCGGCTGAGGTGGTAGGCCTTGGTCGGGTCTGCTGGGGTGTCGGGTATCTCGCCGAGGCCGTTGTAATGAAACTGGATGCCGGCGTGGCTCAGCCGGTTTTCGCTTTCAGTGATGGCGTTGGCGATTAATTCATTGAGTGGAATGATATCCCGTTTGCTCTGATTCACGGTTTCCCGAAGCGACGATAGCGCTTCCCTGGCAAGTGAAGATTTTTCATGCTCGGCGCGGGAATGGAGGATAGAGAGCAGTTTTGCACCCACGTCATCGTGCAGATCTCGGTAGACCTTCTGGCGTTCCTGTTGTGCATGGTTGTAGAGGGCAAGGGCATGGTTTTCTGCATAGCTCTTTTCCAGTGAAGCGGAGATTTCCGCCACGCGGGTTTCCAGCTGACTGTTAAGGGTTTCACTGTGATTCAGGGCGCGCACGAAAGTCCGAACCAGATGGGCGAATATCAGGATAAGGAGGACGGCAAAGCCGTATTGCATGAAGGTGCCCTCCGGTAATCTGCCTGGCTGCTGTGCTGCTGCCTGAAAGGCATAGATGTCATGTAGCACTAGCAGGGAGATCACTAGGAAGCCGGGAATCAGTAGAAGTAACTCCTTGCTGCGTTTGCGGATGGCGAGATGGGTTCCGATGACGAGAAGGTAGATCACCAAAGCCAGGTGCATGCCATGAACAAAGGTGATCACCAGGGTGTGCAGTCGCATGGGCATGATGAACAAGAGAATACCGGAAAGAATCAAGGCAGCGATGGCGATAATTTTCAAGCGCGGCCTGTCTAGTTGCATCAGCCGGTAAAGAAACATAAACAGGAAGAAGCCGGACAGGTCCACACAGTAGAAGACGAAGCGTAACCAGGTCCCATGATTAATTGGGGCAAAAGGCACCGCCATATAGAACATCACTACTGACCAGCTAAAGCAGAGCAGAGAAAAGTACAGGTAAAGCCGATCACTTCGGCGAAGCAACCAGATGAACAGGGTGAGGCTGCCCATCACAAGGCAGGTGACCATGCTCCACTCTGCGATACGAATTTTCTGGAATACAGATTGTTGGTAATGACTTTGCAATACGGTCTGATCGCCGATGATCAGTGGTGACAGAACGGCGTTGGGTTCGCCGCTACGAATACGAATGATGAGCTGATTGCCGGAGTCCCGCCAGTAGGCAGCAGGAAGTCGGGTATAGAAAGGATGGTTCCAGCCGGTTGATTCCCTGCCATCCAGACGCTGCGTGCCGGCGACCGTGTGTCCGTTCAGAAAGATACTTATATCAAAGACATGGTTGCTGACAAACAAGCTATCACGCTGAGTATCGGGCAAGGAATCCAGATTAAAGCGAAACCAGAATGTCCCATGAATCTGGGAGTAAGAGCCCGCAAATGGCAGTGTGGTGTCTTTCCAGTCTCCGTCAGGGAGTTGGCTAGTAGGTTTTTCCGAATAAAGATACTGACCCTGGGTAATGCGGGTGAAGGCAGTATCTGCAGCAAGTAAGCCGGAATACAGCAGTGAAGAGAGGAGGAGCCATAGCCAGATTGTACGCATTGGGGTGTTTGTTTATTGTCCAGTAGATTGGCAATTTACCATGTTTATTTGCAATGAAGGGGAAATAATTGCGAGCCAGTAGCTGGCTACATCTATGGAAATAAGTAAGCAATAAAGGGCACCCAGCAATGGGTATTTATAAATGCCCCACCTTCACATGAATCAATGCCCGTCCTCTGTCGTAAACGGCGTGTGCCGACTCAGGTGAGGGCTGAGCAGACAGGGGGGTATTTTTTGCTTTGGCAGCGGTGGCGATTGCATCAAAAGGGCACGATACAATCGAGCCCTGTGCCACGCTGCTGCCGCAGCATCCAACGTTCGAATTCAGTATCAGCGCCGTGATAGCGGCCGCACACAGCAGTCCGGAAGTCGCGGGCGACTTTTCTCTTTCTGATGGTTCAGGGGGTGTGCATGCCATGCTCTCGAAAAACGTTGAGCCTTTTGTGGCCTGCGTGAACCTGCTCATCATGTCGTCTGGCAACACGGGGGCGGGTTCCAGTTACCCAGGGGTGTAGGGATGGTGGATCCTGCCCGTCGCATTCCTTTCATTCCTGTTTCCCTCAATACTCCAGCGTCAACCGTTGCGCTGAATGTTGAGGCGCCCCCAGTTCGTTGACGACTGCGATGTCGATGCTGCAGTTGATGGCAAGGCGCTCGCCGTTACGCGCTGCCTCGTCAATGAGCTTGGTGAGCGCCTCCTTGGTGTGCTGCAATTCCTCAATGCGGCGCGTCACAACAGGATTTTCATTGCCCAGGCGTTCTGCGCTACTCCACTTGTCCAACTGATGAAACTGAATCTTGTTGGTGATGAGCGTCATCAGGATGGTTCGCGCATCCTCGGTGGAGAATTCGCCGCTGATCAATTTGTGAGTGGAATGCCGTGTAGTGTCTGACATGCGTTTCTCTCCTGTTGTCTTGCATTGACGTGCTGGTGCCAGGTTGGTGCCTTACCACCTGGTCCAGGTTTCCCGCTGGTACTGTTCCACTTGCTGATCACCCAGCCGGAAAACGTAGAGCCATTGGTTGTCGATGAGCTGACGTACGGTGTCGTGCTGATGGATGACCTGTTCGATCCTTTCCCGGGGTGCCTCGATAAACACGCTCAGCCGCAGTGGCGTGTGTTGCCAGTGTTCGCCGTCATGCACGGACTGCATCGGCAGACCGATACGCAGGTCGCCACCATTACCTTCAAAGACGCCCAGTTTTCCGCCTACCACATTGTGTAGTGTCTTGTTGCCGCTACCGAACCGCAGGTTGTCGACGGTGGAGGCGAAGTACTGCATGTTGATCCAGTTCGCCACTACCATGGGGGCGGTCATGATCTGAGCCAGCCGCTCGCCGTCTGGGTCGGTGCGGTAATCGTAGTCATGCAGGAAGCTGCGCCCCTGCAGGTCCAGACCCCGCGTCCGTGACCGTGGCGCTATCATCATGGCGGCGTTGTTGGCGAGGGCCCACTCCGGCCGGGTCTGCGACCAGTCATTGGCCCGGTGACGCAGTGCCCGTGACAGGGCGTCGGGCTTTTCCTGCAGCTCGGCCAGTCCCAGTCTTGTGGCTTTTTCGGCACAGGCGCCGCGCTGTGCCTGATTCAGCTGTTGCTGGATGGAGGCCAGGGCGTCCCGGTGGCTCTCGGGCAGCCGTGCCAGGTCAAGCAGCGTCACTTCCTCGGTGACGGTGTTGTGCAGGCCGGCCAGGAAATGGGTGCTGTCGGGGATCGCAATGCCCGCATCCTGCATCCGTTCCCGCACGGCCGGATCGTTGAGCAGGTTGGCCAGTGTCCGCGCATTCACATCGCCGCTTTGGCCGCAACAGGCGCCGCAATCCAGTGCCGCCTGATGCGGGTTGTTGCGGGTCTGGCTGCCATGGCCGAGCAGCAACACCAGGGGGGCAAAGCCGGAGGTCAGCCCCATGCCGGTGAGGATCCGGCAGGCGAGTTCCGCCTGCTGTTGCGTATCGCCAGCGGTGGCGCTGTCCAGTCGCGGGCTTAACGCGGCAGCGTCTTTACTGGACAGGCCGTTCCGGGTCTCCGCTACCAGCGGGGCCTGGCTGGGCAGGGTCTGCTTGATCAGCTTGAACAGGTAACCTAGTCCCAGTGATTCCACCAGCACAAAGCCGGACAGGGGCATGGCCTTGAAGCGGCTCCAGCTGTGGTGGTGGCGCAGGTGGGATTGCCGCTTGCGGGTGATGGCCTGGTCCTGGCTGTCGCTGCCGCTGGTGTCGGTGACGGTCATGACCGGGCTCAGCAAGCCGGGTAACTGGGGCCGCTGCAGATCAGTGCCCAGGGGCTCATAGCGGATGGGCAGGCCGAAAAAGCCGGCAAAGCCCAGGGTCTGAATATGCGGGGACTGGGCTTCCAGGTGACGCCGGAATACTTCCGAGCGCACATCAATACAGAAAGCTGCCTGCACCTGGGGCAGGGTCCTGTCCGCCTTGTCATGTGGCGCGGTCAGGGTGTGAATCAGCCTGCGCTGATAGCTGATTTCCTGGGCCCGTTGCCAGATCAGGGTGGCCGGCAAGGTGTCTGCTTGCCGAAGGTGGATTGACCAGGCGCCTTGCCACTGCGTCCAGGGGGCGTCCGGGGCGCGGCTGCCGTCATCGATCAAGCATTCCCAGCTCAACCTGATGGCAAGCAGGTGCACCAGGGTGTCATCGTCCTTGCCTGTCAGCTGCGCCTCCCAGTTCAGGTAGGCACACCAGGCTGCCCAGCCGCTGATCCGGCCCAGCACCGCCTGCAGATAGTGAGTGATGTCGTCCCGGGCAATGCCCAGTTGCTGGATGGCCTGTTGAATCTGCGCGCGCGGTTGCGCGGCCAGCTGGCTAGCCCTTGCTGACAGCTGCGGCGTTTTCATGAGCATGGCGATGCCGTGATCCGTGCCGACCGCGTTGCGCCATTGTTGATAGAGTGGCGCGGACTGGTTGGGACGCCACTGGGATTGATGGTGATCGAAGTAGGCAGCACAGAACTGGGAGATCTGGTGGGTGATGGTGTCACACCAGGCCGGTTCGCGATGCAGATCACGATGCCGGTCCAGGGTGTCGGACAGCAACGGGGCCGGGGTGAGCGGCGCGGTTTGCGTCTCCAGTGCGTCCAGCAATGTTTCGACAGACCGGGCCGGGTCCAGTTCGTCCCGGGCCTGCGCCAGGGCGTCAGCGTCGATCTCGCCGCTCTGCCAGGCGCGCTGATAGTCACCGGCGCTCAGGGCCATGGGGCTGCCAGCCAACCGTGCCAGTTGCGCGGCGGTTTGGGTGAACGGCTGATCCCGGTGTCCCCAGTAAGGGTTGACGGCGATCATGCGGTCCAGCGGCCAGGTGGGGGCGATCCGCGATATGCTGGTCTGGATGGCGGCATTGATTGCTGCCTCAAGGTCATCCTCGTGGGCCATGTTTGCCAGGGGCTGTGTGCTCATGCCGGTTCTCCGTTGTCGGTGGCAAAACGATGGACCCGGGTCTGGGCCTGGGCCGGTTTCAGTTTGATGGGCCAGATCGGGAAGGTGACCCGGGTAAAGAGTTCATCCAGATAGAAGCCGTGGTATGCCCAGGGATACAGGGTGCTGGCGAGCTTGCCGTCGGGGTATTTCTGCAGCCAGAACTGCAGCCCGTAAAGACCGGAGAAGCACAGGATGACCGCAGCGGTCTGCAGCAGGTTGACCGGGCTGCTGTGTGGCGCGATAGCCGAGAACAGCACATGCCAGCCCAGGTAAAGCTGGGTAAGCAACAGCACCATGAAGGCGCCGCGGGCCATCAGGCCGGCACGCCAGCCCTGCTCACCGCTGAGCAGCGGGCCAAGCCCCAGGGCGACGATGACCAGCGCGGCAACCGGCACCGACAGCGCCGGGAAAACGCTCTGCCAGCCCCACAGCGATGCGCCAACCAGGGCACCACTGAGCAAGCCGGAGGTCAGGTAATGACCGGGCCAGCCACGGTCGGCCCCGCCGGTGAAGTACGCCTGTTGCCGAACCATGGCAACGGTTTCGCCGGCGCTGAGGAAGGCATGGGCCTTGTACAGGGAGTGGGCCAGCAGATGCAGCAGGGCCAACTCATACAGGCCCAGGCCGATTTCCAGCAGCATGAAACCCATCTGGGCACAGGTCGACCAGGCCAGCCGCACCTTGATGCTGACACGGGTCATCATCACCAGGCTGGCCAGCACCGCAGTGGTGGTGCCCGCCAGGACCAGAATCCCTTGCGCAATGACCGCCTGATTAAGCAGGTCGGCCAGGCGGATCAGGATGAAGCCGCCAATATTGACGATGCCGGCGTGCAGCAGGGCAGACACTGGCGTGGGCGCCTCCATCACCTGGATCAGCCAGCCGTGCAGTGGTAGCTGTGCGGTTTTCAGGATCACCGCCAGCACGATCATCAGCGCTGCCAGTTGCATGGAAAGCGGCAGGTCGGGGTGTGTCGCCAGATAGTGACGTAGCCCGTCAAGCTGCAGGGTGCCGCAGGCGTGGTAGATCAGTAGCAGGGCAACGATCAGGCAAAGCTCTGCGAGCCGGCTTACCAGGAATTTTTTGTGGGCCACAATCTGTGCCGTTTTGCGCTCGGCGTAATGGGTCAGCAGGAAATGCATACCGATACTGGTGCCGGACCAGGCCAGGGTGATCACCAGCAAATGCTGGCTCGCCAACAGCACACCGACACAGGCGATGGTGAACAGCATGGCGCTGACGAAACGCTGTTGCTGACGCTCCCCGGTCAGGTAGCGGGACGAGAAATGGATGATGACCCAGCCCAGCAGCGCCACCAGTGAGGCGGTGGTTAATCCGAGCAGATCCGGTGAGGGCTTGGCTGTATGAAAGGGGAAGATCACCATCATGGCCGCGCCAAGACAGAGCAAAAGTGCAAGGCGCCCGGTATGACGGGCGGTGGCCCAGTGGTGTTTCGGTTGCACCATTACCAGCAGCCAGCCGAGCAGGTAGGTGGCGGGTAGAAGCCAGGGGGTGATGAAAGCCTGCATGCTGTAACTCCAATACCGGGTAACGACGGGGGCGATATTGCGAATCTGGCGCCATTTTGTAAAATAGATATTTATTGCTGATTCGTTCTATTTAAGAGAATGATTTATGAGAGGACTGAATTTCCACCATCTCTATTACTTCTGGATGGTGGCCAAGGAAGGCCACCTGACGCGGGTGGCAAAGCAGCTCCATGTCTCCCAGTCCGCGCTGTCCTCACAGATTCGCCAGTTGCAGGATCAACTGGGGCATGAACTGTTCACCCGGGAAGGGCGAGTCCTCAAGCTGACGGAAATCGGGCATGTGGTGCTGGAGTACGCGGAAAGCATCTTCAACCTGGGCAGTGAGCTGTTGTCACTGACGGAAAATGGGGAGCTGCAGCAGTTGCGCCGGCTCCGTGTCGGTTCCGTGGCGACCCTGTCCCGAAACTTCCAGGAAAACTTCCTGCGCCCGATTATCAGCGAACCGGAAATCCGGCTGGAGATACGTTCGGCCACACTGGAGGAACTGCTGGAATTACTCCGGGTGCATAAACTTGATGTGATCCTCTCCAACCGCGCCGTGGTCTCGGACACCACCAACGCCCTGCGTTGCCAGAAAATTGCCCAGCAACGGGTCTGCATTGTGGGGCCACCTGGAGAGGGGGCAAAAGCGTTTCGTTTTCCTCAGGATCTGGCGGCAACCCGATTGTTGTTACCGGGACCGAGCAGTGAAATTCGCGGTCAGTTTGATGTGCTGATGGGGCAGCTCGGCATTGAGTTCGAGGTGGGGGCCGAGGTAGATGACATGGCCATGTTGCGGCTGCTGGCCCGTGACTCGGGGCGCCTGGCAGTGGTGCCGGAAGTGGTTGTTCAGGATGAGCTGCGTAATGGGGTGCTGCAAACCTACCGGGAGTTGGATGACATCGTGGAAAATTTCTACGCGATCACGGCCATGCGGCATTTCGAGCTGCTGCCGCTGAACGTGCTGCTGGAAAATTCACGCAACGATTTTCTCTAAGTCCGGCCTTGCGCCTTTTTGCCGATCATATGATCAGCCTTGCCA
Source organism: Alcanivorax sp. DP30 (assembly GCF_009882945.1). Classification (GTDB taxonomy): domain Bacteria; phylum Pseudomonadota; class Gammaproteobacteria; order Pseudomonadales; family Alcanivoracaceae; genus Alcanivorax. The sequence continues at coordinate 37,810 of NZ_WTUY01000024.1, forward strand.
CCCATCCGCCAACATATAAACCAGCCCCAAATATCCCGTGAGTGAGCAGGCTTTGCAGGCGCGCCTTGTTGGGCGCCGGGGTTTTCGCGGCAGCGATGCCTGCGCCCATGCCGGGCTGCATCAGCAGGAAGGGAGCGGCAACGGTCACGATACCCGTCAGTAATGCCGGACCCAGAGTTGGGGATTCCAGCCATTGCGGCCCGGTGACGAGCACCAGCAAGCCGGCAAATACCATGCCTGTGAAGTAATGAAACAACCATCCTGCCAGCTGTTCTCCGCGCATGACGGCGGCCTTGCCAATGGCGGGATGCCGGAAGCGGCCACGGCGCATGTGTAGCAGCCAGCGGCCTACCAGCCCGTAGTTGGGTGGGGCAACGCCAAGCAGCGGTTGTCTTAGCCAGCCCCATGCATCCATGACCAGCGTGGCGCTGCCGCCTATGATGACGACACTGACAAAATACGTGATGAAGCTGTCCATGGGGGCCTCCGGGCGATGATTTGGTGGTAACGTACAACTTCAAGTCAGCTTGAGGTCAAGGCCATGCTGGATATTTCTGAAGTGGCGCAGCGCACCGGCGTGCCTGCGTCTACCTTGCGATATTACGAAGAGAAAGGGTTGATCGTTTCAACCGGACGCCGCGGGTTGAAACGAATATTTGCGCCCGCTGTACTCGATCAGCTCTCACTGATCGCCCTGGGACAGGCGGCGGGTTTTTCGCTGGAAGAAATCGGACGGATGTTTTCAGCCAATGGCGAAGCCAGAATTGATCGCAAAGCGTTGAGCGCAAAAGCCGACGAGCTGGATGAGACCATCATGAAGCTGAGTGCCATGCGCGATGGTTTGCAGCATGCCGCCCGCTGCAGGGCGCCAAGTCACCTTGAGTGTCCTACCTTTCGCCGCTTGATGAAGTTGGCATCTGCTCGGGTACAGAAAGATAATAAAGCGGTGAACAAGGTTCGTCGGGAAAGACTTAACAGAGCGGTGGAGGGGGGTTAGGGTGAATGAAAACGTAAACATGGATGTTTTGATGTGAAAGCATGGTTTTTTGCGAGACAGTTGTTTCGGTGGTTTGTGGTCTCTTTGATTTTTTTTATGGGGGAGGCCAGGGCGAGCAGTGACAAACTCACCATTCTTAACTGGGAAGGCTATCTCGCCCCGAAGGTGGTGCAGAAGTTTGAACGCACAAATAATGTGGAAGTAAAACAGATTCTTTTTGACGAAGAAGCTGACATTGTGCCGCTTTTGGAAAAACATAAAGACCAGGTAGATCTGGTGGTGGCATCAACACTGACCATGAACAAACTGAAAGCGCGAGGCTCCCTTTTGCCGCTTGAGAAGGCATTGTTGCCAAATACGAAATTGATTAAAAATCGTTGGCAAAGTGATTCTGATTATGTGGTTCCTTACACTTGGGGGACTACCGGGTTTGCCTGGCGTAGTGACAGGTTGGAGCGTGGGCCGAAAAACTGGACAGAGTTTTTTTCACTGGTGGAACGCTTTCCCGGCAAAGTCGCACTGATTTCCGATCCGGGAGAGTATTTGTTGGCCGCGCACTTCGCACTGGGCAATGATCGCCCCTTCAGGACGGCGTCGGAGGTAAATTTGGCGGCCGCTTATTTACGCGGTTTTGATGGCAAGCTGCGGTATCTTGAAAGCGATACGTCTGAGTCTAACCCGCTGATCAGTGGTGATTTGGTTTTGATGCAAACCTGGAATGGTGATGCAGCCTTCTTGCACAATCATCATGATGCTCGGGTCAGATATGCGATTCCCGAGGATGGCTGCATGATCTGGCAGGACAGCTTTGCCATCAGTGCGGAAGCATCATCCCCCAGCCTGGCGCATCAATTTATCAATTTTATGAACGAGGGGCGTATCGCAGGCGCCAACGCCTCTTACCTGGGTTTCGCATCCAGTAACCCATTGGCGTTGCTGTATGCGGATGGCGATTATGTTAATGATCCGATCATTCGTCCCAGTCTGGCTGGGCTGGACGATTGCTATTTCTACGATACCTATCCTGACCAAGTGTCCCGCGCCATCAGTGATTCATTGCCTGAGAGAAAATGATCCAGGGGGGCTTCCCCGTTCCGTTCCCCATCGAACAGTCCTGCTTTTCAGTCCCATCGCTATTCGGCGTCTATCACTCTTTGATACGAGGAGTGCCAAAGTAATTGGCTCCACGCGACCTGTTGCACGGTGTCTTTTTCGCGACACTATCAGCTTGTCAATCAACCCTGCCTGCCGAGAGGAATGAGCATGAAGGCTGTCGTTTGTCACCACGGTGACTTTGAGGTTCAGGATGTTGCCGAGCCGGAGCCCGGCAAGGGACAGATCCTGCTGAATGTGTTGCGTTGCGGTATCTGCGGATCGGACCTGCATGCGCGCCATCATGCGGATGAACTGGCAGAAGCCACCGAGCGCGTTGGCTATCCACATATCATGCGCAGCCATGAGCATGTGGTGCTGGGGCATGAGTTTGTGGGGGAGATTGCAGATTACGGCGCAAAGACTCACCGCCGTTGGAAGCCGGGCAAGCGCGTTGTGGCCATGCCCATGCGCCGCAGTAACGGGGTGGCGCATCTGACCGGGCTGTCTGCAGCGGCCCCCGGCGCCTATGCGGAACGGGTGCTGGTGGAAGAGTCGCTGGCCTTTCCGGTCACCAACGGCATATCGGATGACCATGCTGCCCTGACGGAACCCATGGCAGTGTCCCTGCATGCGGTGAATCGCGCCGAGATTCGCCGCCGTGATACGGCGATTGTGATCGGTTGCGGGCCCATCGGTCTGGGCGTGATTGCCATGCTCAAGGCCAAGGGTGTTCGCCACATTGTGGCCAGTGATTTTTCGCCGACGCGGCGCAAACTGGCCAAGGCCATGGGCGCCCATGTGGTGGTGGACCCGTCACAGGGCAGCCCCTATGAAGGCCTGGCTAAGCGCGGATTTGTGGTGAATGCTCCGCAGTTGTTTGATATGGCCCTGGATGGCATGTCGATGCTGCGAATGACGCCGCTGCCCTGGGAGCCACTATGGCGCGCGGCGGAAGTGGCCGGCGTCACCAACCCGAAACGGCCGGTGATCTTTGAGTGTGTGGGCGTCCCCGGGGTGATCGACAGCATTATCGCGGAAGCCCCACTGCGCTCCTGTATCGTGGTGGCGGGGGTCTGCATGAAGCAGGACCAGTTCTTCCCGGTAAATGCCATCAACAAGGAAATCGATCTGCGCTTTGCGCTGGGGTACATGCCCATCGAGTTCCGCGATGCCTTGCACATGATCGCCGAGGGGAAAGTGAATGTGGATCCTCTGATTACCGGCACGGTGGGGTTGTCCGGTGTGGATGAAGCCTTCACCGCGCTGGGTAATCCGGAGCAGCATGCCAAAATTCTGATTGATCCCCGGAAGGCGTAGCTGGTGTTACTGTTCGATCCCGGAACGCATGGCGTTATGTGGCATTCGCAATCCATGCGTGTCCGGATCGGTGCGGGCTAGCTCACCCGCGATTGCCCTTTGATCATGTCTACCGCCTTTTCTGCGATCATTATCGCCGGTGCATTGGTGTTGCCACCAATCAGGGTGGGCATGATGGAGGCGTCGATGACACGTAACCCTTCAACGCCACGAACGCGCAGTTGTGGATCCACCACGGCGGCATCATCCGTGCCCATCTTGCAGGAGCCTACCGGATGGTAAACGGTGTCGGCCCGTTGCCGGATGATTTCACGGATGTCGTCATCACTGCGGATGTCTGCGGTGAACATGTCTTTCTTGATCCATTTCCTGAGTGACGGTGCTTCCATGATTTTTTGCGTGATCTTGTAGCCGGCCACCATGTCTTCCAGATCCTGGGGATCTTCCAGGAAGGCGGGATCAATAAGGGGCAGATCATCCGGATTGGCGCTGGCCAGCTGGACACTGCCACGACTGCGGGGGCGCAGCAGGCAGACATGGCAGGAATAACCCTGGGAAAAATGCAGCTTGCGACCGTGGTCATCCACCAGCGCGGTGACCATGTGCAGTTGAATGTCCGGGGCGGAGAGATCCGGTTGTGTTTTCAGGAAGGCGCCGGCTTCTGCGAAGTTGGAGGTCCACAGCCCGCGACGTTCCTTTTTATAAGTACGCATGGCCTTGAGTGCCCGCCAGATGCCGCCCAGTGAAAAGCCAAAGGTGTCCGGGCTGTTCGTGGTGTAGCCGAAGATAAAGTCCGGGTGATCCTGCAGGTTCTTGCCCACACCGGGAAGATGATGGACCACGGGAATACCGTGTTTTTTCAGTTCTTCGGCATCGCCAATGCCTGACAACATCAGTAATTGGGGAGACTGGAAGGCACCGGCGGAGAGCAGGACTTCCTTGCTGGCGCGAATTGTGCGCAGTGACTTTCCCTGTTTGAATTCCACGCCGACGGCGCGCTTGCCTTCAAACAGTATCCGTTGCACCTGGGCACCGGTTTCCACTGTCAGGTTGCTGCGATCCAGATGGGGGAACAGGTAGGCGCGGGCGCTGCTCCAGCGTTCGCCGTTTTTCTGCGTTACCTGAAAGACCCCGGCCCCTTCCTGCTCGGCGCCGTTGAAATCATCGGTAATCGGGATGTCGCACTCTCTGGCGGCATCAAGGAAGTAATCATGGAAAGGGCTGCCAGTGCGGCTGTCGCTGACGCTGAGCGGGCCGTCGGTGCCGTGGTATTCGTTATCGATACGCTCGTTGCCTTCGCTGCGGCGAAAATACGGCAGCACCTCCTCGTAGGACCAGCCGTCATTTCCCAGCGCTGCCCAGTGGTCATAGTCCTCGCGGTGTCCGCGGATATAGACCATGGCGTTGATGGCCGAGGAGCCGCCCAGGCATTTGCCTCGGGGCTGGAATCCCAGGCGCCCGTTCAGCCCCTTCTGCGGCACGGTTTCCATGAGCCAGTTGTTGACGGGTTTGGCGAGCATGGCCACAGCCCCGGCGGGCACATTCACCAACAGGCCATCGCCCTGACCGCCGGCTTCCAGCAGGCACACGCGGGTGTCCGGATCTTCGCTGAGCCGGCCGGCCAGGGCGCAACCGGCGGAACCGCCACCGATAATGAGGTAATCGAATTCGTTGTCCATGCGGCTTCCTTTTTATTGTTGGTTATTTCCGGTGCGGCGCTGTCAGGGGTGCGGTCTTGCCAAAAGTGCCCTGCAGCGAGCATGCGAAACACGTGAAACAGGTTAGCACCGGTTTTTTGGCTCGGTAAGTGTTGTTTGTGTGACTGGGGGAGCGTTAACGAAAAAGGATTGTTGAACCTGGTGTGAGCTGGAAATAAATGCCGAATCGACGGGCGGGGCTGCACGTCGAACTACAGTTGGACGATGGCTAACCCAGTGTCAGAAACGGTACAAGGGTTATCAGCAACAACGCGGTGACTGCGATAAGTACGCCTAATGCGCGCACCGGCTGCTCGCAAAAGCGTTGCCACAGTGTTGGTGCAGTGCCGTCCTGCTTGGCCTGCTCATAACGCTGTCGCTCACTTCGAGCGCGTTCTTCCTGGTACTCCGCCACCAGAGTCTTGGCGTTGTCCTTGTCCTCCGGGTTGCTCAGCCAGATGCCGCCAAAGGAAATGCCCCACAGGCTGGGTGCGGTTTCGTAGAAGGGAATGCCGTGCTCTTCAAGAAGGGCGCGAACCGCTTGCGCTTCGTCGTCGGGGACCTGTCGCAGGTTGAGCAGGAGAGTTGTCATTGTATCCGGTTGCTTGTTGGCTACTGGGTGGTGTCATTATGCCATGATCTGCGGGCAATGTTGTTTGACGCACTTTGCGTATTGAGCAGGAATTATGGGGGCTTCACGTTTTGTTCGCGTAGAGGGCAGATTCTGCGTTACCTGTTTCTTTTCATTACGAGCAGAAACATTAACTCTGCGAATGGGTAAACGGTGTGTGTACTTGCGAGTGAAAGGCCATGCTAGGCTGCAGAACAGACTTCGATCGTGATTCTGTCCAGGAGCATGGAATGAAAAAGCGCCTCAATGTAGAAAGAGAAATCGCACGGCTGGATCCTGAGAAGGATTGTCAGCGCATTGCCTTCCTGACCTCGTATCTTGAATTCCCCTGGGACATGACCCGCGCCCTGGAGCTGGCTCTGTTTCGCACCTTCGCAGTGCCCAGTATTGCTGAATTGCTGGACAAGACTGGAGAATTTACCGGGCAAACCCAGCGTCGCTATGACGACACCGCTGTCATCGTTAATGAAGTGTTGGAAAACGGTTTTGAATCAGAACGAGGCATGACGTTCATCAAGCGCATGAATCGTATCCATGGCAGCTACAACATCAGTAATGATGACTTTCTCTACACGCTATCCACGTTTATTTATGAGCCGGTGCGCTGGCTGGACAAGTTTGGTTGGCGAAAGCTTTATCCCAACGAGCGTCTCGGGCTGTTCTACTTCTGGCGTTCGGTGGGTGAGCGCATGCGTATCGACAATATTCCTGATACCTACGACGCTTTTGAAGCATGGAGTCTGGACTACGAAGAGCGAACTTTCGCCAATACCGATGCCACAGTGCGGGTGGCAAACTCCACCCGGGATCTTTTGCTGAGTTTCTATTTGCCACGACCTCTGTGGAAGACCGCTGAGCCACTGGTGTATGCACTGATGGATGAATCACTGCTCAAGGCCATGAACTATCCATTGCCCAGCGATCGGATGCGATCAGTTGTGGAAAGCATAATGCGGATGCGTGCTTGCGTGATGCGTGTGCTCCCGCATCGCAAGACGCCCAGGCTGCTGACCCTGGAAGAATTTCCGAGTCATCCCGGTGGTTATAGCGTGGAGGATGTGGGGCCGAAATCGTTGCGGGAAAAATGGTCGCGTCAGTAGATGAATGATGGCGGCTGACCGGGGATGCCCTGATACAAAAAGGCCCCCATGGTATCGCTACCATGGGGGCCTTTCTGTGGGGCGGGTTTTAGTTTGCGGAGTAAGCTTGTCTGCGTATCAGGCCCATTGCGGCCAGGATCAACAGGAGCATGCCACCGCTACTGCCGCTGGTGCCGCTGCCGGATGCGAACGGATCATACTTTTCTTCTATGGCTGCCACGTTAATGCCTGATGCAGCCGCGCCGCGCAGGCTGATCCGGCCGTTTGCCTTGCCGTCGGCATCGTGCGCACTGCCGTCGGTGACGGTGAGACTCACACAGTAATCGCCTGCATGAAGACCATTGCGATACTGGCTGTCATACGGGGAGGGGCAGTAACCCTCAGCGCCAGGAGCAGATTTGGCCGATGCCACGGGTTGCCAGTCCTGGCTGGCCAGGGCGATGAAGCGCGCGTCGGCCGGTAGCGGGCTGGATTGCGGCACGATCACAACGGCGCTGGCGCCGGGTTGCAGGCCGTCAATGATGAGGTCGCTGGCGTCTTGCACGATATCCTTGCGGATGCCGGCGGGCAGGGACACGTTGAAGGTGTCGATCAGTGTCTGGATTTGCAGGGTGGCCGCGCCATCCCCCAGTGCCAGGCTGGTGGCGCCCAGTTGCAGATCAAGCCCCGGCTCGGTTTCCAGCAGGTACTGGTTTGCGACGCCAGGTTGCGCCTGGAGTACGTGGCCCATTTCCATGGCATCCAGATAGTCGGGAACGCCATCGTTGTCCTGATCGCCAAACCCTTCCAGGTCATCGCCTGGCCCGTCGCTGTCACTGTCTTCGCTGCCCAACAGGGGCGCTTGGGTCAGCACGTTCAGTGTCAGGCTGGTGTCGTCCACGAGGGTGCCGTCGGAGACCGCCAGCGCCAAGGTATAGGTGCCGGCGGTGAGCAGGGCCGGGTCAAAGGTGAAGGTGGAATCATCAGCGTCGGTGTCTACCAGTTCCGCATCGGTGTCGGTCCAGTCGCTACTGAGGCTGTCTGCCGGGTTGGCGTCATCGACAGTGGCGGTGACGGTGACCGGGCCCTGGTCGGGAATGACGATGCGAGTCGGGCGACCGTTCTGGCTGGCGACCAGAGTGGCGGTCGGTGCAACATTGTCTTCGTGGATCACAATGTCCTGCTGGGTGTAGAGCCCGGGAACGGCTTGAGCTGTGTCCAGTTCTCCCATGACCAGTTGCAGGGTTTCGGTGCCTTCACCAATGCCGTCATTGGTAAAGTTCACGGTGGTGCTGGTCTCGAATTTGCCATCGTGAAGGTAGTCAAACGTGAGCACTCCCGCAGCTAGATCATGGTCCGCGCCATCGCTGGTGCCACTGAGAGTAAATGGCACGTTGACGACAGGAGCGTGAGCGGGGCCACTTAGATAGGCTGTGACCGTCAGGGTGTCTCCTTCTGCGCTGACCATTGGTGGCGCAAAGCTCACCTGGGGATCGATGTGCGCAGCCTGAAGAACGGTGGCTTGATTCCCTGCCTGGTCCGTGGCGGTTCGTTCAACATAATTAAAGCCTGACAGGTAATAACCGCTATCCGGAGTGGCCGCAATCGGCCCGTCGCGGCCATCCTCTGCCACAAGTTCGCCCAGATCCATCAGCGTGAACAGGCCGGTGGCGTCAGCATAGACAGGGCCTGGACCGGCCAGTACCGGAGGATAGTCATCCTCGGTGGGGTTGGAGCCATTGTTGAACTCGTCCAGGTTGCTGATGCCGTCGCTGTCCAGGTCGCCGCTGGCGTCACTGTCGTCGTAGGGATCGAGGCCGGCGGCTTCTTCGAAGTCGTTGTCCATGCCGTCGTCATCGATGTCGCTGTCATCCACATCGGGGATGGTGTCGCCATCGAAATCCGCCAGTACGGTGACGGAGAAATTGCGGGTGGCGGTGCTGTTGCCATCATCCACAGTGAGCGTCATGTTGGCGCTGCTGCCCACATCACCATTGCCCGGGGTGCCGGTCAGCGCGCCGGTGCTGTCATCGAAACTGGCCCAGTCCGGTTTGCCGGTGAGAGTCAGGGTCAGGGGCTCGGCTTCCGGATCCGTGATTGTGGGGGTGAAGCTCCACGGCACATTTTCCACTGCGGTTTCCAGCGGCGCGCCGTCGATGCGCGGTGTGTCGTTGCTGGCGGTAATGGTCAGGTAGACGGTGAAATCCGCGAAGCCGCCATTGCTGTCGGTGACGCGTACCACAAAGCTGTCGTTGCCGTTGTAGTCGGCATCGGGGCTGTACTCCACCACAGGCGACGGGCCGGTGCCGGAGACGGAAGCGGTGCCGTTGCCGGCGGCGCTCTGCAGGCTCCACACCAGGGTGTTGGCGGTGCCGTCTTCCACGTCGGAGGCGTTCAGCTGCAGGGCGAAGGCGGTGGGCGTGTTGTCTTCATCAATGGTCAGGTTGACGGTGTCACCCTGTTCGATGGCGGGCAGGTCGTTGACGGAAGTGACCGTGACGCTGAAGGCATGCTCGGCGATGCCGCCGGCGCCATCCTGAACCTGAACGGTGTAGCTGTCGGTGCCGTGATAGTTCAGTTCCGGGGTGTAGATGACGGTGGCGCCATTGATCTCCAGGCTACCGTGCAATGGTTGCAGGGTGGTAACGGTGGTGAGGTCAACATTGTCCACGTCACTGACGCTGAGGGTTACCGACAAGCTGTTGTCTTCATCGGTGGCGTAGTTGCCAGTGCTGCCTTCGGCAATTACTGGCGCGTCATTCACTGCGGCAAAGGTCAGGTTGGCTGACGTCATTGCGCTGCTCAAAGTGCCATCGGTGGCCTGCCAGCCAAAGCTGGTGGAGCCGGACCAGTTGCTGGCGGGTTCGAAGGTGAGGTGATCCAGAGAGGCCAGGGGCATGGCTTCGCCAAGGGATACTGCGCTGCCGTTGGCTTTTTTCAGGCTACCTGCGCTGGCGCCAACCGGCAGGCTGCTGATCACCACCGAGACCGCCTGGCCATCCAGTTCGGTAATGGCATTGGCAAAGGCCGAAGCGGGGATAGTCAGGGGGGTATCTTCCTGGCCGTTGAGCGAAAAGGCGGCGGCATTGGGCGGACGGTTTACCGTCAGGGTGAATGCCTGGGAGGCGTTGGGGCTGATGCCGTTGCTGGCAGTGATGGCCAACGAATAATTACCGGTGCTGCTGGTCGGTGTGCCGCTGATTACCCCGGCACTGCTGAGGGTGACGCCGGGCGGAAGAGAACCACTGGAGAGGCTGAACGTGGGCGCGGGGTAACCCGTGGCCGTCATCGTGAAGCTGCCATTCAAGCCCTGCTGGAAAGTGGTGGCAGCGCTGCTGGTAATGGTGGGCGGTGCTTCCACGTTCAGGGTGAAGGTCTTTGAGATCGATCCCACACTGCTGCTGGCCTTGATCTGCAAAGGATAGACACCGCCTGTGCCTGTTGCCGGGGTGCCGCTGATACGGTGTTCAGTGCTGTCCCACGTGACGCCGGACGGAAGCGTGCCGGTGAGACTGATGTTTGGTGAGGGTACGCCGGAGGCAGCAAACTGCACTGGGCTGCCGGCAGAGCCTTCGCGATAGGTGGCGTTGGTTGGCGCGGTGGTGAATTGCGGCGGGAAGCTGCCGCCGCCCGGGGTAACGTGGATCGAGTCCATCACCACGGTGGTGGTGTCCGCGGAATTCGCATAATTTTTCGGGAAGGCAAGCCAGACCCGAATCTGGGTAATACTGGAAAAGTCGGGGGCCTGCCCCTGAGAGAAGCAGACGGGATTCACATCACAATAGAAATTCAGCGCTAGAGACTGGCCGGCGGGTACGCTACCAATACCAGTGCCGTAGGTGCCAGTCCTGCCGCCGCCGGTGACATTGATGCTGACACTGAGGGCGGTGCTTTCTCCCTCGGGGGCATTTGGGCGGTTGATGCTGTCCATGACCAGGAAGAACTGATCATTGGTACCGCCATCAGTCAGGTCTATAGGGCTGGCGAAGGAATAGACAAGTTCCACTGCGCCAGCGGTATTGCCATTCCCGCCCAGAGTGAGGTTGGCCTTGCCGCCAGACTCGGAGAAGGTGGAGCCGTTGGTGGTCGTTGAACTGCTGGGTAATGGGTATTGTGTGACGGTGCGGTTTGCGCTGCCGATCACTGGTGTGAAACCGTCGATCTGAATAAAGTCTGCTTGCGCAGCGCCAGATAGCAGTGAGCCCGCTAGCACCAGTAGTGCAAGCGGAGATCGCCAGAATTGCATGATGTTTCCCCCGCAGAGCCAGATGTCTGGCTCCAATGTCGTATTTTATTGGCGTGCCAAAAATAGCATAAAGGGGTCGTGAGGGAATCGATCAAATGGGTGAGAGAGGGGGCAGCAAGGATACTTTGTCCGACTTTTTTGTATCATTTTGCAGATAATTATCATAAGTCTTGCCGGGGAGGCGTAGCGGCATGAATACACATACGAAAGCGGGGCTGAACAAGGCCCTGTTTACGGAGCCTCAGGATCAATTACGCATGCAGGAAGGCGAGCATTTTGAACTTCCCGGTGTGCAGGGGCGAATGGAAAAAATCGAATTCGGCACTGGCCTGTTTCTGCACCTTGCGGAGCTGGATGTGCAGCAGGATTCTTTCTTTGCGGTCCAGAATTACATGCCGCCGGGATGGCTTGGTGGCAGTCTGAATATTCTCGGTGATATGCAGATTCAGCCTCCCGGAATGAACGCGTTTTCCTGTAGTGATGATGAAGCCCTGATCATGCGCGTCGATATTCCAGGAACCCGGTATCTGCTACCTGCCTCACAGCTCATTCGTCATGTGGGTGTTACCTGCACGCTGGATTCTCTCTCCAGACGGTTTGCCGAGGATATTCCGGAAGGGCTTGCTGCTTTTCTGGGATCAGGAGACGAAGAGGTGGTGATGCATCGAGTGGGGGTGTCCACACAGATGCGCAATGTGGCGACCAGCATGTTTTCCCGTCAAATCCATGGACCCGGGCGTCGTTTTCAGCTGGAGGCGCTGGCGATTCAATTTCTTTATGAGCTCATTGATGGCTTCTGTGACATGGCGGCAGATGAAGAGCAGGCGATTCAGGAATGGGAAAGAGCGGCAGTGGAGGCCTTGATAGCACGGATTACCGCTGAGCCGGGAAAGGCGTGGCTAGCGGGGCAAGTGGCTGAAGAAGCGGGAATGACGGAGGCGCGCTTGAATGCGCTGTTCCGGTTACTGGCGGAAAAACGTTGTGCAGAGTTTATCCGCGAGCAGCGTATGCGTCGTGCCAGGGCGTTGCTGGAAAGCGGTCAGTGGCAACTCAAACAGGTGGCGGCGGAAGTTGGGTTTAACCATGTGAGCAATTTCTCCCGCGCTTACAAGCGCTGGTTTGGTGAAAACCCGGGGCGGGCACAGCGCCGTGCAGACGGATAACGGTTAAAAAGAGGCAGTGGCTTTATAGAAAAAAATTATAAGTCGCGGCTCTTGGAATTTTTTTGATATATAAAAGAGAAACAGTAAATAAAATCATGTTGTTACGCTCTTTTGGCTAAGGAAAGAAACAGAAGAGACCGCGGTGGTAATACTTGGCCTGAACCAGGATCAGGCGCACATTAAGATTTGAGGCCATACGGGTCTCGCCCGGTTTTCCCCCACGGAAGGGGAGGTTATGGCTACACTATCACTGGACTCTGTCACTCACTCGCTGGGCGTTAGTTATGAACGCATGGTAGAGATGGCTGACGAAGGCATATGGGCACTGGATCCGTTGGCACGGATCCAGTTTGTGAACCCGCGTCTGGCGGACATGCTGGGGTATTCACAGGCCGAACTTTATGGCCATTCTGCGATGGAGTTTCTCGATTCCCGAGAGTCTCGCCCACAGGCACTCCTCACTCTAACGAATCGCAATCGTGGCCATGAAGAGCATCACGAGCTGAAATTTTTCCGCAAGGATGGCCGGGCCCTTCTGGTGAAGGTGGGCTGTACTCCACTTTTCGACAAGGATGGCAATTACTCCGGCTCTCTGGGTGTGCTCACGGACATGACCCGACGGGCGCAGATCGAAGCGCGAGAAGCGGCGCGGGCCAGAGCCCTGTATCTGATCGCAACCGGCGCTGACCTCAATGCAGTACTGGATGCAATTGTCCTTGGCGTTGAGGCTCAGCACCCGCAAGCGCTTTGCAGTATTTTGTTGCTTGATGAAACCGGTGAGCATGTATTGTTGGGTTCCGCTCCTCATTTGCCTGCGTTTTACAACGATGCTATTCACGGGGCCCCCATCGGGCCCAAGGCGGGTTCGTGCGGTACTGCTGCCTATACCGGCAAGCGAGTGATTGTGGAAAATATTCGCACCGATCCGTTGTGGGAAAACTATCGGCCGTTGGCAGAAAAAGCCGGGCTGGGGGCATGCTGGTCTGAACCGATTCTCGATAGTCGTGGCAAGGTGTTGGGAACGTTTGCGATTTATCATCGTGGTGCCCACCGCCCGGATAATGAAGATATCGAAACCATTTCTGCTTCCGCCAGCCTGGCGGCTATTGCGCTGGAACGAAGTCGGGATCAACAGCGTTTACTGGAGCTGAATGCGGATCTGGAAAAAAAGGTGCGCCTGAGGACGCTGGAATTAAATCGGGAGAAGGAACGGGCTGAATCAGCGAGCCGGGCTAAAAGTGAATTTGTTTCCAATATCAGTCATGAAATTCGCACCCCCATGCACAGTATTCAGGGCTTGCTGGAATTGGTGGGGAACACATCGCTGGACGCCAGGCAGAAAGATTATCTTGGCAAGGTGGATCTTGCCGTACAGCACCTGCTTGGGATCATCAATAACGTACTGGATTTCTCCCGGATAGAGACCGGAAAGCTCCAGCTGGACCGCCAGCACTTTTCACTGCGATCGGTGCTGAACAACGTGGAAAGCCAGCTGGCTACCAGCGCTTCCAGCAAGGGCCTGGGATTGATTTTTCAGGTGGCCGGGGATGTGCCGGAGAGATTGTTTGGCGATCCCCTTCGCCTCGGACAGGTGCTGATAAATTATATTGGGAATGCCATCAAATTCAGTGAGCACGGTGATATTCGCGTGTCAGCCAAACTGGTGAATCGGGATGGGCGTACCTGCCAGTTGCGCTTTCTGGTGCGGGACCAGGGTATCGGTATTCGTCAGGAGGTGCAGAACAATTTGTTCCGGCCTTTTAAGCAGGCAGATAGTTCCACTACCCGTGAGTATGGCGGCACCGGATTGGGGTTGGCGATCTGCCGCAAGATCGTGGAAGAGACCGGTGGGCAGGTGGGTGTGGAAAGTGAGCCGGGAAAGGGTAGTGAATTCTGGTTTACCACGCGCATGGGCATTACTGATGGCGAAGCCCAGGTTCAAAAGGATCAGCTTGAGGCGAGTGAGTTCGAGCGGCTCAAAGGGCGTCAGGTTCTGCTGGTGGAAGACAACGAAGTGAATCAGATGGTGGCAAGGGAATTGTTGTCTCGGACAGGCATAGAAGTGACGGTAGCTTCCAACGGCAGGCAGGCCTTGCAGGCAATGGAAAAACAGCGTTTTGATGCGGTGCTGATGGATGTGCAGATGCCCATTATGGATGGCTATGAAGCGACCCGGCAGATCAGGGGGAACCCGGAGTTGCGGGATAATACGATTATTGCCATGACGGCCAATGCAGGCCGTGAGGACAAGCAGGAAGCCTTTGCTGCCGGTGTGGATGACTTTGTCAGTAAACCCATCAGAGCGGTACGGCTTTATCAGGCGTTACTGAAGAATATGAAGGACGCTGGCAGTCAGTGACGAGTGGCGATACCTGAAGGCGTAAGCGAAAACCTGCTCACAATAGTGTCTGCCTTGAAACCATCCGCATGCTAATTCTCCTTGCCGAGGCTGGAGTCCCGTGCCGGCAAACTGTCGCGGCAAGCGCCGGCCTCAGGCGTCGGATTGTCCTTGATCCAGCCATCCATCAGTTTGGCTGCCACCAGATCCCCGGTCACATTGATAGCGGTTCGGCTCATGTCCAGAATGCGGTCCACGCCCATGATCAGGGCGATGCCGGTGGCGGGGACGCCGATGGTGGTCAGGGTGGTGGCGAGAATGACGATGCCGACGCCGGGGGTGCCCGGTGAGCCGATAGAGGCGCCTACCGCCATGATGACCACCAGCGCCATGCCTCCCAGGCCGATATCGATATTGAATACCTGGGCCAGAAACATGGCGGCAATGGCCTGGTAGAGCGCCGTGCCATTCATGTTGATGGTCGCGCCAAGGGGAATGACGAACTGCGAAATGGCGGGGCGAACCTGAAGGCTGTCTTCCGCGGTCTTGATGGACAGCGGCATCACCGCCGCTGAACTGGAAGTGGAAAAGGCCAGCAGCACCACTTCACGGATCGCGCTCATGAAGTGGCCGATGCTGGTCTTGCCCAGCACGGCCACCAGCAGCAGATAGCTGATAAACAGCAGGGTCAGCCCGAGCAGTACGGTGGCGACATAAATCGCCATGCCGATCAGGGCATCAAGGCCAGTCTGGCTGGTGAGCTTGGCCATCAGGCCGAACACCGCCAGGGGGGCCAGCCGCATGGCCCAGCGCACGACCGTCATGCAGACCTGTTGTAGCGAGCCGAGCAGATCCAGCATGGGGCGAGCCTGCTGCTGGGTCATGGAGATCAATGCAACGCCCACCATCACGGCAAAGATCACTACCTGCAGCATTTGGCCTTCGACCATGGATTCCAGTGGATTACCGGGCAGGATACCCAGCAGATGATCAGGAATGGACGACAGGGTTGGACGCTGCACACTGGTAACGGCAGCGGGGAGCGACTCGCTCTGGATACTGATCTTGCTTGGGTCAAGAAAACGGCCGGGCTGGATAAGATTGGCGATCCACAGGCCGATGCCTGCTGCGAAGGCCGTGGTGACTACGAAGTAACCGACCACCAGCAAGCCCATGCGGCGCAATTGTTCCAGATTTTCCCCGGCGGCCAGGCCTCGGATGATGGAGGCAAAGACCAGCGGGATCACGATCATCTGGATAACGGCGAGAAACAGATGGCCGGGGAAGGCCAGCCAGCTGCCGATCACGGCTCCGGTCTCCGGCGAGAACCAGCCAACGGATGGGCCAAGCACTATTCCAGTCAGGATGCCGGCGACCATGGCGACCAGAACCTTTAGCCACAGATGACTCTGGACCAGTTTGTAGAGGCTGTCGCTAAGCTGTTTCAGCGGGCGGTTGGCGCGTGCCCTCACTGGGAACAGGCGAGATTTTTCTTCCATGAAGTCACCGCAGATGTGGCTCGGGAGTCCGGTGAAGTGGCAGCCGGGTTATGGAGCAGTATAAGCCAGTTCAAGCGCGCCAAGGTTGTTGGAAAAGCAGACAGCCGCAGCCAATGTGGGGATTGCTGAACTTGCCACCAGCGGATTTCCCGACAACACTGTGTTTTACATGAAGAATAATGTCTGGCCAGGAGCGGCCATGGCCAATACAGGACCTGCGGTGTCGGGGATGCATGTCGCAAGGTTTCACAAGTTGGGGTTATGCGTGTTGAATCTTTTCCGGGCTTTCAGTATCGCTGAGGGGGTGTCTTTCCTGGTTATTCTGGGTGTGTCTCTGGGCCTTATCAGCCGGGACCATGTGTTCCTGATCGGCATGACGCATGGCGTCCTCTTCCTGGTTTATATGCTGCTGTCCCTATGGGTGAGCAACATCCGCAACTGGTCAGTGTTGGTCTGGTTTCTGATATTTCTGGCAGCGGTGGTGCCGTTCGCCTTTATCGGGGTGGAGCTTTTTTTGCGGCGCGAAGAGAAAAATCAGGGCTCTCAATCGGCGCTGGCCTGAAAAACAGCAAGCTGGCTGGCGCGCCAGCATAAGAAATTAGTAGTATATGTGGCCTGCCGCGCGGGCTTTCTGAGAGACCCCGGCGGGAGTAGTCTGAAAACTGTGTTGCCCTGATGGGCGGGATACCAAGCAAGGGTGGGCTCCGGAAAACGACATGAATTCTGTCGATATCATTTACCGCATCAAGCTCGATCAGGACAGGCTGGAAACCTTTAATTTCCGGCTTGATGAAGACACCTTTGACCTGATTGGGGAAGAGGTGCCTGATCCGCCCAGGTGGACCGAGCTGGAATACAGTCAGTGCGGCCACTGCCCCCTGTCCAGTGAGGAGCACAGTCACTGTCCGTTGGCCCTGCAGATGCACAGCATCGTGGACCGCTTCCACGACACCCGTTCCATTGATGAGGTGGTTGTTGAGGTGATTACCGACGAGCGACGCATTCGCCAGAAAACCGGCCTGCAGCGCGTGGTCGCCTCCATGCTGGACCTGATCTACCCCATCTGTGGCTGCCCCAAGACCGCGTTCATGAAGCCCCTGGCCCGCTTCCATCTGCCGCTATGTTCCGAGGAAGAAACGGTCTTCCGCGTCACCGGCATGTATCTGCTGGCCCAGTATTTTCTCAGTCGCACGGCCACCGGCAAGGGGCGTATCGAGTTTGATGGGCTTACCGGAATCTATAACGATCTGCACACCCTGAACACCGCAGTGGCGCGCAGGCTGCAGTCGGCCACCAGCTCCGATTCTACCAAGAACGCCATCACTCTGATGGACATGTATTCCACCTTGGTGCCTTTGCTGCTTGAGGATGAGCTGGTGGAGATGCGTGGATTCTTCCAGGCCTATCTGCCGGAGGACAGCGAAAAGCCACAGGTCCTGAGCAACTATCTGGAAAAGGCCAAGGCCTTTTCCATGGACCTGGAAAACCTGGAGCTGACCCCCAAGGACGATGAACTGGAAGATAACGATGGTGTGCCGGAATGGATTAAAGCGGCCAAGGGAGAGCTTGTTGAAGCACCTCCGGAGCCTGTGGAGGATGAGGCAAAGGATGAGCCTGAGGAGAAAGACGATAGCCCTTTCATTACCTCCGATGGACTCAAGCTGGAGTTGACGCCGATGGAAGAAAAAGCCTCGGACGAGGATGAAGAGGTGCCGCCAGGGCAATAGTGACTGTTTGCCCCAGGGAACGGGCAGGATTTCGCTGCATCTTGCAGCGTTGAGCAGCGCAAGGGAGTGATGAAAATGAAAGTGGACTATGACGAAAATACCAATGTGGTTACGGTCTGGCCTGATGCAGCCTTGAGCCAGGATGATTTGGCCGATGCCGCCGCACACATTGATCCTGCCATCGAAAAATACGGCCAGCTGAATGGGCTCATTATCGCCACCGATTCGTTTCCTGGCTGGGAGTCGCTGGGTGCACTGGTGCACCATTTTCGTTTTGTCCGCGACCACCACCGGTCAGTGCGGCGGGTGGCGCTGGTGACGGATTCTCCGATCGGCGCAATCGCTGAAAAAGTGGCAGACCATTTTGTCGCGGCAGAGATTCATCACTTTGCCTTCAGCGACATGGCCGGAGCCCAGTCCTGGATCCTCGATAGCCCATCCAGCCCATAGACTTTTTGCAGTCGCCCCGGTCACGGACGTTGGGAATTTTCCGATCGATTAAGCGATTGGGGTGTAGCACGCGTTACGCACAAGGTTTAAAAATGGTTCATCCGGGCTAGAGGAGGGCACGGCTATCAGAGTGCTGGCCGTATCAAATGCAAGCGCGCTCTCACCGATAAAAATCTTAAAAACGCCTGGCATTAAAACTGGTGCTGAATGGGAAGAGAGGTTCCCCGCACGGACGTGCGGGGAACGATTGGCTGAGCGGGATTACACGTCGAAGCGGTCGGCATCCATGACTTTGGTCCAGGCGGTCACGAAGTCGTTGGCGAATTTCTCCTGGTTGTCATCCTGGGCGTACACCTCGGCGTAGGCACGGAGGATGGAGTTGGAGCCAAACACCAGGTCCACGCGGGTGGCGGTCCACTTCACCTTGCCGCTGTTGCGATCCACGATTTCATAGTGATTGTTCCCTGCCTGCTTCCAGCTGTTGGCCATGTCGGTGAGGTTCACAAAGAAATCATTTGTTAGCTGGCCTTCTCGGTCGGTGAACACACCGTCCTTGCTACCGCCGTGGTTGGTGCCCAGCACGCGCATGCCGCCGATCAGCGCGGTCATTTCCGGGGCGGTGAGCCCCATCAGCTGCGCGCGATCCAGCATCAGTTTTTCTGCCGGTACCGAGTAGTCCTTCTTCAGCCAGTTACGGAACGCATCATGGATGGGTTCCAGCGGCTCGAAGGATTCTCCATCGGTCTGCTCGTCGGTGGCATCGCCACGACCCGGGGTAAACGGCACACTGATATTCATGCCGGCCGCTTTTGCCGCTTGCTCCACGCCCACGTTACCGGCCAGCACGATCATGTCTGCCACGCTGGCGCCGACGTCACTGGCAATAGCTTCCAACACGCCGAGCACCTTGCCCAGCCTGGCGGGTTCATTACCTTCCCAGTCCTTCTGCGGTGCCAAGCGGATGCGGGCACCATTGGCGCCGCCGCGCATGTCCGAGCCGCGGAAAGTACGGGCGCTGTCCCAGGCGGTGCTGACCATTTCGCTGATGCTCAGGCCGCTGTCAGCGATTTTCTTTTTGGCCGCGTCCACGTCGTAGCCGGTGCTGCCGGCCGGGATGGGATCCTGCCAGATCAGGTCTTCGCTGGGCACTTCCGGACCGACATAACGGGCTTTCGGTCCCATGTCCCGGTGAGTCAGTTTGAACCAGGCACGGGCAAACACTTCATCAAAGTAGGCCGGATCCTGATGGAATTTTTCGGAAATCTTGCGGTACGCCGGGTCCACCTTCATGGCCATGTCGGCATCGGTCATGATCGGGTTGTGGCGCACGGATGGATCTTCCGCATCCAATGGTTTGTGTTCTTCCGGCATGTCGACCGGTTCCCACTGCCAGGCGCCGGCCGGGCTCTTTTTCAGTTCCCACTCATAGTTGAGCAGCAGGTCAAAGTAGCCGTGATCCCACTGGGTGGGGTGGGTGGTCCAGGCGCCTTCCAGGCCACTGGTGACAGCCTGATTGCCCACCCCGCGGGTGGCGGTGATGTTCCAGCCGAGGCCTTGCTCATGTACGTCGGCGGCTTCCGGTTCGGGGCCAACGTTATCGGCATTGCCATTACCGTGGGCCTTGCCCACGGTATGACCACCGGCGGTGAGTGCCACAGTTTCTTCATCGTTCATGGCCATGCGCTTGAAGGTTTCGCGCACATCCGCCGCTGTTTTCAGCGGGTCCGGGTTACCGTCTACCCCTTCCGGGTTCACGTAGATCAGCCCCATCATCACGGCGGCCAACGGGTTTTCCAGATCACGATCGCCGGAGTAGCGGCTCTTGTCATTGTCACTGGTGGCCAGCCATTCGTCTTCTGCGCCCCAGTAGATGTCTTCTTCCGGTGCCCAGATGTCTTCACGGCCAAAGGCAAAACCGAAGGTCTTGAAGCCCATGGATTCATAGGCCACATTGCCGGCGAGGATAATCAGGTCGGCCCAGCTGATCTTGTTGCCGTACTTTTTCTTGATCGGCCAGAGCAGACGGCGGGCCTTGTCCAGGTTGCCGTTGTCCGGCCAGGAATTCAGTGGTGCAAAGCGCTGGTTGCCGGTGCCGGCACCGCCTCGACCATCCGCCATGCGATAGGACCCTGCCGCGTGCCAGGCCATGCGGATCATCAGACCGCCGTAGTGCCCCCAGTCCGCAGGCCACCAGTCCTGGCTGTCAGTCATCAATGCGGTGAGGTCTCGTTTTAACGCGGCTGTATCCAGTTTCTTCAACTCTTCACGGTAGTTGAAACCGGCGGACATGGGATCACTCTTGCTGTCGTGCTGATGAAGGATGTTGAGGTTCAGTGCCTGTGGCCACCACTTGGTCGCCTCGCTTCCGTTTGAGGTATTGGCACCGTGCATGACCGGGCACTTCCCTGCGTTGCTGTTACTCATTGCTAGCTCTCCCTTGGATCGCGTCATGAATGTCATGACCCAATCTAAGCCCTTGGCGTGGCGTTCGGCTAGTGGTGATTCCGATAATCAGGGGTTTTCTTTTCTATGGGATGAATAGGCTGTCTCAATGGCAAAAAGGGTTGCCAGCACATCGCCGGGATAGGGGGACGGCAGAAAGGCGACGGCAGAAAGGGGCGCCCCGTTTTCGGGGCACAATCCATGCGGGTTTTTATTTTTTGTGGTGTCGGGACTGGCCGTCAGAATGACCTTGGGCTTCCTCATTGGCGGGCCCCCGTGAGCGCATGCCCGCGGAGACGTAATTTTCCGGCGGTTGTTCATAAACGGCCTGGTAACTGAAGTTGACGATAGACTCGGAGGTCTTTGGCAGCAGGTAGTACATGCCCAGCGCTCCCTTGCCGAACACGCCCAGCTTGCGTTTGTTCTGGGTGATGATCACATCCAGCATCCACTTCACGGCGGTGTCCACTGACATGACCGGCATGTACTTGTAGATCTTCGTGGGCGCAATCATGGGGGTGCGTACCAAAGGGTAATTCAAAGAGGAAAAGCGCACGCCGGTATGGGCAAATTCATTGGCGGCGACCCAGGTCCAGCCCTCGAGGGCCCACTTGGAACCGAGATAGGCTGAGAAACGCGCTGGATTGGCCTGCACGCCCACGGTGGACACATTGATAATGTGCCCTTCGTTGCGTGCCTCCATGCCGGGCAGCACGTTCATGGCCATGCGAATGGACGCCAGATAGTTGAGCTGCATGGTGCGCTCATAATCATGAAAGCGGTGGTACGTGAATTTGATGGAACGGCGGATGGAGCGGCCAGCGTTATTGATCAGGATGTCGACCCGGCCATGCTCCGCTTCGATGGCCTTGCAGACACGGTCACACTCGTCGAAGTTCGTCAGGTCCCCTGGGTAGACGAATGCCTTGCCGCCGAATTCACGGATACTGTTGGCAAGTGCATCCAGCTTCTCCCTGTTGCGGGCAACCAGCGCCAGGGTGGCACCGGCCCGCGCCAGTTCGCTGGCGACCTGGGCGCCGATACCCGAACTGGCCCCGGTGAGTATGACCACCTTGCCACTGACCCTTTGCTGCAGGGCGGTTTTTGCCGAAAACACGCTCTTCACATTCCAGCGCCAGTGCTGGCCAAAGCGGGTGAAGTAGGGGAGGACCTTGGGGATTCGGAATTTCAGTTCGTTAGACACGGTATGACAAACCTCTTCTGGGCGTGGAACCAATGAGGAAAGTTTAATCTGAGTATATACTCGGAAAAACTCGGATTCGTACCGCCCCGGAGCCCATCGCAATATGGCCACTGAAAATTGGCAACACTATGATTTTTCTATGAAAAAAGAGCCCCGGCAGGCGCGCTCTCGGGCTTCGGTGCAAGCCATGGTGGAGGCCTGCGCTCGGATTCTGGAAGAGCGGGGCTATGCCGGGCTTACCACCAATGCGGTGGCGGAGGTGGCCGGGGTCAGTATTGGCTCTTTGTACGAATACTTTCCCGGCAAGGAGGCCATTGTGGCGAGGTTGTGCGGCGCACTGCTGGCGGACGTGAGCTCCACCCTCAATGCGCGCCTGGAACTCACCGATAGCCGTGAGGATGTGCACCGCGCCATGCGCCATCTGATCGGTGCGCTGCATGGTCTGGTTCGTCAGCACCGCAAATTGCTGCGGGTGCTGATTTTTCAGGTGCCGTTTATCCAACAGCTGCCTTCGGCACAGAAGTTACAGCTCGAGTTGTTGCGGGTGGCAGAGAAAGGGCTGCAGAAATCCCGCCAGCATTACCGGCTTTCCGTGTCACCGAGCACTCTGTACCTGATGGCCACCTCCACGGCGGGGAGTCTGCTGCATCTGGTGCTGATGGCACCTCCGGGACTGGAGACAGAGGTGGTGCTGGATGATCTGGCGGCGCGGATGGCGGATTGGCTGGAAAAAGGTTGAAGGGGGGCGGGCAAGCTTCACGTTGCAATCTGTGGTGTGAGAAAAGCATTGTGATGTGAATCGCCAGCGGGATACCCGGAAGGTGAAGCGCTGCCGGGAATTACATTCTCAATTGCCTATCATGGAGCATTCAATAAAGTCGCAAAAATCAAGGAGAAGCATGTGTGGCGATTTCCCGGGGTATTATTGCTGCCCGTCTTGCTGTTGTTGACTGCAGGGCAGGCATTCGCGCTGTGTAACTGCTATTTGCCGGAAAAGCCGGTGATCCCTGATGGGCAGTCAGCCAGCAATGAGCAAATTCAGTTTGCCCGTAACAAGCTGGTGGCCTATCAGGAAAAAATGCAGAGCTACACACAGTGCCTTGAGCAGTGCATTGTGGATGCGGCGGATACCGAAAATGCCGTGGTAAATGAGTGGAACCAGACCGTGGAATCTTTTAACCGCCGGGTGGTCAATCCTTGAAGAAAGTCTTGGTGAAACGGATATAGAGATGAAAGAACTGGAACAGGCAGAAGATGATTTCGCCTTCGCGCGTTTGGTGGAAGCCATCGAGAACCAGATTGCCGATGGGCATCCCCGCGAAGCCGGGCTGGTAATGATGGCGCTAACCGCCAAAGGCGAAGAGCATGATGCCGTGCTGGAGAAAATGGCTGATGTGCTGGCTGAGCATGTGGCTATCAGTGCAGAAAAGAACGAAGCCTTCGATGTGAATGCCTATGCCGCGGGCTTGCTGGCGCTCACTGAAAACTGATTACCAGGGGATGTCTCTGCCGTCCCAGGCAATAAAGCGGCCATGATCATTTTCGTCTGCGTTGTCGATAATATCGGCCAGTTGCCGTGCCGACCGTGCTGGTGAAAACAATTTGCCTTCCGGGACATTGCGTTGGAAAGGTTCGGAAAGCGGTGTATCAGTGGTGCCAGGGTGTAGTGACAGCACGCATAGCTGCGGATAGCGGCGTCGGGTTTCGATGGCCAGGGTTCGCAACAACTGGTTCTGCGCGGCCTTGCTGGCACGGTAGCTGTACCAGCCACCCAGATGGTTGTCTTCGATACTGCCCACGCGAGCACTCACACTGGCGAACACGCCGGGTTGTCGGCGCGGCATCAAGGGCAACAGCTGTCTGGCCAGCAGAATCGGTGCGAAGGTATTCATGGCAAAGCTTTGTTGCAGGTTTTGCAGGTTCACCTCTTCCAGGCGTTTTTCCGGCGTCAGCCCTGTAGTCTGGTCGTGAAGGACCCCGGCACAATTGATAATTTGCTCAATAGACTGTCCCTCTTCCCTGAGGCTACTTGCCAGCGTTTCCAGCTGCGCGGGATCGGTGATATCCACATCCCTGCAGTCCAGCGGCAGGCCTTGCTGCTGCAGTGCCGTCAACGCCGCGCTGTCACAGGCATGGCGGGATACTGCAATCACCGCTGCGTCTTTCTTAAGCCAATGCTGAACCAGAGCGAGTCCAATCCCGGAGCTGGCACCGGTGATCAGTCGGGTGATGGGGTGTGCTGTCGAGGATGTCATGCCATGAGTATGCGCGCAGAGCAGCAATTGGCCGTGAAGACGGTGCTCCCTATCTTTGGCTTCTGTGATTTATTCCAGGACATAACAACGGGCGCCACGGTTAAGGAAGTGCAGCAGCATGCGGTAGCTATCCAGATCAAAAAAGATTTCTCTTTCCTGCTGCAGATCTGCGTTTGAGGGCGGATGAGGCAGGGTGGTCAAATGACACCATTGGCGAATCAGATGAAATGCTTCCCGTTCTTCCCCCTCTTCATGAATGACCAGAGTGCCATCGTAGGGCCAGGCGTGGATCTGATGTTCACTGAGGGCATCGATCAGTCGCTGATTATGTAAAAGTGCGGACTCCTTTCCGCAACAGGCGCCCTGACAGCGTCCCAATTGGTATGAAAAGCAGGGGCCTGCCCCCTGTTCGAGGCCGCAGATTTTCGGGCATAACTGATGTGTCTTGATCCAGTGTTCCATGGCGAACTGTGCCTGCCGTGGGCTACGGAACACACCGTAGCAGTCCTGTTGCCAGAGGGGATTGTGCGGATCGGGCTGATAGCGTTGGGGCTTCAGAAAGCCGCTCTCACCCGGTTTCAATAGCCAGGTCTGCAATTGCCGGTAGCGGCGTTGACGACGATTGAAAATGGGTTGGCGCTGTTTTATCTCCCGGTTTTCCAATAACAAGGCACCGAGTTCGCCGGCAGTTTCTGTGTAGTCAATGCGTCGTGTCTGGCTGCACATGCGTTTGGCCCGCGGGGTACGGTTCTGGAAATGACTGCGGACCCGTTGGCGGATATTGATGCTCTTGCCGATATACAGCAGTGCCTCCTGATCTCCCCAGAAGCGGTAGATACCTGGCCCTGCTGGGAGGTCGGGGATTTCAATACTCTGGATAGGTGAGGTCATCGCCAAAGTATTGGGGTGGGGAAGTCTACGACAGGTGAAGGGTGTGGCTCGGTGGATGCAGGTCTTTGCGTCAAAACTGAACGGGAGCAATGCCCACGGTGACGGCGCCGATGGGCTGACCGTTGCTGTCGGTGATGGTCCGGCTGACCTGAATCTGCATGCTGCGGGTGGATTCATCCCTGCCAAGCGGGCTGATGTGCTCAGCCTCTGGCCCGGCGGCAAAGGTTTCTAGCCACTTGTCCTCATCACCTTGCCAGTAATCAGAGGTGACGCTGCTTTGCGCCACATTGAGTCCGCGGTTATCCATGATGATGATTTCGGTAATCCATTTACTGCTGCGCAGCTGCAGGTTGCGCAGTGAATCGGAGAGCGGGGTATTCATCAGCCGGTGAATCAGCGGTGCATCCTGTTTGCCGTACTGCGCACGCCAGCGCTGATCCAGCGCGGCTATTTGCTCGTCCGACAAGGTAGCGTTGCGACGATTCTGTGTCTTCACCTGCTCGATAACATCTGCCCTGTCCGCGATATTGGAAGCCTGAGTGCGCCCGAAATCGATGAGCTCAGGGCTGACCCCATCAGCGAAGGCGTGTCCGCTGATGAGCAGGGCAAGGATGACGAAGCTGGTCCAAATCAAGGTGTGAAGGCCCCTTTGTTGCCTGAAATCTTCTCCTCGCCAGTCTGATGGCGGAGTAAGCAAGGTTGGGACCCATTTTAGAGCAAGAGAAAAATGGCTGCATGACACATTTCGTTAACAGGGCGAAGTGTGGGGAAGGCAGGGAAGGGGGGCATCAAAGACCCCTGTGACAGTGAGCCCTCAAAGCAGGGGGGCGGGTAGAGCGTGGGGAAGGGGAAAGCCCGCCGTGTTGCCGGGCGGGCTTTGTGTGTCAGGCGTTAGAGTACATCGCCAAGCCAGCGTTGCTTCGCCTTTTCCACCAGGTCACGGGCGTCGTGGTCCCAGGGGTGGAAGCTGGGCTTGAAGAAGCGGGCATAGGCGGGCAGCAATTTACGGAATACGCCTGGCTTGCCCCACATGTAATTGAGGGTTTCCCGCCAGGCTTTCCAGTTGCCCAGTTGGCCGTCGTCCCGAACCAGTTGATAAAGGTGAATGCTGGTGAACAGCGGGAACAAGACGCTGACCAGCATCATTTCCGTGATACGGGTAAATTCACTGCCGCCCACTGCCTTGAACACATCAAAGGCTACGGCCTTGTGCTCGGACTCTTCAATGGCATGCCAGGCCCATACCGGGGCCATGCGCGGGTCCATCTCTTCCAGGGCATCAAACTTGAGCAGAAATTCTTCCGCCATCATTGCAGTAAAATGCTCCACGGCCACGGTGTGCGCCAGCTGGCGTTCCGGGCTCAGGTTTTTGCGCATCCAGTTCATGAAGCCCAGAACTTCATTCTCCAGCCGGGCCAGATCCACGCCCTGTTCCTGCAGGTAGCCGTTGAGCATGTCGTGTTCACGGGAGTGGTGGGCCTCCTGGCCAATAAACCCCTTGATGGCTTTTTTCAGCTCGGGGTCGGTGATCTGGCTTTCGAAATGGCGAACCGAGTCGATAAAAAAGCGCTCCCCCGGCGGGAAGCCGGAAGACATGGCGGCCAGCAGCAGGGTCTTGATCGGATTGTTGTCCCACCAGTAACGGGGCACATCCCCTTCCGCAAACGTAAACTTGGGACGGCGAATCTGGGGGATCATGCCTTTCGGGGTCTTGCTCAGGGTATCAATCGTGCCGAGGACACGTTTGCGAAGCTTGCCGGGCTTGATGGGGACGATGGCATTCATTGTTGTACTCCTGCTTGGGCTCATCGGGCCAATATGCGTGCTATGGGCCTAATGTACTGGTGAAAGCCCGGGGGGCGTGAGACGCTGCGAGGACATAATAATTATCATTGGTGGCCAAATGCCCGCAGAGTCCATCCTCTCGCAGCTGGCTGAAAAGCGAGACAATCTGCCCGAATGGGTGCATCAGCCCAGCCAGGCTGCGACCTATCCCCGTACTTTTCTGGCGGCGGCGGAGGCGCAGGGTGTGCCCCATTCGCGGCTGTTGGCACTGGCCGGGGTGCCGGAAGCGCAGCTTGAAGAACCT
Organism: Alcanivorax sp. DP30; assembly: GCF_009882945.1. GTDB lineage: Bacteria > Pseudomonadota > Gammaproteobacteria > Pseudomonadales > Alcanivoracaceae > Alcanivorax. Next base: position 64,930 of record NZ_WTUY01000024.1, read on the forward strand.
GCCGGCAGATTATCCCTGTTTGAGGTTGCCCAGACCGTGGCGGCGGCCTATGAATTGAGTCATGACGACTGTCTGGGCTTTGCCACGGGACACCGCATGATGCTCACCGCCCATGGCAATCTGGGCTACGCACTGATGTGTGCGGCCACCGTTCGGGAAGCCATGGGTATTCTGGAGCGCTTCTGGCACCTGCGTGGTCGCGGGGTGCAGTTGCAGGTGCACAGTGATGACGAGTCGCTGTTCATGGAGCTGATACCGGAAATTACCCTGGCGCCAAAGCTCACCTGGCTGATGCTCAGTTCCATTATCACCAGCATGTTGCGGGGGATAGAGTTCCTGGTTCCGGTATTACCGGAGGGGGTGGAGCTGTGGCTGCCTGGCGAGCAGCCGGAGGGCTTTTCATCCTGGCAGGGACGCCTGCCACGGGTGCGGTTTTCCCGGCCTCGGGTGGGGCTTTACCTGCATGGCGATCTTTCCCTGCTGGACCAGGCCTTGCCCACTGCCAATCCGGAGGCACTGCGTATCGCCCTTGAGCAATGCGAGCGGGAAAGTGCGCTAACAGAACGGGATGATGACATCGTCAGGCAGGTACGGGCTGCCCTGGTGCCTGGTCCGCACGGTTATCCAACTCCGGAGCAACTGGCCGACAAGCTGCATCAGACACCGCGCACCCTGCGCCGCCGTTTGCAGGAAAGGGGCTGTAATTACCAGCAGTTGCTGGAGGAAGCGCGGTTGCGCGACAGCTGTCAGTTGTTGCAGGAGGCGGATCTTGAGGTGCGCCGAATCAGTGACATGCTGGGCTACCTGAACCCGGCCAATTTTACCCGTGCCTTCAAGGGCTGGACCGGGATGACACCGCGGGAGTGGCGCCAGCGGCACGGTGCTGAACGGCGCTAGCGGCGGGCCAGTCTGCCGAGCACGGATCCCTCCAGGTAATCCGCCCAGGCCTGCAGCATCTCTCTGCGCTTCTCCGGGTAGTCGTCCTTGTCGATGGCCTGCGTGTCGTTCTGATCCAGCAGCTGGGCCTGAATCTGTTCGGCCTGGTAGCCTAGCTCCCCCAGCGCGGTGGCGGCCAGCGTTCGCAGCGTGTCCGGTGTCACCGGGTTGTTGCGCGTCACCTTGCGCAATGCCCCAGTGATGGTGCTGGCGCCGAGATGCTGCTGCTTGTCACGGTTGCCGGGGAACACGTATTCATGGCGGCCAGTGAGCGGCTCCAGTTCCTGCAGCAACTCTACGGCCTGGCGAGGCAATGGCACGGTGAGTATCCGTTCCTCTCCAGTGTCCGGGTGGATGCGGCGGATCCGCCATTCGCCCGCATCAAGATCCATGTCGGACCAGCGAGCATTAACGATCTCACTGGGCTTGGCGAGTAACCAGACGGTCAGTTTGAGTGCTGCGCTGCTGGTGCTGCGGCCCCACTGGCCGAGTACGCCGCTGGCCAGCTGGGTGAGCTTTTCACGGGTGCTGATGAGGAATTCAGGTTCGGTACCGGAACCGGTCAGCCGCTTGTGCAGGGCGGTGGTGTGTTGATAACCGGCTACGCCGGTATCCCGGGCATGCTGGTAAACCCGTTTGGCGATGCCCAGCACCCGTTTGCCCTTTTCCACATGCCCCTCGGCGCCCAGGGCGGAGGCCAGCGATTTCAGGTCTTCCGGGGTGACCTCACTGACCACCCGTTTGCCGACACTGGCGATCAGGTAGTTTTCCAGTTGACGCTTGGTGCGGCGGAATTGGGCTTCGGAGACCTCCAGCCGGTAGACCCGCTCCAGCCAGTCATTGGCCACCGCTTCGAAGGTGGCCAGCGATGGGCGAAAGATTTCTCGCTTCTCGCAACGGGTCAGTGGATCGATACCATCGGCAATTAGCTCGCGGGCTTCATTGCGCAGCTGGCGGGCGAATTGCAGGGTGACTTCCGGACTGGGGCCAAGGGTAATGACCTTGTCGCGATCGTTAAACCGGTAGGCGAATTTCCAGGTGCGCTGGCCATCCGTGTCCACCAGTAAAAAGAGCCCTTTCTCATCATTGAGTTTGTAGGGTTTTTTCAGCGCAGTGGCGTTGCGTACATCCGCAGCAGTCAGGGCCATAGGGAGTCTGTTGTTATTGATCGGCTTGTTAAAACTATCCCAGAGACAGGCGGGGGATCAACGCGGCGGGTGATAATAATGGTGTTTTTGTGTATTCAATAGCTCATGGCTGGGTGGCGCTATCCGGGTTGCTGCGGATCGTAGCAACCCGGGCCAGTCATTCTGTGGCAGGCAAGGCAACGGGCTTGTCCATGAACAGCGCCAGTCGAATCAGGTCCACGTACATCTGCTCTTTGCCGGCATGGCTGAGCAGGGAAACGTTACTGCCATCCCTGAGATTCAGCTGGATCTGGCTGTTGATGAAGCTTCGCTCCCCGGTGGTGAGCAGTTGATTGAGCTGCAGGGATTCCACGTCGCGGAAGGCGATGTCACGATTTTCTGTGCCGAGATGGATCTGTTGCTTGCGGCGGTCTATGCGTGCACCGCTGGTGGTGAAAAACAGCACGTAGAACCCGGCAATAGTAAAGGGTATCGAGACCATCAGGCTGTTTGACAGTGTGCTCCATTGCAGATCGGCAAAGGGCACGTGGCTGTTCAGCATACGCTCGATAAAAAAGTAAATGTCCACCGCCAGGCTGCCTTGTGGTGCCAACATGAAGGCCAGCCCCATGGCGGTGAGCGTGCTGCTGCGGGTAATGTGCAGCTGGTTTTGATTGCGGGGCTTGATGCGACCGGTGACGAAGTTGCTGGCGTTACTGATCGGGGCGGCACCGTTGCGATAAGCGCCGGGATCCACCAGTAATTCAGGAATGTCCGCCGTGTGACTTTCCAGCCAGCGTTTTTCTTCCCGCGTCAGGTGGCTGCTTCTTCCGGCAAGGGCGTAGATCGTCATCAGCACGAAAATGACCAGCATGAAACCGTGCCCGACCCAGTTGCGGATCAGCGGGGTGTAAAAATATTGGTCGGTCTCTTCAAGTCCGATGATGGCGGCATGCAGCTTCTCCCTGCTCTTGCCTAGATGGGCAATCAGCCAGCGATCATGATCCGACAGGGACGGCTTGGCTTGAGTGCGGGTGATGTCATCGTCCATCTTCTGCAGTTTCGCCTTTTGTTTGGCGATGTTTTCCTGCAGGTTGATTTTCATTTCCTGCTGGCTATCCCAGGTCGTACTCAGCTGGTGGATAACCTTGCCTGCCGCGAGAGAGACAAAGAGCAGTATCAGCAGGATGAAAAATCCTTTTTTCATGGCGGATTCCCGAAAAGACAGCGCAATCAGCGCATTCGAAATGAAAAGAAGCGCGTATCATACAGACTGTCCAGGTAGAGGACAGACGTTATCTGTCCACAGAGCAGGAGAATGATGATGGCAGGGGCACAACCCAATAATCCGCTGCACGGTGTAACGCTGGAGAAAGTCGTGACTGAGCTGGCTGACCACTATGGCTGGGAGGAACTGGGTGACCGCATTCGCATCAATTGCTTCAGAAGTGATCCTTCTGTGAAGTCCAGTTTGAAATTCCTGCGCAAGACCCCCTGGGCCCGTGAGAAGGTGGAGGCGTTATATGTGGAGACATTTACTGACTGACCGGGTTGGCGTCTTGCTCAATTGGACTGGGGGGGCTGGAGGATGCCGGTTTTATGTCTGTTGGGTCAGATGTTCGACCGCTGACGTCTGACCAGCCACCATTCCCCACACCCTGAAGGATGGCTGCCCGAGCCAAGGCGCGCACGGTTTTGTTGCTTGTGTCTGTGGGTTAGGCTTGAAACTTGAAAAGGCTGCGGGAAGGGAACCCGGATATGAAACTGGCGCAACTCGTTCTGATTGGCTTGATGTCTCTGCTCAGTGTTGCCGTTCAGGCACAGTGGTCGATGGCGACATATCTCGGTCATGTCTATGCCGGTGAACACGGTCGTCACGATGGGGCCGCCAAGTTCGGCATCGGAATGCTTTGCCGGCATGGCGATCGCGTCCCTGCCTATGTGCTGGTTCATCGCCGTTTTGTCACCGCCGGTGGTCCGGCCACGGAACTGCCTGCCCGTTTTGAAGCTGGCGAGGTGTTCCGGGAATTCCGTATCGATGGTGTGCACTATGGTGATGTGGGCCCTCGCCACGGTGTCCATGACGCTGACAATCATATGTTGATCTTCGCCAGCACCGTGTCACTGGATTCCCCCATCATCCGGGCCATACGCAAGGGCAGCGAACTGGATGTGCTGTATGTGGACAAGGAAGGCCGAGAGCTCTACGTGTCCGATTTTTCCCTGGAAGGATCCGCCGCTGCCCTCAATCAGGTGGCTTGCCCGGACTGAAAACCGGGTGCCACTTTGGTCGGCTGTGGCGGCCCTGCGTCAGGGGGTATAGTGGTCTTCCCGCCTTGCCAGGAGTCGCCCATGACGTTTCAGGTTTACCATTCGTTGCCGTTCGGCATTACCCGCATTGATACTGCCATGGTCCATGAGGAGCTGGCGGCCTGTTACCTCATGGAAGAAGCAGGCGAGTGCGCCATCATCGAAACCGGTACGCACAATACCGTGCCAATTATCCTGGCCCTGCTGGATGAGAAGGGCATTGATCGCGGTGCGGTGAAGTATGTGATCCCCACCCATGTACACCTTGATCATGCCGGTGGCGTGGGCGGCTTGATGCAGGCACTGCCTCAGGCCACGTTGCTGATTCACCCCCGTGGCGCACGGCACATGATTGATCCTTCGAAACTGAAGGCCGGAGCCACCGCCGTATACGGTGAAGAACAGTTCGCCGAGGTCTATGGCGATGTCATTCCCGTGGACGAGGGTCGGGTGCGCATCATGGAAGACGGCGACTCGGTGATGCTGGCGCAGCGCGAGTTGGTGTTCTATGACACACCGGGTCACGCCCGTCATCATTTCTGTGTCCATGATCCCGCGTCGAAGGGTATCTTCACCGGCGATACCTTCGGCCTGTCCTACCCGTCACTGGTGACCGAGAACGGTCCCTTTACTTTACCTACCACTACGCCGGTGCAGTTCGACCCGGAGCCTCTGAAGCACTCCATCCGCAGATTGCTGGCGCTGAAACCGGAGCGCATGTTCCTGACCCATTACGGAATGCTGGAAGACCCGCAAGAACCGGGCGAACGGCTGTTGGGAATGGTGGACGACTATGTGACGCTGGCCGAACAGGCTGCCCCGGGAGAGGCGGCCGGGCTGTTGGAAAGGCTGGAATCGGCCCTGCAGGAATACCTGTTTGGCAGGGCTCGCGACCATGGTGTCACCCTGTCTAAGGATGAACTGCAGGCGGCGTTGGGGTTTGATATAAATCTCAACAGTCAGGGGCTGAAGGTCTGGCTTCAGCAACGCCAGCCCTGAGGATTAGGCGGCTGAGGCCTTGTTCATGACCTCCGGCGGACGGCCCAAAATGACAGTCGAATGACGCGACATGACCTCGAGGGGCCTGCGCATGCAGTGCATATTGGCTAAAGGCGTGCCCTGCCAGGGTCAGTATGGCAACAACGAGGAGGCTCCATGAACGCACAAGCCCGTCTGCAAAAGGCCATTGATATTACGGTCCGCAAGCTATCTCTGCGGCCCAGCGCCGACATTGATCGCCATTTTCACAGTGGCGATCCGTTCCTGAGCGCGTTCTTTGCCGCCATGAGTAGCGTGTTCCCGGATGGCGAGCGCTTCTTTATCGACTCTGTGCGTCATTACCAGCCGCAGCTAAACGATCCAGAGCTGGTGCAGCAGGTTCGCCGCTTCATTGGTCAGGAGGCCCACCATGGGCAGGAGCATGAAGCCTTCAATCAGTGGCTGACGGACAAGGGCTATCCGGTCGGTGAGACGCTGCGCCGACTGGCTGAGGGCCTGACGGCGGCCCGCCAGCGATTGTCCGCCCGCCAGCAATTGGCCATGACGCTGGCGCTGGAGCATTTCACCGCCATCATGGCCAACCAGTTCCTGACCATGCCGGAGCTGTCCGAAAAAATGCATCCGGAAATCCGTGAACTGTTCATCTGGCATGCGGTGGAGGAGACCGAGCATAAGGCCGTGGCATTCGACGTCTACCAGACCGTGGACGGGGGCTACTGGAACCGGGTCATGATCATGTTGCAGGTAACGCTGTTGTTCTGGCTTGCCATTACCCGGATCACTTGGCGCAACCTGAAAAGCGAGGGCAACGCTTCGCTCGGTCGGATGGTGCGTGGCTACGGGTGGCTGCTGGTTAAACCGGGGCCGCTGCGCAAGCTGCTGCCGGAGTACCTGGATTATTTCCGTCCGGGATTTCACCCCTGGGACCAGGATAACCGCGAACTGATTCGGCCTTTGCAGGACAGCATGGCCAAATATGAGGTATAACAGGTTAACAGGACATCGGTGTGCGCTACACATGATTGCCTGTTAAAGCCCGCTTCGGCGGGCTTTTTTGTGGGCCTCTGTTGCTGGCGGACATTGCTATACTGTGGCCCTACTCTTTCCCAGACAGGTCTTTTTATGCGCGGCATGAGCCAGGACATTACGCCGAAACCCATCGACTGGTCCGTACTCAAAACCCTGTTTCCCTACCTGCTGGAATTTCGCGCCCGCATCGCTCTGGCGGTGGCCTGTCTGGTGCTGGCCAAGCTGGCCAGTGTGGGCTTGCCCTTCATCCTCAAACACATTGTCGATGACCTGGATGCGGAGGGCGCCAGCCAGCTGATTACCTTGCCTCTGGGATTGTTGCTGGCCTATGGGGTGGTGCGCTTTTCCAATGTGCTGTTCGGTGAGTTGCGCGACACCCTGTTCGGCCGCGTGACCGAGCGGGCCATGCGCCGGGTGGGGTTGAAAGTGTTCCGCCACTTGCATGCGCTGGATCTGGATTTTCATCTCAACCGGCGCACCGGCGGATTGTCCCGGGATATCGAGCGGGGCACCAACGGCATCAGCTTTCTGTTGCGTTTCATGGTGTTCAACATCCTGCCCACCCTGCTGGAAATCGGCATGGTGATCGGCCTGTTGCTGTGGAATTACGATGCCTGGTTTGCCGTGATCGTGGCCTTGTCTGTGGCAGCGTATGTGGGCTTTTCCGTGTATGCCACGGAATGGCGGCTGGCCTTTATCCGCGAAGCCAATCAGGCAGAGTCCTCCAGCAGCACCCGTGCCATCGACAGTCTGCTCAACTACGAGACGGTGAAATATTTCACCAACGAAAACTTCGAAGCGGACAATTACGACGAAAACCTGGCGGACTGGGAGCAGGCCCGCCGCAAGAATCGTCTGTCCCTGTTTGCGCTGAATGGTGGCCAGTCACTGATCATTGCTGCCGCCATGACGGTGGCCATGGTGCTGGCGGCGGTGCAGGTCACAGACAAGGTGATGACCCTGGGTGACTTCGTATTGATTAACGCGTTCATGATGCAGGTGTTCATGCCGCTGAACTTTCTCGGTTTTGTCTATCGGGAAATGAAAGGGGCAATGACCAATATCGAGAACATGTTCGCGATTCTGGATGTGGCGCCGGGTGTGGTGGATCTGCCAGAGGCCGGCGAGCTGAATGTGGGAGACGGCGAGATCGAATTCCGTGACGTACACTTTGGCTACGGTGATGGACGTGAAATTATCGGCGGTGTCAGCTTCACTGTGCCCTCCAAACAAAAGGTGGCGATCGTCGGCAGCAGCGGCGCGGGCAAGTCTACCCTGTTCAAATTGCTGTTCCGGTTTTACGATCCGGCCAGCGGGGATATCGCCATTGACGGGCAATCGATACGTTCAGTAAGTCAGGTGTCCCTGCGCCGGAATATCGGGGTCGTGCCCCAGGATACCGTGTTGTTCAACACCAGTATTTTCGAAAATGTCCGCTACGGCCGTATTGATGCCAGTGACGAGGAAGTGCGTGAAGCCATCCGCCTGGCCTATCTGTCAGACTTCGTCGCTTCGTTGCCCAGGGGCGAGGCCACCCTGGTGGGCGAGCGCGGACTGAAGCTGTCCGGCGGAGAGAAGCAGCGTGTGTCCATTGCCCGGGCGCTGCTCAAGCAGCCTCCGATCATGGTGTTTGATGAGGCTACCTCATCGCTGGACAGCCATTCCGAAAAAATCATTCTCAGGGCCATTGAGGATATTTCCCACCAGCAAACCACCCTGGTGATTGCCCATCGCCTGTCTACCATCATGAATGCGGATCGCATCATCGTACTGGACAAGGGTCGGGTGGCGGAGCAGGGCAGTCACAGTGAATTGCTGGCCAGGAAAGGCTTGTACGCTCACCTCTGGGACGTACAGCAACATGAGTCCGCGGGAACAGATTGACTGAGTTGAGGCATTTCATCGGTTTTTCCCGCTTGTTCCTGCGCGCCGGACTGGCCATCATGAATCACCATTCCATACCAGGCAGGCCAAGCCTGCCTCTGACCAGGAGCGAACATGTCTGACCCAATCTACACCCCGCCAAAAGTCTGGAAATGGGATCAGGAAAGCGGTGGCAAGTTTGCCAACATCAATCGCCCCGTCGCCGGCCCCACCCACGACAAGGATCTGCAGGTGGGCAAGCACCCCTTGCAGCTTTACTCCCTGGCGACGCCCAACGGGGTGAAGGTTACCGTGATGCTGGAAGAGCTGTTGGAGAAAGGCCACAGCGAGGCAGAGTACGATGCCTGGCTGATCAACATCCAGAATGGTGACCAGTTTGGCAGCGGCTTTGTGGAGGTGAATCCGAACTCCAAGATTCCCGCGTTGATGGATCACAGCGTCACCCCGCCGCGGCGTGTGTTCGAGTCCGGGAACATCCTGTTGTATCTGGCCGAAAAGTTTGGCGAGTTCCTGCCGCAGGATCCTGATGCCCGCACTGAAACCCTCAACTGGTTGTTCTGGCAGATGGGCAGTGCCCCCATGCTGGGTGGTGGTTTTGGGCATTTCTACGCCTATGCACCGGAGAAATATGAGTACCCGATCAATCGCTACACCATGGAGATCAAGCGGCAGCTGGACGTGCTGGATCGTCAGTTGGCGGAAAACGAATACATCGCTGGCGGGGAGTACACCATTGCCGACATGGCCATCTGGCCCTGGTACGGTGCCCTGGTAACCAACAAGGTGTATGAGGCGGCAGAGTTCATCGAGGCGCATACCTATACCCATGTGCTGCGCTGGACCCACCAGATTGCCCAGCGCCCGGCGGTGCAGCGGGGGCGCAAGGTGAATCGTGCCTGGGGGGAGCCTTCCAGCCAGCTCTGGGAGCGCCATGATGTCAGCGATTTTGAGTTGAAAACCCTGGATAAATTGACCGGTGGTGATGGCAAGTCTTGAACCTGCAATCGTTGCAGGGTGTTGGATGTGCATGATGAAACCCACTGGAGTGAATTCATGCATCTGAAACAGCAACAGGCCTTTGCGGCTGCCATGGCCGATGCCCGCCAGGCTTACCGGAAACGGCAATGGGATGAGGCATTTACGAGCCTTGAGCGAGCCCATATTCTTGGCCAGCAGCACACTCTGGCGCATGTGGCCAGCCACTGGTGGATGCTGAAGGTCGGCTGGCGACGGGGCGACTGGCATGAGGTGCGCGGCCAGATTCTGCGGTTGCCCGCCGCCCTGTTGTTGTCACGGCTCTGGGTACCAGCGGGCAATAGCGGGGGCAGCAATGTGAGCCCGTTCAAGCCCATGCCCTTACCGAAGGATCTGGAGAAGATAATGGCCGGGCGGTGAAAGGGACAGACACAGTCGGCAAACTGGCGTTCACAAAGGCAATTGAGTTGTAATGGATTTCAAACAGGAAGATCTCAAAGCGCTGATTGACCGGACCATGCCCTTTGGCAAGTATCAGGGGCGGGTGCTGATCGATTTGCCGGAGCCTTATTTGTTGTGGTTTGCCGACAAGGGGTTTCCAAAAGGTGAATTGGGGCGGCTCATGGCGCTGGCATTGATGCTGAAAATGGACGGTACCGAAAAGTTGCTGGAGCCGCTGCGCTCCTAAAGGGAATGAATGTCATGGCAAGACTGAAACCACTGACTGATAACATCTGGCATGCTGCCATTCCTCATACCTTCATGGGGCTGCATGTTGGCAGCCGGATGACGGTGGTCAAGTTGTCTACCGGTGGTCTGTTGCTGCACTCACCGATACCGGTGGATGATGCGCTGGCGGCTGAGTTGGCGACGTTGGGCGAAGTGAAGCACATCGTGTGTCCTAACCTGTTTCACCATGTCTTTGCCGCTGACGTGAAGGCCCGTTACCCGCAGGCCATTCTCCATGGTCCGCAAAAACTGGCAGCAAAACGCAAGGATCTGAGTCTGGATGCGGTTTTGACAGAAGTTCCCCACCCTGACTGGGGCAATGATTTCGAGCTGGTCTTTATTGAAGGCTCCATGCTCAACGAAACCGTCTTCTATCACCGTGCAACCCAGACCCTGATTGCGGCGGACCTGATTGAAAATTTCCATCAGTGTGATCATGGATTTACCCGCTGGTATCTGAAGCTCGGCGGCCTGTGGAAGAAGCCGGGCTGGCATCCGATCCTGCGTCTGGTCTACCTCAACCGCCGCAAGGCCCGCGCCAGCATCACCCGCATTCTCGACTGGCCAGTGGAAAATCTGAGTCTGGCCCACGGTGATGTGATCACCGGGCACGCCCGTAACCAGCTTTATCTTGGTCTCCGTTGGCTGCTGTAGGAGCTTGCCTGCAAGCGATCCAGATTACAGTTGAAGTGGGGCGGAAACGCTAATCGCCCCATTGCCCCAGCCGAGACTCGTCGCCACAATGCCTGTACACCCGAAACCCGGCAGGCCAATGCTTCCCCTCGTCTATCATCCGGACTACAGCTTTCCGTTCCCCGGAGAGCACCGCTTTCCCATGGAGAAATTCTCGCTGCTGCATCGGCATCTGCGTGTCCAGGGTATCGCTAACCGGGACAATGAGTTTCGGCCGGGTCGGGCGAAAGCGTCTCTGCTGGGGCAGGTGCATTGCCCGGACTATGTGGACGCCATCGTCACGGGTACGCTGGATCAGAAGGCTCAGCGGCGTATGGGCCTGCCGTGGAGCGCCGGACTAATGAAGCGCACTTGCATTGCCCCCATGGGCACGCTGCTGGCAGCGCAGTTGGCCCTCCGGCATGGCCTGGCGTGTCATCTGGCAGGCGGTACACACCATGCTCATTACGATTTCGGTTCCGGCTTCTGTATTTTTAATGATCTGGCTTTTGCGGCGAGGCAGTTGCTGGCCAGCGGTGCGGTTGCAAGAATCCTGATCTTCGATTGTGACGTGCATCAGGGTGACGGCACAGCGGCCATGCTGGCGCAAGAGCCGCGAGCTTTTACCTGCTCGATTCATTGCGAGAAAAATTTTCCAGTGCGCAAAATGGAAAGCGACCTGGACGTGGGTCTGCCTCTGGGCATGACAGACCAGGATTATCTGGATACGGTGTTTGAAACCCTGGAGACATTACTGCAACAGGTTCGGCCTGACCTGGTGCTTTATGATGCTGGAGTGGATATCTACCAACATGATCCCCTGGGTCGACTGGCGATTTCCCTGCAGGGCATTGCGGACCGGGACCGTGGCGTGATTCAGCGGTGTCGGGATAACGGCATTCCTGTGGCCACGGTGATTGGTGGCGGCTACGATGATGACAGGGAGGCGCTGGCCCGCCGTCACGCTCTGGTGATTGAGGAAGCCGCTAGAATTGCAGCTGAGGCGAGTCACCAGTAACGACTTTCGAGCTGGGGAGAGCTGCCATGAAGCGCACTTTCCTGCCTTCCCCACTTCGATTTTCGCAACCTGACACTTGTCACTTGCTGGCCCAGACGTTTGCTCAGGCGCATAAGCCAGCATATTTTACCAACGGCATTACCCAGGAGTCTGCATGTCAAACGCCCTGCTGATCATGGCACACGGCAGCCGTAGCGAAACGGCCAATGATGAATTCCGCGCGCTGGTGAAAATCGTGGCGGAATCCGCCCATGCCAGTGGCCGGGAGTACGCCGCCGTAATCCCCTGCTTTCTGGAGTTGGCTCAGCCTTCCCTGATTGAGGCGATCCAGCAGCTTGAGCATCAGCCGGTGAGCACGGTGCAGCTTTACCCCCTGTTCTTTAACCGGGGCAAGCATGTGGGGCGTGATATCCCGGCACAGATAGAAGAGGCGCGAGCGCGTTTTCCGGATTTGAAGATCGAGCTCCTCGACTATTTTGGCAATGCGCCAGGTCTGGCCGGACTGGTCCTGTCGCATATTGCGGATCAAAGTTGATATCTGGAGTCAGAGGGGGGTGTTCATATTTTCACCGCAGGCCATCTTAATGAATGAGCCCACCCTTTGACATCCCTGGGCCCCTTCGGTCGCGGTGTCTGTCCGGGTATTATATTGGTTTGCCATTGTTCTCTGCCCGATCGCGCTGTTTTCCCGTTCAGGCAGGTGTTTTGAATCTGCCAGGTTGAATTCGCCATGAAACAACAGATAGTCATCTCCATTTTTCTGGTGCTGGTAGCGCCGATAGCCTGGTCTGCGGCGCAGATGGCACCTACCGGGGAAAACATTCCTGCAGATCTTTCAGGCGAAATAAAAAGCCGGGGTATTCTCGGTTATGACGATCGCAAGAGCAGTCTTCAGCTCCCGACGTATCTGGAAAAGTACCGTCGCCGTGTTGGGCAGCTGATCACCTTTCTGCCTGCGGAAAAGGGTAAGATTTCCCGATCGACGTGCACCGGCTCTCTGATTCAGAAAAACTACATTATTACCGCTGCACATTGTGCGCTTGATGCCAATGGTCAATTGCTGGACAACCAGTTCTTTTATCCGGACATCCAGGAAGGGCGTGTTTCCTATAACAAGTACCGGGTTGTCAGAGTTTTCTTCCCTTCGGACTATTCTCATAATGCCAACGCGGATACTGGCAGGGATATTGCCATCATGGAGTTGGATCGTTCCGATGAAGGGAAGCATGCCGGTGAAGTGGCGGGCTGGTTTGGATTCTGGGGAAAAAACGAGTTTCCCAGTGGCAAGGTGACCACCATTGGCTATCCCGGCGACAAGGAGCACGGCCACCAATACTTCCAGGAGAACTGCAACGCCGTAAACAGCAATCCTTATGACCCTGATGATCTCAGAATAGATTGCGATGTGTTCAGAGGACAGAGCGGCAGCGCGGTTCTGGTGTATTCACCCGATTATGATGCCTACCACGTTCACGGGGTCATACAGAGTGAATCAAGAGTCATGAACTTTGGCTCGCGAGTGTCGCCGGAGCGGCAAAATATTTTCAATTATATCGTCAAGGGTGAGTTTGGTTCTTCTGCGTATCAGGCGGAGAATTTCTCTGAATCCTGGCGAAGCCTTGCCTATGCCAAGCCAGACAAGGTTCACGTTTATGCCAGAAATGAATGCGGCAATGACGACCTTTACATTGCTTACAATTACAAGAGCGATAGCGGTGAATGGGTGACCGAGGGTTTCAACAAGCTTGAGCCCAAGCACGAGATGGAGATTTTCAATACGGGGAACGGCGTTTACTACCTGTCGGCAAGAAACCCCAGCGGAAAGATTTTCACCCGTAGCGACATGAAGAAGTACATGCCGTACTACGATACCAGTATTGGCCTGCAAAAATATAATGTGAAAGAGTTTGGTACCTTTACCTATAGCTTTGGCTGTGATTGAGGCTGTTAACACTGAATAGTTAACAGCGAAAGACGAAGCTGAAAAAATGCCCTTGTTTCTTTGGAAGACAAGGGCATTCTTGTTTGGGCTTTGGGCTTTGGGCTTTGGGCTTATTTGCCGATTGCCGCCTGCATAAACGGCGGTAGCACCAGGGCGCCCTTGTGAATGGCAGCGGAGTAATAGCGGGTGTCGAAGCCTTTGCCAGTGGCGTCGGTTTCCCGGAATTCGCTCACGTCGGTGTTCTTGCCGGCCATGGTGCAGCTCCACCAGCCGCTGGGATACACAGGCTGCGGGAAGGGCAGGGTCTGGGTGCTGGTGAATCCGGCTTCGCGCATGTTGGCGTGCAGATCCTTGATGATGGTGTCGCTGTGCAGTAGCGGGGATTCTGACTGCTGCACAATGATGCCGCCCTCGGCCAATACACGGTGGCAGTCACGAAAGAAGTCCGCCTTGAACAGACCTTCTGCCGGGCCCACGGGATCGGTGGAGTCCACAATGATGACGTCCACGCTGCCGTCTTGGCAGTTGCGCATGTACTGCACGCCGTCTTCGAACAGCAGCTCGGCACGGGGATCGTCATTGGATTCGCACAGCTCCGGGAAATACTTCTCGGAGTAGCGGGTCACCATCTCATCGATGTCGATCTGTGTGGCTTTTTCCACGCCCGGATGACGCAGTACTTCGCGCAGGGTGCCGCAGTCGCCGCCACCGATGATGACGACACGCTTGGGATTGGCGTGGCTGAACAGCACCGGGTGCGACATCATCTCGTGGTAGAGGAAGTTGTCGCGGGTGGTGAGCATGGTGGCGCCATCGATGGTCATCAGGTAACCGAAGCTGTCGGTTTCCCACATCTCGATGTGTTGATACTCGGTCTGTACCTCTTCCAGCTTCTGCTTCAGGCGCAGGCCGAAGGCGGTGCCAGCGGTGTCAAAGTGCTCGTAAAACCAGTTGTCTTGGGTGCTGCTCATGGGCCTTTCCGGTGGGTGGAGGCGTTATTGCCCCCGGGTGGTTAATAGTCGCGATTGTAAGACCTCTGCCCCCCCTGTCAAAGGTTGAATCCAGCCCCCAAAAAGGGATGCGACGGACGGCAGCAGGCAGGCATAATGGCGGCACTGAGCGTGCCAGTGTGGCGCGTATTGCATGTCAGCGTTAACAGGACAGGTAATGACCGATTCAAGCTCCGTACCAGCCAGTGAAATCTATAACGTGGATCGCTGGGGTGACAGCTACTTCCGTATTGATCAAGGCGGCGAGCTGTGTGTGCGACCCAATGGCGAACAGGGCGGTGAAGCGCCCCTGGAAGCGGTGCTGGAGGCCTGTCGGGCAGCCGGATTGCGGGCGCCGGTACTGGCGCGGTTTTCCGGGATTCTGCGCCAGCGGGTCAAGCAGCTGGCCGGTGCCTTCCGTGAAGCCATCGACGGTCATGGCTATCAGGGGCTGTACACCCCGGTGTATCCCATCAAGGTGAACCAGCAACGGCGGGTGGTGCATGAGATCATCCGTGCCCGTGAGGACGGTGAGCGTATCGGTCTGGAGGCAGGCTCGAAGCCGGAATTGCTGGCGGTGCTGGCACTGTCGAACCCCGGCGACACCATTGTCTGCAATGGCTACAAGGATGCCGAGTATCTGCGCCTGGCGCTGATGGGTGAAAAACTGGGTTTCCATGTGCACATCGTGGTGGAGAAGATGTCCGAACTACCGGCCTTGCTGCGCATTGCCGATGAGCTGGGCGTGTCACCGCGTATCGGTCTGCGGGTGCGGCTGATGAGTATCAGCAAGGGTAACTGGCAGAACACCGGGGGCGAGAAATCGAAATTTGGCTTGAGCGCGCCTCAGCTGATGAGTGCCATCGAGCATTGTCGCCAGGCGGGCCGCCTGGATTGCGTGAAGCTGCTCCATTTCCACCTGGGTTCCCAGGTAGCCAACATTCAGGATATCAAGGCGGGCATGCGTGAAGCGGCCCGTTACTATGCCGAGATGCGCGCGCTGGGCGCCGCGGTGGAAACCGTGGACGTTGGCGGTGGTCTGGGGGTCGACTATGAAGGCACCCACTCCCGTTCCTATTGCTCCATGAACTACGGGGTGGCGGATTATGCCCGTCACATTGTGCAGACCCTGCAGCAGCAGTGTCAGCAGCGTGATTTGCCTGAGCCCAATATCATTTCCGAATCCGGTCGGGCGCTGACAGCGCATCACGCGGTGTTGCTGGTGAATATCACCGACCAGGAATCCCAGTCGCCGGTGAGTGTCGGGATGCCGGCTAACGAGGATGTCCCCGAGCTGCATCAATTGTGGGAATTGCAGCAGCTGCTGCAGGGCGACGCAGGGAATCTGCTGGAGCGCTTCTCTGAAGTGGTCGGCGCCTGGCAGGATATTCATCAGCGTTACCTGGCTGGGGATCTTGATCTGAATGCCAGGGCTCGCGGCGAGCAACTCTACGTGAATTGTCTGCTGGCACTGCGGGCACGGCTGAACCCGCTGCGCAAGCAGCAGCGGGAGTTGCTGGATAACCTGAATGAAACCCTGGCGGACAAGTTGTTCGTGAACTTCTCCGTGTTCCAGTCGGTGCCGGATGTGTGGGGTATCAATCAGGTGTTCCCTGTGTTGCCGCTGTCAGGCCTGGACAAGCCGATCACCC
The DNA here is from genome assembly GCF_009882945.1 of Alcanivorax sp. DP30. Lineage (GTDB taxonomy): Bacteria > Pseudomonadota > Gammaproteobacteria > Pseudomonadales > Alcanivoracaceae > Alcanivorax. Next base: position 81,192 of record NZ_WTUY01000024.1, read on the forward strand.
GTCGCGCGGTGCTGCAGGATATCACCTGTGATTCCGATGGCCGTATTGACCAGTTCGTGGATGGTGAAGGGGTGGAATCTTCCCTGCCGCTGCCGGAGGAGATCAATGGTCATCTGGGTATCTTTATGGTCGGTGCGTATCAGGAGATTCTTGGCGACATGCACAACCTGTTCGGTGATACAGACTCGGTGGATGTGGACGTCACCGATGACGGCCAGATCGTCCTCGATCACGCTATTCAGGGTGATACCGTCAGCTCGGTCCTGCGTTATGTGAACTACGACCCGGAGCGTCTGTTGGAGACTCTGGAACAGAATTGCCGCCAGGCCCATTTAAGCGCCGAAGAGCAGGATGGCTTCATTGAGCTGGTAAGGGACGGGTTGGCAGGGTATACCTATCTGGAATGATTGTTAGCTACGAGCTACGAGCTACAAGCTACAAGCTACAAGCTACGCTTTTTTGAATAGGGAAACCCGGAAGGTTCCTCTCGGGTTTTGACTTTTTGGGCCCGGCGCGGTGCCTGCGCTGTTCGTTTCCCGGTGCAGTGGTCCGCGTTGTGGTTTGAAGCTTGAAGCTTGTCACTGATTTTTCAGCCAGCAAGGAGAGCAACATGCGTTACGAACTCTGTGCCAGCAGTGATGTCCCGGAGGGTAAAAGCAAGGCGATGCAGGCCGGGGATACCAAGCTGGTGGTTTACCATCTCAGCGATGGCTATTACGCGACGCAGGCTCGCTGCAGTCATATGTTCGCGTCCCTCGGTAAAGGCAAGATCATTGATGACAAATGTGTACAGTGCCCCTTGCACCGTGCCCGGTTTGATATCCGCACCGGGGATGTGACTGAGTGGGCAAATTTCCCGCCGGGTGTACAGCTGTTGAATGTAGTGCGGGGCGAAAAGAGTCTCGATACCTGGCCGGTGACGGAAGAAAACGGTCAGCTGTTCGTGGAGATCTGATGGCAGTCAGTGAAGACAGGCAGCGTGCAGTGCTGGCGCGGCTGGATAAATTCAGCCGCTTTACCGACAGCAGTATCGGTATTCCTTTCACCAAATTTCGGTTTGGCGCTGAAGCCTTGATTGGTCTGATTCCCGGTATCGGGGATCTGGCCGGTCTGGCGCTGTCCAGCTATGTGTTGGTAGAGGCGCAGCGTGCCGGGGCCAGCAACAAGGTCAAGCTGCGCATGGTGCGTAACATGGCCATCGATTTTGTGGGTGGCCTGCTGCCTGTGGTCGGTGATGCCTTCGATGCCATTTTCAAGGCTAACACCCGCAACACGGCCCTGTTGCGGCGTTATCTGGAGGAGCAGCTGGAAATCGAACCGCCGCCGAAATCCTTCCCCTGGTGGACCCTTATCTGGCTGTCGATCTTTTTTGCCATTATTACCGGTGGGCTGACGTTAATTCTTTGATAGTGTGTTGTGCCACAAAGAACACTGGGTACTCAGAGAAATCCGCATGAGCTTTTCTCATGAAGGAAGTCGGTTCGAGTGACGAGTCGCGAGTTTCGAAAGGCAAAACCAGAAAGCGGTAAGGGCCGAAGATTTTCGCAACTCGCTTCGCTCCTGCAGTTGATCCCGGTTTTGTCTTCTAGCTATTAACTCTTCATTGTTAACTATTAACTGCTCTTAATGCATTGCTTGGCTGAGGCGGGACAGGTAGTGCTGGAAATTCGTCCTCAGTGGTTCTTCCAATAATTCGCTTTTCTCCAGCCGTTCTTGCAACCAGCTGCCCTGGTGATCATTGTTATGCCATTGTTGGTAGCAAAACACCTGCAGGACGAATTGCTGCAGGAAAGCGGGTTTCTCAAGGTCGCTTTCATTGGCCAAAGCGATGCGAGGATACAGCTCATGGAGTTTGCGGGCGAAGGCCCCGGAGCCGGTGGCGATTTCATTGCCGTGTTCGTCATGCAGTGGAGTGGTCAGGTGCCCGCAGCTGGGTGAGCGCGCCTTGAGTACAAAGCCACACAGTGGTTCGCCAAGTCGGGCGGCCACCTGCTCCAGCGCGTCGGTATAATCCAGTGATGTATTTGCAACGGCCTGTACCCGCTGCGCCCCCCCGATCTGCACAACCTGAATAGGTGGGCGCGGGATCGGCAGACCGATGCTGACCTCGGGACAGGTTTCGCGAAAACGCATCAGTGGAGCGAGTTGATGCATCACGATCCCGTTGTGTTTGTGATCGCCGTCGTAACGTACCTTCTGACCGGTTAGGCAGGCGCTGACCCCGATGACCGGCTTTTGCCAGTCCTGCTGCGGCAACGAAAAGCCCATTTTTTCCAGCAGATCCGTTAGCATGGATGCTCCCATTATATTCTTCCCGCTGAAGGACCATGATCATGCAGGGTGTCTTTCTCGATTCAGAAACGGTTAACCCCGATGAGCTGGACTTCAGTGCACTGAATGCATTGATGTCCTGGACCTTCTTCCCCTTTACGGACGCCTCAGAACGCGTCGAGCGTTTGCAGCATGCCGAGGTGGTGATCACCAATAAGGTAATGCTGGATGCCGCTACTCTGGCGGCCTGTCCGTCCCTCAAGCTTATCTGTATTTGTGCCACCGGTACCAATAATGTGGACCTGGATGCTGCCCGGGATCAAGGCATCACAGTGTGCAATGTCTCGGGTTATGCCCGTGCGGCAGTTGCTCAGCATAGTCTGATGTTGATGCTCAGCCTGGCGACGCACTGCCAGCAGTATGATCAGGCGGTGAAGCGGGGCGACTGGAGTGATGGCAGGCAGTTTTGTTTGCTTGATTATCCGATTATGGAACTGGCCGGCAAGACGCTGGGTATCATCGGTTACGGAGATTTGGGGCGGGAAACAGCCCGGCTTGCGGAAGCTTTCGGGATGAAAATCGCTGTGGCGCAGTCGTTCAGCGGGCGTAGCCATGAAGGACGCATGCCCTTGAATGAGTTGCTGGTGCAGTCTGATGTAGTCAGTCTCCATTGTCCGCTGACGTGGCAAACTGACAAACTGGTTGATGCGGCCTTCCTGTCTCAGATGAAGCCGGGTGCACTGCTTATCAACACTTCCCGAGGAGGGCTGGTGGACGAACAGGCGCTGGCTGACGCCCTGCGCAGTGGGCAGCTCGGTGGTGCCGGTCTGGATGTGTTGAGCAGTGAACCGCCACCGCGTGATCATGTCTTGTTGGCCACCGACATCCCCAACCTGATCATCACCCCGCACAATGCCTGGGGCACTCGTGAGTGCCGCCAGCGGTTACTGGATGGGGTGGTAAGCAATATCGAGAACTGGCAGGCCGGTGCGCCGAGCAATGTGGTGAATTGAGCCTTTCCGCAGGAGCGTCGCTGGCGGCGCGATAACCACACCACGAAGAACATGATTTACCACAGAGTTCACAGAGGCCTCTGAGGGGGTGGTGTTCCTACTCTGTGAACTCCGTGGTCTCTGTGGTGAAAATGCTTTTGATCCTGCTCTGGAATCGCGCCGCCAGCGACGCTCCTACGGCGGGGCTACCCCTTCTTCTTCAGCCGGCTCGCCAGTAACTGATCCATACCCCGAAACAGCGGTTGGGGGAGTTTGGTGACCGGACCGGGAGCGGCGGCGAGGAGGAGGCTGCCGAGTTTTCCCATGGGGCGGGCGATGCGCGCCGGGCGTTTTTCGCAGGCTTCCACAATCCAGCCTGCCGCTTTCTTCACATTCATCATCGGCATGTATTTATAAATGGCGGTGCGCGAGGACATGGGGGTGCGCACCATGGGGAAATACACCACGGTGGTGGTGATGCCCTGATGCCCCATCTCCGCCTGCAGGGAACGAGTGAAGGACTCCAGTGCACTCTTGCTGGCCAGATAGGCGGAAAACAGCGGGATGGGAATCTGGGTGGAGAGGCTGGAGATATTCACCACATGGCCATGACCCTGCTCCAGAAAACGCGGAAGCAGTTTCAGGGTCATGGCCACGGCGCCGATGTAGTTGAGCTGCACCGTGCGTTGAAAATCATGTAGCCGGTCAAGGGACTGTTCGATGGGGCGGCGGATGGAATGGGCGGCATTGTTCACCAGCGCATCGACCTGTGGCTGTTCCGCCACGATGCGGGCAGCGCAGGCTTCAATGGCGTCATTGTCGCTCAGATCACAGGGATAGATGGCGGCATAGGCGCCTTCAGCTTCTACCCGTTGTTGTATCTCCCGAAGCTGCTCTTCCCGCCGAGCTACCAGGCAAAGTCTGGCGCCACGCTTTGCCATGAGAATGGCCGCTTCAGCACCAATGCCACTGGAGGCGCCGGTGAGTACAATGGTCTGACCGTTAAGTTTCATGTGTGCTCCCGTTTCCTGTGTTAAGAGTCTGCCTCTGAAACAGAAACGGGCCAAGGTCAAAACAGGACGAAGAACAGGGCATCACCATGTGGAAACAGAAAACCGTCACCTTGCCGGCAAAGCGACGCGGCTGTCATCTTGTGACCCGGGACGTGCTGGAGCAGCTTCCGGAGCTGGCTGACGTGCGGGTGGGGCTGCTGCACCTGTTCATTCAGCATACCTCTGCGTCCCTGACCATCAATGAAAACGCGGATCCGGATGTGCGGGGTGATCTGGAGCGTCATCTGAATGTGATGGTACCCGAAAACGCGCCTTACTATGAGCACACCCTGGAAGGCCCGGACGTACGGGTTATATAGAGCTTATAAATCGAATATGTACATATCTCGAAATATGGACAGTCGAAACCTTGACTCATGGCTATTCACATTTCTGTTTTCGCTACTTGCGTGACCTTCGCCAGGCTGTATAGAGAGGTTCTGCGCCAGACAAATAGTCATGGGCACCAATGTTCCGCGCAAAATCGATGATCTGGCTGTGTGTGCATAGGTGGTCTGAAAGGACAGCGAACAAAGGGTGGTCGACATCTATAGCTGAGAGATAGCGGTTGGCCCAGTCTTCAAGCTGTTGGAACTCATCAGAGTTATCATCTGGTGATCCAATAGGAAAAGGGACGGCTTGGTTGAAGCTGTTATAGAAGTCCTGGCTGACTAATGCGCCTTCTCCTAACATTCTGTTTAGGCAGCATTTTTTGAATTTCTTTCCGCTCTCGCATGGGCATGGTGAATTCCGCTTGGTAGGCATGACTTCCCGAATCAAGAAATGGGTATTATAGTCCGTGGATCGATAGGCATCAAAAAATGATAGTTCTCACTTTTAAGGTGAGACTTCATGCACGATGCTCGATTAAAGGCATTCGGCTCAAAAGTGAGAGCTCTGCGCAAGGAGAATGGGCTTTCGCAGGAAGAGCTGGCTAGCCTGGCAGGCCTTGATCGAAGCTATATGGGACATATTGAGCGGGGCGAGAAGAACATCACTTTGCTTAAGATTCATCAAATCAGCGATGCATTGGGCATTTCACCTGGTGAGCTTCTCTCTGACCTGTGATCACTTGCCTAATAAAGCTTAGGAGTTCTGACATGAGAGTAACTGCAGAGGTTCCTGTAGAGTCGGTTGTGCAGGTCCTATGTGATGTATGCGGTAATGAAACAAATTGTTCTGGTGGGAAGCATGAATATGGAACACTTTCCGCTCACTGGGGGTATGCATCATCCCGAGATGGTGATCGTTACATGGTGGATCTTTGTGAAGGCTGCTTCTTTAGTGTTATAGAATACCTAAAAGAAAAAAGAGTCCGTTCTGATTTAGACTCTATGGATGATTTACACCAAAGTAGTTTTGGTTTGATACGTTAATTTAATTAATCATCACGTTAGTGCATCAATGCAAATAGCTGAACCTGTTTGTTCACCCCATCGGGTAAATCAAATGGTGCCGTTCATACCAAACCAAATAAAAGTGGCTGCGATATTGCACGCCCCAAACTCTTTTGGTTCCTCCGAGGCGAAATCGATAAGCTGTATCGAATTGCTCTAACCCAATTTCTTTCCAGCGAGTTTGAGCCTCGGCGTTGACTGAACATATTTCTTGGGGGTGATGGCGCTTCCTTCGCTTCTTGCCCCTCTTCCCCTCACCGGTTTCAAGCCTGGCTATTTCTGCCCACGTGGAACCTCTTAATGCTCCTAACTCTCTTAGGATTTCGTTATTCCATTCTGGATCGCTCCAGCGACGTTCTTCTCCCCATGTCCAGCTATCTTCAATGTCGGCTATGGAGCTACACCAAGTCATCTCAGAGTCGTAATTAGAAGGTCTCTGGTTTAACTTTGGCAATTTACCAATCTCTGCAATGCGATCCGCAATTGCGACTGGTTCAATAAGATTTTCTGGTAGCTGCTTTTGTGCTGGGGATTTTTTAGCGAAGGGTTCATCCGAAAGCTTTTCGGCTAACTTTTTTCCCTTTTCTTGTTTGGCGTGTCGGCGGGCCTTTCTTTTCCTGGCTTTTTCACTAAACACGGTTAAAGACCTGAGTAGTACTCGTGCATGCTTCCCTTATCAATGACATTGTTAGATCGTGCAATTGGAGAAAGGTCTCCCCTGGCATTAACCCAAGGTGTTTCTTCGTGCGTAAGATTGCTAAGCCACTGTGCAGTTTTCTTTCCGTATACTTTCAGGACTTGATCAACAGTATCAGAAGCATCCCCTTTGACCTTCTTTGCATTGCCATTTGGGAACATGCGCTTGTTTACTAGAAATTGGCCTCGGTGAATTTCGTAAATAGAGGGTAGTACGGGACCGTTAGCCCAAGCCTCGAAATCGGCATCAAAAAGCGTGATTTCATCCCAAACCATAGACCATGCCTGGGAATAATAAAGAAGCTTTTGCAGCTTCATTGCGGACATTTCTCCTTGTTTATCAAGGATGTACGCAGAGATGTCGAATTCTGTTAACTTGCTCATTTCAATATCCATGTAGCTTACCGGCGAAGCCTAACATGATTTTGAAGTGGGGGAGAAGACGGCTCGTCTCTGCCTAAATGCTTAATATCCGACTGGCCATCCCGTCCAGGCGTCCCTTGGTGGCTTCCCAGCTAGGCATGACTTGCTCCATAAGTCGATAGAATCGATTGCTATGATTGTGCTCGGCGATATGGCAAAGCTCGTGGAGGATGACGTAATCAATGCACTCCCTTGGAGCCTTTACGAGATGAGGGTTTAGGGTGATCCTGCCATTGGGTGAGCAGCTCCCCCACTGAGTTTGCATGGTGAGGAGACGAAGAGGAGGGCGGTCAGGTACCCAGAGCGTTTGATCCAACAGTGCATCGAGTCGCGATGCAAATATCTCCTTGGCGCGAGATTTGTACCACGCCATTAGGAGTTCGTTCACAATCCTCGGATTTTTCTGCCTTACAGAAACTTCAAGTTTTCCACGAAAAAGCTTGACGCTTTGTGGTTGGTGGGGTGTTTCTTGTACTTTCAGGAGATACTGTTTTCCTAAGTAGTAGTGGCTTTCTCCGCTAATAAACTTACGTGGGGTTGCATGCTCCATCTGCTTCCGGAAGTTACGAAGTTGCTCATAGATCCAGCGCCCGCGCTTTTTTACCGCAGCTAAAACGGCTTCATTGCTCACATCCTGAGGCGCAGCTGCGATTACGCGGCAGTCTGAATGAACCTTAATAAGGACTTTTCCTGAAGCTTTGGGGCGCTCTGTTCGCTCAAAGGTGATTTCCTCATTCCCATAGAAGAAGCTAAGGCGATGGCCTTTGGGGATAATGGGTACGGTCATCAAGTCAGCCTCTGTTAATACCAATTCGGGTGATTTGAACCACCATTTCCACAATCTTCTTGGCCTGGTTCATGCCGGCCCCAATCGCTTTGCACTCCTGGAACATGCGCGGCAATAGTTTCTTGCGAATATCAGCCTCTATGTTCTGCGGGTTTATGGAGTGTTCTGCCACGGAGGCTTCAACGGACCGATCAATATCGAAAGCCAGATTTACCCATTTGTCCTGCACTTGCTGGTCCATGACAGCCAATGCCTCGGGGAGAACTTTCTTGAACACACCAAAGTACGCCTGGGCGTGGCGATTGCTGCTGAAAGCATCGGGAATATCATTCAGCTTGCGTTCCTGAACCTGTTCCTCAAATTCCCGGAACAGCATGTACTGCTTTAGGGGGTGATCGAACAGCTTCTCGGCTTCTTCAATGGCCTGACGTAGAAGCTTTGAAAAGGCTTCCTGTGCATAGGGGTCATCTCGCAGATCCTGCTCAATCATTCGCGTAACGCGGGTTTTGATGATGTCGGTCTCGTTGCGGGTTTTTTCCTCGCTCCATTCCTCGGGCTCCTGCTTCTGTCCCATCTTGCCGACCTCATACACGCCGCCGGGCTCTTTCACGTCTACCCCGACAACATGCTTATCAAGCAGCTTCTTCACCTGCTCTGCGTACTCGTCGTAATCTACTTTCTCGCCGGCGTCCCGCTGGACAAGTTGGCGAAGACTGGAGAACTGCTTCACTGTTTCCTTGTAATGGCGCCGGTCATCATCGGTGAAGCTCTTGTCATCGAAGAAGGTCACCGACTGTAGAGCGACTTTCAGGCAGCTGGCAAAGGCGGTGAGGGCTTCATAGAAGTCTTCACGTACCTTAAGGTTCACATCGACCAGCTCGCCCTCTCTCTCTTCAATCTTTGGCACCAGAACTTGGCGAAGTTGCTCGATATCGCTCTTGTTCTTTACGCCATAGAAAATAGCCCAGAGCTGCTTGTAGAGCTGCGGCAGGCGTTTGTACTCGGTGCTCATCTGGTTATAGAGGCCGGCAATATCATTGATGTCGTAGCCGCCCTGTGTCCGTGAGGCGAGATCCTGATACTTCTGGATAGTGGTATCCAACTCAGCAAGAATGCCGCGATAGTCGATTAACAGACCAAACTTCTTCTTGGGGTGCAGCCGGTTAACCCGGGCAATAGCCTGAATCAGATTGTGCTTCCTCAGTGGCTTGTCGATGTAGAGCACGGTATTCCTTGGCTCATCGAATCCCGTCAGCAGCTTATCCACCACGATCAGTATCTTGAGTGAGTCATCCTGTTCAAATCGCTCAACCAGGTGCTTGGTGTAAGCCTGATCATCCTGGCTGCCCACGTTGTCCTTCCACCACTGGGAGACCTCCGGTGTGGCGGCTTCATCGACAGCCGTGTTGCCCTCCCGTGTGTCTGGTGGGCTCATTACCACCGCTGATTCAAACAAACCGGCTTCATCCAGGTATTGCTTATACTTGATAGCGGCAGCCTTGCTATCGCAGGCGAGTTGCCCCTTCAGGCCCTCATCAATGTTTTTGACGAAGTGGTTGGCAATATCCAGGGCAATCATCCGGATTCGGTCGTCAGCACCATACACCTGACCTTTGCGGGCAAATTTTCTTTTTAGGTCGGCTTTCTGTTCATCTGATAGCCCCTCGGTGATGCGTTCAAACCAGCTATCTATGGCGCGCTCATTCACATCAAGGTCAGGAATGCGCTCTTCATACAGCAGCGGCGTAACAGTTTTGTCTTCCACGGCGCGCTGCATTGTGTAGGCGTGCACGATGGGGCCGAACTTATTGGTGGTCTTGTCGTCCTTGAGCAGGGGCGTGCCGGTAAAGGCCACAAAAGAGGCATTAGGCAGGGCTTGCTTCATACGGATATGGTTTTCACCGCCCTGGCTGCGATGCCCTTCATCGATCAGCACGATAATATCAGCGCTATGATTGACGCACTCAGGGAGCTTGGTGGCGGTGTTGAACTTCTGGATCAGTGAAAAGATGATTCGCTCAGTGCCCTTGCCAATCTGCTCTGCCAAGCGCTTGCCAGAGGTGGCCATCGCTGCGCTCTTGTCTTTCTTGCCCGCCAGCTCGCCACCCGAGGCGAAGGTTTTGCTGAGCTGCGTCTCCAGATCCACCCGATCAGTGACAACCACAATGCGGCACTGCTTCAGGCTATCGTGCAGAATCAGTGCCTTGCTTAGAAAGACCATCGTGAACGACTTTCCCGAGCCTGTGGTGTGCCAGATAACACCGCCCTCACGGCCTCCTGAAGAAGTACGGGTATTGATGCGTTCAATCAGCCGCTTGATGCCGAAAACCTGTTGGTAGCGGGCTACGATCTTGCCGGCTTTTTTGTCGAAAAGCGTAAAAAATCGGGTCATCTCTAGCAGGCGAGCAGGGCTGAGCAGGCTAATCAGCAGTTGATCCTGGCCGGTTACGGCCAACTCGCCCCCGGCGATCAGGTTTTGATACCATTCCAGGTCGGCTGCAGGGCGATGGTTAAACAAGCTCGCAAGCTGCTCGCTCGACAGAATCCTGTTCTTGATGGTAACCATATCGGCATTAGTAATATCTTCCTCTCGCCAGGCCGACCAGAACTTGGCCGGGGTGTGGCAGGTGCCATAGCGGCCTTCGTTGCCGTTAATGGAAAGCAGCATCTGGCTGTAGGCAAACAGCAAAGGGATTTCGTCGTGACGCTGATTGCGCAGGCTTTGCGAGATACCCTCGTCAATGGTTGGCCCCTTCTTTGAGCTCCCGTCAGGGCGCTTGGCTTCAATCACCACAAGTGGAATACCATTTACAAAACAGACGATATCCGGCCGGCGTGATTCCACGCCACCAGACCGAGTAACAGTAAATTCCTCAGTAACCACGAAGCTATTGTTGGCAGGGGCGTGCCAGTCAATAAGGGCTATGGTTGGGCTGGCTTTCTTGCCATCAACAAATTCAGTAACGGATATGCCGTACAGAAGATGGTTGTAGAGGCGTTCATTGGCGGTGAGAAGCCCTTCGTTCAAAGCCGGGCTGCATACCTCGGCAATCAAGTTGTCGATGGATTTTTCCGATAGCGGATAGCGCTTGCCTGAAAAGCTGAAAGTGCGTTTCTGTAGCTCGGCACGTAGTTCCTTGCGCAGCACTACCTCATCGGCCTTGCCGTCACGGGCCGCCAGGGCTTTCTCAGGAGAAATAAATGACCAGCCCAGGTTAGTCAGAAGTGTCAGTGCTGGAAGTTTGGCACTATATTCTTCCTGGAATTTTGGTGCATTCGTCATCATTATGAATTTTCTCTTGCGCCGATTTTTTAGTAGACGATCTACCGTTGTTGATGGTAGGCGACAAGATCGCTATCTAGTGACCAAATGAAAACCTCACGCATTGAAAAGCGAATGATGCATTTATTAAACTCTTCAATGATACTTAAATCTCCAAAGCTTGTTCCCTCATTGGGTTTGTTGGCTGATTTGTTCATCCCGGCAAGGGCTGGGAACTTGTCTATCCATTCAAGAACCTCTGCAGAATTTGGGAACTCACTTGGCTGGTAGGGGGCGTCACCATTAAATGCTCCAGTGATAGCTTCACAGAATCGCAGGGCTGTTTTTCGCCGTGTTCCGCCATCACCATTTTGTGAAATATGATTTCCTGTCTCAATAATGGTGGCCATTGGAAGTATGAAAGTGGCACCTAGATCGACATAATTTTCAAATGATTCTATAATCTTTTCTTTGTCTTGATTTTTGCCTGGGACATTCAAGAGATTCAAGAAAACCGAAGTATCTATAATGCATATTGAACTCATTGCTCTTCCCCCTGCATTTTTCTAAGCCAATTCATTGCATTTTTTTTCTTTTGATCGGGGGTTGTTGGTGATTTAACGAACCTGTCAACAATACCATTGGTTACCAATTCTCCAAGTGGGCCTTGCGATACAAGTCCTGGATAATCATCTAAATCAGAAAGCCGGGTGAGCAAGCTTTCACCGGTGTCCTGGCTTCGGTAGCAAAAAACCACGTCACCTAAAGATGAGTCGGGCAATGCATCCATAAGGGCGGGGTTGTGTGTTGATAGTAGTAAGCGAACATTTCTTTCTTTTGCTTGTTCTCGCATCGTAGAGAGTAGCTGCTTTGCGCGAGAAGGGTGAACGCCATTATCCACCTCTTCAATGACGACTGTTGATCCTTGAGGTGCAGATAGGAGAGCTGCTGCAATTGCTAAAACTCGCAAGGTGCCGTCAGAGAGAAGCTCGACAGACCATTTCCTTTCTTTATTTCCAAAGCTTTCGACTAGCTCAAGAGAAACTCTTCCTCTTCGATCTTCATAAAAATGAATATCCTTAACATCTTGCTCAGGGAGGCTTTTAATAAAATCAATAATTACGGGTTTGGAATTACTTTTTTTCCATAGTGTAAAAAGTACGCCAGATAAATTTTCACAATCGCCACGAAGATTTTTTTCAGGATAGCTGTCCCCTCGCATTAGTGATGGGACTGGATCTAGGAAAAGCGTATTTGAGAGAAGATTCTGGAACTTCTCAGTGGCGCTTGGGATTTCCTGTTGAGCTTTTTTGTGCCCGGATTCAAACATTGCCGATGAGGCGAGCTGGTTAAGTATGGCTATTTGATCCGTGCAACTAACTTGGGGTTTTCTGCCGCCCCTGGCAAAATTGTTATAAGCAACACGAACGTCAGAACTTAGTCCTACCGATTTTTGCTCAATTTTGTAGAGCGGAAAGTTTTCATTAGGAGATGTTATGCATTCCTGTGAGATGTGTAGCTCATCGTCACGAAGGGTTATTTCGGCTTCAAAGTGATTCCAGTCGTTGTCTTCTGTAGTGCAGCCAAGGCTAAATGAATCAGAATTTAAGTGTCCTAGGTCTCTAATTTGGCCGCGAAGAACTTGCTCGGAATCATCAACTCTATGTTTTAAAACTGATAGTTTTTGTCCTTGAGCGAGCCAGGCAAGAAAGCGGAACGCCTCCAGTGCATTGCTTTTTCCAGAAGCATTTGCTCCTATCATTAATGTTAGTGGAGAAAGATAAAGCGTTTGATCCCTGTAGCTCTTGAAATTTTTTATGTGGATCTGAGCTAACATTGCATGTGCTCCTAATGTTAATTTAGGCTTACGATTCTATTTTCTGTTAAATCTATATTTATCTGTTATTTTAATAGATTGGCACACAAATATTTTGTTAATGGAGATGAATATAGGAGCACCACAACAACTGAGGTCATTAATGTGAAGCTGAAAGAGAGAGGGATTTTGTCCCTGAGAAAACTGAACTTCAGCTGTTCATCAATCCAATCAATTTGTTGCTCCCAGAAAAATTTGTAATGGGCATACCAGTTACTAAAAATCATTTGATGCGGGCAGCTGATATTCGTATATTCCTTGTCAATGCGTTTAAGTTCATCTTTGAATTCCTCCGATATCGATCCGCTTTCTGACGCTTCGTAGTAAAGGCGCTTTAAATCGTTAAATAGATCGGTAAGAACCTTTCCGTTATGTGCATATTCGGCGCGCCTGGATTCATACATGGAAATGTATATGCCAGATATGCCTAGAACTAAAAATGTAGCAGAAATTGCCTTGATGTTAAGATCATTGAAAATTAAAGCAAATATCCCAAACGCAAATGATGTGAAACTGATTAGCCCAGGAGCTTTTAGACTAATGTCATAAGTTGCGAAGTGCTTTTTTGCACCGAAACCAACGTTGTAAGCTGTTTCAGCAATGTTCCGTAGAAATTTTTCTTTTTTCACTCTGTCCTCCTACTGAATTGGGACATGAATTCTTGACTTTGCCATAACAACATTGTTTTTAATTGCATAGCACTCAACAATATGATCGCCATTGAATTTTGTTTTCTCATTGTGAGATCTATGTCCGGCATCAACAAATACTTGCCCCCGGATCTCATCCCTATTTCTTGCTTCATCGCCCCTGTTGAGAACTTTCCATTTTAGGGTGTAGGGGGCGGGGACGTCGCATGAAGTGACCTTGAATCTCAATTCCTTTGAGGAGGATAGTCTTATTCTGCGGCGAAGCATTTCTCTCAGTGCTCCATCTCTGAAACCGTTCTGGGACACTTCGCAGTCAATGTTTAGACCATATCGTATGTCAATAGGATGCATATCCTCAATGAACTCTTCAGTATCACGATATGTATAGGTTGCTTTCTCCGTAATCACCTGTACGGCGGCCGGGAAGGGCCTCCCGAATACCTTCTTCCATTTCTTGTTTGCTGAGTTATCAGTTCCGGCTTCGATAGCCTTCAGTGTTAGTTCGTGGGCTTTCTTGGCTTTACGTTGGAACTTCTTCTTGACCTTAACATCCTGCCCGCTTCCCAGGGCCTGATAGTGATCCTGATTTGGCTGATTCATCAGGAACTCGAAGAAATCACGACAAAGCTCTCCGTAAGAAGCTACGCCTTTGTTGTCGTACTTATCGACAGATTTTAGGAAATTATGCGCGAGCGTGTCGATCAGCAGGCCGCCCATATAAACGCCATGCTTGTTTTTCCATGCCCTTGCCATTTTGCATAGTTTTCGAAGGTTATTGTTCTTTTGGTCGACAAACTCCTTCATCGCCGCAATTTCTTGCATTGGCTTGGTGATTCTCCATCTGCCGCCCTTGCTGGTATCGGGAAACTTATACTGTACGTTTCCTTCCCCGTCTTTCTCCTCGAATACGGGCTGAACTTCAACGTGGAAGTTTGTATACGTGACGGTTACTACTGGGCTATCAACTTTAACTTCTGTTTTTGGGTAGCGCGCTTTGATGGCATCCCTTGTGTCTGAAAGGAGTTTGGCCTGTTTGTTGTCTTTGTAAGTATCCCATTCTCCCTTTGGCATGATGTAAAGCATGTCGAGGTCGGAAATACCTCTGATGCCAGTATGTCTACCGTAGGAGCCCACTTGGCGGCTATTGTCAGTCTTGGACTCTGTGTCTCTGAATCGCTTATTAAGGCTGGCCGTGATTTCCCCGTACCGACCGCTGATCTGTTCTGAGTTGTCAACTTTCAGGTTGTCTAGGAATCCGGTAAACATATCAGTGATGGTCATGAATAATAATCTCCCTTTTGCGCGCTTGCCGGTGGGGGAAGTAGTCGTCTAATTAGCCGCTCCGCTTGGTCATCTAGCTGTCGAGAAAGTAAGTCTTGGGTTTGGGTTAACAGATCGCGCGTACGGTTAATCGCATCAATCTTGTATTTTGCATCGTCCTCGTAATAGTCGAGAGATCTCATGGCGTCGAAAAAGTAATCCTTGAGCTGAACTCTTCCTCGAAATCGGGTTCCGAAGTAGGATTTCTCGGCAAGCTTCCTTTCTAGCTCAAAAGACGGGAATGGATACCTGTTTCTGGCGTTCCAATACTTAACAAGTCGTATCATTGGTTTTATGAGGTTGCTATTCGACTTGTTGGCTCCAACGAGTATTTCATTGAAATCATTGGGATCGGTTAAAATCCAGTCATTGTAGTCGCTTCGTTTGGCTGGGATTCGTAAGCCGTGCCACCAGTGACGTGTGGCTGGGACTAGCTCAAATTTAATATGGTTTAGCGATAGAGCAATGGTGGGGCTAGACTGCGCTATTTCTGATTTGGAATAGTAGTTCTTAACGAACCGGCGGAGTCGGTCAAGGTAGGTTTGAGGGCGGCGCGTCGAATCCTTGAACACGATCATGTAGTCGATGTCAGAGCGCTTGTCCATACTGCGGGGCAGGATGGTGCCTCTCGTATAGGAGCCGAAGATGAAGTCTTCACTGATCTCGTCGTCAAAGGCCTGGTCAAGGCGGCTCTGC
This sequence comes from Alcanivorax sp. DP30, assembly GCF_009882945.1. Lineage (GTDB taxonomy): Bacteria > Pseudomonadota > Gammaproteobacteria > Pseudomonadales > Alcanivoracaceae > Alcanivorax. The sequence goes on from NZ_WTUY01000024.1 coordinate 96,614, forward strand.
AACCCGGAGATAGACCTCTGGATTCCTTCTTTTTCTCTATCACGTATAACCGCTGCCGATGACAGGGCCATGAGGTAGCCGTTGACTGTCACCTAGTGGTCTCCGCAGTAATGTTGACCCTTCGCTTTCCAGTTAAAAGCTGCTGCATGAGAGATTTCTTTTCGACCTTTAGAGCTTCCAATTTGCTTTGCAAGACGATTATTTCCTGGTCGGCGCAGTTAAGCGCCGCCGAAATTTTCTGCTGTTCCTCGATGCCGGGTAGGGGCCAATGGATTCTCTTAAAGTGGTTAAACTTCAAATTCCACGTGTCCGACACGAGTCCCTGCGAGTGTCTGTAGAATACATGTACCAGTGCAGGGAGTTTGAAAAGGTATCCCGCGTATGCGGGCCATACCTTCTCTGTAGGCGTAACAATAGTATAGGCAGGGCTAACTATCCCCTCCTTATCTGACAAGCTGGATCGTCCTTGCCACATTCGCATCGTGTTATAGCCAATGTCGTTAACGCATATTCGACGATACTTGGACTTGTCTTCGTTAGAGGTGTTTTTTCGGCCGGTATCTTGCTGATATACAACGCCCTCATCAGCGGTAATCGAAAGCAATGGCAGCTCATCCCGGCCTACTTCCACTCGCTCGCTGAACAAACTTTTGAACTTATAGTCCTTCCATTCTCCGCTAAACCTAACCCCATTCTTATCCAGCAGACGTTTTTTCCCGGTGAGGAGTTGTTGCATCAGGGCTTTTTTCTGTTGCTGGCTGTTGGCGAGAAGTTGTTCGGTGGTGGTGATGGCCTTGTCCCAGGTGGAGAGGATTTGGGCGATTTTCTTTTGTTCCCATTCTGGAGGCCAAAGAATCTCAAAGTTATTTAATGCTGCTTTTGTTATGGTTTTTATTGTGCCGCCGGGTGCCCTCTTTCGCTCTTCTGCGAAAAGCTTTTGTAGGCAGGTTGCAAAGTAGAGGGTGCATCCAGGCTTTTTCAGTCCCTGAATAATTAGGAGTGTCCGGTCTACGTATGCAGAATACTGTGTTATTGCTACGCGACCAATTGATCCTTGTAGCGTTACAAGAACCGTCCCAGCGGGGGCAAGCACACTCTTATCTGCAGCCAAATCGCTTATTCTTGCTTTAGTTTGTGGTTTCAGTTGTAGGTTTTTATCCACATCGTACACCTGAACAAAAGGGTGCCCATCGTCGTCAAACCATTTCTCCAGTCCATAAGGTTGAGGAAAGCTGCCTCTTCTGTATTGGGAGATATCCGATAGTTTTTCGAGCGACCAGCCATTAGGAATCATAACCAAGCTCCTCTAGGTGCTTGGCCATATCACTTTCCAGTTCAGCTAGCTGCGCTTTCAGCTTTTCCCGCTCTGCCCGCACAGCCATCAAATCAATCTCCTCTTCTTCCTCAAAGGTATCCACATAGCGGGGGATATTGAGGTTGTAGTCGTTCTCCTTGATCTCAGCGAGGCTGGCAAGGTAGGCGTACTTGTCGACACTCTGACGCGCACGATACGTTTCAATGATCTTGAGAATGTTTTCATCGGCCAGTAAGTTCTGGTTTTTCCCGGCTTTAAACTCTCGGCTTGCATCGATAAACAAGACTTTGTCGTCGCTCTTGGCTTTCTTGAAGATCAGAATGGCGGCAGGAATGCCGGTGCCGTAAAACAGCTTTTCCGGCAGGCCGATGACGGCATCCAGCAGGTTCTCTTCAATCAGCTGCTGCCGAATCTTGCCCTCACTGGAGCCGCGGAATAGCACGCCGTGGGGCACGACGACGCCCATGCGTCCGGTCTTCGGCTTCAGGGTCTCGATCATATGCAGGATAAAGGCATAGTCGCCTTTGGTTTTCGGAGGAATGCCCCGGCGGAAGCGGCTGAACTTGTCGTACTCGGCCTCGTCGTGGCCCCATTTGTCTAGGCTGAATGGCGGGTTGGCGGTGACGATGTCGAACAGCATCAAGTTGCCGTTCTTATCCAGCAGCTTGGGGTTGCGGATAGTATCGCCCCATTCGATTTTGTGGTTGTCTTCGCCGTGCAGGAACATGTTCATCTTGGCTAGTGACCAGGTAGAGCCGATGGCTTCCTGGCCGTACAGCGCATAGCTTTTGCTGTTGTGGTTGTTGCGCACCTTGCTGCCGCACTTCATCAGCAGCGAGGCAGAGCCGCAGGCTGGGTCGCAGATGGTGTCACCAGGTTGCGGGTCGAGAAGCTCGGAAATCAGGTTACTGACTTCGGGTGGGGTATAGAACTCCCCGGCTTTCTGACCGCCGCTTGCCGCGAAATTCTTGATCAGGTATTCGTAGGCGTTGCCGATCACGTCCAGAGTGCCGACGCGGCTGGGCTTGAGGTTCAGGTCGGGCTTGGCGAAGTCTTCCAGCAGGTGGCGCAGGATGGTGTTCTTCTGCTTTTCTTCACCGAGCTTGTCGGTGTTGAAGGAGATGTCCTGGAACACGCTCTTGCCGGCATCCTTGAGCTTGGTGCCGTTAGCCTCTTCGATGGCATGCAGGGCCTGGTCGATGCGTTCGCCGTTGCCGGGTTCGTGGCGGCGCTCCCATAGGACGTAGAAACTGGCATCTTTGGGTAGCACGAAGCGCTCGTTCTTCATCATCTCTTCGATCAGCTCCGGCTCGTCACCGTATTCCTTCTTGTAGCCGTCGTAGTGATCCTGCCATACATCGGAGATGTACTTGAGGAACAGCATGGTGAGGATGAAGTCCTTGTAGGTGTCGGCGCTGATGGTGCCGCGAAAGGTGTCGCAGGCCGCCCAGAGGGCTTTGTTGATGGCGTCTTGGCTGATCTTGGGTGTGGTGCTCATTTACGCTGTCCTTTGGGCTTTGTTCAGGAGGTCGCCTGCTATAGCGTCCATAAGGGTCTGATTTTTATCAAGTATCTCACTCATGACCTGCTGTTCTTGCTTGATGGTTCGGGCGAGATTGGAGATAGCCGTCTGTATGGCCATGTCAGGAACAGCAATGGGTGTGTTCTCCAGGATGTTGCGCCGAATGCTTTTGGTGAGTGTGCCTTCGGCATTCTTCTGGAGATAGCGTTGGCAGGGCGCCTGATTTAGCTGCCAGGTCAAAAAGGATGGGTCTACGTTCGGGGGCTTAATCTTCAATACATAGAATTGCGGGGCCGCATGCAGCTCGGTGTTATATGGGAAACCCTCTTCAGCGATCTCAACGGCGTAATTGTGGCTCCCTCGAGCGGCCACAAGTATGTCCCCAATTCCCAGAGAGGGTGGCGACTTCTTGCCTGGCAATGCTGTGGGGGTGCAGGACGACCAGTTAATGTCGCCATAAGGGGACACATCCTTCATTTGGACGACACAAACATTGCTGTCCTTAAGCTCCTCTATCTTCCCGCGGAATGGATAGCCGGGCTTCACTGACGCTATATCGGATAGTTTCACTGAGAAATTTTCGTTTCATAGATGATGAAGCAATAATTATGGGTTGAGCTTTAACCCTAGTCAATGTAATTGTTTGCTTCATTAGCGATGAATACAAGGATGGCTTTCGTCTTGGATTTGGCCGGGGAGGAAGAGTGAGGGCACGGGTGGAATATGTTTCCTTGGAAGTCTACGAGCCATTCGCTCTGAAGCCTGAAGGGGCAGCAGGGCGTGTAACTGCAAGAGGGGCTTGTTACTGGAGGTGCCCCCCTGAAGATGGGGAGGTGGTAAACCTGCCGGTCATAGTCGACCCCGACGGTGCGCCGTGGGGAGATGCAGCGAGGTACATGCTGAGTCGACTTGAGGGTGTGCTGGATCCGTCGCCTCGAACCCAGGAATCGATTGCCGGCGATCTTCTGGATTTCCGCCGATGGTTGCTGGAACAGCAGGTCGACTACCTGGAAATCCCGGAGCGCCCTAGAAGGCGACCAACCTATAGGTATCGGCACTACCTTGATCAACAGATAAAGGCAGGGGCGATAGTAGTTGCAACGGCTAGGCGCAGGATGGGGAGTGTTCAGAATTTCTATCGGTGGATGCAATTGGACGGCAGGAAATTCCCCTATCCGCTATGGATTGAAACCGCTTATGAGCATTGGGCATCTAATAGCATGGGGCGAAGTTATTGGAGGTCGGGTGTTACAACAGATCTAACGAGGTCATTTCGAATACCGAAGGGCGACTTGATCAATGAGCGCGGGATCGAAGATGGAGGACGGTTAAGGCCGCTGTCCAAGGAAGAGCAGCAGGGGGTATTAATGGCCCTGAAAGCGATTTCTTGCACAGAGATGACGCTCGCATTCCTCTTGGCGTTGACCACGGGAGCGAGACTGCAAACCGTATTCACTCTCAGGGCGGATAGCTTTGAGGAGCCGGCTAGAAGCGGTGCAAACGTATTTCGAATAAAAGTAGGCAGTGGAACGCTGGTTGATACTAAGTATGGCCGGAATGTGGTTCTGGAGTTGCCTGCCTGGCTGCATGAAAGGTGCAGAATATACCTTCGTTCACCACGACGCAGGACTAGAGTGGCTCGAGGTCTAAATGAGAAAAAATCCGCTCGCGAGCAGTATTTATTCCTAAGTAGATCCGGTCGGCCATACTATGCATCTCGTGTTGAAGCTGAAGTGGGAGGGCTGGGAACGTACCCACGGGGGAATGCCGTGACGCAGTTCATCCGTCAACAACTTAAGCCAAAGATGCTGTCCCTAGGATACGACTTTGATTTTCGCTTCCATGATTTGCGAGCAACTTTTGGAATGAACCTTCTTCTTGCTCAGCTAAGGGAAATACAGGCGGATGGTGAGGTTGGAGGCGATAAGATATTCCGAGTTCTCGACTACATTCGAGTTAGGATGGGTCATGGAAGTATTAAGACGACGGAAGGATATTTGAAATATAAAGATGGTGCGGTGCGCCGGCTAGAAATCCAGAACGATTATGAGAGGTACTTGAGCTCGCTTGTGAAGGATTCATGGGGTTGGCATGACCTGGAAAATTAATGATACACAGGAGTTCACCTTAGCTGAAATATCAATAGCTATGGAGGGCGCAGGGCGGGGGGTCGATTTCTCAAAAATTGCCCTAAAAATTCCTGGATATAAATACGCTGTCGATATTGGTAGCTGGTGCTACGTGCACAGAAGGCCTGCCTCGAAAAATACTCAATCTGAGCTGGTAGCTAAGAGAGAGGTTCTGAAAAAATCTTACCGGAAGGCCAGAGAGGAGGTTGTTAAGGGTTTTGTGGATCATGTCCTGGGGCGTCTTGAGCTGGGGTTGTCAGATAAAACCATTTGGGACTTGGTCGGAAAGTTTCCGCGATTTGTATCGTGGTGCGATGAATTCGATGAGTCCGGGTTGGATGGGCGGAGAGAATATATATCGGCTCTATCTGCATACTCAGAACATCTTCTTCACCGTGTTAGATCTGGTAGTTTAAAAATAAACCCGGCAAGTCAAATGCAGGATATTTTGAAGGCCGTTGCATTAAGCGCCTATGGTGAGGCGGTGCGTGAAGATCTAAAAAATATCAGACGAATCCGGGCAACTTCGAGATCAGTCAATAAAACGGTCCCTCCAGATGACAGGTCGGCTGAGCTAGCGATAAGCGTTTATCTTGATGTTTTTCGCCAGCTAAGTGTGTTTGTAATTAACTTCGAACCGTTCCCTAAATTAATTACAGTCGATGAAAAGCCATTCTGGTTCTTTCCTGCCTCGATACCTTTTGCGGGGCCGAGCAATATCCATAAAAAGCCTAACTTGCTGCGTCGATATGGATGTTACGACTATGAAAATGGGCGACTAAGGTCGTCAGATGAGGCGAACGGCTTAAGACCGTACTGGGGTAAGGCAAATGCAAAAAATGCGGAGATTACGGCAAGGAAAAATCTTCGTCTGGCAAATGAGAGTCGCTTCCACAAGCGCCGAATTGATGCAGCAACTTTCTCGTCTCAAGCATTCATGATGCTGTTTTCTGCCGCAACAGGAATGAACCTCTCTCAAATCGTCGGGCTAAATTATTTTTCAGAATCTCATGTTGAGAGAGATAAGCCAGGATTCAAGGGGGTTAAGGCGAGAGCGGGAGGAAAAGAAGTCGTCTTTTATCTTTCATCATCATTTTATCGCTTCTACTTGAGATATTTGGAGCTGCGGTCGTGGATGCTGAAGTCTGTGGAATGCAGTGAAGATCAGCATCCGCTTTTCTTCAATATCAGGAATGGCCTTATTGAACCTATAGCTCAGGACTTTTCATACAACTTTAATAGAAGAATCAATATTTGCTTCGATATCAACATAAATATTACGACGCGGAAGTGGCGATCATATAAGGCGGATTGGCTGCTGTCGAATGTGTCTCTTAAGGAAACTGCAGCAACGCTTCAGAACTCGGAGCAGACCATATTAAAGAGCTACGCCGAAGGTGTTGAGTCAAAATCTTCAAAGGAAATCGCGAGGTTCTTCAAAGGGTTACGGAAGAGCCTTGAATCGGAACCAAGCAGCGGTTGTGAGGTGATTCCCATCGGCGCGTGCGTGGGCGAGAGCCCGGATAAGGAGTCTGATGGCCCGGTTGAGCCCGATTGTAGGGTTATGGAGGGATGTCTTTTTTGTGAGAATTACAGGGTTAATGCAGATAAAACCGATTATCTGAAGCTGATGAGTTTTAGGTATATGGTCGAAATCAGCCGGCCATTGGCTTCGAATCAGTCACATTTTGAAAAAACATCAGGCCGAGTGAAGGCCAGGATTGATGAGCTTCTCAAATACATTGAGGCATCTAAAGGGGTAGATCAGGAGCAGGCCAACCTGATTCGGGAGTCAGTGTATAAAAGGGAAGAGCTTTCGCCATACTGGTCCTGGAAACTGGATTTGCTTTACAGTTTGGGTCTCGAAATATGAGTCAAGTCACCTTTAAGGCGGCATATTATAATTATGACGATAGCCACACTGGCTTTCCTCCCGACGATTTTACTCCGAACGTGAATGGTGATGCCCCGTCCTTCGATTTTGTCATATCTCGCTTTGCGGATGGAGAAGTTGCGTCTCGCTATGGGGATGACATTTGGGACATGAGGCCGTATAGAACTGCGGCAGTCGGACTAGCAAGATTGCATTTCACATTTTGTGACGGTGCTGATCGTGAAGAGTCTAAATGGCTTATGTTTGTTCTTCTGTATATGCAGGAACCAAAGAGAGAAAGCTATATCGGGGTTGGCTCTGGAGTTAACTATCTTGGTGCAATTAGGAAGATTACGAGGTACTCAAGAGAGAGGGGTTTTTCAGTAAGGGAGATTCTAGAGAGTGAAAAAAACTTTCAGGAGTTTGTTGATTGCAATCGAAAAAACAGCGGCCTGCTAAAGAATTTATATCGAATTTTAAATGTATTGATGAGTCTTCCAAGTGGCGCTACAGGATACTCTATACCTAGCTCAAAGGGCGCAGATCTCTTGCGAGATATCATCAATAGGCTGCCATCTGCAAAGCAGTTTCCAGTGATTCCTCCGAGGTTATTGTCAGTCCTGATTTCAGACTTGGAGAATTTCATCAACGAGGTTTTCTGTATTGTTTCTGGATTATCCAGTTTTATTGTTTTTGTGGCCGAGGGGAAGGTTCGACCAAGAAGAATCAGACCCAAGAGTGTTGGTCGTGGCTTGGGTCCAGATATAAAGCCTGACTTTTGGTCCGCGTGCGACCAGTTCGGGCTGGTGGATGTTTTTGTTAAATATCGGGTTACAAACCTGGTTCGGCTTAAATCTTTTATCTCCAGGGTGCAGCATGGGTGCAAGACCCTCATGCATATCTATTCGGGCATGCGGAGCTCGGAAGTTCTTGCCCTAAAAATTGGTGCTTTTCAGGGGTTTAAGTACGGAGGAAATTCTGTATACAAGATTAATGGGGAGACAAGCAAACTTCATGGCGTAAATAAAAAAACGTCATGGATCACGAGCTATGAAGTGAGGACTGGTTTCGAGGTGGCGGAGGCAATTTCAATCGCAATATCGAAAGGAGTCGGTCTTCTTCAGGAAAAAAAGCCTTTGTTTCCGTCTGTAAACTACATATCAAGTGGCTGCGGAGTGGGTTTGGATCCGAAAGTTGCTTGTCTTGCTAAGACGACTTTGAAGAGTCAGGAGGTTTATAATTATTTTGATGATGATAAATATAAAATCAAAGGTTTAGATTTTGATTTCCTCGAGAGTCTGGATCCATTTAGAGATTGGCGGGAAGATGGTTTTGAAGTTGGTTCTAGCTGGAGATTTACATCGCACCAGTTCCGACGAACTCTGGCGTTCTATGCAATGCAGTCTTCAAATGTTTCTTTGCCGTCATTGAAGAGGCAGCTGAAGCATATTTCGAGAGACATGACAATCTACTACGGTTCGTCGTTTTCTGATGGGTTTGTGGGGGCACTAGATGAAGGCTTTGTATCTACATTGAAGTCTGAAAAGGCCATTGGATGAATCGCCACCGGTTTGCTAGACACCTTTCAGCCATACAAAATGGCAATCAGAGAGGTATCTATGAGCAGCAAGCGCTATCCCGAAGAATTCAAGATTGAGGCGGTTCGTCAGGTGACGGATCGTGGTCACAGTGTGGCCCAAGTGGCTGATCGACTCGGCGTCACCACCCACAGTCTGTACGCCTGGATCAGGAAGTTTGGCCCGGATTCCGAGCAGCATCAGGCCAATGCAGATGACCAATCCGAGATCCGCCGACTCCAGAAAGAGCTCAAGCGCGTTACCGAAGAGCGAGACATCCTAAAAAAAGCCGCGGCGTACTTCGCCAGTCAGTCCGATTGAGGTACGCCTTCATTCAGGAGCACAGCGAGCGGTGGCGAATCCGCTCACTGTGTTCCCTGTTGGACGTTCACCCCAGTGGCTTTTATGCCTGGCAGAAACAGCCTCGTTCAGCTCGTACAATCGAGGACGAGCGCCTGACCGGGCTAATCAAGCAGTTCTGGCTGGAATCCGGAGCCGTGTATGGCTACCGGAAAATCCATACTGATCTACGCGAGTATGGCGAGCAATGCGGGCCCAATCGAGTCCACCGGCTGATGCGCCACGCGGGAATACGAGCGCAGGTGGGTTATCGTAAGCCACGCCATAGGGCTGGGGAGCTAAACAAGGTGACACCGAATATCCTGCAGCGGCAGTTCAATCCGCAAGCACCAAACGAGAGTTGGGTAACGGACATTACCTATGTCCGCACACATGAAGGCTGGCTGTATTTGGCGGTTGTTCTGGATCTGTTCTCAAGACGGGTAATCGGCTGGTCAATGCAATCCAGGATAACCAAGGAGCTGGCACTGGATGCGCTTTTGATGGCTGTCTGGCGTCGCAAGCCTGAGGGCAAGGTGATTGTGCACTCCGACCAAGGCAGCCAATACACCAGCCACGACTGGGACTCGTTTCTGAAGGCGCATGACCTGGAGGGCAGCATGAGTCGGCGTGGTAACTGTCACGACAATGCTGTTGCTGAGAGCTTCTTCCAGCTGTTGAAGAGGGAGAGGATAAAGCGAAAGATTTACAGCAGCCGGGACGCCGCCCGGGTAGATATTTTTGATTATATCGAGATGTTCTATAACAACCGGCGACGCCATGGTTTTAATGAAAAACTGTCACCGGTAGAGTATGAAAAGCGTCACCAAGAACGGCTGGGAAGTGTCTAGTGAACTGGTGGCGATTCACTATTCCCCGTGATTTTTGGCTTCTTTGGGGCCCGATAGTGTTGGCGATCATGCTCCTGCCGGGCTGCAGACAGGCTGAAAAAGCCCCGGACTTTGAATTCGTCATTGTTATTATCTAAGAATGATATTGATACTTCATCTGGGAACTCAGGCTTTAGATGTGAGAATATCAGGGCTTCATCTTCATGTATTCGCTCGTAAAAAGAAGGTTCAATAACGTGCACAGTAATAGGGATTCGGGGGGTGGTGCCCTCAATTACTGTGAAGTATAGGCTTGGTAATCCAGCCGCTTCTGCGCGGACCTTTTTCACTTCAAATGGGGTCCAGCCCTGTTTTTGCCAGCTGTAAGTATGATTTTGGGGTAAATCGAATGGCCGATCAGGAATGGTTGTTTGATCGGCGCAGGGGTGTTTGGGCCATGGTGGGTCGAGCTCATCAAAGTAAACTCGCCCTCCATGAGGAGATTGGTAGAAAAATACGTTGTCTCCACAGACAGGACATCTGGCATTCGGGTTGGTATAGCTCACAGTATTGGGAAAAACACTTGTGAGCCATGTTGGGAGATGGCGAGCTCCAGAATAAATGGAAGCTGAACTTCTCCAGGAATAACGGCCTCTGGAGTGGCCGCCACCCCAGCCACAATTACATCCTGGAGGATGCTTGTGCGCGTTACACATCGCTATTTCCCTTTAGGTGTTTTGGCTGTCCTAAATGTCTTTAGGGGATATGGACATCTGCCGCCCCCAATGTCCATATCAAGGATTATTAAATGGACAGCCTTAATCCTCTAGAAGTTCCACAATATCTGGCTTTGGGGGTGTCTATATGTGGACATATTACCCGTAGTTGAAATATGCCGGCGCATATCAAGAGCGTACTGATTGGACCCTCACTGAGCCTGCCAATCTCGGATGGTCGTCTGGCACTGGGGACCTGGCAGGGGATTTATCTCTGCGAGCATCGCGATCATGGTGGCGGGAGAAGAGTGGTGGCGACGATTCAGGGGGAGTGACTTTCTACACCGCCCGTAGGAGCGTCGCTCGCGGCGCGATAGCCCAACGTCTGAAAAATTGATTTATCAACGAGGCAAGAAGAGGACTCTGTGCCCTCTGTGTTGAAAGTGATTTTTACCCTGGCTCGGAATCGCGCCGCGAGCGACGCTCCTACAGCAGCTTTGTGGAGAAGTGTGTCAGAAGCGAGTTTCGAGAGGCGAATCCCCTATTTCAGAGGCCTTTCGCAACTCGCTTCTCGTGACACGTAACCCTATTCAGCAATCCACTGCAGGAATTCGCGGCGCTCTTCCGGAGTGGCCTGATTCCATTGTGCCTTGAGCGTGTCCAGGTAGCGCGCTGTTGCGGCAGGCGCCGCGGCTTCTGCGGCGGCGGGGGCTGCCGGCGCCGGCAGGGGAGCGATGGCGGTACTGGCGGGCGTGGCCACTTCTTCGCCGGTGACAGGGGCGAGGAAACCGCGCTTCAGAATCAGCTTGGATTTCTCCGCAGCCACCTTTTCGCCGGTAACCGCATTTTCTGACCAGCCATTGAAGTTATCTTCCATGGCGCGGGCGGCGTCCACATCCTTGGGTTGCTCATAGCCCAGCACCCACATGTCCCCAGGCTTGCCATCAACAATAAAGTTGGCCGGGTTGGTCTTCACGATTTCGTGGTTATCCGCATCCAGCTGCCATAGTTCCTTGTAGTAAGCGAGAATTTCATAGCGACCAGGGGTGAGTTTTACGTCCTTGTAGTCGGAGGCAAAGAAGGTGTTCACCCCGTCCACTTCTTCGCCATTGATGGTGAAGACTTCCAGCTGACTGGGAATGCGCACGGTGACAATATTATTGTCGGACTGGGCAGGGCCCTCATAGAGTTGAACAACAGGGCTGCGGGCACAGGCGGAAAGCAGCAGGGCAAAAAGGGTGACAGCGGTCAGGCGCAGCGACAGCATGGTTTCTCCTTGATTCGGTAGCCCGCCAGTCTGACGGGTAAAGGTGGCAATTGGATGACAGGGGCCTAGAAGCCCCAGCCGTCTACATTGTTTGGGGCAACATCACGGTTCAGCGCTCCGAGGCCGCGCGCGCAGCGCACAATCCACCAGACAGTGATGACGATCATCAGCAACCAGCCGATAAAGGCCACGGTGGTGATGCCGGCAATGAACCAGTACAGCAGACCAATCCAGAAAGTACGGTACTGGAAGCGGAAATGCTCGCGCAGGGGCGGCGGGGCGTCGCCGGCGTTCATGTGAGCGATGATGACGCCGGCAATAGCGGTGAGACCACCGGTGATCAGACCAACCAGATGCAGCACGTAAACCAGCCGGGCCATGCCGATTCGGGAGTTATCACTCATCGTGGGGCTCCTTTTCCTGAATAGGGAGAGGCGGTGTCACTGGTGCTGGCATTACAGGTACTCACGCACTCTTCCATGGTGTCGAATGGCACGCTCCCCTTGCAGCCTCCCCAGATAAAGGTGCGACAGCTGTCGCTCATGGCGTCGTAGTAGTAACGCTGGAAGGCGGCCTTGCACATACCGGATTCAGGGGGCTGGTAGCAGGCATCCGGCAGCGGAGCTTCGGCGTCGCCGTTCTGGCAGCCACTGAGCAATCCGATGATCAGAAGCAGGGGAAGGGAAAGATGGCGCATGGTCTGTCCTTGCAGGTTGCGGCTTCAACATTCGCTACTTTACCGAACTATGGCCAAGGTCGTAACCGATTCGTGTTTTTCGGCGCCGGGGTGATTTATGCTGGCCGGAGGCGAAGGAGACAGGAGAGAGTGAGATGGGGCGATCAGGCTGGATGGCCGCTTTGCTGTGTCTGCTGGCAAGCAGTCAGCTGCAGGCCGATGAACTGCAGTACGGCTTTCTGCAGGCCGGCCAGCTACAGCTGAAAGACAGTGAAACCACCGTGTATGCAGGGGATGTGGAGCTCACCGGCGATTATGACGACCTGCCGTTTTTTGCTGCGGGGGTGCAGAAGATCCTCGGGGGCGATCGTTTCCGCTATGGCTATGAAGGTGGTGCGCTGATCAGCTGGCAGAACGATACGGTAGGTTATTCCGCTGTGGTGGACGGCGGGGCCACCGTCAATATCAAGGTGGATAACGAGCTACTGGTGTTCGGAACGTCGCTGGGCGGCTATGGTGATGTGAGGCTGGGTGAGCGAGCCCGCTGGTATGTCTCCGGTGGCCCCATGGTGCTGGTGGCGTCCCTGAAGCAGGAAAAGCCGGATAACTACCCGCAGCCGTTGAGCAGCACAGTGATCATCAATGGCGACGAGCGTGATACAGGCTTTGGTTACGGTGCTTATGCATCGACCGGGTTGATCTTTGCCGTCAGCCGTGACGCTGAGGTAGGTGTGGTTGTGCGAGAACAGGCGGTAAAGATGGATTTCAATGATGCGGTGGCGGATTTTCCTTATGAGGGCACCCTGTACATGCTGAGTCTTGGGTATCGGATGTGAAAATCAGCTACGAGCTACGAGCTACGAGCTACGAGCTACGAGCTACGAGGCTCAAGCTTCAGCGCGAGAGAGTGTTACAGGTTCTGAAACGTTAGAGGCCGCGCCCATGATGTGGGCGCGGCCTCCTTGCTTTCAAAGCCCGGCACACATTTCGTCGCGTTGCAGCTTGAAGCTTGCTCCTGTCTCAATCCGCCCGCATGTGTTTCTGGTCTCGCGGCAGGGTCTCATTCTTCAGGCGAATCACGGTTTTCTGGAGAAGCAGGTTGTTGGGCAGGGTGTAGCGGTGGCCCAGTTCATCCTGCACGGTGATGAAGATCAGGCCCATGTGTCGAATCTGTCCGGTGACAGTGTTGTCTCCGTCCAGTAGCCGGATGCGGTCCCCCACCCGGTAAGGGGCACTGAAGAACAGGATAATGGCGGCGGTGGCATTGCTGAGCATGGACCAGCTGGCGAACAGCGCCACACCGAGGAGGGCCATCAACGAGGTGGCAAACACCATCAGGCCGTCGCCTTTCAGGCCCCATAGCACCCCCACAGCAATCAGGCTGATCACCAGGCAGGCGGCATTGATGACCACGGAGGTCTGGAAAATGCGAGCCCGGCTGAACTCACGACGTCGCCCAAGCCGCTTGGTAACACCTCTCAGGATCGCTGAGATGGCCCAGCCCAGAACCAGGATCACGGCGGTCAGCAGCCATTTCATGACGATGGATTCCATGGCGGGTTAACCGTGTTTGCCGGACACGAAGGGGTTGTTGACCCGTTCGTGGCCGATGGTGGACATGGGGCCGTGGCCGGGGATGAAGGAGACATCGTCATCCAGGGTCAGCAGCTTGTCCTTGATAGCGGCGATCAGGGTATCGAAGTCCCCTTTGGGGAAGTCGGTACGCCCAATGGAGCCGTTGAAGAGTACGTCACCGACTACGACCAGTTTGCTTTCCGGTTGGTAGAAGACGACATGGCCAGGGGTATGACCGGGGCAATGGCGAACTTCAAATTCGGTTGCGCCCACGGTGACGCGGTCACCGTCTTCCAGCCAGCGGTTCGGCGTGAAGGGTGGTGACGGGGGGAAGCCCATCATCTGCGCCTGTTGCGGCAGCATGTCAATCCAGAACTGGTCGTCCCGATGAGGGCCTTCAATGGGCAGATTGAGCTGTTCGGCCAGTTGCGCCACTGCGCCCACGTGATCCAGGTGGGCGTGGGTCACCAGAATCTTCTCCGGGGTGCCGCCCACCTGTTGCAAGGCTTCCAGAATGTTTTCCAGGTCCCCGCCGGGATCCACGATGGCGACCTTGTCCGTGGTTTCACATTTCAGGAATGAACAATTCTGCTGGAACTGGGTGACTGGAAGGATGGCGTATTTCATGGCTGTCAGCCTGTTTGTTCGGGGTTGCGACGGTGTCGGCAGTATAGCGGTTCACCCTGCTGGTCTGCATGTTTCCTGGAGTAAAAATATTTGCAAATTCAGCCTTGGGAGGGGTATGCGCATGTTCCGGCAGTGCTATTTTAAAGCCCATCATTATTTCACCTAAGGAAGAAACCATGGAGATGGAGCAGATCCAGCCTTATATGGACAAGGCGATCGAGTTGGGCATGACCTACTTGCCCAAGGTGGTGCTGGCGATCATTACCCTGATTGTCGGCTTCTGGATCATCAAGCGTATTGGTAAGGGGCTAAACAAGGTGCTTGGCCATCAGGCCATCGATGATTCCCTGCAGCGTTTCCTCACCAGCTTGCTGGATGTGCTGCTGAAGATCCTGTTGCTGGTGGCGGTGGCAGGGATGGTGGGAATTGAAACCACGTCCTTTATTGCCATGCTGGGAGCCATTGGCCTGGCGGTTGGCCTGGCCCTGCAAGGAAGTCTGGGTAATCTGGCTGGTGGTGTATTGGTGTTGTTTTTCAAACCCTATCGGGTGGGGGATATCATTGAAGCCCAGGGGCACATGGGCAAGGTGCATGATATCCAGATCTTCACCACCATTCTGATCACCTACGATAACCAGCGCATCGTGATTCCCAACGGCCTCATGTCCAATGGATGCATCAAGAATGTCTTCTGCGAGCCGCAGCGCCGTGTCGATATCGAGTTTGGTATCAGCTACGGGGACAGCATCGAGGATGCCAGGGCGGCGATTCAAGGCGTTATCGACAGTGATGATAGAATTCTGGGCGGTGGCAAATTTGATCCGAATATTTTCGTTTCTGCCCATGCTGACAGCAGCATCAATATGTTGACGCGTGTCTGGGTGAATTCCGAAGATTACTGGCCGGTCTATTTCGGCCTGTTCGAGCAGGTGAAATACGCCTTCGACAAGGCTGGTATCACCATCCCGTTCCCGCAGCGGGATGTGCATTTGTTCCAGCAAAGCTAAAAAGCTTCGAGCTACAAGCTACAAGCTACAAGCTACAACGCGAAACAGCTTTTCTTGTGTGAAAAATCATGAGGCCGCACCCAAATTTCGGTCGCGGCCTCATGCCTTTAATTCAATCAAAAAGCCTGCCGCGTTGTAGCTTGAGGCTTGCAGCTGTTATCGCTTTTCAATCGTCACCGGCAATCCATCCTTGGGCATGATCAATG
Organism: Alcanivorax sp. DP30; assembly: GCF_009882945.1. GTDB lineage: Bacteria > Pseudomonadota > Gammaproteobacteria > Pseudomonadales > Alcanivoracaceae > Alcanivorax. The sequence goes on from NZ_WTUY01000024.1 coordinate 112,273, forward strand.
GCACCTGCTGGGTGGGAACTTCATAGCCGGGCTTGACGCTGACTTTGTACTGTTTCAGGAAATGGAACAGAAATGTCTTGGTCTGCAGTTCGGCGAAGTTCAGGCCCAGGCACTTGTGATGGCCGCCGCCAAAGGGCAGCCACTGGTAGAAGTGTTTCTTGTGTTCGGCGCGTTCGTCACTGAAGCGTTCCGGATCGAAACTGTGCGGATGGGTCCAGTACTCGTCCATATAGTGGGTGTACAGGGTGGAGACATTGACCAGGGTGTTGCGCGGCAAGGTATAGCCCTTGAAGGTGACATCCTTGACGGTACGGCGCGGAAAGGTGGTGAGCGGCGGGCGCATGCGCAGGGTTTCCTTGAAGACCCAGCCGGTTTTCTCCAGCTTGGCAAGATCATCGTACGCCAGCTCGTCCTTGTTCATACCCTGCATTTCTTCATACAGGATATCCTGCCATTCCGGATGCTTGGCCAGCATGTAAAGCACCGAACACAAGGTGCTGGTGGTGGTGTCATGGGCGGCGAACAACAGGAAGATCATGTGATTCATCACGTCGCGGTCGCTGAGACCACCTTCCTCGTCCGCAGCCTTGCACAACTCGCTGAAGAAGTCGCTGTGCTCGCTGTTGCGTTTCTCCGGTATCAGGCGGGTGACAAAGTCTTCGAGATAACGGCGGCCCTTCATGCCGCGATGCCAGAGGGTGCCTGGGATTTCAACCCGTAGCACCGCCAGTGAAGCCTCAGTGGCATCAATGAAGGACTTGTTGACCTTGTCAGACTCCGGCCCCATTTCCAGCCCGAAGAAAATCTGTGCGCCGACATCCAGCAACAGTGTCTTGATGTGGTCCAGAAACTTGATCTCGGTACCTGTCGGCCAATGCTGAATCTCTCTTCCGATATGGGCATTCATACGATCCAGGTAACTGGCCAGTGCCGGTTTCTTGAATGCCTGCTGCATGATACGACGGTGGAACTTGTGATCGGCAAAATCGCGGAGCATCAGCCCATCAGTAAACAATTTCTCCAGAATCGGATTCCAGGCGGCTCGGCTGGAAAAAACATGGTCCGGGTCCTTGAGTACAAACTCGTTGGCTTCGGGTCCCAGCAGCGTGACACCCCGCTGGAACAGCACTGAGCCCTTGAATACGAGACCGTATTTTTCCGCCCGTTCCGTCACCAGCTTGTGATAGTCCTTGAGGAAGGGAACCGTTTCGCCAAGCAGGGGCCAGCCATAATCGCCGGGGATATCCTCAAGCTTGCGCTGGGGCATGCGAGGTAGCAGGTTGGCCTCTTGCTGGGCACTTTCCATTCGATTCATGACTGGCTCCCGATAAACACAATGTATAGATTGAATTTACTCCCGCTTCACCCCTCAGAACAGTGCCCTGTCGGCAACGGTCAATCGGTGCTGTTCTGCCCAGCCCTGCCGGGCGTCGGCGTGTTAGTATCGGGTTATAAAAAGGAGACGATTTATGACCAAGCCTGCGGCAGCCTTTGAGCCCCTGGCCCTGGCGGTGCTGACTGTCAGTGATACCCGTACCCCGGAAACGGATACCTCCGGTGATCTGCTGGTGAGCCGCCTGCAAGAGGCTGGCCATGAACTGGTGGCACGTCAGATCGTGAAGGACGATATCTATCAGCTGCGCAAGGTGGTGTCGGACTGGATTGCCGATGAGGGGATCCAGGTCATCCTGACCACAGGCGGCACCGGCTTCTCCGGCCGGGATTCCACCCCGGAGGCACTGTCCGTGTTGTTCGACAAGCATATAGAAGGCTTCGGCGAGCTGTTCCGGCAGGTCAGTGTGGACGATATCGGCACTTCCACGGTGCAGTCTCGCTGTCTGGCCGGGCTGGCCAACCGGACGGTGATTTTCTGTTTGCCCGGCTCCAACAATGCCTGCGCCACCGGCTGGGATCGGATCATCCGTGAGCAGCTGGATGCCCGGCATCGTCCCTGCAATTTTGTCGGCCAGGTGAGACGATGACTGCGCCGCGTTCGCTGATGCCTGTGTCAGAAGCCCTTGAGCGACTGCTGGCAGCCGCGAAGCCGTTTCAGGCGGTACAGGAAATTGCCTTGAACGAAGCGCGCGGGCAGTACCTGGCCAGCCCGGTGCGGGCGCGGGTGGATGTGCCGGCCTTTGATAATGCCGCCGTGGATGGCGTGGCCTTGCGCTACGACGATCTGGACGAGCCTGGTCTCACCCTGCCCATGCATCTGCGTGTCGCGGCGGGTGATCCTCCGGCGACGCTGATGCCGGGTCAGGTGGCGCGCATTTTTACCGGTGCGCCGGTGCCGGCGGGGGCTGACACGGTGCTGATGCAGGAAGACTGCGAAATCGCCGATGGCCGGGTACGCCTGCCGGGCAAAGAGAGTGTCACAGCGGGTGACAATATCCGCCCCGCTGGCCAGGATGCCCGTCGCGATGACACGGTCATTGTGCGTGGCGCGCGATTGACGCCTCAGGCGGTGGGCCTGATCGCGTCAGTGGGTGAGTCCCGTGTGACCATCAACGCGCCACGTATTCTGGTGCTGACCACGGGTGATGAGCTGCAGAAACCGGAAGAGGCACCGCTTCCCGGCAAGATCTATGACAGCAATGGTCCCCAACTGGAACAGCTGCTGATCCAGAGTGGTTTTCCCAATGTGCTACGGGAACATTTGCCGGATGATCCTGAATTGATCCGCAATGCGCTGACCCGTTACCTGACCGATCCGCAGCAACGCCCTGACGTGATTATTTCCACCGGGGGCGTGTCTGTTGGGGAGGAGGACCACTTGCGGGCAGTGCTTGAGCGTCATGGCAGGCTGGATTTCTGGCGTCTTGCGATCAAGCCTGGAAAGCCCTTTACCTTCGGTGAGGTGGATGGCCTGCCGTTCTTTGGCTTGCCAGGCAATCCCTCTGCGGTACTGGTGTGTTATCTGATGCTGGTGCTGCCAACCCTGCGACGCGCTTGCGGTCAGGAAAAGGTGCTGCCGGATCCTGTGCCTTTGCCGGCGAAATTTTCCATCGGCAAGCCTGGTAAACGACAGGAATACCTGCGAGTGCGCTGTATTCCCGGCCAGCAATCGCTGGTGCTGGAAAAACATCCCAACCAGAGTTCGGGCATGCTCAGTTCTGCGGTCTGGGCGGATGGGCTGGCGGTTGTGCCTGTGAACGAAGCGGTTTTTCCTGGCGACATGCTGGATTATTTTTCCTTTGCGGATTTGCTTTAGGGGTTCAATGGAGTGATTGTTTCGTCCATGACGTTCTTGTTGATCGCTATTGCAGCATCAATGGCGTTTTTCTGGGGTGCTATTATTTTCTTCCTGCGCAAGAAAAAATGGATCGCCATGGCAGCGTCTGTTTTTGTTATGCCCGCTCTGTGTCTGGGCGCTGGGCGTTTCTTTCCCATGGTCTACCAAGTGAATGATTGTGACAGCTATCAAACTGGCGTGTTGCTTTTCCCCAAGGAACAGCAGCATGGATGGTTGTTTTATGGTGCGGGGAGCTATGTTCAAAATCGAGGGGGCGACAGCCTCGTCGTGTTTCCCATCGAGTATCGACGACTCGTTCCTGGAATGAATGGCGCAGGAGCGCGCCGGGATCAAGAGCGGGTGTTTTCGATTGCCGCCAACGAACAGAGTCATCTGCCCATTCAGTCGATTACGTACACCTTCGCCGAGCCACCGGCTTCCCGCGGGGGCGACTATCGAGACAGGGAGACCATTTACGTGATGGAGTGCGCTTCGCGTCTTTCTTCCGCGACCTGATAACTTCTGGCCTATCCGCCTCTTAAAGATTAAAGGATTTTTATTATGACTATCGAATCTGCGCTGTTGGCTCGCGCTGACTCCAAGTGTGAACTATGTGGCGCGGCCAGTGGCCTCAGCGTGTATCCGGTGCCGCCAACTTCGGATGGTTCTGCTGAGCAGTCTGCCTTGTTGTGTGAAACCTGTCAGTACCAGATTGATAACCCGGGCAACGAAGACGCTAACCACTGGCGTTGCCTGAACGACAGCATGTGGAGCCAGCAACCCGCGGTGCAGGTGCTGGCCTGGCGAATGCTCACGCGGCTGCGCGCAGAGGGTTGGACCCAGGATCTACTCGACATGCTCTATCTCGAAGACGATGTACTGGAATGGGCTCAGGCCACCGGGGAAGGAGCTCAGGAAGAACAGGGTGTGCAGCATCGCGATAGCAATGGCGCGGTGCTGGAAGCGGGAGACTCGGTGACGCTGATAAAGGATCTCAATGTTAAGGGCGCAAACTTTACCGCCAAGCGCGGTACTCCCGTGCGCAATATCTCTCTGGTACAGGATAATCCGGAGCAGATAGAGGGCCGGGTGGAAGGGCAGCGGATTGTTATCCTTACCCAGTTTGTGAAGAAGAACGGATGAAAAAGAGCCTGTTACTTGGTGGTGTACGATCCGGCAAAAGTTCTCTTGCGGAAACGTTGGTGGCGGGTCAGGCCGACCCGGTGGTGTATGTGGCCACTGCCACTGCGGGTGATGAAGAGATGAGTGATCGTATTCGTCGTCATCAACGGCGACGCCCGTCTCGCTGGGGGCTGGTGGAAGAGCCGGTGGGGCTGGGCAGACTGTTGACTCGACAGGCCACCCTGTCGCCACCGCCCTGTGTGCTGATCGACTGCATGAGTCTGTGGGTAAGCAATCTGCTGCACGCTGGTGATACGGTGTTTGTCCGTGAGCGCGACCATTTTCTCGCCGCGCTGGAGCGTTATCCGGGTAATGTGGTGATCGTAAGCAACGAAGTGGGGCTGGGGATTATCGGTATGGACCCGCTTACCCGCCGTTTCGCGGATGAGCTGGGGTGGCTGAATCAGTCGCTGGCCCGGCGCTGCGACAATGTGTTGATGACGATTGCGGGAATCACCCAGACGCTGAAGGGCGGGGAATAGCGCTTGCCGTAGGAGCGTCGCTGGCGGCGCGATAGCCCAAACCCCGAAAAGAGGGATTGGCTACAGAGGCCGCTGAGATCGCAAAAAGCGTTTTCTCTGTGCCTCAATTCGCTGTGATGAAAATGCGTTTTATCCTCGCCTGGAATCGCGCCGCCAGCGACGCTCCTACAAAAATTGGCTAGCCGTGCTTCACCAGACAACTCAGGGTGCCGAATTCGGTTTGATCCAGGCGAATCTGTGAACGACAGGCAAACGGAATCTGAAAACCAGCCATGGCGTTACTCGGTGTCAGGCCCAGCACATGGCCGAGTACCATGCGAATGACGCCACCGTGGCATACCAGAAGCACTTTCTTTCCCGCCAGCTCGTCACTCCATTGCTGCCATGATTGCCCGATGCGCTGGTGAAAATCCTGAATGGTTTCCGCATTGGGTGGCGCATGGTTTTCTGCATCGCGCCAGAAATTGGCCTGATGGTCGCCATACTCCTGTTCCACCTGCTCCCGGGTTTTTCCTTCCCAGTCGCCGAAACAGATTTCCTTGAAGCCTTCTGCCACGCTGAGTGGTGCGTCGATTTTTTCTGACAGTTCAGTGGCAAATTCCCGGCATCGCAGCAGCGGTGAAGAGAGGATGTGGTCCCAGGTTTCGCCCGCGGCGATGGCGTTGCGCATTTGCTGCCAGCCCAGTTCGCTGAGTGGATCATCCTTGTGGCCGCGGTACATGTGGCCGCCGGCGGGTTCCCCATGGCGGATCAGATCGAAAGTGGTAGTGGTCATGGGCTTACTCGTCTGCGTTGCTGACGCCGGCATCGGCGAAGGTGGCCATATGATTATGCAGGGCGCAGGCGCTGCGGATCAGGGGGACGGCAACGGCGGCGCCGCTGCCTTCGCCAAGACGCATGCCCAGATCCAGCAATGGGTCGGCGTTCATGGCCTGCAATACGCGCTGATGGCCGGGTTCTTTTGAGCGGTGGGCGAACAATAGCCAGTCTGCCAGTTGCGGGCGCAGGCGCAGGGCACTCAGGGCGGCAACAGAAACAATAAAGCCATCCACCAGAACGGGAATGCCTCGCACCGCGCAGCCGATAAAGGCCCCGGCGATGGCAGCAATTTCAAAGCCGCCCAGCGATGCCAGGCAGCCCAGCGGTTCCTGCGAAACACCGTGGCGGGACAGCGCCCGTTCAATGACCGTTATCTTGTGACGTACGCCGTCCTGGTCCAGCCCCGTGCCGGGGCCTGCCAGCTCATGGGCTGAAGCTCCTAGCAAAGCACAGGCCAGCGCGCTGGCACTGGTGGTGTTGCCAATGCCCATGTCTCCCGCAATAAAAAGTTGGCAGCCGTTATCGGCGGCGCGTTGGGCAGCCCTGTCGCCGGCGAGCAGTGCCCGTTGTAGTTGGGCGTCGCTCATGGCTGCTTGTGCAGCGAGGTTGGCGGTACCGGGTGCGATTATCTCATCAATAACACCGTCGGTGAGCGGTGGCGGACTGACGGTGCCCAGGTTGATCACCTCCAGCTGCGCATTGAGCGCGCGGGCCATCACGCTGATGGCGGCGCCACCGGAGACAAAGTTGGCAATCATCTGCCCGGTGACCGCTTGGGGAAACAGGGAAATTCCTTCGGCACATACGCCGTGATCGGCGGCGAACACCGCAATATTGATTCGCTCGGCAGAGGGTTGGTGGTTGCGTTGTAAACTGGCCATGGTGATGGCGATCTGCTCAAGCTGGCCCAGCGAGCCGGCAGGTTTCGTCAGTTGCCCCTGACGGACTTGCGCAGATTTTTTGTGCGCGTCGCTGGGTGTGGCGATGGGCTGTTGCCAGGGAAGAGGGCTAGTCACAATGAAATCCCTTGTGGGCGGAGAAGGAAAGCCGCAAATCCTCGGCGGGCACGCCAGAGGTGTCAAGTTGGCCAAGATGGCGAACCGGCATGCGGGGTAAAGGGAGGCGTGGATCGCCTCCCGGATTGTTTGGGTTAACGCTCGGCAAACGCCAGTCCGATGGGGAGCAGGCTGGTGCTGACAAAACCGGATTGGCTATCTGTATTGGTGTTGATGACGCGCAGGCCGGGCTTGCTGCTGGTAGCATCGGCCACCCAAAGATTGCCCTGTGGCCCCAGACCCGCAGCGCGAAGGTCCATGCTTGCCAGTCCGGAGATGGCGCCATCGGCCACGACGCCGGTGGTGGGATTGAAGGCACGCAGGGTGATGTTCTGCCAGCCGGCGTAGCCCAGGTAATAGCCTTTGCTCTCATCAACAATGACGATGCTGCTGATCAGGCCGGTGCTGGCGGTGTCATCCACGCGTTGCTCCACGGCGTAGGTGTCCACATCAACCACATCGATGCCGCCGCTATATTCCGGGGTATAGACGCCCTGGTGCTGTACCAGCAGACCCAGTTGATCATGCCAGGTCAGGCCCATAGGGTTCTTGCCGATCAGGGGAATCCCTTTCAGGCTGCCGCTATCCATGCCGGTATCGATTTCCATATCGGTGGTGGTGTCGAAAACGGCCAGGTAGGCGGTGTTGCTGGGTTGCCATGCGCTGTCCAGGCGCTGCAGTGTGATGAACAGCTTGCCGTTGACGATGGTGGCGTCAGACATGTTCGGCGCGCCCTGGGTATCTGCCGGCAGGTAGGCGGAAAGATCCAGCTCGCCGATCTTGAAGTCCGCCTCATTGCTGGCGGAGGGGTTAACGATCCAGGCCTTGTCACTGTCGTAGCGAATCAGATACGCCTTGTCCGGCTGGGCGAACACCAGGGTATAGGGGTTGCTGGAATTGGCATCCCCGGCGTCGACAGTGGAGTAGGTCCACTCGAAAACAGCGGGGTTGTTCAAATTCACTTTGTTGACCCGGTCGGTTTGGAAGCGCTCATACAGGTAGTAATCGGTGCCGTCGGTGGAAACTCCGATATCCGAAATGGTGGGGTGATAGCTGCCGGAGCTGGTCTTGTCCGCCACACTCACCAGTTCAACGGCGCCGGAGCTGTAATCCGAGGCGGCCGTCGCCACTACCACAATGCCTTCGCGGGCGGACACTTGTGCCGGTGCTGGATCGTCGGAGTCTCCACCGCAGGCAGCGAGAGCCAGAGACAGGCTGGCAAGAACAAGGGGGCGCAGGGGGTTGCGGCGAAGCGCGTCAAAGGTCATGGGGGTTCCTCGCATTAACGATCACAGTGTGTGTTGGAGATTGATGAAAAAGCCGCGCCCCGTGCTGGGGAAGCGATTGAAATCCTGATACAGCTCGTCCGTGAGGTTCTGCACTTCCAGCCGTAATTCCGTTTTGCTGCGATGGTTCCAGGCGTGTTGCCAGCCAAGAGCGGCATCCACGGTGTTGCGTGGGTCGGCCTTGAGCAGATTGGGTGAGTCGTAATAAAGCTCGTCGGCGTAGTGCCAGGTCAGGTCGAGGGTAAACGGTGCCAGGCGCCATTGGCTGTTGAGGGTGCCGATGCGGTGATAGATTCCCGGTAAGCGTTTGGTTTGCTGATCGGCTATCTGCTCGGAGAGGTTTTCCGAATCCTGGAAAGTGGCATTGGCGGTGAGGGTCCAGTTGTCCATCAGGTCGTACTGCGCTTCCAGCTCAATTCCTTCTATTTCTGCTTCCACATTGATGTAGCGACCCACGCCGCGGGCGTCATAGATTGCGGTGATGGCCGGGTCCAGGCGTCGCAGGAAGCCGGTGACTTCAAGATGACCTCGGCTCACCAGTAATCGCGCGCTGATGTCGCCGTTCAGGGACTCTTCCGCTTGCAGTTCCGGGTTACCGATAAACAGACCCTGCTGGCCATACTGTTCCAGCAGGGTGGGGATGCGCACCTGACGGGCCAGGTTGGCGTAGAGCCACAGGAAGTCGGTGGCTGCCCAGCGGCTGCCCAGTTGCCAGGCGCGATAACGTTCATTGCGGTCGGTGGCGATGCGCTGGTTATTACCATCAATGCTTTCGCTTTCATCGCTGACGTTGAACTGTCGAACGGCAACCTGGGTACGCAGGCGGTCGGCTTCGCTGTGCCATTCGTGGCTCAGGGAAGAGGCAATAAAACGGCGCTGGCGTTGGGTGTCCGGTTCCTGTTGCAGCTGATCGCGCTGGTCCATGTCGTACCAGGCGATGTCCAGGGCTGCACTGAGTTGATGGTTGCCCTGGTGCCAGGTGGCGCTGTTGTTGAAAGCAATCTGATCGACCTGGGTGAGCAGGTCGTAGGTACCGGTGCCGACCCGGCCATTGAGGTCCTGATAGGTTTCTTCGCTGTCGCCCACCAGCAGACGGTGACTGCTGTGCAGGTTGCCGTTCAGCCAGCTGCTGTCCTGGTAATGGAGCTGGGCGCGTCGTTGTTCGGTGTTCAGTCGGGCGCGGTTGTTGGCCCAGTTCTGAATGCTGGGGATGCCCTTGTCCTTGTCTGACCATTGCAGCAGGGCGTTCAGATTACGGGATGGGGTGAACTGATAGCCCAGCTTCATGCTGCCGTCATTCTGGGTGACATCCGCATTGCGACGGGTGCTTTCTTCGCCGTCCTGCGGATTAAACCACTGCGGCTCGTTGGGGTAGCTGAAGTCGTTGTCGGCCTGTTGCCGATTCAGGGAAACCCAGTAATGGAACCGATCCTGGCTGCCGCTGTTGAACAGACCGTAACGCTGTGTGCCGAACGATCCTGTGCCCAGACTGATGCGTGTCTCGTCCACGCTGTCCTGGCCGAGTGATTCCATTGCAACGATGCCGCCCACCCCTGCCTGGGCGTAACGGGCGGGGGCGTTGCCAGGATAGACCTGAATCTCGGCAATATCGTGGAGGGTGTAAAAACTCAGATCGACACCACCGTAGATCGGGTCGTTGAGCAGCATGCCGTCCAGATAAACTTGTACCTGTTTGCTCGTAGAGCCGCGAATGGAGACCGTGGAATAGCTGCCGAGTCCGCCACTTTCCCGAACCTGAACGCCGGTCTGGGTGCTCAGGGTATCGGCCAGGGTGGTGGTGGTATTCTCGAACTGTTCCCGTTCAATCACCCGAACCACGCTGGTTTCCTCGTAGGGGGTCAATTCTGCGGCACGATTGAGGGGTTTGTCTGTCACAACCACAGGCGCCAGCACGTTGTCGCCGGACACATCGGCGAGGCACGATAGCGGGCTACCGAGCAGGCACAGGGAAACCAGTGTGTACGTTGGCCGTGTCATGACGCCTCTGATACGCATGCATGCAAAAAGGCCCGGCCTCCAGAGAGGTCGAGCGATGTGCTAGCTACCAAAGGGGAAAAGATTGGAGTACCCCACGCTTCCGCCCACCGCAGTCGCGTTGATAGCCGGTGGCAGGCCGGTCTCCGGGCTCTCGGCTGGACGAAAAAAAGCATCGTCCGGAGTGAACGCCTTCCCGCTTGCGCAGTGGCTGGCCGCTGGCCTGTTCACTCCTTCACCGATTACCGTTGCGGGGGCAGCGCTGGCTTTTCACCAGTCTTCCCGTTTAATCTCCGCTCCTGAAACCGGGAGCGGCGACACCTGCCACGGATAAAATTCGATGGCGGCAATCCTAGAGCCCGCGGGCGAAAAGTCAATCTCTGGCGGCCACACAAAGGCCAGGCCGTGAATGTTGGGGAAGTCTTCAAATGCGCCGAAAATCCAAAAAATTACCGGCTTTATGTCGCCTTTTTCTGTTTTTTGCTTCCTTCTTTTTCGCAGTTTCCTGGGCGCATGCGGACCGCTGCGTGGCTGACGATCTAGAGCGCCAGGTATGTCTTGGGCAGCCCGCGGAGCGAATCATTGCCCTGTCTCCGGGTGCCACTGAGCTGGTGTTTGCGGCGGGTGCGGGTGAAAAAATGGTGGCTGCTGTCAGTTTCAGTGACTACCCCCCGGCCGCCAGGCAGCTCCCACACGTGGGAAGTTACAACCGACTCGATATGGAGGCGATTCTTGCTCTCGAGCCAGATCTGATCATCGCCTGGCAAAGCGGCAATCCGCAGACGCAGACGGAGCAGCTGGCGGCCATGAAGGTGCCGGTGTATTTCAGCGAACCGCGGCGATTTGCCGATATCAGTTCTACTCTGGAGCGTCTGGCGACACTGGCGGGCACGGAAAAAGTCGGCCAAGGTGCGGCGGATGCTTTGCGAAGTGGCATTGCGGCCCTGCGCGAGCGTCATGCCAGTGCTGCACCGGTGACGGTGTTTTATCAGATTTGGGATGATCCGCTGATGACCGTGAATGGAAAGCATCTGATCAGCGAAGCCATACAAGCCTGCGGTGGAGTGAATATCTTTGCTGACCTGCCTGCACTTGCACCACGTATCAGTGCTGAATCAGTGCTGGGGAAAAACCCCGAAGTGATTGTTGCCGGAGGGATGGGGGAAGCGGATAGCAGCTGGCTGACACGCTGGAAAACCTTCTCGTCTTTGCAGGCAGTTAAAAGAGACAACCTCTTTTTTATTGCGCCTTCTACCTTGCAGCGGCCAACTCCCAGGTTGTTGCTCGGTACCCGATCCCTGTGCCGTCATTTGGAGAGCGCCCGTGCCCGCCGTTAGAGCGACCTTGCCGTTGGCGATGCTGGCACTGTTTGGTGCCCTTGCCATGGCGGTGTCACTGGCCATTGGCAGTGTCGCCATTTCCCCGCCTGAGCTGTGGCTTGTGTTGACCGGTGGCGGGAGCGAGCTGCATCAGGAATTGGTGTTATCACTGCGTGCCCCGCGTGCCTTGTCAGCGTTTGCCACCGGCGCTCTTCTTGCCATGGCAGGTGCACTGATGCAGGTGCTGTTGCGTAATCCATTAGCCGACCCCTATGTGCTGGGCATTTCCGGTGGTGCCGCCGTGGGCGCATTGCTGGCCATGCTGTTGGGGGCCGGTATGGCGTTGGTGTCGGGGTCGGCTTTTGTTGGCGCCATGGTCTCCACCGTGTTGGTGTTCGGGTTATCCCATGGCCGTGGTAGCTGGACCACCACCCGTCTGCTGCTGACCGGGGTGGTGATTGCTGCAGGTTGGGGCGCGGTGATTACTTTTATTCTTGCCATGAGCCCTGCTGAGCGTTTGCCCGGCATGCTCTATTGGTTAATGGGCGACCTGAGTTATGCACGCTCTCCCGAGATCGCCTGGCTGGTACTGGTGCCCGCGTTGCTCTTGATGCTGCCGATAGCGCGTAGCCTGAATGTGCTTGCACGTGGGCCGATGCAGGCTGCGGCGCTGGGGGTGTCGGTCCGCCCGCTTTCCTGGGGTGTGTACGGGCTGGCGAGTCTGTTGACCGGTGTGGCGGTGACCACGGCAGGCAGTGTTGGTTTTGTCGGGCTGATTGTGCCGCACATGCTGCGCTTGGCTCTTGGCAACGATCAGCGTTTGATACTGCCGGCCAGCGCCCTGGCGGGTGGTGCCTTTCTAACGCTTGCCGACACCCTGGCTCGCTCCATGATGGCGCCCGTACAGTTGCCCGTAGGCGTCATCACTGCGTTGCTTGGTGTACCTACCTTCCTGTACCTGCTTTACCGGAGTCGTTGATGTCGATACTGGAAGCGCAGGAACTGATTGTCGATATTCCCGGTCGTGCCGATGGCGCGCCGTTCTCGGCGAAGATTCTTCCGGGGCAGCGTTGGGGGGTGCTTGGCCCCAACGGGGCCGGGAAAACGTCCCTGCTACTGACCCTGGCTGGTCTGAAGACACCACGAAGCGGTCGCGTGTTGCTGGATGACGTGCCACTCCATCGCCTTCGCCCCAGAGAGATTGCCCGCAAGTTGGGCATCGTGTTCCAGGAGCGCCCTGAAAGCTTTCCTGCCACCGTGTTTGAGTCCGTGCTGATCGGGCGTCATCCCTACCTGTCGTTTTGGCAGCGGGAGGGCAGTGACGATGTGCGTCTTGCCGAGGAGGCCATGCACGCATTGTCTTTGACGTTGTTGAAAGACCGGTTATTGCAAACCTTGTCCGGCGGGGAGAGACAGCGCGTTGCGATTGCGACGGCTCTGGTTCAGCAACCGGCTATCTGGTTGGCGGATGAGCCCACCAACCATCTTGATCTGCATCACCAGGTGGCCGTGTTGAAGTTGCTGCAGCAACAGGCCGCGCAGGGCGCAGGGGTTTTTATGTGCCTGCATGATCTGAATCTGGCGGCGCGCTGGTGTGATCATATTTTAATGGTGTATCCGGAGGGTGAGCTGTGTTTCGGACCGTCGAGCGTCATGCTTCAACCGGAAGCCCTTGAGCGTCTTTACAACCAGAAACTCACCGTTGCCTATGTGGATGATGTGCCGGTTTTTGTCCCTGAATGAAGTCTTTTCGAGTTTGAGATGGAGTGATCAATGAAGCCCGATCCGAAGAGCCAGGAACGTCATGCCTGGCGAATGGAAAAGAAACAGCAAATCATGCGCGAGCGCATTGCCAACGCCGACAAGGATCAGGGCATCCTGCTGGTGTTGACCGGACCGGGAAAAGGCAAGAGCAGTTCAGGTTTTGGCATGGTAGCCCGAGCTTTGGGCCACGGCATGAAGGTGGGCGTGGTGCAGTTCATCAAGGGCGCTTTCAGCACCGGCGAGGAAGCCTTCTTTCGGGACCTGCCCAACGTGGATTATCACGTCATGGGCGAAGGCTATACCTGGGATACCCAGGATCGCCAACGGGATGTGGCCGCAGCTAACGCGGCCTGGGATATCGCTGCAAAAATGCTGCAGGACGACAGCTACGATCTGATTTTGCTGGACGAACTGAACATCGCCCTGCGCTACGAGTACATTGATCTGGATCGGGTGCTGGATGATCTGCAGAACCGCCCTGCCATGCAGCATGCGGTGGTGACGGGCCGTTATGCACCGAAAGAACTGATCGAACTGGCCGATACCGTGACGGAAATGAAAGTGGTAAAGCATGCGTTTCAGGATCAGGGGGTGAAGGCGCAGAAGGGCGTCGAGCTTTAGTTAATAGTTAACAGTGAATAGTTAATAGCGAAACCCCGAAATGGATGGGCGTGAAGTTGTGACGAGAAGTTCAAAGTTACAAGTTGAAAGTTTAAAAATAAAAAATGCGCAAAGTGCTTCCTTTATTCGGGGCAGCGATCGCGGTTTGCTGTCTGGGCGCGGCCTCGTCGCAGCAATTACGGGAGGCGTCGGATCGCGTTTCAACTTTGAACTTTTAACTTTCAACTCGGGGTGCCTCTAATGCCTGTGTTGATGGTTCAGGGCTGCACCTCCGATGCGGGGAAGAGCACGGTGGTGGCGGGGCTGTGTCGGTGGTTTGCACAGCGCGGGTATTCGGTGGCGCCGTTCAAGCCACAGAACATGGCATTGAACAGTGCGGTGACGGTAGATGGCGGTGAGATTGGGCGATCCACGGCATTGCAGGCATTGGCCTGCGGGATTGAGCCACACAGTGACATGAACCCGGTGCTGCTCAAGCCGCAAACGGACATGGGCGCGCAGGTCATTATTCGTGGCAAGGTGCTGGGCAATATGCAGGCGCTGGATTACCACGCCTACAAAGAGACAGCGCGGCAAGCGGTGTTGTCTGCCTGGCAGGATTTGTCGTCCCGTTACGATGTGATCGTGGTCGAAGGTGCCGGTAGTCCGGCAGAAATCAATTTGCGCGAGAACGATATCGCCAACATGGGTTTTGCCGAGATGGTGGATTGCCCGGTCATTCTGGTTGCCGATATTGATCGTGGCGGTGTCTTTGCCCACCTCACCGGCACACTGGACTTGCTGTCTGTATCAGAACAGCAACGCACCCTGGGTTTTGTCATCAACCGTTTTCGTGGTGATCTTTCCCTGCTGCAAGGTGGCCTGGACTGGCTGGAGGATCGAACCCACAAACCGGTGTTTGGCGTGCTGCCTTATTTGCATGGTCTGACCCTGGATGCAGAAGATGCGGTGGATGAACAAGGTGAGCATGACGGTGCGGCGTTGAAGGTGGTGGTGCCACTGTTGCCGCGCATGAGTAACCACAATGATTTTGATCCGCTACGTTTGCATCCGCAGGTGGATCTGCACTTCGTCAGAATGGGAGAGCGTTGGCCGCAGGCGGATCTGGTGATTCTCCCCGGCAGCAAGGCCACCCGCGCCGATCTGTCATTCCTGCGTGAGCAGGAATGGGACAAGCAGATCGAAAGGCATCTGCGCTACGGCGGTAAGTTGCTGGGAATCTGCGGTGGTTTCCAGATGCTCGGGGAGCGCATTGATGACCCGGAGGGGCTGGAAAGCGATGCGGGCAGCAGCGATGGACTGGGCTGGTTGGCCATGACCACCCGGCTGGTAGCGGGCAAGCAGTTGCGCAACGTGCAGGGTCGCTATCTGCCAACGGGTACCGCGATTCACGGTTATGAAATTCATAATGGTGTGACGCAAGGTCCTGCGGTGCAGCAACCCATGCTGGAACTGGAAGGCAACAGGGATGGCGCCATCAGTAACGATGGCCAGGTGATGGGTTGTTACCTCCACGGTCTGTTCGATCACGCCTGCGCTGCAGCGGACATTTTGGCTTGGGCAGGCCTGAGATCGGTTGATGCGGTGGATTACCACCAGCATCGCAATCAGGAGCTGGACCGTTTGGCGGATATGCTCACCGCCAGCATGAACATGGAGTTGCTGTTGGCCCGGCTTCAAGTCTAGTTGCCGCAGCCGTTGTGCAAGAATCCCGATCGGTGATCCCGCGCCAGCAAGACATGCTTCGCATCAATCACAGGAGAGGAAAGCGGAGCGGGGGTTAGGCGTCGTGCTTCCGGCGTCTTGTATCCTGAACCCTGCTCCATAAAAAGGCTCCCGATTGGGAGCCTTTTTTATGGAGCAGGATTATCAGCGATCAGTGATCGTGACCGCCCGGACCGTGTACGTGGCCGTGCTCTTTTTCTTCGTCGGAGGCTTCACGCACTTCGGTGATTTCCACAGCGAAGTTCAGGGTCTCACCGGCCAGCGGATGGTTGCCGTCTACGGTCACTTCGTCACCCTCTACTGCGGTGATGGTGAAGACGCGCGGACCCGCTTCGGTCTGGGCCTGAAACTGCATGCCCGGCTGCAGGTTGTCTTCGTTGCCTTCAAAGGCGGTCTTCGGCACCTGCTGAATCAGCTGCTCGTGACGTTCGCCATAGCCTTCTTCCGGAGTGACGGTCACATCCAGCTTGTCGCCAGCCTGCTTGCCGATCAACGCGTTTTCCAGGCCCGGAATAATGTTGCCGGCACCGTGAAGGTAAGCCAGGGGTTCGCCACGCTCAATGGAAGAGTCGATAGTCTGGCCGGCATTGTTGGTCAGGGTGTAGTGGATGGACACTACGGCATTTTCAGAGATTTGCATGGAAACCCTTTTGGGGTGGATGAATTTGGGATGTGCTGGTCATTCAGGGGACGGCACACCCGAAAGACGCACATTCTAACAATAGCGTGGCCAGCCTGACCAACCGGGGACAGGGGGAACCGACAAACGTGGTCAGTTCTGTCCTGCAGGTGTGGCCCGGGGTTTGCTACAGTGGGGCCATGAATAGTGCTGAACAGGCTCCCCCGAAGGTGCTTCAGGATCGCTTCGGGCGCACCATCGATTACGTACGGTTGTCGGTCACCGATCGCTGTGATTTCCGCTGTGTGTACTGCATGGCGGAGGAGATGACCTTTGTGCCGCGGTCTCAGGTGCTGAGCCTGGAAGAGATGGGGCGCCTGGCCCGGGTGCTGGTGGAGCTGGGGGTTCAGCGCATTCGCCTGACCGGTGGCGAGCCGCTGGTGCGCAGGGATGTGGCGCAACTGGTGCGCGATATCGGTGCAATCCCGGGGCTGCGTGAACTGAATATGACCACCAACGGGGCCCGGCTGGACCGGTTTGCTGGTGAGTTGCAGGCTGGCGGGCTGGACCGGATCAATATCAGCCTGGATTCCCTGGACCCGGATCGCTTTCGCCAGCTCACCCGTACCGGGGACCTGAATCAGGTGCTGGCGGGGATCGAGGCCGCCCGAGAGGCCGGTTTCAAGCGCATCAAATTGAATAGTGTGATCCTGCGTGGCCGTAACCAGGACGAGGTGCCGGCACTGGTGGATTTCGCGCTGGAGAGGGGCCTGGATATCTCCTTCATTGAGGAGATGCCCCTGGGAGAAATCAGCGAGCACGACCGGGGGCTGGAGTTCGTGTCCTCCCAGGCCCTGCGCGAACAGCTCTCCGATCGGCTGACGCTTGTGCCGCTGGCGGAGAAGACCGGCGGTCCGTCACGTTACTGGCAGGTGCCGGGGAGCGATTCCCGCATCGGCTTTATTTCCCCCCATTCGCAAAACTTTTGCGAATTGTGTAATCGGGTGCGGGTCACCGCGGAGGGGCGTATGCTTCTGTGCCTGGGCCATGAGCACAGTGTGGATCTGCGCGCCGTGCTTCGCGCTCACCCGGATGATGATGCTCCTCTGCGCGACGCCATTATCGGCGCCATGGCGATCAAACCGGAACGTCATGACTTCAGTCTGGCCCCGGGTGAGCAACTGGTACGATTCATGAATATGACGGGTGGCTAGGCCTGTTGCCGGTAGCATGATTGGGTAAAAAAGCGAGAAACCATGAAAACCCTGCCTGAACTGTTTTCCAACAACCAAAAGTGGCGTGTCGAAATTGAGAAGCAGCATCCAGGCTTCTTCGAGGCGCTGGGCAAGCAGCAAAGCCCGGAATTTCTTTGGATCGGTTGTGCGGATTCCCGCGTGCCGGCGAATGAGGTGGTGGGCCTTATGCCCGGCGAGCTGTTCGTTCACCGTAATGTGGCCAACCTGGTGAACCATACCGATCTGAACCTGCTCTCCGTGCTCCAGTTCGCGGTGGATGTGCTCAAGGTAAAGCATATCATGGTGGTGGGACACTACGGCTGTGGTGGTGTGAAGGCCTCCATGGAAGATGTGCCTCTTGGCCTGATCGATAACTGGCTGCGCCAGGTGCGCGAGCTGTACCTGCGCAATCGCAAGAATCTGGCCGGGCTGCCGGATGACCAGGCGCGTCTGGACAAGATGTGTGAGCTGAACGTGGCCCGTCAGGTGATCAACGTCTCCAACACCACCGTGGTTCAGGAAGCCTGGCGTCGTGACCAGGAGCTGACCGTTCACGGCTGGATCTACGGTATCGGTGATGGCGTGCTGCAGGATCTGGACATCCAGATTCAGGGCAACCAGGAACTGCGTACCCTGGAAAACAACGAATACGACAGCTGTTCCGGCTAAACCTTTCCGCCACCGCGCCACCGCGCTACGAGCTACGAGCTACGAGCTACGAGCTACGAGCTACGAGCTACGAGCTACGAGCTACGCTCGATTGGATAGGAAAAACCCAAAAGGTTCCCGGGTTTTTCCGAAGAACGGAAAAGCCTCCCAGATCGTTGAGTTCGGCGCAACCAGAAAGCCTGAGCCTGTTGTAGGAGCGGTCGTTCGACCGCGATCCGAGCCTGAGCGAGGTAAGGATTCCAGAGCCTCGATTAGAGGGCGATCAGGTGCTCTCAGATCGAAAGTCGGGGTATCGAAGAAACCGGCCAGCCATACGCCATGCAAGCCAGGTTATTCGCTACGCTCACCCTTTGGGCTGCACTGTGTGCGTTACTCCGCTGCGCTCCGTTCCCACTTGAATGGCTTCACTACTCCGAAATGGCGATCGCGCCTCTCTGTGGGTGCGTGCCCGCCGAACAGCCTTTCAGTGAGATCAGGGCCTAGTGGCTATGACCGTGATGATCATGACCGCCGGGTTCGGCCTTTTCTCCTTTGCTGCCCGTCAGCGTTTTCCATTCTTCCTCCGTCATTTTCGGCATGGCTTTTAGCAATGCCACCATATCCCACAGTGATTCATCGTCATGACTGCCGCCCCAGGCGGGCATGGCGCTCATCTTGATGCCGTGCTTGATTGTCCAGAACGCGCCGGCTGGATCATGGATGCCATGCTCCGCCAGTGCGGGCGGTTGCGGATAAAGCCCGGCGCGTAGTTCTGTATTTTTCATGCCGGGAGCCAGATGGCAGCCAGCGCACATGGGCTGATAGTGCTCGGCGCCACGTTGAATGCGCTGTGGGTCATCCAGGTCATCAGGGATGGTGATTTCGTTGGCGCGACGATCGATAGAGCGGTGACGTGCAGTGGTAATCACTTGCTCGGTGAGCGTCCAGTGCGGATCGTCCGCGGCAAAGTTGTAGCTGCCGCTAAAGATCACGATGGCAGCGGTTGCAGTTGCCAGGATCGCCATGGCAATCAGGGTAGCGAGTACGGTTTTCATTCTTGTGTCCTTGTTCAGATGCTGTGATTCAGCCTGCTTTGAAACGCGAGAAGAGGTTGGTGGGAGCGGTGGTTCCACCGCGAATTGCCAGTGGACAATCGCGGTCGCACCCGGAGGGCATAGCAAACGACCGCTCCCACAATGTGCCGCCTGCTTCAGGAGGGCACCTGCCGATGCTCAGAACCAGAGCCGAACGCCGGCGACGAACATGCCCTCTTCGGTCTTGCCGCCACTGGCGCGGGTCAGGTCGGCGGTGTCGCCGTACTGTTTTTCCCAGTTGATGCCAATGTAGGGGGCAAGCTCGCGGCGGATTTCATAGCGCAGGCGCAGGCCCGCCTCGATATCTGTGAGGCCATCGCCGATGCCAAGCTCGTCATCGTCCTTGCCGTAAATGTTGGCTTCCACACTGGGCACCAGCGCCAGCTTCTGGGTGAGCATCAGCTCGTACTCGGCTTCCAGTCGCAGGTTGGTGAGACCGTCTTCACCGACAAACAGGTTGGCGTTGACCTCGAACCAGTAGGGCGCGACACCCTGAACACCGAGGCTGGCCCAGTCCCGGTTGGGATCGTCCGGTTGCCAGTCACGGCGTACGCCCAGTTGCCAGTCCCAGTAGGGGGCGAAGGCATGGCTCCAGGCAAGACGGGTCTCCGCCCCTTCGGTGGCCGGGTCTTCGTCGTCCTCTTCCGGGGCCATCAGGCGCTCGCCTTCGCTGGCGAAGTAAAGTTTGTTGATGTCGCCGCCGTACCAGGCGTCCATTTCCCAGCCGAGCACTCGCCCTTCATCGGTATCGCGTACTTCCAGTTGGTCGAACAGCACCTTGCTGAAGCGGGGTTGGTCCTCGCCCATGGCCATGAGCTGGGTGCTGGCCATGATCTGGGTCAGCGTCAGGCCAAGGCATAACGTCAGCTTTTTCATTACGCGCCCTCCCCATGCTGGTGATGGTTCATCATCGGCATGGCATCCATGTCGCCCTTGTTTTTCACCACGCGCACTTCGCGGAACATGCCGGCGGCCATGTGGTACAGCAGGTGGCAGTGATACGCCCAGCGGCCCAGTGCATCGGCGCGGACCAGGTAGCTGAGTTTTTCCCCAGGTTTCACGGTGATGGTGTGCTTGCGCAGCAGCTTGCCGTTGCCCAGTTCCAGATCGCTCCACAGGCCATGCAGATGGATGGGGTGGGTCATCATGGTGTCGTTGACCAGGGTGATGCGCACCCGCTCGTGGTGATACAGCTCCAGCGGTGTGGCGTCCGCAAAGGGAGTGCCATTGAAGCTCCACATGTAGCGGCTCATGTTGCCGGTGAGGTGCAACACGATTTCCCGGTCCGGATGCAGGCTGTCCGGCGGGCCGCCCAGTGTCTCCATGTCCGCATAGGTCAGCACTTTCCATTTGCGATCGCGCAAGCCGATGCCGGGGTCGGCGAGCATCTCGCCGGGCGCCATGGCGCGCATGTCGACCTCGGGACTGTGTTCGCTGGCCAGATGTTCGGTGGCGCTATCGCGTGGAGACAGGTCCGGGTTGGCCGGGTCCACCGCGAAGGGCACGGCATTGTTGCCGTGTTCCATGTTCGGCATGTCATGGTTCATGGTTGAATGATCCATGCCACTCATATCCATGCCGCCGTGGTTCATCATGCTGTGATCCATGCCGGCCATTGCGCCCATGCCCATTTCGGTGTGGCCGAGCAGCGGCGGCTCATCCATCTCCGGCACCGCCGCCGTCATGGCGGGGTCAGGGGTCAGGGTGCCGCGGGCAAAGCCGGAGCGGTCGATGCTCTGGGCGAACAGGGTGTAGGCACGATCGTTCTTCGGTGCCACGATCACATCCAGGGTTTCTGCCACCCCCAATCGCACCTCATGGAAGTCCACCGGTTTTACCGGCTGGCCATCCATGGCCACCACCTTCATGTCGAGGCCGGGGATGCGGATATCGAAGAAGGTCATGGCGCTGGCGTTAATCAAGCGCAGCTTGATGCGTTCGCCGGGATTGAACTGGCAAGTCCAGTTGCCGTTGGGGCTCTGGCCATTCATCAGGTAGGTGTAGGTGTAGCCGGTCACGTCCGCCAGGTCACGATCGCTCATGCGCATGCGGTTCCACATGTGGCGATCCTTGAGCGTTTTCATTACCCCCTTTTCGCGGAAATCGCGCAGGGTGTCGAACACGGTACGCTCGTTGAAATTGTAGTAGTGACTGAGTTTCTTGAGCGTGGCATAGATATGTTGCGGGTCTTCATCGCTCCAGTCAGACAGCATCACCACCTGTTCGCGATCGAACGGTTCGGGGTCCGGGGTTTTGGGATCGATGATGATGGCGCCGTAGATCCCGGTCTGTTCCTGAAAGCCGGAATGGCTGTGATACCAGTAGGTGCCACTTTGTACGAGCGGGAACTGGTAGGTGAAAGTTTCGCCGGGCTGGATGCCATCGAAGGACAGGCCGGGTACCCCATCCATCTGGAAGGGCAGCAGCAGGCCGTGCCAGTGGATGGAACTGGTTTCCGGCAACAGGTTGGTCACCTTGAGGGTGGCGGTGTCGCCCTCGCGCCAGCGCAGTGTCGGGCCGGGGATGCCGCCATTGATGGTGGTGGCCGGGCGGCTCTTGCCGGTGATGTTCACGTCGGCGCCGCCCAGGGTCAGGTGAAAGGTGTCACCCTCAAGAATCGGGGCACCGGTATGGCCCTGGGTGGCCAGCAGCTGGCGCGGGCTCAGTCCCATGCCAAGGCCGGCCGCACCAAGGGCCAGGCCCTGCACGAAGCGTCGCCGCGGCAGGGAAAACGGATGTCGGGTGTTCATGGTTATCTCCTGATTGTTTGAAAGGGAACGGTTTCAAACAGTCAGGGACGGTGGGCGCAGGGGAAGTCGGTGGATGCCGGGAGAGACGTCCACCACCTGGCCGGCAATGTAGTGCTGCCGGGGTGGTTCCTGATCAGAAAGCACGGTGGGCAGAATGCTGCTGCCAAGCTGGCAGAGCGTCAGACACTGGCAGGGTTGCTGATCAGGGCAATGCACCTGCTGCTGTGACGCGGCGCTGTCCATTTCCATTGTCATGTCCATCATGCCCGCCTTCTCAGGCGAGTGATGGTGACAATGGGTCATGGGGCCGGAGGTAGGGGCGCTATTGGCCGCCATGGCGCTGCTTTGTGCGGCCGCAACGGTGCCTGTCACCAGCAGGATACTGGTGAGCAGCAGGGCCGTCATGGCCGAAGCGGATTTGCGCCAACGTTGTTTCATGATCCTGATTATCAACCCGGGGGCTACCCCCAGGTCAAGGCCGGGGCGGTCGTTTCCGGAATCAGTGCCTGAATCACCACGCTGACGGCAATGACCACCAGCAGCACGGCAGTCCCTCTCTCTACCCAGTGGTGGCGGGCGCGCAGCCAGGGCAGAAAGCGGCTGCGACCGAGTAGCAATGCCACCAGTACATACCAGCCACCGTCGATAAACATGGAGGTGAGCACCATCTGGACGCGGGCGGTCTGGCCCATGCCGGCATCGAGAAACTGGCTGAACAGGGCAAGAAAGAACAGCGCCACCTTGGGGTTGAGGAAGGCCACCATGAAACCATCCAGAGCGGCACCGTGCAGTACATTGGCGTTGTCGCCGGGTTCTGGGGTGGATAAGGGCTGTTTGCCCGCCTGCCAGCTTTTCCATGCCATCCAGAGCAGAAACATAGCGCCGCCCAATGACAGCACCTGTTCCATTACGGGATAGCGATGAAACAGCACGGCCAGTCCGGTGACGGTAGCTGCCGCCCACAGGCCGATGCCAATGGCATGGGTGATCCCTGCCAGCGCGCCGGCGTTATGGCCGCCGTGCAGGGTGTGTCGTGTAATGACTGCCAGGCTGATGCCCGGTGTCATGGCGCCCAGGGCGCAAACGCTGGCCAGCAACAGCCAGTCGTGAAAACTCATCATGTTGAATCCCGCGTTGTGGTGTCAGCGGGATCAGGTCTCTGCCCACTGGCGCAGCAGATTATGGTAGACGCCGGTGAGTTTGAGAACCGCCTCGCGGTCGGCACCGCTCTGGGTCAGTGAGGTGATGGCGGTATCCATTTCGAACAGGGTGCGGCGGTTGGCATCGTTGCGCACCATGCTTTGCACCCAGAAGAACGATGCCAGCCGTGCACCGCGTGTCACCGGGCGGACTTCATGCAGACTGGAGGAGGGGTACAGAATCAGATCTCCTGCAGGCAGTTTTACTTCGTGCTCGCCGTAGGTATCGGCCACCACCAGTTCGCCGCCTTCGTAGCGGTCCGGGTCGTTGAAGAACAGGGTACAGGACAGGTCCGAGCGAAGATGCTGGTTGCTGTCCATGCGCATGACGGCGCCATCGATATGCATGCCGTAGGTTTCGCCGCCCTGGTAGCGATTGAAGCGTGGTGGAAGGATGCGCAGCGGCAGGGCCGCAGCAAAAAACAGTGGGTTGGCCAGCAGGGCCTGTTGAATGCGCTGACCGAGTTGTTCTCTCAAGGCAGACGATTCGGCGAGCTGCTGGTTCTGTTTTACCTGAGCGCCCTGGGCGCCCACGGTTTCTCTTCCGTCGACCCAGTCGGTGGATTGCTCCAGTGTCTGGCGGAAGTGGGCGGTCTCTTGCTGGGAGAGGACGCCGGGAATGTGCAATAGCATGGCTGGCCCTTTGTAAGGACAACGCCCGGTGTTTGCCGGGCGTTGTCGTGGGTTGGCTTCAGAATTTCACGTTGAGGGTCATCAAGGCAGACAGGGGTACGCCCGGGTTGTAGCGGTAGCCACTCTTGTTGATGGACGCCACATAGTCCTCGTCAAACAGGTTGTACACGTTCAGCTGTAGATCGGCATTCTTGCCCAGCGGGTAGCTGGCCATGGCATCGAACACCCAGTAGCTGTCGGTGTGATCCGGGGTGCCCACGGCGCCGTCGGAACCGCGCTTGAGGCCGCCGGTATAGCGGGCGCCACCGCCGATGGTCAGGTTGAACGGCAGACGGTAGGTGGTCCAGGAGGTGAAGGCACGGTCCGGGGTGTAGGTCAGGTCGTTGCTTTCATCGGCAGCATCGGCGTCGCCATCGGTGATGGTGGCTTTCATGGTGGTGAAGCCTGCGCTCACGTTCCAGTTGCTGGTGATGTTACCGACAGCTGACAGCTCGACACCCTGAACCACTTTCTCGCCGGTCTGGTAGTAGTTGCCGTCGGTGGGATCTTCTTCCACCAGGTTGGTCACGGTGGTGCGGTACAGCGCGGCGCTCAACAGCAGTTTGTTGTTGGCCAGATTCCACTTGCTGCCCACCTCTTCGGTGACTGCTTCCTGCGGATCAAAGTTGGGATTGTCGGCACTGTTCTCCCTGTTGCTCAGCGTCAGGTTGTTGCCGCCCGGAGGCTGTGCGGACACGGCATAGTCGGCATAGACATTGAAGTTGGGGGTGAACTTGTACATGGCACCCAGCTTCCAGTTGACCAGGTTGTCACTGGCAGAGGCATCCACGTTAGGGACTACTGTGCCCAGGGCCTGTCCGGTACAGGCATCCGGGTCGCGACGGCCACCGGTACAGGCTGCGGTGCTGCTGTAGTCGGTGTAGTAACGATCCAGGCGCACGCCGGTGTTGATCTGCCAGTGTTCACCGAACTCCATCACATCAAACAGGTAGGCGGACACGGTGTCGGTGTTGCCCTCGCTGGAGGCGCCGGTGCGCACGATATCGAAATCGGAACCGTTGGATACCGGGTTATACAGGTTCACGGTGCCGGGGTAGTTGCCTTCGGTGGTCAAACCGCGGGTCTCCAGTTTTTCGCGGGTGAACTCCACCCCGTAGGAGAAGGTGTGCGACATGCTGCCGCGATCCCAGAAGGTCACCAGGCCGGTCTGGTTGGCCATGATGGAGTTGGTCTGGTCCTTCAGGTTGATCAAGCGGCGGATGGACCAGCTGCTCGGGTCGTTGATGTCCGGCGTATTGAAATAGCTGCTGGAGGCCATGATGGCGCTGAGCATGTAGTCCTGACGGGTCTGACCCCAGCGGGTGATGTTGTGCAGACTGGTATTGTCGGTGAGATCCACTTCCACGATGACGGTGGCCATATCCAGCTCCACATCATCATGGTCGTCATCGAGACCGTAGAAGTTGGTGCTTTTCACCATTGGTGCCTGGCCAATCTCGGGGCGCGCCGGATCCGGGCTGGTGTAGCCGGGCAGGCCGATGGTGGAGACGCCGCCATCGGGCACATTGTCCTGAGTCACGTGCAGGTAGTTAAAGTAGATGCGTGACTTGTCATTCAGGTTAACGGTCAGAGAAGGCGCAATTCCCCAGCGGGAGTTGTTCACCTCATCACGACCGGCCACATCGCTGTCCTGCCCCGTCAGGTTCAGGCGACCTGCCACGTTGTCGGTGAGCTTGCGGTTCAGGTCCAGGGTGACGCGCTTCTGACCGTCGGTGCCGCCGCTGATGGAGGCGGCATTCTGGTTGCCCATGAAGGCTTTCTTGCTGGACAGATTGATGGAGCCGCTGGGAGCGGTGCGGCCATAATCGGTACCGGCCGGGCCCTTGATGACTTCGATCTGCTCAATGTTGAAGGTGTCGCGGGAGATGGAGCCCAGGTCGCGTACACCGTCCACATAGATGGAGCTGGCGGTGTCGAAGCCGCGCATGTACACGGCATCACCGGTGGTGCTGTTGCCGTTTTCACCGGCATAGAAAGTGCCGACACCGGGGCTGTTCTGCAGCGCTTCGGTGAGGGTGGTGGCGCCCTGATCCTTGATGATTTCCTTGTTGATCACCTGAATGGTCTGCGGTGTTTCGGAGACCGGTTTGGCGAACTTGGTGGATGACATGTCCTCGTTCTTGTACTCGCCTGTGGCGGCACCCGCACTGACCGAGATTGGGGCCAGAGTGTTGTTCGCGGCGGTATCGGTAGTATCGTCCGCGGCGCTGGCATTGGTGGTGATGAGGCCGGCGAGCAGTGCGGTGCCCAGGCCTACACCCTGGCAAAGTGCTGTCTGTGCTACAGGCCGTTTGCGGCGAGTGATGTAAGTCATGTCAGTTCCCATTGAAAAATACGGTGTTTTTCGTCACGGCAAATGTGACGATCCCCCGCTCATACCGTCTCAATGGCTGGCATCTGGCTTGCTGGAAGAGAAAAATATTGGGTTGAGCGACGACCCTGCGGATCTTATTGCAAATGAGAATGGGTTGCAATTGCGTTATCGGTTAATGCTTCCTTGCAGCAGGTTATGCAGGGCGACCAAATGGCTGAGTTACACGTTTCGAGTTGCGAGTGACGAGTTTCGAAAGGCGATACCGGTAAAGGCTTTCGCAATTCGAAACTCGTGACTTGCTGACGGGATGTTATATCGCGCCAATAGCGGTGCTGAGGGCGATAAGGCCGGGTTCAGTTCCCTGCGTGATGACTGAATACGGCAGTGCCGTTTTCGTCGAACAGCAGCACGTCATAGGCATCCATGCGATCGCCCATTTCCATGCCGGGGGAGCCCACCGGCATACCCGGGACAGTCAGGCCCTTGCCTTGCGGGCGTTCGGCCAGCAGGCGGTCCACGTCACTGGCGGGAACGTGGCCTTCAATCACATAGCCATCGATGAACGCGGTGTGGCAGGAGCCAGCGCCGGGAAGGATGCCGGCCTTTTCCTTGATCGGTTGCAGGTTATCCGTTTCGTGGACTTCCACGGTGTAGCCGTTCTCTTTCATGTGATCCACCCAGGCACCGCAACAGCCACAGGTGGGAGACTTGTAGACTTCCAGCACCTTGTCGGTGGCGGCGACCTGGGCAGCGGGTTTGTCGGCAGCGGTGGTTTCCGGCTGGGCGGGTTTGTCTTCCCCGCAGGCAGCAATCAGCAGGGCAGATAAAACGACCAGTAGTTTTTTCACGGCAAATCCTCATCATTGTTTGCGTATTGCGTATTGCGTATTGCGTTCAGTCTACTATCAATCTGCCCTGATACATCTGCATCTGGCAGGTAAAGCGGTATTCGCCCCTGGGCGGATTGGACAAGGTCACCGTTGTGACCTTGCCGTTGTCGAGAAATTCGCTTGCTTCCAGGCCATGAAAGATCACTTGTTCGGCACAGGGGGAGGGGTCGCGCCGGTCAAAGTGCAGAGTGAGCGGCTGTCCGGCTCGGGCGTGGATCACGCCTGGCTGATAGACGCCGTTTTCGACGATCACGGTGGTTTCACCTGTCACGTCAGGGCGTTTACGTTTGTCAGGTTTGGATAGCCAGAACCACCACACGATCAGACCGGCGAGGATAATGCCGGAAAGGTTGATCAGAATGCTCATGCCTTTCTCCTTGCCGGTTTGAAAAGACGCAGCCGGTTGGCATTGGTGACGACCGTGACAGAGCTCAGCGACATGGCGGCGCCGGCAATCACCGGGCTGAGAAGACTGCCGGTAAGGGGATACAGTACGCCTGCCGCGACCGGCACCCCCAGGCTGTTATAGATAAAGGCGCCAAACAGGTTCTGCTTGATGTTACGCACCGTGGCGCTGGATATGGCCATGGCATCCGCTACCCCATGCAGCGAGCCGCCCATGAGGGTGATGGAGGCGGATTCAATGGCCACGTCGGTGCCGGTGCCGATGGCAAAACCCACATCGGCCTGGGCCAGGGCGGGGGCATCATTGATACCGTCACCGACCATGGCCACGGTGCGGCCTTCCTGTTGTAGCGCGTTCACTTTTTCGGCCTTGTCTTCGGGCAGGACTTCCGCCATGACCTGGTCCACCCCGGCCTCTGCGGCAATGGCATTGGCGCTGGCCTGGATATCGCCGGTGATCATGATGACGGTCAGGCCGGCGTCACGCAGCCGGGCAATGGCCTCACGGGAATCATGCTTGATGCGGTCGGCCACGCCGATGATGCCAAGCAGTTTGTTCTCGTCGGCAAGGAACAGGGGGGTGGCCCCTTTTTGCGTGAGTGAGTCACTGCTCAGGGAAACAGTCACTCCTTCACTTTCCAGCCAGCGACGGTTACCCAGCCGGTAGCGCTGGCCATTGATGAATGCGGTGACGCCCTTGCCATTGAGTGCCTGGAACTGGCTGGCATCGCTGAGCGGCAGTGCGCGCTGTTCTGCTTCGCGCAATATTGCCATGGCGAGGGGGTGTTCCGATCCGCTCTCGAGGCTGGCTGCAAGCTGCAGAAGTCCGTTCTCTTCCTCGCCTTCAGCACACAGAATGGCGGTGACCGCGGGCTTGCCTTCGGTGATGGTGCCGGTCTTGTCCAGCACGATGGTGTCCAGCTTGCTGCTGGTCTGCAGCGCATCACCCTGGCGAATCAGGATGCCGTGCTCTGCGGCCTTGCCCACGCCCACCATGACCGACATGGGGGTGGCGAGGCCCAGCGCACAGGGGCAGGCGATGATCAAGACGGTGGTGGCGCTGATCAGCATATGGGTCAGGCGTGGTTCCGGGCCGAAATTGAACCAGGCCAGGGCGGCGGCGACCGCAATGATCATGATGGTAGGCACGAATACGGCGGAGACCTGATCCGCCAGCCGGCCAATGGGGGGCTTGCTGCCCTGGGCCTTCTTTACCATGGCGACGATTTGCGCCAGGGCGGTATCGCGGCCCACGGCCGTGGCGGTATAGATCAGGGTGCCGCCTTCATTGAGCGTGCCGGCACTGACTCTGTCGCCGACGCTTTTCTCCACCGGCATGGGCTCACCGGTAAGCATGGATTCGTCGATGCGGCTCTGGCCTTCTTGCACCTCGCCATCCACCGCAATTTTTTCACCGGGTCTCACGCGCAGGCGTTCGCCAGTCCGGACCTGTTCCACCGGCACATCCATTTCCTTGTCGTCACGGATTACCCGCGCGGTCCTGGCGCCCAGATCCAGCAGCCGTTTCACGGCGGCACTGGTCTTGCCGCGGGCACGGACTTCCAGTGCCTGACCAAGATTGATCAGACCAATGATCATGGCGCTGGCTTCGAAGTACACATGCCGCGCCGCTTCCGGCAACACCGAGGGCATCAGCACAACGACCATGGAATACAGCCAGGCGGCACCGGTGCCGAGCGCGATCAAGGTGTCCATGTTGGCGTTGTGATTGTTGAAGGCCTTCCAGGCACCGATGAAGAAATGACGGCCAGCGGTGGCCAGAACGGCGAGGGTGGCCAGGCCAATGCCCAGCCAGACCCATTGGCTGGTCTCACCAGGGCGAACCATCATGTCGCCCCCCAGCAGTCCCCAGGCCATGAGTGGCACACCGAGTCCCAGCCCCAGCCACATATGTGTGAGCAGTTGTTTGTAATGGGCCTGTTCGCGGGCTTCCCGCTCGCTGCCATCATCCTCCGGTCTGGCTTCGCTGGCGCCGTAGCCGGCGTCTTGCACCGCCTGGATCAGATCCGAAGCGGCGGAACTGGTACGGACACGGGCGGTGCGATCGGCAAAGTTCATCTCGGCCTGTTCGGTGCCGGGGGTGTTGCGCAGGGCTTCCTCAATGGTGCGCACGCAGCCTGCGCAGGTGGCGCCGGTGATGTTCAGGGTGATGTCAGTGACCGGGTGGGCGGCGGCAGAGGATGCGGCCTGGGCAAGCATTTCACTGTGGGGATCTTTCGGCCCATAGCCGGCTTCCACGATGGTATCCCTGAGCTGATCGATAGGGGTGTCCGGTTCAGCAGACACCAAAACGAGCTGGTTATCCAGGTCCACCTGCACGCCGTTGACCCCGGATAGCGCGTTTAATGCGTCGGTGATTTTTCGGGCGCAGCTTTGGCAGGTGGCCCCTGAGATTGACAGAGTGTGTTGTGTCATCCACGTCTCCTGTTTACGCAGATAGATACCTTGAGGTCTATCACAGATTGTTGAACGTGTGGGTAACCCCAAGGTCAAGGCCCTGTTGTAAGCTTGTTGCCCTGATTGAAAAAAATGAATAAAACTCTCAATTTTGGCGCCGGTATCGCAGACGGTCCTTCCATAAAAGCAATATAGTGGTCGCGATTTCTGGAGCCGTTTCAATTGTTGATGAGGACGATCCTTTATGTTGAAGAAAACATTGCTTGTGTCGGGTGTTGCCCTGGCCATTTCCGCGCCTGCCATGGCGGAGCAGCGTACCTCTGCTGTTCGTGACAACGGTTTTTCCTATAACTACGGTCAGTTGGCTTATGACCGCTGGGATGTTGATGGTGATTGGGATGCAGATGCATTGAGTGCTGAAGGCAGCTTTAGTCTCGATGAGCATTTGTTTGTTCGAGGCGCCTTGCGTTTCTATGATGGAGACTACGACATCGACGGGAAGCAGCTTTCCGGTGGTGTTGGCTTCCATACGCCGTTGCAGCAAGGACTGGATTTCGTCACTAGTGCAGACATCATCTACGATGACCGTGACTACCGTGTCGGTGATGACGATGACGTGGGCTTCGAGATTCGTGGCGGCGTACGTCACGCGACCACTGACAAGATTGAACTGTCTGGTGGTTTGACCTACCTGGATCTGTATGACGATGATTTGGGTGTTTACGGTGAGGGTTTGTTCAAAGTCACTCCGGCCGTTGATCTGGGGGCTCGCTTGGTCGTGGCCGGTGACCGTGACACCTTCGGTGTGTTCGGTCGTTATAACTTCTAAGCAATCTTTACCCGACAAAAAAGCCCGCCGGGGAATCCCGGCGGGCTTTTTTGTTTTAGCCTCGAATTCAAGAGGGAAGCCGGGCTGCGTTGGAAGTTGAGCGCAGGCTGCTCCCGGTTTCTTGCGTCAGTCCCCCGCCATAAAACGTTCTGCCCGGCAGTTCTGTGGCGCGGGTTATTCACAAATCCGCGGCCATAAGCCTATTCGGACTGGCTTTCCCGCCACGCCGTAATCGGCAGCCAGCCTTCTTTTGTACTTGCCGCAATGGCGTCGATGATGCCTGGCTGCAATTCTTCCCAGTGGTTCGCCACGTCGTCCGGTAAACCCTGCAGCGAGGTCTGTAGTTTGTCGTTGACGGTGTTGCGTACCGTTGGGGGGATAACCAGCTCGTCGTCGTTGTCCGCACTGTCGGCCAGCAGCTGGTGGCGTTGCTGGAGCTGCCTCACGGCACAGTCCAGATCGTTACCGGTCAGGGGTATGTCACTGCTTAGTAGTGCCTGGTAGTCGGCCAGTATCTGTTCGCCCGCCAGCTTCAGATAGCTGCGCCGGCGTGGCGCGTTGCTTTCGTCACCCTGGAAATGATCCAGCGCCTTGGGGGTATCCCCTGTGCCGTTGAGCACCACAAACATGGCTGCAAAACCCAGGCTGGCTTCCGCCGGGTCGGTGGCGCCGTGCTGGATACGCAGGGTCTTGCGATTCAATTCCAGGTACGGGTCACTGATCAGGCCGGATTCTGGCCATTGCGGCATGGCGTCAATGTAACCGGGGTAAAGCGGCCAGGTGTCTATTCTCGACAGCAGCGCCTGCTGGTCCAGCTGGCAGGCGCGGGCGTTCAGCAGCAGGGATTGTGCAGTGAAGGTCTGGTACCAGCTGGACAGAGCGTCTCGCAGTGTGGCCAGTGATGTATCGGTTGGCGCTTGCTCAAGGCTTACCAGGGCCTGCTGCCAGTTGGCTGCTGCCTGTTCAAATTGCTGCCGGCTTTGTTGTTGCCACTGGGCCGCAGCGATTCCGTTTTGCGTCAGGGTTTCCGGTGCCGTATCCGGTACCGGGGCGTCTGTGGAATCACAGGCGCCCAGCAGCAGAATCAGCAGCGCAGCAACGAGAGTGTGCAGGGTCGCTTTCATTGGCTTCCTCGAGTCCATGGCAATCAACGCAGGCTCATCACCGTCCAGCCCCGCTCTCTGGCTTCCCGCTCAAGAGTGGCGTCCGGGTCCACCGCCACGGGGTTGTCCACCTGCTCGAGCAGTGGCAGGTCATTGTGGGAATCACTATAGAACCAGCTACCTTCCAGGGTTTCGTCGTTGGCCTGCAGCCAGTCATGCAGGCGGGTCACCTTGCCTTCGCGGTAGCTGGGTACGCCGTCGACTTCGCCGGTGTAGCGTTCCTTTTTGCACTCGGCCACGGTGGCAATCAAATGATCCACGCCCAGCCGGTCGGCAAGGGGAGCGGTAACAAAATCATTGGTGGCGGTGATGATCATCAGGGTATGGCCCTGGTCGCGGTGCTGCTGAAGTAGTGCTTCTGCCTTGGGCAGCCACATGGCATCCAGCTTCTCGGCCAGGAATTGCTCGCGCCAGAAGTGCAACTGCGGCATGTCATTGTCGGCCAGCACTTTCAGTGAAAAACGCAGGTACGCCATGATGTCCAGCCGGCCATTCTGGTAATCCACATAAAACTGGTCGTTGGTTGCCTTGTAATGTGCGGCATCAACGATGCCCTTTTCTACCAGCCAGTCACCCCACAGGTGGTCGGAGTCGCAGCCGATCAGGGTGTTGTCCAGGTCAAAAATTGCGAGTGTCATGGCCTCTCCTCTGCTGAGCCGGCCATTTTAGGGGATGCGGATGACAAGTCATAGGGAGATGGGAGATTGCCCTTGAGATTGCCGAAGGCTTGGCAGAATGAGCTGATATGCCTCGCTGGGGGCGTTTATGTCCGGGAGTTCGCAGAAAAAGGTATGGAAGTTGCAGCATCTGAATTGATTGAAGGTTGCAGGACAAGGTTTAATGGGGGCAACGTCGCTTGAAAGACAAGGCAGGGGAATTCGTTCCTTAGCCCTGTGAAGTTTAGGGTTTTTCGGGCATTGGGCTGCATGGACGCAACCGCGCCGGGAACGCAGCCCCAACTCCAGAGATATCATGACAGGCATTATTGATGAAAAGGGATTCCGGCTGAATGTCGGGATCATAATTGCCGGCGAGGATGGCCGGGTGTTCTGGGGGCGCCGGGTGGGTAATCGTGATGCCTGGCAATTTCCCCAGGGCGGCATGATGCCCGGTGAAACCCCGGAAGAAACCCTGTTCCGTGAACTGGAAGAGGAAGTGGGACTGCGTGCCGAGCACGTGGAGATCATCGCGTCCACGGAAGGGTGGCTGACCTATCGTTTGCCACGGCGCTTTCTGCGTCGTCCGCGCAATCGCCCCCATTGCATTGGCCAACGCCAGAAATGGTTTCTGCTGCGCCTGGTGGCCAGTGAGGATGCCATCGATCTGTTCGCCAGCGACAGTCCGGAATTCAAGGCCTGGCGCTGGGTGCATTACTGGTACCCGATCCGCAAGGTGGTTCACTTCAAGCGGGGCGTTTATGCCCGGGCGCTGCGCGAGCTGGCGCCGGCCCTGAAGAAGGAAGTGGGCACGTTGTCTGGCAAGCCTGCTGCCAGCGTCCGTTCCGGAGGCGCCGGCGATGCTTGAGACCCTGCGCCGCATTGTTCAGGAAGTGAATAACGCTGCAGATATTCGCAGCGCCCTGGACTTGATGGCGAAACGGGTGCGCGATGCCATGGGTACCGAAGTGTGCTCCATCTATCTGCGCAATGAAGAGGATCAGTGCTATGTACTGATGGCCTCCGAAGGTCTCAAGCAGGAAGCGGTGGGTCATGTCAGTCTGGGCTTGGCGGAAGGCCTGATTGGTCAGGTTGGTCTGCGCGAGGAGCCAGTTAACCTGGAAGACGCCTTCTCCCATCCCAAGTTCCATTACCTGGCAGAAACCGGGGAAGATCCTTTCCACGCCTTTCTCGGTGTGCCGGTCATGCACCACGGCAAGGTGTTGGGTGTGATGGTTGTTCAGCAGCGCGATGTGCGCCGTTTCGATCAGAGTGAAGAAGCCTTTCTGGTCACCATCTCTGCCCAGCTGTCTGCGGTGATTGCCCATGCCCACGCCTCCGGCGTGTTGTTTGACCAGCTGGATACCGGTGACGGCTTGTTGCCCAGCTTCTATGACGGTTTGCCGGGCTGCCCCGGTGCAGCCATTGGCTATGGTGTGCTGCTGTTCCCGGAAGCTGATCTGGCCTCCGTGCCGGATCGTCATGTGGAGGACATCAGCGACGAAATTGGTCGGCTGGATGATGCGCTGGTACGCACCCGTCATGAAGTGAGGGACCTGGCCGAGCGGGCGTCGAAATCCCTGGGCACGGAAGAGCAGGCATTGTTCGATGTGTACCTGCGGATGCTGGATCGCCATGCCCTGCCTGCCGAAGTGATTGCCTTGATTCGCGAAGGGCAGTGGGCGCAGGGGGCGCTACGTGACGTGGTCGACACGCACGTGCGTAATTTCGAGATGATGGACGACCCCTATCTGCGTGAACGGGCCGCCGATGTGCGCGATCTCGGGCGCCGGGTGCTGGCCCAACTGCAGAGCCAGAGCCGCCGTCATATTGTGTTTCCGGAAGAATGCATCTTGCTGGGCGAGGATATTTCCGCGCCCATGCTGATGGAGGTGCCCCGCGAGCGCATCCGCGGCATTGTCACCACCCGGGGGTCGAGGAACTCGCACATGGCGATCGTGGCCCGCGCCATGGGCATTCCCACGGTGGTGGGTGCCCAGAATCTTCCGCTCAAGCAGATGGACGACAAGGAAATCATCGTCGATGGTTTCCGTGGCCGGGTGGTGGCCAATGCCTCCCCGGAGCTGAAGAAACAGTTTGAAGAAATCATTCGCGAAGAAGCCTCCCTGCAGGCCGGCCTGGAAAAGCTGCGGGATCTGCCCGCGCAAACCGAGGATGGCAATCGCATCCAGCTACAGGTGAACACCGGGCTAATGACGGATATCAGTCGTTCGCTTGAGCGTGGCGCCGAAGGGGTGGGACTGTATCGCACCGAAATTCCCTTCATGGTTCGCGACCGCTTTCCCTCCGAGGAAGAGCAGCGGGTGATTTACCGGGAGCAACTGGCGGCCTTTGCGCCTCACATGGTCACCATGCGGACCTTGGATGTGGGGGGCGACAAGTCGCTGAGTTACTTCCCCATTGAGGAGGAGAATCCCTTCCTTGGCTGGCGGGGTATCCGGGTAACCCTGGATCACCCGGAAATCTTCATGGTGCAACTACGCGCCATGCTCAAGGCCAGCGAAGGCTTGAATAATTTGCGGATCATGCTGCCCATGATCACCAGCGTGATCGAAGCGGAAGATGCGCAGCACTTTATTCATCGGGCCTGGCTGGAGGTGCGCGAAGAAGGCTTTGATATTCCCATGCCGGAAGTGGGCGTGATGATTGAGGTGCCCGCGTCCGTGTATCAGGCCCGGGCGCTGGCCCAGCGGGTGGATTTCCTTTCCATCGGAACCAATGACCTGACCCAATATCTGCTGGCGGTGGATCGCAATAACCGTCAGGTGGCTTCGCTCTACAACTCCTACCACCCGGCGGTTCTGCACGCGATTGTGCATGTGGTGGAGCAGGCCCGGGAAGAAGGCAAGAAGGTGTCGGTGTGTGGCGAGATGGCAGGTGAACCGGCGGCGGCGTTGTTACTGATGGCCATGGGCGTGGACGCCTTGTCCATGAATGCCTCCAACCTGCTCAAGGTGAAAGCCGCCATTCGCCAGGTGAAAATGTGCTTTATCCGCAAGCTGCTCAGTGAAGTACTGGCCATGGATAATGGTGAAGTGATCTCTGCTTATGTGGATCTGCAGCTCGACAAGGCCGGACTGGGCGATCTGCTGCGTAACCGCAAGGTGTTGGCATAATCATGAGGGTGCTAACCCGAGCACTGGCATTCGCTTTGCTGCTGTTGTTGATACTGCTGATGGTCTTGGTTGGGCGCACCCTGATGTTGCCCTCGGCACAGTCGGTCAGTACGACGCCGTTAGCGGTGACATTCACTCAGCAACAGGTGGCCGCCATGAGTGCGCGGCTGTCCACTGCGATTCAGCATCCTACCCTGACGGGTGAGCCTGCAGCGTTTGAACGGTTTCATGCTTTTCTTCAGCAGGCGTTTCCCCTGAGCCACGCTACTCTGCGCCGACAAACTTTTGGCCATAGCCTCCTTTACCACTGGGACAGTGGCAAGAACTGTGCCCCGACCCTGTTGTTGGCTCACCAGGATGTGGTGCCAGTGTCATCCCCCCAATCCTGGCAGCATGCCCCGTTCGCCGGTGAAATAGAGGCTGGGTATTTGTGGGGGCGCGGCACCATGGATGACAAGGGAAGCCTGATGGCGATCCTGGAAGCGGTGGAATCGCTGCTGGCGCAGGGGCTGTCTCCCGATTGTGATGTCTGGCTGGCATTTGGCCATGATGAAGAAACCGGCGGCACCCAGGGGGCCG
Source organism: Alcanivorax sp. DP30 (assembly GCF_009882945.1). GTDB lineage: Bacteria > Pseudomonadota > Gammaproteobacteria > Pseudomonadales > Alcanivoracaceae > Alcanivorax. Next base: position 148,382 of record NZ_WTUY01000024.1, read on the forward strand.
CAAGGATGGCAGCCTGGTTGCTGTCCCAGGGCCTGCACTTTGACATGGTGCTGGATGAGGGCGGTATGGTGCTGCCCGGAGAAACGCTGGGAATGGAAAGCCCCGTGGCGCTGATTGGCATCGCCGAAAAAGGGTATATCAGTGTCACGCTCCGAGCCGAAGGTGGGGCGGGGCATTCTTCGCGTCCGCCGGAGCAGACCGCCATCGGCGAACTGGCCCGGGGGATCAGCTTGCTGCAGGATTCGCCAAGAGCGGCCACTCTGAGCCCGCCCACCCGTTTGATGCTGGAGCAGGTCGCGCCGTGGCAACCGTGGGCGAAACGTCTGGTGTTTGCCAACCTTTGGCTGTTTGAACCCCTGGTGATTGGCGAGCTGGCCAGCAAGCCGGACACCAATGCGCTGATTCGTACCACCATGGCCCCCACCATGCTGTCAGCGGGAGTAAAAGATAATGTGCTGCCGTCTTCCGCTGAGGCGGTGATCAATTTCCGGCTGGCACCGGGAGACACGCAGGAGTCACTGTTGCGCTGGCTGAAGGCCACCCTGCCTGCGTCGGTCAGTGCCAGTATCCGGGACGGTTTTTTTGCCGAGCCCTCGGCCATTTCTTCCACTGAGTCGGCGGCATACCGGCGCCTGTCGGCGTTGGCCGGAACCTTGCCAGCGAAGCCGGTTGTTGCCCCCTTCCTGCTGATTGCCGGCAGCGACGCCCGTCATTATCAGGCGCTATCTGACAACGTTTACCGTTTCATGCCGGTGGCGCTGGAGCGTGAAGACCTGGCCCGTTTTCACGGCGCCAACGAGCGGCTGGAGCTGGCACAGTATCCAGTGATGGTCAGCTTCTATGCGGCACTGATGCGCGCTCGCTAGGCCTGGTGTGAGCTGGAGCGCTGCCCGCTGCTGCCATCCGGTTGCCAGCACTGCTCCAGCATCTGCGGCTCGCCATGTTTGTCCAGCACCACTGCGCTGCTGGCGCGGGTGCCATAGGTGGGGGAGTGGATAAACACCGGTGCCACCAGTCGTTCGAGATCCAGCCCGACGCCGGTGTCGGGAAGTTCTTCATCTGTCGGCTGGTGGCGATCGTTGACCACGTCCAGCAGCTGCTCCAGCGAGCCGCCCCGCTTGAGGGTTTCTTCAAGATGTCGTTTTGCCCGTTGCACCTTGGGCCAGGGATCATCCATCAAGCCATTGCTGAGGCCGTGAATGCCCGGCTGGACAGGTTGGGGGCTGGCGCCCCGGTTGCCCAGATACCAGAGACTTTCCGGTGTGCCGACCAACAGGTTGAAGGCGCCGTAATGCTGCTGCTCGTTGGCCAGTTCATGGGCGAATTGTTCCGGGCTGGCGGTGGATTCCAGAAAGGCGCTGGGTAACAGGCCGCGGGAGCGCTCGCCGGGCTGACGATCGGTAATCGGCTCCCGGTAGTTGGTCACCACCGCAAAGCGGCCATTTCGGTGAATACCCAGCCAGGTGCCGCCGGCGGTGAGATCCAGACCGCAGAAGATATCGCCGCGCCAGCGCGCGGGTTCGGCAGGACGAGCATGGAACTCATCCCGATTCGCCGCTACCCGCAGCGGTGTGTCGGACTCAGGCCGCCAGTCCAGCAAAACAATACACATTCACATGGTCCCGATTGTCATGTTTACAGCGTCAGGCACCGGGCGTCCGGCGTCCGGCGTTTCACCGTGCTAGCATACCTGCCTTGCGGCGATCTGTGTTGGGAGAGGCTGTGCTGGAATTGTTTCTGATCTGTCTGGCCGTGGGGGTAGGCGCCGGATTGCTGGCTGGGGCGCTGGGTCTGGGCGGCGGTGTGGTGATTGTTCCTGCGCTGATTTTCCTGTTCCACGGCTTGGGCTTTCCGCCGGAGCTGGTGGCCAAGATGGCCGTGGCGACTTCCCTGAGTACCATCATCATTACCTCCATCAGTGCTGTCCGTACCCATCACAAGGCGGGCTTTGTCCGCTGGCCGGTGGCGTTTCGGCTCGGTGCAGGGATTGTACTTGGCGCCTTCGCCGGGGCCTTTATTGCCGACGCCATGAAAGGGGAGCTATTGGCCCGTCTGTTCGGCCTGTTTGCCATGGTGATTGCCGTGCAGATGCTGGTGATGGGGCCCAGAGAGGCAGATGCCTCCCTGCCGGAACGTTTGCCCGGTGCGCTGGGACTCGGCCTGGCCGGTGTGCTGATCGGTACCGGTTCCGCGATTTTTGGCATTGGAGGCGGTTCTCTCACCGTGCCGTTTCTGAGCTGGTGCCGGTTGAAGATGCAGCAGGCCGTGGCGGTATCTTCGGCCTGCGGTCTGCCCATCGCCATCGCGGGTACCGTGGGTTTCGCGGTGGCGGGATGGGATGAGCCGCATCTGCCGGGCGGCGCCGCAGGGTATGTGTTTTTACCGGCCACAGCCGGTATAGTGCTCACCAGTTTTCCGTTTGCCCGCCTGGCTGCCAGGGTCAGCCACCGTTTGCCTTCTGCGACCCTGAGACGGGTCTTTGCTGCGGTGCTTTTCGTGCTTGGGCTGAAACTGTTTTTTGGATAAGAGATTATGGAATTTCCCGTGATTGATCCGGTCGCCATTGCCATTGGTCCTCTCAAGGTCCACTGGTACGGGCTGATGTACATGATCGGCTTTGCCGCCGCCTGGTGGCTGGGCACGGTGCGGGCGAAAAAGCCCGGTTCCGGGTGGACCCGGGATGAGGTCGGCGACCTGGTGTTTTTTGGCGCCATGGGGGTGATCCTCGGTGGCCGCCTGGGCTATGTATTCTTCTATAACTTCAGCAAGTTTCTGGGTGACCCGCTCTGGCTTTTCAAGGTCTGGGATGGGGGCATGAGTTTCCATGGCGGCGCCATCGGCGTACTGGTGGCCTTTGCCCTGTTTGCCCGAAAAACGAATAAACGCTACTTCGCGGTGTCCGACTTCATGGTTCCCATGGTGCCAATCGGGCTGGCCACCGGACGCTTCGGTAACTTCATCAATGCTGAACTGTGGGGGCGCACCAGCGATGTGCCTTGGGCGATGGTGTTTCCGACGGACCCGGATCGGCTGCCGCGGCATCCCTCCCAGCTTTATGAATGTCTGCTTGAAGGTGTGGTGCTGTTCATTGTGCTGTGGGTCTACTCGGCCAAGCCGCGACCTGCCGGGGCGGTGACCGGTTTGTTTGGTGTCGGCTACGGGGCGGCACGAACCTTTGTGGAATTCTTTCGCGAGCCGGATGCCCATATCGGCTATCTGGCGGGCGGCTGGTTGACCATGGGTATGTTGCTGAGCATTCCCATGATTATTCTTGGTATCGCCATGATGGTATGGGCGTACCGCAATGATGAGCGAGGAGTGACGGCATGAAGCAATACCTGGATCTGCTTCGCCATGTGCGGGAGAACGGCACCTTCAAGGAAGACCGGACGGGCACAGGCACCTATGCGGTATTCGGCTACCAGATGCGCTATGACCTGAGCGAGGGCTTCCCCATGCTCACCACCAAGAAGCTGCATCTGCGCTCTATCATTCATGAGTTACTGTGGTTCCTTTCCGGCGAGACCAATATCCGTTACCTGAAGGAAAATGGCGTTTCCATCTGGGACGAGTGGGCCACCGAGGATGGTGAACTGGGGCCGGTCTACGGTGAGCAATGGCGTAGCTGGAAAACTCCGGATGGCCAGGTCATCGACCAGATCACCCAGATCCTGGACGAGATCAAGCGCAACCCTGATTCCCGCCGGCTGGTGGTCAGTGCCTGGAACCCCGCGGTGCTGCCGGACCCTGCCATTTCCCCGGATGCCAATGCGGCCGCGGGCAAGCAGGCACTGCCGCCGTGTCACTGTCTGTTCCAGTTCTATGTGGCCGACGGCAGGCTCAGCTGCCAGTTATACCAGCGCAGCGGGGATATTTTCCTGGGCGTGCCGTTCAATATCGCCTCTTATGCATTGCTGACGCTGATGATGGCGCAGGTATGCAGCCTGGAGCCGGGGGATTTTGTGCACACCCTCGGCGATGCGCATCTGTACTCCAATCACCTGGAGCAGGCGGACACCCAGCTGGCCCGTACGCCGGGCAAACTGCCCACCATGACTCTCAATCCGGACGTGAAGGATCTGTTTGCCTTCACCTTTGACGATTTCACCCTGAGTGATTATGAGCCCCACGCGCACATCAAGGCGCCGGTGGCGATCTAAGGCGGGTCTGACGTCGGAGGTCTGACGTCAGACGACTAAAATCTCCACGTCCGACATCAGACGTCAGACGTCAGACGGATTTCACTATGTCCATTCGACTTTCCATGATGGTCGCCAAGGCCAGCAATAACGTCATCGGCCGGGACAACAAATTACCCTGGTACCTGCCCAACGACCTCAAGTATTTCAAGCAGGTCACCTTCGGCAAGCCGGTGATCATGGGGCGCAAGACCTGGGAATCTCTCAAGGGCCCGCTGCCGGGGCGGACCAATATCGTGATCACTCGCCAGGCGGATTATGTGGCCGAAGGCGCCAAGGTCGTCGCCACCCTGGATGAGGCGGTGGAAATGGCGGAGAACGTGGCGTTCATTGAAGGCCAGGAAGAAACCGTGATCATGGGTGGGGCGGAAATCTACCGGCTGGCACTGCCCAAAGCGGAGCGTCTGTATCTCACCGAAGTCCATGCGGACGTAGAAGGCGATACCTTCTTTCCCGACTATGACGTCTCGCAATGGCAAGAAATCGGACGTGAAGACTTCGCCGCGGAAGGCCCGAACCCCTACGACTACTCGTTTGTGGTGTATGAGAGAGCATAGCTACAAGCTACAAGCTACAAGCTACAAGCTACAAGCTACAAGCTACAAGCTACAAGCTAGCGCTTGGATTGGGTGCCCCGAAAAGTTCCCGAAATCCTCTGCTTTTCTGCGGAGCTGCTGTAGGAGTTCCTCTTGAGGGACGAACCGTGCGGAGTACGGAATCGACCGCAGGGCGATCAGGCATCTCCGGGCACGATAGTTCTTTAAAGAGTGATCGCCCTTCGGTCGCCTCACTGCGCGAGCTTCGCCCCTGGAAGGGATTATTCGCTGCGCTCACCCCTTCGGGGCCGCACTGCGTGCGTTACTCCGCTACGCTACGTTCCTGCAGCTGAAGCAGGCGTGGGGAAAGCGCTGTTCGTTTGGCTACAAGTCAAATTTGCGTTGCCGCCTGTGGCTGGCAGCTGGTTTACCCACGCGGTTCGATAATGACTTCGCTTTTCACTGACTGGGCAATGAAGCACTTCTCGTGGGCGCGTTGGTGCAGGGCGTGGACGCGGGCGGTGTCGGGTTGCTCGCCATTGAAGGTAACCAGAGGCTGCAAGATGATCTGTTTGACGAAAATTTTCGCCTGCGCATTCTGACCCAGAACCGCTGCCGGATCGTCATCGTAGCTGGCCACGGAGAGACCTTCGCGAGCGGCTTCAGTGAGAAAAGACAGCAGATGGCAGCTCGCCAGGGCCGCGATGAAGGCCTCTTCCGGTTCCATGAATTCCTGCTGGCCGTGTTGGCCATCGACCACCCGCACTTCGTTGCCGTCCGGCAAATGCCATAGGTAGTGATCCTGGTTGCCATGGGCAGTCCAGCTCAGGTGCATGGTATGTTGCGGCACAGCGTGTCCCCCGATATTCGTGGTGTTCTTGGTTTCAGTATGCCATTTATCCACGTCTTTGCCATGACCGGACTTGGCGAGCGTATCTCACGACTCAGCCGGGCTGCCTGCCAGCTCCCAGAAACGGAAGATGGCCACGTTGTTGACGGCTGCCATGACGCTGATGGGCAGCGCGATGAGCAGGCTGGCCGCGGCGGTATGGGGCACGGCGGAACTAATCACGCTAGCAATCATGCTGCTGCTCAGGAGATAGGCCAGAAAGACCAGCACGATCACCAATAGCAGGGGCCACTGTTGGGCTTCTGTCATAGTGAACGATTGACGAATGGCGCGTAGCGGGTTGTGTCGGTGCAGCACCACCAGATATGGCGCGAAGCTGAGACGGGCATAGACCCACAGGGCCGGGAAGAAGAACGCCAGCCAGCCAAGCGCCACGCCCATGGCGATGATTGCATAGGTGGCCAGCAGTGCGGGGTACATCAACAAAGCCGGTGCCATGCAGGCAAGCAATCCACCAGGTTTTCCGCCGCGACTGGATGCCAGCTGGGCGATCACGGCGCCTTCTGCCAGTGGGCGCAGCAGCATGATCAGCACCAGGCTGGCAGCACTGAACCCAATGCTGCCTTCAGGCGTTTCGGGAAGGGCGATGGCGGTACCGAAGACCCACTGAAGCATTTCGGTGGCCAGAGCAAAGGGGGCGCAGACCAGAAACAGGGGGCCAAGGTGGCGCCACCAGAAGTAGAGGATTTCGCGAAAACGTTGACCAATCATGGTGTCGCCGACAGAGGTAAAAGTGACGCAACCTTACGTCAGCCCCAAGGGTTTTTCCAGCTGTGAGGCGCCTGAAGGGCAGTGGCTACCACCAGTATCTGCCCCAGTTTTCCGGGTTGGCCCAGAACTTCGAATTGTTCCAGCTGCGCTCGAAGTTGTAGTTGTCCAGATCGTAGCTGTAAATATCCAGCTTTCGCCCTTCCTGGCTGAAGTGGCCCTGTTCCCGGCAGCCCAGAGCCAGGAATCCGTTGCTGGGCCAGCGAAGGGTCTGCGGAGCCAGGGTTGGCTGGTACACCGCCACCACTGAATCGGTATGCAGATTCCTCAGCAGTCCCATCAGGGATTGTCCGTCGCGGTGGGTCATGTATTCCAGCTGATCAGCCACAATCGCCATGTCCACCCGCTGGATATCCTCCAGGGCTTCGAAAGGGGTGGGGGACTGAATTTCAATCAGCTCGCAATCGTGATCCTTGCACCACTGGCTGACCACAGGGATGGGGTTAAGGCTTACCGCCAGAATGGATTTGGGCTGGTGGCTGTCGAGGATAGCGGCCAGCCGTTCCTGGGGGGACTCGGTCATTGGGTGTGCCATCGCAGTATTCATGATTTCAGTCTAACGCCATTACAGGGCGTATTTCGATAGGGGAAAGTAAAAACCTCAGATGCAAGGTGCTCCGCAACAGATGGATGAGGATCAAGCTGCGTTGAGAAATAAAATATTTTTCATTGGCGGTGGGGCTGGAGGAAGATCTGAAGGCGCGGAGATTAACCTGTTTTTGAGCCGGGAAGGCCAGGAACGCTGGTGAGTGATCAATGTTGCGGCTGCGTATTTTGGGAGGCGAATAGAATTGTAGCAAGTCGAAGGAAGAGAGTTGACGTAACGAATGATCGAGCAGAGACGAACTTCGATGGGGCTGTGGCACCATTTTCGAGCTTCGATGGGGCGCCCCTCAACAAGAACGTCTGTAGCGACGCCGATGCGCTGAATCAAAATCCGGAACTGGGAGTTGACGGATCCCCAATCAATAATGATAATGATTCTCATATAAGGATTTGGAGGTCGGCATGACGCAACCAAAGAAAATCGTGACTTCATCCCCGCGCAGGGTGTCCATCAATGCGGAAAGCAGTGTGGCAAGTGCCTTGTTACTGAATCATCAGGGCAAGTTGTGGATCGAGCACGCGGGAGAGCGCTATCTGTTGCGGCGTACTTCCAATAACCGGTTAATTCTTACCAAGTGATGTTCTGCGCGCCACGTTTTCGTTTAATGCCTTGCAATCAATGTGGTGCAAACAACATCGCTCTTTCTCCCTGACGTGGATCGCCAGCCGCCGCCAGCTTTCCACACCTAACAAGCCTGCACCGCAATGACCGGTGCAGTGGAAATGGAGGCAGCATGTCGGTAATGGCATGGCCCTCGGCACCGGCGGCATCTCCCCTGTTACGGCAGTGCGGTGCGGCGCTGGGTGACCGGGTACTGCGGTTGCAGGATGAACCGCTGGCAATTCTCAAGGCGTTATACCGTCTTGGTTCTCTGGTGGTCACCACCTTTTCGTCGGGCTCCAAAGTGTCCCAAAGCATGCACTACCCCGCATTCAGTGACGGGGAGTGGTGGCTGGAGTCGGTGGGGGAGCGTTGTCGCCTGCGTCAGAATTTGCAGGTAGACCAGTGGCATTCTGTGCTGGCGGTGCTGGAGCCCACTGGTTCACTGCCAGCCCGCAGTCTGCTTTTTCTGGATCGGCGCGGGCAGCCCCTGCAGCAAATGGCGGTGGCCCCGGAAAGCGGTGGGCTGGCATTTGAAGAGCTGGTGTGTGCCATGCTGCATCCTGACCAACAGAGCCTGGGGCTGGTGCAAGGCATTTCCCGATTCGGAGGCAGGGTGCTGGGGCCGCTCAGTGAGTTGGAGAAAGACTGGGCGGGCAGTCAGGACGAAGACGATTTTGGCCACCTGTTGACCCGTTGTCATGATCAGCGCGCAGTGCTTTACGATGCCGTCCGTGACAGCTTTGCCTGTCAGGTTCGCCCGGAAACCCTGCCTGCGGTTTTGGGTGAGGCGGCCAACCGGGATTCGGCGACGACATTGTGCGTGGGCAATCAGGGTGTGCGGCTGTGCATGACCGCCCCCTGGTCCTCGCCGCGTTGGCAGGGCAATCATTGTCATCTGGCGCATAACGGTGCCCTGGTGTCGCTGGATATGTCACTAATGCACAGCCTGTGGCGCCTGCGTAAACCGGGCGAAGGGCAGGTGGTCACGGCACTGGAGGCCCTGGATGAGAAGGGCGGCTGGCTTTGGACTTTGTCGGCGGGTGAAGGGGAAAAACCCTGGCGGGATCTGCTTCGTGACAGCGTGATTCGTTAGGGAACCGCTGAATAACACCCGGCTTCCCAGTCGGCGCGCTCCCAAAGTCCAACCCGGACTTTGCCGTTGTCTGCTTAAAAATGTTCGTCGAACGCTTTCAGCAGGCTGATGATCTCACTCTCATCCTGTGCCATTTCCTTGAGCGCTTCTTCGGCCATTGGCGCCACGTCGCAGCTGGCGGGCAGGGGGGCGCCGGCGTCTATCATGGCACGAAAGCGAGCCACAAATACCCACTGCAACCATTCACTGAAATCCATGGTGTCGGCAAAGAAGGGGGTCTGGCTTTGAAAGGCGGACGGCGACGGTGGCTGCGTTGTCCACAGTTGCTGGTTTTCCAGCTCGGTCTGCAGATCATTCAGGATGGCAGTCAGGGCGGCGTGTTTATTCATCAAGAAATTCACTCGTCAAAGAGGGGAATCAGGTCGGGGATTTCCTGAAGGTTGTGAATATGGTGACTGGGCTGCGCCAGTTCAACCGGCCAGTCCATATCCACCAGATTTGCCCAGATCGCATGCATGCCGTGTTCGCGGGCAGCATGGACATCCTCCAGTGGGTGGTCGCCGATGTGCAGGGCCTGGCCGGGGCCAACACGGGCATCCTGCAAGGCTGCGGCAAACATGTCTGGTGCAGGTTTGCGCTTGCCGATGGTTTCGGCGGAGTGGTGAAAGGCAAACAGATCATCGATACCGATCATTTTCAAATCGGCATTGCCATTGGTGAGCGCGCCAAGCATGTAGCTGTCGGCCAGTTGCTCCAGCACTGCACGGGCGCCGGGGAAGAAACGCACCTGGTTACGGGCAGCGTGGAACACCTTGAAGGCATCCAGGGCAATGCGGCGGGCTTCTGCCTCGCCGAAACCATGCTCCATAAAGGCGCGGTTCATGGCGTCCTGACGCAGGGCGGTGAGGTTATCCAGGTACTGGGGTTTTTCCTTGAGCAGGGCGGTGCGCACCGCTCGCACCCGCTCGGCGCTGAGGGCGGCAGAGGCATCCGGGTGGTGCTCGGCGATCCAGTCACTGCAGGTTTTCTCCGCGTGACGAATGACTTCGTCCACCGGCCACAGGGTATTGTCCAGATCGAAGGTAATCAGTTTCAGGTTGCTCATGGGAGTATTGTAACGCATGGGCCGGCTGGCTGCGTTGGCCACTGTTGCCGTGATGGTGAGGCGCAGAAACGCAAAACCCCGCCGAAGCAGGGTCTTGTTGGAGCCTGAGGCGCGAGTTACTTGCGCTTCATGGAATCGAAGAATTCCAGGTTCGTCTTGGTTTGCTTCATGCGGTCGATGAGGAATTCCATGGCACCAATTTCGTCCATGGGATGCAGCACCTTGCGCAGGATCCACATCTTCTGCAGCTCGTCTTCGCTCACCAGACGTTCTTCGCGGCGGGTGCCGGATTTGCGGATATTCATGGCCGGGAACACGCGCTTCTCTGCCACCTTGCGGTCCAGATGCAGCTCCATGTTGCCGGTGCCCTTGAATTCCTCGTAGATCACCTCGTCCATCTTGGAGCCAGTATCGACCAGGGCGGTGGCGAGGATGGTCAGGCTGCCGCCTTCCTCGATGTTCCGCGCAGCACCGAAGAAACGCTTGGGCTTTTCCAGGGCGTGTGCGTCAACACCACCGGTGAGCACCTTGCCGGAGCTGGGCTGTACCGTGTTGTAGGCACGGGCGAGACGGGTGATGGAGTCGAGCAGAATCACCACGTCCTGCTTGTGCTCCACCAGTCGCTTGGCCTTCTCAATCACCATCTCGGCCACCTGAACGTGACGGGCCGGCGGCTCGTCAAAGGTGGACGCTACCACTTCGCCGCGCACGGTCCGTGACATTTCGGTCACTTCTTCCGGACGCTCGTCGATGAGCAGTACGATCATGTGGGTTTCGGGATTGTTGCGGGCGATGGACTGGGCGATGTTCTGCAGGAGCATGGTCTTACCGGCTTTTGGCGGGGCCACGATCAGGCCGCGCTGCCCTTTGCCGATGGGGGCCACCAGATCAATCACCCGGGTGGTGATGTCTTCGGTGGAGCCGTTGCCGATCTCCATGACCAGACGCTCGGTGGGGAACAGGGGCGTCAGGTTTTCAAACAGGATCTTGTTCTTGGCGTTTTCCGGGCGGTCAAAATTGATCTCGTTGACCTTGAGCATGGCGAAGTAGCGTTCGCCATCTTTGGGCGGGCGGATCTTGCCGGAAATGGTATCGCCGGTACGCAGGTTGAAACGGCGGATCTGGCTTGGAGACACATAGATGTCGTCCGGGCCTGCCAGGTAGGAACCTTCGGCGGAACGAAGAAATCCGAAGCCGTCCTGCAGGATCTCCAGCACGCCATCGCCGTAAATGTCGGAGCCATTTTTGGCGGCGCGTTTGAGAATGGAAAAGATGACGTCCTGCTTGCGGGTTCTTGCCAGGTTCTCGAGACCGAGTTCCTTGGCAATGTCCAGAAGTTCTCCAATCGGCTTCTGCTTCAGTTCAGAAAGATTCATTGGCGTATGTTTTTGCTTTGGATGAATTGAGAGGATGCACCGCCAGCGGTGCCACAGTTGTTTTGATAATCCGGTTTTTCGGAATCTGGCCCGGCAAGCCTAAAAAGGGGGCCACAGGAATATAAGGTAACCAGAGGTTCCGAAGGACTAACTAAAAGGGGGTGCTTGTAAGGAGGTTCCTTAAAGCTGTTCTGGAATCTACCACTATGGGCTGGGGCTGTCTATAGGGGTGGAGGCAGTAATGCCCCGGCCGGCAGACCGGGGCGTTACAGGGTGTTTCCGTGGATCAGAGGGTGCTGTCCAGGAATGCGCTCAGCTGGCTCTTGGACAGGGCGCCTACCTTGGTGGCTTCCACGTTACCGTTTTTGAAAACGCTCAGGGTCGGAATGCCGCGTACACCGTACTTTTTCGGGGTTTCCGGGTTGTCGTCGATGTTGATCTTGGCGATGGTCAGGCGGCCTTCATACTCTCCGGCCAGCTGTTCCAGGATCGGCGCGACCATTTTGCAGGGACCACACCAGGGTGCCCAGTAGTCCACCAGCACCGGGCCGTCTGCATTGATGACCTGGGCTTCAAAGTCCGCGTCGGTCACATTGATAATCTCGCCGCTCATCGATTTCTCCTGATATAAAGGGATTGGCTGACCACTGGGGTCGTCGCACTGGGCAATAATATCAGGTTGCGGGCACTCATTTTCAAGCGAGGGAATGAATTATCGTCACAGGATTTGCCTATCGCGGTCAGTAAGCGGCAAAGTAAAACAACATTTTTTGCTACCGCTGACATCCTAACGCCATGATTTAAAGGTACTATCGGCCAATTCGCAAAAGGAGTATGCATGGAGCACGGCGAACATCTGGCCGCCATAGATCTGGGGTCGAACAGCTTTCATATGGTCGTGGCACGGCAGGTGCACGGCGAAATCCAGCTCCTGGACGGTTTGTCCGAGAAGGTGCAACTGGGCGCCGGCCTCGACAGGGACAACTGTCTGGACGACGAAACCCAGAGCAGGGCACTGGAATGTCTGGGGCGCTTTGCGCAGCGTATTGCCGGCATTCCCCGCGGCAGCGTGCGGGTGGTGGGCACCAATACCCTGCGTCAGGCGCGTAATGCTCGCCAGTTCATTGACCGGGCCGAAGAAGTGCTCGGGCATGATATCGAGATCGTGGCGGGTCGCGAAGAGGCTCGCCTGATTTACCTGGGGGTGGCACATACCCTGGCGGACGATGCCGGGCAGCGGCTGGTGGTGGATATCGGTGGCGGGTCAACGGAGCTGATTATCGGCGAGCGCTTTGAGTCCTCGGAAACCGAGTCCCTGCACATGGGCTGCGTCAGTTTTGCCAAGCGCTTCTTCGCGCAGGGCAATATCACCGAGAAGGCCTTTGACAAGGCGGTGACCGCAGCCCGGCAGGAGGTACTCTCCATCCACGCCAACTACCGGCGCATTGGCTGGCAGCAAAGCGTCGGCGCGTCCGGCACCATTAAGGCTATCAGTCAGGTGTGCGTCGAGAACGGCTGGTCCGATACCGGTATTACCCTTGAGGGCCTCAAGAAAGCGCGAAAGCGTGTCATCAAGGCGGGAAATGCGGACAAGCTCGACCTAAAAGGGCTGCGCGAAGATCGCCGGCTCATCTTCCCTTCCGGGCTGGCCATCCTTTACGGCATCTTTGAGCAGCTGGGTATCGAGCAGATGGAGGTGTCCAGCGGTGCACTTCGCGAAGGCCTCCTCTACGACCTGCTGGGTCGATTTGGCCATGAGGACGTGCGCGATCGCAGTATCCAGTCACTGATGAACCGCCATCATGTGGAGCGTAGCCAGGCAGAGCGGGTCTGTGAAACTGCCATGTCGCTGTTTGGCCAGGCGGCCAGTGACTGGGGGCTGGAAGACGAGGAAATGTCCGATACCCTGCGCTGGGGAGCGCTCCTGCATGAGCTGGGATTGGCCGTATCACACAGTCAGTTCCACAAGCATGGCGCCTACCTGATCACCAATTCTGACTTGCCCGGCTTCTCGCGGCAGGAACAGCAGGCGGTGGCGGTGCTGGTGCGCGGGCATCGGCGCAAGATTCCAGTGAGCGCACTGGAAGAATTACCTGCGGATGAACGTGAGCCGTTGCTGCGCTTGTGTCTGGTGCTGCGCATCGCCGCACGCCTGCATCATGCCCGCTGTGACGAAGCGACTCCGGCCATGAAGTTGAAGGCAGAGGGGAATGCTCTGGCGCTGGCTTTCCCGGAAGGATGGTTGGACGAACACCCGCTGACCCTGGCAGATCTGGAGCAGGAGCAGGAGTATTTTCAGGCGGTCGGGTGTGAGCTTAGGTTGAGTTGAGTTGAGCTACGAGCTACGAGCTACGAGCTACGAGCTACGAGCTACGAGCTACGAGCTACGAGCTACGAGCTACGAGCTACGAGCTACGAGCTACG
>NZ_WTUY01000001.1 GCF_009882945.1 Alcanivorax sp. DP30
ACACCACCAAGACCACCTGTACCGGTGTTGAGATGTTCCGCAAGCTGCTGGACGAAGGCCGTGCGGGTGAGAACGTTGGTGTACTGCTGCGCGGTACCAAGCGTGATGAAGTTGAGCGTGGTCAGGTACTGGCCAAGCCGGGTTCTATCAAGCCGCACACCAAGTTCGTTGCTGAGGTATACGTACTGAGCAAGGACGAAGGTGGTCGTCACACCCCGTTCTTCAACGGTTACCGTCCGCAGTTCTACTTCCGTACCACCGACGNAGCCAAGATCACCGAGTAATTCGTTACCCGGTCATCAGAGAAAGGGTCGCTTAGGCGGCCCTTTTTTATGGCTCATCAAGGGTTAGACAAAGTGTTACAGCGTCAGCAGCCGGTCAGTTGATGCTAATCCCGGCCCCCTCCTTCCTCTGCCAGTTCGGCTTCTCGCTGAAACCACCTTGCGGCGAAAACCCGTAACGGACAATCACGACAAACTATGCCGACCCGACGGGAGCCTGACAGCCTCAAGGCTGAACTTTGGGTGCGCGTGCATTTAACGTCAGGGGTTTGGTATTGCCCTGCGTGCATGCTCACGGCAAAGAGGCAAAAGAGCGGCTTTGTTCTGATCCGCTAAAGCTGTTTTCCGGTCCCAGTCCGGGGGCATCCAGGCTTATGCATTTGTTAATAGTTTTTGGCTATCCTCAGTGACGGAATGGAATTCTGGCTTTGTGACGCAGTTTGCGAAATCGGGTCAGTAAAATTGGGAAATCAAAAAAAATTAGCCATTAGTGTTATCTCTGCGTCTGATTTTCTTGTCTCTAGGGCTTAATTCTCGAAAAAACTGCTAGTAAGACTGTTCCCTTTTAGTGTTACCCCTCTACACATTCTTTCGCGCCCGGCGTTAGATGGGCTTTCAAGGATGGAGTTGCTTCTCGGTCATTGCGAAATGGCCGCTAACTACTGGGGAAAGGGAATGTCCACTATTTCAATTTTTGGGCTGGGCTACGTTGGCGCAGTCTGCACCGCATGCTTCGCCAAAAAAGGCCACACAGTAATCGGCATGGATGTCAGCGAGGGCAAGGTTGCCCAGGTTCGGCGGGGTGAGTCTCCTATTGTGGAGGATCAGCTGGGAGAGTTGCTGTCAGAGGGTGTGGCCGCTGGCCGCATTACGGCAACTACCAATGCCAGACAGGCCGTCGCTGACAGCCAGGTCTCCTTTGTCTGCGTGGGGACGCCAAGCGATGAAAGTGGCTTCCTTAATACCCGTTATCTCAAGGCGGTGTGTGAGGATATTGGTCTGGCATTACGCAGTAAAGACGATGTTCACCTGGTGGTGATTCGCAGCACAGTGCTACCCGGTTTGGTACGTGGTGAGCTTTTGCCGATTCTGGAAGAAGCGTCTGGCAAAAAAGCTGGCGTTGATTTTCTGCTGGCGGTGAATCCGGAGTTTCTGCGTGAATCCACTGCCATCTACGATTTCTTCAACCCTCCCATGACTGTTGTCGGTGGCATGAATGAGGATGCATCCGATGCCTTGGCTGCTCTCTATGAAGGACTGGATGCACCGCTGGTGAAGATGGCACTGGAAGAGGCTGAACTGGTCAAGTATGCCTGTAACTCCTGGCATGCCACCAAGGTATCGTTCGCCAACGAGATCGGAAATATCGCCAAACAGGCCGGTGTTGACGGGCGCCGGGTCATGGAAGTGGTTTGCATGGACAACAAGCTGAACCTGTCCAGCTACTACATGAAGCCCGGTTTCGCTTACGGTGGTTCCTGTCTGCCCAAGGACGTACGCGCCCTTAATGCCTGGTGCGCCAAGGTGTCACTGCCGTCTCCGCTATTGGCATCACTGTCCAGCAGTAATGACAATCAGGTGGAGCGTGCCATAACCATGATCCGTGAATCGGGCATGAAGAAGGTGGGCATGCTTGGCCTGAGCTTCAAGCCAGGTACAGATGATTTACGCGAGAGCCCACTGGTAAGTCTCGCCGCCCGACTGGTTGCGGAAGGGTATCAGCTGGCTATCTACGACACTAATGTCAGCTATGCCAGCCAGCACAGTCCCGTGGCTGAGCAGTTGTGGAGCAGCTATGGAGAGCTGTTCAAATGTCTGGTGAATGACATGGATCAGCTGGTGGACGACAGCGAAGTGGTGGTGGTGGGTCACGCGATTCCCACCTTCAAGGCCGTAGCGGACACCGTCAATAGTGGTCGGTTGCTGATTGATCTGTGTGGCTATCTGCCGGGTGTTTCCAGTGCTGACCGCCAGGGTATTTGCTGGTAACGGCCATGAAGAATTTCGGCGAATGGCTGTTATGGCTATCTGTAGTCATGGGTCTGGGGCTTCTGATCGAGCCGGACTATCTCGATAGTGGCGACAAGAAATTTATCTTGCTGATCGGTGCCATTGGATTATGGCGCTATTCCATTGGTGGCATGCATTTGTTGCGGGGCCTGTGGTTTATGCGGGTTACCTTTCCTGGCATGCGGCGAACGATTGACCGTAATCCCGATGCATATGCGCCCAGCCATGTTTATCTGGTCGTGACCAGCTTTCGTATTCCGGCCGACACTACCTGGAACGTTTATGCCAGTGTGTTCAGGGAAGCCTTGAATTGCGGTGTGCCGGCCACGGTTGTGGTGTCCATCGTAGAGCGTGCGGACGAAAACCTGATTCGCCAGTGTCATCGTGAGTTTGATCCGCAGGGGAGCGTAAAACTGATCATTTGCCGTGCCCGTGGCACGGGCAAACGGGATGGGCTGGCGCTGGCCTTCCGGGCGGTGAGCCGCACCATGCCGGATCGTGACGCGGTAGTGGGGGTGGTGGATGGCGATACCATGTTGGCGCCGGATTGTGTGCGGGATTCCGTCTGTTTTTTCGGGTTGATGCCGAATCTGGGCGGGCTAACCACCAACGAGCAATGTGTGGTGCGGGGCAGTCGCGTGATGCGTGACTGGCACACCATGCGCTTTGCTCAACGGCATCTGAACATGTGTTCCATGGCGCTATCGCACCGTGTGTTGACCATGACCGGGCGCATGTCCTTTTTCAGGGCGGCGGTACTGACTGCCCCGGAGTTTATTGCCGATGTGGAATCGGATCATTTGCAGCATTGGCGACTGGGAAAATTCCGCTTTCTCACGGGTGATGACAAATCCAGCTGGAACTCACTGATGACATTGGGCTGGGACACTTTCTATGTGCCGGATGCGCACACTCTGACGGTGGAGCATCCACCTCATCATCGTTTTGTGCCTGCCACCCTGCAGTTGATGTTTCGCTGGTATGGCAATTCCCTGCGCCAGAATTTACGAGCCACCCGTTTGGGCTGGCGAAGATTGGGGCTGTTTACCACATTTGTCTTGTACGACCAGCGCATCAGCATGTGGACCTGCCTGATCGGGTTAACAGCCGCGTTTATGTTGGCATCGCTGCAAAACTGGCAGTTATTTCTCGTCTACCTGTTCTGGATCTCGTTATCCCGAACCTTCGTTGCCCTTTTACTGACAGTGACCTGTCATCCGGTAGGGCCGTTGTATCCGGTACTGCTGTATTACAACCAGGTGGTGGGATCGCTGGTCAAGATTTTCGCGTTGTTTCATCTCGACAGGCAAAGCTGGACGCGGCAGAAAACGACGCTTTCAAATCAGAATGCTGGCTTTGATGTGGTACTCAACCGCATCAGCTCAAAAACCATGCTGTTTTCAGCAGCTAGTCTGTTTGTTTGCTTGATGATGCTGCTGACAGGTAGCTAGTAACGCCGCGTCTGCAAGTTTGGGGATAAGCAGGAGTGGCCACGGAGGGAAGGTTCATGGAAGAGAAAAAGGTTCGTCAGGTACACGAGTCCCAGGAAGAACGTCAACATGTACGCGTCAGGTTGCAGGGAAGCCTGCGGCTGCGCATGCAGAGCCCGGTGAAGGGGATTTTTTCACTGGAGGACGTGTCGCTGGGTGGATTGTCGTTTGTTGCCGGCCAAGTCAATCTGACACCGGGCACGCTCTGCCACGGTGAAATTGTTTTTCGCCTGGGGCGGGCAAACCTGTCCATGCCGGTGAGCTTCAAGGTGATCTACCAGGAAGACAGTAATCAGCGGGTGGGTGGGCAGTACACTGTGATTGACCAGCAGAATACGGATCTGCTGAGGCTTTTGATCAGCAATTATCTGGCCGGTGAGCTCACCGAGCTGGATGACGTGATTGATAACATGAAGCGGGAAAACTATGTGGCCACCCGCAAAGGCAAGCAAAAGCCAACGGCAAGAGGCTGGCTCGACCGGGCCCGGGCACTGTTCGGCAGCTTGCTGTTTTTCATTGTGGGCTTGCTGGCGTTTCTGGTGGTTGCCTACAAGCTTTATCAGCATGCCTTCCTGACACGGGCGGATGATGCCTGGGTCTCCTTGCCGGGCAAGACAGTGATGATGCCGGAGAATGGCTATGTGCAGCTTCTGCTGCCGGAAGGGGCGACCCAGGTAGAGCGTGGCCAGCCGTTACTCACCGTTTCGTCCCGACTGGTGGCGCGCCTGAATAATGGTGTGTTGCTCGATAACCTGGATCCGAAACAAGTGAGGGCACTGGTCGATGCGGCGGTTTTTGAGGTCACATTGAATAGCCCCTGTGACTGTGACATTGCCGATTTGATGGTACGCGATGGCGAGTTCGTCCAGGAGGATACGGCTTTGATTCGGCTGGTTGATCCCAGCGGTCCGAACCTGGTGACCGCATTGTTTGAAGGTAATGCAGATTCACTGGGTGCGGCAGTTGGCGATGCCGTTACGGTTCGCTTTATGGATGGGCACACCGATGCGGGGGCGACGATTAGCCAATTGGTTCGCGATGAGGAAAGCGGTTTGCTGCGCATGCAGATCGTGACCCAGCGAGAACTGTCCACGTCGGATCAGAATCAGCCTGTCAGTGTCACGGTGCATCCGGCATGGTTTCCCGTCTTGTAATCCTTTGCCTGCTGGGAGGCTTGTCGGCCTGTCAGATGCCGGCGGATACCAACACCGCCCGGTATATGCTGGCCCAGGGCAATACCATGCAGGCACGGGAGCAGCTTCGTGAGCTGGCAGAAGCCGGAGATTCGGCCGCACAGGTGGAATATGGCAAGTTACTGGCTGCGCAACAGGGCGCCGATCCGGCGGAAGCGATGGTCTGGTATCAACGTGCCTGGCAACAGCATGATTACCGTGCAGGGCCTGCCAGTTTGCGCCTCTTCAAGCGTTATCAAGGAAGCATGGCGTTCGGGGAAGACCGGGCCAGAGAGCTGCTTGTGCCGCTTCGTCCACGGGAAAGTGAAGAGGATTTGCGGTTGGCACTCGATGTAGTTGCACTCTATCCCGGTGCGGCAACGGATCAGCAGTGGCAAGAATGGCTTCGTTTGTATCGCCGCAGCTGTGTGATGGAGTGTTATTTCGAAACCTATGCCGGTCGCTATGCTCAACACAAAG
The DNA here is from genome assembly GCF_009882945.1 of Alcanivorax sp. DP30. GTDB lineage: Bacteria > Pseudomonadota > Gammaproteobacteria > Pseudomonadales > Alcanivoracaceae > Alcanivorax. The sequence continues at coordinate 5,434 of NZ_WTUY01000001.1, forward strand.
GGGATATTGCGCAGGCGGAAGCGTTTTATGCCCAGGCCCTGCATCGTGATCCAAGGGCCGTGGAATACCTGCAGGACATGCATTGGCAGAATGGGACGCCAGAAAGCTTTGTCGCCCTGATGCAGGACCTTGAAGGGGATGTGTCTCTGGACGGGGCGTATTGTCTGCGTGTGGCCACCCTGATCAAGGCAAATGCTACCACCGCAGAGCATGATCCTTCAGTGATGCGATGGCTGCAGCGAGCGGCGGATAACGGAGAGCCGCAGGCCTTGTCAGAGCAGCTGCGCTACATGCTGTCCTGGCCAAATTTTTACTCCCATCGTGATTTTAACTCCAAGGTGGCGGAACTGATGCCGCTGGACCCGGCGGTGGCAACGTTTTTTCGTGCCCAGGGGGACATGCAGTGGGCCTGGTATGCGTTGAGGCCGGAACGTGCCAGAGACGATCTGGAAAAGCTGGTGAGTCAGGGAATGGCACAGGCGCTGATGCCGCTGGGCACACTGTATCAAAGTGGGTTTCTGGGGGAGGCGGACATGGAACGTGCGGTGATGTACTACACGCGGGCGGCGGAAGCCGGGATGGCGGAGGGAGATGCGTCGTTATCGTCCTTGTATGCCACCGGGAGGGGGATAATGCGTGATCCGATTCGCGCATATGCGCACAAGGAGGCCAGCAAGGTATTGCTGCCCCGCACTGCTCGCCAGGAGAGCGATGAGAGGCTGATATTACCGGAAAGTCTGCAGCCCGCTGCAGACCAGGCCGCGGAAAAACTGATCGCACAACGTCGTCGTTGGCTAGAGGAGCAGTTCCATGTCGCGATTACGTATTAGTGCTGTTGCCATTCTGTCAGTGCTGCCCATCATGAGCGCCTTCGCCGATCCCCTGCCGCGTCACACCTATGATCAGCGGCTGTATTTCAGTGCCGGTGAGGCTCCGGAGTACGCCAAGTTATTCCTCGATGATGAAACCGAGCCCAATGGTTTGATTCGCTATGAGCCCCGTTACTACTGGCGCAGTGGTGATACCGAGTGGCATCGCTGGGACGCTCAGGTACGCGCCAAGCTGCTGTTGGCGGTGGGGAGGCCAAGTAGCCTGCAGACGGACGATAACGGTCGTATCCGTGAGGATGAACATTATGCGGAACTGCGGGATATCTGGGTGCGTCGCCGGATGTTGTTTGGTTCGCCCTCCCTGTCCCTGGCGCTGGGTCGCCAATCCTACAAGGACGTGGAGGGGGTGATCTGGGATCTGCCGCTGGAAAGTCTCAATCTGGATTATCAGTCCAGCCGTTGGCGGGCGCATCTGGTTGCCGGCCAGCAGATGACAACCTTCCGATCCGATGATTCAGACCTGGATCCGCGAGACGAGGATATTTTCAGGGTGCTGGCGGGTGTGGGAAAGCAATGGATGCCGGGCCACTGGTGGGAACTGCAGCTGCATTATCAGGATGATCGTTCCGGAAACCAGATGAAACGGCTGGAAGATCTGTTGGATGTGCGCGATTTCACCGGCTACTGGGCCGGGGTCCGGTTGCACGGCGAGAGCGGGCATGCTCCGGCAATCGGGTATACGGTCAACGGATTATTCCAGGAAGGTGATCTGCAGCGCTATATGGTCGATGGCCAGGGAAGTCGTCTGGAAAGCGAAGACCGGGTGCAGGGCTATTTTATCCAAAGTGAGTTGTATGGCCGCATCGACAGCTTGAGTTGGCGTCCGGCTCTGGGGTTGCGGGCAGGCACCACGGATGAGCCGGACTATGCGGTAAACGACAGTTATTTCCAGAGCAGGGTGCAAAGTAACCGACGTCCTGGCGTAGCGGATCTTTCCACCGGAGTGCTGGGAGATTTGCTCGACTATGAAATGAAGAATCTGTCCTTTGCTGCCGTCTGGTACCGGCAGCAGTTATGGCCCCGTGCCGAGCTGGAAGTGCTGGCTGGCTCGCTGCAGCGGTTGAATACCTCGATCAGGGTCAACAGTCCGATCAGCAATCCATTGGTGGATGGCGAATCGCATCTTGGCAATGTGGTGAATGTGGCGTTGGGGTGGCAATCGTTTCCGCTGGCGCTGTCCGAGCGGCGACAGATGCAGGTGTCGGCAAGGCTAAGCTATTCGGCGTTTGAAATGGGCGATGCCTATCAGCGGGCGGAGCAGATTCACCAGATCCTGTTTGTTATCGCAGGGAGGTGGTGACCATGGTGTTTTCATCCAACCTTTTTGTTTTTCTTTTTCTGCCGCTCTTCCTGGCCGCGTATTACCTGACGCCAACCCGGTGGCGTAACTGGACGATCCTGATTGGCAGTTATCTGTTCTATGCCTGGTGGCGCCCGGACTTCCTGCTGTTGTTTGTGGCTATTACCCTCTGGAATTATCTCTTTGCTCTGGCGATCCAGAAGTACCGGTCCCATCCGCGCTGTTTTTATTGGCTGGTGGTCGGAGTACTGGGGGATTTGGCGGCGCTAGGTTACTTCAAGTACGCCAACTTTGGAGTGGAAAGCATCAGTGCCCTGATGGTGTCTGTGGGGCTGAATCCATTCTTTCTGGAAAAGATTATTCTGCCCCTGGGTATTTCATTTTATACCTTCCAGGCGTTGGCTTACCTGGTGGATGTATATCGAGGGGATGCCCGGCCCACACGCAGTTTTATCAATTTTGCGGCCTTTATCTCGTTTTTCCCGCAACTGATCGCCGGCCCTATTCTCCGCTACCGCAACCTTGAACGTCAGTTCGAACAGCGCACCCACTCCATGGAGTTGTTTTCGCTGGGGGCAAGTCGTTTTCTGCTGGGGTTTATCAAGAAGGTGCTGATCGCAGACAGTATTGCGCCGGTAGCGGCCTACCTGATGGCCACACCTGAACCAGGATTGATTGATGGCGTGTTTGCGGTAGTGATTTCGACGCTGCAACTGTATTTCGATTTTTCCGGTTACTCCGACATGGCCATTGGGCTGGGCATGATGATGGGGTTCAAGTTTCAGGAAAATTTCAATCAGCCCTTTGTCTGTCAGAGTGTCACGGAGTTCTGGCAGCGCTGGCATATCACCTTGTCGCAATGGTTGCGGGACTACTTGTACCGGCCGTTGAAGAAAACGTTGGGCTGGCCGGTATCGGCGGCCACATTTACCACTTTGACGCTGGCAGGCCTGTGGCATGGTGCGGATCTAGCGTTCGTGCTGTGGGGGGCCGCCCTGGGGGGCATGATGGTGCTGGAACGGCGTCTCGGCTGGGCGACTACCATGTCGACGCCCTATTCCCTGTGGAAGAACTACCGCACCCAAGCCTTTCTGTGGTTCATCTGGCCGCTGTTCCTGGTAGGGAATGTGGATGGCGCCTGGAACATCATGTCCGGTCTGCTGGGCCTGAACGGTTGGGGTAGCCTGGATAACCTGATGTTGTGGGTTTCTCCCGTGACCTTGCTGTTCTGCCTCGTTGCCCTGTGCTGGGATAGGGCCAGTGCGTATTACAACAAGCGTTTCTATCTGGGGCTGGACAATAGCAACATTTTCCAGAGCGTGAGTGGTTGGCGTATACCCGTATTGTGGTGCGGTTTTTTCCTGGCGGTGACGCGGCTATCCGCTGAGTCCTTTTCACCTTTTCTGTATTTTCAGTTTTAACAGGAGGTTGCCATGATCCCGATGAAACAGGCATCTCTGCTGAATGGCTGGCTTTTTCTGGCTGTCATCTTCGCCGGTTTTTTATCGTTGCTGTATCCGGTGGGGCATTTCTTTGTCACCGAGCCTGCCGCCTGGCAGCAGTTTCGCCAAGGCGAGCTGGTGCGCAAGCTTGAACGGCGAGTGGATGAAGAGTTTGTTCTCAGAAAGCCGTCCATAGCTTTCTGGGCGGATACCAGTTTTCTGCTGTTCAAGGCGGGGCGGCCTGGCGTGTTGGTTGGAGAGAAAGACTGGCTATTCAGCCGGGAAGAATATTATTACGACAGCCGCAGCGAGCGTTTTCTGGCAGATAACCTTGCTCAGCTGGCTGCGACCGTTTGCGTGCTGGAAGGGTTAGGGAAGCAGGTGCTGCTGGTGCCGGTGCCTGCAAAGCGACGGCTTTATGCGCAATGGAGTGCGCGACCGGTCTCTACTGGAATGGATGCCCTGTACCAGCGCATTACCGGCGCGCTCAGCGATTCGCATATTGCATGGGTCGATACTCTTGGGTTGATGCAACGTGCGGCGTCGCAGGGCGCGGTCTTCATGCGTACAGATACCCATTGGAGTCCCCTTGGTGCTCAGGTAGTGGCTGCCGGCGTTGCCTTAAATCTTTCCTTGCCCGGTTCCCATCACTATGAAACCCGTGAACTTCGGGTTGAACCCTATGAGGGTGATCTGTTGCGTTATCTGCCCACCAGTGAGGGGGTCGGGCCTGTGCGTAAGGAGCCTTTGATGCGCTATGAGACGGCAGCGGTGGATCAGATGCTGGATGCGCAAGCCCTGCTGGGAGATGACCTGCCGCCTGTGGCTCTGGTAGGCACGAGCTACAGTGCTATGGATGAGTGGCATTTTTCGGGCTTTCTCAAGCAGCAGCTCAGTGAAGATGTGCTGGTTTACGCATTGGAGGCGCAGGGACCGTTTGCCGCTATGCGTGAGTTTCTCGATGGACCTGCTGCCAGGGATGAGCGGGTGAGGTATGTGCTCTGGGAAGTACCAGAACGGGCACTGATTCAATCAATGGAACCGATTGTGAGGGAAGAACATCATGCGTGCATGGATCGCGATACTGGTCATGCTGCTGAGCTTGCCGGTGTGGGCAGCCCAGGACGGTAACGAGGGCCTCTATGAAATGGCCGCGCCACCGGATTCGGCATTTATCCGGGTGGTCAACATTACGGACGGGCAGGTGGCTGTGGAGATGGATGACTGGCGGCAGTCGCTTTCTCCGCGCCAGGCCGGTGACTATCTGTACCGCCCTGTGGGCAAGGCGCAGATAAGCGTTGCGGGCAAGCCCTTTGCGTTCGAGTTTGAGGCGCGTTCGGTGCAAACGCTGGTGTTTGATGGGGCGTCATTGGTCAAACATGAGGACATCTACTTCAACAACCGGCTGAAAGCCTTGCTGGTGATGTACAACCTGTCGGACCAGTCTGCCAGCCTGCAGACCCTCAACGGGGCAGTGAATGTGATTGGTCCGTTGCTGGCGGGCAATAGTGGTGAGCGTGAGATCAACGGCGTCAAGGTGGCGCTGAAAGTGGCGCTGGACAGTGGCTCCGAATTGCCGCTGGAAGAGGTGGTTTTGCAGCGTGGCCGCATCTATACCGTGCTTGTGACACCGGGAAGCGGGGGTGTGCAGGCCCACCTGGAGGAAAGCCATGTGGCAACGACCCCTTGATCAGCTTTGTTGTCTGGCGGCCTGCCTGTTACTGGTGGTGGCTAGTGTCGCGTCCGCTGCTGGTCTGACGGAAACGGCGGAGGCGAGCGGCGACAATTCTCAGGAAGAGCCGCGGGCACTGAAAGGTGCTTTCCTGCAGCCTCCCTTTACCTGTCCCGCGCTCACCGATCCGGCCACCTACGCGGAGGGAACCATGAGTGCCATGCGGCAATTGGTTGCCGGCAAGCCCTTCTGGTTTTTTCGCACAGAGGTCGATCTGCAGGAGTCCTTTCCGATGGATGAGGCGGCCCAGCAGGCATTTGCTGAACTGGTAGACCGGCTTGCCCAACGCGGTGTCAGCCTGGTTGTCATGCTACAGCCAACCCGTGGATTGATGCATGCGCAAGAATTGGAGCCGCCCTGGAGTGCGCGGTACTCGCTGGCGGCAGCACGCCGTTCATTTCTCCACAAGGCTCAGTTGTTGCGGGCCTTGGGTGCCAGCGTTGCGGATATGGAGCCAGTGTTGCGGGGCGAGCATGAACAGGAATATTTTTTTCGCCGTGACCACCACTGGACGCCCTATGGTGCCCAGGTCAGCGCCCGGCAGGTGGCAGATGTGATGCTGGCGGACCCTGGCATCGATGAAATCACACAAGTCAGATATCAGACTCAACCGGATATTCTGTTGCGAAAGATGGGCACCTTGAATGCAGCAGTTGCCATGGTGTGTGGCAACTCCTACGGTTTTCAGTGGGTCAGGGGGAGCATTACCGTCCCGGAACAGGGCACCGATAGCGCCGATGCCCTGTTTGGTGATGTGGCCGCCCCTGCCATCGCCCTGGTCGGCACCAGTAACTCGGACATTCGGGATGACCGTTACAAGAACTACAATTTCCATGGTTTTCTGCAGCAATACCTGAGCCGCGATGTGGTGAACTTTGCCATGACCGGTGGTGGGGCCACTGGATCACTGCAGGATATCCTGTTGTCGGAGGCGTTTCAGGATGGGCAGTTTCGTTATCTGATTTGGGAATTGCCGGTGAGCTACCCGCTCGCAGATCAGGAAACATGGCGTCAATTGTTACCCGCGGCTTCTGGTGGCTGCACCAATCGTGCCTTGTTGGCAAGCCAGACCACCACGGTGCCGGTATCGGCAGTGGATGATCGTATCGAAGTCCTTGCCAATGCCGGTGAGCGCCGCCGGTTGACGGCAGGCAAGTCGCATCTTTTGCTGGAGATGAACTACTCGGACAGCAACTTCAAGGATTTCTATGTGTTGGCTTATTACGATGACGGCCAGCGTGAAAAGATTCGTATTCGTCGTCCGGCCAGGCTGGACACGGGGCGCTTTCTGCTGCGTCTGGATCCGCCGAGCCGGCATGGAAATTTGTTGTCTGTGTTGCTGGAATTCGAACAGCCCCAGCCGGTGGCCATGACGGTGGAGACATCCTTGTGCGATTACTGAGCGGGGTGTTGTTGGGATTGGTGGCGGGTTGCTCCCAGGCCGCCTTGATTCCGTTGTTTGATGCTCAGCGTCTGCCGACTGCGGAGCCGGACGCCACGGCGTTGCGGCGCTGTCAGGCTATGGCGTCGGGTTACCCTCCCTACGCCGGTGCACTGGCGATGGGTAGCAAATATGATCAGTCCCGATCCAGCAAGGATGAACTGGATGAGAGCGCTGCCAGCCAGTATCAGCAGCAGGTAGAAGGCATCTATCAGTATCTGGCCTTCCTGGGCCAGATAGGCGAATACATGCGCAGTGAGCGACCTGCCATACGCTCCGCGGCCCAGGTGTGTTTTAACGAGGCGTTGGCGCCATGGGCTGAATCCATGGCGTTGACGCAGCCCGGTGCCAGTAAGCAGGGAGAGGCGGTGCGCAAATGGTTCCTGTCTGCGCTGGCCACTAACATGATGAAGGCGCGAGCCCTGACAGCCTGGGAGATAAATGACGGCCAGCGCCGTTGGCTCGCTGCCCTGGCAGACCGGGTACAGGCCCATGCGTCGCCACGGCGCCAACGGATGGATTTGTACAACAACCATGATTACTGGTCGTCGTGGGCGGTGATGGCATCGGCATTGGTGCTGGATGATCCGGCGCGTTTGTCTTGGGCCGAGCGGGGATACTGGCTGGCTATCAGTCAGATTACCCCTGGCAATAAGGGCGGGGTTCTGCTGCCGCTGGAAGCGGCCAGGGGAAAGCGGGCGGAAGAGTATCATGCTTTTGCATTGACACCGCTGGTGCTGATGGCTGAGGCGGGTACCCGTAACGGTTTGCCTCTCTATGAAGGACGAGGCGAGCAGCTGCATGCGCTTGCAGAGCAGGTTGTGCATTTCTGGCGGAAGGATGGACAGGGGGTTCGCTTCAAGCAGAAGCAGATTGTGATTGATGATCACAAAATGGCCTGGTGGCCAGTCTATGCCCACCGGTTTGCCGACCGTCTGCCTCTTCCCGAGGGAGGGGCAGACCGTTTCGGGTCCCGCTTTACCGGAGGTTCGCTAGCGGGATTGTGGGTAGAGCTTCGGTAAATTCGACGGCTACCGTTTGTCCTCGAAGCAACGGCGGCAGCAATTCCGCTTCTCTGGCGGCCAGATTGCCGGCCAGATATTTCCCCTGATTACTGTTGTGGCGGAGGCTGATGCCGTTCAGAAGCAACTCGCCTTCCCCGTTCGTCTGCAGTGCTGCCAGTCGGTTATGGTGCAGTCTGAGCTGGGAGAGGGTGGCGCTAATGCGTTGTGAGGACTGGATGGCAATGGCATAGCGCTGGTTGGTGGAGATGTCAGCCTGCTCGAGGGTGACTTCCATGCTGCCGTCCAGGCGCAACCCGTCGCTGCCATTGTCGCGGAGAACCAGTGCTTGCAGAGTCGTGGCTTGCTTTCCTCTTTCCGCCTTGATCTGGACACCATATTCAAGATTGTTGCTGCTCCGCAGCTGGCTGATCTGAACCGGGCCGGTGTGGTTCTCCAGCAACACGCCGCTGCCTTGATTGTCACCCACATCTATTTCTGACATGACCAGCGAGGCGCTGCCTTCGGCACGCAGGCCATGTCCTGAGGAGCGGTAGATCTGCAGCCTTTCAATGCGTGCCGGGCTGTTCTGCAGCACGACCCCCTGCTCCCGGCTGTCGGTGATAGACAGGTCATTGATTTGTACGCGGCTGCCAGGTTCCGCATCGACCCCGCGGTAAAGGTTCTGGAGTTGGTTGTTGGCAAGATACAGCTGCGCGGCCGCAGCACCGCTCTGGTAGCGATGACGTGCCACACTGATGCCGTTAGCGCGGTAGTCGGCGCGACCCAGCCCGTTCAGTGTGCTGTCCTGAATACGGGTGACGGAACCGCCCCAGCCGTGAATAAAGCCGCTGTTCTGGTTGCCATTACTGGCTAGATGACTATTGGTGATGACCAGCTCACCGCGATTGATCAGGCAGCCGCCGTGACGTCCCTCAATAAACAGGTCGTCGTTTATCAGATTCAGCCGGGTGCCGGGGCCAATGACCAGGGGGTAGTGCAAGATCCAGCCCGATTCTGTGCGGCTCAGCGCATGGGAATCAAGCTGACCGGCCAATTTGGCAAGGTCGTAGTCGCCGCCATTGAGAACGATGGCTTGGGGATGGCCGCGCTGGTAACGGGCAATCTGGCGGAACAGGCCGTTGGCCGCAAAGGTTTCGAGCGGCCAGTTGCTTGCCTCATTGGCATAAATCGGTGTCAGCCTGACACTGGCCAGGCCGGTCTGGCAAAACAGTGACAGTAGCAGAACGGCAAGGATCGCTTTCATTCATGCACTCCGCAGCAGGCTGCTCAGTTCCCGGGTCTTGCTGGCCAGCAGTTCCGGGTTTGAGCGGGTTTCCACATTCAGTCTGACCAGGGGTTCTGTATTGGAGGCTCGGACATTGAAGCGCCAATCACTGAACTCCAGGCTGACCCCGTCGGTGTCGTCCTGATTCAGAGCGATGTGAGCATACTGCTCGAGGATCCTGCGAAGCGCTTCGCCGCTATTGGGCACGGAAAAGTTGATCTCGCCGGATACCGGATAGCGTTGCGCCCGGTCGCGCACCAGCGCAGACAGGGTTTGGCCGGAGTCTGCAAGCAGCCGCGACAGATGCAGCCAGGGCAAAATGCCGGAATCACAGTAATGAAAGTCGCGAAAATAGTGGTGACCACTCATTTCGCCTCCATAGAGGGCGTTGTCCTTGCGCATGCGCTCTTTAATGAACGCGTGGCCGGTCTTGCTCTGCATGGGCTGGCCGCCCGCTTCCAGCACGGTGTCGATGGTACTCCAGGTCAGTCGAGGGTCGTGAATAATGGTGCTGCCTGGCTGCCGGGCAAGCAGGGTGTTAGCGAGCAGGCCAATGATGTAATAGCTCTCGACAAAGTTGCCGTGCTCTTCAAAAAAGAAGCAGCGATCGAAATCACCGTCAAAGGCGACGCCCAGCTGGGCGCCATGTCGAATCACTGCCTGGCTGGTTTCCGCACGGTTTTCCGGCAACAGCGGGTTGGGGACACCGTTGGGGAAGGTGCCATCGGGGGTGTCATGGTAGCGGTGTAGCAAAGGTCTGATGCCGCGTTCATTAAGGGATTCAAGCAGGACGTCCAGTGCCGGGCCTATGGCGCCATTGCCTGCGTTGCTCACCATGCAGAAGCCATCCAGTGGCTGGCAATCCACCAGTCGCAGCAGATGCTGTATATAGGGACGCTTGTCGGTCTTGCGCTTGCGGCTGCCGCGCAAGCCTTTGTCTGGAAAGCGGTTGGCGAGCACCTGGTCGCGAATCTCGAACAGCCCGGTGTCGCCACTGATGGGGCGAGCGCCACGACGCACCAGCTTCATGCCGTTGTAGTCCGCCGGGTTATGACTGGCGGTGATCTGCACGCCGCCGTCGGCTTCGTGGTACACGGTGTTGAAATAGACCTCCTCGGTACCGCTCAGTCCGATATCAACAACCTCTGCGCCACTACTCATGATGCCCTCGCAGAGCGCATTGCTCAGGGCGGGAGAACTCAGGCGCATGTCTGCACCAACAACAATGCGGCTGGCTTTCAGCCAGTCGGCCATGGCCCGGCCAATGCGCCAGGCCATGTCTTCGTCGAGCTCATCGCCAACCCTGCCGCGAATGTCGTAGGCTTTAAAACAGGACGCACTCATGAGGGCAGTTGAGCCACTTTCTCGGCGGCGTCCTCACGGTGATAGCGGTCGCTGATCCGGATGATGTCGTCCTCGCCCAGATAGGTGCCGGACTGGACCTCGATCAGCTCCAGGGGAATGCGTCCGGGATTCTCCAGCGAGTGCACTTCGCCAATGGGAATAAAGGTGGATTGGTTCTCTGACACCAGAAAGGTGTTTGCGCCACAGGTCACCCGGGCGGTTCCGGAGACCACAATCCAGTGTTCGGCGCGGTGGTGGTGCATCTGGACAGACAGTTGTTCGCCGGGTTTCACGGTGATGTGTTTCACCTGATAGCGATTCCCCTTGTCGACCGAGTCGTACTTGCCCCAGGGGCGGTGTACCAGGCGATGGTTCTCGGTCTCCGGGCGTTTTCGAGACTTGAGGGTGTCGGTGATGCGCTTTACTTCCTGTGCCTGGCTCTTGTGGGCCACCAGAATGGCATCCGGGGTGTCGATGACCACAAGATCATCCACGCCAAGCAGGGCAACCAGTCGCTCATCGCTCATGGCCAGATTGTTTCTGCTGTCATGGGCAATGATGTCGCCGCGTAAGTGGTTGCCATCGCCATCCTTGTCCAGATGGTCCCACAGGGATTGCCATGATCCCAGGTCGTTCCACAGCAGGCCGACCGGGACGACGGCTCCCATGGAGGTGTGCTCCATGACAGCGTAATCAATGGACAGGTCTTCACAGCGGGCAAAGCTGGTTTCGTCCAGGCGGATAAAGTCCAGGTCTGCCTTGCCCTGTAAAAGTGAATGGGTGCAGTGGGCCAGCATCTGAGGATGGTATTCCCGTAATTCCTGCAGGTAGCGTTCCGCCCGGAACAGGAACATGCCACTGTTCCATAGATAGTTTCCGTCATCGAGGAACTGTTGGGCGGTGGCAGCGTCGGGTTTTTCCACAAAGCGTTCTATCAGGTGGTGTTTGCCGCGTGATTCGCCCATACATATATAGCCATAGCCAGTTTCCGGCTGGTTAGGTTGTATGCCGAAGGTGACTAGCAGGCCTGAGTCGGCGGCCTGGCTGCCAGCACTGATGGCCGCCTCCAATGCTTCGGGATTGCGGATGGCATGATCTGCCGGGCAGACAAAGATGTTGGCGTTCGTGTCGCGCTGACGGGCCTGCAGTGCAGCCAGTGCGACTGCGGGTGCAGTGTTGCGGCCACAGGGCTCCAGCAGGATATCGGCTTCTATACCGATGTCATTCAACTGTTCCGCCACCAGAAAACGATGCTCCTGATTGCAGACCACTATAGGGCGAACAGCGCGCAAGTCCGCTGGCAGGCGCCGTAGTGTGGCCTGTAACATGCTGAATTCACCATTTAGGCGCAATAGCTGTTTAGGGTAATGAGCGCGAGACAGCGGCCACAGGCGCGAGCCATTGCCGCCGGCAATAATGACTGGAATAAGCATCAGAAATCCCTTCCTTCTTTCCAACAAGCCCACAAGCCGGGTGGGAGTGGCATACAAATGTGTTCCTCGGCTCTAAACATGCGCTGTTGCTGGTGAAGCAGGGAAGGGTGTGGCGGCAGGTTTTACGAAATTCCGCTCCCATGGGTAGTTTGGTAACGCCACTAAGGGAGTAGTTTGGGGGTATACTTGCCCCTCGCGTGGCTAATTTGCACTTTATTTGAAATTACCCCTTGCAAAGAACCGGGGTGCTGTCTATTATTCGCGCCCTGCCTTCGGGCAGTACCAACCGGGGCATTGTTCCCGGGCTTGTTTTGACACCACGTACCTATCCATGGAGATCAGGTGGGTGGGCTTTTTGCCATATAAATTATGGTTCGAAACAGTCTGGAGTTTGTTAGCTATGGCTAACCAAAGAATCCGCATCCGACTCAAGGCATTTGATCATCGTCTGATCGATCAGTCTGCCCAGGAGATCGTGGATACGGCCAAACGGACAGGCGCGCAGGTAACGGGTCCCATCCCGCTCCCGACGCGTAAAGAGCGTTTTACTGTGCTGATCTCTCCGCACGTAAACAAAGATGCGCGAGATCAGTATGAGATCCGCACTCACAAGCGACTGGTCGACATCGTCGAGCCTACGGATAAAACCGTGGATGCTCTGATGAAGCTGGATCTGGCTGCTGGTGTGGATGTGCAGATCAGCCTGGGTTAACAACGGGCGGGTTAATAACCGCGACAGGTTGTGAAGAGGTAAACAATGGCGATTGGTGTGATCGGTCGAAAATGTGGCATGACTCGCGTGTTCACTGAAGAAGGTGTCAGTGTTCCTGTGACCGTCATCGAGGTGACCCCGAATCGGGTTGCTCAGGTTAAGACCGAAGAATCAGATGGCTATCAGGCCGTGCAGGTAACGGTGGGTGAGCGCCGTGCCAGCCGTGTGACCAAGGCTCAGGCCGGTCACTTTTCCAAGGCTGGTGTCGAAGCAGGTCGTGGCGTTTGGGAGTTTCGTGCTGAAGCAGGTGAGCTGCAGCCGGGTTCCGAAGTGACCGTTGAGGGTTTTGAGGCGGGTCAGATCATTGATGTGACCGGCACCTCCAAGGGTAAGGGTTTTGCTGGCGGCGTTAAGCGCTGGAACTTCAGCACCCAGGATATGACCCATGGTAACTCTCTGTCTCACCGTGCTCCGGGTTCCATTGGTCAGAACCAAACCCCGGGTCGCGTGTTCAAGGGCAAGAAGATGGCTGGCCATCTGGGTGCTGAACGCGTGACTGTCCAGAATCTGGAAGTGGTGCGTGTAGACGCTGAGAAGAATCTGTTGCTGGTTAAAGGTGCGGTCCCCGGTGCTACCGGTGGTGATGTGATCGTGCGTCTGGCAGTGAAGGCGAAGGCCTGAAAGAGGAATAGAGGATGAATCTCAATACTGCCTCTGGAGGTACCGTTAGCGTTTCCGAAGTCGCCTTCGGCAAAGACTTTAACGAGCCTCTGGTTCATCAGGTTGTAACTGCGTTTCTGGCTGGTGCCCGTCAGGGTTCCAAGGCTCAGAAAAACCGTTCCGATGTGAGTGGTGGTGGTCGCAAGCCGTGGCGTCAGAAGGGCACTGGTCGTGCTCGTGCTGGCACCATTCGCAGCCCGATCTGGCGTGGCGGCGGCAAGACTTTTGCTGCTACCAACCGTGACTTCTCTCAGAAGGTGAACCGCAAGATGTATCGTGGCGCGCTGCAGTGCATCGTGTCCGAGCTGGTTCGCCAGGAGCGCCTGGTTGTTGTTGACGAATTTACTGTCGATGCACCGAAAACCAAGGCTGTTGCGGCGAAGCTGAAAGATCTGCAGCTGAGCAATGTGCTGATCGTGACTGACAATCTGGATGAGAACCTGTTCCTGGGTTCCCGCAATCTGCCGAAGGTAGATGTGCGCGACGCACAAGGCGTTGATCCGGTCAGCCTGATCGCTTTTGAAAAGGTGCTGATCACCGTGCCGGCTCTGAAGAAACTTGAGGAGGCACTGGCATGAATCAAGAGCGCATCCTGACTGTGCTGCGTGCACCGCACGTTTCTGAAAAAGCGACAGTTAATGCTGACGAAAATGGCACCTTTGTATTCAAAGTGGCCAAAGATGCGAACAAGCTGGAAATCAAAAAGGCTGTTGAGGCGCTTTTTGAGGTGAAGGTTAAGTCTGTTCGTACCGCCAACGTGAAAGGCAAGTCCAAATTCTTTGGTCGCGTCGCTGGCAAGCGCGCTGACTGGAAGAAGGCCTATGTTTCCCTTGTGGAAGGCCAGGACATTGACTTCCTCGGCGCAGAGTAAGGAAGGGAGTAAGGAATAATGGCGATTGTAAAGTGCAAGCCGACTTCTCCGGGCCGCCGCTTTGTAGTCAAGGTGGTCAACGAAGATCTGCACAAAGGTGCTCCCTACGCGCCTCTGGTAGAAGCCAAGAGCAAGAACGGCGGTCGTAACAACAATGGTCGAATCACTACCCGTCATAAAGGTGGTGGTCACAAGCAGAAGTACCGCGTTATCGACTTCCGTCGTAACAAGGACGGTATTCCTGGCGTTGTTGAGCGTCTGGAGTATGATCCGAACCGTTCTGCGCACATTGCCCTGGTCAAGTACCTGGATGGTGAGCGTCGTTACATTCTGGCTCCCAAGGGCCTGAAGGCAGAAGATCGTATCCAGTCCGGCGAAGATGCGCCGATCAAGGTTGGAAACGCGCTGCCGCTGCGTAACATTCCGCTGGGTTCCACGGTTCATAACGTGGAAATGAAGCCTGGCAAGGGTGGCCAGATTGCTCGATCCGCCGGTACTTCCGTGCAGGTTCTGGCAAAAGATGGTCAGTACGCGACCCTGCGTCTCCGCTCCGGTGAGATGCGCAAGGTTCACGCTGACTGCAAGGCGACCCTGGGTGAAGTATCCAACAGTGAGCATAGCTTGCGCTCACTGGGTAAAGCGGGCGCCACGCGCTGGCGGGGTGTACGTCCCACTGTACGTGGTGTGGCGATGAACCCGGTAGACCACCCTCATGGTGGTGGTGAAGGGCGTACTTCTGGTGGTCGTCATCCGGTTACCCCTTGGGGTGTACCGACTAAGGGCCACAAGACCCGTACAAACAAGCGCACTACCAAGATGATTGTGCGCGACCGTCGTAAGTAAGGGATAGAGAGAGGTTCAGGCTGTGCCACGTTCACTCAAAAAAGGTCCTTTTGTGGATCACCACCTGCTAGGCAAGGTGGAAGATGCGGTGGAAGCCGGCTCCCGTAAGCCGATTAAAACCTGGTCCCGTCGCTCCATGATTATTCCGGAGATGGTGGGTCTGACGATTGCTGTTCACAATGGCAAACAGCATGTGCCGGTGATGGTTTCCGAGCACATGGTGGGCCACAAGCTGGGCGAATTCGCCCTGACCCGCACATACCGCGGGCATGTCGTGGACAAAAAGGCTAAGCGATAAGGTGACAGCCATGGCTACTGAAGTTGCAGCCCGTCTGCGCGGTGCAAGAATTTCGGCTCAGAAAGCCCGCCTCGTAGCGGACCAGGTCCGAGGCCTGGAAGTCGAGAAGGCGCTGAATCTTCTGGAATTCAGCCCCAAGAAGGCGGCAAAAATCGTTAAGAAAGTGCTGGAGTCCGCAATTGCAAACGCGGAAAACAACGACGGCGCTGACGTTGACGAGCTGAAGGTATCCACAATTTTTGTGGACGAAGGCATGACCATGAAGCGTATCCGTCCGCGGGCGAAAGGCCGCGCTGATCGGATCCTCAAGCGTACTTGCCACATTACTGTGAAAGTCTCGGAAGGTCAGGAGTAACCAGATGGGTCAGAAAGTTCATCCGGTCGGTATTCGCCTTGGCATTGTCAAAGAGCATAACTCGCTCTGGTATGCCGGACCGAAGTCTTATTCAGACTGCCTGGTTACCGACCTGCAGGTTCGTGAGTTCCTGTTCAAGCGTCTGAAGAATGCCTCGGTGAGCCGTGTCAAGATCGAGCGTCCGTCCGAAAACGTACGCATCACGATCGCTACCGCTCGTCCGGGTATCGTAATCGGTAAGAAAGGCGAAGATGTCGAGCGCCTGCGCCGCGATGTGGCCGCCAAAATGGGTGTGCCGGTTCATATCAACATCGAGGAAGTGCGCAAGCCCGACCTGGATGCGCGTCTGGTAGGCGACAATGTCGCTGGTCAGCTGGAGCGTCGTGTGATGTTCCGTCGTGCGATGAAGCGTGCCGTGCAGAACGCCATGAAGTCTGGCGCTGAAGGTATCAAGATTCAGCTGTCCGGTCGTCTGGGTGGTGCAGAGATTGCGCGTACCGAATGGTACCGCGAAGGCCGAGTGCCACTGCATACCTTGCGTGCTGACATCGACTACGCAAGCGTACGTGCTGAGACCACTTACGGCACCATCGGTATCAAGGTGTGGATCTTCCGTGGCGAAGTGCTTGGCGGCATGGAGCAGGTTCAGCAGGAAGAGCAGCAGAAGCAGTCCAAGGGCGCGAAGAAGCGCGGCCGCGGTTAAAGGGTAACGAACGATGTTGCAGCCGAAGCGTACCAAATTCCGGAAAGTTCATAAGGGCCGCAACCGTGGCCTGGCAGAGCGGGGCAGCAAAGTGTCTTTTGGCACTATTGGTCTGCAGGCAACTGGTCGCGGTCGAATTACCGCACGCCAGATTGAAGCCGCCCGTCGTGCCATGACTCGTCACATCAAGCGTGGCGGGAAGATTTGGATCCGGGTTTTCCCGGACAAGCCGATCACCCAGAAGCCGCTCGAAGTGCGGATGGGTAAAGGTAAAGGTTCTGTAGAGTATTGGGTTGCCCAGATTCAGCCGGGCAAAATGCTTTACGAAATGGAAGGTGTTTCTGAAGATGTGGCGCGTGAAGCGTTCCGTCTGGCCGCGGCGAAGCTGCCGGTAAGCACCCGTGTCGTAACTCGGACGGTGATGTAAGCCATGAAAGCGAGCGAGCTGAGAGATAAAAGTGTTGAAGAGCTGCAGCAGGAGCAAATCAACCTGCTTGAGCAACAGTTCAAGCTGCGTATGAAGTCCGCTTCCGGTCAGCTTTCCAAAACCCACGAGCTTGGGATGGTTCGCCGTGACATTGCGCGTGTTAAGACCATTCTGAAACAGAAGCAGGGTAACTAGTCATGGCAGAGGCAAAAATGCGCCGGACCGCTACCGGCAAGGTGATCTCCAACAAGGGTGAGAAAACTATCACTGTGTTGGTTGAGCGCCGGGTTCAGCACCCGATTTACGGCAAGATCATCAAGCGTTCCAGCAAGCTGATGGCGCACGATGAGCAAAACCAGTGTAACGAAGGTGACCTGGTAACCATCGAGGAATGCCGTCCGATGTCCAAGCGTAAGACCTGGACATTGGTAAATGTAGTCGAACAAGCCAACAAGGCTTAACGGACCGTTGCTGTGGCTGCCTGTAGAGGCAGAGTTGGAGAGATTTAGCGATGATTCAGACCGAAAGCATGCTCGAAGTTGCCGATAACAGCGGCGCCCGTCGAGTACAGTGCATCAAAGTGCTGGGTGGTTCACACCGCCGCTATGCAGGCATTGGTGACATCATCAAGGTCACAGTCAAGGAAGCGATTCCGCGCGGCCGTGTTAAGAAAGGTGATGTAATGACCGCCGTGGTTGTACGTACCCGTAAAGGTGTGCGTCGCCCCGATGGTTCTTTGATTCGTTTCGACGAAAATGCCGCGGTGTTGTTGAACAACAACAAAGCACCGATCGGTACCCGGATCTTCGGCCCGGTAACGCGCGAGCTGCGTACCGAGCAGTTTATGAAGATCATCTCCCTGGCACCTGAAGTTCTATAAAGGCGGGTGAAGGTAATGCTTAAGATCAAGCGTGATGACGAAGTCATCGTAATTGCGGGCAAGGACAAAGGTAAGCGTGGCACCGTTCAGCAGGTTCTGGACAATGGTCGCGTTATCGTTGGCGGCGTTAACATGGTGAAAAAGCATGTTAAAGCCAACCCTAACCGTGGTACTCAAGGCGGCATCGTAGAACAGGAAGCGGCTCTGCATGCTTCTAACGTTGCCATCTGGAACCCCAAGACGCAGAAAGCGGATCGTGTGGGCTTCCGGTTTGAAGACGACAAGAAAGTCCGTTTCTTCAAGTCCAACGGCGAAACGCTGTAGGTTTAGGTGACCCATGAGTGATCTGAAAAAGATTTATAAAGACGAAATCGTACCCAAGCTGAAAGAAGAGCTGGGTCTCGATAACATCATGGAAGTGCCGAAGATCACCAAGATCACCCTGAATATGGGTGTTGGTGAAGCTTCAGCCGACCGTAAGGCGATGGACGGTGCTCTTGCCGACATGACTGCCATTTCCGGTCAGAAGCCCCTGGTAACCAAGGCTCGCAAGTCTGTTGCCGGCTTCAAAATCCGTGAAGGTTGGCCGATCGGCTGCAAGGTAACCCTGCGCAACGATCGCATGTACGAATTCCTGGAGCGCCTGGTTTCCATCGCGATCCCGCGTATTCGTGACTTCCGTGGTTTGAATGCGAAATCCTTCGATGGCCGTGGTAACTATTCCATGGGTCTTCGTGAGCAGATCGTGTTCCCGGAAATCGATTTTGACAAGGTCGACAAGCTTCGTGGTCTGGATATCACCATCACCACTGATGCCAAGACCGATGATCAGGCACGGGCGCTGCTGCGCGCCTTCAACTTCCCGCTGAAGGGCTAAGAGGATTTGTCATGGCTAAAGAATCCATGAAAAACCGGGAAGCAAAACGCGCCAAACTGGTTAAGCGTTTTGCCGCCAAGCGTGCAGCGCTTAAGGCGATCATCCAGGATCCCAATGCAGAACCTGAAGCGAAGTGGGATGCCCAGCTTCAGCTGCAAAAGATGCCGCGCGATTCCTCGCCGGTGCGTCAGCGTAACCGCTGCCGCCTCACCGGTCGTCCGCACGGTTACTACCGCAAGTTCGGCCTGAGCCGGATCATGCTGCGTGAAGCAGCTATGCGCGGTGATGTCCCCGGTCTGGTTAAAGCCAGCTGGTAAGCCAAGAAACAGGCATGAGTAGCGGAGCGATTGCGGCATGAGCATGCAAGATACCCTGGCGGATATGTTTACCCGTATCCGTAACGCCCAAATGGCCAAGAAAGTACAGGTCGAGATTCCTGCCTCCAAGGCAAAGGAAGCTGTTGCCAAAGTACTTCTGGATGAGGGCTACATCGCTGGATACAAAGTCAGCGAAGACAAGAAACCGGTAATGACGGTTGATTTGAAGTATTTCGAAGGTAATCCGGTGATCGACAAGATCGCTCGTGTTAGCCGTCCTGGTCTGCGTGTTTACAAGAGCGCTGGCGAGATCCCTAAGGTTAAGGGCGGCCTCGGCGTGATGATCGTATCCACCAACCAGGGCATTATTTCTGACCGCGCAGCACGCAAAGCCAATGTTGGTGGCGAGCTGATCTGCGAAGTGTCCTAACAGAAGCGGCGTAGACGGGTTAGGTGCAGCATGTCTAGAGTAGCAAAAAGTCCGGTAAATCTGCCGAAGGGCGTCGAGATCAAGGTCGACGGCCAGAAAGTTGCCCTGAAGGGTGGCAAAGGCAGCCTGGAGCACGAAGTACACGAGCTGGTTGCAGTGTCTGTTGAAGACGGTGTGGTTTCCGTGAAGCCCCACGAAGAGTCTCAAAAGGCATGGGCCCTGGCCGGTACCACGCGTGCTCTGTTGAACAACATGGTAACCGGTGTTGCCGAAGGTTTTGAGCGCAAGCTTCAGCTCCTCGGTGTAGGTTATCGTGCGCAGGCTCAGGGTAAGGTTCTTAACCTGACTCTCGGTTTCTCCCACCCGGTTGCTTACGAGCTGCCTGAGGGGATTACTGCCGAAACTCCGAGCCAGACAGAGATCGTTATCAAGGGCATTGACAAGCAGCTGGTAGGTCAGGTTGCAGCCAATGTTCGGGCCTTCCGTCCGCCTGAGCCCTACAAGGGTAAAGGGGTGCGCTATGCTGATGAGCAAGTGCGCCGTAAGGAAGCCAAGAAGAAATAATCGTCGAGATTAATGCCATGAAAGACAAAAAAGTTGCACGTCTGCGCAGGGCAAAACGTACTCGCCTGAAGATCCGTGAACTGGGCGAAGTTCGTCTCTGCGTAAATCGTACTCCGCGTCATATCTATGCGCAGGTAATCTCTGCGAATGGTGGCCAGGTACTGGCTTCCGCTAGCACTGTAGAGAAGGATCTGCGTGCTGAAGCTACCGGTAACACTGACGCAGCGGCCAAAGTGGGCCAGCTGATCGCTCAGCGTGCCAAAGAAGCGGGCGTTGAGCGCGTTGCCTTTGACCGTTCCGGTTTTAAATATCACGGTCGCGTAAAGGCGCTGGCTGACGCAGCGCGTGAAAACGGGCTTGAATTCTAAGGGTGCTTGGTTATGTCGAAAGTTGATCCCAACGAAGGTCTGCAGGAAAAGCTGGTTCAGGTAAACCGGGTTGCTAAAGTAGTTAAAGGCGGCCGTATCTTCGGTTTTACCGCGCTGACTGTAGTGGGTGACGGCAAGGGCAAGGTTGGCTTTGGTCGTGGCAAGGCGCGTGAAGTGCCGGCCGCTATCCAGAAAGCCCTGGAAGCTGCTCGCCGCAACATGATTCAGGTGGAGCTAAACGGCACCACCATCCAGCACCCGATGAAGGCCCGTCACGGCGCCTCCAAGGTGTACATGCAGCCGGCCGATGAAGGTACCGGTGTGATTGCCGGCGGTGCGATGCGCGCCGTACTGGAAGTCGCAGGCGTTCAGAATGTACTGGCCAAGTGTTATGGCTCCACCAACCCGGTAAACGTGGTTCGGGCGACCTTTAACGGCCTGAAGACCATGGCGTCTCCGGAGTCTGTGGCCGCCAAGCGTGGCAAGTCTGTCGAAGACATTCTGAACTAAGCGCAGATAACGGAATCGTTACGATGGCTGAAAAGATCAAGGTAAAGCTGGTTAAGAGCACCAACGGCCGGCTGGAAAAGCATAAGGCCTGTGTGCGCGGTCTCGGTCTGCGCCGCATCGGTCATACCGTTGAAGTTGAAGATACCCCGTCTGTACGCGGCATGATCAACAAGGTCGCGTACATGGTACAGGTAGAGGGAGAATAAGTGATGCGTCTGAATGATCTGCATCCTGCCGAAGGTTCCCGCCCGAGCGCCAAGCGTGTTGGTCGTGGTATCGGTTCCGGCCTGGGCAAGACTGGTGGTCGTGGTCACAAGGGTCAAAAGTCCCGCTCCGGCGGTACGGTGAAGCCCGGCTTCGAAGGTGGTCAGATGCCGCTGCAGCGTCGTGTGCCGAAATTCGGCTTCACGTCCAAGCTGGCAATGGGTACTGCTGAAGTTCGCCTGGCTGAACTGGCCAAGGTAGAAGGCGACGTGATCGATCTGGCTTCCCTGAAGGCAGCCAACGTGGTTCGTCGTGATATGAAGCGCGCCAAGATTGTTCTGCAGGGCGGCATTGATCGCGCTGTGACTATCCGTGGTGTGGCTATCACCAAAGGTGCCCGCGAAGCGGTTGAGAAGGCCGGCGGTAAAGTCGAAGAATAAGGCGACGCTTTATGGCGAAGAATCGCGCTCAGACATTGAATGGTGGCGCGCCGAAAGTAGACAGCAACGCAACGCGTGAGCTGTGGCGGCGAATCGGTTTTCTGTTGGGCGCCCTGGTGGTGTTCCGGATCGGGGCACATATCCCGGTCCCGGGCATGAACCCGGATGCGTTGCAACAGATGTTCAACAATAACCGGGACACCATTCTTGGCCTGTTCAACATGTTCTCCGGGGGATCCCTGGAGCGCATGAGTATTTTTGCGCTGGGCATTATGCCCTACATTACTGCCAGTATCGTCATTCAGTTGATGACGGCAGTAGTACCGACCCTGGAGCAGCTTCGTAAGGAAGGTGAACAGGGGCGCCGCAAAATCACTCAGTACACCCGGTATTTGACCGTTGTATTGGGTGCCATTCAGTCCTTCGGCGTTTGCGCAGGTCTGAAGAGCCAGGGTATTACCCTGCTGCCGGAAGTGGCGACCACCATGCAGGTGGCCAGCTTCTACTTCGTGGCAGTAACGAGCCTTCTGACTGGTACCGTATTCCTGATGTGGCTGGGTGAGCAGATTACCGAGCGAGGTATTGGCAATGGTATTTCCATGCTGATCTTTGCTTCCATCGTGGCAGGCTTGCCCGGTGCTGTGGCCCAGACTTTCGAGTCCGCCCGTACCGGTGATTTGAGTCTGATCATGATGCTGTTCGTGTTCCTGGTAGCACTGGCCGTTATCTTCGGTGTGGTGTTTGTGGAACGCGGACAACGCCGGATTACGGTGAACTATGCACGTCGCCAACAAGGTCGTCGTGTGTACGCAGCGCAGCAGAGTCATCTGCCGCTGAAAGTGAACATGGCAGGTGTTATTCCGGCTATCTTTGCCAGCTCTATTCTGTTGTTTCCGGCTTCGCTGACCCAGTGGTTCAGTGATTCCAACCCGGATTCCTGGTGGGGCCAGTCATTGCGTAGCGTGAGTGATGCCTTGTTGCCGGGTACGCCGCTGTATGTACTGCTGTTTACCCTGTCAATCGTGTTCTTTTGCTACTTTTATACAGCGCTGGTGTTCAATCCGAAGGATGTCGCTGACAACCTGAAGAAGTCCGGCGCCTATATTCCGGGTATCCGCCCGGGCGAGCAGTCCGCTCGCTATATCGACACCGTGATGGGCCGTCTGACCCTGATCGGCGCGGTATACATGACGCTGGTGTGTCTGTTGCCACTGGGTCTGCAAGCTGTTGCCAACGTGCCCTTCTATTTGGGCGGCACCTCTCTGCTGATCGTTGTGGTGGTAGTCATGGACTTCTGGTCGCAGGTAAATTCGCACCTGACGTCCACCCAGTACGAGAAGTTGATGAAGAAAGCCAACCTGAAAGGGTATGGCGGCACCGGACTGGTGCGTTAACGAACGAGGCGAGTGCGATGAAAGTTCAGGCTTCTGTGAAGAAGATCTGCCGTAACTGCAAAGTGATCCGTCGTAAGGGTCGCGTCATGGTGATCTGCAGTGCCGAACCCCGGCACAAGCAGCGCCAGGGTTAAGGTTCAGTCTTCTTTTAAGTGTTTGGTTGAAATTCAGTCGGCGTAGCGCTAGACTCTGCCGCCTTTCGGCGCCATAGAGCCTGGCGCACCCGTTTTGTGAATCGGAGATATTCGGATGGCCCGTATTGCAGGCGTTAACATCCCGGAAAATAAGCACACGGTGATTTCTCTCACCTACATCTTCGGGGTCGGTCGTACCCGTGCACAGCAGATCTGTGCCGCGGCCGGTATTGAGGAAACCGCTAAGGTTCGTGACCTGAGCGGTGAGCAGCTTGACGTCATTCGTGGCGAAGTTGCCAAGTTCTCTACCGAGGGTGACCTGCGCCGGGAAATCAACATGAACATCAAGCGTCTGATGGACCTCGGTTGTTACCGTGGTATTCGCCATCGTCGCGGCCTGCCGCTTCGCGGTCAGCGCACCAAAACCAATGCACGGACTCGTAAAGGTCCGCGTAAACCGATTCGCAAGTAAGCTGAAACGTCAGCGGCTGGATTTGGATAGGCATTATGGCTAAGTCAAAGAAAGATAGTGGCGCACGTCGCAAGAAGGTAACGCGCAGCGTAGCGGACGGCATCGCTCACGTGCACGCTTCCTTCAACAACACCATCATCACCATTACTGATCGTCAGGGCAACGCACTGTCCTGGGCGACTTCTGGTGGCGCTGGTTTCCGTGGTTCCCGTAAGAGCACCCCGTTTGCTGCCCAGGTGGCTGCTGAAAACGCGGGTAATGCTGCCAAGGACTACGGTCTTAAGAATCTTGAAGTGCGCGTCAAGGGCCCTGGCCCGGGTCGTGAATCTTCCATTCGTGCCCTGAATGGTTGTGGCTACAAGATTACCCATATTGAGGACGTTACGCCGATTCCGCACAACGGTTGCCGTCCGCCTAAAAAGCGTCGCGTGTAACGGGAGTTAGAGCAAGATGGCAAGATACATCGGTCCCAAGTGCAAGCTTTCCCGTCGTGAAGGCACTGATTTGTACCTGAAGAGTGGTATTCGTCCGCTCGATTCCAAGTGTAAGGCTGAGCAGGCTCCTGGTCAGGCTGCAGGTGGCCGTCGTCCGGCACGTCTGTCCGACTACGGTGTTCAGCTGCGCGAGAAGCAGAAAGTTCGTCGTACCTACGGTGTACTGGAAAAGCAGTTCCGTAGCTACTACAAGAAGGCAGCTTCCTCTAAAGGTGCAACCGGCGAAGTCCTGCTGCAACTTCTGGAAGGTCGTCTGGATAACGTGGTTTACCGCATGGGCTTCGGCTCTACTCGCTCTGAAGCGCGTCAGCTGGTTAGCCACCGTGCCATCCTGGTTAACGGTCAGTCTGTTAACGTGGCCTCTTACCAGGTGAAGCCGGGTGACGTGATCAACGTTCGCGAGAAGTCCAAGAACCAGTTGCGCGTCAAGAACGCCATGGAACTGGCTCAGCAGCGTGGTTTCGTGCCGTGGATCGAGGTGGACGAGAAGAAGCTGGAAGGGACTTTCAAGTCCAAGCCAGAGCGTATCGACCTGCCTGCCGAGATCAACGAAAACCTGATCGTCGAGCTGTACTCCAAGTAAGGACTGCCTGAGGGATCTCTATGACCGCCGTGAACGACTTTCTCACGCCCCGCTCGATCGCGGTCAACGCGATCAACCAGACCCACGCCAAAGTGGTTCTGGAACCGCTGGAGCGTGGTTTTGGCCACACCCTGGGGACTGCGCTGCGTCGCATCCTGATCTCCAGCATGCCCGGCTGCGCGATCACCGAAGTGGAGATCGAGGGCGTACAACACGAATACTCCTCCATTGAGGGTGTTCAGGAAGATGTGATCAACATCCTGCTGAACCTCAAGGGCGTTGCCCTGAAGATGGAAGACCGTGAAGAAGCTACTCTGGAGCTGGTCAAGAAAGGCCCCGGGGCAGTGACTGCGGATGACATTCAGCGTGATCACAGTGTTGAGATCGTCAACCCTGATCACCTGATCTGCACCATTACCGGCGACACCGAACTGCGTGTGAAGCTGAAAGTGCAGAAGGGTCGTGGCTACGAAGCCGCTGATTCCCGTCAGACTGATGAAGACGAGACTCGTGGCATTGGCCGCCTGCAGCTGGATGCCAGCTACAGCCCGGTTCGTCGCGTAGCCTACGTGGTTGAAGCTGCACGTGTTGAGCAGCGCACCGACCTGGACAAGCTGGTTATCGATCTGGAAACAGACGGAACCATTGATCCGGAAGAAGCGATTCGTCGTGCTGCCACTATTCTGCAGCAGCAGATCGCCGTCTTTGTGGATCTGGAACAGGACGCCAAGCCTGAGCCGAAGCAAGAGCGTGAAGAGATCGATCCGATCCTGCTGCGCCCGGTAGATGA
Organism: Alcanivorax sp. DP30; assembly: GCF_009882945.1. Classification (GTDB taxonomy): domain Bacteria; phylum Pseudomonadota; class Gammaproteobacteria; order Pseudomonadales; family Alcanivoracaceae; genus Alcanivorax. Next base: position 30,691 of record NZ_WTUY01000001.1, read on the forward strand.
CCTTGAACTGACCGTTCGTTCTGCCAACTGTTTGAAGGCGGAAAACATCTACTACATCGGCGATTTGGTACAGCGTACCGAGGTTGAGTTGCTGAAGACCCCGAATCTGGGTAAGAAGTCTCTCACCGAGATCAAGGACGTGCTGGCCTCCAAGGGCTTGTCGCTGGGTATGCGTCTCGAGAACTGGCCGCCGGTCAGCCTTCGTGACGACGACCGGCTGAACACCAAATTGCGCTAAGTTAGTTGTTGTGGACGCTGTGAAGCGCCCCTGAACATAGGAACAGAATCATGCGTCATCGCAAAAGCGGCAGAAAACTGAATCGGAACAGCTCTCATCGTCAGGCGATGTTCCGTAACATGGCCGTGTCTCTGCTGGAGCACGGGGCGATCAAGACTACTCTGCCCAAGGCTAAAGAGCTGCGTCGTGTGGCTGAGCCGCTGATCACCCTGGCCAAGGAAGATTCCGTAGCCAACCGTCGTCTGGCTTTCAGCCGCACCCGTTCCAAGGAAGTGGTTGGCAAGCTGTTCAACGAACTGGGCCCGCGCTACAAGAGCCGTCCTGGTGGCTACGTGCGTATCCTCAAGATGGGCTTCCGTGCCGGTGATAATGCACCGATGGCCTATGTCGAGCTGGTAGACCGTCCAGAGGTTGCCGAAGCAGACGCTGAATAAGCGATTTGTTGCAGTGACCAAAAAAACCGGGCTTAACGCCCGGTTTTTTTATGCCTGTTGCACAGCCTTGACTCTGTACTATGCTGGGTAACAGCCCCTCAAGGCCTCCGGCGTGGTTTTGTGCCTCTTTCCTGGCGGCCGTCGCGGGTTGCCAGCCTTGAGCTGTGGAGGCTGTCTGGAGCGGCTACAGGCGAGAGTTATGGCAATAAAGGGATTCCACGCACACGTCTACTTCGATGAGAATACATTCAGCCAGGCGGCGGCATTGTGCCAGTCTGCGCACCTCAACTTCGATCTGCCCATGGGGCAGATGCACAGAAAGCCGGTCGGCCCGCATCCCAGCTGGAGTTGCCAGCTAACGGTACCCCGCAGGCTGGCGGGAGAGGTGATCCCCTGGCTGATGGCTAGCCGCAACGGACTGACCATCTTCATTCATGGCCTCAGTGGCGATGACTTGCGCGACCATACCGAACTGGTTATGTGGCTAGGGGAAAGTCAGCCGCTGGATTTGAGCATGTTCCAGTACTCGGCCTGAAGCCAATAATTCCAGTCGCGTCTAAAGATCAGCTGTCTTTCTGCTAGTTTTGCGCCACTACGCGTCCCCTGTACATCAAGGTCTTGCCTGTTTTTTTCAGGTGTTTGCTGGCGCTGCTGTCTGGACCTTGTTGTTCATGGTTGTCCACTGCCTGCCCACGATAGAAACGGACCGGCAAAGGGGCCGGGGGCGTGACCAGTTCATCCGGGCCTTCAAGTTCTATCAACGCCAGACGTATTTCTCCGTAAAGACGCTGCATTCCCTGTGAGCGGGTTCGGCCAGCGTAATGGGCCAGTCTGTGTCGCAGCTCGGGATCGGTGAGAGAGAGGTTGGCATCAAATTCCGCACGAATCAGTCGCCTGCACTGATTAACCAGATTGACAATGTTGTACTGCATTAACCAACGGTGATCGGTAGTGCTGCTCATCACATACTCCTCAGACTGGGTCTGTGCCTTGCGATTAACAGAATATAAAGCAGAATTCGTGCCACTCTGAGCAGGGCTGGAAACCCCGTCTGGGCGCCCCAAAAAAGTACCCGTGGCCACGATGGTGCGGGGCTGCGTTATTGTGAGGCGTGTCGCAGGGTTTCATGCTGTTTGCATAGAAGGCGGTTGTGGTCAGCCAATCCGGTAACGCCAGCCTGACGCACCCGAAAATCCAGCAGCGTAGCGTTGTTGGTATCTGTTGTGACGAGCCTGGATAGATGCGGAGCGCCCTGGCCAGAGAGTTGCCATATCTGCAAACCTGTGGCCTGGGCTTCGTACCACCAGGCGATGGTTGTCACGAACGAAGGCCGCACCTTGATGAATCTTGCCATCTGGCGATGCCTTGCACGCTGTCACTTCAGCATCGTTTTCAGGAACCGCCCGGTATGGCTGCCCTTCACTTTGGCGACTTCTTCGGGTGTGCCTTCGGCGATAATCTCGCCGCCGCCATCGCCGCCTTCCGGGCCCAGGTCCACAACCCAATCGGCCGTCTTGATGACGTCCAGGTTGTGCTCGATGACAGCCACGGTGTTGCCATGGTCAGCCAGTCGGTTGAGCACGTCCAGTAGCAGCTGGATATCGTGAAAGTGCAAGCCGGTAGTCGGTTCGTCGAGAATATAGAGCGTGTTGCCGGTGTCGCGGCGTGACAGTTCCTTGGCCAGCTTGACCCGTTGGGCTTCACCGCCGGACAGGGTGGTGGCGGCCTGGCCGAGCTTGATGTAACTGAGGCCCACGTCGATCAGGGTCTGCAACTTGCGGGCGAGTGCAGGTACGGCATCGAAGAATTCACGGCCGGCTTCAATGGTCAGGTCCAGCACCTCGAAGATGTTCTTGCCCTTGTAGGTGATCTCCAGGGTTTCCCGGTTATAGCGTTTGCCTTCACAGACTTCACAGGGCACGTAGATATCCGGCAAGAAGTGCATCTCGACCTTGATGACACCGTCGCCCTGACAGGCCTCGCAGCGCCCGCCCTTGACGTTAAAGCTGAAGCGTCCTGGTTTGTACCCGCGAGCACGGGCTTCCTGGGTCCCGGCGAACAGTTCACGAACCGGGGTGAAGATGCCGGTGTAGGTGGCCGGGTTGGAGCGCGGGGTTCGGCCAATGGGGCTTTGGTCGATATCCACGACCTTGTCGAAATGCTCGAGACCCTCAATAGCTTCGTGAGGGCCTGCCTTGAGGGTGGTTGCCTTGTTCAGTTTGGTGGCTGCCAATGGATAAAGCGTGCTGTTGATCAGGGTGGATTTACCGGAACCTGACACCCCGGTGATACAGGTCAGCAGTCCGACGGGCAGATTGAGAGGGTGTCCTTTGAGATTGTTGCCGCTGGCCCCGAGCAGGGTGAGCCACTTGTCGTCCTTGTTCTGGCGGCGCTTGTTCGGCACGGCGATCTGCTTTCGGCCGGAAAGGTAGTCGCCGGTGAGCGAGTCCGGGTTGTCCGCAACCTGCTGGGCGCTGCCTTGGGCCACCACGGTGCCACCATGGACGCCGGCGCCAGGGCCGATATCGATGACATGGTCGGCAAGGCGAATGGCATCCTCGTCGTGTTCCACCACCAGTACGGTGTTGCCGAGATCGCGCAGGCGGGTCAGGGTGTTGAGCAGGCGTTCGTTGTCGCGCTGATGGAGGCCGATGGAGGGTTCGTCCAGTACATACATGACGCCCACGAGGCCTGCGCCGATCTGGCTCGCCAGGCGAATGCGCTGGGCTTCTCCGCCGGACAGGGTTTCTGCGCTCCGTTCCAGGGTCAGGTATTCGAGGCCCACGTTGACCAGGAACTGGAGGCGATCGCGAATTTCCTTGAGAATCTTGTCGGCAATCTCGCCCTTGCTACCCGGCAGATTGAGTTCACTGAAATAGTTGTGGGCCTTGCCAACGGCCAGGCGCACCACATCCGGCAGGGTGGTTTGTTCGATAAATACATGTCGGGCGGCCTCGCGCAAGCGGGAGCCATTACAGCTGGGGCAGCTGGAGGTGGACATATAGTTGAGCAGGTCTTCACGCACCGCGTCGGATTCGGTCTCCCGGTAGCGGCGCTCCATATTGGGAATGATGCCCTCAAACGGATGGTTGCGCTTGATGATGTCGCCACGATCGTTGAGGTAGCGGAACTCGATGCTTTCCTTGCCGGTGCCGTAAAGGATCTTCTTGCGGGTGGCCTTGTCCAGTTCCTGAAAGGGCAGGTCCATGTCGAAACCAATGCTCTGTGACAGCGAGTTGAGCATCTGGAAATAGTAGACGTTGCGGCGATCCCATCCGCGGATGGCGCCTTCGGACAGTGACAGCTCCTCGGAATTGATGACCTTGTCTTCGTCGAAGAACTGTTTCATGCCGAGGCCGTCACAGCTGGGGCAGGCGCCGGCCGGATTGTTGAAGGAGAACAGCCGCGGTTCCAGTTCAGGAATGGAGTAGCCACAGTGGGAGCAGGCAAACTTGGCGGAGAAGGTGATTTCCTCACTGTCGCTCTCTGCACTCTCCATGGGGGCAATGATGGCGATGTCGTCGGCCAGATTGAGCGCGGTTTCGAAGGATTCCGCAAGACGGTTTTGCATGTCGTCACGGACCTTGAAGCGATCGACCACCACTTCGATGGTGTGCTTCTTGTTCTTTTCCAGATCTGGGGTGTCGTCCATGTCGTAGATGCGGCCATCCACCCGAACGCGGATAAAGCCCTGGGCGCGCAATTCTTCGAACAGGTGCAGGTGCTCGCCTTTCTTCTCGCGAATCACCGGGGCAAGCAGCATCAGCTTGCTGCCTTCTTCCATGGCCAGCACCTGGTCCACCATCTGGCTGATGGTCTGTGCTGCCAGCGGGGTGTCATGCTCTGGGCAGCGGGGTTCGCCAACGCGGGCGAACAGCAGGCGCAGGTAATCGTAGATCTCGGTGATGGTGCCCACGGTGGAGCGAGGATTGTGGCTGGTAGACTTCTGCTCGATAGAAATGGCCGGGCTGAGCCCCTCGATGTGATCCACATCGGGCTTTTCCATCATCGAAAGAAACTGGCGGGCATAGGTGGAGAGGGACTCCACATAACGGCGCTGCCCTTCGGCATAGAGGGTGTCGAATGCCAGTGAGGATTTCCCCGAGCCGGACAGGCCGGTAATCACCACCAGCTTGTCCCGGGGAATATCCAGGTCCACGTTCTTCAGGTTATGGGTGCGTGCCCCGCGAACCAGAATGGTATCCATCTACTGCCCCTGAGTACTGTCAAAATGAACAGGGCAGTATAGGGGAAATACTGTGAAGGGGAAAAGAAAGGTGATTGACCACAGAGATCACATACGGCCCCAGGGAGAGCCGGGTGCTGTTCGGTTCTCTCTGCGGCCTCTGCGGTGGAAAGGTCTTAAAGGTTTTCCTGGGCCCAGTTCACTGCCTGCAGACGGTTGGAGGCGTTGATCTTCTTGAAGATGTTGTAGATGTGGGTCTTGATGGTGTGCGGGCTCAGGTTGAGGCTGCTGGCGATTTCGGAGTTCTTGGCGCCGGTGGCCATGACTTTGAGCACTTCCACTTCCCGGTCGGTGAGGTTGACCTCGCTGCGGGAGAAGGTTTTGTTAAAGGTGCGGCTCTTCATCAGGTAGGTTTGCAGTACCGCGCGGGGGAACCACAGCTCGCCGTCAAAGATGGCCTTGATGCCTTTGCTCAGCATTGCCTGGGGGCAGTCGAACTGGAAGCCGCCATTTACCATGGGCAGGCCGGCCAGTTTTGACAGGGATTCCTCATCATCCACGTTGAAGACGGCAATCAGGACATCGTTTTCCACTTCCTGGTCGGCTTCCAGCAGGTGAGCAATCACTTCATTCACGTCCACGCTGTGGTAATCCACCAGAAACAGGTTCTGGTCTTTGGTGCGCAGGGTCTCCACCGTGATGTCATGCACGAAGGGGATAGAGTGCGTGGCAACCTCTTCCTTTACCAGGAACTCGGTGAGCAGTGCATTTTGCAGCTGTTGGCCGCCGACTACATAGACCTGCTGGCTTTGTTGTTGGGTATTCATTGTCCTGTCCATGACTGCTTGGGTGTCTGCCGCGTTGCATATGGCTGGTTCAGAATGACTGAAGTCGGCATGGCATAACTGCAAACCACCCTAGGCATTAGCCTAAGAAAAAAAACTTATCAGCATGTGAATCTATCACCGCTTTGACGGGGGTTCAATTTACTGGGGCAGCCTTTTCACGAAGTTTACGAATTTTATTCCCGTGATTGTGACCGGATAGCCGCTGGGGGCGGATGCCTGGCAGGGTGGGATGATGTTCTGTCGGAACGGGAATCTGCTACACTGCACGCCCCCCAGACAGTAGCGAATGGCCAGAAGGCCGGACCGGCAGGAGTTTTCAGGTTTCAATGACAGCCCCATCTTCCAATGCGCTGCAGCGTACCGAGCTGAAAACCACCGGTTACATGGCTACCATCTTCGCCCTGCGAATGTTCGGCTTGTTCATGATTCTGCCGATCTTTGCGGTGTACGGAAAAGAGCTGGAAGGCGCCTCACCACTGCTGATTGGCACCGCCATTGGTGCCTACGGCCTGATGCAGGCCATGTTGCAGATTCCTTTTGGCATGATGTCCGATCGCTTCGGGCGCCGCCCGCTGTTGTTGATCGGGCTTGTGTTGTTCATCGCAGGTGGCGTTGTGGCGGCCATGAGTGACCATATTTACGGGGTTATCGCTGGCCGTGCGCTGCAGGGCGCCGGTGCCATCGCCAGTGTGATCATGGCGCTGATTGGTGATGTGGTCAGTGAGAAGAACCGGACCCGGGCCATGGCGTTGATCGGTATGTCAGTGGGTGGGTCCTTTATCCTTGCCCTGATTCTGGGGCCTTTGCTGGCGGCCTGGTTGGGCCTGTCGGGCTTGTTCTGGGCTACCTCCCTGCTGGGGGGGCTGGCCTTGCTGGTGGCCTTCGTGGTGCCGGCGCCGAAGAGTCATCAGGGTGAGCTATTGCCTGCAGGTGAGCGCTTCCGACGCGTATTGCGGAACAAGACATTGCTGCGGTTTGATGTAGGCATTTTCACACTTCATGTGATCATGACTGCGTCCTTTGTGGTGGTGCCGGCGCTGCTTTCCGAGCGGCTCGGCATGAGCCTGCAGAGCCACAGCCTGCTGTACCTGGGGGTTCTGGTCGCCGGGTTTGTGGCCATGGTGCCGCTGGTGATCCGGGCGGAACGTCGTGGCGCTGTGCCCGTTAAAAGGCTGGCCATTGTATTGCTGGGCATCTCACAGCTGCTGCTGGCCCTGGCAGGGGCTGAGCTATGGCACTATGTGCTTGCCTTGCTGGTGTTCTTTGCTGCGTTCAATCTGCTGGAGGCGCTGCTGCCTTCGCTGGTAGGGCGGGCGGCGCCAGCGGGCACTCGCGGTACTGCCATGGGGGTATATTCCAGCTCCCAGTTTATGGGGGTGTTTGTGGGTGGCCAGTTGGGCGGGGCCCTGTATCAGTGGTTTGGCCCGCAGGCTGTGTTTCTTGGCTGTTTGGCCCTGGCGATAATCTGGTTGCTGGTATTGTCCGGCCTGAAGGAATTGCCGAGGCTGGAAAACCGGGTGCTCCAGTTGCAGCCCGGTCAGGACTGGCAGGTACTGAGTCGCCAATTACATCGCGTGCCTGGTGTGGAAGAGGTGGTGGTTGTGGAAGAGCAGGCCATGGTGCTGCTCAAAATTGATACAGGCGCTCTGGATGAGAGCCAGTTGCAGGGACTCGCCGTCGTAGGTCAAAGCTGACACAATGGCGGACTGAGCCCTGCTTCGACAATGAAGCTGGGGGGCTGCCGGCCAGGCCCCCTGAATACTGACCATAAGAGTCACGGAGAGAAACAATGGCGCGCGGCGTTAACAAGGTAATTCTGATTGGCAATCTGGGTGCGGATCCGGAAACACGTTTCATGCCCAGTGGTGGTGCGGTAACCAATATTCGTCTGGCCACCAGTGAATCCTGGAAGGATAAGCAGAGCGGCCAGATGCAGGAACGCACGGAATGGCACCGGGTGGTGTTCTTCAACAAGCTTGGCGAAATTGCCGGCGAATACCTCAAGAAAGGCTCCAAGGTCTTCATCGAAGGCTCGATCCGTACCCGCAAGTGGCAGGGACAGGATGGCCAGGACCGTTACACCACGGAAATCGTGGCCAACGACATGCAGATGCTGGATGGCCGTGGTGAAGGCGGCGGTCAGGGCGGTGGCGGCTTCGCTCCCCAGGGCAATCAAGGCAACCAGGGTGGTCAGGGTAATGCCGGCGGTTACGGCAACAACGATAACTTCGGTGGCGGTGGTAATGCTCCGCAATCCAACCCGAATCAAGGCGGAAGTTTCAGTGGTCCCGCGGACGATTTTGACGACGACATTCCGTTCTAAGGCGGCCTGATGCCTCGCAAGTGGATACTGGCACTGTTGTTCGTTGTCAGTCTGACGGTGTTTCTGGTGATTCTGATGCCGGCGGCGGTGCTTATTGAGCGGGTGCCGGCCCTGCGCCCCGGTGGTGCACCGCTGGTGCTGGAGTCGCCACGGGGGCCTTGGTGGAATGCCCAGGTCAACTGGCGCTGGCAACAGCACCAGGGTGTGCTGGACTGGCAGCTGGATTGGCATGGCCTGACGCCGGGTTTGAACCTCGCGGCACGGACCACCCGTGGCGATGAGGCTCGTATCAAGGGCTGGCTGGGCGGCTCCGGCCAGCACGACTGGTCTGTGGAGCAGCTGCGTCTGGCCTTGCCGGTGGCACTGATAGCCGAGCGAATTCCCCAGGGTAATGCGGATGGCCGAGTGGATGCGACCGTCATGGCTCTGGCAGTGTCTGATGGGCAGATTGAAGAGGCTCGAGCCACGCTGCAGTACAGTGGAGGGACGGTGACCTGGGGCAATAATGGCTCCGCCACCGTGCCGGTGTTGCAGGGCAAGGTCAGCATGGACTCTGGCGTGCCGACCCTGGTGGTGACCGACCCTGACAACACTCTGCTGTTGAACGCCCGTCTGGAAGAAGGGCGTTTTAATCTGGCAGTGATGCGCGCCTGGCCGCAACTGTTGGGAGTCAGCAAGGGTGGAAACGCTGATGATGTGGTGTTCCAGATGTCGCAGCCTTTCACCTTGATCGGTGGCCGAGCCAAGTAAAGAAAAGCCTGTGATTAGTAACACGACAGAGCAATAAATTGCTTTATGCTCCTGTATCCTTTTGGGTCGGGGCATGTTTAAACCGCGCCAACGATATAGAAATAATGATAAGGAAGAGCGGGACAGTGAAGTCGCAGTTGTCAGAAATCGGGAAGTGGGGCAAGCCGGTTCGCGGGATGATCGCCGCGGTACTGGTTGTTGCGCTGGCCTGGCTGTTGGCGGAAACCGTCTGGCTTTTGATGTACGGCCCCAACCAACCGATTCCCGAATCCGAGCGAACTCGCCTGCAAGTCTCCGGTGGTAGCCAGAGTAGCAGTCTTTCCCAGCATCAGGTGGACAGCTGGCAATTGTTCGGAGAATACCAGGCGGTCGCCTCCGCCAAAGATGATGCCCCCACGGATGCTCCCGAGACCCGCCTGCGGCTTGAGTTGCTGGGGGTATTCCAAAGCCCGGTTCCTGAACTCTCTACTGCCATCATTGCCGAGAAAGGCAAGGAAGGGGCATTGTTCCATGTGGGGGACAGCATTCCCGGTAATGCCAGTCTGGAAGAGGTCTATCCGGACAGGGTGATCCTGCGCCGGGCCGGACGTCTTGAGACCCTGCGCTGGTCGGAAACCGCGCTGGGCGGGGTCAGCGAAGTGGCACAGCCGGCGCCGTCCCGTGCCCGTGATCAGGTGGTGCAACAGCAGGAAGGCGGTCCCGATGATATGGAGCGCCAGCGCCGAACGATCATCAGCCAACTGGCCCTGCGCCCGGTGGCGCAAGGCAGTAACCAGGGGTACAAGCTGGGCAAGCGGGCACCCAAGCAGCTATTGAGTCAGGTTGGCCTTGAGGCCGACGATGTAATTTTGTCCGTAAACGGCCACGGCCTGGGAACCGAAGAAGGCGATATCGCTGCGCTGGAGTCCTATAAGCAGACCCAGCAGGCCAGTATTGTGGTTCAGCGTGGCGACCAGCAATTTACCGTGAATTATCCGCCCTAGATGGTGTTAATAATGTCCATTATCAGAGCATCCGTGCTTAAAACCCTGTTGGCGGCCTGTTTGTCAGTGTTTGTACTGTCAGCCCAGGCCCAGGTTGAGGCCAGTGACGATGGCAAGAGCTGGACGGTGAATATCCGCAATGCGGACATTCAGGCGTTTATCAGCCAGATCGCGGACATGACAGGCAAGAATTTTGTGGTCGATCCCCGCGTCCGGGCCCGGGATGTGACGGTGGTGTCCACCAAGGCGTTGTCTGCCGATGAGGTTTACGAGCTGTTCCTGTCTGTGCTGCAGGTGCATGGTTATGCTGCAGTGCCTGCGGGCGACATTATCAAGATCGTGCCTAACACCACCGCCAAGCAAAGTAATCTGCCGCTGGTGGGCAAGGGACAGCTTGGCGGCGAGGAACTGGTTACCCGGGTTATTCCCGTGGAGAACTCCCCGGTAGAGGAATTGGTGCCGGTGTTGCGCCCGCTGGTGCCTCAGTATGGTCATCTGGCGGCGGTCGGTTCTGCCAATGCGTTGATCATCAGTGACCACCTGGACAATATCCGCCGGATGGAGGCGATTATTTCCAGCCTGGATAACGCGGAATCCGAGGATGTGCAGGTTATCAAGCTGGAGCATGCGTTTGCTGGCGACATGGTGAAGATGCTGGAAACCCTGACGCCGCAGACTGCTTCCCGGCGCAGCAAGGCGAAAGAAGGGGCGGTGACGGTGGTGGCCGATGAGCGCACCAATCGTCTGATTATCAAGGGCGACCGAATTACCCGAGAGCGTATGGCGCGCATGGTGCGGAGTCTGGATACTCCGGACAGTGCCAGTAGTGGCGTTCAGGTGGTTCGCTTGACTCACGGTGATGCAAAAACCCTGGCGGACATCCTCAAGAATTTTGCGGATGGTGCGTCTGCTGCCAAATCGGGCAGTGATGGCAAAGCGGCGGTGACGTCTTCCTCTGCTTCATCCGGCAAGGTTTCAATCCAGGCTGATGAGTCCCTGAATGCGCTGGTCATTCGGGCCGAGCCGGGCATGATGAAAGAGCTGCAGTCGATCATCAGTCAGCTGGATGTGCGTCGTGCGCAAATCCTGATTGAGGCTGCCATCGTGGAAGTCACCGGTGAAAATGCCAAGTCCCTGGGCTTCCAGTATGTGGGCGGCAGCGATGAATCTGGTGTGGGCGCGGTGAATTTCAATAATGCCGGCCTGAGCGTGAATTCCATCCTGCAGGCTCTGGCCACGGATGATCCCACCGGACTTTCCCTGGGCGACGGGGTGGCCGTGGGGCTGGGCGAAACGGATTCCAACGGTGATCTGAAGTGGGGGGCATTGATGCAGGCGCTGGCTTCCTCCACGGATGTAAACCTGCTCTCTACACCAAGTATTCTGACACTGGATAATGAAGAAGCCTCCATCATTGTGGGGGAGAACGTGCCGTTCGTAACAGGGCAAAGCACCAGTACGGGGTCGGGGGTTTCCAACCCGTTCACTACCATCCAGCGTGAGGATGTGGGTTTGACGCTCAAGGTGACGCCGCACGTGGCGGGGCTGTCCACCATTCGCCTTGAGCTGGAGCAGGAAAATTCCGCAGTCAAGGAGTCGTCCGGTGAAGCTGTGGATATTGTTACCACCACTCGCAAGCTGCAAAGTACGGTGCTGGCGGACGATGGCGAGACCATTGCCCTGGGTGGCCTGATCAAGGATGACATCCGCAAGGTAGTGCGCAAGGTGCCGCTGCTGGGAGATATCCCCCTGCTTGGGTTCCTGTTCCGTTCCACATCCACGTCCCGACAGAAAAGTAACCTGATGGTATTTCTCCGTCCGACCATTCTTGCCGACAACGATCGTCTGGTGGAAATGAGTCGTGAGAAGTATATGGGTATTACTGCCCTGCAGTTTGCGGTGAACCGTGACGGTGAGCTGGAGCAGGTGGTGAAGTATCCGCTGCCGGCCCAGGTGGAGAATGTCTTTGATGGCCGCAAGCCGGTGGATCAGGCATTTCGCGATGCCTATGAAGCTGATCATGTTGCCGGAGAGGAAGAGGCTGAAGCTGCGGAGGCTGAAGCAGAACAGTAATCCGTGGGGTCTTCGGCCAATAAAAAACGCGCCCTGGTGGCGCGTTTTTTTATGCGGCTTCGCCGACGGGAGCATTACACCTTTGCCAGCATCGTCTTGGATAGATCGCGCCTTGCCTGCCGCGGCAGGCAAGGCGCGCCAGACCATCCACTCCCGGTCAGGTCTCCATGTTGTTCATCAATGGTGGGCAAACGGTTCTCGGGGTGAGAGGCAGAAAGGTGCATGCGATTCAGCGTCAGGCGTGATGTATGACGCCTGACGCGTTATCTACGACTGCTGCAGGCTTTTCAGGTTGGAAAGTACCCGACGGCTGCGCTCCAGTTTCTTGTTGAGCTCTTCGTCGTTGGGGTATAGCGGCGCCAGCTGTTTCCAGATTCGGTAGGCTTCCTTGTACTGGCCGCGGGCATAAAGGGCTTCGCCAGTGTTCATTTCTTCGTTGAAGCGGCGACGAGACCATTGTTCGAGCCGGTCGCGGTGTTTGCTCAGTATCGGGTTGCCTTTGTGTCGGTCCAGAAAACGCCGGGCGGCCAGCAGGGAGTCCATGGTGCCGTTACGCTGGTAGCGGGCCATGAGTTGCTCGGCTTCGGTCTGGAGTGCCTGGTTGCGCTTGGCGCGGGCACGCTGATCCGCACTGTTGAGTACTTGCTGAGCCCTGGCCAGTTGAGGTGACGGTTCCTGATCCGGCGCCAGCTGCTGGGCGTAGCGAAGCAGGTCCCTGGCCTGGTGCCATTTCTGTTGTTCGGCGAAATATTCCCCGAGCCGGTTCAGGTCGGCCACCAGCAGTTCTCGCTCTTCATCCAGGCGTTGTTTTTCGGCCACGGCGCGGCTGTCGTGAAAATTGGCGAGGGTATCGGAGAGTCGGGCGCTTTCCAGCATGGCTTCTGCCTGCTCGGCACGGCGGTCCGCGAGCAGTTCGTTGAGCTGGCGGCCTTCAAGGATGGCCAGTGACGCAGTCAGCTCATCAATGGCGTAGGGGGCTACCACCTTGTCACGATTTTCTTCCAGCAGGCCAAAGGCATCGGCCCATTGCTGACGGCGACCATAGGCTTCCGCTTCCTGCATCAGGTGCTGGCGATATTCGTCGCTGGCCTGAAGGATGCCGGCGTACTGTTCCTGTAGCAGGGGATATTGCTTGTGGGATTCGGGGGTGGCGTCGATGACTTCGATAGCACGGGCGTAGTTCTGTTCGTTCAGTGCTGCGATGACGTCTTCTTCCGGGTTGCCGAGGCTGGCGCAGCCGCTGATCACGGAGGCGGCCAGCAGCAGGCTACTCGCCTTGTGCACGTTGTTGCTCCTCCGTATTCAGTCTGGCCAGGAATTGGGCAATGCGTTGCTCCATCAGGGTTTCCGACAGGGCGTGTACGCCGTCAATGCGGAAGGTGCCCACCGGCTCGGACTTGCCGCGGATACGCATGGCCCCGTACTCCGTGGCGCGTACCCGGGAGCCGATATTGGGATTGCCGAGCAGGGGCGAGGCGGCAATGATTTCGTTGCCCGCGGCCATGTTGGACAGCCGCGAGGCCAGGTTTACGGCATCGCCTACCACGGTGTACTGCATGCGATCCCGGGAGCCCAGATTGCCGGCCAGCATGGCCCCTGAGTTGATGCCAATGCGGAATTCCACGGTGGTTTGATTGCGGGCGCGGCGGAACTCGTTAAGCCGTTCCACCAGGCGCTGGATCATCACGGCACAGCACAGGCCGTGGAACAGATGTTCGTCATCCTTTTCCGGCACGCCAAATACGATCATGGCGCAGTCGCCCATGTATTTGTCGATGGTGCCGCGGTAGAAGCTGGTGGCGGTGGTGATGGCATCGAAGTAGACATTGAGCATGTCGGCGATGGCTTCCGGCGCCAGGGTCTCGGATAGCCGGGTAAAGCCGACGATATCGGCAAACACCACGGTGGCCTGGACATCCCTGCCACCGAGTTGCACCTGGTCCAGGTCTGCCATCATGTTGCGCGCCACGGAGGGGCTGACAAAACGCTGAAGAACCTTCTCTACCTGATCCTTTTCCAGCATGCCGTGGGCCATGGTGTTGTAGGCCTCAATCAGGCCACCGATTTCGTCGTTGCGGCGATCCTGGATGCGGTAGTTCAGGTCGCCCTTGCGCATGGCGCTGGTGGCGGCAAGCAGGTCCTGAATCGGCTGGGCCAGGCGGCGACTGATGAAGAATGCCACGATGATGGCGATCACGCTCATGATCAGGGTGGCGGTTATCATGGTGTCCTGTACGGCCTGGCGAGCGGCCATGATGGGCCGGTCCGACAGGGAAATGGCGGAGTAGCCGGCGGCGGTATCTCCCACCTTGATGGTGTAGTAATAGGTGGTGATCGGCTCCCCTTGCAGTTCCCAGCGCTTGATCTGTTCACTCAGCGGGGTGGCGGCGAGAGGCAGGATGCCGGCCTTGTCAGTCAGGTTGCCTTCCCGGTCGAACAGGGCGGCGCCGCGGACGCTTTCGCTGCGAGTCAGGTTATTGAGTTGTACCTTGAGCAGGAAGGTGTCATCGGCCAGCAGCGGCTCGCGAGCCGTATTGGCCAGTTGCTGGGCAATGGCCACGCCGAAGGTGTCCGCCTGGTCGCGCATGCGGCTGAGCTGGTTGTTGAGTAGCAGGGTGCCGAGCACGGTCATGCCGCAGAGGATCAGCAGGGAAATGGACAGCCCGAGCTTCCAGGCTACAGGGAAGTAGTCTGGGACGTAGGGCGCCAATAACTCTCCGAGGCGACTTCGAGCAGGTTGCTGTGGTTCGGCTGGTTCAGTCACGGTCCATCCCTGTTATTCCCGTAACGTGATTGGTGCAGACTTGCCTGAGGCAGGTCATGCTGTCAAATTCATGATAAGTCAGTCATGTTTCTTATGCTAACAATAGCATTTTCGTCGTGCTGGGTAAGTAGCCCTGAACAGGGATTTTTCAGCTGCTCAAATCAGGAAAAAAGTATGGCGTTTATACGAGAGCGCAAGGTGTCAGCCAATGGGCTGGACATGTTCATCGCCGAGGCTGGTGAGACTGGGCAGCCCCTGGTGTTATGTCTGCATGGTTTCCCGGAATGCTGGGCGTCCTGGCGTTACCAGCTGCCCATGCTGGCCCAGTCTGGTTACTACGCGGTGGCCCCGGATCTACGGGGCTACGGGGAGACTGGCGGTTCCGGGCAGGTGGATGGGTACCGCATGTCGATATTGGTTGAGGATGTGCATGCGCTGGTCCAGGCGCTGGGCTATGAGCGGGCGATTCTGGTGGGTCATGACTGGGGATGTGCCCTGTCCTGGCAGGTGGCCAGGCAATACCCTCAGGCTGTTGAAGCGGTGGTTGGCATGTCTGTCCCCTATGGCGGCCCGGCGCCCGAGGCGCCCACTGACGCCATGAAACGTCTGTTCGAGGATCGCTTTTTCTACATGCTCTATTTCCAGCAGCCAGCCCTGCCCGAGCAGGAGCTGGAAAAGGATGTCCGCGATTCCCTTCGCAAGATTTTCCATTCCCTGTCTGCCGACGGGATTGCCGAATACCGGGTGGGCAAGAATGACAGCGGTCTGCTCGATTCCATGAGTGCTCCGGATCAGCCGCCGCGCTGGATGCGTGAGGAGGATCTGGATTATTACACCGAGCGTTATCAGCGCAGTGGTTTTACCGGACCGGTCAACTGGTACCGGGCCATGGATCTGTCCTGGCAGGAGAGCCGGGATGACGATAACTGGCAGCTGACCATGCCGGTGTTGTTTATTGGCGGCCTGCAGGATCCTGTGTTGATGTTCAATCAGAAGGCGTTGCAGCGCATGCCGGACTATGTGCCGGATCTGCGCACTGTGTTGCTGGATCAGTGTGGCCACTGGATCCAGATGGAGCAGGCGGCGGAAGTGAATCGTGAAATCCTGGCGTTTCTGGAGGAAGTGAATGACCAAGCTTGATCCCACCAACTTTCACCGGGTGGGCGAATTCCACCGTTCCTTTTCCCTGCCGGTAGAGCCATTGCCTGTGGTGCCGGATGATCGCACCGTGCGCTTGCGTCTTGCCCTGTTGCTGGAAGAATTTCATGAACTGGCGGAAGCCACCTGTCAGTCACCGGATGCGGATCAACAGGCGTTTCTGGATACCCTGGCGCAGGCCCGCGAGCAGCTGGAACAGCTCAAGGGCTTTGAGGTTGATCTGGTGGCGGTGGCGGACGCACTTACCGATATCAACTACGTGACCTACGGCGCGGGCCATACCTTTGGTATTGACCTGGACGCGACCTGCGAGGAAGTACATCGCAGTAACATGAGCAAGCTGGGCGCGGACGGAAAGCCGGTGAAAGATGCTCGTGGCAAGGTGCTCAAGGGTCCGGACTATTCGCCGCCATCCCTGGAGCGGGTGCTGGCGGCGCAGGGAGCTAACGTCAGCGGCGAGTGACGAGTTGCGAGGCGCGGGTTTCGAGAGGCAAAACCCTTTCGAGTTTTGGCTTTTAATGTTTTCGCTACTCGCTGACTCCCGGATCGCTTGCAGGCAAGCTCCCACAACGGTTTTGCCTTTCGTACCTCGAAACTCGTTCCTATACCTGCAACTCCACCCCCGGCGGCACCTGATCGGTGAGAATCTCGAAGGCGCCGCCGTGGGCGCTGTGCAGTACCCGCTCCGGCTTGCCTTTTTGCCGGAAGGTGGCGGTGACCCTGGCCAGTTTGCTGTTGAGGCAGAACTTGTTGCCTCCTGGCGGGTTGTAGTAGGTCAGCGCCGCCACCCGATCCGGGGTGGTATCCATCTGAATCATTAGTCGGGCATCCCGGTTGCGCGTCTCCAGGCTCCACTCGAAAGGGCGGTAGTGTGCCCGGGCTTTCAGGGCGGTGCCGATGGTATTGAACAGGAAGCGCTCTCCGTCCAGGCACAGGGCGGCGATGGAAAGTTTCGGGCTGTACACCGGCCCCAGCCGGATCTGCGCAGTGGCGCATTCCAGAAACGCCTCCGGTGCATTATCGAAGCCGGCAACCTGGCCCCAGGCATAGCGATCAGTGTGCTGGCTGCCCCAGTTGTGGTTTTCGCTGCCGCGCCAGCCATCCAGATTGATGATTTCACCGTTCACGTTGAGGGTGCCGTGCAGCTGGATCATGGGACGGCTGACCAGGGATTTGGCCTTGGGTAGCGGGCGCTCGTAAAAAGAAGCTGGCAGAAACAGTAGTGACGCTTCGCCATCGTTGTAGTGAAGGTCCCACTGCAGGGTCTGGCCGCGGTGCTGGAGTTGGCCGGTCAGTTTGCCAGGCTCTATATGATTATCGCCGGCGTCTACCCGCATGGCGTCACTGGCATAGTGGCAATCGTCCAGCGGGAATTCCTGTTTGGCTGCCACGGTGCGTTGCTGTTCACCATCAAACCACATGGCCCAGACTTCCCCGAGCGCGGGGCGGTTGTCCGCTGCACGGAACAGGGTGTAACGGATCCAGAGTGCCTGGGGGCGCAGGGGATGATTGGCACGCACAAACCAGGATTCGTAATGTCCGCCCGTGGCCGGCGCCTGCAGACCGTAATAGGGAATCATGGTGTCAGGTCTCCATAGGCCCGGTCTTCGCTGACCAGTCGCAACGCCTTGAACGGGAAGGCCACCATGCTGTCGCGGTAGGCTACCTCTGCCGTGCCGATGGTCTGGCGGTCCCTGCTCAGGGTCAGCGGGCAGGTAATCAGGGAGGCAATCAGGCCGTTGCGGCCATAGTGTTTCTTGCCTTCGGCCCGCACCCGTCCCCATTTGGGGTGGTCGAAAGTCAGCCAGTAATGGGGGCCGGAAAGCTGGATGGTCAGTTCGCCTTCACAGGGAAGGGGCAGGTCGCCAAGGGTCACCGTGCCCTGAAAATAGCGTGGTGCGGTGAGGCTCAGCATCTGGGTGGTGAAGGCGCGAATATCGAAGGCAAAGTCCTGCTTTGCCTCGCCGTCCAGTTGTAACCAGCCGCTCATGCGTTCTTTCAACAATAGTCCCAGGCTCATGCGCATTCTCCTTGTTGGTGGGTGGCCAGCTGATCGTCGTTTTCGCTTAGCAAGCGCTCGGCCAGCCGGCTGGCGGCGCGGCTGGCCAGAGTCATGATGGTGACCTGGGGGTTGGCACCCAGGCTGGACGGGACGCAGGAGCCATCCATGACGGACAGCCCAGCGTAACCGAATACCTGGTGCAGGGGGTCACAGACACCCTGTTCCGGGCTGGCACCCAGTCGGGCGGTACCCAGTGGATGGTAGGCAGTGATCAGGAAGTCCGCGGGTTTGTGGCGCTGTTTCATGAAGCGGGCCAGGTCCGCCTTGCTGGTCAGCGTTGCGATATGGTGTGGGCCGGGGATCTGTACTTCCCTGGCGCCGGCATCAAGATACCAGTGGGCCAGGGTTTCGATGCCGCGCAGGAACAGGCGAAAATCCTGCCGGTTCATGCGGTAGCGGATCAGCGGCACTCCCCGGCTGGGACCACGGTAAACCCGGCCTTCGCTGGTGTCGCGGATCATGAACCCGAAGTAGGCTGTGTGCGGATAATTTTCGGTGTGCCGAATCCACTCACGGCCATAGAGATTGCTGAATAACCCATGGCCAGCCAGGGGCACGGTGCCGCCCTCGAACATCAGCCCTTCTTCAGCCAGATCCGACACCCCGAAGCCCTGGGGGATACAGCTGCTATTGCCCAGTGTCTGATCGGGGAACAGGCCGTTGACCACCCCGGCGGGATGCAGGGTCAGGTGCCGGCCCAGATGACGGTTGCGGATGCCTTGTTGTTTGAGAAATTGCGGGGTAAAGAGGGTGCCCATGGCCACCACCACATGCCGGGCCTGAATCGACAGGCGGACCGGCTGACCCTGAGATCCGGTGCCGGAAGCGGTGACGCCGGTGATGGTGTTGCCCCGGCGTCTCAGTGAGTCAGCCCGGAAGCCGCAATACAGGAAGGCGCCACGTTCCAGGGCGCGGGGAATATAGCTCACGTTGGTGGATTGTTTGGCGTCGGTGGGGCAGCCGAACTGGCACAGTCCCTGGCCGTCGCACCCTTCCGCGTTGCGCATCAGGCCGTGACGCTGCTGGAAGCCGTTGGCGGCGGCCCCCCGATCGATGATGTCGCCAATGGGGCCCACGGCGTCAGCAGACGCGCGTTGCACCTTGAGCATGGTTTCCACCTGCTGGAACCAGGGCGCCATGCTGTCCGCATCGAACGCTCCCAGCCCATCGGCCTGCCACTGATCCAGTATCGCCTGGGGGGTGCGCATGCAGGTGCCGGAATTGATGGTGGTGGTGCCGCCCACATTGCAGCCCACAGGCACGGGGATGGTGGCGTTGCCGGTGGCCACGGTGGCCCCGCTGCTGCGATAGAGTTTGGGAATGATGTCGCTGAGCTTGCCGCTGAAATCGCGGCGGTCGTAATAGTGGCCTTCTTCCAGAATGACCACGGCCAGCCCCCGGCACGCCAGTTCATAGGCGGCGGCAGCACCGCCGGCGCCGCTGCCGATAACCACCACATCGGCCTCCAGCCGCTGGTCTTCAGGGCAATCTTTGGCCGCACAGATCTGCTGTTGCCAGCGGAAGCGTTCCAGCTGGGCGGGCACCTGAACCGGCGGGCGGCAGTCGGTGGCCCGGGCGGTGTCTTCGTCGAGCAGATACAGCGCCTTGAAGGGCAGGCAAAGTACTCGCAACAACTTGCCTGATACCGGTGTGCGGCCCAGTTTTTCAATAAAGCGGCTTTGCTGCAGCGGGCTGGCCTGGCGAAACGCGCGGCCATGGGCCAGTCGGTAGCGTTGATTCAGCCAGGTCAGTCCTGCCAGCAGGGTGCGGCGCAGGCGGGCGTGGCCCGACAGTTGCTGGTCCAGGGTGGTGAGCAGTGCGTCCACATCGGCGGCAGGCAGCTTGTCCCCGGCCGGGAAAAGGGCCTGGCAGAGCGCAATGGCGACCGGGTGCTGGCGGAGTGTTGTGGTTTTCATGTGTGTCAGTATAGGGCCATGGAGCCCGCTGGCTTGACCCTGGCTACCCCTGAAAGCGGTGGCGCAGGGCAAAACGAAAAAAAACTGATATGCATCAAGGCGGGAGGGGAGTGGCTGGGAGACTATAGCTGCGGGACATGGTCCCGCTGCGTATGCTTCCGGTAGTCTCCGGAACATTTAAGGCCCCGCTTGCGGGGCCTTTTCTTTATTGATGCACTGGACGCCACCAAAAAAAGAAACCGGCGTTGCGCCGGTTTCCGTTTCCATCAATGGCGTCATACGCCAGACATTCTCACCAATGAATCCCCTTGAAGAGCCGTGAAAAGGCGGCCTGCTCGCGGCTGATTTTCTTGGGTG
Organism: Alcanivorax sp. DP30; assembly: GCF_009882945.1. Lineage (GTDB taxonomy): Bacteria > Pseudomonadota > Gammaproteobacteria > Pseudomonadales > Alcanivoracaceae > Alcanivorax. Next base: position 50,783 of record NZ_WTUY01000001.1, read on the forward strand.
TGTTTTCCTTGCCGCCCAGGGCGGCAGCGGAATCCGAGAACAGCTTGTAGCCGGTGTTCATGATGGTCTCGGTGACCTTGGGAGTGAGGAAATGCATCACCTGACCCATGATCCCCAGTTGGGTGGCAATGCGCTTGGGCTGGCGCACAATGGCGTCGCAGATCATGTCCGCCGCCTGGGTCGGGCTGATGGTCGGCACATGGTTGTAGATCTTGGTGGGGGCGATCATCGGCGTGCGGACCAGTGGCATATTGATAGTGGTAAAGCGAATGCCCTCGTGGGCCAGTTCGCTGGAGGCGCAGCGGGTGAATGCATCCAGTGCCGCTTTTGACGCCACATAGGCCGAGAAGCGCGGTGCGTTGGTGAGCACCCCGATGCTGGAGATATTGATCACATGGCCGCCGCCACGCTCGATCATGCTTGGCATCAGCTGCATGATCAGTCGCAGGGCCCCGAAGTAATTCAGTTGCATGGTGCGCTCGTAATCGTGGAAACGCTCGAAGGAGTGCACTACGGAGCGACGGATGGATCGCCCGGCGTTGTTCACCAGTACATCCACATGACCATGATCGGCAATCACCTGTTGCACCAGCTGATCCACGCTGTTCAGATCGGACACGTCGCAGCTGTAGGCCTGGGCCGTGCCGCCGAGCTGGTCAATCTCGTGGAGGGTCTCGTCGAGTTTTTCCACGGTACGGGCCACCACCAGCACGGTGGCGCCGGCGCGGGCCAGCTTCAGGGCGGTGGCCTTGCCGATACCGGAAGTGGCACCGGTGACCATGACCACCTTGCCTTCCACTTTTTCGGGCAGGGTGGGCAGTGGCTGCAGTTCGTCCTTGCGTTCGCCGCGGTCCGGGTCCAGATGGTTTTCCCAGAAGTCCCACAGCTGCTGGATGTAGCCTTGCAGCTCCGGCGCATCAATGCCGCTGTCGGCCAGCGCTGCCTTGGCCCGGCGGTTGTCGTACTCGGTGGGAAAGGTGAGGAACTGCATGGCGGACGGCGGAATATCCAGGTTTTCCAGCGCCGCATTGAGCACCATCTTCGGGGTCATGGCGCTGACCCCCTTCTTGACGAAACCGGGCACCGAGTTGAACAGGCTGTTATCCAGCTTGAGCGGCCAGCGCGGGGCCTGGGCCGCCCCGGCAATCACGTCCATTATTTCGCCCAGGCTGTAGGAGCGGTCGGCGGTGAGGTGGAAGCATTGGCCGTTTCCGTCTTCCTGGTGGGCAATGTGGTCCAGCGCATCAGCGACGAAATCCACCGGGACGATGTTGAACTTGCCACCCTCGATACCGACCAGGGGCATCCAGTTGGGCAGTACATCCTTCAGTTTCTGGATGAATTTGAACAGATAGTAGGGGCCGTCGACCTTGTCCATTTCCCCGGTTTCGGAATGGCCTACCACCATGGATGGTCGGTAGATGCGCCAGGGCAGCTTGCTCTCCTGGCGCACCAGAGCTTCGGATTCATGCTTGGTGAGCAGGTAGGGATCATCCAGACCGGTGGCTTCCTCGAACATGTCTTCGCTGAAGGTGCCGTCGTAGAGGCCGGCGGCCGCAATGGAGGAAACATGGTGGAAGCAGCCCGCCTTGAGCTTTTCGGCCAGCTTGAGGGTCTGCCGGGTGCCTTCGATGTTGGTGTAGCGTTGGGAGTTTTCATCGGCCGTCAGATCGTAGATCGCGGCCAAATGAAAGAAGTGATCAATCTGGCCAGTCATGTCATCCAGGTCACGCTTGCTCACGCCCAGCAACTTTTCATTGATGTCGCCCTGGATGGCAACCAGTTGATCGGCGCTGACGCCCAGGCGGCGGCGCAGTGCATCCAGTTTGTATTCGGATCCGGAACGAACCAGTGCAAACACGCGGGCATCGTCATGCTTGAGCAGACGTGCAACCAGAAAACGACCAATGAAACCTGTGGCACCGGTAACGAAGTAGTTCATGTTTAGCCCCTTGTAGCTTCCCTGCTGCCGGAATGCGACCGGCAGTCATATGTTGTAGCGCTTTCTGATAATGCGCCGCCAATGTGGCAGGTGACAAATCTCCTTGCCTTACATTTGTAAGGTGAATTCTGGTTTAGCTAACACTTGTTTGTCAAAGATTATTTTGTAACCGCGTAGTTGTTGCCAGATGAACAGTTTTCATGGGATTATTAAGCCTAACAGTTGTTAGTGGTACGGTTATGGCAGAGACAGTGAGGCAGCGTCAGAAGCGGCAGACCCGGGAGCGAATCCTGGAGGCTGCGCGCACCTTGATGGAGGGAGGGCGCGGCCTGGACAGCCTGGGGCTGCGAGAGGTTGCGCGGGAGTGCGGGCTGGCGGCCACCTCCATCTATAACCATTTCCCCGACATGGAAGCGCTGGGGCTGGCATTGATTGACTCCTGCTGCTTCCGGCTGCGCTCTGCCATGGAGTACGAGCGGCGCAGCATGATCGAGATCGGCCCGGCCCAGGCGGTCAATGAGTTGGTGGGGCGCTTCGTCCGTTATCTCAATGATCATGGCAACGATTTTCGGTTGCTGGTACAGCAGCGCCTTGGCAGCCATGACCGTTACCGGCTGCGCATTCAGCGGGAGCTGCAGCTGCTGGTGGATGAGCTGGCGGAGGATGTTCGTCAGGCAGTGGCTGCCCGCGGCGGCGATGCTGTTCCTGCCGAACAGGAAGCAGAAGCGGCCATTGCGATCATGTTTGGGGCGGGGATATCCATGCTCGACAGCAGCGCCGCCGCTCGCAAGGTGCTGGCGGATCATGCCCGGCTCCAGCTTCAGATGTTGGTGTTAGGGGGGCGCGCCATGGCCTCAGGCGAACGGCTGTAAGCTTGGGAACTGTGATCTGTTTCATGGGTTTTGAACCATGTTTGCCCTATAAGGGGGCAGGTTTGGTGAGTGCATACTCGCAAGGATGATGGGCGCGCCACAAGTCAGGAGGTGGCAATGGCATTCGATTCAAGAGACCCCTACGATGCAGCGGCGTTGTACGACATGTGGCTCAACTGCAGCCGCTGTCCGACCACGTTTGATTTTGAGCCAGGCGGAGACATCAACCTCGATTATTACCATCGCATAGGCCAGCGTGCCCGTGCCGAGCATTGGGCTGTACTGCCTGCTCCCAGTCAGGGGGGAGAGTTGGTGTTCACGATCCTTTGTCCTGTCTGTGCTGCCCGGTTGGGGGTGGAGGGGGTTGAGGGTCGCCTGGATGGCACCGAACCGGTCATCGACCAGATTTGCGAAGCCATGCTCAAGGTTTCCTGACCAACTTTTCTCCCCTTCATGACGGTGAGCGTTCCTGTCATCGCACCGTTTCTTCTGTATCGCTAGACTGCCGGGATTGGCAATTTGCCGTCCCATCCGGTTCTACGCAGTCAGGAGTGATCCATGAACGCCGATTCCATTACCCTTGCCGATGCCCTCAGGCAGCGCCGTTCCGTGCGCGGTTTTCTGGACAAGCCAGTACCCCAGGCCGTGCTCGATGAGGTGTTCGCCCTGGCCCAGCATGCTCCTTCCAACTGCAATATCCAGCCCTGGCAGGTGTGGGTGGCCAGCGGGCAGGCCCGCGATACCCTCCGGGATCGCATGGTGGAAAAGGTCAGTCAGGGGGTTCCGTTCGAGCCGGATTACGACAGCCTTCCCCGCTTCGAAGGGGTTTATCGTGACCGACAGGTGGATTGTGCCATGGCGCTGTACGGCAGCATGGGCATTGCCCGTGAAGACCGGGAGGGCCGCCGTCAGGCAGAGCTGCGCAATTTCCAGTTGTTCGATGCGCCCCATGTGGCCTTTATTGGTATGGAGAAGGCGTTTGGCGTGACTGTGGCACTGGATGTGGGCATGTATGTCCAGTCTCTGCTGCTGACATTGAGTGCCTATGGCTTAGGTGCTTGCGCCCAGGGCAGCATGCGTTACTACCCGGCGGATGTGCGCGAAATACTGGGTATTGCGGATAGTACCGCCATCGTGCTGGGAATCAGCTTTGGCTATGAAGATCCCTCCATCGCCGCCAACAAGACCCGGGTAGGGCGGGTATCTGTGCAGGATTCTGTTCGTTTCTGCGACTGAGCTGTTGGGGGAAGGGTGCCGGCAGACGTGTGAAAAATGTGCTATCATGGTCGTTTTCCTCTAGCGGTTCCCCTCCTCCATGATCATTGTTAAAGGCACGTTCCCCATCAAGGCAGATCTCCAGCCTGAAGCGCTGGATCTGGTCCAGGATCTGGCTTGTGCGTCTCGCAAGGAGTCGGGCTGCCTGTCCTATGAGGTTTACGTGCAGGCTGATGATCCCCGGGTGATTATGGTCTGGCAGCAGTGGAGCAATCTGGACGCGTTGGAAATCCACTTCGGCTCTGATCATGTGGATGCCTTTCTGGATGCCATCCCTGACATGATTGACGGCGAGGTTCTCTCTGCCCGTTATGACGTGAGCAGTGTCGACGGGGAGCCCATTGTTGAAGACGTTCAGGACATTGCCCCGCTGGTGCTGGCGGGTAACATCACCATTCACTGATCGATTGTTCAGCATGCTTCATGCAACACGCGAGTGTCGTTTCTGACCCGTGCCTGATGCGCCTGTACTGAGGTACCCTGTGAGACCCTGGTGCAGGAGCCTTCATGAAAACCCGAATTGATTCCGTTGAAGATATCACCCGCAGTTTTGCCGAGCAGGGCTATATCTGCAGTGACCAGATTGCGCTGGCTGTTTATCTGGCTGCCCAGCTGCACAAGCCCGTGCTGGTGGAGGGGCCGCCCGGTGTGGGCAAAACCGAACTTGCCAAGGCGGCCGCTGCTTTTCTGGAAGCGCCGCTGATTCGCCTGCAGTGCTATGAAGGGCTGGATGAAAGCCGTGCACTGTACGAATGGAAGTATGGCAAGCAGCTGCTCTATACCCAGCTACTTCGCGACAAGCTGGGCGGCATGCTGGCGGATACAGATAGTCTGGACGCCAGCATGGCGCGTCTCGGGGATCTGGGTGAAGCCTTCTACAGCGAGACCTTTCTCGAGCCGCGGCCGTTGCTGCAGGCGCTGCGTAGCGAAGAGCCTGCGGTGTTGTTGATTGACGAGATCGACAAGGCGGATCAGGAGTTCGAAGCTTTCCTGCTTGAACTGTTATCGGATTTTCAGATTTCCATTCCCGAGATGGGCACCGTCACTGCCCGCCATCAGCCGCTGGTGCTGCTCACCAGTAATGACCAGCGGGAATTGTCCGATGCGCTCAAGCGGCGCTGTTTGCATCTCTATATCCCCTATCCGGAAGCGGCCCATGAGGCGGCCATCGTGGCCGCCCGTGTCCCGGAGCTGGAGTCCGAGCTGCGCGAACAGCTGGTGGCGTTCATTCAGTATCTTCGCGAACAGGAAATGAAAAAGCTGCCGGCAATTTCCGAAACCCTGGACTGGGCGCGGGCGCTGGTGTTGCTGCATGCAGACAGCCTTGATCAGGCCGTGGTGGCGGATACCTTGAACCTGGTGCTGAAGACCGAGCAGGATGTGACTCTGGCCCGGGAACTGCTGCCGGCCTGGCTTCGCAAGTTCGGTAAGCGCTGATGCTGTCACGCCGGTTGTCCGAGTTTGTGCAGGCCCTGCGCGGTGCCGGCCTGCGTATTTCGCCAGATGAGGCCACCATTGCCATGCAGGCTGTGGCGCTGGTGGGTTACGACTCCCGGCGGCGTTTTCACGATGTGCTGTCTATAAGTCTGGTCAAGGAAGAGCAGCACCGGGCGGCCTTTGAGGAAACCTTCGCCCGGTACTTCGAGGGCGAGAGGCGGCAAGCAGACAAGGCAGGAGATGAAGAGGTGGCCGCCGGCATGCCAGAGGCACTGGGACCTGGTGACGCAGAGGCATCGGGTGATGCTGATGGTGAATCGGCCAGCCCGGAACTGGATGCGCTGCTCTCGGCCAGTGCCGACCAGTTGCAGCAGCGCATGGCTGAGGCCGCCGCCGCCATGGACTTTACGCAAATGCAGGTGATTACCCAGCAGGGCCTCTACACGCGGCGGTTACTCATGAACATGGGGATGGGCGCCGTGGATGATCGGGTGCTGCAATTGTCACGCGGTGGTGCGGCTGCTGAAGCCCGGGCGGATGGGTTGCGCCAGTGGCGAGGGCAGGTGCGTGAGCAGGCGGCCAGCCTGGTGCGGCGACAATTTCTGTTGCATGGGGCGGCCCGCGGTCGGGAGCTGCGTGAACAGACCATGCGTCAGGTGGCGTTTCGGGATTTGCGTGAATTTCGCGAGGTCAAATCCCTGGTGCGCAAGATGGCGAGGCGGCTGGCCAGCGCCCACCAGCGGCGCATGAAGGTGGCCAGGCGGGGGCAGCTGGATGCCCGACGCACTCTGGGGCGGAGCATTCGTCACGATGGAGTGCCTGCCTCGTTGGTATGGCGTCGCAAGCCACCACAAAAAAGTCGAGTGATGGTGATCTGTGATGTCTCCAGTTCAGTAAGTGATGCAGCCCGGTTTCTGCTGCAGTTTTTGTACGCATTAAATGATGTGCTGCCACGGGTCCGAAGCTTCGCCTTTGCGTCCCGTTTTGATGAGATCAGCGAGGATTTCCTGCGCTTCCCTCCAGATGTGGCAGTAGCGCGGGTGCTGGACAGGTTGTCTGGCAGTGGGACGGATTACGGGGAGATGCTGGAAGGCTTTCTCCGTCTGTGTGAGGGGCCGCTGGATCGCCATACCACGGTGATCATTCTGGGTGATGCGCGCAATAACTACCTGCCGGAAAGGGCCGAGCTACTGGGCCAGATCCGGCGACGTGTAAAACAGGTCTGGTGGCTCAACCCGGAGTCGCGCAGTCAATGGAATAGTGGCGATGCAGTCATGGCCAGTTACCTGCCCCACTGTCGGGTGGCCAGACGTTGCGCCAACCTTGAAGACCTGGAGCGGGTGGTGGACGGGCTGCTGGGCAGCCTGCGTCCGGCTTGAGACAGGGGCTGGCTGTGCCGCTATTCAGGTGCCCCGCCCGGAGAGACGGATGTCCGGGTCGCGGAGAACCCGCTTCAGTGTCATCAGCAGGCGTTCACTGTTGATGGGTTTGGCCAGGTGGCCGACCATGCCGGCATCGTGGCACGCCTGAATCTTGTCCGGCACCGCATGGGCGGTGAGGGCGATAATGGGCACGCGGGGCAGGCGTCCTTCTTTCTGCAGCTTGAGAATGGCGCGCGATGTTTCGAACCCGTCCATCTCCGGCATTTCGCAATCCATCAGTATCAGGTCAAAGGACTCCGCTTCGGACAGCAATACGGCGATGGCCTCCATGCCGCTTTCCGCCACTTCAGTGGTGTAACCCAGTTTCTTGCAAAGCCCTTCCGCGACCATCAGATTGATGTGGTTGTCGTCCACAATCAGCAGCCGGCCGCCAGAGCGGGTAATATCGGTAACTTCCGGTACGGACGGGAGTTGCGTGCCGGCTTCGGTGACAGGAAGTGGTAAGCGGAACCAGAATCGCGAGCCTTCATTTCTGCGGCTGGTAACACCAATCTCTCCCCCCATTATTTCTACCAGCTGTTTGCAAATAGCCAGCCCCAGACCCGTGCCGCCGTAACGTCGGCTGGTGGAACTGTCGCCCTGCTGGAAGTGGTCGAACAGGTTGGTCAGTTGGTCGGCAGAAATGCCGATGCCGGTGTCCACCACTTCAAAAAACACATAGTCGCCATTGTCCTTGTCGCGTTGTGCGCTGAGCGTGATGCTGCCGTTGTTTGTGAATTTGACGGCATTGCTGATGAGGTTGACCAGAATCTGACGCAGCCGCACTGGATCGCCGATACAGAACTGGCCAAGTTCAGCGTCCAGTTCGTTGGTCAGGGAATTGGAGTGTACCCGTGCCTTGTGCTGAAACAGTGCCGGTACATCGTTAATCACCTCATGCAGATTGAAGCGGGTCTGTTCGATTGGCATCTTGCCGGCTTCGATGCGGGAGTAATCAAGGATGTCGTTGATCAGGTTGAGCAGGCTGTTGCCGGATTGCTCAATGATATTCAGATTGTGTTGCTGCTCATTATTGAGCGGCGAGTTTTTCAGCATGTCCACGGTGCCGATGATGCCGTTCAGCGGGGTGCGGATTTCGTGGCTCATGACGGCCAGAAATTCGCTGCGCGCGCTAAGCGCGCTGTTGAGTTCCCGGGTGCGCTCTTCGACCCGTTGTTCCAGCGCCTCATTGGCTTCGCGCTGGATACGGGCATTCTCGCTTTTCAGTACTGTCATGCGATGGGCAAGGGCGAAAGACAGTAGCACCGCTTCGAGAAAGGTGCCTAGCTGCATGATGTTCTCGATCATCCAGCTTGCGTCTATCAACTGGAAAGTCTTGAGGATGAACACCGAGGTGGCGATGGCGACAGACAGGAATGCGAGCAGGAAATACCGTGCCGGGCTGTAGCCCTGGAAGATCAGGCTCGCCGACAGTACCACCATGATGAAGGGCCATGGCAGGGCGGCTGCGCTGGTGATCTGGATGCTGTAGTGGAAGCTGAGCAGGGTGAACGGTATCGACACCAGCGCGAGAGCGGTGACCCAGCGGATTACGCGACTCATTCTTGGCAGTCGCGAACGCAGCTCCAGGAAATGCATCACGAACAGCATTGAAAAGGCCAGGGTCAGCAGGTTGAGCACTGGCAGTGAATAGTGATTCCACATCGGGAAGTCCGGCCATAGCCACTGGTAGCTGAGTCCCTCCCGGGTGAAGAGGTTAAGGCCGAAGGTGCCTAGATACAGTACATAGAGCAGGTAGCTGGGTTCGCGGATGGAAAAGAAAAGCAGCAGGTTGAACATGCACATGGCGATGATTGCGCCATAGTAGATGCCGTGAAGGAGAGAAATCTGGTTGTCCTGCTGACTGAATGCTACCGGTGTCTTGATGCTGACCGGCATTTCAATCACGTTGTCGCCCTGTGCGCGCATCAACAGATAGCTGCGGTCCTGGGGCGGGAAGCTCTGCAAACTAATCAGGTGGTAATGACGAAATTCCCGCTCGTTGAAGGGGATGCGATCGCCCATGCGTTGATGATCAATGGCATTGCCGTTGCGATCAAACAGGTAGATATCCAGATAATCCAGATGGGGGCGAGCAATACGCAGGAACCAGTAAGGGAACCGGGTATTGTTGTCCAGGGTGATCAGAAACCATTGCAGGCCATCCTGGAATCCCAGTGAGGGGTATTGGCTGTCCAGGGTTGTGCCTGCTCCTTCACGCAGTATCTGGAAGGCTGTGCTGGGAGTCAGGCGATGGTCCGGGTCGGCGAGCCACTGCATGCCGATGGCGCCCTGATACTCATGTTTGTCTTCCGTCAGGGTAAGACTGTGGCCCAGTAATGGCAGCATGAGAGCCATCACTATGAGCCCCATTGGCAAGACGCGTCCCATTATCATTCCCGATCCTGTTATTGGCAGTTATCTGGACCTGTCTGGTCTTGGGATTGATTCAATGCTAGTCACGGCTACTCTGCGAAGCCCTGAATACAGGGGGCCGGACAAGTTCTGGATCCGATTTTACAGAATTTACCGGAATAACAGGAACATTGCGCCTATCTGTGTTTCGAATTTACTGACTGAATTGGAAAAGGAGTCTCGAATGAAAGTCTGGATGCGTGGTGCACTGGTGTTGTCCTGTTCGCTTGTGGCTGGTCAGGAGGCCTGGGCGACGGGCCCGTATGTCGGGGGCAGCTATAGCCAGATTCAATACGACAATGAAGAGTTTGACACCGATACCCTGAAAATTGATGCAGCGACAGTGAATGCCGGCTTTGAAGTGACGGATTTTCTGGCGCTGGAAGCCCGCGGTGGTGTGGGCCTGAATGAGGATTCCCAGGGCATTGCTGATTTTGAGCTGGATCACCTCTACGGTGGTTATGTGAAACTGGGTGCGCCCATCAGCGACACTGTTCGCCCCTATGTGATTGGGGGTTATACCAAGGCGAAAGGTACGGTTTCCGCGGATGGTGAAGTTGCCGGCGTGACGTATTCGTTCAGCGACAGTGAAAACTTCGAGGATGAGTCCTGGGGTGCTGGTCTGGACATGAATATCACCGACACCCTGGGTGCCAACCTGGAATACATGCGCTACATCGATACCGACGAGGAAGAGATTTCCGGTATCAGCGTAGGGCTTCGCTCAGCCTTCTGATTGCACTGACAATCACAATCTTACCGATGAAAAAGGCCCGGCTACCTCAACAGGTGGCCGGGCCTTTTTTTGGGGGCGTCAGGAAGTGGGGTCAAGCGCTGGCGCGGTTTGAACCGTTCAGGGCTTTTTCCAGGTTTGGCCTGAAAGCCGCATTGACGCCCAGATTCATGAGTGTCCAGTAGTGGCCGCTGACCACCCGTTCGATGAGCAGGGTTCGCGGTGACGGCTGGAACTTCATCATCTGTTCCAGCGGGGTCTTGCGTACCTGCTTCATAATGTCTGTATGCAGGTGCGAACTGGCGAAATCGAAAGGCTCGCTGGAAAAGGCACGCAACAGCATCTCGATCCAGGTGGCGTAAAACTGGTCACTGACCTGCCCCTCCTGTTTGCGGGCGCCGAGAGTTTGCAGCAGGGCATCAAGCTGCCCCCAGTCCTGTTGCAGGGCCGCTTCAACGATGTCCCTGATCAGGTCGGCATCGGCGCCAGGAAGCCGTTTTACGGCGCCGAAGTCATACATCACGATGCTGCCGTCGGGACGAAAAGCAAAGTTGCCGGGGTGTGGATCGCAATGAACGGTGCGGAACCGGAAGATCTGCTCGCCGATGGCATCAAACAGACGCTCGCCAAGTAGATTCCGGGTGGTCTGGTCAAATCCGTTCTGGTCGTTGGCCTGCTCCAGCGGGGTGCCGGTTTCCAGGCTCAGGGTCAGCACTTTTTCGCTGGAGAGGGTGTCGTACACGGTCGGGATGATCAGCCATGGCTGATGCTGGTGGAACTCCCTGAACTGGTTCAGGTTGCTGGCTTCCTGATGATAGTCCAGCTCTTCTTCCAGCTGATTGCGAATTTCGCGGAAAACGCCATCCAGGGCGGCTTCATCTACCTTGAGCAGGCTGCCAAGGCGAAGGATTCGGCGCAGGTGCTTCATGTCGGAATCGATAGACTCCTTGACCGCGGGGTACTGAATCTTGACCACCACGTCGTCGCCTTCGTGGGTGGTAGCCCGGTGTACCTGCCCAATGGAAGCAGCAGCGAAGGGTGTTTCCTCGAAGCTGGCGAACAGTTCGCCGATGGTGTTTCCCAGTTCCCGCTCAAGCTGGCGACGGATGACATGGAACGGCATGGGGGCCGAGGCGTTCTGCAGCACCTTCAGCTGCTCACTGATCTCCCGGGGCAGGATATCCTGCATCTGCGAGGCGATCTGCCCCACTTTCATCACCGCACCTTTCATTTCTCCCAGCGTGGCGGCAACCTCTTTGCCGATATGTTGCATCAGCTTTTCACGGTCTGCGGCCTTGGCACTGTCCGACTGGAACAGCCCTTTCACCTGATGCCCTGCCACGCGAGTCGCGATAGAGGTGGTCATGCCAGTCAGCCGGAACAGGCGTCCGGTGGTGGTGGTGGGGCGTTTGCGGCGGCGTGAGTCAGCCATGGTCTCTCTCGTAGCGGTCTGTTGGCGTTGTTATAACCGTTAACTTAGCGCCGATGGGTGAAGGCTGTACAGGGCTGGAGAGGACAGATCCATTGACCGCGATGGTAAGGAGTCAGCGCAGGATAGACAGGTTGCGAGTTTGAGTGGCGAAAAGATGTTGCGGTGTGATTGAGCAGGATGAGGCGCTCTGACCTGAGACGAGGAGGGCGAATGGCACAAAAGAAAGGGGCCAAAGATGGCCCCTAAAAGGAGAGTAACAACAGAAAGGGTTCAGAATCAGCTACGGTTCTGACCGGCAGAAACCAGTTCGTTGAACAGTTTCTCGCCTTCTTCACGTGCGGTGGCAACGGCGCCCAGGCCGGCCAGCACGAATTCATTGGTTTCTTCCGCTTTTTCGCCGCGTTCTTTCTTGCCGGCGGTAACCAGCTTCTCGTAGAAGGCCTGACGCTTTTCCGGAGCGTTGTCGAGCAGTTCGCGGGCAGCCAGCAGGGCGCCGCGACCGGCCAGCAGGGCCTTCGGCTTGCCTTCGGCTTCTTCACCGAATGCTTCGGTGCCAGTGGAAACGTACTTGTTCAACAGCTCTTCGGAGTTTTCTTCGGCCTTGTCATAGGCACCCAGGCCTGCCAGGTACAGTTTGTTGCCCAGTTCCTTGGCGCGGTTAACCAGAGTTTCGCTTTGTTCGCGCAGATCTTTCAGCTCGCCCATGATGCATACTTCCTTAAATTGTCCGGTGTAAAAATGTGCAGCAGTAAAACGCGCTGCGTGTTGGGAAGAGTAAGTGGGATTGGCTGTTAGGGGTGCCATATTTGTCAGACAATTATACATAGGGGCAATGGTCATCATGTTCCAAGGTGTGATATCCATCAAAGTCAGTACGCCAAACAACGCATGGTCGTTATTTCTTCCCATGCGTACACTGGCAAGAAAGAACTGAGGAGGCTTTGGTTGCGCAAGGCGTTATTCAGGGATTCGTGAGAGCAGAGGACAAGAATGATAGAAAAATTCATCGCCAAAGTGCCGTCGCGGATCTGGGCCGAAGGGCGTCCAGGCAAAGTGAAGCAGTGGGAAGCCGAGTTCAATGTGGCCTCCTGGGTCAGGGTTGCGGGTGCTGCGGGGCAGGTGCAGCTGGTTGTGCGCTATGTGGACAGGACTAACGACCGGGCCGTATTGGTCGATACCGCTGAAGTGACCGGTGAAGGAAGTGCGTTGCTGTCCGGATCAATCCGCTTGCGGCTGAGTGCCGAGGTGGAGCAGGTGCAGGTGTCCCTTCGTCTTGCGGACCCCGCTATGAACTTCGTCGTGGAAGAGCTGTTTATGCAGCGCCGAGGCTCTGAGCTGGGCGCGTCGGACAAGCTGATTTCCAACTTCTGATTGTCTCAGCCTTGCAGGAAGCAGTGCTGCGCTGCCGCCTGCCCGGTGTCTTCCCGGGTGGGCTTTTCGTCTTGTCCGGAAACCGGCGCGGCACAGTCCTGCTCGATCTGTAATGACTCTGGCCACTGCTGAAAATCCAGCCCGGTGAGCCGGTTCAGGTTTTCCAGTGCTGTGTCTGGCCGCAATGTGCTGAGTTTTAGTATCTTGCTCATGACTGTCCCCGTTTACCTGCAGAGATAAAAGCGAGAACCGTGCCAGTCTTTGTGATGGGTTTTTTTTAATAATTTCAGTCGGTTGCTGCCATGCTGGCGGGGCCTGCTCCGTCTGTGGGCCAGTCCCCGGCAGCATGTGACAATTTTTGTAACCTGCGTCAGTCCAGGAAAAAGTCTGGCAGTAGCTTGTCATCTTCCAGGTTGGGATCAACCCGGTAGACACTGAAATCGCGGGTGCCGGTTTCTCTCAGTATCTCCTCGTCAATGAAGAAGCATCCGCTGGCCGTCGATACTGGTCGGGTGACGATGGCATAGGCGGCATCCGCCATGATGGATGGCTGGCGAGCCGCCTGTACCGCAGGCACGCCGCCCAGCTGGTTCTGCACCGCCGCTGTATTGATCACCGTTTTAGGCCACAGAGCGTTCACTGCCACCTTGCCCTTGTACTCGTCTGCCATGCCCAGCACGCACAGGCTCATGCCATATTTTGCCATGGTGTAGGCCACATGGCGGCCGAACCAGTGGGGAGCCATGTTCAGTGGTGGTGCCAGGTTGAGAATGTGGGGGTTGTCGGCTTTTCTCAGGTGGGGCAGGCACAGCTTGCTGGCCATGAAGGTGCCGCGACTGTTTATCTGATGCATCAGGTCATAGGACTTCATGCTGGTGGCTTCGGTGCCCGTAAGGGCAATAGCGCTGGCGTTGTTGACCAGAATATCTATGCCGCCAAAGGTTGCTACGGTCTTGTCTACGGCGGCCTGGAGCTGATCTTCGTGGCGGATATCGCCCACACAGACCAGCGGGTTGCCCCCCGCTTCGCGAATTTCATCGGCGGCAGTGTAGATGGTACCGGGCAGTTTTGGGTGGGGCTCTGTGGTTTTCGCAAACAGGGCAATATTGGCGCCATCCCGGGCGGCCTTGAGGGCAATGGCCTTGCCAATGCCACGGCTGGCGCCAGAGATGAACAGGGTCTTGTTTTGTAGTGTGCTGGACATGGAATTCTCCCGAGAATCTGGCCTGCAAACCTAGCAAGCGCTTGGTTTATTGGCAATAGCGCCCTCCCCAGGTGTCCCACGGTCACTTGTCACATTATGAATGGCAAGATAAGGTGTCTGGCTCGGTCATTTGGGGCCATGGACGGCATAATCAGGATAATAGCGATGACAATATTGAAGATGGATCCGGCAGAGTACTCGGTCTCTGCGGAATATCTGTCCCTGATGCTGGACGTGTTGGCACGACGTGGCATCGCCAGTGAAGAGCTGCTGTCGGGCACACAAATTGAACCCGGTTGCTGGCGCGATCCCAAGGCAAGGGTGTCGGCCCAGGATTTTGAGCGGGTGGCGGTCAGGGCGATCCGCATGACGGGTGAGCCCTGGATTGGTTGGGAGCTGGGGGCGTCCATGACGCTGTCATCCCATGGTTTTCTCGGTTATGCCGCCATGAGCAGCGCCACTTTGGGGGATGCCCTTGAGTTGGCGGTGAAGTATTTCCGCACCCGCAGCACCATGGTGCAGCTGGAAACCTTCCTGGAAGGGGACATGGCGGTTATGCAGGTTAACGAGTTGTTGTCCCTGGGTGGGCTGACGCCGTTGACCATGGAAAGCCTGTTTTCCAGTTTCCATTTCATGGGACAAAAGTTGTTGCCTGGCATGGAAGTGTTGGGGGAGCTGCGTTTTTCCTACCCGGAACCGGAATATTTCGAGCGTATGCGGCCGCTGATGCCGGTGCCAGTGTATTTCGACTGTGCCTATAATCAGATGCGTTTTCCGGCGGAGCGCATGGATTATCCATTGCAGTTTGCCGACCCGCGGCTGGCGCGGATGGCGGCGGACCAGTGTGAGCAGGAGATGGCCACCATCAAAGCGCCGCCAGCTCTGCTGGGGCAGGTTCGCCGGATTATTCTTGCCGGTGGTGGGCGTTTTCCCAGTGTGGAGGAGGTGGCCAGTGAGCTACATATGTCCTCGCGCACCCTGAAGCGAAAGTTGCAGCAGCTGGGTACCAGTTATCAGGAAATCCTGGATGGTTTGCGCAAGGGTTTGGCGGTGGAGTTTCTCACTCAGTCCGATCACACCGTGGATGAAATCGCCATGTCACTGGGCTACTCGGATGCGTCCAACTTTGCCCGCGCTTTTCGTCGCTGGACCAGTCGCAGTCCTTCCGATTATCGTCAGTAACATTCGCCACCCCCTGGCAGGCGCTGGTTACCGGCGCCTGCCGCCACTTTTCTTGAGGCATTTTCATGGCCACATTGCATCCTCGCTTGGCGGGGGATACTCGTGCTCTGGGTGAAACGGAGTTGTGCTGGTTACGCTGGATGAGCGACCAGCGTTTTGCATGGCTGATCATCGTGCCCAAGCGAGAGGGGCTCCGCGAATGGCATCACCTGCGGGAGGATGAACAGATCGTCCTGCTGAAACAGGTGAACACCCTGGCGGCTCAGCTGGAAACCGTGACCGGCGCCGACAAGATCAATATTGGCGCTCTGGGCAACATGGTGCCCCAGCTGCACATTCATGTGATAGCGCGTTTTGAGGGCGATCCCTGTTGGCCCGGCCCCGTGTGGGGGCAGGGACAGCCGGAGCCCTGGGCGGAGAGTGATCAGCCTGCCTGGATCGATAAACTGGATCTGTCCGTCCTGGAGACGCTATGAGCGGGCTGGTGCCGGTATCGGTACAGTGCCCCTGTTGCTGGGAAACCATTGAGGTGCTGATTGATACTTCCGTGGAGGATCAGGAGTACGTGGAAGATTGTCAGGTGTGTTGCCGTCCGCTGGTGTTTACCGTGACGGTGCCTTACGAGAGCGATGAGCCGGGAGTGCAGGTGCGCCCGGAAAATGACTGACGAAGGACACGGGGATGTTGTTGCTGGGTATCTTTATCGCGTTGGTATTTGTCTACGGGCTGGTGTCCCGGCGACTTGAGGGTGGGCTTGTGACGGCGCCCATGCTCTTCACACTGGCGGGGATGGTCGTGGCCTCGGTGCTGACACCGGGACTGGCCATGGCATCGGGTGGCGGGGCTTTTCTTACCGTGGCTGAGCTGACCCTGGTGTTGTTACTGTTTACGGATGCGTGCCACACCAGCCTGCGGGAACTGCGTAAGGACGGTGCGTTATCGGCGCGTCTGCTGACCGTGGGAATGCTGGTCACTATTGTGCTGGGTGGGGTTCTTGCCTGGTGGCTTTTCCCGTCTTTGGGGATCTGGTACGCAGCGATTGTCGCCACCATTCTGGCACCCACGGATGCCGGCCTGGGCCAGGTAATCGTCAACAGTGAGGCGGTGCCGGAAAAAATTCGCGAAACCCTTAGTGTGGAGGCCGGACTCAACGACGGCCTGAGCGTGCCCTTCCTGTTGTTCTTTATTGTGCTTACCGGCATGGAGTCCCTTGAGTTTGGCGGTGTGTTACTGGAATACATGGTTGAACAACTGGGTTACGGCACTCTCATTGGGTTATTGGTTGGTGGTGCGGGCGGCCTGTTGCTGGCGGCGGCCCAGCGCCGTGACTGGCTGGCGGAGGATGGTGAGCAGATGGCAGTACTGTCGCTGCCGATCATGGCGCTACTGTTGTCTGAGGCGGTGGAGGCCAGCATGTTTATCGCTGCCTTTGTGGCGGGCCTGGCCTTGCAGTGGCGTTATCAGCCGCGCCGTCGTGAAGATCGTTTCTATGGCTTGCTGGGCAGCTGGCTGAGTCACTCGGTGTTTTTCCTGTTCGGCCTGATGGTGGTGACATCGCTGGCCAGTATGGAGTGGCGCTATCTGCTGTATGGGCTGTTGAGCCTGACAGTAGTACGTATCGGTCCGGTGTTGCTGGCGCTGGCGGGAACGGCCCTGACCTTGCGTCAGCGTCTGTTCATGGGCTGGTTTGGCCCGCGGGGGTTGGCGTCCATTGTGCTGGGCCTGGTGTTCCTTGAACAGCATGGTGCTGGAGAGGGGCTGGAGGTGGTCAGTCAGCTGGTGATGGCCACCGTGTTATTGAGCGTTTTTCTGCATGGAGTAAGCGCCAGCCCTGGCATTCGCTGGCTGGGGCGGCGGGACTGACTATTTTCGGTCGATGTGTCCCAGATCCCGTTCCGGGAACAGCGCATCCCGGACCCGCCGCTTCAATTCGCCGATCTCGGGAAAGCCGCCGTCCTCTTTTCGTTCCCAGATGCTCTGGTTGTTGGCGGTAATGCGAAAGACGCCGCCGGTGCCCGGTTGCAGGGCCACTTCATCCAGCTCATCGCTGAAGGTGTTCAGCAACTCCTGGGCATACCAGCCGCTTCTCAGTAGCCAGTTGCACTGGCGGCAGTAGTGGATGGTGACGCGCTTCATCCGGCCGGATCGTTGCCCAGCAGGAAGTTCTGCATCTTGGGATCTTCCAGCATGCGAGTAATTGCCCCGCTGAGGATCTCGTTGACCATTGCCTGATTGCGGTTGGCGCTGGGAGTGATGGGCAGGTCATGCTTTACGCTGCTTTTGTAGGTGCCGGTGTAAGACACATCCGGCCGGCTGGCTTCACCTACCAGGTTCAACGACAGGGTAACGGTATTGACCACGGAGCCTTTTTCCGGCACGTAATCCAGTTGCTCCAGGCGCACTTCCAGGCGGGTGGCATCTGCCCCGGGGTTAAAAGCATTGAAACCAAGCTTCTGCAGGCCCTGGCGTACCGCTTCCTCCACCGCTGCTTTCACATCGTTGGCAGGTTGAACCAGAGAGGTTTCCTTGTACACGCCGCCGCGGGTACCGAAGGCCTGCTGGTCGCGGGAATCCACGGCAAAGACCTGTACCGGCTGGTTCTGGCCGATATTGGTGGTTTGAACGTTCGCAACAGGCTGAACATCAATGGACTGGGGGCTCAGGGCGCAGCCGGCAAAGGCCGCACTCAGGGTCAGCAGCAGGGTGGCACGCAGCATGGTGTCTCCTCGTTGGGGTATCAGTAGGTTCGCTTGAGCGATTCTTCGGCCAACGTAACAAGGGACGTCTTGTACGGTGAGGCCGGTACGTCTGCAATGGCATTCAGGGCCAGCCGGGTGTGTTCCGCGGCCTTGTCGATGGTGTATTGAAGACCTCCGCTGGCGCGAACAGTTTCAACAATTTCCTGCAGGTGATCGAGGCCGCCGCTGCGAATGGCGCCCTTGATCAAGTCGGCCTGTTCCGGCGAGCCGTTGGTTATGGTGTAGATCAACGGCAGGGTGGGTTTGCCTTCCGCCAGATCGTCGCCCACATTCTTGCCCAGTTCGGTGGCGTCGCCCTGATAGTCGAGCACATCGTCGATTAGCTGAAAGGCAATACCCAGGTGGCGGCCGTAGTCGGCAAAGGCGGGGGTGAAGTCGTGGCTGTCGGTAATGCCAAGTACGGCGCCGGTTTCGGCGGCGGATTCGAACATTTTGGCGGTCTTGTGATGAATGACCCGCATGTAGTTCTGTTCGCTGGTGTTCGGATCGCGCACATTGATCAGCTGCAGCACTTCCCCCTCGGAGATGGTGTTGGTGCTCTGGGAGAAGATATCCAGCAGGCGTGGGTGGCGTAGCGCCACCATCAACTGCAGTGCACGGGAAATCAGGAAGTCGCCCACCAGAACGCTGGCGGCGTTACCCCAAACTGCGTTGACGGTGGGGCGGCCGCGCCGCAGGTTGGATTCGTCCACCACATCATCGTGGAGGAGGGTGGCGGTGTGGAGGAATTCGATGATTGCTGCCACATCCACGTGTTTTTCGCCCTCATACCCGGAGGCGCGGGCGCAGAGAATGGCCACCAGTGGTCGTAGCCGTTTGCCGCCGGACTGCACAATGTAGTCGCCCACTTCACGGATCAGGGGGACTTTGGAGTCGAGGTGGTGGGTGATGAAGGTGTCTACGGCGGCAAAGTCCTGCTCGACCGAGGCATAAATAGCCTTGAAATCCATGTACTTGAGTCCAGGCGAATGAAGGTGGCGCAACAGCCGGCAATGCTAACAGGGGGGGGCTGGCAGTCAATGAATTCTGCCCTATTGTCACTGGTGGATGTCAAAGCGGCGCCAAGGGCGCGCGGAGAGGGAAAATATCTGGCTTGCGGGATTGCGTGGGCGCTGCTATTGGCCTACAATTCGCGACCCGATTTAACCCTCTGCCTGGCCTGCAAGTGGAGCCCGGTCCTGGAAACAGGGCGTTCCCGCCTGAGTGGAGTACGTGCTGGAGCACAATGATGTACGCAGTAATCAAAACTGGTGGCAAGCAGTATCGCGTAGAAGAAGGCGATGTTGTTCGCATCGAGAAGATTGAAGTAGCAACTGGCGAATCCGTGGATTTCGACCAGGTGCTGCTGGTTGCCAACGGCGACGACGTAAAGGTCGGTCAGCCGGTTGTGGATGGTGCCAAGGTGACCGCTGAGGTGCTTGAGCAGGGTCGTCACAAGAAAGTGAAGATCATCAAGTTCCGTCGTCGCAAGCACTCCCGCAAGCAACAAGGTCACCGTCAGTGGTACACTGCGGTGAAAATCACCGGGATCCAGGGCTGATCCTTAGACACACATTCGAGAGGATTTAGATCATGGCGCATAAAAAAGCCGGTGGTAGTACTCGTAACGGTCGTGATTCGCAGAGTAAGCGCCTTGGCGTTAAGCGTTTCGGCGGCCAGTTGGTAAACGCAGGCGAAATCATCGTTCGTCAGCGCGGCACCAAGTTTCATGCAGGCATTAATGCTGGCATGGGCAAAGATCACACCATCTTTGCCACTGAAACTGGTTTCGTTAAGTTTGAAGTCAAGGGCCCGCTGAACCGCAAATATGTGGTAATCGAGCCTGCGGCCTGATCCGAAAGGATCTAAAAAAGCCCCGCGAGGCTCTGCCCGCGGGGTTTTTTTGTATTTAAATCCGGGAGGTCGCTTCCTGGTGCATGTGTCCCCAAAGTGAATTCATTGCCGTAGAATGGCAGCGATCCGAAAGAGAGTCCTTTTCCATGCAATTTGTCGACGAAACCACCATTGAAGTACATGCCGGTAAGGGCGGCGATGGCTGCCTGAGTTTCCGTCGTGAGAAATACGTGGAATTTGGCGGGCCGGATGGCGGCGATGGCGGTGCCGGGGGCAGTGTCTTCTTTCAGGCTGACAGCAACCTCAACACTCTGGTGGATTACCGCTACGAGCGCATCTTCAAGGCGCGCAATGGCGAGCCGGGCAAGGGGCGCCAGATGACAGGCAAGTCTGCTGATGACGTCATCCTGCTGGTGCCGGTGGGGACCACTGTCATTGATATCGACACCGAAGAGGTGCTGGCGGATCTCACCGAGCCCGGCAAGCCGGTGATGATTGCCAGTTCAGGCCGTGGCGGGTTGGGGAATATCCACTTCAAGAGCAGCACCAATCAGGCGCCGCGCAAGACCACCAAAGGCAAGCCGGGGGAATCCCGTCGGCTTCGTCTGGAGTTGAAGGTGCTGGCGGATGTGGGGTTGCTGGGCATGCCCAATGCGGGCAAGAGCACTCTGATTCGGGCTATTTCTGCGGCCAAGCCCAAGGTGGCGGATTATCCGTTTACCACCCTGGTGCCGAATCTGGGCGTGGTAAAGGCAGACCGACATCGCAGCTTTGTGGTGGCAGATATTCCGGGACTTATTCCGGGTGCTGCGGAAGGGGCAGGTCTGGGGATTCGGTTCCTCAAGCACCTGGCTCGCACCCGGTTGCTGCTGCATGTGGTGGATCTGGCGCCTATGGATGGCTCTAATCCAGCGGATCATATCGATGCCATTGCCGATGAGCTGGATCAGTTCTCGCCGGCTCTCGCCGAGCAGGAGCGCTGGCTGGTGTTCAACAAGATTGACTTGCTGGCGGATGAAGAGGCGGATGCCTGTGTTGATGCCATCGTCGAAGAGCTGGGCTGGCAGGGGCCGGTACACCGTATTTCTGCCGCAGCGGGCGTTGGCTGCGAAGATCTGGTCTATGCGCTGATGAATGCCATTGAGGACCGCCGCCGCCTTGAGCTGGAAGATCCTGAGTACGCGGCAGAGCAACAGGATCTGCGTGCCCGCCTCGAAGAAGAGGCGCGCGACAAGGTGCAGGAGCTTAAGGCTGAAGCGCGTCGAGCCCGGGACAATGATCGGGACGACGACGATGATGATGACGATCACGACGTGGAGATCGTCTACGAGCCGTAGACAGATTCAAGCTGCAAGTGGTGAGTGGCAAAAGGGGGCTTTCATTGCTGCGGCCTGGTGTCTTTTTCCTTGTGGCTTGAAACGTTCAACGTGTTACTGATTGAAGGAGTCAAGGTGACAGCAGATCGCCAGCGTTGGGTTATCAAGATCGGCAGTGCCCTGTTGACCAATGATGGCAGGGGGCTGGATTGTGCCCTGATGCAGTCCTGGGTGGATCGCATGGTGGCGTTGCGCGGTCGCGGGATTGAGGTCGTGATTGTTTCCTCCGGTGCGGTTGCCGAGGGCATGACGCGACTGGGTTGGTCCCGTCGTCCGGATTCCGTGCATGAACTGCAGGCCGCTGCCGCCGTCGGTCAGATGGGGTTGGTGCAGGCCTGGGAGTCGCGTTTCCAGAAACATAATCTGCATACCGCCCAGGTGCTGCTCACCCACGATGACCTCTCCGATCGCAAGCGCTACCTGAATGGGCGTGCCACGCTGTTGACCCTGCTGGGTTTTGGTGTGGTGCCTGTGGTTAACGAAAATGACACGGTGGTCACGGACGAGATCCGCTTTGGCGACAACGATACCCTGGCGGCGCTGGTGGCCAATCTGGTGGAGGCTGACCGGCTTGTCATTCTCACGGACCAGGATGGTCTGTTTGATGCGGATCCTCGCAGTAATCCCGATGCCAAATTAATCACGCAAGCGCAGGCTTCAGATCCTGCCATTGAGCGGGTAGCCGGAGGTGGCGGTTTGCTGGGTCGTGGCGGTATGGCGACCAAGGTGCGAGCCGCCAAGCTGGCAGCCCGTTCCGGGGCTCTTACCACCATCGCCTCGGGCCGCAGTCCCGACGTGCTGATCCAGCTGGCGGATGGTCAGGGTCCGGGGACAACCCTGTTGCCGGATACTTCCCCCATGAATGCGCGCAAGCAATGGCTGGCGGGGCATCTGCAAATGCGCGGTCGCGTGGTGCTGGATGCCGGTGCGGTGCGGCGGGTCCGTGAGGGTGGCTCAAGCCTGTTGCCGGTGGGAGTGGTGGATGTGTTTGGTCAGTTTTCCCGCGGCGAAATGGTGGCCTGCGAAACCGAGCAGGGGGAGCGCATCGCCTGTGGGCTGGTGAATTACGATGCAGCGGATGCGCGTCGGCTGTGTCGAAAGAAAAGCACAGAAATTGCCGATGTGCTGGGTTTCATGAACGAGGAAGAGCTGATCCACCGGGATAACATGGTGGTAATGGACGCTGGAGGCCTGTTGCCGGACGCCTGATGCTTTTTGCGAGTGTTTTCAGACACAAAAAAACCGGCAAAAGCCGGTTTTTTTGTGTCCAACTTGAGCACGTTCGATCAGGCAGCCATTGCCTTGATCTTGGTGTTCAGGCGGCTCTTGTGGCGAGCTGCCTTGTTGGGGTGAAACTTGCCCTTACGGGTGGCTTTGTCCAGCACGGATACCGCTTGGGTGTATGCTTCCTGGGCGGCACCTTGGTCGCCGGACGCAATAGCCGCGTTCACCTTTTTCAGGTATGTGCGCACCATGGAGCGCATCGCTGCGTTGTGCTGACGGCGCTTTTCCGCCTGACGCGCACGCTTGCGTGCTTGCGGTGAATTAGCCAAGGTCCTGCTCCTATCTTGAATTCTGAGATCGAAAATTGGTTATGACACGGGCCGTTACCGGCCGACTCGCCCGGTTGTGATCCAATGCTCTGATCAAAAAACAGGCGTGTCACGGTCTAAAGACGCGCAACTATGCCGATCTCACGGACCATTGTCAATGGGAAACGGGGCGTGAAATGATCATTGGTAGCGGTTGTGACGGCCTTTCGCTAATCTTGCCCGATTCTGCCTCAGGCGGAGGCCATTAAGGCCCTCATTCGCCCGGTCCCATGGAGAACTGATGACCGAAAACACGGATTCGCAACAGCCGACAGGTCCCAGAAGTGCCGGGTTGCTGGCTTCGACATTGGTAGTGTCGACCATGACCATGCTGTCGCGGGTGCTGGGCCTGGTAAGGGATGTGGTGATTGCCCGCATGCTTGGTGCGTCAGCGGGGGCGGATGCCTTCTTTGTGGCCCTGAAAATTCCCAATTTTTTGCGTCGGTTGTTCGCCGAAGGGGCCTTTAATCAGGCGTTTGTACCCGTGCTGGGGGAATATCGCAGCAAGGGCAGTCTTGCGGCCACCAAACTGCTGGTGGATCGGGTGGCGGGAACGCTCGGTGGCACACTCATGCTGGTCACTCTGCTCGGGGTGCTGGCGGCGCCGGCCATCATATGGGTGTTTGCCCCCGGTTTTGGCGATGAGCCGCAGAAGCGGGCGCTGGCCGTGGAAATGCTGCGGCTGACTTTCCCGTATCTCTTTTTTATTGCGCTGACCGCCTTTGCCGGTGGCATTCTCAATACCTGGAACCGTTTTGCGGTGCCGGCCTTCACTCCGGTGCTGCTGAACCTGAGCCTGATCGGCTGTGCGTTGTTTTTGACCCCGTACTTTTCCGAGGACCGCATGGCGGTGGCGCTGGCCTGGGGTGTGTTAATTGCCGGTGCGGCACAGTTGCTGTTCCAGTTGCCGTTTCTGGCCCGGCTGAATCTGATGCCGGTGCCGCGGATGGGCTGGAATGACCCGGGCGTGCGCAAGATCATGACCTTGATGGTGCCCGCACTGTTCGGGGCCTCCGTCTACCAGCTCAACTCGCTGGTCAATACGGTGCTGGCGTCGCTGCTGGAGACCGGTTCGGTGACCTGGCTTTACTACACGGATCGTTTGATTGAGCTGCCTCTGGGTATCTTTGCGGTGGCGATCGGCACGGTGATTCTCCCAAGCCTGTCAAAGCAGCATGCCGAGGCAGACCCGGAGAGTTTTTCCCGGATGATGGACTGGGCTATTCGTATGGTCCTGTTGATTGGCTTGCCGGCGGCGCTGGCCCTGGCGGTACTGGCCGAACCGCTGCTGTCGACCCTGTTTCAGTATGGCGAGTTCACTGCGTTTGATGTGGACAAGACTGCTCAATCCCTGCGGGCCTACAGCGCAGGGCTGTTGGCGGCCATGCTGATCAAGGTGCTGGCGCCGGGCTTTTATGCCCGTCAGGACACCAAAACCCCGGTGAAGATCGGGGTGCTGGCCATGGTGGCGAATATGGCCTTCGGCGCACTGCTGGTGTGGGAGTTGCGTCACGTGGGGCTGGCCACCGCCATGGCCCTTTCTGCCTGGTTGAATGCGGGCCTGCTATATGTGGGTTTGCGCCGGGCCGGCGTTTATACACCGCAAGCGGGCTGGCTGTTCCACTGGGGGCGTATGCTGGTGGCCGGCCTGGGTATGGCGGCAGCGACCTGGTGGTTGTCTATGCAGACCACGGTGTGGACCGAAGCGGGGGCGCTGCATCGGGTGGGCTGGTTGAGCCTGATTGTGCTCTCCGGGCTGGTTCTGTATGGCCTGGCGCTGGTTATTCTGGGTCTGCGGGTCCGTCATCTGCGGCGCTGAGTGCCGCGTCGGGTGTTTCCCGGTGATAAAAAACCGGGATTATCCACGCCGGCGTGCAAGCGTGTTGCGTGTTGCACGTCGCGTTCCTGTATAATCGTGCGTCTTTCAAGGCGAGGGTGAGATGCGACTGATTCGCGGCATTCACAATTTGCGCGACAGGCATCGCGGCTGTGTAGCCACCATTGGCAATTTCGATGGGGTGCATCAGGGGCATCAACGGATTCTGGATCAGGTGATCGCGGAAGCCCGACGCCGTGGCAGCAAGGCCACAGTGATGCTGTTTGAGCCGCAGCCCCAGGAATTCTTCGCACCGGATCAGGCACCCGCCCGATTGATGTCGCTGCGTGACAAGCTGATCGCGCTTCGCGAGGCAGGCGTGGACCAGGTGTTGTGTGTCCGCTTCGACGAGCGTTTTCGTTCCCTGACTGCGGATGCCTTTGTGCGCAGCCTGTTGGTTGAAGGGCTGGGGATCGAGTATCTGGTGGTGGGTGATGATTTCCGTTTTGGCTGTGGCCGGGATGGGGATTTTGCCTACCTGCAGGATGCGGGCAAGCAATATGGCTTCGCGGTGACCGATACCGCCACGTGCGAAATCGAGGGTGAGCGCGTTTCCAGCACCCGGGTGCGTGGGGCGCTGGAGGAAGGCGATTTCGCCTTGGCGGAAACCTTGCTGGGGCGTCCGTTCGCAATCAGTGGCCGGGTGCGCCATGGTGACAAGATCGGTCGCACCCTCAATCTGCCCACGGTCAATCTGGCGCTTAAACGATTACGCTCACCGTTGCATGGCATTTTCGCCGTCACGGTGGATGGCGAAGGCTTCCAGGCGCAGGCCGGCGCGGCCAACATGGGCACCCGTCCCACGGTTAATGGCACCGAGAACCGCCTGGAAGTGCATCTGCTGGACTACAGCGATGCCGGCGTTGGCAAGGATAGCCTCTACGGAAAACACCTCACTGTTTCGTTCCGCCATTATGTGCGGGCGGAAGAAAAATTTGCGGACCTGGATCAGCTCAAGACTGCCATCTGGCAGGATGTGGAAGCGGTTCGGGCTTACTTTGAAAAGCGTACTTAACAGCGATATTTATGACGGACTACAAGGCAACGCTTAACCTTCCTCATACCGACTTTCCCATGAAGGCCGGTTTGTCCCAGCGTGAACCCGCGCGTCTGAAAGAGTGGCAAGACAAAGAGCTCTACCAGAAGATTCGCGCGGCCTTTGCCGGCCGTCCCAAATTCATTCTTCATGATGGCCCCCCTTACGCCAATGGCAATATTCACATTGGTCATGCGGTGAACAAGATCCTCAAGGACATGATCGTCAAGTCGCGCACCCTGGCGGGTTTCGATGCCCCCTATGTGCCGGGCTGGGACTGTCATGGCCTGCCCATCGAGCTGATGGTGGAAAAGAAAGTCGGTAAGGCCGGCCACAAGGTGGACGCCCGCACTTTCCGTCAGAAGTGTCGCGAGTACGCCAGCAAGCAGGTGGAAGGCCAGAAGGCCGACTTCAAGCGCCTGGGTGTGTTCGGTGACTGGGACAATCCCTACCTGACCATGGATTACGGCTTCGAGGCCAACATCATCCGGGGCCTGGGCAAGATCGTGGACAACGGCCACCTGCAGCAGGGCTTCAAGCCGGTGCACTGGTGTCTGGACTGCGGCTCTGCGCTGGCCGAGGCGGAAGTGGAGTATTACGACAAGGTCTCCTTCGCCATCGACGTGGCCTTCCCGGTGGTGGACGTGGCGGACTTCACCGCCCGCAGTGGCATTGAGGCGAAAGCCCCGGCCCTGGTGATCTGGACCACCACCCCCTGGACCCTGCCGGCCAACCGGGCAGTGTCCGTGCACCCGGAGCTGGATTATGTCCTGCTCCGCGGTGATCTGGATGGCGAGTCCCGTGAATTGCTGGTGGCAGAAGCCCTGGCCGATGATCTGGTGGAAAAGTGGGGGCTGGCAAATGTGTCCCGCTCTACCGCCGTGGTGGGCGCCAAGCTGGAAAGGCTGTCACTGAAACACCCGTTCCTGGACTATCAGGTGCCGGTGATTCTCGGTGAGCACGTCACCACCGATGCCGGTACCGGCCTGGTCCATACTGCGCCGGGCCATGGTGCTGACGATTTTGTGGTGGGCCAGAAATACGACCTGGATCCGATCAGCCCGGTGCTGGATAACGGCAAGTTTCGTGATGACCTGGCCGTGGTGGGCGGCATCCATGTGGCGAAGGCCAACGAGCCGGTGATTGACGCGCTCAAGGGCAGCGGCACGTTGGTGAAGTTTGCCAAACTGGAACACAGCTACCCTCACTGCTGGCGCCACAAGACGCCGTTGATCTTCCGGGCCACCGCCCAGTGGTTCGTGTCCATGGACAAGAATGGTCTGCTTCAGCGTGCCCGTCAGGAAGTGGACAAGGTGCAGTGGCTGCCGGACTGGGGCAAGGCGCGCATCGAGGGCATGCTCACCGATCGCCCGGACTGGTGTATCTCCCGTCAGCGTACCTGGGGCGTACCCATTGCCTTGTTCGTGAACAAGGAAACCAGCGAGCTGCACCCGGATACCCCGGCCCTCATCGAGCAGGTGGCGCAACGTGTCGAGAAGGAAGGCATTGATGCCTGGTTCGATCTGGAGCCGGCAGAACTGCTCGGTGACGAGGCGGACCAGTACAGCAAGGTCACCGATACCCTGGACGTGTGGTTTGATTCCGGTGTGACTCACTACTGTGTGCTGGATCAGCGCGAGCAGCTGCGTGCGCCGGCGGATCTTTATCTGGAGGGCTCCGACCAGCACCGTGGCTGGTTCCAGTCGTCCCTGCTGACCAGTCTGGCGATCCGCGACTCGGCACCTTATGACACGGTGCTGACCCACGGCTTCACCGTGGATGAGCAGGGCCGCAAGATGTCCAAGTCCATCGGCAACGTGATTGCTCCCCAGGAAGTGTGGAATGACCTGGGCGCCGATATCCTGCGTCTTTGGGTGGCGGCGACGGATTATCGCGGCGAGATGTCCGTGTCCAAGGACATCCTCAAGCAGATGGGCGACAGCTATCGCCGCATTCGCAATACCAGCCGTTTCCTGCTTTCCAACCTGAGCGGTTTTGATCCGGCCAGCGATGCGCTGCAGCCGGAGCAGATGCTGGCGCTGGACCGCTACATTGTCGATCGCGCCCTGCAGCTGCAGGAGGAGATCAAGGGCCTGTACGACGGCTACCATTTCCACCAGATCTACCAGCGCCTGCATAACTTCTGTGCGCTGGATCTGGGCGGGTTCTATCTGGATATCATCAAGGATCGCCAGTACACCACCCAGGCAGATTCCGTGGCGCGTCGCTCCTGCCAGACCGCTCTTTACCATATCGCCCAGGCGTTGGTGCGCTGGATGGCACCGATCCTCAGCTTCACGGCTGAAGAGATTTACGAGAACCTGCCCGGCGAGCGTCTCGATTCTGTGTTCCTGGCAGAGTGGTATGACGGCCTGTTTGCTCTGGATGACGCGGAAATGGGGCGTGATTTCTGGGATCAGGTACAGGACGTAAAGCAGGCAGTGAACAAGGCTATCGAAGGGGCTCGCCGCGATAAATTGATCAAGGGTGGCCTCAGTGCTGAAGTGACCCTGTTCGTGGATGCGGACAAGCAGGCCTTGCTGGAAAAACTCGGCGATGAGCTGCGTTTTGTGACCATTACCTCCGCGGCGACGCTCAAACCACTGGCAGAAGCGCCCGCCGAGCTGGAGGAGGCTGCTGCCGGACTCAAGGTTCAGGTTGTAGCGTCTGAAAACACCAAGTGTGTTCGTTGCTGGCACCATCAAGCGGATGTGGGTAGTCATGCCGGACATGAAGAACTGTGCGGCCGATGTGTCACCAACGTGGATGGCGATGGCGAAATCCGCCATTACGCCTGATGCCGCAGGGCGGACATGGGCGTTAGCTCATCGCCGCCGGAGCACCCAACGTATTAACCAGGTAGAGAACCAATGACCTTAGCCAGGATTCCCGGGCAGCTAATGTGGCTGTGGCTTTCAGTGGTCGTGATCGTGCTCGATCAGATCACCAAGCATATGGCGGTGGATCGTTTTTCCCTTTATGAGCGTCTGGAAGTCTTCCCGCACTTTAACCTGACCCTGGCCTACAATTCGGGGGCAGCGTTCAGTTTTCTTGCCGATGCTGGCGGCTGGCAGCGCTGGTTCTTTACCGCCATCGCGGTGGCGGCGTCGGTCATGATCCTGATCTGGCTGGCGCGGCTGACCAAGGCAGAAAAAATGCAGGGGGCGGCGCTTTCACTGATTCTTGGCGGAGCATTGGGCAATTTTTATGATCGTCTGGTGCTGGGGCATGTGGTGGATTTCCTTGATTTTTACTGGGGGGATTACCACTTTCCGGCCTTTAATATCGCCGACACGGCCATCACCATCGGTGCGGGCCTGATCCTTCTTGATATGCTCCTGGGAGCGAAAAAGAACCATGACTGAGATTCTTCGCGCAGGCCCCGAGACCCAGGTCACTCTGCATTTCGCGGTGCGGTTGATGGATGGTACCGAGATGGACTCTACCTTTGGTGGCGAGCCGGCCTCGTTCGTCTGGGGGGATGAGTCCCTGTTGCCGGGCTTTGAAAGCTCCATTCGCGGCCTCAAGGCGGGTGACAAGCGTAGTGTGTTTCTGGAGGCAAAAAAGGCCTTTGGGGAGTACAACGAAGACAACCTGCAGCATTTCACCCGTGACACCTTTGCCCAATACGACACACTCGAATCGGGCATGGTGCTCAGCTTTGCCGATGCCGCTGGCGGCGAGCTGCCGGGGGTGATCAGTCGCGTGGAAGATGATTGGGTATACGTGGATTTCAATCACCCACTGGCTGGCCGCGACCTGACCTTCGAGGTCGAGATTGTTGCTGTTGAGCGTTATGCCCCTGAGCAGCCCGTCACCCTGAACTAACAGTGAATCCAGAGGCATTAACCGTTAGAATCGACATAACGATCTTTCGCTGATAACTACTCACTGTTCGCGGTTCCTCGTCCTATGGAAATTCGTCTCGCCAATCCCCGCGGCTTTTGCGCCGGGGTGGATCGCGCCATCGACATCGTTAACCGGGCCCTGGAAGTCTTCGGCCCCCCTATCTATGTCCGCCACGAGGTGGTCCACAACCGATTTGTGGTCGATGACCTGCGCCAGCGCGGAGCGGTGTTTGTGGAAGAGCTTCATGAGGTGCCCGATGACACCATCGTGATTTTCAGCGCCCATGGTGTGTCCAAGGCGGTACAGCAGGAAGCCGAGCGCAGGCAGCTGAAGGTGTTCGATGCCACCTGCCCGCTGGTCACCAAGGTGCATATGGAGGTCATCCGCTACGCCCGAGAAGGCCGTGAAAGCATCCTGATTGGCCATGAGGGACACCCGGAAGTTGAAGGCACTATGGGGCAATACGACAAGTCCCATGGCGGTGATATCTACCTGGTGGAAGACGAGTCAGATGTGGCCGCCCTGCAGGTGCGTGATCCGTCAAAACTGGCTTTTGTCACCCAGACCACGCTCAGTGTGGACGATACGGCAAAGGTCATCGACGCCCTGCGTCAGCGCTTCCCGGGCATCCATGGCCCCAAGCGGGAAGACATCTGCTATGCCACTACCAATCGTCAGGATGCGGTACGCCAGTTGGCACTGGAATGCGATCTGGTGCTGGTAGTGGGTTCGGTGAACAGCTCCAACTCCAACCGCCTGCGTGAGCTGGCAGAGCGCTGTGGCACCGAATCCTACTTGCTGGATGAGCCGGGTCAGATCGACAAAACCTGGCTGGAAGGCAAGAAAAGCGTTGGTGTTACCGCTGGTGCCAGCGCTCCGGAAGAGCTGGTGCAGCAGGTTATCGCCACCCTCAAATCCTATGGCGGTCAGGGTGCCCGGGAAATTCCTGGTCGCGAAGAAAATATCCGTTTTTCCATGCCCAAGGCGTTACGTCCGTAACGCCTGTCCGGTTTTTTCTGCCGCCGATATCTCAATACCAAGCTAATACTTTTGTATAGGATAAAAGTTGCGCAGGTATACGACCATAGTGTGAGGCGGCTCACACCCAAAAGTACCAAAACCCATTGTTTTTCAGCAGGGTATACCGTTCGGGGTTGCTAACCTCCCACTGGTCTCCATTCGATTGATGGCTGAATGGCTATTGTTAAAGTGAGATCAGGTTAAATAAGAACTACTTCTGGGGTGCGGATGAGCAAGCCACGTTACCCACGCCGTCAGGCGGGGTTTACCATCATCGAACTCATAGTCTCTGTCTTGATCATTGCGATCGGGGCGGCGATCGCTGTTCCTGCTTTCAATGAGATGCAGGCCAGTGGAGCCATTCGGGCAACGGCTTCAGATTTCATCTCTTCTGTTAATGCCGCCCGCCTCCAGGCGGTCAGCTTGCGGACGACCGTGACACTCAAGCCGGTGTCCGGAAGTAACTGGGGGGCGGGCTGGATGATCGAATACCCTGCTTCTGTAACCACGGAGAAAAACCAGACGTTTTTACCTCAGGGGAGTGGGGAAATTAAGTCCGAAGATGGCCTCAGTGAAATCCAGTTCCGCAGCAACGGACTAACCAATGTGGGAGAAGCGGTTTTTACTCTTTGTGATGATCGCAGTGGTGAAAAAGGCCGGACCATCACCATTTCCCCCTTTGGCAAAGTAACCAACGAAGTTAAGAGCTGTAGCTGATGAAAGTGTCTACGAAGAATAAACAGCGAGGGGTCGGCTTAATAGAGGTACTAGTGGCAATTCTGGTGCTTGCTATTGGTGTGTTGGGTTATGCCGCCATGCAGCTTACAGCTCTGAAAGCGGCGGAGGACGCCAACCATCGTGCCCAGGCGACTTTGCTTGCTCAGGGTGCGCTGGAGAGCTTTATGGCGAATGAGAGTGCCATGGCCAGTTATCTGGATGTTGATAATTGGCCGGATCAAACTATTGCTCCGGGGAAAACGTTGGGGAGCCTGAAAGACTGTATCGATAGTACATGCACGCCTGATGACGTGGCTGAATGGGATATCAGTGTGCTTGCCTGGCAGGCGGCCAATTTACTTCCAGGTGGAATGATAACGGTAGATGAGTGCAAGCATGCGACAGACATGAGTTGTGTTCTGGTCAGCTGGAATCAGCAAACCCCGGATGATTGCATGACAGATACCGGCGTAAATACGGATGAAGGCACGTCCTGTGTGGTGATGGAGGTTTCTCGATGAAAGCGGAGCGAGGATTCAGCCTTATTGAACTCATGGTGGCAATGTTGCTTGGCTTGTTGATTACTGGCGCTGCAGTGCAGCTTTTTCTGGCCAACCAACAGTCTTTTTTGCTTCAGCAGACGCTTTCCCGGGTGCAAGAAAACGGTCAGTTGTTCGTGCGTTTTTTGGTTGCTGACCTTCGTCGTACGGGCCTGGAAATGAGCGGTGTGTCGTCAACCTTTGACAAGGGGGTTCGGTTTGCTGCTGCGGGCGGGCTACCAGGTTCATCAAACGGCGCAGATTTTGACCGGCTTACAGTCTCCTATCACGGCACTTCGGACTGTGAGGGCTCCGTGGCTGGCGCGGTAACAGAGATTGTTAACAGCTACTTTGTCAACGGGGACTCAGAGCTGGTTTGCCAAGGCAGTCTTACCGGGGGCGGGGGCGTAGTACTTCTTGATGGTATAGAGGCTTTCGAAGTGCTCTACGGCATAGACCAAAACGAGGATGGTTTTGCCAATGTCAGCCGTTATGTGGAAGCGGGTTCTCAAGGCGTGAATCCAGTGGTTGCTGTCCGGTTCGCCTTCTTGCTCAAAGAAGAGAGTAATAACTTGCCGGAAAGTGATGGCGCCAGAAAAATCCATGTGCTGACCAAGACTGTTGATGAGCCCAAGGATCGTTCTGTTCGGCGCGTGTTTATGTCAACAGTGAAACTACGTAATTACAACTGGGATGCGGTATGAAATCGGAATTGATCAAGTTGCATCGGCAGCAAGGCGCGGCATTGATGGTTGCCCTCATGATCCTGGTGGTGGTCTCACTGCTAGGGCTATCAGCCATGAAATCCAGTGTTTTTTCCGCCAAGGTGGCGACTGGTACTCAGGCTGACGCGATGACTTTTGAGGCAGCTGAGACTGCTTTGATTGAAGCTTATGAAGAGCTCAGTGACCTTTCTGGAGAGGACCTTTACGCACAGTTATCGGGCAGCAATTCTCTTCAGCGCTGTGTCTCAAAGAGTAATACGAGCAAGGAAGGGGTGTGCGGAAACAATGATTATCTTGACTCAAGAGGGTTGTTGCGCGCTGCTTCCACCAGTCGCCTTGATGGTTATGAGCCCATCGAGGGCTCTCAGATAAGCACCACAGGGGGTGGTGCCGTATTTGTGGATTACAAGATCGCAATGCTCGGCGAGAGCGAAATGAAAAGTTTCAACCTGGATAACCACCACCTTCAGGAAGCTTTGAAGCGGGGTATCAAACCAGGCTCAGAGATTGAATAGGAGGGGACAATGAATAATCCAGTTAGGGTTTACCTGCTGATGTTGCTGGCGATAATTATGGCGCCTACAAAACTGTATGCAGATGATACCGAAATCTATTATTCCCAGGCGGCAGCGGACAACAACCAGAACAGACCTTCTGCCAATGTGATGGTTCTTCTGGATACGTCAGGGAGTATGCGCTGGTGTAAAGACTCTGTTTCGAATGTGGGTTGGTGTAGTGACGCGGATAATCGTCGCATCAACATGCTTGAAGATGCCATGCATGTACTCATTGATTCCGTCCCAGATGACGTGAAAATGGGGATTGGCCGTTTTCGCTCAGGCTCCTCTAACGCTGGTCATGTATTGATTCCCGTCACCGAGATCAACGCAAAAACAGAACGTGTTTTCAAAGACACTGTGTCTGCATTGAATTCCGCAGGTGATGCAGCGAGTGGTTCTGGTGACCCAACCGGGGGGACTCCCACTGCGTCTGCCTATTGGGAGATGAGCCGATACATGGTCGGTGACCGTCCATACAAGGCGAATTACGGCAATGAATCTTCTGACGACACTACTAAATCGGTTTGCCTCGAATACAAGGAGACGGAAACCTGTGAGGATGTGCAGGAGTATGACTGGGTAGCCTTGTCGAACGGAGAACAATGTTACACCGGCTATTGGAACTGCCGGCGCCAGTGCACCAGTTGGGGGTGGCGTTGGCCCGGCGGTTACTATTGTCGCTCCTATCAGTATGAGGAGTATCAGCTTGTCGGAACTACAGAGCAGTGTGAGCTCACCACTTCATGTGTGAATGAAGCGCCTATTGTTGACAGTAATGGAAGATACGTGTCGCCGATCAATTCGGCGAACGAATGTGAAACCAATCACCTTGTTATTTTCACAGACGGTGAGCCTAACGGCAGCAGTTGGCCGTCTCTCTGCAATGGCGCAAAAAACTCCTATGACTGTCAGGAAAGAATTTCCGATGATCTGTATAACGATGACAATATCGTTACTTACAATGTCGGCCTTCACATGGGGGACAATTTGTCCAATATGCAGGCTGTCTCCACAGATGGTGCCGACGGCACCTATACCGCATCAGATGCCGAATCTTTGGCGGGGGCTTTCCTGGAAATTTTCGATTTGATCGACAAGCGATCCCGCTCTATTGCTGCACCGGGTGTTGCGATCAACCAGATGAACCGTTTCCAGCACCTTGATCAGTTGTACTATTCCATCTTTGAGCCCAGTGCAGGCAGCTACTGGGAAGGAAACCTCAAGCGCTACAAACTGGAAGATGGCGTCATCAAGGGACAGGATGGCAATAATGCGGTGGACCC
The DNA here is from genome assembly GCF_009882945.1 of Alcanivorax sp. DP30. Lineage (GTDB taxonomy): Bacteria > Pseudomonadota > Gammaproteobacteria > Pseudomonadales > Alcanivoracaceae > Alcanivorax. The sequence goes on from NZ_WTUY01000001.1 coordinate 85,232, forward strand.
TGATACTGGTTATTTCAAAGAATTTTCACACAGCTACTGGAGTGAAAATATCGATGGGGATGACGCCAAGTTGGGTGGGGCGCGTGAAGAAGTCGCCAGCCGCACATTGTTCTATACAAATTCCGCAGGAAATACCAGCAAGCTGGATTGGGATGATCCGTCTTTGAGCAAAGAAGACGTAGGGCTGGATGGGAATGCCCCTGATGAGAACTTTGACGCCCTCATGGACGAGCTGAAAACCATGTGGGGGGACCCGCTGCACAGTGTGCCTCTGATGGTTAACTATGGCGGCAATAGTGATAACAATGTTGTTTTTGTTTCCAACAATGGGGGCATGCTCCACGCGATTGATACGACAAATGGTGAGGAAAAGTTTGTCTTCATGCCCTATGAGTTCATCAGTAAGGCGAACCAGTACACCATCGAGCGCCAGGGGTTGAAGAATGGTAATGAACGCCAGACCTATGGCCTCGACGGCAGCTGGGTTGCCTGGCGACGCCCTGGGGATACTGCTGAAGCGGCTCCGGCTGATGTGTTTCTGTATGGTGGCATGCGTCGTGGTGGCCGTGATTACTACGCCCTGGATGTTGGTAACCTGAACAGCCCTTCGCTGAAGTGGAAGATTTCAGGTGGCAGTGGCGACTTTGATGATCTGGGGCAGACATGGTCCACACCAACGCTGACACAGATACCCGTCGGAGATGATGTGTTGCCGGTATTGGTTTTTGGCGGCGGCTATGACCCCTCCGGCCATGACAGGAAACAAGGTGACTCGCGAAATAATGGCGATTCCATGGGCAACGCAATTTACATTGTGAATGCTGAGACGGGGGATTTGGTTTGGTCGGCCAGCGATAGCGGTGCAGATACCAATAACAGCAATATGAAGTGGTCTGTGCCCGGTAGTATTTCTGTGGTCGACAAAGAGTTCGATGGTGTCGCCGACTTCCTGTACTTTGGTGATCTGGGCGGCCAGCTGTTCCGGGTTGATATCGATCAATCCGGTGACAAGGACATGAAAGTACATCGCCTGGCGTCACTGAGCGGCTCAGGAGCTTCCGGCAATCGCCGTTTCTATGAGGCTCCGGCTGTGGCGTATTTGAATGATGGTGGAACCAAAACATTGTTTGTGGCGGCTAGTTCGGGCTATCGGTCCCATCCGCTTGATGAAAATGTCACGGACGGAATTTTCGTAGTCAAAGACAAGACAGCCCTTGCCGGTAATGGGGCAGCACCGAAGGATGTTTCCCTTGGAGATATGACGAACGTTAGTTCCGGCAAACCCGAAGACGACGCCATGGGCTGGTACTATTTCCTCGAGAAGGGTGAGAAATCGCTGGCTTCTCCTGTGATATTCAAAAATGTATTGCGGTTTACCACCTATGAACCGAAGCAGGAAGCCGAAGAGGATAATGCTTGCGCCGTTACCTACGGGCAAGCCTACCTTCATACCGTTAGCCTGGACACTGCCGAAGCAGTTCCAATTAATAATGACGGTACGGTACCAACAGATCGTCGTGAGCAGTTGGAACAGTCTACCCCGCCTCCCACGCCGGTATTGGTGACGGATGGCGAAGGCAACGTGAATGTGGTCGTTGGTACTGAAGTGATTGGTGCGGAGGATCTGGGGTACGACCATCTTCGCAAGCGTCGTTGGTATCAGATGGATAAGACTCAGGCAAACGAGTTTAAGGCTAATTGATCCGGGATCGGTGCATTATGCAGCATAAAATCAAGACCCGAGAGGGTGGCTTTTCCTTGATCGAGATTCTGGTGGTAGTAATGATAGTGTCCATACTGGGCGCTATCTCTTACCCCAGTTATGTTCAGTATGTTCAGAAGTCCCGTCAGTCGGATGCGCAGGCGGAGATGATGGCATTGGCCGGGGCGCTTGAGCGCTACCGGGCAAAGAACTTCTCTTACAATGGAGCGACTCTTTCCAGCTTGTCGCCAACTTTGGCGAACAGCGAGTTTTACTCTGTTGCCATTTCCATACAAGGGGATGGTGATCAGCAGTATGAGATCAGTGCAACCCCCAAAGGGCTGATGGACGGGACCGAGATCATGAAGATTGACAGTGAAGGTCGGACTTGCATGAAGAAATCCTCGTGTACAACTGATTCCGGTCCACACTGGTGAAAGGTTCTATTCGTTAACGACAGTCTTCTGGATCGGCTGTTTCTACCCTGGGGCGGCCGATCCAGTTCATGACAATCCTTCTCGCAGTGATCTTGTTGCATATATACAGGCTTCCATTCTGGAAGTGTGTTATTCCCCGATTGCCAAATATTAGTGCATTGCCGCGAAAGCGTTTCCAGGTAAGAGTGACTCCTTCAGGCAGACTGTAGTGTTCAGAAATTTCTGAGCGGGAAAGTTTTCCGTCGCCATTTTGGTCGTGGCCAGCCCAAAGGGTACGGGTTATTTCAAATCTTGAGCATCCGTGATCTCCGTCGCAAATCATCTGACTTCCCTCGGATATGGCATTCGCTCTGGCGCTCCTGAGAAGGGCGTGAATATTGGATGTCGCTGTTGTTACGCGATAACGCGAGATGACGCTGCTCCATGTGTGACTGGCAATTGCAGAAAGCATGGCCAGTAATAGGGTCATTAGCATGAGATCAATCAGTGTAAAACCTTTCTGGCGTGATGCTTTTGGGGCGGGTATTGGTTTCATTTGATGCTCCGATTCTCTAATCGGAGACTAATTCGAAATCAGTTCGGGGGTTGTGCTAATGTTGCTTTCCTTTGTGTAAGTCTTTTCCGGTAATGCTCATGTCAGATGTGCTTGTTGTAGGTGGAGGGATTGTCGGGCTGCTGAGTGCGCTTGAGCTTACACAGCGTCAGAGATCGGTGGTGGTGATTGATGCTCCCGATGCTTTTCCGCCTGCCTCCTGGGCAGGAGGTGGGATTCTTACGCCGTTGTTCTCCTGGCGATATAGTGATGCGATGACGCGTCTTGCTGTTGATGCACTCCCCCGTTTTGAGCGCCTGCTGAAGAGACTCGATCCCTGTGGTGATTCTTCACGAACACTGCTGAACCGGGGTGGCGTCTGGGTGTCTGCCAGGGAAAAAGAGATCGATGAAGCCTTGGCATGGGCCGAACGCTGGCAGGTTGCTGCAGAGCGACGTTCGGCAGGATCCCTGATGACCGATTTTAATGCCGAAGCCGGTGTCTTTTTTCCTGCACAAGGGAATATCAGAAACCCCGGGTTGCTGAAATTGTTGCGGCATGAACTACAGCGGAGAGGCGTGCGGTTTGAGTTCGCCCATGTTGTTGATGTTCAGCGTTGTTCAAAGGGGGTGCAGGTTTGTGCCAAGGACGGCCGTCGCTGGTTATCGAGCCAGGTATTATTGAGCTCTGGTGTGGGTATGCAATCATTGCTCGAGAAGCTGGGAGTGAGTTTGCCCTTGTTTCCCGCGAAGGGAGAGATGCTGCTGTACAAGTTGGAGCCGGGGCAGGTGCCAGCGGTAATGTTGACCGAAGAAGGCTACCTGATACCGCGAAATGATGGCGCTGTGTTGGTGGGATCAACTTTGAGAAAAGGGGATGCATCGTTTTATCCCACGGTGCAGGGGCGATATCGGCTTGAGGCAATTGCAAAAGCGTTGTGGCCGTCGCTATCCAGATACAAGCCCAGCTTTCACTGGGCGGGTGTTCGTCCCGGTTGTGAAAGGGATTTTCCTTTTCTTGGCCCGTTGCCTGGGTTGCAGGGCGTGTTTGCTGCGGCAGGGCACTATCGCAACGGTCTTGTTTCGGCACCTGCCAGTGCCGAGCTCCTTGCCCAGATGATGTGTGGTGATGTCCCGTTTACTGATCCTGATGTTTATTCTGTGCCGGCGTCATCCCGGTCCAACTCCAGTTTTTTCAATCGATAGCGAAGAGAGCGGAAGGTCATCCCCAGTTTCTTCGCCGCCGCAGTTCGATTCCAGTGCGTGGCGTCCAGGGCTTTGAGAATTTCCTGGCGCTCGATATCCTGAAGAAACTCTTCCAGAGGTTGCCCTGGATCTCGCTCAGGAGAAGCGGGAGGGCTGCCTTCATAATGACTGTTTGCAGCGAGAGCCTGGCTGGACTGGCCCTGTAAATGCAGGTTTTCGGTTTCGATGACCATGCCGTCGCACAGGGTCATTGCGCGCTCCAGTGTGTTTTCCAGCTCGCGAACGTTGCCTGGGAACGGATATTCACACAGGGCCTTCATGGCCTGGCCACTGACTTTGGGTGTGGTGGTATCCCATGCCTGACTAAGACGCTGGAGAATGTGGTCGACTAGGGCAGGGATATCTTCCTTCCGTTCACGAAGCGGCGGCACATGCGCTTCAATGACATTCAATCGATAAAATAGATCCTGACGGAAGCGACCTTCAGCCATTTCATGGGTCAGATTCTTGTGGGTGGCGCAGAGGATGCGAAGGTTGACCTGAAATTCTCTGGCTTCGCCCACCGGGCGGACACTTTTCTCCTGAATGGCACGGAGCAGTTTTACCTGCATATGCAACGGCAGGTCTGCTACCTCATCCAGAAACAGGGTGCCGCCGTCAGCTTCACGGAAAAGGCCTTTTCGGTCTTCCACCGCGCCGGTAAATGCGCCTTTACGATGGCCGAAGAATTCACTTTCCATCAGTTCGGAAGGAATTGCGCCACAGTTCACAGCGACAAAGGGTTTCTCCCGTCGCGGACCCAGGTTGTGGATCAGACGGGCGATACGCTCTTTGCCGCTTCCGGACTCCCCGCTGATATAAATAGGGGCCTGGCTACGCGACAGCTTTCTGACCTGGGCCTTCAGGGCCTGCATGGCTGGCGCTTCACCAATCAGGTTGTCTTCTTCTTCCTGATGTTCTTCCACATGGCTGATATCAAGCCCGTCTTCAATTAACTGGCGCAGCCGGTCCAGTGCGACCGGTTTGGAAATGAAATCGTAGGCGCCAAGTTTCATGGCTTCGGTGGCAGTCTCCATGTTGCCGTAGGCGGTAATGACTGCTGTAGGCATTTCCGGGCAGTGCTGCGAGATATGCTGCAACAGTTCCAGTCCGGTGCCATCGCCCAGGTTCATGTCGGTGAGACAAAGATCGAAATGGCCTGAGTTCAGTTTGTCCCTGGCTGCCCCCAGGGATTCCGCTGCCGTGGCCTTGAGTTTCATGCGACCAAGGGTAATAACCAGCAGTTCACGCAGGTCGGCTTCGTCATCCACAACCAGAACATGGGGGGTATCTGCACTCATATTCAAACTCTGTTATTGAAATTGCCGGTGCGGGTGGGCAAAGGTTATCACAAAGCTGGCGCCTGTCCCGGTGTCTTCCAGATCCAGTGTGGCCTGGTTGGCCTGACACAGCTCTCGGCACAGGTAGAGGCCCAGCCCATTACCATCGGGGGCAGTGGTATAGAAGGGCTCGAACAGGTGTCGAGCGGCTTCTTCACTGATGCCTTTGCCATTGTCACGTATGCGCAGCCAGGGTAGCCCGGTCCGGTCATGGTTGCCGCAACTAAGAGAAACTTTTATGCCTTCACCGCCATGCCTGAGAGCATTGGCGATCAGATTGTCCAGTATCCGCGTCAGCTGGTTTGGGTCAAAGCGTACCTCTACATCCTGGCCACAGGTCAGCTCAATGGGCGTGTTGTCGCTTTTCATGTTCCAGTTGTCTCGCACGGGATGTAGCACCGAAGAAAGTACAAACCGCTCAGCATTGCCTTTGCCCCGTCGGGACAGGTCCAGCACATCGTGAATGATGCCATTCACGCGGGTGACATGATTGCGAATGATGGAAAGCAGGTGCTGGTCTTCCTCGGAGGGTTCCCCGTCCAGTAAAAGGTCGGTGGCGTGGTTGATGGCACTCAGCGGGTTGCGAATCTCATGAGCGAGGGTAGCTGACAGTCGTCCCAGAGAGGCCAGGTTCAGCTGCTGGGCTTCCTGGGCCACTCGTGAGGTGTCTTCAAGAAAGAGCAGGGTGAGATTTTCGTGGCCGGTATCGAGTTTGGCGAAACGCGGGCTCAGATTGGGGCTTTGTTCCGAGACCTTCAGGATCGCCAGCGGCAGCATGGGGTTGTCCAGCCAGCGCTCATGGCGGCTGATCAAACCCTGCGGCAAGCGCTTGCCCAGCATGGGGGCATCGAACAGGTTGTTGGCGGATTGGTTGGACATGAGGATCTGGTTCTGGTCATCGAACACCATTACCCCGGTGCGCATACGCTGAACAATCTGTTGATTTAGCGCCTCCAGTCGCTCGATGGCAACACGCTGTCGGCGCGCAATCTGTTCACTGTGTTCAAGGCGTTGGGCAATTTGCTGGATGATCAGAGACACCATGAAGAAGGCAATGCCCAGCAATCCCGATTCGGTGAGAAGAAACGGCGAGTCGAACTGTTCCTGAATGGAGAAATAAAACTGCTCAAACATGGCTGACAGCGTGGCCAGGGCAGCAATAAGAAAGCCCAGACGCCCACGTAGCAGGATATTGCCCGCTGCCACCGTCACCAGGAGCAGCACGGCCAGCCCCCCTTCAAGCCCGCCATTGGCATGTACCACCAGGGTCAGCATGATCAGATCGCTAATCAGGGCGGTGGGCTGAGCCCATCCCGGAAATGCCCGGCGGTGACGACGAAAATCCAGGGTGGTGGAGGCCAGTGTCAGGCCCAGATACACAAACAGCGCTGTCTGGAACAGATCCGGAGAGTGTTTGCCAATCAATGGGGCATCAGGCGCAAAGTGCAGGAACAGCAGGGCGCAGGCAATGGCTATTCGATAGACGTTATAGATGCGGGCCGGTGTCCAGCCCTGGCTGCTACTCATGATGCTCCAGATACAGACGTTGGTGTTCCTGGCTGCAGAAATGCTTGCCGTTATGACTGAAGGCTTCGTGATCGGGCACGTGCACGCCGCACTGGGCACATTTGCGCATCAGTTCGTTCTGCTGCTTCGGGGCGGGTCTGTCAGCCTGCCGGGGCGAGGAAAGCAGGTTCTTCACCACCCGCCAGGCGATGTAAATCAGTGCTGCAATGATCAGCAGACGAATGAGCCCCATTGTTTTCTCCCTGTTTTGTGCATCCTGATGCATTCATGGATCGCGGACTAAAGAGTACAATCAGCGCTCATTTCATGAAAGGCCGGTCGAGATGCGAATTATCATGGCCCAGCAGAATGCGCTGGTGGGAGACATCGAGGGAAACGCCCAGCGGGTTATCGCAGCGGCGGATGAAGCGAGACGGTTGCTGGGTGCCGAACTGGTGGTCTTCCCGGAGCTGATGCTGACCGGCTACCCGCCAGAGGATCTGCTGTTGCGCCCCAGTCTGAACAGCCGTGTGGATGCGGCCCTGGCTGAAATCGGTGCAGCCATCAGTGTTCCGGTGGTGCTGGGATATCCGGCCGTTCGCAATGGCCTGCGTCGCAATGCGGCGGGTGTATTGTTCCCCGGAGAGCATCAGCCTCGCCATGAGTACTTCAAGCAGTGCCTGCCCAACTATCGGGTGTTTGATGAAAAGCGCTATTTCCAGCCTGGCGATGGCCCATGCACCTTCGAGCTCGAAGGCTGGACGTTTGGGATCACCATTTGTGAAGACATCTGGCACAGCGAGCCGGCCAGCCAGCTCCAGCAGGCGGGCGCCAATGTTGTGCTTAACCTGAATGCATCGCCATTCCGGGTAAACAAGGTTGCCGAGCGTCTTGAGCAGGTGCAGGCGCGCAGTCGTGAAACCGGAATGTCGATTCTGTATTGCAACTTGGTAGGCGGTCAGGACGAACTGGTTTTCGATGGCGCGTCCTTTGTCTGCAACTCCCGGGGGGAACCTTGTGTGCAAGGGGCCAGCTTCAATGAAGCGCTGATTCCGGTGGATTTGCAGTGTCTGGACGGCAGTTGTGATCCGGTGGGTGAAGTCTTGCCGTTGCCCGGGGTGGAACAGGGTATCTATCAGGCTCTGGTTCTGGCTACCCGGGACTATGTAAACAAGAACGGGTTCAAGGGCGCCTTGCTTGGCTTGTCAGGCGGGATCGATTCGGCTCTCACCCTGGCTGTCGCCGTGGATGCGCTGGGCCCGGAACGGGTGGAAGCGGTGATGATGCCGTTCCGTTATACCTCGGCAATCAGTCTGGAGGATGCGGAAAAGCAGGCTCGCACCCTGCGGGTCAATTACCGGGTGCTGCCCATTGAGCCAGCATTCACTGGGTTTATGGATATTCTCAGCGATGCGTTTGAGGGCCTGCCCGCTGATACCACCGAAGAAAACTTGCAGGCCCGCTGTCGTGGTGTGCTGCTGATGGCCCTGTCCAACAAGACTGGCTCCGTGGTGCTGACCACTGGCAACAAGAGCGAGATGGCGGTGGGCTATGCCACGCTTTACGGCGACATGGCAGGGGGCTTCTCGGTGCTAAAGGATGTGTTCAAGACCATGGTGTTTCGCCTGGCCTGGTGGCGAAATCAGCAGGCCGGTTCGGAAATCATTCCCGAGCGGGTTATCACCCGTCCGCCGTCCGCGGAACTGGCCCCGGATCAAGTGGATAGCGACTCCCTGCCGGACTATGACGAGCTGGATGCGATTCTGATGCGCTATGTGGAGCAGGACATGAGTGCGGAAGCGGTGATCCGGGATGGTTTTGAGCGCGACACCGTCTATCGGGTGGTCAAGCTCACCGACCGCAATGAATACAAACGTCGCCAGGCGGCGGTGGGGCCACGGGTCAGCCGCCGCGCCTTCGGCAAGGATCGCCGCTATCCGATTACTAATGGCTGGCGGCCGGGGGACTAAAGGTCGCTGCAAGACGCAAGCAAGATCAAACTTAAAAGCAGGATCAAAAGGGTGGCGCCGAATGTTGGTCGGAGCCACCCTTTTTCGTAGCTTGTAGCTTGTAGCTTGTAGCTTGTAGCTTCTAGCGTTAAAGCAAGTCGAAGGTCAGCAGGCTGAGAATGCCGTTGTCCTCATCCGGCCACCAGGCCAGGTCCACCTGCTTTTCCTTATCAAGATACTTGCTTTCCGGGTAGTTCAGTGCCAGCACCGCGCGGCTTTTTTCGGCCAGTTCCGGGTATTCGAGTCGTTCATAGCTTTTCACCATGATCGCCAGGGCTTCTTCCACGGCCGGGGTGCGCTGGTAGTGCTTGACCACGTACTGGGCCCGGTTGACGGAAGCAACGATGGCACCACGACGGGCATAGTAGCGTGCCACGTGCAGCTCCTGACGAGCCAGCTGATTACGGATATGGACCATCCGCGAACGGGCGTCGGGGGCGTACTCGCTGTCCGGGAAGCGTGTCACCAGGCGCTCGAAATCACGGAAGGCATCCTTGGCAGCATCCATGTCCCTGGCGGAGCGGTCAGAGCTGACCATGTTATCGAACAGCCCCTTCTCCATGTTGAAGTTGGCCAGGCCGCGCATGTAGAGCGCGTAATCCATGCGCGGATGGGCGGGATAGTTGCGCATGAAGCGCTGGGCTGCCACTACGGTAGCCGGGTAGTCCACGGCCATGTAATTGGCGTAGATCAGGTCCAGCCCGGATTGTTCCGCGTAATCCCCATAGGGGAAGCGGACCTCCAGCTCCTTGAGCTGGTCAATGGCCGTGAGATAATTCCTGGACTCAATGGAGTCGTAAGCTTCGCGATACTGGGCTGCTTCAGTGAGCTCCGGGGCGTCCTTGTTGCTGGCGCAACCGGCTATCAGCATCAGGGCCAGTACTGGCCAGAAAATGCGTGGCATTCTTTCCTCGTCGGACGGGTTACAATGGCGCGTTACTAAAGTCGTGCGACATTTAAACACAGGTTGGATTATGGGACATCTTGGCGGCGAGAAAATTCAACGTACCGAGCAGGTACGGGCGGAACAGGCCGGGCAGCGAGTGGATCAGGCTGCCGCGGAGCTGTTTGATGGATTTTCCCGCTCTCGTCTGCAGGGCTGGATCAAGGATGGTGTGCTCACCGTCAACGGCAAGAAAGCCAAGCCCAAGGAAAAACTTACGGGCAATGAATTCCTCAGCCTTGAGGTGGTAATCGAGCCGGAAATCGAAGATCAGGCGCAGGCCATTGAGCTGGACGTGGTGTATGAAGATGAGGATCTGATCGTCATCAACAAGCCCACCGGTCTGGTGGTGCACCCGGCAGCGGGTCATGCGGACGGCACCCTGCTGAACGGCTTGCTGCACCATGATGAGCGACTAAACAGCCTGCCCCGCGCCGGCATTGTCCATCGCCTGGATCGGGATACCACCGGCCTGATGGTGGTGGCGCGGTCGCTGGAGGCGCACACCAGTCTGGTGTCCCAGCTGCAGGACAAGAGCCTGTTCCGCCAGTATGAAGCGATAGCGGTCGGCGTAATGACCGGTGGTGGCAAGGTAGATGCGCCTATTGGTCGCCATCCAGTAGACCGGAAAAAACAGGCTGTGGTTAAGGAAGGCGGTAAGGAAGCGGTTACCCACTATCGGGTGCTGGACCGCTACCGCGCCCATACCCGCATTCAGGTCAAGCTGGAAACCGGGCGTACCCACCAGATTCGTGTCCACATGGCCCACCGCAACTACCCGTTGGTCGGTGATCCGCTTTATGGTGGCCGCCTCAAGTTTCCGGCCGGGGCCACGGAAGAACTGCGTCAGGCCCTGCGTCGTTTCCCTCGCCAGGCGCTGCACGCCCGCAAACTGGGCTTGATTCATCCGGCCAGCGGGGAGTATTGCGAGTTCGAGGCGCCGTTGCCCAGCGACATGCAGGGTCTGATCAAGGTGCTGGAAGACGACGCGAGGTCAGAGTAACGCCTCTTTTCAAGGAAGAAGAATGATAATTCGTGCGATAAAGGGAAAATTGGCAGCACCTGTTCTATCGTTGCTGCTATCCGGCTGTATCAGCAACTACCATGCCTGGGATGGCGTGAAGGGCTATCAGGAAGCGCAGATCGATGGCGCTGGCTACAAGGTCAGTTATGTTGCTGATCATGCAACCCGATGGACTGTGCTGGATGAATATCTGGCTCGCCGCTGCAAGCAATTGATCGGCGCACAGACAGTAGCCCTGATGGATATCCGGCATGAAATTGATTCGGTCACGGTCATGTCTTCTGCTGCGATTGGCGCTCCGGTGATATCCGGCGATCAGGTTACGATGCCGGTGTCGTCGGCGCCCCATGAAGTTGTTTTCAGGCTCAAAAAGGCAGAAGCTCGCTGCAACGTTGCCCTTCATGAGTAACCAGGAGAACCCCATGACTCTCCCCGAGCGTTCAGACTGGCTCTGGCCTCATTGGCACCCGCACCCGGCGGTGAGGGTGGCAGTGACGACCCGTGTGGGTAGTCTCTCCCCCAAACCCTGGGACGGCTTCAATCTTGGCCTGAACTGTGGTGATCAACCTGGTCGGGTGGAACAGGCGCGCCATCATGTGGAGAAACTGCTCCAGGCGGACCATCCGGCGGCTTGGCTGTGGCAGGTTCACGGCAAGCGGGTGATCCGGGCGGATGATCAGGGCAACGAGGCTGATGGCGTCTGGACGGACCAGCTGCGTTGGCCCTGTGTGGTGCTCACCGCGGATTGTCTGCCGGTATTGTTGGCGCGTCAGGACGGCTCTGCGGTGGCGGCGGTGCACGCCGGCTGGCGTGGCTTGCAGGCTGGGATAGTTGCCGAGGGAGTGCAGAAAATTGCGCCCAATGGCGAACTGGTGAGTGCCTGGCTTGGCCCTGCCATCTGCGGTCAGTGCTATCAGGTTGGTGACGAGGTTTACCGGGCCTTCACCGCTGGCAATCCGGCCTTCAAGCCGGCCTTTCAGGAAGACGCGACGCCCCACCATTGGCGTTTCTCTGTGGTCCATGCTGCCATGATCGAGCTTGCCAGCCTTGGCGTTGATGATGTGCAGGGTGGCGAACTCTGTACTGCCTGTGATCTGGAAAGGTTTTATTCCTATCGCAAGGAAGGGGAGACCGGGCGTTTCGCTTCCCTGATCTGGCTTGATTCGTAGTCAGACTTTGCGTCCTTGCAGCGATCTCCCCGGATAGTCGCATTTCTTGATCCACCGCAATAAATCCTGCCTCTTTCTTCACATACTCTTGAACTTGGCCCAATCGGACCCATCTTAGGATCAGTTGATTGATTACCGGTGATCACCGGCCGCTTGCCGTCAGGGAGTGTCCGGGTGGATTTCCGCCGGACAAAGGAGAGCCAAATAATGCGAATGGATAAACTAACCGCGCGTCTTCAGGAGGCCCTGTCGGATGCGCAGTCCCTGGCCGTGGGGCAGGGCAACAGCACCATTGAGCCTGTGCATCTGATGCTGGCGTTGATGCAGCAGCAGGGGGGTGTGGCCAGGCCGCTGGTGGAGAAGACCGGCGCCAATCCTGCCGATGTGATTACCGCGCTGAACATGGCCGTGGACAAGCTGCCCACGGTGAGCAATTTCAATGGCGATGTGCAGATGGGCCAGGGGACTGGCCGATTGCTGAATCTTGCGGATCGCGAAGCCCAGCAGAATGGCGATCAGTATCTGTCATCGGAAGTGGTGTTGCTGGCTGCCTGCGACGATAACGGCGAGTTGGGCAAGATTCTCAAGAATGCTGGCGTCACCAAGAAGGTGCTGGCGGAAAAGATAGCCCAGGTGCGGGGAGGCGAAACGGTGAATGATCCCAATGCGGAAGACAAGCGCGAAGCGCTGGACAAGTACACCGTCAACCTCACAGAACGTGCTGAGGCCGGCAAGCTGGATCCGGTAATTGGTCGTGACGATGAAATTCGCCGCACTATTCAGGTGTTGCAGCGCCGCACCAAGAATAACCCTGTGTTGATCGGTGAGCCCGGTGTCGGCAAGACCGCCATCGTGGAAGGGCTGGCCCAGCGCATCGTTAACGGCGAAGTGCCGGAAGGGCTGAAAGACAAGTTGGTGCTGTCGCTGGATATGGCCGCCTTGATCGCCGGCGCCAAATACCGTGGTGAGTTCGAGGAGCGTCTCAAGGCCGTCCTTAACGAACTGGCCAAACAGGAGGGGCGCATCATCCTGTTTATCGATGAATTGCACACCATGGTTGGTGCCGGTAAAGGCGATGGCGCCATGGATGCGGGCAACATGCTCAAGCCGGCCCTGGCCCGGGGTGAGCTGCATTGCGTGGGCGCCACCACGCTGGACGAGTACCGCCAGTACATCGAAAAGGATGCCGCGCTGGAGCGCCGTTTCCAGAAGGTGCTGGTGGATGAGCCGACGGTGGAAGACACCATCGCTATCTTGCGTGGTCTGAAAGAGCGTTACGAGGTTCACCATGGTGTGGACATCACTGATAGCGCCATTGTCGAGGCGGCGCGGCTCAGCCATCGCTATATCACCGATCGCCAGTTGCCGGATAAGGCCATCGACCTGATTGATGAAGCGGGTAGCCGTATCCGCATGGAAATTGATTCCATGCCGGAAGAAATGGACCGTCTGGACCGCCGCCTTATCCAGCTCAAAATGGAGCGCGAAGCGCTGCGCAAGGAAGATGACGACGCCAGCAAAAAGCGCCTCGACAAGCTGGAAGAGGAGATCGGTGAGCTGGAAAAAGAATACGCCGACCTGGATGAAATCTGGCAGGCGGAAAAGGCCGCCCTGCAGGGTGCCGCCGAATACAAGGCGGAACTGGAACAGGCTCGGGTGGAAATGGAGCAGGCCCGACGCGCCGGTGATCTTAACAAGATGTCCGAACTGCAGTATGGCCTGATTCCTGAGCTGGAGAAAAAAGTCCAGCAGGCCCAGGATCAGGAAGCGCAGGTGCAGGCGGAAACCCAGCTGCTGCGAAACAAGGTTACCGAGGAAGAAATTGCCGAAGTGGTGTCCAAGTGGACCGGTATTCCGGTATCGAAAATGCTGGAAGGCGAAAAGGACAAGCTGCTTCGCATGGAAGAGGCGCTGCATGGCCGAGTGGTTGGCCAGAATGAGGCGGTGGAAGCGGTGTCCAATGCGGTGCGTCGTTCCCGGGCCGGCCTGTCTGACCCCAATCGACCCAATGGGAGCTTCCTGTTCCTCGGTCCCACTGGTGTGGGCAAGACCGAACTGTGCAAGGCGCTGGCCAACTTCCTGTTTGACACCGAAGAGGCCATGGTACGCATTGATATGTCCGAGTTCATGGAGAAGCACTCCGTGGCGCGGCTGGTGGGGGCGCCTCCAGGTTACGTGGGATATGAAGAAGGCGGCTACCTGACGGAAGCGGTGCGGCGCAAACCCTACTCGGTGGTGCTGCTGGATGAGGTGGAAAAGGCCCATCCGGATGTGTTCAACATTCTGCTACAGGTGCTGGATGACGGCCGCCTCACGGACGGTCAGGGTCGCACCGTGGATTTCCGCAATACCGTGGTGGTGATGACCTCCAACCTGGGCTCGGATCTGATCCAGACGCTGGCAGGTGACGGCAATTACGAGGCCATGAAGTCGGCAGTGATGGAAGTGGTAGGTAATCACTTCCGTCCGGAATTCATCAATCGTGTTGACGAAACAGTGGTTTTCCATCCCCTGGAGAAGGATCAGCTCAAGGGTATTGCCTCCATTCAGCTTGGCTTCCTGCAAAAAAGGTTGGCCGAGCGGGATATCCGTCTGGAGATTAGCGATGCCGCCCTGGGCAAGCTGGTGGAAGCGGGCTTCGATCCGGTCTACGGTGCTCGTCCCCTGAAACGGGCAATCCAGCAGCAGCTGGAGAATCCTCTGGCGCAGTCCTTGCTGAAAGGTGAGTTTGGGCAGGGCGATGTGATCAAAGTGGATGTGGAAGGTGAGGGTTTCCGGTTCAACCGGTAAACCCTCCCCCACCAAAAAGCCGCTTAACTGAGCGGCTTTTTTGGTTGGGCTGCGACGGTACAGTTCGTGTTAATCACACAGTTCCAGTGCCTCGCGGGCCTCTTCGATCATCTTCTCCCGCCTTTCCTGGTCGATGACTTCCAGTTTTCCGGTATCCGGATTTTCGGTGCGCACCACGGGGCTGTTCTGAAGGGTTTCCAGATTCTTTTTGTGCTCTTCGCAGCGCTCCTTGGTCACCTCGGTCGGGTTTTCCGCTGCACGTTTGGATTCGGTTGCTGCCTGCTCGGTTTTTTCTCGTTTGCGGGCTTCGGCCTGACGGCGGGCATTCAGGGCCTCAATGGCGTCACCCTGACTGGAGCTGGCATTGGTGCGGGTATTAATCTCGCTGGCCTGGGTGCCATTTGGGGCTTGGGTGCCATAGTGGGTAACCCCGTTTTCATCCACCCACTTGTAGAACTTCTCGGCCATGCCGGGAGAGGCTAAAGCAAGCAGGGCAAGGCTCAGGAACAGGCTGAATCGGCTCATGGTGTCAGTCTTCTTGTTCGGTAAGAGTTCAAGGTCAGACTTTAGCATGACGGGAGAGAGGGTTTTTCTGCAAGTCAAAGCCGACAAAGGGCTTTGATTTATCGCACATTTCTGACAAAATCAGGTTTTTCCGGAGATCGGGACCCTCATTCGCTTACCGGCGATTGTGTGGCCGGGACCCGGGGCATCGTTACCGCGATGTCCGGTCAGCAGTATCACTGCACTCTCGTCCCGCTGTGGGAGCCTCCGGAGGTTTCTGAACGACAAGTGGGATGATTCTCTTTGTTTTTCCCTCTTCGTTTTTAAGAGCCTCCTGATACCTCTCTGCCTGCGTCTGTGTCGGCCACCTCTGACAGGACTCAAGAATGCCCAAATGCGGTGTTCTCGTTGCAGGTCTCCAGCACAAGCAACATCGTCCCGCTGCTCGTATATGCCAGCAGTTGGCTCATGCATTCTGATTTTGAGGTAGCAACCGTGGAAATGTTATCCGGCGCGGAAATGGTGGTCCGTGCGTTGCAAGACGAGGGCGTGGAGTACATCTTCGGGTATCCCGGTGGATCTGTACTGCACATTTATGACGCGCTGTTCCAGCAGGAGAGCGTCAACCATATTCTGGTGCGCCACGAGCAGGCTGCCACCCACGCGGCTGACGGCTATGCCCGCGCCACCGGCAAACCGGGTGTGGTGATGGTGACCTCCGGCCCGGGGGCCACCAACGCCATTACCGGTCTGGCTACTGCCTTCATGGACTCCATTCCCATGGTGGTGCTGTCTGGCCAGGTACGTTCCGACTGGATCGGGGATGATGCCTTCCAGGAAACCGACATGATCGGCGTGTCCCGCCCGGTGGTGAAGCACAGCTTCATGGTCCGCGACGCCAAGGACATCCCGGAGATCATGAAAAAGGCGTTCTACATTGCCACCACGGGGCGTCCTGGGCCGGTTCTGGTCGATATCCCCAAGGATCAGACCGCGCCGAACGTGAAGCACCCCTACGAATACCCTAAGAAAGTGAAGATGCGCTCCTACGCGCCGGTCAGCCGTGGTCATTCCGGTCAGATCCGCAAGGCGGTGGAAGAGCTGATGAAGGCCAAGCGTCCGGTGATCTATGCCGGTGGCGGTGTGGTGCAGGGCGAGGGTAGCGAGCTGCTCACCAAGCTGGCGCACCGTCTCAACTTCCCGGTGACCAACACCCTCATGGGCTTGGGCGGCTTCCCGGGCACCGACCCACAGAATGTGGGGATGCTGGGCATGCATGGCACCTACGAAGCCAACATGACCATGCACAATTCCGATGTGATTCTGGCGGTGGGTGCGCGTCTTGATGACCGTGTGACCAACAACGTGAAGAAATTCTGCCCGGGCGCCAAGATCATCCACATCGATATCGATCCGGCGACCATTTCCAAGAACATCATGGCGCATATCCCCATCGTGGGACCGGTTGACCAGGTGCTCGAAGAGATGCTGGTGGCGCTGGATGAGCATGGCGGCGAGCCGGATCAGAAGGCGCTGGAGCGCTGGTGGGAAGAGATTGCTGGCTGGCGCAAGATTCACGGCATGCGTTTCGAGACCAACGAAGATGGTCCCATGAAGCCCCAGCAGGTGGTGCAAGCCCTCTACAAGGCCACCAAAGGCGACGCCTATGTGACTTCTGACGTGGGGCAGCACCAGATGTTCGCCGCTCAGTACTACCAGTACGACAAGCCGCGCCGCTGGATCAACTCCGGTGGCCT
Organism: Alcanivorax sp. DP30; assembly: GCF_009882945.1. Classification (GTDB taxonomy): domain Bacteria; phylum Pseudomonadota; class Gammaproteobacteria; order Pseudomonadales; family Alcanivoracaceae; genus Alcanivorax. The sequence continues at coordinate 102,189 of NZ_WTUY01000001.1, forward strand.
CGGCACCATGGGCTTCGGACTGCCGGCAGCCATGGGCGTACAGTTTGCGTTCCCGGACGCTACCGTTGCCTGTGTGACCGGTGAAGGCTCCATCCAGATGAACATCCAGGAGCTGTCTACCTGCCTGCAGTATGGTCTGCCGGTGAAGATCATCAATATCAACAACCAGGCCTTGGGCATGGTGCGCCAGTGGCAGGACATGCAGTACGGTGGCCGCCACAGCCAGTCATACATGGAATCCCTGCCGGATTTCGTGGCGCTAGCCGAAGCCTATGGCCATGTGGGCATGAAGATTACCAGGTTCGAGGATCTGGAAGGGGCCATGGACGAAGCCTTTGCCCTGAAGGATCGTCTGGTATTCATGGATATCTATGTTGACCCCACCGAGCACGTGTACCCGATGCAGATTGCAGATGGTTCCATGCGCGATATGTGGCTGAGCAAGACGGAGCGGACCTGATGCGTCGAATTATTTCTATTCTCATGGAAAACGAGCCGGGCGCACTGAGCCGGGTAATCGGTCTGTTCTCCCAGCGGGGTTACAATATTGACTCTCTGTCGGTGGCGCCCACGGAGGACACCACCCTGTCACGCCTGACCCTGACCACCTATGGGGATGACCTGAAGATCGAGCAGATCACCAAGCACCTCAACAAGCTGATCGAGGTGGTCAAGCTGGTGGATCTCACCGAAGGGGCCCACATCGAGCGTGAGCTGATGCTCATCAAGGTGAAGGCCACGGGCGCCCAGCGTGCCGAGGTCAAGCGCAGCGTGGATATCTTCCGCGGTCAGATCGTGGATGTGACCAGCACGGTGTATACCATTCAGCTCACCGGCGCCACCGACAAGCTGGATGCCTTCATTGGCGCCATCGGTGAAGCCCAGGTGCTGGAAGTGGTGCGTTCCGGTGTCTCTGGCATTTCCCGTGGCGAGAAGGTGTTGAGCTTGTGAGTACGCTTTACGCCTGACGCTGAACGCCAGACGAAAAAGCCGCTCTTTGAGCGGCTTTTTCGTGGTCGCGCGGCGGTTGTAGTGCAGCAAAACTCAACCTCTGAATAGATGGCTGCTGTGGGAGCTTGCCTGCAAGCGATCCGAGCCTCAGCGAGGTACAGGAACCGCGAGTAACGAGTTTCGAAGGGCGAAACCATTGTGCTGTTCAGGCGGGGTGTTTTGATCTGCGAAAATCGAAACTCGCTACTATTCTGTCACCTGCGACCAGAATGCGTTGATCAGTGGTTCTTCAAGGCGCCGTTCCTGGGTGAACAATCCCACCTCGTAAGGGGCTAGCGCCGGCTGGACATCCAGCGGGCGGATCCGTGCCGACAACGGGCTGTTATCCAGCACGATCTTCGGCACTACGCCCACCCCGAACCCCAGACTCACCATGCTGACAATGGCTTCGTTGCCGCTGACCTGGGCATAAATCCGGGGTTTGACGCCTAGCTGGCGAAACCAGCGGTCGGTGCGCTCCCGGGCCAGACCTTCCTCGGAAAGAATCATGGGAATGTCCTGCCAGGCTGTCCGGTCTGCATGCCCGCCCAGCCGTTCGGCCAGCTGTGGCTGGCTGGCGGGAGCGATAAACAACAGTGGGGAGCGTGCGATGGGGCGAAAAGCGATGCTGCCGGGCAGGTGATCCGGGCGGGCGCCGATGGCGATGTCTTCCTCGCCTTGCTGGACACGGTGAACGGCCTGGGCCGGATCGCCAGTGTGCAGTTTGAGTTCGATGCGGGGGTACTGGTGACGGAAGCTACTGAGGATGTCATAGAGAAAGCTGTAGCTGGCGGTTACCGAGCAGTACAGGCTCAGCTCTCCTTGCAGTACCCGCCGGTCTTCCTGTAAGGCGTGGCGTAGATTATCCCATTGCGTCAGGGTGTCACGGGCGTACTCCTGGAAGCGCTGGCCTTCCCGGGTCAGGGTGACGCTGCGGTTATCCCTGTAAAACAGCGGGGCGCCCAGTTCGTCTTCCAGCTGCTGTACCGTGCGGCTCAGGGTGGAGGGGCTCACATGGCACATGGCGCTGGCGCGGCCGAAGTGCAGGGTGTCGGCCAGGGTCAGAAACAGGCGCAGGGGTTTGGTGTCCATAGGGCTGCCGCGTTGCGGTAATTGGAATGCAATGTTTCAAATATATCATTTTACGCAACAAGGCGAATAGCCTAGAGTGGCTGGCCTGATTGAGGCCCTTGCTGAGCGCCTCGCCACCGAATTTTCCGTTACCAGAACGAGTCAGAGCTATGAGCATGCAAGTGTATTACGACAAGGATTGCGACCTCTCCATCATTCAGGGCAAGAAAGTGGCCATCATCGGTTACGGCTCCCAGGGCCACGCCCACGCCTGTAACCTGAACGATTCCGGCGTTGATGTGACCGTGGGCCTGCGTGCCGGTTCTTCTTCCATCGCCAAGGCCGAAGCTCATGGCCTGAAGGTTAGCGACGTACCGGCTGCGGTTGCCGCGGCTGACGTGGTGATGATCCTGACTCCGGACGAGTTCCAGTCCCAGCTGTACCGTGAGGAAATCGAGCCGAACCTGAAAAAAGGCGCCACCCTGGCTTTCGCCCACGGTTTTGCCATCCACTACAACCAGATCGTGCCGCGCGCGGATCTGGACGTGATCATGATTGCTCCGAAGGCCCCGGGTCACACCGTTCGCACCGAGTTCACCAAGGGCGGCGGTATCCCTGATCTGATCGCCATCTTCCAGGACGCCTCTGGTAATGCCAAGAACGTGGCCCTGTCCTACGCTTCCGGCGTGGGTGGTGGTCGTACCGGTATCATCGAAACCACCTTCAAGGACGAGACCGAAACCGATCTGTTCGGTGAGCAGGCGGTACTGTGTGGCGGCGCCGTAGAGCTGGTGAAAGCCGGTTTTGAAACCCTGACAGAAGCGGGTTATGCGCCGGAAATGGCCTACTTCGAGTGTCTGCACGAGCTGAAGCTGATCGTTGACCTGATGTACGAAGGCGGCATCGCCAACATGAACTACTCCATCTCCAACAATGCGGAGTACGGCGAGTACGTGACGGGTCCTGAAGTGATCAATGACGAATCCCGTGCGGCCATGCGCAACGCCCTGAAGCGTATCCAGAGCGGTGAGTATGCCAAGCAGTTCATCTCCGAAGGTGCCCTGAACTACCCGTCCATGACCGCGGCCCGTCGCAACAACGCGGCGCACCCCATCGAGCAGGTGGGTGAGAAGCTGCGCGGCATGATGCCGTGGATCCAGGCAAACCAGATCGTGGACAAGAGCAAGAACTAAGCTTTTGTGATGCTCACAGAAAACGCGGCTTCGGCCGCGTTTTTTGTTTGCGGGCTCTGCGTTAGACTAGGCGAACCCAATTTGGATGGACCACCATGCAGGACAACGAAAAGACAACAACGACAGCGCAGCCCGAGACCTTTGAGGTTGTGGAAGCCGAGCATCGCACCGGTGCCCGCCACAAGGGGGTTTACCTGCTGCCTAACCTGTTCACCACAGGCGCACTCTTTGCGGGGTTCTACGCCATTGTATCGGCGATGAATGGCATGTTCGAAAATGCGGCGCTGGGCATTATCGTGGCCGGTATTCTCGACGGCATGGATGGTGGTGTAGCGCGACTGACCAACACCCAGAGCAAATTTGGCGCAGAGTATGATTCCCTGTCTGACTGCGTTGCGTTTGGTGTGGCCCCGGGTCTGGTAGCGTATTCCTGGGCGCTGTCCGGGCTGGGCAAGTTTGGCTGGGTCGCAGCCTTCATCTATGTGGCCTGTGCCGCCCTGCGTCTGGCCCGTTTCAATGTGCAGGCCGAGTCCACGGACAAGCGTTTCTTTATCGGCCTGCCGAGCCCCACCGGTGCAGGTCTGGTGGCCACCATGGTCTGGCTGGGCGCCAGCCGGGGTATCGAAGGTGCGGACGTATCCTGGCTGGTGGCACTCATGGTGGCCGGTGCCGGATTGCTGATGGTTTCCTCGGTGAAGTACCACTCCTTCAAGGAGTTCCATATCGGCCGGGTACCGTTCAAGGTACTGCTGGGCGTGATTATCGCCTTCGCCATTGTGTTCCTGGATCCGCCTCTGGTGTTGCTGAGTGTGGCGGTGATGTATGTGGTGGTCGGGCTGGTGATGAGTGCCTGGCAATTACGCAAACGGACTTGATAGCACACCGCGCCCCTCGAAATGGCAGCGGGCTGTGCGCTGATCGTTGAGCACAGTTTTTCTTCCGGGAATTGCGGGGTGCGTTGTTGGCGGTTGGCGGAATGAATAAAAAACTCAAGCAAGGATTGGCTTGGTTAGGGCGCCCCCGCGAACGTTTTCGGCGTTTGCCCCAGTGGGTGCAGCAGTTTTCCATCAATGTTTTTATTGGTATGTCCATTGTCATCTGGATCCAGATGAATGCCGATGCGGCTTTCGTAAAGGCGCAGCAAAACAGGGGGCTGGACTGGTTGTCTCGTCTTGTCACCAATACTTCTCTGGCACCACGCCCGCAACAGCCCTTGTTCATGGTCAATGTGGACGCCGAAACCTACACAGAATGGCAAGAGCCCTGGTTGACGCCGGCGGACAAGATTGCCGCTCTGGTAGAGCGGATGCTCCAGGCGGCACCGGCGCAGCTTGTGGTGGATTTTGATTTCAGTCGTCGTTCGGATCTGCAGCCTCTACTGGACGTACTTGTTCGCTACACGCAGGGAGAGGCGCAGCGCACGCATCTGGTGTTCATGAAGACGCAGACCCTGGCCAAACCGTCGGGGAGTGTCCTTCCCGGGTTTCGTGACTCCGAACTCGATTCCATCATTGCGAAAAGCGAATACCTGCACTGGGCGGCCCCCCTTTTTCGTCCGGATAGTGACGGAGTTATCCGAAACTGGCAGTTGATTGTTCCGGGGTGTGAAGGAGGCAAACTGAAATTGATGCCTTCGGTCCAGCTGCTTTCCGTCTTGTTGCATTTCGATCACCCCGTCGATCAACTGGAAAAATCGCTGGTTCGCGGACAGGGCAGGGATTGCTCTGGCGAGCCGGCTTTTGGCGGAAGCCTGGTGCTGGATGACAACAAGGTGATCGACTTTTCTGAGTCCGATCTTCGTCACCGGATTATTTATGCGCTCCCGCCGGCCCCGAAAGACGGTTATTTGCCGGTTCCCTGGAAAGGGGTATCCCTGCCTGCACTGACCCAGGTATCTGCGCATTCATTGCTGGCCACGGAGGCGTTGCCCACTGCCTCAATGCTGCAAGATGCCATCGTGATCATTGGTGCGACACATCCTGACTCCGGCGATATCCATCAAACGCCTTTGGGGGCGATGCCGGGGTCCCTGATACTGGCTAACAGCATTGTGGCCTTGCAGGGGCTGGATCAGGTGGAGAGGCCGCCCTTGTGGCTGATCATGGTTATCGAATTTGTGTTGGTGCTTGGCACGTCCTGGTTTTTCCTGGTGATGTCGCCTTACACCGCAACCTTCGTGAGCGCCGGGGTCATCATCGTCATCGTCGTGCCGGTGAGCCTGCTGGCGTTCAGTCAGGGGGTCTGGATAGATTTTGCCTTGCCGGTGCTGGCCGTGCAGCTAAGGAGCGTATTCTTCAAGGCTAACGACCGCTTCCAGCGGGTTCGCAGCAAGGGACTGAAGGGGTTTTTATGAAAGGAATGATGGCGTTGATGTTGGCCGCGCTGGTCGTCTGTGCCCTGCCCCTGAAAGGGATAGCGCAGTCCGGATCCGTGGGGATTATTACGCATATCGAACTTCCGGGTCAGGTCACTATCATCGCTGACTCACCCCGTCAGGCGGCGCTGTTTGATGTGATTCAGCCTGGTGAGCAGGTTGTGGCTCAGGGTCAGGCCCTGGTCAGGATCCAGGTAGCCGGAGGTGAGCAAGTGGTGACGGCAAAGAACAGCCCTTTCCGGATGGAGGTAGCTGAAACGGGAGATACGGTTGCCGATAACGTGCTGGATTGGGCGCTTTCTGTGCTTGGTGCGGATTCGGGCGACGTGGACGAGGTCCGCGCGGTGGCCATGGCGTCTCGCGGCCGGGAAGGCCTGGATGTGTTTTACATCGAGCCTTTCGAGAATGTCCTGCAGCGTCGGGATGTCCTGATTATTGTGCACAGCAAGGAAGCGGCACCGGACTACATCAGCTTTTCATCTGGTAGTGCCCTTTTGGAGCCGCAGGTCGCACTGCTCCGGGAGGGGGTCAGCCAGATTGACACCAGTGAGTTGCCTGCGGGCGACTATCGAATGTCCGTCTGTGCGGGGGCTCGCTGTCGAAACTTCTCGATCTTTTGGCGGGAAGGGGTGAAGAGTGATCTGCCCGTGAGTTACCAGGAGGCCCGGCACCCGTTGCTAGGGGCAATATCTTTGGTTGAGGAGGGCGGTGCGTTCCGTTTTGAAGGTTTTCAGCAGCTTTGGGAGTCCGCGGATCGCTATGAATTGGCGAGCGGTTTGTTGTCCCGGCTGGTGGAAGGCCCGAAAGGTGAGGTGTCGGACTGATGGGCCTGCAGCTGCCATGCCTGATGCATATTCATGGCGGCACATAGTCTGATGGGTGTAACAGTGCCCGGTCTTTCACATCGAAGAGGGGTGCCTTCACGAAGGGGCCCCTCTTTTCGGTTAGGCTAACCAGAAACTCAGGCCAGGGAGCTGTCATGATTATCCGCCATAAAGACCCTTCTGCCCCAAAGAGTCACGAGATTACTCCCGAATCGGTTTATCTCAAGCGCCGAGAGTTAATGATGCTGGGAGGTCTCGCGGGCTTGTTTAGTGCGTTGCCGGCCTGGGCCAGAGAGGTTGAGGCGGTGAATGAGGATGCTTCGCGGCCTTTATGGCTCAAGGATCAAGTGGCGCGGGCGGTAGATGGCGGCCCTGACAGTGCAGAGCCGCTCACACCTTACGGCGATGTGACGGGTTACAACAACTTTTATGAGTTTGGCACCGGGAAGACTGACCCCGCCGAGAACGCTCATACGTTGAAAACAGATCCGTGGTCCGTGACGGTGGCTGGTGAGGTGGAGACGCCCGGCGAGTACCCCCTGGAGGACCTGCTCAAGGGGCTTGAGTTGGAGGAGCGCATCTACCGCCTGCGCTGTGTGGAGGCGTGGTCCATGGTGATCCCCTGGGTGGGAGTCCCCCTGGCCAGTTTGCTGAAAAAGCTGGGCCCGACCAGCAAGGCGAAATATGTGTCCTTCACCAGTCTGGCCGACCCAAAGCAGATGCCAGGTGTTCGCTCTCCCTTTACCGGCATTGATTGGCCTTACCGGGAAGGGTTGCGCCTGGATGAGGCCATGCATCCCCTGACGCTGATGGCGGTAGGGCTTTACGGGCGAACCCTGCCCAATCAGAACGGTGCCCCTTTCCGGTTGGTGGTGCCCTGGAAATATGGTTTCAAATCGATCAAATCCATTGTCCGTATAGAATTTACCGAGACCATGCCTGCGACCACCTGGAACATGCTGGCCCCGGATGAGTACGGTTTCTATGCGAATGTGAACCCGGCAGTGGATCATCCGCGCTGGTCTCAGAGTCGTGAGCGGCGACTTCCCAATTCGTTTTTCGACCCCAATTGGGTGCCCACCCGGCCATTTAACGGCTATGGGGAGGTGGCTTCTCTGTATAAGGGCATGGATCTGAGTAAGTTTTACTGATGAAAACACAGCAATGGAGCTGGCTGGCCTGGCTTTTGGGGGCGCTGCCCCTTTTCGGGATAGTTTACTTTGCAGTGTCTGGCCGGTTAGGTCCGGACCCGGCGGAAACACTTGTGGAGCTGCTTGGTTGGTGGTCTCTGGTCATGTTGTTGACCTGTCTTGCCATGCGACCTGCTGCACAGATGCTCGGGATCCCGGGATTAGTGATATGGCGGAGAACCTTTGGGCTCTGGGCCTTCGCGTATGTCTCTATGCACTTTATGGCTTGGGCGACCCTGTTGCTGGGCTGGGATCCTGCCTATTTGGGGGAGGAGCTGACAAAGCGCCCCTACATCATTGTTGGCATGGTGGCCTGGTTGGCACTTTGGCCTCTGGCACTGACCAGCACGCGGACGTCTCGTCGTCGACTGGGGCAGCGGTGGGTGAAATTGCACCGCCTGGTGTTTCTGGCGGCGTTGTTGGGGCTGGTGCATCAGAGCTGGGTACAGAAGTCGGGTTACGGAGAAACCCTGATCTTCGTCAGTGTTGCCCTGGTTTTGCTCTTGTATCGGCTGCTCCATGGGCGCAGCATGGCTAATAAGTAGACGAAAGCGGGCTTGTTTGGCGTTTTTTTGCACTTCATGGTCAAGACGTGACCGTTTGATGAAAAAGGTGCAGAAAAGGTGTTGACGCCCCCCGGAAAATCTCTAGAATGCGCACTCCTCGACGGGGCAACAACGCAAGACGGTGCTTCGGACGAGACGCTCTTTAACAATCAGGCAAGCAAACGTGTGGGACCTGTTCGGGACGGGATCTTTAAGAGATTTCAGTTCTGAACGAGTCAACAAA
>NZ_WTUY01000002.1:0-2919 GCF_009882945.1 Alcanivorax sp. DP30
TTTTCTTGGGGGTTGTCTGTCTTGCCATAGTTCACCTCTGTCGCGTAGTTTACTCGCTTAACAGGGTGTCCATCAGTACTGGGCAGGATCATACCAAGGCCATGAGGAGGATTGATAAAAGCTTAAACCCTTTCTCGCTGTTCTCTCAGGGAAATGGCTGGCTGACGTGTGAGCCAGAGCCGTCCAGCGCCTGCCCGGCGATGGCGTGTGGAGATCATCACTGGGCCATCGTGGATACAGAGCGGAACCTGTATATGGCCATCAACTATACCCGTGACCACAACGGCAAAGCCAAATTTACTAAAGATGACCCCATAGCCAAGTTACTAAGGTTGTCCTATATAACCCCTGTCATTACCTACAACGAGGCATTCAAGCGCTCCCGCCTGACCAATTATCGAAAGGCGCCTGAAAACCTCAGAAACAATGTCTCTGCGTATTTTACTTTTCAGGATCCCAAGTTTAGTGATTACCTTATAAGTATCGTTCCGAACTGCTCCCGGAAATTCAATGATGACATTATTTCTCTTGGCGTACAGACCAATGAGGAGAGGGCAGAGCTCGAGCTGGTTACGCTGGTCGAAATTGTGAATGGCAGGATAAGCAGCCAGTATGTGAACAAGGATTTTCTGCCGGCAGGCACTCGCCAAACTGATGGCACCTATTACACGCAAGTCAGTCTTGATGCTATCAAGGCCTTTCGTGCAGGCACCCCGAAAACCATCTCGCAGAAACAGGCTGCCAGCCTGTTTGCCAAGGCAAAAAAACTTCAGGGCATGGCCTGGGATCGCCCGGAAATGGCGAACTTTGCCCGCGCTGAGCGGATGACTGCCATGATGGCCGAAGAGGGTGTCAGCGCAGACAAGGCCTGGATAACCGGTAATCTGAAATCACCCAGTACCGGCACCAAGTGGTCAAACCATGTTGCAGCAGTAGTCTATATCAAGAATGGCAAAGGAAAGGCCGAAGCCAGAATTATCGATCCCATTGTGGCTGAGCAACCCGTCACTACCACGGAGTGGTTCAAGTTATTGGGCGTTTACCCCGGTCTGGTGGACACTGTGGGCTTCCCGCCGCCGATCGAGGCGAGCCATATAGCCAAGACCTCGTTCACCATCACCAACAGACGCGCATTCCATCTGTCATTTACCGAAAAGATGACTGACGAGGCAAGGCTGTCAGAAGCCAAAAAACAACTGGCAGCCCTCAAGTAACAGTAAGCCAACGTCTTCCTTTCTCTGTAGGAGCTTGCCTGCAAGCGAAGCATCACCAGCAAGCTGGCTCCTGCCATTCCATACCCACCCCGTAGAAGCCCTGCCCGCAAGGCGATCCCGCGTAGCGGAGCATTTGCAAAGGCAAAGCGCGCGTTTCTTCGCCCACTCAACAGGACACTCAACAGCGGACACTCAACAGGACACCCATCAATTGGTAGATCTCTCACGCTCTTGATGGGCATTGTCTGATGTTGCGCTGTCCGTAAGGTCAGTATGGTTTGAGTCATGGTTCAGCAAGGAGGCGACCATGACCCGAGCGCGTTATCAGCAGGTTTCCCTTGAGGACAATAACAGCAACAACAGGACACCCAGACATTGGCCCAATTCATGCCTGTCCCAGCATCCACCACGATTGCCGCTCACCCCCCCCCTTTTTTTCGTTCTTTTCTTTCCTGAAACGCTGAAACCCAAACACAAACGAGAAAAATTGGAAGGCTAAAGTAAAAATATGCAAGAGGGTCAACTTTGTCTCCACTCCGATTAGTCATATCACCCCTTGTAAGAACTGGAATTACATTTAAAAAAAGAACACTAATCCCAAAGGACATCCACTCCCTTGCATTTTTTGAGGCATAAACATTTTTTTTATAGAAAAAATAATTAATCAACTTTATGCCAATAAAAATCAAGAGCATTGAAACTATAAACGATTTCGCATAACTCATAATTATTAAACCATAAATCGGTTCGGGGTCAGGTCTTGTCCCGTGCGTTTTATTCAGACACATAGACCCTTGAAAATTGCGATGAAGCGATGCTAACAGGACGGGGCGCCAACACCATAGTATCCTTTCCCTGTGCACTGCATGCGCTGCGTGCATCGCCAACCCTTTCGGGATGAGCCGAAAGATCGGTTCCCCGGTGCGGAAATACACTCCCGGTTCAGTTGTGAAGCCTTCCTATGACCGCCTCTTTGGATTGTCTGTATTCCTTTCGCCGCTGCCCCTATGCCATGCGGGCCCGCCTGGCGGTGTTGTTTGCGGGTTTGCAGGTTGAACTGCGGGAAGTGACGCTGAAGAACAAGCCTGCGCAGATGCTGGCGATCAGCCCGAAAGGCACCGTGCCGGTGTTGCGGCTGGCGGGTGGGGCTGTGATAGAGGAAAGCCGGGACATCATGGTGTGGGCGCTCGAGAAGCAGGACCCGCACGGGCTATTAGACGCAAGGATCCTGGATGAGGCGAATGCCCTGATCGAGCAGAACGATAGTGAATTCAAATATTGGCTGGACCGCTATAAATACGCGGACCGCCATGTGGAGATGACGCAGACCGAGTATCGGCAACGGGGAGAAGGCTTTCTTCAGGTCCTGGAGGCCTTGTTGGAGAAAGGTGTTTACTTGTTTGGGAAGAATCCGGGCATCGCGGATATTGGCATCATGCCGTTTGTTCGCCAGTTCGCCCATGTGGATCGTGAGCTGTTTAGCCAGCTGCCTTACCCGAATCTGCAGCGGTGGCTACAGGGCTGGTNTGGCGCATCCACTGTTCCTGCAAACCATGATCAAGGTGCCGGTATGGCAGGCGGGTGATGCGGTGGTGGTTTTCCCTTCTCGACCCTGAGCGATGTTGGCGTGCTGAACCGGGTCTTGAGCCGTGCCACAACAGGACACCCATCAATTGAAAGGAAAAAAGGACACCCAGGAAATGCC
>NZ_WTUY01000002.1:2926-699004 GCF_009882945.1 Alcanivorax sp. DP30
AGATTTCCTACAGATCTAATCGGTGTTCGCTGATGGAAATCTGCCCATAAGGACAGTATTTTTTGAGTCATGGATCAGCATGGAGGCGACCATGACACGAGCGCGTTATCAGCAGGTTTCCCTTGAGGAAACGCCGTATTACCACTGTATTTGCCGTTGTGTGCGCAGGGCTTTCTTGTGCGGTCGGGATCATTATTCTGGTCAGGATTATGAGCATCGCAGGCAATGGGTGGTGGAGCGCCTGGCGACGCTGGTTGAGGTGTTTGCGATTGATCTGTGCGCCTATGCAGTGATGTCCAATCACTACCATGTGGTGTTGAGGGTAGATCAGGGCAGGGCGCAGGGCTGGTCTTGTCGGGAGGTGGCGGTACAGTGGATGCGGCTATTTTCTGGGCCGCCGCTGGTGAAGCGATGGCTAAGGGACGAGACCTGTGAAGCCGAAACCTTGAAAGCCCTGGAAATCGTGGAGCAATGGCGCTGTCGGTTATATGACCTTGGCTGGTTCATGCGCTGTCTGAACGAACATCTGGCCCGGCGAGCCAACGAAGAAGACGGCTGCAAGGGCCGCTTCTGGGAAGGTCGCTACAAAAGCCAGGCGCTGCTGGACGAGAAAGCCGTGCTGGGCTGTATGGCATATGTGGATCTTAACCCTGTTCGTGCCGGCATGGCTGCGACACCCGAAGCTTCCGATTTCACCTCTCTCCAGCAGCGAAGCCGCGCTGTCCTGAATCTGCCATCCACTGACAAGCTCCCGGTGCTGTTACCCATGGTGGATGCAGAACATATCGAAACGGATGACGACGCCACTGTATGCCCTATGCGTTTGATGGATTATCTGGTGTTGGTCGATGCCACTGGCAGGGTCATGCGTGAAGACAAACGTGGGGCCATCGATAGCGCTGCGGCGAATATTCTTGAGCGCATGGGTATTGATGCGCGTGCCTGGGTGAAGCACATGGGGCCCCGGAAGCGGAGAACGCCGCTGGCGGTGGGACCGATAGTGAAGGTGAAGGCCTTTGCGGAGGCGACGGGGCGGCGTTGGATTGCCGGGCAGTATTCGTCCTGGGCTCTTGGATAAAGCTGGGGAAATAAATTTATGGGTGTCCCTACTTGGAAAGCAGTTTGTCTATGGTTGGTTGATTTTTGATCATTTATTTGCGTTTGTGATCTATGTACACTTGGAACTGATAACCAGTACAAAGCAGCCTGGGCGAGATGGCTGTGGTGAATTCAGGACAAGAGGAAAGAACTCTGGGCGATTTTTCTCACTCTGCTGTTGCCGACAGATGGTGAAAACCAGTGGTGTGCATGCCCCTATGCCTCTCTTTCATGCGTTGGAGAAAATAACCTGTGGCATTGAGATTGCGCCTGATCAAGGCAGTGCTGGAGTGTTTTTTGTGGAGTAGACATCCCAAAATGGTGCTGTACTTTATTCGCCGGACTGGCTTCTTGCCTAACATGTTTTGTCCTCAAACGGTGAATGACAAGTTTCTCTGGAGGAAACTTTTCGATCATGACCCACGTTTTGTCATCCTTTCCGATAAGTTGGCTTGTAAGGAGTGGGTAGAGGCAAGAGTGCCAGAGCGTCTGAAAATGGCATCGGTGCGGTGGGTTGGAGATTCCGCTGAATCCATTCCCCGGGGCTTGCTGAAAGGGGCTGCACTTATGAAGGCCAATCATGGCAGCGAGACGAATCTTTTCCTCAGGGATAACCGTTTTTCCGACGAAAAAATCGAGTCTACGATACAGAGCTGGTTGGCCTACGATCACGGAAAGGCGCATCGCGAGTGGGCGTATTCACGTGTAGAACGAAAAATTTTTATTGAGGATGAGATTACTCCGCAGTCTGGTGAGCTGGAGGAGATAAAGGTTTTTACCCATGGTTCAGATGTTGTCCGCTTGCATCACATCGGCGATCGTTTTAGCAGGAAGTGGGCAAATTGTTGGAATGTTGCAGCCGATGGCACCATGAAGCTCAGCACAGAACAGGGGCGTGTCGGCCCCCCTAATCCAGGACAGGCATTGCCGAACAAAGTGGAAGAAGCTGTTGCTTTGGCCAAACAGCTTGGCGCTGAGTTCGATCAGCTCCGAGTGGATTTTATTTTTGATGGTGAAGCATTGTGGCTGGGAGAGTTAACGGTTTATAACGAGGCTGGCTATGTGTACCTGCCTGCTGCGAACGATCCTGAATCACGTTTTTCGCAGGCGTGGGATATCCGGAACACTTTTTTTCTGAGTCACCAGCACCGGCCTGGCTTTAAGCGACTATATGCGTCGGCCCTGAAACAGTACCTGGCGGCGTCTTCATTCCGGGAGATTGCCCCGAACAGTATGACCGAGAACTGAGATCTTCAAGGCAAGGCTTTCCCTTACAGGTTTAGCCCGTGGGGAAGCCTGCTTGTATTAAGCACGAGCAGGGTTTACGGCTTGTTCGGGAAAAAATTTAACTTGTATTCGATTGTTTGTGGCGCTTCGTGCGGTTTGATTCTGACCGTTCTGAGTAAGGGCAATATCCTGATTGCCAATCTTTCCAGACCTTCATCGGCTGATTTGATTTCAATATCTTCAAGATAGCCCGTTGGCTGGAATTTCAGCTTCACGACAATCCTGCCGCCCAGCATCGGGTTTGACCGGAGCTCATTCTGGTAGAAATAGTTTAACGCCATCGCCTTTTTGTCTATCTGAGCACGGATCACGGCCTGCTGATCATCATCTGAAGGGACTTTTTTAACCTCGGTGTTTGCGTTGTTTAATATCGTTGCAAGCTTATCCCAAAGGGCTTGGGCCTCTTCTTTTGTGCTGTGATCGGGCCCGCCCTGTGAGAGTACCCAGCCCAAATCTTCCACTGTTTTACGCATCAGTATGTCAACGCTACTCAGAGTGCGGTTGCTTGCACTCGGCTGCAGGTTTGTCCGTATTAACTGGATATCCTTTTCCGTTTGGGAAAGGTCAATCTCTCCGGCGAATGCCGGTAGCGCGAGAAGGGCGGTAAAGAGGGCTGTGATTACGTATTTCATGCGGTGGCGATGGTGGTTTTTTTACCTATTCTACACACCCCCAAAAAGAAAAACCCCGGCGGGTAAGCCGGGGTTTTTTGTTCCCGGTACCGCCCTTGTGAGGCAGGGCCGGAAATTGGCAGCCGGCCTGAGCGCCGGATCAAGTCCGGCGTCAGGCTGCGGTGTCAGGCGTTATACACGTTCGCTTACACGCGCTCAATGACGGTAGCGATGCCCTGACCCAGACCGATACACATGGTGGCCAGGCCGTACTTGCCGCCTTTCCATTCCAGTACGTTCAGCAGGGTGCCGGTGATACGCGAACCGGAGCAGCCCAGCGGGTGACCCAGGGCGATGGCGCCGCCGTTCAGGTTCACTTTCTGGTCGGCCACGTCCAGCAGCTTCAGGTCCTTCATGACGGGCAGGGACTGGGCGGCGAACGCTTCGTTCAGCTCCACGTAGTCGATGTCGTCGATGGTAAGGCCTGCACGTGCCAGTGCCTTCTGGGTGGCCGGTACGGGACCGTAACCCATGATTGCAGCGTCGCAGCCGGCTACGGCCATGGAAACGATCCGCGCGCGGGGCTTGAGGCCCATTTCTTCGGCCTTGGCGGCGCTCATGACCAGCATGGCGGACGCACCATCAGACAGGGCAGAGGCGGTACCGGCAGTGACAGTGCCGTTGGCCGGATCGAACACCGGACGCAGTTTCTGCATGTCGGCCAGGGTGGCACCGGGACGGATCACTTCGTCGATTTCACACAGGACCTTGTTGCCTTCCTGATCGTGACCTTCGATGGGAACGATCTCGTTCTTCCAGCGACCTTCCTGGGTGGCTTCCCAGGCCAGGCGGTGGGAACGCACACCGAACTCGTCCTGCTGCTCACGGGTGATGCCGTGCATCTTGCCGAGCATTTCCGCGGTCAGGCCCATCATGTTGGAGGCCTTGGCGGTAACCTTGGAGATCTCCGGGTTGATGTCTACACCGTGATCCATGGCCACGTGCCCCATGTGCTCCACACCACCGATGACGAACACGTCGCCGTTGCCGGTCTGGATGGCCTGGGCAGCGGAGTGCAGGGCCTGCATGGAAGAACCACACAGACGGTTCACGGTTTGCGCGGCGCTGGTGCGCGGCAGGCCGGCCAGCATGGCGATGTTACGGGCGATGTTCATGCCCTGTTCTTTGGTCTGGTTTACACAGCCCCAGATCACGTCTTCGGTCTGCTGGATGTCCCAGCTGGGGTTACGCTCCATGAGCGCTTCGATCAGCAGGGCAGACAGTTTTTCGGCACGCACGTGACGGAACTGGCCATTACGGCTCTTGCCCATGGGAGTACGGACCGCGTCGACGATTACTACGTCATTAGGATTCAAACTCATTTCTCTAACTCCTTTCAGTCCGTGGCTTAGGCGAAGAAAGACTCGCCCTTGGCGGCCATGTCTTTGAGCATCTGCGGTGCTTCGTAGATGCCACCCAGGTGCGCGTACTTGTCGCACAGCTCAACAAAGGCTTGTACGCCGATGCTGTCGATGTAGCGCAGCGGGCCACCACGGAAGGGAGGGAAGCCGATGCCGTAGATCATGGCCATGTCGGCCTCGGCAGCGGAACCAACGATGTTGTCTTCCAGACAGCGAACGGTTTCGGTGCACATCGGAATCATCATGCGAGCGATGATTTCGTCGGCATCGAACTCTTTGGTTTCGGCGACGTGCGGCTTGATCAGCTCGTAGGTGGTCTCGTCGACAACCTTCTTGGTCTTGCCTTTCTTGTCCAGCTCGTACTTGTAGAAACCCACGCCGTTCTTCTGGCCATAACGCTCGTTTTCGAACATCACGGTGGAGACGTCCTTGAAGTCGTACTGCATACGCTCGGGGAAGCCTTCGGCCATGACGGCAGCAGCGTGAACACCGGTGTCGATGCCAACCACGTCCATCAGGTAAGCCGGGCCCATGGGCCAGCCGAACTTCTGCATGACCTTGTCCACGGCCTGGAAGTCAGCGCCGTCACGCATCAGCATGCCGAAGCCGCCGAAGTACGGGAACAGAACGCGGTTAACCAGGAATCCGGGGCAGTCGTTAACGACGATGGGGTTCTTGCCCATTTTCTGGGCGTAGGCCACCAGGGTCGCTACGGTTTCGTCGGAGGTCTTCTCACCACGGATCACTTCCACCAGCGGCATCATGTGTACCGGGTTGAAGAAGTGCATGCCAGCGAAGTCCTGCGGACGGTCCAGGGCTTCGGCCAGCTTGGTGATGGAGATGGTGGAGGTGTTGGACGCCAGAACGGTGCCTTCCTTCACTTTGCCTTCGGTCTCGGCCAGTACGGACTGCTTGATCTTCTGGTTTTCTACAACGGCTTCAACGATCACGTTGACGTTGTCGAAATCACCGTAGTTCAGGGTCGGACGGATGGCGGACAGGACTTTACCCATCTTGGCGGCATCCATCTTGCCTTTGCTGACGCGCTTGGCGAGCAGCTTGGAGGCTTCGTTCATGCCCAGGTCCAGCGCCTTGTCGGCGATGTCCTTCATGATGATCGGGGTGCCTTTGAGGGCAGACTGGAAGGCGATACCGCCACCCATGATGCCGGCGCCCAGTACCGCAGCCTGATTGATTTCCTTGGAGGCCTTGGCAGTTTTGCCGTTGACCTTCTTCACCTGCTGGTCTGCCAGGAACAGGCCGACCATGGCGGTGGCTTGCGGGGTCTTGGCGATCTTGGCGAAGCCTTTGGCTTCCACTTCCAGCGCTTTGTCGCGGGTCATGCCAGCGTGAGCCTGCATGGCTTTAACCGCGGCCACCGGGGCGGGGTAGTTCTTGCCAGCCTGACCCATGACCATGGCCATGCAGGTCTGGAAGGCCATCATGTTTTCCATGGGCGGCAGCTTCAGGGGCTCGAGCTTTTCCTGACGCTTGGCGCGGAAGTCGAGCTTGCCGTCCAGGCACTGCTTGACCAGGTTGATGGCGGATTCGTTCAGCTTGTCGTGGGCAACCACGGCATCGGCAACACCCACTTTCAGGGCCTTGTCGGCGCGGTGCTGGCCACCAGCGGCGATCCACTCAACGGCGTTGTCCACACCGATGACACGGGGCAGACGCACGGTGCCGCCGAAGCCCGGGTACAGACCCAGCTTCACTTCCGGCAGACCTACCTGAGCCTTCTCGCTGAGGACGCGGAAGTCGCCAGCCAGACACATTTCCAGACCACCACCCAGGGCGATGCCGTTGACGGCGATCACTTTGGGAATGTCCAGATCTTCAAAGGCGTTGAAGACCTGATTGGATTTCAGACACCAGGCTGCGATTTCGTCTTCCGGCAGCTTGAACATGTCGGTGAATTCGGTGATGTCGGCGCCAACGATGAAAACCCCTTTGCCGGAGGTCACGATCAGGCCCTTGATGTCGTTGTTGCCCTGAATGGCTTCGACGGCCTTACCGAGATCTTCCACGGTTTCCTGGTTGAACTTGTTGACGGACTCGCCCTGAAGATCGAACTTCAGTTCGGCGATGCCGTCGTCAAGCAGTTGTACGCTTACGGCGTTGCCTTGATAGATCATAGCGTTTGCTCTCCAGTCCCAAAGTACGCGGCTAACGTGGCCGCTTTGGTAGTGCCTGTTTACCCCCTCTTTACCGAAAGGGGCCCCCAAATTGGGGGAGGCGGCGCGATTCATGTGAGTGTTTGCTTACATAAATCAACGAACTTGTAGGCCCGCAAGTATAGGGAAGGTGGATGACTTTTTTAGCCCTAATTTGTGACTAATTGGTCGTAGCGGTTTGCCTGGTGAAAAAATCATCACCGACTCCCTGTGATTCCGGGTCGCATCCTGCGATGGATCGGGGTGGGCCGTGTGGCGCCACCGCAACCGCACCAAGGATGCGCCTTTATGGCGCTGTCTTCAAAAGGAAGTGGAGGGATACACCGTGTCCGCAATGTTGCCGGCTGGTGAGTGGATCTGTTGCGGGTTGCGTGCAGCGTGAGGCGTCGTATTTAAGGTACACTGCCCGGCATCTCATTCCTGCTGCCGTAGGAGCTTGCCTGCAAGCGAATGCCTGAGCGACGAGTGGAAAGACAGTAGTTTCGAACAGCAAAACCTGAACCCGCTTGAGCCAGGTTTTCGTCACTCTTGCCTAGTGACTCGCTTCTTGTCTTCTTCGCCTGCAGCCAGGTTCCTACAGTGGCGTTGCTTCAGGTTGTTTGATGTCCATCGAAAAGCTCAGTTTGCCCACCATCACCCGTCGCCCGCAGTTCACACCGGACTGGCCGGATGTGCCGCCTTTGCTGGCACGGATTCTGGCTGGCCGGGGGGTGGACGATCCGGCGCAGCTGGAGCTGGCGTTGAAACGGCTGCCTCACCCGCAGGGGTTTACCGGGCTGGCCGGGGCGGTGGCGCTGCTGATGGAGGCCCGTCAGCAGGGCTGGCGCATTTGCATCGTTGGCGATTACGACGCCGATGGTGCCACCGCCACCACCTTGATGGTGCGTGGGCTGGAGCTGCTGGGCTTTGCGCGCCCGGACTTTCTGGTGCCAGACCGTTTTGAATACGGCTATGGCCTGTCGCCGCCCATCGTGGAACTGGCCGAGCAGCAATTCCAGCCGGACCTGATCATTACCGTGGATAACGGTATCGCCAGCGTGGACGGGGTGGCTGCCGCTCGCGCCCGGGGTATTCGCGTGTTGATTACCGATCACCACTTGCCCGGCGATACGCTTCCGGAGGCAGACGCGCTGGTCAATCCACGCCTGCCTGGCTGCGAAGATTTTCCGGCGGCGAATCTGGCCGGGGTGGGGGTCGCTTTCTATTTATTGATGGATTTGCAGCGCGTGTTGCGCGCCGAAGGGTTTCAGCCCACCCAGCCGATCACCGATCTGCTGGATCTTGTGGCGCTGGGCACCGTGGCGGATGTGGTGGTGCTGGATGACGCCAACCGGGTGCTGGTGGAGCAGGGCCTGCGGCGCATTCGTGCCGGCAAGGGCTGCCCGGGAATCCGCGCGTTGCTGCGGGTGGCCGGGCGCGATCCCGGTCGGGTGCTGGCGGCAGACATGGGCTTTGCGGCCGGGCCACGCCTGAATGCAGCAGGCCGTCTTTCCGACATGACCCATGGCATTGCCTGTTTGCTTGCCGAGACCGATGCCGAGGCGATGGAGATGGCACAGGAGCTGGACACCATCAACCGCGAGCGCCGCTCCATTGAGCAGGGCATGCGCGATGCAGCCATGGAAGAAGTAAACCGGCTGAATGCGGACAATCTGCCGGCAGGGCTGTGTCTGTATGGCGATAAATGGCATGAAGGGGTGGTGGGGATTCTGGCCTCGCGGGTCAAGGAAGCCATTCACCGCCCGGTGATTGCCTTTGCCCCGGCCCAGCAGCCGGGCACGCTGAAAGGCTCAGGCCGCTCCATCCCCGGCCTGCATCTGCGTGATGCGCTGGATGCGGTGGCTACCCGCAATCCCGGCCTGCTGAGCAAATTTGGCGGCCATGCCATGGCAGCTGGATTGTCGCTGGATCTGGACCAGCTGGATCGCTTCAAGGTGGCGTTCGAGGCCGTGGTGGCGGAGATGCTGTCACCCAAGGCGCTGGAGCGGCGGGTGGAAACCGACGGCGAGCTATCTGATCAGGATTTGACCCTGGGCAATGCGGAGCTGCTCAGCCACCGCTTCCCCTGGGGGCAGGGCTTCCCGGCACCGTGTTTCGATGGTGAATTTGAGGTGCTGCAGCACAAGATTGTCGGTGAGCGGCACCTCAAGCTGACATTGGGTCTGCCTGGCATCAGTGGTGTGATCGATGCCATTCATTTCAATGTGCCGGTGGAGGCATTGCCGGGCAAGATCCGCCGGGTGCGCGGGGTGTATCGGCTGGAGGTGAACGAGTTCCGCGGGCAGCGCAATCCGCAGTTGCTGTTTGAGCATTTGATACCGGTGTAAGCCCCTATACTTGCGCGGTGGGCAGGGCATTGGAAGCGAGGGACGAGTTTCGAAAACCCACCATCAAGCTCTCCGGTTTTGCTTTTCGAAACCCGCTTCTCGTCACTCGTTACTGCTTTCAACGCCTCACTTCGGTTGTCTGGCTTCGCTTGGTTCGCGCCTCGAGAGGCGCTCCTACAGTGGGCTTGTACCGTAGGCGCGCTCTGTGCCCTTCATGGTATGCCTGCAAGAGAATGGGGTCGATTTCGAGGAGCGCAGCGCGAGGTTCTGCCTTTCGTAACTGGTTTCCTTGTTATTCGAAACTCTGCGATTGATTTACGCGAGGCGATCAGGGCGACGACGGGGGCGTGTTGCGGAAAGCGTCAAGCATGTTACGTCATCACGATGCCTGCCGCGCCCCGGCGCGGACGCCGGGAGCGGGTGGAGAGAACCTGGGGGATGTGAAGGGATCAGGCGCAGTAGCGGCCGTACTGACTCAGGGCCTTGCTGCTGTGCGGATCGACCAGATCAACCCACACCTGCATGGAGTCCTGGTTGCGGGTGTTTTGCAGGTTGCTGAAATCGCCGGGGGTGAAGTTCCCTTTCAGGGTGTCGCCGGCTTGCGGGCTGATGCCATCCAGTTGCTTGACCAGCACCATGCCATTACTCGAATTGAGCAGCATGTATTCACAGCTCTGGCTGAGGATCACGGTGGCTTGCTGGTCTGCTGCGTTAGCCTGGCCGGTGAGGAGCAGGGCGCCAGCCAGTGCGGCACCGCAGAGATGCATTTTAAGTGCTGACATGATTAGTCCTTCCCTTGTTATTGTCACTAAACAGTCGTTCTTGATTCACCTTACTGCGCTAGCCGAAACGATCCTGTTGTGGATTGGCAGTGAAGCTGTAACGTCTGTGTAGTGTTTTATTACGTTCCATCGACTTTCGAGCATCTCACAAATAGTGGCACTGCAATATCAACGTTTCGTGCTGTTGTTGGGTAGGGATTTCGGCTGATCCTGCAGGCTTTTCGTAGGTGGAAAATCACTGAATAGCGGGGGTGTCTGAGCGTCATCCGCCTCCCGGGATCAGCACGGAAATGCCGGGGAGGGGGGATGAGCGAGGCTGGGCGGGCGGAATCCCGGTTAAAGGAAAGCCTGTCTGTGGGGGGCTTCCAGCAAAATTGTCGACAATGGCTGTTCAGCGGCGGGGTTTTTGCTAGGATTGCGCTCTGCCTCCGCACTCCAACTTACACAAAGGGGGAGCGCAGGTCGCCGTTTCTTTGATGTGTAGCCCACAAGGCTTCACCCGCATTGACTCTGTGGCGGGCTATCGTCTGCCGCAGTTGTGTCCTTAACGGAGGGGATCCGATGAAAACCATACACAAGCACCGCCTCAATGTGTCTACCGATGTGCAGGAGATTCGCCTGCCAGAAGAGGGCAAGGTGCTGAAAGTAGATTATATCCTGCAGGATGCGGCCATCTGCATGTGGGTGGAAGTGGACGCGGATACCGTGATCGACACCCCCAAGGAAGTGCGTACCTTCAAGGTATTCACCACGGGCTCTGGCATCCCGGACAACGCCAGCTATCTGGGCACCACCATTGACCACATGAAAGCCCATGCCTACCACGTCTACGAACTCAAGAACTGACTGTCCACCTCTCGTCAGCGGCGTCGCAAACCGCTAAACTGCGCCGTTTCCCCGGGCCTGCTCCGGCAGGCCTGCAAGGCCCGATCATTTGACGATCTGAAGTGAGACGTAATGGAAGTCAATCCGCTGCGCACCCATCTTTCTGAACTCTCTGAGCGTGTGGAAGCGCTTAGGGGGTATCTTTGACTATGCTACCAAGCATGAGCGACTGACCGAGGTTTCCCGCGAGCTGGAAAGCCCGGATGTCTGGAACGACCCTGATTATGCCCAGGGTCTGGGCAAGGAGCGCGCCCAGCTGGAAGGGGTGGTGAAGACCATCGACGATTCCACCCAGGGCATTGCCGACGCCAAGGATCTGCTGGAGCTGGTTGTCGAGGAAGGCGACGAGGACAGCCTGCCAGAAGTGGAAAGCGAGCTGGAACGGCTGGAAAAGCTGGTTGCCGATCTGGAGTTCCGTCGCATGTTCTCCGGTCAGATGGACCCCTGTAACGCCTATCTGGACATCCAGGCCGGTTCCGGTGGCACTGAGGCCCAGGACTGGGGCGAGATGCTGCTGCGCATGTACCTGCGCTGGGGGGAGGCCCACGGTTTCAAGACCGAGCTGGTGGAGGCCTCTGCCGGTGATGTGGCGGGTATCAAATCCGCTACCATTCGTTTTGAAGGGGATTATGCCTACGGCTGGCTGCGCACCGAGACCGGTGTGCACCGTCTGGTGCGCAAGAGCCCGTTCGATTCCGGCGGTCGCCGCCATACGTCCTTCAGCTCCGTATTTGTATCCCCGGAAGTGAATGACGATATCGACATCGAGATCGATATGGGCAACATGCGGGTGGATACCTACCGCGCATCCGGCGCCGGTGGTCAGCACGTTAACCGGACCGATTCGGCGGTACGTCTGACCTATACCTTCAAGGACGAGGGCGGCACCGAGCACACGGTGGTAACCCAGTGCCAGAGCGAGCGGAGCCAGCACCAGAACAAGGACAAGGCCATGAAGATGATGCAGGCCAAGGTCTATGAGCTGGAAATGCAGCGCCGCAATGCCGAGAAGCAGGCTCTGGAAAACAGCAAGGCGGACATTGGCTGGGGCAGCCAGATCCGTTCTTATGTGCTGGATGATGCCCGCATCAAGGATCTGCGCACAGGCGTCGAGAACCGCAACACCCAGGCGGTGCTTGATGGCGCGCTGGATCCCTTTATTGAAGCGTCCCTGAAAGCGGGATTGTAATGACGGGTCTGACGTCGGAGGTCTGACGTCGGACGCCACCCCAAAATGTCAGGCCTCTGACATCAGACGGCTGACCAGGCATTGTTTTATTGCGTCCGACGTCTGACGTCCGGCGTTCGACCCTTGTAAGGTAAGTACATGGCTGACGAACAGAACACCGCAAACGAACAGCAGGAATCCGAGAACCGCCTCATTGCCGAGCGGCGCGCCAAGCTGAATGAGCTGCGTGAGTCCGGCAATGCCTTTCCCAATCACTTCCGTCGTGATTCCCTGGCGGCCGACCTGCAGGCGCAGTACGGCGAGCTGAGCAAGGAAGAGCTGGAAGAGAAAGGCATTCAGGTGGCTGTGGCAGGGCGTCTGATGCTGGACCGTAAGGCGTTCAAGGTGCTTCAGGACATGTCTGGTCGCATCCAGATTTATGCCAGCAAGGATGTGCAGAAGGACACCAAGCTGTGGGATCTGGGCGACATCGTTGGTGTGAAAGGGACCCTGTGCAAATCCGGCAAGGGTGACCTGTACGTGATGATGGATGAGTATTTGCTGCTCACCAAGTCACTGCGTCCGTTGCCTGAAAAACACAAGGGCCTCACCGACACAGAGGCGCGTTACCGTCAGCGCTATGTGGACCTGATCGTGAATGAGGAAAGCCGCCGGGCGTTCCAGATTCGCGCCCAGGTGGTGGCCGGCATCCGCAATTACCTGGTGAAGAAAGGGTTTGTGGAAGCGGAGACCCCGATGTTGCAGGTGATTCCCGGTGGTGCCACCGCTCGCCCCTTTGTCACCCACCACAATAGTCTGGATATGGACATGTACCTGCGCATCGCGCCGGAATTGTACCTGAAGCGACTAGTGGTCGGTGGTTTCGAGAAGGTGTTCGAGATCAACCGCAATTTCCGTAACGAAGGGCTGTCTACGCGGCATAATCCTGAGTTCACCATGCTGGAATTTTACCAGGCCTACGGTAACTATCTGGATCTGATGAACCTGACCGAAGACATGCTGCGCACCCTGGCGCAAGATGTTCTTGGTACCACTGACGTGAATTATCAGGGCGAAGTGTATGATTTTGGCAAACCTTTCGCGCGTATGACGGTGGTTGAGTCTATTCTGCACTTCAATCCTGATATGGATGCAGCGGCGCTGGCGGATGATGCCGGTGCGCGCAAGATCGCAGAAGGGCTGGGTATTCCGCTCAAGGACAGTTATGGTCTGGGCAAGGTACAGATCGAGATTTTCGAGAAAACGGTGGAGCACCGTCTCAAGGATCCGACCTTTATTACCGAGTATCCCACTGAGGTGTCTCCGCTGGCGCGTCGCATGGACGACAATCCGTTTGTCACTGAGCGATTCGAGTTCTTTATTGGCGGCCGCGAAATCGGCAATGGCTTCTCGGAGCTGAACGATGCCGAAGATCAGGCGGAACGATTCCGTGATCAGGTTGCCGAAAAGGATGCCGGT
The DNA here is from genome assembly GCF_009882945.1 of Alcanivorax sp. DP30. Classification (GTDB taxonomy): domain Bacteria; phylum Pseudomonadota; class Gammaproteobacteria; order Pseudomonadales; family Alcanivoracaceae; genus Alcanivorax. The sequence goes on from NZ_WTUY01000002.1 coordinate 16,159, forward strand.
GACGATGAAGCCATGTTCTTTGACGAAGATTACGTGGCAGCTCTGGAACATGGGCTGCCGCCGACGGCGGGTGAGGGCATTGGCATAGACCGTCTGGTCATGCTGTTCACTGATTCCCCGTCGATTCGGGATGTGATTCTTTTTCCGCACATGCGCCCTCAGGGGCGTGGCTAAACCTTTTGGGGCACGGTTTGTGCCCCTGCCTGTGCGGGCTGAGGGAGAGTGACACGAACCCTGTGAATAACAAAGGCTTGTTGTGTCCATGACAAATGTAATTCAGTACCAAGGTCGAAAGACTCGCCGCGCGGGCAGCGAGCAACGCCGTCAGGCCATTCTGGAAGCGGCACTGGCGATTATCGTCAAAGACGGTATTCGCGCAGTGCGCCACCGGGCTGTGGCTCGCGAAGCGGATGTTCCGCTGTCGGCCACCACCTATTACTTCAAGGATATCTCCGACCTGATCGCAGATACCTTCACCCTTTTTGCCGAACGGGCCCTCACCGAAGTCATTGAGCCGTTCAAGCAGAAAGCTTTCGCGCTGCTGTCGCAGTTTTCCCGCGAATCCCTGGTGGATCCGAAAGAGCGTGAGCGGATGGTGACCTTGATCGGGCAGATGCTGGCGGGCTTCATTCTGGATGAATTCCATCAACGTCGTGGTCATCTGGTTGCAGAGCAGGCCTTCCTGCAGGAGGCGGTGCTGGACGAACGGCTGCGTGATCTGGCGGATCTGTATCTGCGTCAGCAGCTGGAGAGCCTGAATATCGCCACTGAGCTGTTCGGCAGTTCCAGCCCCCGCATGGACGCTGAATTGATCCTGTCCACGATCATGACCATGGAGCAGCGTCTGCTGGTGCATCCTGAGCGTGCGACGGCAGAATTCGTGAACGCGCGCATGTGTAACCTGATCGAGAAACTGCTGCCCCATGGCTGAGCCCCAGCCTCTGGAAGCCGGCTGGCAGCAGCATCTTGGCGATGAGTTTCACAAGGACTACATGGCCCGTCTGCGCGCCTTTCTGGGTGCGGAAAAGCAGGCGGGCAAGACCGTGTATCCCGCCGGGCCGGATATCTTCAATGCCTTCAATCTGACCCCTTTTGAGAATGTGAAGGTGGTCATTCTTGGCCAGGATCCTTACCACGGGCCTGATCAGGCCCATGGCTTGTGCTTTTCCGTCCAGCGTGGCGTCAAAACCCCGCCGTCGCTGGTGAATATCTACAAGGAAATTCACCGGGACCTGGGGTTAGAGATTCCTGGTCATGGCAATCTGACCCACTGGGCCGCGCAAGGGGTTCTGCTTCTCAACGCAGTGCTGACTGTGGAGGCCGGGCAGGCGGCTTCGCATCAGAAGCAGGGCTGGGAAACCTTTACCGACCAGGCCATTGAGCACCTTGATCGCGAGCGCCAGGGCCTGGTGTTTTTGCTGTGGGGGAGCCATGCCCAGAAGAAGGGGCGCCTGATAGACCGTGAGCGTCATTGCGTCCTGACTGCACCCCATCCCTCACCGTTGTCTGCCCATCGCGGTTTTCTCGGTTGTGGCCACTTCTCCCGGGCGAATCAGTACCTGTTGCAACAGGGCAAAGAGCCAATCGACTGGTCGGTGCCGGAGTGAGCAGTTAGCGACAAGCCTGGATTGGCAAAACCAATAAATTCCCGAGTTTGTGCATTTCTACGAAGCCGCTGTAGGAGCACCTCTTGAGGTGCGAACCGTGCGAAGCACGGAATCGACCGCAGGGCGATCAGGCATTTTCAGGCTCGACGGGTCTTTAAAGAATGATCTCCCTTCGGTCGCCTCACTGCGCTCGGTTCGTCCCCTGGAAGGGAACTCCTACAGGGCTTGCATGGCGAATCGAGCGACTGCGGAACGCGGCAAGGGTGCGGAGCCGTGATCCGTACTGAAATTGCACCGATATGGTGGGTATTTACCCGGAGATCACGAATTTCTATATATTCCGAAGTGGCATAAAAGTATCACTATATATTCCTTTATATTCTTCCCGCAGGCCCTATCATGACTCTTCGCCAATCCTGATAGTGAGGGCTGTAAATCATGGGTAGTGCTCAAATGATTACACGTTTCGGAGATAACACGGCTGGCCTGTCCAAAGAGGCTTTGGCCGAGTTGAACCGTGTGTATCGTTCGCTGAGCTTTGAAGAGCGTATTCGCCGCGTATACCAGGATTTTCCGGCTGAGAAGATTATGGTGACTTCGTCTTTCGCAGCGACGTCAGCCTATTTCCTGCACATCATTTCCTCCATTCGTCCTGAGCAACCGGTTCATTTCATCGATACCGGTTACCACTTCGACAAGACGCTGGAGTACAAGGATTACCTGATCGAGCGTTTCGGCCTGACGGTTGTAGACGTGAAGCCAGACCCGGATCATCACCAGGTGTCTCTGGAAAACCGTATGTGGGAAACCGATCCTGACCTGTGCTGTCAGGTGAACAAGGTCAACCCGCTGGAAGAGGCCAAGGAAAACTATGATCTGTGGATCTCCAGCCTGATGGGGTGGCAGACCGAGCATCGTGCAGGCCTGGAAGTGTTTGAAGAGCGCCGGGGCATGATCAAGTTCAATCCGATGATCGATGTGACCAAGGAAGAACGTGATCGCTACATTGCCGAGCACGATCTGCCGTTCCATCCGCTGGTGGCCGAGGGTTACGACTCTATCGGTTGCAGCCACTGTACCTTCAAAGGTGAAGGTCGTGATGGTCGCTGGAAAGGTAACAGCAAGACCGAGTGCGGCATTCATTTGTAAGAGCCGCTACACGTCGCTTCATGCAACACGCGAAAGGCCGCCCCGGGAGGGCGGCCTTTTTCATTTGGGGTGATTGATGGGCTTCTGGAATGTCGGTTTTGCGTGAAGCGTGTGGCGAGCCCGGTCTCTCATTCAATGCAATCCCGGTTGCAAGCAAATCGACAGGTGTCCGGCTTTGTCGTCCTCGAGTTGAACTTGCACCGAGCCCTGGTTGGCTTCCGGGACCGTTTCCAGGGCGACAGGCAGGGACAGCTGGCTGGGGCCGGGGAGAATGGCCTTGATGTTGCCGGCGATGATATTGGTCAGTTCAGTGAGAGCATCGGTAATATCCCGGGTGTCAACACTGTCGTCGTCCTTGCGGAACATGGCCGCGGCAATGCGACGGCTGAGCTCGTCACTGCTGCTGATGGTAATGGAGCCCTTCCAGCCGCCAGAGATGGTAATGGCGGCGCCACGGGGAAGGCTGCCGGCGGGGGAGGAACCATTCTGCACCGGGATTTTCAGAAAATCATTCATCACTGTGCTGCCAATGCGGGCAATTTTTATGGATAGCTGTGCAGTTTGTGAATCCATTAGGTGCACCTTTTTTCGTCTAATCGAACTTAACCAGGTTGGTAGAACCGACCGCACTTGCCTGCTTGTACCGGCGTGAAGCCGCTGGCGATTTCCAGGTTTTCTGCTGCACCAAGGAGTAGATAACCGTCATCACGGCACTGGCTCCGTACCTTGTGGAGTACCTTCATGCGGTCTGCCATGGAGAAGTACAACAGCACGTTACGCAGCAAAACGATGTCAAATTGCGGCAGTGCCTCCGGCCAGTCATGAATCAGGTTAATGCGCTGAAATTCCACTTTTTCTCGGATCACGGGCTTTACCTGCCACTCCAGATCGATTTGTTCGAAGTGCTTGGCCATCAGCAGGGCAGGAAGACCGCGGTTCATTTCCGTGAGCCCGTAACGGCCGCTCTGGGCCTTGGAGAGGGACTGGCGGGAGAAGTCGCTGGCAATGATTTGCACGTCCCAGTCCTTGAGTTCGGGAAAGTGCTCCTCAAGAAGCAGGGCAATGCTGTAGGGTTCCTGCCCGGTACTGCAGGCCGCACTCCAGATCCTTAATGTTTTGTCTGATCGGCGCCGTTTCATCAGGTTCGGGAGCATGTGATCGATGAAACTTTCATTAAAGATCGGGTCGCGAAAGAAGTAGGTTTCGTTGATGGCCATGGCTTCCACCAGTTGGCAGCGTAGTTCGTCGCCGGTGTCGCTGCAGGCCTTCTCGATCAGCGCGTTGATATCTCCCTGGGTGTATTCTCGGGCAAGGCTATGCAGTCGGGCTTCAGCGAGATAGGCCTTGTCATCAGGCAGATGTACGGCGATGCACTCGCACATCAAATTGCGCAGATGGCTGTAATTCTCCGGATGGATCTCGCTCATCCTGGAACCTCGTGATTACGCTTGCCATCCTGGCGCTCCAGTCGTGTGCGGAATACGGGGCGGCCGCGATTGACCTTGCGGGTAATTTCATCGGCCATCTTCATTAGCGGGTACTCGGCGGTCGCCAGCCCTGCTCGAGAGACGGCCCCTGGCATTCCCCAGACCGCGCTGCTGGCACGATCCTGAACCAGTATCTGTGCGCCCACGTCTGCCAGTGCGCGGCAACCGTCCAGCCCATCCTGGCCCATGCCGGTGAGAACCACGGCCAGGGTGTTGGCACCAAAATATTCTGCTGCACTATTGAACAGAATATCCACGGCCGGCCGGCAGAAATTGACCGGTTCGGAACGCAGTGGAGCGGCAGAGATCTGATTCGCCTTCCGGGATACCGTCATGTGATAGTCGCCCGCGGCGAGCAGTACCTGACCGGGTCCGATGACTGTGGTTTGATCACATTCACTAATGGAGAGCTTGCTGTTCTGGTTCAGGCGGGCTGCCAGGGCTTTGGTAAAGACCGCGGGCATGTGCTGCACAATCAGAATGGGGACCGGGAAATCGTCCGGTAGCGCGGACATGATTTCACCCAGCGCCTTGGGGCCGCCCATGGAAGAGCCAATAACGACCAGATCGACCCGGGAGGGAATACGTCGATATCCGTGCCCCGGAGTAATGGTGGGCGTTGAGAGTTTCGTGGGGGCAATAGGCTCAAGCTTGAACAGCGATTTGATCTTGCTCAGCAAGCTGTTGCGAATGTAGTCACGGGCTTCCGCTGCTGTCCCGACCATGGCAGGCTTCGGTACATAATCACTGGCGCCCAGTGAAAGCGCCTCAATGGTGACCATGGCGCCGCGTTCGGTGATGGAGCTGAACACCAGAACAGGGAGCGTGGATTGTCTGGCTTTCAGGGCTTTTAGCATGTCCAGCCCACCCATGCCTGGCATTTCCACATCGAGAATCAGCAGATCAGCTTCCACGCGAGAAAGTCTTTCCAGGCCTTGCTGGCCATCTGACGCGGTGCCGACCACAACAATGTCAGGGTCTTCCTCCAGAATCTGGGTAAGGATGTGCCGCACGGCGGCGGTATCATCCACGAGGAACACACGGATCCGGTTCATGCGTGGCGTAATCCCAGCATTTCCAGTTTGCTGGCCAGGGCTTCGGATGAGAAGGGCTTCATCAGGTACTCATCGGCACCGGCAGTGAGGGCTTCTACCATGTGTCCCACCTCTGCCTCACTGGTGACAACCAGCAATTTCATGCCGGTGTAGCAGTTCTGCTCGCGTACTGCCTTGATGAAGTCCAGTCCATTCATGACCGGCATATTCCAGTCGACCAGAGCCAGCGAGGGAATGTTGGTGTCTCCCTCCAGCAGGGAGATGGCTTGCTGGCCATCTCCTGCTTCGTGGGTCTCGTAGCCAAGCTGATTCAGCAAGTCACCAAGGATGAGCCGCATGGCTCGTGAGTCGTCAATGACAAGTGCTTGCGGAGTGGCCATGGCTGTTCCTCCTTACTTGCTCTGGTTATCTGCACGGGAGTTACGTTCGGCATCTACCACCAGGGTTTGCAGATCCGCAGACAGTTTGGCCAGTTCAGCTGCAGCCTGGCGCATGCTTTCCACGCCGGCGTTGGTGCTCTTGGCCGCTTCTGCCACACCGCTGATGTTGGTTGCCACTTCATTGGTGCCCTTGGCGGCATCGCCAACGCGGCGACCCATTTCATTGGTGGTGATGGTCTGCTCTTCTACCGCCGAGGCGATGGAGCCCTGCACCTGGCTGATGTGATGAATCACTTCGCTGATGCGGGCAATGCCTTCGATGGCGCCTTTTACGTCTACCTGAATGGCTTCGATCTTCTGGCCGATGTCCTCGGTGGCCCGGCCAGTTTCCTTGGCCAGTTCTTTCACCTCGTTGGCGACCACGGCAAAACCTCGTCCGGCGTCACCGGCTCGTGCCGCTTCGATAGTCGCGTTGAGTGCCAGAAGGTTGGTTTGCTGGGCAATGCCGGTAATGACCTTGATCACCTTGCCAATCTCGGCACTGCTGGTGCCCAGGCTGCTGATGGTGGTGTTGGTGCCTTCTGCAATGCTTACCGCTTCGTCTGCGACGCGGGCCGCGTCGGTGGCGTTTTTGGCAATTTCCTTGATGCTGGCGCCCATCTCTTCAATGCTGGTGGACACCGCCTGTACGTTCTCGTTGATGTCGTCAGCGGTGTTCACCGCAGAGTTTGCCTCACGGCTGGTAATGGCGGCGTTGGAGCCCATCTGGTCGCTGGTGGCGATCATTTCCTCGGAAGAGGTGGCCAGCACTTCTACGGTGCCGCGGATTCGTTCTTCCAGCAGAACCTTTTCGGTGACGATTTCCCAGGTCAGCATCGGGCCGACGTAACTGCCTTCGGCGTCGTAGATGGCATTCACCAGCAGATCGGCCTTCTCATCGCCGATGTTGATGCGGGCGCGATAGGGCAGGTTGCTCGGATCAGACAGGATGCGACGCTGATGTTCGGGCCGTTTGTGGAAGATGTCGATGTTGGCGCCAAGCAGCTCATGTGCCTTGATCGGCAGATGGGCTTCCAGCTTCTTCATGGTCACGGTGGCGGAAGGGTTGAGATAAATGATCTTCAGGTCACGGTCACAGAGGAACACGTTGGTGGGCATCTGATCCACCATGTTCATCACGCGACGGAATTCGTTCTCCTGGCGCAGTTCGGTGGTTACGTCTTCCCAGCACACTGTATAACCAGCGATCTTGTCTTCTTCGGTCATGACCGCATTGATGCGGGTACGCAGGGTGACACCGCCAAAGTTGAAGTCCGCGGAGTGGGGCATGGACTTCGGTGAACGCAGAATGGCTTCAACGCGCTTCGGATCGCGGTGGAAACGGTGGATGTGGCCGTTGAGAATTTCCTCAACCCGCACGCCAAAGGTGTTGTAGATAGGCTGGGAAATAGTCGCCAGGGTTTCGTTGGCGCGGGGGTTGATATAAACGATGTTGAGGTTGGTGTCTGCCACAAAGACGTTGGCCTGAAGGCTTTTCAGGGTGGCTTTTACCCCTTCCAGGCTGTCGGTGACAGAGGTTTCCAGGTCTACGTCACGCAGGGCGGCATCAACCGATTGGTAATCATTCGTCTGGGTAGTGTTGGGTTCGTTCACGATCTGCTCCTTGAGAGGTGCTACTGCCTGCATGATTTGATCGGCAAGGTCTTCATCTACACCAACCGCCAACAAGGTTTCGTTCAGGTGCTCGGCAACCTTGTCAAAGGATTTGGCTGTGATGTTCAGGGATTTGTGGGCCTCGACCATGTCGCGGCCGTTATAGTTTTGTGGGCCACCCAGTGCCTGACTGAAAAACTTGACCTGCAATTCCTCCAGACCTTTTCGCTGCTTGAGATGAAAGTAGGGCGCCAGCGCCGGGTCAGCCAGCACACGGTCATAAAACTCCGATACGACCGCCTTGATGGCCGGCTCTCCGCCAACCCGGCTATAGATGGAATCGTCGCTTATGTTGTTCTGTTCATTATTCATCGGTCACTGTCCTTGTTACTGGCTTATTGCAAAACGCTGCGTGTGGTTTGGCTCAGGGAACGGGTACACATTTCGTCTTCAAGCAGAGTGTCGAGATCAAGCAACAGGTGCAGGGTGTCCTGCACGGAAAAAACGCCATACATGAAACGTCTGGCCGCGCCTTTGAGTGTTTCTGGCGGGGCTTCAATGTCTTCCGGGTTAATGGTGATGATGTCGCCGATCTGATCCACCATCAGGCCGACCTGCTCGCCATCATGGTTGATGATGATGTTGAAGATGTTGTCTTCGTCATCGTCATCATCGGAACGTACCTTTTCGCCCAGACGCAGGACTTTGCGGAGTGCGATCGCGGGCACAATACGGCCACGTATGTTCATCAGTCCCATGACGCCGGGAGGTGCCAGGGGGATGTCAGTGATCTGGTGGTTGGCAAGGACTTCCTGCACGTTGTCCACGATCACACCGTAGTGCTTGTCTGCCACGGTAAAAGTGCAAAGCAGCTGATCAGTGTTCATCGTGACCCCCGTTATTGCTTGTGTCGCGGTATTGGCGAATCAGAGAGTCACTGTCGATGAAATCGGTAACATGACCCTGAAGTATTCCGGCTCCAAGTACCCCATCGACTTGTGCGACTTTTTCGATGTTCCCCTTGTCATCGGACACAATGTCGATGATGTTCTCGACTACGAGACCAACTTCACCAAACTCGGTGGGCTGTACCACGATACGAATCATCTCGCTCTGTTCTTCTTCCGAACGACTGCTCTCGCCGAGACGAATCAGGGGCAGAATCTTGCCGCGGTACTGGATGACTTCACGGCCCGCTGAGTGCTCGATAAGATCACGCCGGATTTCTTCCAGTCGTGAAACTTTTGACAGGGCAATGGCGGAGCGGCCAGCCTGTTCGCTGGGGCGAACAACCAGATAGTTCTCCGCCACGTTGATGGGCTGGTGGCTATCGCCATTCGAGCCGATCTGCTGGTTGAGTTTGCGATCCTGACGGGTAACACCCGCAAAATCGGCGGTGGATTTGACGTCCAGAATTAGCGCTACCCGGCCGTCACCCATGATGGTGGCGCCGGCAAAACACGGGTTGTCCTTGAGCAGACGGCCCAGGGGTTTGACCACAATCTCTTCCGTGTCACGGACATCATCCACCAGCAGGCCAAATTCCTGCTGGTCGGCAGTCAGTACCAGAATGAACTGGTCATGCTGCTTTTCGGGGCTGCCCATGTGCATCAGCGAGCGCATGTCTACCAGCGGCAGCAGGCGGCCGCGCAAGCGATATACCAGAGCGTCATGCACAGTCTGGATGTCTTCTTCCAGCTTGTCGGCTTCCACATACACCACTTCCAGCAGATTGACCTGGGGAATGGCAAAACGCTGATGCAGGCAACGCACGATCAGTGCGGGGACGATGGCGAGTGTGAGAGGGATCTTCAGCTTGAATGTGGTGCCCTGGCCAGGCGTGCTCTTGATGTCGATGGAGCCTCCGATACGCTCCACATTGTTACGAACCACATCGAGCCCCACACCTCGGCCGGAAAGGTCATTAACCGTTTCAGCGGTAGAAAATCCGGGCTGGAAGATATAACGGATCTTTTCCCTTTCGGTGAGCGAATCCACCTGGTCTGGTTGCAGAAGGCCGGCTTCCAGAGCCCGGGCAATGATCTTCGCGCTGTCCAGCCCTTTGCCGTCATCGCTGATCTCCACGGTGACGTTACCGCTTTCATGATAGGCGCTGAGTGTCAGGGTGCCGGCTTCCGGTTTGCCGGCTGCCAGGCGTGCATCTGGTGTTTCAATGCCGTGGTCTACGGCATTGCGGACCAGATGAATCAAAGGATCCCGAATAGCTTCCAGCAAGCTGCGATCCAGTTCGGTATCGCCGCCCCTCAGAATCGGGGTGACGCGCTTGCCGGTTTTCTTTTCCAGATCCCGAAGCAGACGCGGGTAGGTGGCCCAGGCATTGCGGATGGGCTGCATGCGGGTTTGCATCAGGCCTTCCTGCAATTCGCTGGTCACCATATTGAGTCGCTGGGACAGGTTAACCAGCTGCGAGTCATTCTGGCTGGCAGCATGTTGCAGTAGCTGGTTACGGGTCAGCACCAGTTCGCCTACCACGTTCATTAGCTTGTCCAGCAGAACCACATCAACCCGTACTGTGCTTTCAGATGGAGCAGGGCTGGAGGCCATGGCTTCCTTGTCTTCGTGATCGTGCTCGAGGGCCTGGATGCCGGATTCATCGTCGGCAGGTTGTTCGCTTACCGTCACGGCTGCGGTGGTGTCCACCTCTGGCTCGGGGATGACAACGGTGGGTTCGTTGGCGCTTTTCTCCGGTACCAGGTCATGCAGGCGAGCCATCAACGCTTCCGGTGCGGCTTTGCCGTCGTCACCTTCGCTGTTGATGTGCCTGAGGAATACGCGGATTTCATCAACGCCGTCGAGCAGGGCTGCGGCGGTGTCCAGATCCATCTTCAGGTGCCCGTCACGCATGGCACCGAGTATGTCTTCCAGCAGATGGGTCAGAGCCTCCAGGTGGCTAAAGCCAAAAAAACCACAGGTGCCCTTGATGGTGTGAATGGCACGAAATGCGCTGGAGACACAGTCACTGTCATCCGGGGTGCGTTCCAGTGCGACGATATCCTGTTCGAGCTGTGCAAGATTTTCATCACTCTCGATCAGAAAACTTTGTAGCGCTTTATCATTCTGTGGCATGACCAGTCCCGGTTATGTGGTTGTACTTCTGTCCGGTCAGGCAGAGGTCTGTTTCATCAGGGAGGTCAGCCGCATCACTGATCGAAGGTCGCTGTCGTGGGGCGGTTTGACCAGGTAGTTATTGCAGCCAGCCTTGTGTCCGGCCATGTGTGATTCTGCTGAGGTAATGCTGGATAGCATGGCGATACGCGCGGTAATGCCTGTCTCGCGTAGTTTCTGGCAGGCCTCAAGGCCGCCCATGCCTGGCATTTCCACATCCAGAAAAATCAGATCAAAGTGATTCTTTTCGGCGCAGGCCAAGGCTTCATTACCATCCGCGGCCTGGCTGACGTCGATGTCAAAAGTGTCTTCGGCGAGTTCGTAAAGTTTGGCGATAATCAGGCTGCGAACGGCGGTGCTGTCGTCCACGACCAGGATATTCAGTCGATCCGTGACTTTGTTCGGTATAGCTGCTAGTCCCATTTTTACCTCGGTGTTGCCTGGAGGTGGTGAAGTGGATAACCACTCCTTTTTATGCGCCCATTTGCGTATTGCTGTCGGTCAGGTGTAGATGATCAGTGGGAGTGGTGAAACACTTTCGGGATAAGTGGTATACCGCGGGCGATATTCGACATATCTGTTTTTTGCATTTTCAGCAGTGACAATTGTCACGATTACGCCCACTCGCGATCATCGGCCTTGTTTCGTCTTGACGACTTCTTCACGTTAGTCCTGAACAACCGTGCCAGGCTCTACTCTCAAGACGAATGCCCCCAGTGAAGGGATGAATGGAATTTCTCTTAGCCGCAAGGATTAGGTGGCGCGTTAGGATTTGAAGGGGCTGGGCGACAACGAGACAGCCCGCCGGATGGCGGGCTGGAAGGGGTTTTTGGTGGGTAAAGGAGGGCTAGTCGTGACGGCCGTGCAGGGGAACACCTGAAAGCTTTCTGACCACCACATAGAACAGCGGGATGAAGAAGATGGCCAGCACCGTGGCGGTGAGCATGCCACCAAATACCCCGGTACCGATGGCGTTACGGGCGCCGGCGCCGGCGCCGGTGCTGATCATCAGCGGGGTTACCCCGAGCATGAAGGCCAGTGAGGTCATCAGGATCGGGCGAAGCCGCATGCGGACCGCTTCCAGGGTTGCCTTCAGCAGATGCTCCCCCTTGTTTTCCAGTTCCAGGGCAAACTCCGCAATCAGAATGGCGTTCTTCGCTGACAGGCCAATGGTCGTCAGCAGGCCTACCTGGAAGAACACGTCGTTGTTCAGGCCGCGGAAGGTGGCTGCCAGCACAGCACCGAGAATCCCCAGGGGTACCACCAGCATCACGGCAATCGGGATAGACCAGCTTTCATAGAGTGCTGCCAGGCAGAGGAATACCACCATCAGCGAGATCACATAGAGAGCAGGGGCCTGATCGCCGGACTGGCGTTCCTGATAGGACATGCCGGTCCATTCAAAGCCAAAGCCCGGCGGCAATTTGGCGGCCAGTTCTTCCATGGCGTCCATGGCATCACCGGTACTGTAACCGGGCGCGGCATTCCCCTGGATGTTCACGGATGACACGCCGTTATAGCGTTCCAGCTTGGGCGAACCGTAGGTCCAGTGACCGGTAGCGAAGGCAGAGAAAGGCACCATCTCTCCCTGACTGTTGCGGACAAACCAGTCGTCTATGTTTTCCGGCAGCATGCGGTAGGGCGCATCGGCCTGCACGTAAACGCGCTTCACCCGGCCACGATCCACAAAGTTGTTCACGTAGCTGGAGCCCCAGGCAATCTGCAGGGTGTTGTTGATGTCGGTGATGGTGAGCCCCAGGGCCTTGGCTTTCTGTTGGTCCACATCAATCTGGTACTGCGGGCTGTCCTCCAGGCCATTGGGGCGAACGCCCACCAGGCGCGGGTCCTGACTGGCCATACCGAGCATCATGTTGCGGGCATTGATGAGGGCTTCATGGCCCTGTCCAGCCTGGTCCAGCAGCTGGAAGTCAAAGCCACTGGCATTGCCCAGGGCCGGAATGGACGGCGGACTGAGGGCAAACATCATGGCTTCGCGGATGGTGGAGAAATACCCCATGGCGCGGCCAACCACTTGATCGGCGCCGTCCACGGCGAGATCCCGTTCCGACCAGTCCTTGAGGTCTACGAACGCCATACCGGCATTCTGGCCGCGGCCGGTGAAACTGAAGCCGGCTACGGTGAACAGGCCATCCACGGCGGAGGTCTCTTCGTTGAGGTAGTAATCCTCCATTTTCTCCAGCACGTTCACGGTCTGTTCCTGGGTGGAACCGGCCGGCAGGGTAACCAGGGTAAACAGGATGCCCTGGTCCTCGTTGGGCAGGAAGCTGGAGGGCAGGCGCAGGAAGCTGAAGCCAAGTACGCCGACGATAACCACATAGATGAACAGGTAGCGTCCGCGACGGCCGAGGATTCTTTCCACTGCGCCCTGGTACTTGCGGCTGCTGCGGTCGAAGTTGCGGTTGAACCAGCCAAAGAAGCCATGGTCGGTCTGGTGCTCGCTGTCCTTGGCCTTGAGCATGGTGGCGCACAGGGCCGGGGTCAGAATCAGGGCCACCAGCACGGACAGCACCATGGCGGACACGATGGTGATGGAGAACTGGCGATAGATGGCACCGGTGGAACCCGGGAAAAACGCCATGGGGACAAAGACGGCAGACAGCACCAGGGCGATACCCACCAGGGCGCCAGTGATCTGGCCCATGGATTTGCGGGTGGCTTCCTTGGGAGGCAGCCCCTCGTCATGCATGACCCGCTCCACGTTCTCCACCACCACGATGGCGTCATCCACCAGCAGGCCGATGGCCAGCACCAGCCCGAACATGGTCAGGGTATTGATGGAATAACCAAACGCAGCAAGCACGGCAAAGGTGCCCAGCAGTACCACCGGCACGGCCAGGGTGGGGATCAGGGTGGCGCGGAAGTTCTGCAGGAACAGGAACATCACCAGGAAGACCAGGATGATGGCCTCGAACAGGGTATGCACCACTTCTTCAATGGAGATGCTCACGAAGGGGGTGGTGTCATAGGGAAACACCATCTTCATTTTTTCGGGGAAGAAGGGTTCCAGCTCGGCCAGGCGCTTGCGCAGCAGGTCAGCGGTGTCCAGGGCATTGGCACCGGTGGCCAGGTTTATCGCGATACCGGCAGCGGGCTGACCGTTATAGCGACCTGCCACATCATAGTTCTGGGCGGCCAGCTCTACCCGAGCCACGTCGTTGAGGAACACCTGGGAGCCGTCCGGATTTACCTTCAGCAGAATGTTGCTGAATTCCTCGGTGTTTTCCAGGCGGGTCTGGGCAATGATGGTGGCGTTGAGCTGCTGGCCGGGCACGGCAGGCGCACCGCCCAACTGGCCGCTGGCCACCTGGTTGTTTTGCACCTGGATGGTTTGCACCACGTCCTGGGGAGTGAGATCAAACTTGTTCAGTTTGTTCGGATCCAGCCAGATGCGCATGGCGTAGGGCGCACCGAACAACTGGATCTGACCGACACCGGGAACCCGGCTGACAGGATCCTGGATGTTGGACGCCACATAGTCAGCCAGGTCGGCACGGGTCAGGCTGCCATCTTCCGTGGTGAAGCCCACTACCATCAGGAAGGAGTCCGACGATTTGGTGACCTGCATCCCCTGCTGTTGAACTTCCTGGGGGAGCAGGGGGGTGGCCAGCTGCAGCTTGTTCTGCACCTGGACTTGGGCGATGTCGGGATTGGTGCCCGGCGCAAAGGTCAGGCTGATCTGTGCGTTACCGAATGAGTCGCTGCTGGAGCTCATGTACATGAGGTTATCGATGCCGCTCATTTGCTGCTCGATTACCTGGGTAACGGAATCTTCCACGGTTTTTGCCGAGGCGCCCGGGTAGTTACCGGCAATAGTTACCTGCGGTGGGGCTACCGTGGGGTACTGCTCAATGGGCAGGGTGTAAATTGCCAGGGCGCCGGCCATCATCATGATGATGGCGATCACCCAGGCAAAAATGGGACGGTCAATAAAAAATCTGGCCATGGGGTTCCCGCTTCTCTGAGTGCTGCGTTATTGGGCTTCGTTGGCGCTGTTGTTGCCGTCAGTGGCAGGCGGCGCGGCATTTTCAGTATCAACCGGTGTCACTGGCATGCCGGGCTGAATGCGCTGCAGACCGTCGACAATCAGGCGGTCACCACTGTTCAGGCCGCTGCTGATCAGCCACTGGTTTTTCACGGCACGCTCGGTATTCACCTTGACCTTCTGAACCATGTTGCTGCTGTCGATCAGCATGGCAAAGGCCTGCCCGGTGGGGTCACGGGTAATGCTCTTCTGCGGAACAAGAATGGTGTTGCTGCGCTGGCCTTCCGGCAGACGGCCGCGGACAAACATGCCGGGCAGCAGATCACCATCCGGATTCGGAAACAGGGCGCGCAGTGTCACGGAGCCGGTGCTCTCATCCACAGCATATTCAGAGAACTGAAGGACACCTGACTGCGGATAATGACTGCCATCTTCCAGCAGCAGGGTAATGCGAGCCTGGTCATCGCTGACCTGTTCCAGTTCGCCGGCGGCCATGGCCTTGCGCAGCAGGCGCAGGTCATTGCTGGATTGGGTCAGGTCCACAAAGATCGGATCCAGCTGGCGAATGGTGGCCAGGGTTTGTGCCTGATTGGCGGTCACCAGGGCACCAGCCGTAACGCTGGAACGACCGATGCGTCCATCGATGGGAGCAGTGATGGTGGCATAGTCCAGGTTTATCTGGGCGCTTTGCAGGTTGGCTCGGGCGGCGGCAACGGCAGCCTTGTTTTCGTCCAGCTGGGCTCGCGCTTCGTCGTATTCCTGTTGGCTGACAGAGCGCTTTTCGAGCAGCTGACGGAAACGTTTTTCGCGCAGTTCGTTGGAATGCAGGGTGGCCTGGGCGCGGGCAAGCTCGGCACGGGCCGTGGCAACGGCTGCGCGATAGGTTCGGTCATCAATCTGATAGAGCGGTTGGCCGGCGTTCACTTCCTGACCTTCCTGAAACAGACGCTCCTTGATGACGCCGCTGACCTGGGGGCGGACTTCGGCGATGCGATGGGCGGTGGTGCGCCCGGGCAGTTCCCGGTCGAGCGTGACCGTCTCGGATTTGACGGTAAGAAAGCCCACTTCCGGAGCTTGCTGTTGCATCTGGCCGCCCTGGCCACCGTTGTCACTACAGCCTGCCAGTTGCAGGCCCAGGAGCACCGCCATGGTGGAAAGAATGAAACCGCTGCGCATAGTTACCTCTGTTCCCTGAATCCACGCCGAAACCACTGCGCGAGGCAGCAGGGGGCGGAGTTGTAATAAAAATGAATCAGGTTCATTATAGATACATGCATCCCTGAATGTATACAGCTGGCCGTGAAGTTAATTCGACTTTTCTGATCTTTTCCCACAGGTGCCCCTATGGTCCGGCGCACAAAATCAGAAGCCCTGGAAACCCGAGCCCGAATACTCGACGCCGCGGAGCGGGTTTTTCAGCGCAAGGGCGTACTCTCTGCCTCTCTCAATGATATTGCCACCGAGGCGGGGGTAACTCGAGGCGCCATTTACTGGCATTTCAAAAATAAACATGACGTCTTCATGGCCATGGTCGAACGGGGCAGGCTGCTTTTCGACATGATGTCGGAAAAAGCCGAAGATCCCAAAGAGCCGGACCCGCTTGGCAAGCTTGAAGAATTCATGGTCTACCTGTTGCAGAGGGTGGTGAATGATCCTGGCCAGCAGCGCATCTTCGATATCATGTTTCACAAGTGCGAATTCAGCGGAGACAATCTGGAATTACTGGGCATGCAGCGTGAAAAGTGTCGCGAGTCTTCCAGCCGTATGGCGCGTGTGTTGCACAATGCCATCCGCTGTCAGCAATTACCCGAAACACTGGATGTGCCGCGGGCGGTGATCTGGCTGCATAGTCAACTGACGGGCATGATCATGTACTGGTTGCTGGATCCAGACAGTGTCGACCTGGCCGTCGAAGCCGGGAACTTTGTTGGCGCCAGCCTGCAATGTCTGCAAACCTCCCATTATCTTCAGGGTCCCTCTCCCGCAGCCTGATTCGGTATTCTGGTGCGGTCATCTGGTCTGTTGCTTCATGGTGAAAGCCATGGAGGCGGCACAGGGGTTTGCGGCCGCTATGGCCCACCAAGGGGACGAGAAGGCGACCTGTTACTTTTTTTTATGTCAGTGATGTAAGGACACCCGATGCAGAACAAACCTCGTTGTCTGGTGGTAGGCGCCGGCGCTATCGGCAGCTTTTATGGCGCCTTGCTCAAGCGTGCAGGTTGCGAAGTGAGCGTGGTGCTGCGCTCGGATTATCAGGCCGTGGTCAGCGAAGGGATCCAGCTTGAAAGTCCCCTCGGCGATTTGTCCTGGCAACCGGATCATGTGTACCAGCCCGGTGACACACCGCATAACACACCGGATTATCTGCTGCTGTGCGTCAAGGTCATTCCCGGCGTAGACAGGGCCGAGCTGGTGCGCCCCTGGATGGGGGATGAGACCGCTCTGGTGTTGATCGAAAACGGGCTGGATATCGAACGGGAGCTGGCGGATGCCTACCCGAACAACCCCTTGGTGAGCTGTCTGGCGTTTATCGCAGTGAGCCGCACGGCGCCGGGCAGGGTGAGTCACCAGGCCTATGGTCAGTTGGTGATGGGGAATTTCCCGACAGGTTTCGATTCGCACTGCGAGCGCATGGCCGGATTGTTCCGGGACGCAGGTATCAAGGTGGACGACAGTCAGGCCATTGTGGGGGAGCGCTGGCGAAAATGCGTCTGGAATGCCGCGTTCAATCCTCTCAGCGTGCTGGCCAACGGGGCCGATACCCTGACCATGTTAGACGCTGAAGGCGGCGAGGCCTTGATAAGAAACCTGATGGCAGAAGTCATGGCGGTGGCCAGGGCGGATGGTTACCCGCTGCCGGAAGAGCTGATCGACAAGAACATTCCCGGTACACGAGCCATGGGGCCCTACAAGAACTCCATGGCGCTGGATTATCTCAACAACCGCCCGATCGAACTGGATGCCATTCTCGGCAACGTGGTGACCATAGCCAGACAGCATCAGGTCCCCGTTCCGTGTCTTGAAACCATTCTGGTGGCCTTAAGGATGCGTAAGTCGGTGGTTTGAGAGGGGATGTGGTAACGGATTCCCGTGACAAGCGTTACGAATTTTCTTCAACGAGACCGCGGCATGATAACAACCGTCATGCCGTGGTTTTTTTTGTCACTCTTTTGTTAAGCAATAATTTGTTAAACGCAAAAACGTCTCTCGAATGGCCGTTTTCCTGGAGCCTGTAAAAGCAGGCTTAATCCAACGAGACAAAACACCATATCCGTCTCTGTATACTGAGGATGTAGATAAAATACTGATTTTTGTGGATTTTTGAATTACAAACGATAACGCGCAGATACCAGCACACCATCGAACCCATTCGCCCCTGTCCGTGACTATGGAGTCTGAAAACAAGAACTGGGTGAAACAATGCGCACAAAAAAACTCCTCGCCACCTCCCGCATGCTCTTGCTACTACCGCTGCTGTATGCCTGCGAAGAAGATCCCGATGTGTTTATCCCGCCGGATCCCGGCAATGCCCTGATCTATGCGTATCCTGCCGATGGCATGGTGGATCTACCCACCGGCAGCAAGATGGTGCTGACGTTCTCCTCAGCCATCAATGCGTCCCAACTGGGCAAGCCTTGTACCCGGGAGGGGGAGAACTACCAGGGGGCGATCTGTCTGGTAGACAGCCAGGGGCAACAGATTGATCTTTCCAGCGCTACGCTGACTAATGGGGGTAAGACGTTACTGTTCTCTATGCAAAGTCTGCGTGAAGGGGAGCAGTATCGCTTGTGGCTGTCATCCGACATTGCCAAGGGGGTGGTTAACCTGAACCAGCAGGGGCCACTACTGAGCTTCCGTACCCGTCAGTACAACCCACTGCCCAATGCCGTGCCGGAAGTGTTGGCCATCAATATGGAGCCGGCTGGCGTCTATCTTCCTGTCCCCACGGAACAGGCCACTTTCCCGTTCATGGATTTTGCGCCGGTACGCCTGACCTTCAGCGAGCCATTGGTGCAGACGACAGTGCGTTACGGCGACACCATCATCATGGAGCATCTGCTGCGTGATGAGCAGGGGGAGTTGACTGGCCAGACCGAACTGGTGGATGTGAACGTGCTGGCTGAGCGTCAGTACATCACGCTGGATCCGGTGGAGGATCTGATCGGTGGTGAGACGTACCGAGTGTCTATCAGCGGCATCCAGGATTTTGATGATGAGGCGGTGGTGGATGTCAGCTACCAATTCGATCCTATTCAGTCCAAGGACAAGCTTACCGACGCCAATCCGCCCATTCGCCAGCTGATGAAGGCCGACCCGACCCTGGGTGACAGTGGTTATCCGGCTATTTCGCGCTTGCATGGCGCCCCCTTGAACCAGTTCAACCTGGAAACCGTGGCGCTGGGCATTACCCGGGTGGATACCAAACCGGTCACCCTGGAAGGCTTCCTGGGGCGGCCTGCAAAGTTCCCCTATGCCACACCCGTGGTGGCACGGGCAGGCCAGCAGTTGAGAATCACCGGGATTGATCCCATCAAGCTCGGCGGCGAAGTGAATACCGGTATTTCCACCGGTGACATCATCGGCACCTTCGTGACCGACATCACCGGCTTCATGACACCGAATCCTTATCGTCCAAAAGGCTTCCAGCCTGATGATGATTTTGCTCCGCTGCATGTCTACATGGATTTTGATCTGGCCATGCACACGGTGAGCCCGGAAGGTAACGGTTCCATCAACCAGAACCTGATGCACATTCGAGCCGTGGGCGTGGTGGATGTGAAGGATGGTGCTCTGACCTTCGAAGTGTTCCGCACCATGGAACTGGATGTGTTCAGTGGTGCTGCCCAGGTCAGTGCAGACTTTGCCCTCGGGGTAAGAGCGGATGTGGACTTTCCACTGGACAAAACCAATCAGGAGCCGCTGATACTCACCGGCACCTTTCCCTCTGATGGCGAGCCGGCAGCAGAATCGGCGGGCAACATTATCCTCACCTTCAACGAGCCGGTGGCCGCCGCAGGTCTTGAAGGCATTACCCTCAATAACCTCAGCGCCGGTACGGATGTTCCTATCCAGGTGAATCGTTCTGGCTCGGTGGTGGTGGTGACCCCGCTGAGCCCGCTAGCCAAGGGGCAGGATTTTCTTCTTGATCTGGGCGCGGGTCTCACCGACATGGACATGTTTGCACCTTCACCTCTTGATCTCAGCTTTGCCGAGGATGCCACCGGGGGTGACGGCAAGTTGCAGTTCCATACTTCCAGCTTTGCTGTTGCTGGTGGTAATCCGGACGCGGCAGCGCCGATCCTGCTGGGGATCTATCCGGGGGTCGGTTGTGCCCTGGTGGATACCGATGTTCAGGATGGCAAGTCCGGTCGCTGCGCTGGCGGGCTGCAATCCGACCTGCTGTACAGCGACTTTGAGTACGACATGAGTCGTCCCATCGAGCTGAGTTTCAATCAGCCCATGGATCTGACTTCCATGGAGGCAGGGGCCATTGCGGCCGATGGCAAAAGCTGTAAAACCGGTGCCGTCTGCCTGGGACAGCAAGTGTTTGGCGTATGGGAAGCGATCCCCATGTCCATGCAGCTGAACCCGCTGCGCCTGCGAGCCTACCCTCAGCCCAACGTGATGCAGGATGGAGGAAATTACCGGATCGTGGTGAACGGTTCCGGCTCAACCTTCCTCAGTGATGCAAGCCAGGGCGGTCGGCAGCTGAATACCGATCCGCTCAATGGTGTTGCCGGCGGCGACGGTGGCCCGAATATCATCATCGATTTCATGGCCCGTGCCGATTACGGCGCCATCTATGCCACCGTACTGACCCGCGACTATACCGATGTTAACGCCAACGGTTACCTGGATGAGGGTGAGGAAGTCCCCGCCGTGTTCAATTACGCCCGTGCCAATCTGCGCAGTGTGGAAGGGCCTGTGACGGGGGCGCAGCTGACTCAGGATACGGCATTCACCAATGCCGCCCTGCCGATGGCGTTCCTGGAAAAGATTCCGCTGGATCTGACCTATATCGGCATGACCAGGTCCGGTGATAACACGTGGTGTGGTGACGAGGATGCCGATGGTGAAGTGTTCTGCTTCGACGCCGAAGGCGACACCATGATCCCGGTTGAGATCAACCCCGAGATTGTCATGGGCACCAATCTTACGCTGACAGCCAACGTACTTGGCCTGGTGCCCCTGACACTGGAAACAGGTCCTCTGGTGCTGCGTTTCAGTCCCTACAAGGATAACCCGGACCGTCCGCTGCTGGGTTTTGTGGTTAACGAAGTCGGTGAAGAGCAGGTGCAGTTCATCGCCAGGCTGGATGCGCTTATGGATGCGCCGGATCTGGAAATCCTTGGTGGCCTTGCCGTAGGGGATGTGCAGAGCAAGGACATTTCCGCCTTTATCAAGGGGCCAGTGAAATTCCTGCGCAACGGCCAGATTACTCTGGAGTGTTCTAACACATCAGCGATTGCCGCTGGCGTGAATCTTTCACTGAACACGGGAGACTTTGGGGCACTCGTCCCGCTGCCAGCACTGGTAACCGCGGAACTGGGTATCGACAAGGACGACTTTCGTATCCGCGTGGTGAATAGCCCGGCCAAGGCACTGCTGACCACCGCCACCGAATTGGAAGCAGGAGCACAATAATGAGAAAAATGACTCGAATCCTGGTTTCTTTGGTCTTGCTTGGTGTATCGGCAGGCGTCACAGCGCAAGACATGTACGGACCGGATTATCCGCTGGTGGATTTCACCCAGAAGATCTTCGGCGAAGACCGCCTCTACTTCCGCTTCGGTGCCATTCACATGTCTCCGGATGTGAAGACCCGTTCCATTACCCTGAGTAACTTGTCCGAGATCGCCGAGGTCGCAGTGGAGCCGGGTGAACAGGAAGGGGAGGCGTTCAGTGATCCGCTGACCATTCCGGCAGCCATCATCGGCTACAAGCTGCGCTGGAAATTGTGGGGCGGTGGCTGGTCCGTGGAAACCATGGCGGCCCTGCCGCCCACCCTGGATCTGAAAGCCAGGGGCAAGCTGGCCGATGTGCCGCTGGTAACGGAAGCCAACGGCATCCCCACCGGGGTGCCGGCACTGGGCGAAAAGGTGGCGGAAACCAAGGTGGCGCCGCCCATGCTGACCCTGGTGAAACGCTTCCGCAACGAGCACAACTTCCGGCCCTACCTTGGCCTCGGCGCAGTGTACCTGTTCACCTACGACAGCCATGTGACCAATCCGATTCTCACTGAAGTCGGTGAGCCGGAGCTGGAGATCGAGGACAAGTTCGGCTGGGTCGGCCAGGCCGGTGTCGATTGGCGTTTGAGTGACTATTGGTGGCTGGCGGCCGATGTGAAATACATCAGCGTCAAGGAAGTCTCTGCCAAACTGGAAAGCACTTTCATCCGCGCGCCGGGTCTGCCGCAGTATCAGTATGCGGCAGTTGGCGATGCTGAATTCGTGGCGGATATGAATGTCTATGCGTTTACCCTGGGGGTCGGGTTCACCTTCTGAATCTGGGGCTCGTTGCCACTCAGGAGCTGCTCTCTGCTGCTCCTGAGTTTTCCTGTAAGTTTTCGTCATTGAGGCTGTAGGAGCCATCGTGAAATAGTGTCCTCCCTGTTTTCTGGCTGCTTTCCATGAGCAACACCCTCGCATACCCATTCTCCGAAATTCCTCCTTCAGCGATCCGCATGGAGGTGGCCAGTGGTGTTTTCTGGCTGCGCTTTCCTTTGCCCTTTGCGCTGGACCACATCAACCTTTGGCTATTGCGTGATGGCGACGGCTGGACGGTAGTGGACACCGGACTCGGGGTTCGGCCCAGCCAGAAAATCTGGAAGAGCCTCATTGGAGAGCAACTGGATGACTTGCCGTTAACCCGCGTGATTGTTACCCACTACCATCCGGATCATCTGGGGTTGGCCGGTTGGCTTGAGCAGGAAACCGGTGCAGAGGTTTTGATCAGCCGTGGCGAGTGGGCGCTGACCAATAGCATTTGTGACTCCACGGATACTCAGACCGTCGATCGCCTGCGCCACTTTCTTGGCAGCCATGGACTGCTTGGCGATGATCTCAACAAGGTTGCCGGGAAGGGCAATGGTTTTCGCCGGGTTGTTCAGCCTTTACCGACCGAACCGGGATTTCTGGCGGCAGGGGATACGCTGTGCATTGATGGAAAAAACTGGATAGTGCATGTGGGTTGTGGTCATTCACCGGAGCACCTTTGCTTGTATCGCCATGAGGATCACCTCCTCATCAGCGGTGATCAGGTGCTGCCTACCATTTCCAGCAACCTCAATGTCCGCGCTTCGGAACCGGATGCGGATCCGGTCACCGACTTCGTAGACAGCCTTAAGGCCCTGCGTGACAACCTGCCGGAGGATACGCTGGTGCTGCCTGCTCACGGGTTACCCTTTCGCGGTCTGCGTGCCCGGGTGGATGCCCTGGTTGATCATCATGATGAGCAGCTGGATCGCGTCCAGGCCGCCTGTCAGCAACGTCCCCAGTCTGCCTTTGATCTGTTGTCGGTGCTTTTCAACCGCAAACTGGATGTCCAGCAATTGATGTTTGCCATGGGTGAAAGTATTGCCCATCTGAACTGTTTGATGTTGCAGGGCAGGGTGCAGCGCGAGCAGGTCGATGGAATCTGGCGGTTCAGTGCATGAGTCAGTTGCGAGGGACGAGTTTCGGGTAGCGAACTTGATAACCCGGTGCTTGCATGCGTCTTCGATGATGTTTGTCTTGAGTCAGCAGGGCAACACCACACCCCTGCTCGCAACTCGCAACTGATTCTGGCATTTTATTCCCCTGATCTTCCCCCTTTGCCGCGCCGCGGCCTTTTGACCAGGAGACTTCCATGCAGGCCTTTGACTGGCGCGATCCGCTGTTGCTCGATACCCAGCTGAGCGATGACGAGCGCATGATTCGTGATGCGGCGCGTGAGTACTGTCAGAAAAGCCTGATGCCGCGGATTCTGGAGGCCAACCGCCACGAGGTATTCCATCGCGAGATTATGAACGAGATGGGCGGGCTGGGTTTTCTCGGGCCGACCATTCCGGAGCAGTATGGCGGGGCGGGGGTAAACCATGTGAGCTATGGGCTGGTGGCCCGGGAAGTGGAGCGGGTGGATTCCGGCTATCGTTCTGCCATGAGCGTGCAGTCATCCCTGGTGATGCATCCAATCCATGCCTTTGGCAGTGAATTGGTACGGATGAAATACCTGCCCAGATTGGCCAGTGGTGAGTGGGTGGGCTGTTTCGGGCTTACCGAGCCGGACCATGGTTCCGACCCCGGCGCCATGGTCACCCGTGCGCGCAAGGTGGACGGCGGCTATCGGCTTAGCGGCGCAAAGACATGGATCACCAATTCGCCCATCGCTGATGTGGCGGTGGTGTGGGCCAAGCTGGAGGGCAAGATCCATGGTTTTGTGGTGGAGCGTGGCTTTGACGGCTTCTCCACGCCGAAGATTGAAGGCAAGTTTTCCCTGCGTGCGTCGATCACCGGTCAGATTCTGCTGGATGACTGCTTCGTGCCGGAAGAAAATCATCTGGATGTGGAAGGCCTGAAAGGCCCTTTCAGCTGCCTGAACAAGGCCCGTTATGGCATCAGTTGGGGCAGCATGGGATCAGCGGAATTTTGCTGGCATGCCGCACGCCAGTACACCCTGGATCGCAACCAGTTTGGACGTCCCCTGGCCCAGACACAGCTGATCCAGAAGAAACTGGCGGACATGCAGACCGAGATTACTCTGGGCCTGCAGGGGGCGCTACAACTGGGTCGACTGATGGATAGTGGCCAGTGGGCGCCGGAAATGGTCTCACTGATGAAACGCAACAATTGTGGCAAGGCCATCGAGATAGCCCGAGAAGCCAGGGATATGCACGGTGGGAACGGGATCAGTGATGAGTATCATGTGATCCGGCATATGATGAACCTGGAAGCGGTGAATACCTATGAAGGGACCCATGATGTGCATGCATTGATTCTGGGTCGGGCACAGACGGGGCTGCAGGCATTTAGTTAACTGTTTTTGTCATCGTCTTGCTTTAGCCTTGAGCAAAGCCCGTTAGCCCGCTAGCCCGCAGCGCTGGGTGGGCTAACCACTGTTTAGCCAGGAGTCTGCTGTGACGAGTTATCCCGCAAGAACCGCTGGTTTTCTGTTCAGCGCCATGGTGGCATTTTCCAGTCCGTTTATTTTGACCGGCTGTGACCAGGACGCCACTTCACAGGAGCAAGTGACGGTGGAGGCTGAGCAGCAAGTGTTGTCCGGCAAGGTTATGTACCGCGAGCGCATGGCCATGCCTCCGGGAGCCACGGTCACCGTGACGCTGGCGGATGTGTCGCGCATGGATGCCCCGGCGCAGGTGCTGGCTCAGCAACACATCGAAAATCCAGGCTCTGTGCCAGTACCTTTCGCGCTGCGTTACCAGGCAGCGGCGGTGACCATGGATAACCCACTGGCGTATGCGGTGCGGGCGGAGATTCGTGGCGAGGATGGTACCTTGTTATGGACGACGACCCAGCGCCACACCGTGGAACTGGGCGGTGAGCTTGCTCCCACAGATGTTACTATCCTGCTGGAAAAGGTCGGGCAGGATTCACAGCCTGACGGGGAATAGTCCAGTACCCATTCATTCAATTTCGGTTTACTGCATTAAGGATACTGCAATGTTGAGTTACGTGGCTTTAGGGCTGCTGTTTTTTGTTGGCCTTGTGCTGTTCTACGGCGTCATCGTCATCCATGACATTCCCTATGAAATTGCCAAGGAGCGGAATCACCCTCACCAGGATGCCATCCATGTGGCGGGCTGGGTCAGCCTCTTCACACTGCATGTGCTGTGGCCGTTCCTGTGGATCTGGGCAACGCTGTACCGCCCTGAGCGTGGCTGGGGCTTTCAGGCAGTTCAGGAACAGCAAAAGGCCGATGAAGCACTGCTTGTCCAGTTGCAGGAAACATTGAATGCACAGGCGGAACGGATTGCTCTGCTGGAACAGAAACTGGAGGATCGCGCCTGATGGAAACGTTACTCCTCCTTACTTACGCCGCTGTCTGTATCTTCATTTTCAAGGTCTTCAAGGTGCCGCTGAACAAGTGGACCGTTCCCACCGCAGTGCTGGGTGGCATTGTACTGATCGGGTCATTGGTCTTGTTGATGAACTATAACCACCCGTTTACCCGCAAGGTCCGGCAGGTCTATATCGTTACGCCTGTGGTGTCTGAAGTGCGTGCCCGGGTGGTTTCCGTGGAGGTGGAACCCAATACCCCGGTCAAGCAGGGTGACCCTATGGTGATTCTGGATGACACCCGTTTCCGGGCGCGGGTGGCCACACTTGAGGCGCAATTGGCGGATACCGGGCAGCTGGCCCGGGGGAACGTGGCGGCGGTATCCGAGGCGCGTGCCAAGGTCGCTCAGGCCAGGGCCAAGCGTGATCAAGCGGTACGGACCCTGGCGCGCTACGAGGGAGCGCCCTCAGCATTCAGTGCCCAGCAAATTGATACCCAGCGTGAGCGTGTGGTGGGTACCAATGCGGATCTGGATGCCGCGAAGGCAGCACTGGAACAGGCCCAGACTCAGCTGAGCGGTGACATCAATGGGGATGACCCTGCGGTAGCCGCCATCAAGGCGCAGCTGGATGAGGCCCGGTTCAATCTGGAAAATACCGTGATTCGCGCGCCAACGGATGGCTTTGTTACCCAGCTGGCGGTAAAGCCGGGAATGATGGCGGTGCCGCTTCCCCTGAAACCGGTGGCCAACTTCATCAGCCAGCAGGATCGTCGCTATGTGGGCGCGTTTCGTCAGCAGTCCCTGCTGCGACTCAAGGCGGGCTATGAGGCGGAACTGACGTTTACCTCTCTTCCGGGCCAGGTGTTCGAAGCCGAGGTGGTTGAAGTACTGCCGACCATCGCAGAAGCGCAATTGGCGGCGGGCCAGCAGCTGGTGGGTGCGGAAGCATTTCAGAACATGAGCAATGAAGCCCTGGTCGTGCTGAAAATGAAAGACGGCGGCGGCAATGTCGACGTGGATAGCCTGCCGCTAGGCATGAATGCCCAGGCTGCGGTCTATTCCGAGTATGTCCATCATGTCGCGGTGATGCGCAAGATCCTGCTGCGGATGATGAGCTGGCAGCATTACCTGTATCTGGATCACTGAGCCTTGTCGTCGCGGGTGGCCTCAGGCCGCTCGCGGCTGGCAGGGGCCAGAAGCTGGTAGAAGAAGCGCCCCACCGCCAGCCACATCAACGCCACAAATATGATGAAAATGCGGCTGCCTTGCTGATACAGCGACATCATCCACGGGCCGAACATCACGCCACTGACCAGCAGTGCCATGATAAACGCCAGCCGGCGACGAGGTTTAAGGCGCGCTGGGTCCTGGAGCGGTTGGTCTTGCATGAGGCTTCCGTTATCGCGTTGACGGGGGCAACCTTACCATAGGCCTTAATGCCCACTCATCCATCATGGAGGCTTTCATCGACGGCTATCCTGTTCCTGCGGCACCGGTTGATCGCGAGATCATCATCAACAAGAGTCGTTTTATTACCTGGCTCAGACCCGTGACGAACCGTGATGATGCCATGGCCGTGGTTGAACAGGCCCGGGCGCAATACCCGGATGCCTCGCATCACTGTTATGCCTATTTGCTGGGTAGCCCGGCCTCCGCTCAGGCGGCCATGAACGATGACGGCGAGCCTTCCGGCACAGCAGGCAAACCCATTTTCAATGTAATTCAGCACAAAGGGCTGAGCGATGTGCTGGTGGTGGTAACTCGCTACTTCGGTGGGGTGAAGCTGGGCGCGGGTGGATTGGTTCGTGCCTATGCTGCAGCGGCAGAATCCGTGCTGGCTGAGGTGGAAAGGGTTGAGCATATTCCTCATTTCAACGCCCGTCTGGAGCTGGATTTTTCCCTGGAGCAACGCCTGCGTCACTGGGCCGATCAGCATCAGGGGCAGGTTCTGGACGTGCAATATGGCCAGCAGGTAGGACTTACGCTGTCAGCCCCCCGTGAGCATTTACCAGACCTGGAGGCGCTGTGTGCAGCGGAGCAGATAACTCTGCACACACAGTGACCGCTTTGGCTGGCTTTGTGTCGTCCCCACCCCTGTCTTGCGGCCGGCAAGCCTGAGAGAGTAGGTTTAAAAGCCAACAAGACACAAGGAATGACCATGAGTGACAAGCCTGTCATCGATCCCAATCCCACAACCCTGCCGGCGATTCTGACCTCCCTGCCGGATGATACTCCCATCGTCATGCTCAACCTGCTTCGTTACCGGGAGACCGCACGCTACAAGGATGGTGAAGCGGATTACAGCGGCCGTGAGGCCTACCAGAAGTATTCTGAAGTGGCCTTTGGCAAAGTGCAGGGCGTTGGTGGCGAGATGGTCTGGAAGGGCCGTGCTCTGGCCGGCGTGATTGCCCCGGAAGGGGAAAAATGGGACAGCGTCCTGCTGGTCCGCTACCCCAGCAAACAGGCGTTTGCCAGCATGCTGGCGGATCCGGAATACCGTCAGGCCACCAAACACCGCACTGCAGCGCTGGAAGAGGCCCGCTTGATTGCGATGCAGGAAAACTGACATTCCCTGAATAGTGAATAGCTGGGATGGTGGAGTGGCCCGGTTGAACCGGGGCAGGATTTGTCGCGGGTAGTAGCCTTTGGGTTTCGTTATTCTTTATTCACTATTAATTATCAATTGGCTTTTCCATGTCCAACCAACCTGTAGGTATTCCCATCCCCGGCGGCCATACCATGCGTGCCCGCTGGTTGCGCCCTGACACAGCCAACCCTCACAAGGCCGCTGTCATCGCCATTCATGACATCTTTGGCTATACCGACGACATAGAACGGATTGCCCAACGTTTAGCGGATAACGGCTATCCGGTGCTGGTGCCAGACCTGTACGACCTGCCTAACAGCAAGCCGTTGTGCGTGGTGAAGACACTGAAGGCCCACGAAACTGGCAAGGGCGCAGCGTTTGAACAACTGGAGGCCTGTCGTCACTGGCTGCTGGATCAGGATGAGGAGCCGGTGGAGCAGGTGGGGGTAATGGGCTTTTGCATGGGGGGACGTTTTGCCGTGCTGTATGCCAGCCAGGCACCGGTGCAGGTGGTGGCCCCTTTCTATGGTGGAATTCCTAAAGACCCGGAGACGTTGCGGGGCATCTGTCCTGCTGTGGGCGGCTGGGGCCGTGATGATGTGCTTTATGGCAACCACGGTGAACGTCTGGCCAGCCATATGGACAAGCTCGGCGTGCCCCATGATGTGAAGACCTACGATAACGTGGGGCATTCCTACATGAACAACCACCAGGGCTTTGTTTTCAGGAAACTGGGCCCCTTGCCGCCCCTGCGCTCGAAGTTTGATGCCCGCGCGTCTGAGGACAGCTGGCAGCGGGTGCTGGTGTTCTTCGAGAAGGTATTTGCCGGGGAGATAAAAGCGGGTTAGTGAGAAGCAGGCCAGGCTTGTTTAACAAATCTGAGTTGTTACCGGTTTTTCAACTTTTGTACGAAGCTGCTGTAGGAGCGTTCACTGTCTTGGGCTACGGGCTACCCGTCGCCGCTGAATTGTCCTGCCTTATTCGGCCAACAAGCAGACTTTCCTGAAGAAAGCGGGGTGCCTGCTTGCCTGGCCGAAACGTGTGGTGCACGGCTCAGGTTTCTGCTTTAAGCGGAAACCTGCTAATGCATGCCGGATGCCGGTCGTTATTCCTGACACTCACTTGCCGCCCACTTGCCTTCAATGTGGGTCTTCATTGTGTGGTCGTTGCCTTTCATGGTGAGATCAGAGGTGTAGTGCCTGGTGTTGTGAATAACCATTTTTCCGGAAATTTGGGTTTCGGCGTCGGTGTCAGGCATCACACAATCAGCACTCCAACTCAACGTGTTACCGCTGCGTTTGGCTTCTCCGTTACTGCAATTATCTTTCTTCCAGCTTTTGCGCAGCGCGGCTTCCGGGTCTTTTGCCTCTTCGACGGAGATACAACCCTCCTGTACCTGCGTGCGCATTTCTTCAGGAATACCGGGAGCATTCAGTTCCACCGTCAAGTTCCACTTGCCCGCTGCCATTTCGGCGGACTGGGCCAGCGGGGAGAGCAATAGCAGTGAGGAAACTACAACCAGAGCAGATTTCATGATAAATCCTTTCTTTGTCGTGAAGGGCGAGCCTGAACTCAGGCCGTGCGTTTACTGGGCGGGAACTCGCACAGATCGGCAATAAGGCATTCGCCACATTTGGGTTTGCGGGCAGTGCACACATAGCGACCGTGCAGAATCAGCCAGTGATGAGCATCGCGCAGAAACTCCTCCGGTACCAGTTTCACCAGCCGTTTTTCGACGTCGAGCACATTTTTGCCTGGGGCAATACGGGTGCGGTTGGAAACCCGGAAGATATGGGTGTCCACGGCCATGGTGGGATAGCCGTAGGCGGTGTTGAGCACCACGTTGGCTGTCTTGCGCCCTACGCCGGGGAGGGCTTCCAGCTCTTCCCGGGTACGCGGTACCTGGCTGTCATGCAGGTCAATCAGCATTTTGCAGAGTTGGATGATGTTCTCGGCCTTGGAATTGAACAGGCCGATGGTCTTGATGTACTGCTTTAGTCCATCGACACCCAGGGCATAAATGGCTTCTGGCGTGTTGGCCTCCGGGTAGAGCCTGGCGGTGGCCTTGTTGACGCCCACATCCGTGGCTTGGGCGGACAACACCACAGCCACCAGCAACTCGAAGTCCGAGTTGTACTCCAGTTCCGTGGTGGGGTGCGGATTCTGGTCCCGCAGGCGGGTAAAAATTTCAGTACGTTTCTCGCGATTCATGGCCATATCCTGAGTTCGCGAG
Source organism: Alcanivorax sp. DP30 (assembly GCF_009882945.1). GTDB lineage: Bacteria > Pseudomonadota > Gammaproteobacteria > Pseudomonadales > Alcanivoracaceae > Alcanivorax. The sequence goes on from NZ_WTUY01000002.1 coordinate 46,435, forward strand.
GAGTATACCGGATCATTCAGCGCGGGGCAGGGGGCCAGGTCCGGCCGGATATATTAGTGTCGATTGCCGAGCAGCGAGTTTCGAACGGCAAAACCTGAAGCGGCCCAAACCAATGGTTTTCGAAACTCGTTACTCGCTTTCGCCTTCTTTCCTCGGGCAAGCGGGGGAGACGGCGGTGGTTACTGCCGGGCAGTCACCACCTGGCCTTCCTTGATCCGCAGCCGTTCACCGGGCTTCTTGTCCAAGCGAATGGTTTCTTCCGCTTCGTTGAACACATAAGTCACGTCATAGCCTTCGGTACGGCTTCGGCTTTCCATGACAGTGTTACAGCGCTGTTCGGTAGTGGTGTAGGTGTTCTTTTCCTGCATACCCTTTTGGATCTGGTTACCCGCAACGCCGCCTGCAATGGCCCCGCCAGCAGTGGCGGCATCTTTGCCACTGCCACCACCAAACTGGTGGCCGATAACGCCACCAATCACTGCGCCGACAACACTGCCGGCAACCCGGTGTTCATCTTTTACCGGTTTTTGGCGGGTGACAGTGACGTTTTGGCAGCTTTCACGGGGCTCCTGCCAGCGTTTCACAATGGGTTCCACTTTGGTGACGGTGGCGTAGCCGGACGTGGCCGGGGTCATGATCTGGTAGGCACCATAACCCGCGCCGGCGACAGCAATTGCACCGGCCAGGCTGAGAGAGATAACAGCTATGCTTTTCATGGTGAAACTCCAGTTATCAATTCTTTAGCGGTTCGAGTGACGTCGGGCAGGAATGGTTCGGAGCGAGATGCAAAAGAATGTTAACTGTGGTGTTCAAAAGAGGGCGCCATGCTGCCTTGTGGGGCTTTCAGCGGTAAATCAGGTAGGCCGGCACCAGAATTTCCTCCTCGTTTTGCATATGCCCGTGCAGCAAACGCTCGAGGTTATCGGCCTCTGCAAGGGCCCGCTCCAGGTTTTGCGGCAATCTCAGCGCAGCCGGCAAGTCCTGGCTTCGGGTCTGAAGCATGGCAAGCAACTGATCCAGCGCCGCATGATCCTGCTCCATTAGCTCGATTGCGGGATTCAGTCGCGGATGCTGGAGGCGGACGGCAGGAAAGACGCTGCTGTCTTCAAAGCCATGATGGCTGTGCAGGTTGCGCAGCAGGCTTTGTAAATGCTGCTGCAGCGTCGTGAGCAGTGACAGATTGTCCTCATGGCTACGATCCTGGTCACTAAGGTTGGTCAGATACCGTATGGCGCCATGATACTGGCGGGCCTGTTGTTTCAAACCGTCATGATTACGCAGCAGCGCCCGGGCGTCACTGGTGAGAAAGTTGTCATGATCGCGCCATTGTGCCCGTGGCAGCGGAAACAGGGCTTGCCGTACGTACTCTGGCAGCGGGCAGGAAGGTGGCTGGATGTATGACATGAGGGACTCCATCAGATTGCCAGCCAGTGTGCAATTTTGTTTCGAGAAAAAGGATAAGGTTAAATGGCGGCGTTTGATCAGACTTTCTGATCCTGTGGGGATTGGGCTTAAGCGGGGAGACGAGCAGGGATGTCACAACAGGACCAACAACTGGAAGCGGAGTATTTCCATCTTACCAATCTGATTGATTCCTTCGATCAGAAGTCACTGACGATCAAGGCATGGAGTGTGACGCTGGCAGGGATACTCGCTGGCTCCGGTGCTTTTTTTGATCGTCCGGGCATGCTCTGGGTAGGGGTGTTCGGCAGCCTGATGTTCTGGCTGGTGGAAGGGCACTGGAAAGCCTTTCAGTCGGCGCACTATGCCCGTATCGAAAAGATCGAGGCCCACTTTCGTGGCGAGGTGGACGAGATTGCGCCGTTCCAGACTGCCTTCAGCTGGGAAAAAAGCCGCCGTGCGGGGGGGACCCGCGAACTGATTCGCATCCTGGGGATGCGCCATGTGTTTCTGCCGCATGGGGTAATGGCGGTGGCGCTGCTGATGGCAGCAATCGTGCTGTAGGAAGCAGATACAAGCTGCAAGCTACAAGGTGCGAGTGAGACTGATTGATAGATCGCAGGCGCTGATCCGAGGCAACGGCTCGCCTTTAAGGGAAAGCGTTCTGAGGGCGTTGCTGGACGAAGACGCTGGCACTGCATTTGTTCAGCAAACTGAATCTCCCACAAAAAACATCTCAATCTTTGGGGGATGTCTTCATGTGCGGAATGCGTCTTTCCGCGGGCAGGGCGGGAGAGTTCACACCAGACGTTCCCGCGCCCTGTGGCTTGTAGCTTTTCGCTGCTTCTAACTCACCTTGCCCGTCGTCCGTACCCGGCGGCTTACCTTGGGCTCATCGCTGGCTTTGGCTTTCTGGATTTCTTTCAGGCGCTTGTCGATCACGTTCTTGCCGGCAATGATTAAACCAAGCCCGAGGAAGGCGCCGGGGGGCAGGATGGCGAGCAGGAAACCGCCGTAGTTGTCGATCACGTTGAGCTGCCAGTTGGCGGCCATGGGGCCGAACAACAACTGCATGTTGGTGAACAGGGTGCCCTGGCCGACCAGTTCGCGCATGCCGCCGAGAATCAGCAGAATGACCAGGAAGCCCAGGCCCATCATGAAGCCGTCCAGGGCGGCAGGCAGGACCGGGTTCTTGCTGGCAAAGGCATCGGCCCGGCCCAGCACGGTGCAGTTGGTGACGATCAACGGGATGAAGATGCCGAGGATCTCATACAGCTCGAAGGTAAAGGCCTGCATCAGCATTTCGATCACCGTGGTCATGGCCGCAATGATCATCACGAAGGCGGGCAGACGCACGGCGTCGGTGACATAGTTGCGAATCAGGGACACGCACACATTGGAGCCCACCAATACCACCAGCGTCGCCAGCCCCAGCCCCAACGCATTCACCACGGAGCCGGTGACGGCCAGTAGCGGACACAGGCCGAGAATCTGCACCGTGGCAGGATTGTTGTTCCACAACCCGTCCATACTGATTTTCTTGTAGTTCACATCACTCATCGCAGACCTCCGCCGCGACCGCTTCGGCATTTGCCGCAAACAGGCTGTCGCGGTTGGCGTCAAAATATTGCAGCGCACGGTGCACCGCGCCGACCACTGCCCGCGGGGTAATAGTGGCCCCGGTGAAGCTGTCGAACTCGCCCCCATCTTTCTTCACAGCCCAGCCTGCTTGGTCCGGATTTTCCAGAGAACGGCCATTGAAACTGTAAATCCAGTCGGACTTTTTCGTTTCGATATTGTCGCCGAGACCGGGAGTCTCATTGTGCGGTGGTACCACGCGCACGCCCTGGACAGATCCCTCGGTGTCCACACCGACGATCAGGGCAATGTTGCCACCGTAGCCGTCCGGGGCAGTGGTCTCCAGCACCGCACCGCTGGGCTCGCCGTTGAGACGTGCCCGATAAATATGCTGTTCACTGCGGCCCAGCAGGGGATCAGTGACCGTAATGCGGTCAGCAATCAGGTCATTGTCATGCTGGTCGTGGGGCATCACCTCGTTCAGGGACGTCATTAGCGCCTGTTGGCGATTGCACTCCACCTTGCCGATGGTCAGCGAGTTGGTGATGGCCAGCGTGGCTGCGGTGCCGATGGCAAACAGGCTGAGGATCACCGCGTTTTTGGTAATGGCATAACGCATCATGATCAGGCGCCTCCCGTGCCACGGTTGGGCTTGTCATGGCCGTAGGTGCGGGGCTGGGTGTAATAATCAATGAAGGGTGCGCTCAGGTTGAGCAGCAGCACCGAGAACGCTACCGCATCCGGGTAGCCGCCAAAGCTGCGGATGACCCAGATCAGCACGCCAATCAGCAGGGCATAGACCAGACGGCCCATACGGCTGGTGGCGGCGCTTACCGGATCGGTGGCGATAAAGAACGCCCCCAGCATGGCGCCGCCGGACAACAGATGGAATAGCGGATCGGCAAAGCGTGCCGGATCGATTTGCCAGGCAATAAAGGCTGGTGCAGCGATCCCCGCCAGGAAGCCGGCGGGAATATGCCAGGTAATGATCTTGCGGCTGATCAGGTACAGGCCGCCAAGCAGGAAGGCCAGGTTGACCCATTCCCAGCCTTGCCCGGCAATGTCGCCGTGCAGAATGCCATGGCTGGCGAGTTCACTTTCATTGCCAGCCCAGGTCCGGAAGGTGTCCAGCGGTGTTGCGCCGCTCAGGCCGTCCACCGGCAACTGACCGGTAAACAGTTGCAGGCTTTGCATGAAACTGGGTGCTTCACCGGGGGCGACCCATTGGGTCATGGCCACCGGGAAGGAAATCAGCAGCAGCACATAGCCGACCATGGCGGGGTTGAAGGGGTTCATGCCCAGGCCACCATAAAGCTGCTTGGCGACGATGATGGCAAAGCCGACGCCCACCAGGGTGAGCCACCAGGGCGCAGTCGGCGGCAGGGCCAGACCCAGCAGCACGGCGGTGAGTACTGCGCTGAAATCTTTCAGGTAAAAGCCAACGTGACGGCCACGGGCTTTCAGGAACAGGGCTTCACACCCCACGGCGACGGCGACAGCCCACAGCACATTGATCACCGACCCCCAGCCAAATTGCCAGGTCAGTACCGCAAGGCCGGGGAGGGTGGCGTAGATCACCTGGCGCATAAAGGCGCCGGTGTTGTTCTTCACCGATGCATGGGGGGACGTGGAGGTAATCAGGCTCATTGGCTCACTCCGTTGCAAGCGAAAAGACCCTGTCGCAATTCAGGGGGCTTCGCTTGCAGGCAAGCTCCTGCGGCGGGAAAGGCGGGCGTCCGGGGTCCGGCGTCCAGCATCAGGTGTTCATTCATTCCACCAACCCCTGTTCTTCCAGCGCTTGTTTGAGCGCCTTGCGGGCAATCTGTGCTTCGGACTCCAGCGCCTTGAGCTCGGAGTTCAAGGCTTCAAGGGCGTCCTCGCTACTGCTGCTGACCAGTTTGTCCAGTTCGATTTTCTTGTCGGCCAGTGCACTTTCCGCACGGGCGGCTTCCAGCTTGAGGGTCTTGAGATCCTTGCCGGTGTGGGCACGGATGTCTGCCTTGGCGTCTTCCACTAATGCATCCAGCGCGTCACGGGCGTTGTCGGCCTTGGCCTTGAGCTTGTCCACCTTCTGCTGCATGGCGTTGAGCTCGTCGGCACTGACTTCCTCTTTGCGTTCGGCACGCTCGAAAGCCGCGTGAGCTTCCTTGTACTGCTTGTGTGCCATGTTATAGGCGGTTTTCAGGCCCTTGAGCCGCTTCTGGCGCTTGGCGGCGGCGTCCGGGTCTACGGCTTTCAATGATTGCGGTGCGGTGGTCTCTGCGACCTTCGGTGCGTCCGTTGGTGCCGGCGGTGCCTTGGGGGTAGCCGGTGCCGAGGCCTTGGCGTCACGCAGTTCGGCTTTCCAGTGGTCCGCATCGGCCTTGAGCGTGTCCGCCTGGGCACGAAGCTCGGCGGCGTTGTCCGCGCCGGCTTCCTCGGCTTCCCTGGCGGCTTTCACGGCGGCCTTGTAGGCAGAGGACACTTCACCGACCTTCTTCTTCAGCTCGGTGAGAGGGTCCGCGGGAGCCGCTGCCGGAGCAGGAGCAGCAGGCGCATTGGCCTTGGCATCGCGCAGCTCGGCCTTGAGCTGATCGGCGCTGGCTTTCAGTTCGTCTGCCTTGGCGCGAAGTTCGGCGGCATTGTCGTCGCCATTGGCCTCGGCTTCCTTGGCGGCTTTTACTGCAGCCTTGTAGGCGGAGGAGGCATCGCCAACCTGCTTTTTCAGCTCCGCTACGGGATCCGCCTGGGGCGCCGCCGGCGCGGTAGCGGGTGCGTTTGCCTTCGCATCACGCAGTTCTGCTTTGAATTTGTCGGCGGTGGCTTTCAGTTCGTCTGCTCTGGCGCGCAGTTCGCTGGCATTGTCATCGCCGTTGGCTTCCGCTTCCTTGGCCGCTTTCACGGCTGTTTTGTAGGCACTGGATGCATCGCCGACCTGCTTTTTCAGCTTGCTGACAATGTCTTCGGCGGGGGCTGGGGCAGGGGCCGCGTTGCCGGCATCACGAACGGCGGCCTTGGCCTTGTCGGCAATCTCCTTGAGGCGATCCGCCTCTGCTTTCAGTTCCGCGGCGTTTTCGGCGCCCTCGGCATCCGCCGCTTTTGCTGCCTTGACGGCGGCTTTGTACGCCTTGGACGCTTCCAGGGAGGCTTGCTTTAGCGCAGCGGTATCAACGGAGGGCGTTGCCGCGGCTTCTTTCTTCTTGCGGTTGGCTTCCAGGCGCGCCTGACGACGGGCTTCCTTCTCGGCCTTTTCAGCATCGATACGGGCCTGGCGGGCTTCAAAGCGCTGACGAGCCTTGTCAGCCTTGAGCTGGTCGGCCGCCTGCTGGCGCACCGCGCCCTTGGCATAACGGTAATACTGCACCAACGGAATATGGCTCGGGCAGACATAGGCACAGGCACCGCACTCGATGCAGTCCATCAGGTTATGGTGCTGGGCCTTTTCCAGATCGTCGTTTTTAGCGTGCCAGTACAGCTGCTGGGGCAGCAGGTTTGCCGGGCACACTTCAGCGCAGGAGCCACAACGGATACAGGGTTGCTCCGGGGGCGGCTCAGGCAGCTCTTCCGGGCTGGCGGCAATGATACAGTTGCTGGTTTTGACCAGCGGCACGCCGGGATTATGCAGGGTAAAGCCCATCATGGGGCCGCCCATGACCAGCCGGCCCAGTTTGTCCGGATCTACCCCGCCGTGGCGGAGCAGGTCGCTAACAGGGGTGCCGATCAACACGTCATAGTTGCCGGGCCGGGCAACGCCGTCCCCGGTGAGGGTGGTGATCCGCTGGATCAGTGGCTCGCCATTAATGACCGCGCGTTTGATGGCGAAGGCGGTGCCCACATTCTGGCACACCACCCCCACATGGGCAGGTAGCTGGCCACTTTTCACTTCCTTGCCGGTGACCAGCTGGATCAGCTGTTTCTCACCGCCGGAGGGATACTTGGTGGGCACCACGCGAATTTCGATATCGCAGCCCTTGCAGGCCTGCTTGAGCGCCTTGATGGCTTCCGGCTTGTTGTCTTCGATGCCGAGGAGAGTCCGGCGCGGGTTCAGCAGGTACTGCAGAATATGAATGCCGGTGATGATTTCGTCGGCGCGTTCGCGCATAAGACGGTCATCGGCGGTGATATACGGCTCACACTCCACCGCATTAATCACCAGTTCTTCCACTCGCTGGTGGTCGCCCAGGTTCACTTTGATGCTGGTGGGGAAACCGGCGCCGCCCATGCCGGCGATGCCTGCATGGCGAATGGTATCCACCACTTCCCCGGGGCTCATTTCGGTGTAGTCGCTGATCCCGCCATGGGGGATCCACTCATCCTTGCCATCCGTGTCGATCACGATACAGATGGCATCCATCCCGGAGGGGTGCTGGATGGGGCGCGGACCGATGGCGCTCACCGTGCCTGAAGTAGGCGCATGGATGGCAGCGCTGACGGCACCAGCGGGCTCGGCAATCATCTGCCCCTTGAGCACCTTGTCACCGGGCTCTACCAGCGGCTTGGCCGGAGCTCCGATGTGCATGTTCAGTGGCAAGATCAACTGAGCGGGCAGGGGGCCGGGCGCAATATCGGTACCGTTGGAAAGATGCTTCATCTCCGGCGGATGAATACCGCCGTGGAAGTCATGGACCGCCGCCGGGCGACGGATACCCAGCGCCAGACGCGCAAAAATTGACGTCGGTTTCCTGGTCTTTGCAGCTTCCATCTGGCTCATTTCCTGCCCTCGCTACTGCCCGGAGCGGTCCGGATGCGAAGTGGAAGCGTGTTACGTGTTACGTGAGGCGTGCAACGTTTCATAAATTCACCACCTCAATGCGGCTGTCCGGGCGCTGACCGATGCCGGCGGGGCGATTCCAGCCCCAGGTCTGCAGGGTCGGTTTTACCGGCACGATATCGATGCAGTCCACCGGGCAGGGTTCCACACACAGGTCGCAACCGGTGCATTCGTCAACAATGACGGTATGCATCAGCTTGGCGGCACCGACAATGGCGTCCACGGGACAGGCCTGAATGCACTTGGTGCAACCGATGCACTCGTCCTCGCGGATATAGGCCACCTTGGCCACGTCGGCGTCTTCGGCGCCGTCATCGTCCAGCGTCAGCTCGTCACGCCCGAGCAGATCGGTCAGCGCGTCGACGGTGTCCTGGCCACCTGGCGGACAACGGTTATGGTCTTCGCCTTCGGCAATGGCTTCGGCATAGGGGCGGCAGCCGGGGTGGCCGCACTGGCCACACTGAGTCTGCGGCAGCAACCCGTCGATCTGCTCGACGATAGGATCGCCTTCCACCTTGAACTTCTCCGAGGCGAAACCCAGGATGGCACCAAAGACGGCGGCCAGCCCCAGCAGGGCAGCAACAGCAATCAGTACGGCGGTCATAGGCTGGCTCCGCGTGCAGCCAGCGTCAGGCGTTGAGCGTCAGGCCTCTGGCGTACATTCATAGTTTGATCAGCCCCGAGAATCCCATGAACGCCAGCGACATCAAGCCAGCGGTGATCAGGCCGATGCTGGGGCCGCGGAAGGCCTCGGGCACGTCGGCGACGGCAATGCGCTCACGCATGGCGGCAAACAGCACCAAAACCAGGGAAAAACCCAGCGCTGCGCCAAATCCATAGGTCAGCGACGACATGAAGGTGGCGTCTTCCTGGCGAACGTTCAGCAGGGCCACCCCCAGCACGGCACAGTTGGAGGTGATCAAGGGCAGGAACACACCCAGCACCCGGTACAGCAGCGGGCTGGCCTTCTTTACGAACATTTCGGTGAACTGCACGGCTACCGCGATCACCAGAATGAAACTGATGGTACGCAGGTATTCCAGCTCGAAGGGCACCAGAATGTAGGCCCAGGTCAGGTAGGCGAGCACGGAAGACAGGGTCAGCACAAAGGTCGTTGCCAGGGACATGCCCATGGCTGTCTCGATCTTGTTCGAGACCCCCATGAACGGACACAATCCGAGGAATTGCACCAGAACAAAGTTGTTAACCAGCACTGCGCTGATCAGTATCAGGACGTATTCGGTCATTTCACCTTGCTCGCGGGATAAACGCGGTGATGAGGACGCTCCGACTAGCCCTTGTTGAGCGCTAGCGCAAACAAGGGTTTACCCCGAGATCCCCGGATTTTCAGGGCCGCATAGTATGCGTGAGCCCCTGCAAAGGCTCAAGAATGATAATGCATAAGCTTAACGTTTTGCCCGGGTTGCCACATTGACCCCCTGACACGGGCCTGCTGTGCATTTTACCACCACAGGAAGCCTTGAAACTTGCGCTCAACCTTGCAATCCAGTATCCAGAGAGGCCACGACGATAACGCACCAACACCCGACCCGGTGCACAAGCCAGGAGAGCACGCCCGTGACAGATTTGCCCCGCGATTTTGACCGAGACGGATTGCTGGAATATTCCGTGGTCTTTACGGACCGTTCCCTGAACCACATGTCCCAGCAGTTCCAGCAGGTAATGCGGGATATCTCGGACAATCTCAAGAAGGTGTATAACGGCCATTGCGTGGCAGTAGTGCCCGGCGGGGGCAGCTTCGGGATGGAGGCCGTGGCCCGGCAGTTTGCCACCGGCCAGCACTGCCTGGTGATACGCAATGGCTTCTTCAGCTTCCGCTGGAGTCAGATCTTCGAGATGGGGAGCATTCCCGCATCGGAAACGGTGCTCAAGGCCCGTCCCACAGGTGATGCCCCTCGTGCGCCATTTGCTCCGGCCCCCATTGAGGACGTGGTCGCCACCATCAAGGCCGAAAAACCGGGGGTGGTTTTTGCCCCTCATGTGGAAACGGCTTCCGGCATCATCCTCCCGGACGATTACCTCAAGCAGGTGGCCGATGCGGTGCACAGTGTGGGCGGGTTGTTCGTGCTGGACTGCATTGCTTCCGGCACCATCTGGGTGGATATGAAGAAGGTGGGTGTTGATGTGCTGATCAGCGCCCCGCAGAAGGGCTGGAGCTCCTCCCCTTGCAGCGCTCTGGTGATGATGAGTGAGGCTGCCGAGGCACGTCTTCAGGAAACCACCTCTACCAGCTTCGCTGCCGACCTGAAAAAGTGGCGCGACATCATGGTTGCCTACGAAAACGGTGGCCATGCTTACCACGCCACCATGCCCACCGATGCCCTGCGTGGCTTCCGTGACACCATGCTGGAAACGATTCATGAGGGCCTCACTGCCGTCAAGGAACGCCAGTGGAAACTGGGTATGGCGGTAAGGGAACTGTTGGCCAGTCATGGTTTCGAGAGTGTTGCCGCCGAGGGCTTTGAGGCCCCCGGCGTGGTGGTGTCCTACACCACGGATGATGCCATCAAGAGCGGTGCCGCCTTTGTGAAGCTCGGTTTGCAAACCGCGGGTGGCGTGCCGCTGATGTGCGACGAACCGGCAGACTTCAAGACCTTCCGCGTGGGGCTGTTCGGGCTGGACAAGCTGGGTGATGTGGATGCCGCGGTGGCGCGCCTGAAAAGCGCGCTGGACAAGCTTTGATCCGGCCGTCGGCAGTGGCCAAGCTGGCCACTGCCTCTTAAACCATTCCTCCCCAATGATGAGGCAACTGACAATTCGGCTTTACTTATCTTGTAGGCAGTGCAAATATTTGAATCAGTTCACAGGTTACTTGTGACAGGGTTGGGCCTCCATTGGGGTGGCGGCGCTGACTGGAAGATAAAAAACCGACTGAATCCTTTTGGGGGATACCATGCAATTTTCAGGTCGTCTATTGGTAGGCGGGAGCCTGCTGTTGTTGATCGCCGGCTGTAAATGGGAGCTGGCAGATACTAATCAGGCTGTACAATCCGACTCCGCATTCACTCTGAATCGAAGTATGACAACCGATTCATTCTCAGGGGATTCAGGCTCCCAGTCTTTTAACCCGACAAGCTGCTTGTCGCTTCCGGATAATTGGATGCATCAGGTAGACGCCGAGATTACAACAAACCTGTCTGAGCCTCCGGTCTTGGCAATTACCGAGCAGTCGGCCGCGGCTCTTTCACTGCAAAGTGCCTTCCCTCGTGAAGGGGCGTCTTGGACGTGTTACTCCGCATTCTCTACCACCACAGCATTGGGTGATGATACCCAGGGCACCGTGACCTGGACGATTACGCCGGCCAATCTGGTCGATCCTGTGCAGATTGCCTCCACCCTCGGGTTAGATGTTGATGAGACTATGAGTGCCTTGACCGTGCAAGACATCTTCCCCGGAAGTATTCCTGCTGGCGAGCCGACAAGACTGGTTGATGAAAGTCCGTTGACTTTTACATTTAGTTTTATGGAAGGGCCATCGCAACGCCGTGAGTATGCTTCTACTTCTTTTAACGGCAAGTTGTTGGTATCCGGTTTGTCCGGGCGGCCGATCACCACTTTTTCTTTTGATGGAAACGAGGTCACTAGCGATACAGATTTTCCTTTATTTGTTGATTCAGAAGGGACGCCTGTTGTTGAGGGTAATGAGCTGCTATTCCCGGTAGTGTCTGATGATGATGTCGTCATTGCTGCGACCACGGATGGCCTTGCATGGACCCCTTTTGCTACGGGTGTTGCCGGCTCGGAGATTGTGTCTTTGTCGCTTGATGAAGGTAGTAACCGTTGGGTGCTGATCGTGCTCGAAGAGCGTATGCCGGAAGCCTATTACCTCTCCAACAGCGATGATGAAAGCCGCTTTACCCCTCTTGGGGAAGAGCCGGGCATGGCCAGCTCACTGGAGATGTATTTCCTGGGCACGGTAACGGCTGAGAATGGCGAGGTGATGTTGCTGGGCGTTGATGGTTCAGCGCTGCGTCTGGTACAGGTGGGCGAGACTGACTGGATCGATTCAACCCTGCTGGAAACCTCGGATGAGCTTGAGGACGTTGCGGCCCTCGTCAAAGATGATGTTCTCTATGTCGCGATTGGTGGCGATATGGAAAGCAGTGGTTTCTACAAGAAAATGCTAAACGCTGAGTCGGGGCTTCAGGTTGTATCCGCCTTGCCGGAGAATGATGGTATTGCTGACTTCGAGACAATAGGTAATGCGATGTTGCTGGTGACCGACAGCGATGTGCTGCTCAGCGAAAACAATGGTGAGACCTGGGAGTCATTGTTGGCTGAATCGTTTGCAGACCTGATCGCAGAAGGCTGGGTTCTGAATGCGGCAAAGTTGGATGCGCTCACGACATCGGAAGTCCTTGTGTCTGTGACGGCCTATAGTCAGAACGAAGAGGGGCCCCCTATCACCGCAATGATCAAGGTTGACCTGGCCTCAGGTGAAACGAAACTGATGGGTGGCAGTGGTACCTACCCTTCGCCCACCAGTCCGAATACCCCTGATAATACCTGGCGCTATCTGGGTAGCGTTGATAGCGATCACTACCGGTTTGCGTTCAACATGGATAGCAGTATGGTAATAGAGCGATTTGCGTTGAAGACGTCGGTTTCTGAATCTTCTGGCGTCAATGATCGCTCTAACAGCAGCAGTAGTGGTGGTAGCAGTGGCCCAGTGATGCTGTTGATCATGCTGGTTGCCTTTGCAAGAGTTCGGGCAAGGTAAAGCAATAGCCTGCTCCACTGCCGTACAATTAGTGCGGCAGTGCTCACCGCTGGTTGATCTGTAGCATGGGCGACATAAGCCTTCAGGACTGGTTGAAATTTACCGGTTACGCGGGAGCCCGTTTGGCTCCTTTTTTGTGCTCAATTGGCGGGGGAAGGGATGCCTACTCAGGACAGTGTAATCCTGCTGCACGGTTTGGCTCGTACCGCTCGTGCCATGACAAAAATGGAGAAAGCTCTCACCGAACACGGCTATACCGTGATCAATCAAGGCTACCCCTCCACCCGCCATGACATTCCCGAGCTTGCAGCCCAGACCCTGCCAAAAGCGCTGGCGCAATGTCCGAACACCGGCAGCATCCATTTCGTCACCCATTCCATGGGTGGCATTCTGTTGCGGCAGTACCTCAGCCAGAACACCATCCCGCGCCTGGGTCGTGCCGTCATGCTCGGACCGCCCAACCAGGGGAGTGAAGTGGTGGACCATCTCGGTGGTTGGGCGCCATTTCGCTGGGTCAATGGTCCTGCAGGAAGCCAGATGAGCACTGCTCCGGACAGCCTGCCCGGGAACCTGGGACCGGTGGATTTCTCTCTGGGGGTCATCGCCGGCAACCGGACCGTCAACCTGCTTCTTTCCACCATGCTGCCGGGTCCCAACGACGGCAAGGTCACTGTGGAGAGGACGAAGGTAAAAGGCATGCACGACCATCTTGTGCTGCCGGTGACGCATCCGTTCATGATGCGCAACGAGACTGTCATCGAGCAAGTGAGAATATTTCTGGCAACCGGCGCCTTTGACTATCCGCAAAAGCCTGAGAGGGAAGAGGGTTAGCTGCATCTTTTTATTGAGTGGGACAGGAATTGATGCTGAATATTATCGATAAGGAAGAGGACAGCGCTTTTCTACGGCAGAAAAAGAGATCGCTCAGGAACACGTTCAAACCGACACAAGCTGCCACCATTGAAGAAGCGAATCTGCTTTGTGCCTGGCTGACGGTCAGCGGGCGAGCCGATGAAGCTTGCGACATTCTGCGTGAGTACGCGGAGCACATTCCTCTGGAAAAATCCCGCTGGGACCGCGCAGAAGCTGCCTGTAAGGCAATGCTGTTACTGGCCTATCTTGAAAAGCAGAGGGGCAACAAGGCGGAGAGTGAACGGCTGAGTCAATGGGCCTTGACGCAGTGGCTCATCACCGGTTCACGCCGTGAAGACAAAAGCACCCTGTTCTGGCGTCAGGTGGAAGCATTCAACACGGTCACAGATATGATCCAGTTCTGCGACATGCCGCACAATAATATGTGCGTGGCTTATGGAGAGCATTTTCTGGAGTTTCTCTACTTTGAGCAGTTGGGTGAGTATTTCGAAGAGTTTTCCCCCACAGACCAACTCATGCTGACTTCGGCCCTGGGTGAGACTATCCGGATTTTGAAAGCACAGCTATTGGCTTTAGCAGATGATGGGAGATGATGCTCTCCTTGTTGGTTTCGGAATATGGATAATCCGGTCCGGTTTTCCCGGGGCGTGAATAGATTCATGGTCCCGAGACAATGCTTGGGCGTGCGATTCCCGCACAGATCTAGTCCAGCCCTTCCCAGGTTCATGATGTGATAAAGTAGTCGCCACACTCCCAGCCCCGGATTCCCCATGCTCGTTTATCTCCTCGTGGCCTGTGACGGCCTTGATGAAAAACAGGAAAAAAAGCTCAAGCGTAATCGGCCAGAGCTGCAGGCTACCTTGCAGGCCTATGTGGAAGAGAATGAAGCAGCCAGTGCTGTGCTGATGAATGAGTGCGACAGCGAGGAGTGTGAGGACTGGGTACTGGGGGTTAGCCAACCGGTGAAAAAGAAGGCGGAATTGAAGCCGTTGGTGACCTTCTTCAATGAAATTGCCAAGAAGTACGCTGTGGATTGCGAAGTAGGTGCTATTGAGGACGATCAGCGTGACCCGGTGAGTTATTTCGGCAAGCAGGAAGGGCAGGGGGATGCGTTCCTGATTGCGGCTTATCTGGGGCTGTAGCGGCCCTGCTAGCCGGCGGCGCAGTCTTTGCCGCCTTGTCGCCCTGAGGGCTGCAGTCAAGTTTTCTGACTCGAAACATGCTTTCCTGGTTATTTCCAGTTTGGTCCGCTTGCTCTCAAGGGATTAGGCTTTAGTTACTCGATAGCGAGAATAACGGGAGTGCCAATGAGCAAGAACGAAACCGTCCTGTGCTGGGTCTACGCGGCCATCGCGGTGGTGGCGCTTTTCGCCACCTGGAGCAACAACATTGCTTTCATGATGGAGACCGGAAGCCTGAATCTGATTACCTTTATTGAGGCCTTGTATGTGAACCATGCAGCGGCTTCGATCGCCAACGATATTCTGCTGGTTTGCCTGTCTGCTTTTATCTTCATGATCTATGAGGCTCGCCGCGTGGGTGTGCGCCATGTGTGGGTGTATATCGTTCTGTCAGGGATGATTGCCATTGCGGTGATGTTTCCGGTGTTTCTGATTGCCCGGCAGCGGGCGTTAGCCGTCAGCCGGGAATCCATCTCCTGACCTGAGTGTGCCTGTTGCCGGGCTGTGCTGTCCGGTTAGCGTGCGGTCATGCCGCCATCCACGGCCAGGGCCTGGCCGGTGACAAAGCTCGCCAGCGGCGAGGCCAGCCAGACTACCGCGTTGGCCACTTCCTCCGCCTTGCCCATGCGGTTCATGGGGTGCAGCCCGGCAAATTGTGCTTCCACATCCGGCTCCTGTCCGGTGATCCGGTCGATCATTTCGGTCTTGATGGCGCCGGGGCAAACGGCGTTAACCCGGATGTTTTGCTCGGCGTATTCAATAGCCGCTGTGCGGGTCAGTTGCACCACGCCGCCCTTGGAGGCGCAGTAGGCGGGCAGACCGGGAAACCCCACCAATCCTGCCACTGAAGCCATGTTAACGATAGCGCCATGGCCCTGTTTGGTCATGATGCCCAGTTGGGTCTGCATGCATAGAAAGAGACCGCGCAAATTAGTGTTCAATGTGCGGTCGAAGTTTTCCAGGGGGCAATCCGCGGTGGGGGCCTGACTGCCTTCGATGCCGGCATTGTTGCAAGCGGCGTCCAGTCTTCCGAAGTGAGCAAACCCCCGGCGATGCAGTTCACTGACGTCCTGGGGATCACTGATGTCAGCACTGACAAACAGTATGTCGCGACCTGTGGCTTTACGCAGAGCTTCGGCACCGCTTTCTCCCCGACGGGCGTCCTTGTCGGTAAGCACCAGGTTGCAGCCGGCCCGGGCGAACGCCTCGGCAATGGCGCAGCCAATTCCGGTGGCGGACCCGGTGACCAGTGCAACAGCAGATTCACTGAACATGACGACCTCCCTGTGTCTGAGTCATACCTCTAATGGTAGTCCTGCTTGCCAGACAAACATTGATATATGGCAAAAATTTCGATTTTCGGAACATTGCGATCGTCTGGTGGAGCAATGTGAGATATGTCCTACAGACAACCCCTGAGAAGTGATGGAAAATGAACGGTATTCGTTTATTAAAATAAAACAGGCCGTCCTGACGGCGAAATTTTGGGTTACAGGGACAGAAAAGGGGGAAGCATGTCGTCCGAGAATCCTTATCAAAGCACAGCCGCTCAGGTGGCTGACGAGCAGAGCTTTGTAGATACACCGGAACAGATCGCGGGAAAGATCCAGAATGGCTGGATTGCCGGGTTGATCACAGCGGGCGGCTCTCTGCTGTTTGGGCTATGGCAGTTTTTCATCAATCAGATCCCGGCTTCCTTCTTCGGCTTTGTTGCCGTGGATGCCCTGTTTGTGGCGGCCCTGTCTTTCGGCGTCTACAGAAAGAGCCGGGTAGCCGCGATACTCTTGCTGGTGTATTACCTGCTGGGTCGCATCGGGTTCTATCTTGAAGGTGGTAATCTGGGCGGGGTTTTCCTGCAGATCATTTTCCTTATTTTCTTTTATCAGGCAGCCCAGGCAACGCTGAAATGGCATCGGCTTGAGCGGGATCAGGGGGATCAGGCATGAACGCGCTCCACGCCGCCCTGATCGACGCCTCCCATGAAGCAGCGAAACGCCCTGCATTTTATAAAGCCCTGATGGAAGCCGATGTCTTTGTTATTGGCCATACAGACCAACCAGATGGTGGAGAGCATTCTCTGCAAGCTGGTGCAAAGGTATCGCTGGCCAATTGGGAGAAAGCCGACGGGTCGCCGGTGATTCCGTTTTTTACCCATCTCGAAGCGTTGCAGCGGGCCATTGATGCGGAGACCAGTTATCTCTCTCTGCCCGCGCGCAGCTTGTTTGAAATGACCCGTGGAACCACGCTATTCCTGAATCCCAAATCCGATTACGGGAAAGAGTTTGTGCCCCATGAGATTGATGCTCTGCTGGAAACTGGCATGAACCAGCAGGTGGAATCTCGTGTGGTAGAAAAGGAAACCCAGGTGCTGCTGGGGCAGCCTGCGGAATATCCCACAGCCATGGTGGAAGCGCTGCGGCAATTATTGCCATCTCATCCTTCTGTCCAGGCCGCCTATTTATGTCTGATGCATGACCCGGAAAGTGGCGATAAACCTACGTTGGTAGTGGGTTTCGAGGGGAAAGCGCTGGACCAGGCCATGCGTGAAGCGGGATCGGTGGTTGTGGATACGGCACCGGATAACCAGCCTGTGGATTTTGTGGTGGTGGATGAGCACGGGAGCGGTGTGGGAGGTTATCTGCGCGAGAGTGGCGCGTTTTATCAGGCGTGAATGAGACAATAATAATCAGGGAGTGATTAATGAGTGGTCTTGAAACAGCCGCAGACTGGATTGGCGCTGCCATCTTGCTGCTTTCCTATATATTTGTACTGACGATCGCTTTCCAGAAGTCCACCGGTTGGGGGTTGGGATCGTTGTTCTTGTGGCCGGTCGGCGTGATTTTCGTGCTACTCAATTTCCGCGAAACCAGCTTCTGGGTTGGCGGAATGGCACTTGGTATTGCCATCCTGAGTGTGTTCTAGCCTGGTTTGATGTGACGCTACCATACCGTAAGAAATGAGGCTTGGCTGACTCGGAGGAAGACTAACGGCGAGCGGTGGGGAATCCGGGAGCAGGGAGAGGGTTAGTTTTTCTCCCTGCCCGGACAGGCCTGCGCGCAACGCCTCTTACGCTGCCGTTTCTTCCGTGGTGGGCGTGTACTGCGTGGCATCGGTGGTGTATTCGGCGTGGCCGTATTCCACCAGAAGATCCTTGATGCGCTTGACCAGGAATTTGTCCGCCACCTTGTTGGCGACAGGGATATCCTGGAGGACCCGGAAGGCGGTCAGGCGTGGTAGCACGAACAGATTACCCACGGAGAACAGGGCATAGTCCAGCAGGTGAGGCTCCACACCCATTTCCTTAGCTTTGGACTTGTCCTTGCGGCCAAGGAAAGCCTCAGTAAAGAAAACCTTCGAATAGCTGCGCTCCACCGCATTGTGGATTTTGCTAAGCAGCTTCTTGTCCTTGGGACGGTACACGGACATGGTGGTACGGGTCAGTTCGCCACAGGTTTCGTCGTCATAGCCTTCTCGCAGGGTACCCGAGTAGGTGAGCATGGTGTCGATGATGTCTTTCGCCCTGGCTGGCAGTAGCTCTTCCGGCAGGCCCAGCAGGAAACACTCGTAGCGGGACAGTTCCACGATGGCGCGTTCCTGAGGGGTGAATTCCGTACGCCCCTTGCGCATGGCCTTGAAAGCGGTCAGGTAGGCGGGCATGGTGCCGGCGGGCATCTGGTCCACCTGGGGAATGGGGATGCCATAGACAGCCGGGTCCCAGGGGCCACCTTTGTCAGGCGTAGAGCGCTTGAGAATGTTGAAACGCACCATGGAATGCATCAGGCGAACCATGGCGGCGGCCTTGAAGCCGGGACCAAAGCGCTCCAGTGCACCTGGCAAGGTGGCGGTGGTAAAGAAACTGGACGTTTCGTTGATGCGTTGGTTCACGGACTCGTTGGCCAGGGTGCCGGTGATCGCCATGGGCAGGCCCGAGTACTTGTTCATGAAGGTGGCCACAAAGGCGCCACGGATCACCCAGGGCGCCAGATTCGCCATCTGGTTACGGCTCAGACGGGCGCCTTCGCGCACCAGTTCCATGTCCACCCATTCCGGGGTGTCTTCCATGGCCTGGATGAAATTCACCAGTTCCGGGGGGGCGTTTCCCACGGCGTCCAGCCCTTCATCGCAGGCTTTCTTCAGCATGGTAATCAGGTTGCGGAAGCCGTACTTGGGCATCAGTGCGGCATAGGCATCTGACACGGTGTCTCCGAGCAGGGTATAGGCCCGCGCCCGTTCCACCTTTTCTTGGTCGGCCAGAATATCGCTGCGGTACTTGCTGGCGAATTTCTGCGGTAGAGCACTGCGTACGTTGATGTCATCAGTGAAGCGCTCAGGGGTGGCATCGAAATCGATGTCGCCGTAGAGAGAGGGGATCAGGGTTTTCTGTGCACGCACCTTTTCCCAGAGTGCTTCCAGAGATTGGGACATTATGGCCTCGGCATTAACACGGGTTTGGTGCATACATAGCGTTTACTGGGCCGGGCTGACAATGACCGAAAATTGTAGAGCTGGAACTCACGGGTTTTTGGCCTGTAATGACGGCAAAAAAGAAACATACGGCTGGAAAGTGTTGAGCTACGAGCTACGAGCTACGAGCTACGAGCTACGAGCTACGAGCTACGAGCTACGCTCGATCGGATAGGAAGAACCAAAAAGGTTCCCCTGGTTTTGCCTTTCGAAACTCGCTTCTCGCAACTCGAAACTCATTCCTCGCCGATGTTCGTATCGCTGGCAGGCAAGCTCCTGCAGGGTCAGAAAATCGCTTCTATCCCTGTGCCTCCATGGCTGCCTTGTAGAGCGACTTGCGGGGCTCGGCAAAGACCTTGCGCAGCATGGGCTCGAAGTAGTCCAGCGGCAGGATCTCGCCTTCAGGATCAAAGGCCGGGGCGTCGTATTTGCTGACGAATTCCACAGTTTGTTTGAAGTGGGGGTGATCCTTGTAGCTGTCGCGCAGGTTGCGGTCCATGCCCAGGTAGTGGAAGAAGTAATAGCCCTGGAAGATGCCGTGGTGCTTGACCATCCAGTGGTTGGCGTCACTGACGAACGGTTCCAGCAGTACTGCCGCCACATCGGCATGGTTATAGGTGCCCAGGGTATCGCCGATGTCGTGGAGCAACGCGCAGACCACATACTCATCGTCCTTGCCGTCCCGGTGGGCGAGGGTAGCGGTCTGCAGGCAATGCTGGAACCGATCAATCTGGAAGCCACCGAAGTCGCCTTGCAGCAGACGCAGGTGATCCATGATGCGGTCCGCCAGGCCATGGCTGAACTCGCCGAAATTACCCGCGATGATTTTCCAGTCTTCGGCGCTGCCGTCTTTCATATGCCTGAATTTGGCACGGGGTTGACGCATGTCATTCATATTGGCTCTCCCGGTCGGTTTGAGTTTGTTGTTGTACGGGTCAGTCTGCGTAGCCAGGGTTCTCCCTATCCAGCTTGCGCAGCAGCCCCGGCCAGGCCAGCTGTCCCCCCATGCCTTTGGTCACCTGATCGGCTTGCTGCTTGATGGTCTGGACGATGCCGTCGGGGATCGGGGTCAATGGACGATTGCCAGACAGGGCCTGGAGCTGGATCTCGCAGGCCCGCTGCAGGATGAACATGTTCAGGAAGGTATCTGCCACGGTGCTGCCCACGGTGAGCAGGCCGTGGTTACGCAGGATCATGAAGTTGGTGTTGCCAAGGTCTGCCTGCAGGCGGGCTTTTTCATCTTCGCGCAGGGCTACGCCTTCGTAGTCATGATAGGAGAGGCTGGAGAGAGGGAACAGGCTTTGCTGCGAGAGGGGCAACAGGCCTTCCTTCTGGGCAGAAACCGCGACACCGGCGGTGGTGTGGGTGTGCATCACGCAGGTTGCATCGTCGCGCACCGCATGGATGGCGCTGTGGATGGTGAAACCCGCCGGGTTGATATCGAAATCCCCGGGGTCGAGCTTGTTACCTTCCTGGTCCACACGGACCAGGCTGGATGCAGTGATCTCGTCGAACATCATCCCGTAGGGGTTAATCAGAAAATGATGGTCGTCACCCGGAAGGCGGGCAGACAGGTGGGTGAAAATCAGATCATCCCAGCCGAACAGGGCAACAAGCCGGTAGGCGGCTGCCAGGTCCACTCGCAGTTGCCACTCTTCGACACTGACACGGTCTTTTCTGGAATGGATCACCGCAGGATCAAGCGTTGCTTGGCTCTTCATTATAGTGCTCTCCCTGAATTTCTTTTGTGTGTGGGCGCCTCTTAATCATCCCCTCCAAGCCCCGGTCTTTCTGTCTGGCTCACAGCTTGGTACGCGTGTAGAGGGCGTGATTCTGAATATGTCTGTACCGCGATTGCCCCTAGCAGTTTAGGGCCGCATTTGCGGAAAAGACTGTCAACAGGTTTACAATTGCTGAATGACTGATACCTTCAACATTCTTCGGAATTGCCCCCTTCTTGCCGGTTTCCCGGATGCTGCGCTGCTTGAGGCAGTGGAGCACACCCGAATTCGCGACTTTTCTGCCAATGAAGTGATCTATCAAAAGGATGAGCTGCAGTCGTACTTGTGTGTAATTGCCGAAGGGATGGTCAGGATCAACTCCATTAATGCCCAAGGGCGTGAAGCCCTGCTGATCATCTTTGATCAGGGGACCTGGGTGGGGGATGCCGTATTCACGCCGGGCGGGCGGCGAGTCTACGGTGCGACTGCGCATACCCACGCGCGTCTGGTCGAGCTGCCCGGCCCATATTTTCGCACACTGATGGAGCGTTATCCGCAGTGTTATCCGGTAGTGCTGGAGTGCATCAGCCGTCGTCTTTGGTCCGCAATGCACCTGATTGAGGAAGATGCCCTGCGTGGGACAACCGTCAGGGTGGGGCGGCGCCTTTTGTTCCTTTGCGACATGCAGCGAGGCACTGCTGAATCGGGAGCGCCCGTGACGGTGTATCTCACCCGGGAGCATTTGGCCAACATGATGGGAATGACTCGTCAGGGAGTTCATCGAACGTTGAAGCGTTTTCAGCAGGCCGGGCTTATCCAGCTGGGATATGGCTGTGTGACTATCAATGATGAGGAGGCGTTACGCGTCTGGCTGGAACACTGTCAGGAGTGATAACTCGGGAAAGGGGAGTGTGGGGAATAATTCTGGGGGTGTTTGATCTAATTCTTTTGGCTAATAAAAAAACGCCATAAAAAGGGTTTTGTACTCCATCAGTTAATACTTTTGGTTATTTTTAATGCCCCGTAATGGGGGTTTGTTGTTCGCCATATTTCTAAATCATTACTTAAAATATTTGACAGATAATAAGATCAATTCATTAGGAAATCCGCGTCACATTTTAATAAAAACACCATGGAATGGGGATCCTGACCTCTCTAGCATTCAAGCTGTTCAATAGGGCTAGTAAAAAAGCCTTACTCAAATAAGGGTGGTCACCAGGAAGTGCTACCTTAATGAAATAAGGAGAGACGAAACAGGAATAAAAAATGTGCTCTTTATATAAAACTCTGGTTTTCTTGTTTTCATTTAATCTTGCGGCGTGTGGTGCCGGTAGCAGCGGTGGCGGTGAAGCAGTTTCCAATCCCGACGCAGGGTCTTCGTCAGGGACTCCAGAAGCATCTTATCCGAAGGATAGCGACAGCTCAGCAGGTGCTGGCGGGGGTGAGAGTGACAGCAGTGGTGCCCCTGTGTATCAGGGAAAGTCATCATTCGATCAAGCCTTCTCCTCAAGCGTGCTCCAATACGAAGTCACGGACGGCACGAAGCAGAAAACACTCTATTCCGAGGAGTTGCTGGAATACCCTGAAACGGATTATTTCTACTTCAAAAACGCGTATCTGGTCTTTGATCTCATACGTGAAGGCAAGGCCAAAAAACGTTCGGAACTCCGTCAGTATCCGGAGTGGTCCATCGGTGATGAAAACACCATGACAGCGACCCTTCGTCTGGAGTCTTCCGAGTTGAATGAATACACCTGGATGCAATTGCACCGGAAGGAAAAATATTCAGTCAAACCTCCGTTGAGATTGACTTGGGCGAAAGCACAGCGCATCGACGGGAAAACTTACAAGGATTATCTGGTAGCGGTTTTTTACCATGAGGGCAGCGGGTACCACAAAGTACCTCTAATGCCTCGTCCTGACGGTGACTTCAAGGCGCAGGTCCGCGCTAATAACCACCAGGTGTTTATCAGTGTTAATGATAGCCTGATGCATGTGGAGAACGTTGCAGGTTGGGCAAACTATAACTGCTATTTCAAAGTCGGCCTTTACCTCTCAGGCAGTGAGTCCGCGTATGGGAATACGCAGGTTGCTGTCTCGGCATTGGACTTTCAGCACAGCCCGAGTATTAGTGGAAAGTACTGATGAGAACTCGGGCCTGAGGAGGCTTTTGACATTCATTGGGTCAGGCTGCTGATGTCGAGCGTCAAAGTCAGGAGAGCTTCTGGATCAGCATTATCCGAATGGATGGTCAGGGAGCCGCTGAACGCCCAATGACCGCTACATTCGTCCGGCAGGTTGCTCCAAAGCAGTGGCTTCATACTCTTCCGGTCTGATTGTTTTGTGGTCATTTTGTAATTTTCTACTGTCACGAAATTGAAATGGCTGATGTTATTTCGTGGGATAAGTACCTATTTTTATTGAAAGTTTGAAATTCTGGAATGCAGTTTTTTTTTGTCCCTTAATGGGGAGAATAAAAAAAACGTCAATTATAAAGGAGCAAAAGCCGACTGGCGGCCTGTTCTGTGCTGTTTAACACTGTTCCTGCCCATTACCGAAAGGAGCCGTGTCATGCAATCGGGTGCTGTTGTTACGCTCTGGTTTTTCTTTTTGATGGTGATCTGTTCATCGGCGGCAGCAATGGAAGAAGCCTTGAGCCAAAGTGAGCTGCAGTATGAAGTGGGCAATGAGAGGATTTGGGAAGTTTGGGACAGCGATGCTTTGCTCGCGTATCAGGAAGCGCCTTATTATTATTCCTATTATGGGTATCAGGTATTTGATCTGACTCGTCAGGGCAAAGAAAAGAAACGTGCTGAACTCCGTCAGTCAGAAGAGTGGTCGGTTGCAGGTACCCAAGAGCTTAGAGCAACCATGCGGCTGGAGTCCTCCAGTCTTGATGAATTCACTTGGATGCAATTGCACCGCAAGGAAGATTACTCGGTCAAGCCGCCGCTCAGGTTGGTATGGGTGCGCGACGAATGGATTGCGGGGGGGCGCTATAGGGATTACCTGGTGGCTGTCTTCTACCATGTTGGCCAGGGGTACACTGTTCTGCCATTGAGGGAACGCCCTTCCGGGGACTTCAGCGTGCGACTGGTGGTGAGTAATTATCAGGTCTATGTGGTCATCAACGATCAGCTTCTGGCCGTAGAAAATGTGTCGGCCTGGAGCGGTTATGATTGCTATTTCAAGCTTGGGTTATATACATCAGGCAATAGTGCGGATTATGGTCAGGCGAGGGTTGGAGTGCGGGAGCTAACGTACTTGCCTCCCGCACTGTAGCCCTATGACTAACGGACTTCCATGCCAGGCTTGGCACCTGTGTCGGGGCTGAGGATATGGATGTCATCGCCGCCGGGGCCGGCGGCCAGTACCATGCCTTCGGATACGCCAAACTTCATCTTGCGCGGCGCCAGATTGGCCACCAGAACCACCAGTTTGCCTTCCAGATCTTCCGGATTGTACTTTGCCTTGATCCCGGCAAATACATTGCGCTCACCCAGCTCGCCCACATCCAGAGTGAGCTGCAGCAGTTTGTCGGCACCTTCCACATGTGCCGCCTTGGCAACACGGGCCACACGAAGTTTTACCTTTAGGAAATCATCAATGGTGATGGTTTCGTCATCACTGGCCGCAGGTTCGGCAGTTTTCTTCGCAGGTTTGTCAGTCTTGGCCGCTACGTCGCCGGATTTGGAATCTTCCAGCATGGCCTCGATCTGTTTCATGTCAATGCGACCCAGCAGTGGCTTGAACTTGGCGATCTCGTGATCCAGAAGCAGGCTGTCAGCATCTGCCCAGATCAGGGGCTCCACCTGAAGGAAGGCCTCGGCACGCTCGGCCAGTGCCGGCAGGACTGGCTTGAGGTAGATCACCAGCAGGCGAAAGACGTTAATAGCTGTGCTACAGATGGCCAGCACTTCCTGTTCCTTGCCGTCTTCCTTGGCCAGTGACCAGGGGGCCTTTTCGGCAATGTAGCCATTGGCGTGGTCGGCCAGGGCCATGATTTCACGCATGGCCTTGCCGAATTCACGCTGTTCGTAGAACTCTGCAATGCGCGGGGCGGCTTCCTGGACTTCGCGTACCAGCATCAGGTTGTCGAGATCGTTGCTGAGGGTGCCACCGAACTTCTTCACGAAGTTGCCGGTGCGGCTGGCAATGTTGACCAGCTTGCCGACCAGGTCGGAGTTTACCCGCTGGGCAAAATCTTCCAGGTTGAGGTCGAAGTCATCAACCCGACTGGAGAGCTTGGCCGCAAAGTAGTAGCGCAGGTACTCAGGGCTCATGTGATCCAGGTAAGTGCGGGCCTTGATGAAGGTGCCGCGGGACTTGGACATCTTGGCGCCATTGACGGTCACAAAGCCGTGGCTGTAGATGGCGGTGGGTTTGCGCAGGCCGGCACCATCAAGCATGGCAGGCCAGAACAGGCCGTGAAAGTTGATGATGTCCTTGCCGATGAAGTGGTACAGCTCGGCGTTGGAGTCCTTGCCCCAGTAGTCGTCGAAGCTCAAGCCTTCGCGATCACAGTAGTTCTGGAAACTGGCCATATAGCCGATGGGCGCATCCAGCCAGACATAGAAGTACTTGCCCGGGTAGCCGGGGATTTCGAAGCCAAAGTAGGGGGCTTCGCGGGAAATGTCCCAGGGCTGCAGGTCTTCAATCCACTCCTGCAGCTTGTTGGCCACTTGTTCCTGCAGGGCGCCTGATCGGGTCCACTCGCGCAGCAGGGATTCAAATTTTGGCAGATCAAAAAATAGCTGTGTCGTTTCTTTTTCTACCGGCGTTGCGCCGCTGACGGCAGAATAGGGATCGATCAGATCTGCTGGTGAGTAGGTGGCACCGCAAACTTCACAGTTGTCACCGTACTGGTCCTCGGCTTTGCACTTGGGACAGGTCCCCTTGACGAAGCGGTCTGCCAGGAACATGCCTTTTTGGGGATCATACAGCTGGGTGATCTGCTTCTCGACAATGTAGCCTGCATCCTTGTTACGCTGGAACACCATTTCGGAGAGGGCACGGTTTTCCGGGCTATGGGTGCTGTAGTAATTGTCGAAGTGAATCTGGAAATCGGCGAAATCCCGCTCATGGTCGGCTTTGACCTGGGCAATCTGTTCTTCGGGGGTGACGCCATTCTCTTCGGCCTTGAGCATGATGGCGGTGCCATGGGCATCGTCGGCGCACACGTAGGTACACTGCTGGCCGCGGAGCTTCTGGAAGCGAACCCAGATATCCGTCTGGATGTATTCGAGCAGGTGGCCAAGATGGATCGGGCCATTGGCGTAGGGCAGGGCGCTGGTCACCAGAATCTTGCGTGGCGTGTCACTCATGAGAACAGGGTCGTTTATCCGGCCAAAGGGGCGCCTATGATACGGGGACAGCGGTTTTTTTTCATCCTGTCCGGACAGTCATCCGCCAATGGCTGCCATTGGTAGACCGCAGGGCTACATTTGACTCTTTGGCTGGTATGACTCTCGCTGGCGGTCTGGCGCTCCACTGACGGGACAATAATCAAACAATCCGCTTATTGATGTAGGGGAACAAGGGGAATGACACTTCGATCACGAATTCGCTGGTTGCTGATTTTTACGGCGGCCAGCTGCGTAGCGCTGATCTCTGTTGCCCTTTATCAGGTCAATCATTCATTTCTGGATCGGCTTAATGAGCAATCCGCTGGCCGAGAACTGCAGAAGGTGGAAGCGGCTTTTCTGGATCAGTTATCGGTGCTGCGGGTGCGGGCGGCAGACTGGACTCAGCAGCCAGACAAGCCGCCGCTGAAGCTGGACGGTGTTGGGCATCTGGATATGCTGATGGCCCTGGAGAACGACCGCATCGTCTGGCAGCAGGGCGCCGAGAGCCTGATTGCCGGCGGTGTGGCGCAACGTCTGGCAGGTAATTTCGCTGAAAGTTGCTCGCCCATATGGGGCGTTGTACGGACGGATGAGCGGGCTCTGCTGTTTATCACCGCAGTTGAAAACCAGTGTGAGGCCTATCTGTTGGGGGTCTGGCTGGATAGCACGTGGATGAACTATCTGTCCGATCGGGTGGGCCATGCTCTCTATGTCCGGGATGTGCCGGCAGGTAAAGAGCCGGTCCGGGGGCTTTCACGGGAAACCAGTGACGCGCTGCATGGTCGCTTTCCGTTACCCGATTACCTGGGCGGACAGCCGCTTGAGGTGGTGGTGGAGCTGCCCAGAGATGGAATGGGTGCCATGGTCAGTTCCGTGGTGGCCATGATTATTATCATGGTCGTGCTGGTGGCGCTGGCCGTGATTTTGGTAAACCTGCGTATTCAAACCATGCTGTTTGGCCGACTCAAGCTGGTCCATAACGCGGTGCGTTCCATCGCCCGTGGTGGCACTCTCGACCAGCGATTACCCGTGCTCAGCGATGATGAAATCGGTGAGCTGGCAATGGATTTCAACAGCATGGTGGATAGCATCGAAAATGCGCAAAACCAGCTGGCAGAGGCTCGAACCCAGGCAGAGAGTGCAAGCAAGACCAAAAGCCAGTTTCTGGCCAATATGAGCCACGAGATCCGTACACCGATGACGGCGATCCTTGGCTATACCGAACTGCTGCGTGGTGGCGTGCTGAGCGCGGAAGAGCAGAAGCGTTATCTGAATATTATCCAGCATAACGGTGATGCCCTGCTGGCATTGATCAACGACGTGCTGGACTTGTCTCGTATTGAAGCCGGGCAGGTGACCAGTGAGCAGCGACTGTTCTCTCCCCAGGATCTGCTCGATGAGGTGGTGGACAGCCTGCATCTGCGTGCCAGAGAGAAAGGCCTGGCTCTGGAGTTGACTTCGTCGGGCCGGTTACCGGCAACGGTATCCGGCGATGTCTTCAGGTTGCGGCAGATCCTCATGAATCTGGCGGGTAATGCGGTGAAATTCACCGAGCATGGCCATGTGCGGGTGTTGGCGAGCTGGGATACGGCTGGCCAGAGTTTGAAGGTGCGAGTAGAAGATACCGGTATTGGTATCAGCGAATCCGAGTTGAGATCTATTTTCCAACCGTTCTCGCAAGCCGATGCGTCACATTCGCGACGCTATACGGGTACCGGGCTTGGCTTGAGTATCGCCCGGGAGTTGGCGCGTGCCCAGGGCGGGGATATCACGGTTTTCAGCCAGGAAGGCAAAGGCAGCCGTTTCGAGTTGGTACTGCCTCTGACGGTGGCCAGTGCCATGCCATCGGGTCGTGAAGTCAGAGCAAACCCGGGTCTTAATGTCGAAGGACCGCTTAGCGGGCGGGTGTTGCTGGCCGAAGACAACCAGGTTAACCGCTTGTTCGTTCACAAAGTGTTGGGAAATGCCGGGCTCACTGTGGTGGAAGCGGAGAACGGCAAGGAAGCCTGCCGCGAGTTTGCTGACAACCCGGATTTCGACTTGATTGTACTGGACATGCAGATGCCTGAAATGGACGGCTATCAGGCTGTGGCCGAGCTGCGTGACAGGGGGTATGCAGGGCCGGTTCTGGCCCTCACTGCAAATGTGCTGGCCCTGGATCGCCAGCGCTGTCTGGACGCAGGGTGTGATGAATTCCTCGGTAAGCCGGTTCGCATCAAGGAGCTGATCCAGGTTTGTTCCCGATTGTTGAGTCAGGCGGAAACATCACTGGATTTGGAGAGCTGAGCGCGTTTGATGGCCTCGCTCACCTGCTGTCGGGAGACCGGCTTGCTCAGATAATCATCCATCCCCGCATCGCGGGCTTTTTGTACATAATCCCCGGTCGCATGGGCTGACAGGCCAATGATCCAGCAATGGGGCTGGCTCGACTGGTTACCTTCCATTTCACGAATGGCGGTGGTGGCCTGGTAGCCGTCCATCACCGGCATTTCGCAGTCCATAAAGCAGATATCCCAATAGTTGGGTTGCTCGGCGACCAGCGCCAGAGCCTCCTCACCATTTGCAACCAGAGTGGGGTGAAGCCCCAGTGACTTGAGAATGCTTTCGATGACAAGCTGATTGACTGCATTGTCTTCCGCAACGATGACATTCAGGCGATTGGCCTGATCCAGAATCACAGTTTGCTCAACCATGCCGCTGTCTAAAGCGGATTCATCTTTACCTGTCACCAGGCTGCGTTTCAGGGCCTGACAGGAAAGCGGCGTTTCAATCAATAGCAGATCTTCCGGCAGCTGATTGCTGAGCGGAGTGCCGGTTGGGTGTAGCAGCACCAGAGTAGGATTTTGGAAACGATCCCGAAGGCGCTCCACCAGTGATTCGGAAGCCATGACATTGTGTTCGGCAATGACAAAATCAACGGGCTGATCCTGAAGGCCAGGATCAAGAGCTGATTCGGCATCACGGAATTCCCGGGTCTTGGCTCCCCAGCGGCTGAGAAGCTGGGACAGACTGAGCAGCTGGGCCGGAGTGCTGGAAATGACCACAGCAGAGCGGTTCTTCAGTACCGGCCGTGGACTGCTTTGTGCGACTTTGACAGGCAGCGATAACCAGAAGGTAGCGCCCCGGCCGAGCGAGCTGCTGACACCGATGTCGCCGCCCAACAGCACGCTGAGGCGTTTGCAGATCACCAGCCCCAGGCCGGCCCCTTTCTGGTCGCCCTTGTGACGCACTTCGCTGACCGCGTCAAACAGGGTGGCTTGCTGCCCTTCATCCAGACCACTACCGGTGTCCACGACTTCGATCATCAATACGCACTGATGGTTAGAATTCACTGGCTGCTTGAGGGTGACGTGCAATGCAACACTGCCACGCTCTGTGAACTTGAAGGCGTTGCTGAGCAGGTTGGTGAGGATCTGCTTCAGACGAATCGGGTCGGTGCGAATAGTGTCCGGGACCCGGCTGTCGATGTGGATATACAGTGGCACCTGTTTCTCGCTGGAGCGAAGGGCAAACAGGCGAACACAGTCGTCGACGATGCTTTCCAGCGCTGTGTCCTGAAAATCCAGTTCCAGTTTGCCGGACTCGATGCGGGAATAATCAAGGATGTCGTTGATCACCGTCAGCAGCGACTGGGTGGACTGGTAAATGGTGCTTACATATTGCGCTTGCTGCTGAGTCAGTGCGGTGCGGCGGAGCAGGTCACTCATCCCCATGATGCCGTTCATTGGTGTGCGGATCTCATGACTCATGGTGGCCAGGAATTCGCTCTTGGCATGGTTGCGGGCACCGGCCTTGAAGGCTTCCATTTCCGCGATAGCCCGGTCCCGGATGGAATCAGAATGTGCTTCCTTGAGGCGGTTGATGCGACGGGCCAGGGCGAGAGAGAGCAGCACGACCTCCACGAACACACCCACCTGCAGCAAGTTTTCAGTCAGCACATTGCGAGGCACGATACCGTACTTGTTTAGCGCCATGGATGCCGCACCAATAATGAAACAGGCCCAGGCGAAGGTGAAAATACGGGCGTCGGGATCCCCGGATCGAGCGCGTATCAGGCCCACTAGCAGGATACTGAAATCCATGACCAGAATGGCAATCACGCTAATCGGAATCAGGAATTCACGACTGGAAAAGGGGGCGGCCAGAAACAGAATCGTACCGGTGATGACCAGGCCTTGCAGCCATAGGGCAAGGCGGGGCGCTTTTTCCTTGAGCGACAAAAAATGCAGCGTAAAGAGCGACGGTAACAGGACCAGCAAAGGCAGCAGGAAATGAATGATGTGACTGCTGATCAGAGGGGAATGAGGCCAGAAATAACGCTGTGCATAGCCCTGGAACACAGCCAGGTAAAGCGTGATGGCCACTGACCAGCACACATAAAGCAGATAAACCTTTTCCCGGACGGAAAAAAACAGCGACAGGTTGTAGAGAATCATCACCAGCATGCCGCCAAAGAACAGGCCTTGTATCAGCGTGCGGGTAAGAAAACCGGACTCGAATTTCTCACGGGTCATCAATGCAAGCGGTAACTGGAGACTGTGCGCTGAGCTCACGCGGAAATAGAAGTCGCTGTCGATGCCGGCAGGCAGAGATATGGGAAACGCAGGGACCGGGTACTCACCGGTTCGCACGCTGAAGTCTCTGTCCATACCTGCCTGGTAATAGCTGATGATATTGCCACCGGCATCCACCTGGTACACATCCACTTCGCCCAGCATTGCGTAATCAATTCGCAGGAACCATTCACTCTGCAGGGTGTTGAGATTGCGTACCGTCAGGTGAAACCAGCAGTGATCGCGGGTAAAGCCAAGGTTGGGTGTGCCACTATCGACTTTTTGCCAGTTTCCTGATTCTCGAGTACGCACACTATTGATGTCAGGGACCTGATCTGCAGGCGTGCAAAAAAACTTGATGCCCTCTTGGGGATGGAGAATTTGTTGCTGTTCACCAATAATCTGCATATTTGTGCTGTCGGCGTGTGCGACAGACACAGCAAGTTGCAGAAAAAACGCAACAACCAGAAGAAAACCGAATCGTACGTCCTTGGACACAGTTGGATTCCTGAATAAAGGAGGGGCGCCTTCTCGGGTGTGATTTAGAGTTATCCCCAAGAAGGAATGCTAGCAGTGTGGGGGCAGGTGCTCAATCAGGGGGGAAGTGAATGTCACGGATGGTGAACCGTTTCGCGGTTGGCCCGATTGTGGGAGAAGCCGGGGCAACGCACGTGAGGCTGTTTGGTTCCTTGCCGGCGAACACCTTGAACTCGGGCGAAAAGTGTCAGTGGGGCAGGGTGCGATGGCGTGAGGAACGGGATAAAGACTGGTCTCCAGCTCGCCGTTTCAGGGTAAATGGTAATTTTGATGGCAGCGGTGTGGTGGTCCTCAATGGTTTACAGCCGGGGACTCGCTATCAGTTTCAGGCTGGCTGGATCAGTAGCGAAGAGGAGTTTGCTCTGGACTGGCAGCATATCGAAACTGGCTTCTTTTCGACCAATGATCCGCAGGCCAGACGCACCCGGTTGTTATTTGGCTCCTGCTGTTATCGCTTTGTGGGGCTGGATGGAAAAATTCAGGATGACCGGGCGGACAAGATCTTTGCGGAGATGAGTTCGCTGGCCGAACAGGAAAAGCCGGATTTTGTCCTGTTCGGGGGTGATCAAGTGTATGCAGATTCCATGCATAGCCTGGGCGCCGCGGAGAATCGTGATGATTTTCTCAGTCTTTACCGGGAAAGTTTTTCTCAGCCCCATCTGGCTCGCCTGCTGCGTGAAAGCGGCAGCTACATGATCCTTGATGACCACGAAATCGAGAATAACTGGCCGGCAAGAGCGGATGCTTCCCGTTGGACCAGCAAGTATCCGGCGGCAATCAAGGCTTACCAGATTTACCAAGCTTCCCACTCGCCAGCGGCGCCGCTCAACGGTGCCGGCACCTGGCTGGACCGGGATCCGGACAAGTTCTGGTACTGTTTTTCCCGTGGCCCTGCGGATTTCTTTGTCATGGATGTGCGGACAGAGCGGGTTCTCAGTCGCTGGCCCTGGCAACGGCAGATGATCAGCGAGGCCCAGGAGAGCGCATTCCGCCGCTGGCTGGAAACTGAGCCCGGGCGAATCAAGGTGCTCGTCAGTTCCGTGGTGATGTTTCCCGAGCAGCGCCGTCCGTTCCGTGGCAAGGATGCCTGGGAAGGCTTTCGCCATCAGCGTCAGCGTCTGTTGCAAGCCATGGCGGACAGCCCCGCCGAGAAGCTGGTGGTGCTCAGTGGCGACGTGCATGCCTCGCTGTATGCCAACCTGACACTCAAGGGAGGCAAGCAGGTGCATAGCTGGACCTGTTCAGGCTTGTTCTGGCCCACAGCGCTGATGGCATTCCGCTGGTACCGGCCCATGATTCGGGTGCCGGGGCTGCTTTATGGCGGTTGGGGAAAGCCGCTGGGTCAGGTGAACGTGCCGGGTGAGGTATTCAGCGATAACGCGTTCTCCATGGTGTCATTCGATGAACAGGGTGCGCGCTTTGAGCTGTTCGACCGGCGCAGGCGTGCGGTGGAGGCTTCCAGCCAGCAGATTTACTGGTAATTCTACTTTGGGGGTAGGCAGGAACTTCGTGCAATTATGGCGAATGGCTTACATTAACAGAGGCAAATGGCCTCTTATGGTCGCACGGTGATTTACCTATAGTGGACCACGCAAGGACGCGATAGAACACGGATGTTCGATTTCGGCCCGGTACAGCCTCGCCCGCCAGACCCCAAACTGGCGGGCGTTTCTTTTTTTGCCGCTTTACAGCCTCAACATGTCTCATGCTTCAGGCAACAAGCGCCCTTCATCTCCTCTCTTCCTTTGCCTCATGGCGCCCAAGTCGCGATAATGCGCCGGATTCGAACCGGAGCACACCATGTCTGAACAACGCGTAGATCGTGACGTCCTCAAAGCCAAACTGAACCAGGAAACCGCCAAGGCAAGCTGGGCCGAGCTTCAGCCCTTTTTTGCCCGGGGACAGACAGTCTATGTGGCCCCGGGACTGGACCTGGTGGACGTGGCGTTGGCTTTTTCAGAGGACAATGCAGGCCAGCTCACCTTGTGGCGCGAAAAAGGGCAGGTCGACAAGGTGTCCGATGAGCAAGCCGGCCAGTGGTATGACGCCGACCAGACACTTTGGACCGTAGTGGTGATGCCGTGGGTGTTGGTTCAGCCGGAACAGATGCAGTAAGCCTGTTCAGGACACCTCGCGATTCAGCTCTGCCATGTGCTTTGCCGTCAATCCGGGTTTTTCCTGCTGAAATCGCGCCCGGTACTCGCCGGGTGGCATCCCCTGCCAGCGCTTGAACGCCTTGTGAAAGGAGGTGGGATCCTCATAGCCCATCTGGCGGGCGATATTGTTAAGACTCTCTTCGCCGATTCTGACCAGTAATTCGGCCTGTTCTGCGCGTACCTGGTCCAGCAAATCCCGAAAGCAGGTGTTGTGACTGCTGAGCCTGCGCTGCAGATTGCGTACGCTGATGTTCAGTGCACTGGCCAGTGTTTTTTGGTCGATTTCGCCGTTGGGTAACTGCTGGCGTAGCGTGTTGCGAATTCCTGCCACGAAATGCTCGTCACGTAACGCGGCCAGCGCCTTGTCGCACTGGCTTAATCCCTGCTGATAGCGGTCATCATCGTGGTTGGGATTGAGGGTATCCAGACAATGCGAGGGAATCACCACTTGATCCTGCTGGCAATCGCCCCTCACTGGCACCTTAACCAGCGCGGAAAACAGGTCGGTGAGGGGCGTGTCCTCACTCAGTTCCAGTCGGGTGGTCTCTCCGTCCTGCACTCCGAACATCACATCTGCCAGGCGGACAAATCCGCTGAGAATGGCATGGGTCTGCATGCGGTGAACCTGGATACCGTCAACCGCATTGCAACGTATGGCTATTTCATCCTGGCCAGCACGATGCAGGCTGATGGTCTGTGCCTCGGTGAGCAAGGGCCAATAGGTTTCCAGCGCCTTTAGTGCCTGCCAGCCATCCCGGTAGTAGTGCAGCACATCGCCCAGGGGCGACAAGTCGGGTAAAAGCACCTGCTGGCCGATACGAAACCCCATGCCTGGATCGTTGAGGGAGGTCTGAGCGGCTTCAAAGAGTCTGCAAATGGATCTGACTTCGAGGCGGGTCTGTTCCTGCGAGAGCTGTGACGTGGGTAGCTGGGCCTGACGGGCCAGTTCGTCCAGATTCAGCCCCTGCTTTTGCCAGTAGCGCAGGTCATTGCGAAACATGGCGATGTGTTTGGTGAACATGTCGGTCTCCGGGGACGCATGATGTGGCGTCATTGTTCTAATGATTTGGTGCTAGACGACACGCATCCATTCGTTCTGGCGCTCCTTACCATTGTTGTCCGTTAGTGCTTCCGTAAAGTCTGTCGCTTGTACTGCCGTACTGCAGAAACCCAAGAATAAGCCAAAAAATGGGGTTCAAGGCGGCTGTTTTTTCAATCTAGTGAGACGTGCGTCACAAATACAGGTGATGCCGGGAGACTATACGAGATGCAGAACAATAGGAATAAAGGATTAGTGGGTGCGTTGCCGGGTCTGGCAGCTCCCATGGCGATTGCGCTGGTCATGACCGGCTGCGGCGGCGGTGGCAGCAGCAGTTCCGGTGGGGCAAAAGCGGATGACAAGCCTGCTTCCGCCTATAGCTATCCTGCTGACATGCCTGCAGATGTGGCGACCAAGGAAATGGCCTGTGGTGGGGAAGATGCCATTGAACTGGATGCCAACAACATTACCGATAGCGCCAAGATTGCCTTCCTGGACGCCCAGGATGGAGACGTGATCGTGTTCCCCGAGGGCAAGTTCAATCTGCAGGATACCCTGACGCTGGATGGTGAGCTGGGCGGTGCCCGTGTGGACGGCGTAACCATCTGTGGCCAGGGCATGGACAAGACCATTCTGGATTTCTCCCAGTCAGTGGGGGACGACGGCCTGTTCATTACCAACATCAACAATGTGGAAATCTTCGGCCTGGCTGTCACCGAGGCGGCCAACAACGCCATCAAGCTGCAGCATGCTGATGGGGTGAAAATCCATTACACCGCCACCGTGTGGCAGGGTGAGCCTGACAAGGGCAATGGCGCCTATGGCCTGTACCCGGTTGAAAGCAAGAACGTACTGGTGGAAAACAGCTATGTACGTGGATCAGCGGATGCCGGTGTGTATGTAGGGCAGTCCGAGAACATTGTGGTGCGTAACAACGTGGCCGAGTACAACGTGGCCGGCATTGAAATCGAGAACTCCAGGAATGCCGACATGTACAACAACATCGCCCGTTACAACACGGGTGGTCTGCTGGTATTCGATCTGCCTATCGGTAACGGCGCATACGGTTCCGGTGTGCGGGTCTTTGGCAACGAGGTGTATGAAAACAACACCAAGAACTTTGCCAACAGCAGCAGCAATCCGGGTGGCGTGCACATTGTTCCGCCGGGTACCGGTGTGATCGTGCTCTCTACCGATAACGTGGAAATTTTCGATAACACTATCGAGAAACACGACACCCTGGCCGTGGCGGTCACCAGCTACCTGATGGCGGATGAGGATGCCTTCGGTGCCGACTACCAGGGCATCATCGCTGACGGTTGGCTGCCGCTGGTGCGCAACATTCATGTGCACGACAACAGCATTGCCGACACCGGTGCCAACCCCAATGGTGCCCTGATTCAGGACCTGATCCTGCTGTTCAGCTTCACCGAAGGGCTGCAGTGGTCGCACATCATCTATGACGGTGCTGCCGAGCAACTGGCTAACACGGGGGCTCTGATGGGGCTGGGTATTGGTGCCTATGAAGCGGGCGACAAGGTGTGCTTCCAGAACAACAGCGGCGCCACCATCGGCTACCCGTATGACCCGGCAACCTCTGCCACTGAAGCGGGCCCGACCCTGAGCCCGGCCTTCGGTACGGATCTGCTTGACTGCTCTCATGAGCCGCTGCCCGCAGCATCCCTGGTGTTTGACGGCGTGACCTATGGTTGCGGTGTGGATGACACCACCAGCGAGCACTGCGCTGCGAGCCTGTAACTTTCCTACCTGAAAAGGAACCGCTGTCCCCGTTATGGGGCCAGTGGTTCTGGAGTGATGACATGAAAACCCTGATTCGACTTTCCCTGATGGCTGGTGCGGTAGCACTGGCCGCTTGTGGTGGTGGGGGTGGCAGTTCCTCAGGTGGAAAAGCCCCTGAGGCTGACAAGCCGGTGGCCAAGAACTGCCAGATCAGTGAATCCAGTGATGTGAACTGGACGGCACTGGCCAGTGAGAACCTGACCAAGCTGTCGGACTACAACCTGTTCGCCAGCAGTTGTGATCCTACCCGCGATGCCCATGGCGGCATGCCCTACGATTTGAATTCTCCGCTTTTTACTGATTACACCAGCAAATACCGTTTTGTGTTTATCCCGGACGGTGAAGCGGCCGCGTATCAGCAGAATGATGTTTTCGATTTCCCGGTAGGCACGGTCATCAGCAAGACATTTGCCATGCCTGCAGAAACCTCACACCGGGGCTATTCACCGGATGAGAGCGGCGAGCGTTTGCTGGAAACCCGCTTGTTGATCCATCGTGCAGACGGTTGGACCGCGCTTCCCTACAAGTGGAACGCAGACGGCACAGAAGCCACTTATACCCCGCAGGGTGCCCAGTTGCCCATGTCGGTGGTACACAATGGCGCCCAGCAGAACTTCACCTATGTGGTACCGGACAAGGCACAGTGCAAGCAGTGCCACAGCTACGATAATGGGGATACCAATGTGTTCATTCCCATCGGTCCCAAGGCGCGCCATCTCAATGGCGATTTCGATTATGGCGAGGGCCCGGTCAATCAGCTGACCCACTGGCAGTCTGAAGGCCTTCTGACGGGTTTGCCGCTGCTGGAAAATGTGGATCAGGTGCCGGTTTACAAGGATGCCGATGCCAGTCTGCTGGATGGCTATTCCGATCAGCAGCTGATGGATGCGGCCAAGGGCTACCTGGATGCCAACTGTTCCCACTGCCATGGTGTCGGGGGTACTGCGGCCTATACGGGCCTGCAGCTGGAATTCTGGCGCGCTTACAGCACCGAAAAAGAAAAACACGGTGTCTGCAAATCACCCATTGCCTATGACCAGGGTGAGATGAGCTATGACGTGGTGCCCGGTGATGCTGCCAATTCCATCCTGCATTTCCGAATGAACACCACCAACAATCAGGACAGCATGCCGCGTCTGGGGCGAGGCTTGATCCATCAGGAAGGGGTTGCCCTGATTGAGGCCTGGATCAACAGCCTGCCTGCTGAAGCTTGCTCGCCGGCATCTTGAGGTGAGCATGCGTCTGCTGGTTGGCGTGGCGGGGCTGCTGTTACTGGCTGCTTGCGGTGGTGGCGGCAGCAGCGGCACCTCTGGCAGCGCCAATGACGTGCCTGTTACTGAGCCGCCACCGGTAGAGGTGGACCCTCGTTGTCTGAGCGAGGAGTCCGGGCCTAACTGGCCGGCGCTGTTGGGTGTCAATTGCCCGTTGCTGTCTCACTACAACCTGTTTGCTGATCAGCGAAATCCTCGTGTGACTGCCACTGGGTCGGGGTTACCGTTTGCCCCGGCCAGTGGTCTTTTTACTGATCATGCCAACAAGTACCGTTTCGTATTTCTACCGGAAGGCGCCAGCGCCACTTATCGTGACAACTATGGCCTGCAATTTCCCGTTGGCACTGTGCTGGTCAAGACCTTTGCGCTTCCTGTTACTCAAAGCGGAGCGGATGATCGGCTGATGGAAACCCGCCTGCTGATACACCGTGAAGACGGCTGGGTCGGTTTGCCGTTTGCATGGCGGGATGATGGTCAGGATGCCGAACTGGCCAGAATCGGCAAGGCTGTTCCGACCTATGTAATGGTGGAGGGGGTGCAGCAGGAGTTTACCTATCAGGTGCCGGATGTGCTGACCTGCAGAAAGTGTCATCAGGGCCGTACCGAGAATGAGGTGATGACGCCGTTGGGCACCACGGTAAGGCAGCTGAACCACACCTTGGACTATCCAGCAGGGAGCGAAAACCAGCTGGTGTACTGGCAACAGCAGGGGCTGCTTTCCGGCGTGCCGGACGCCAGCCTGTGGCCACGGGCGGTGAACTGGAAGGATGAATCAGAATCCCTGACGTTGCGCAGCAAATCCTATCTGGACAGCAACTGCAGTCACTGCCACAGCGACGTGGGCAGCGGTGCTTTATCCGGATTGCGCCTGGAATTCTGGCGCGACGAAACCCGCTATGAATATGGCATCTGTAATCCGGCCCAGGGCTACTACGGCGGTGAATACAGCCTCACGTATGACATCATCCCGGGGGATGCAGAGCATTCAGTGATGCCTTACCGGATGGGGTCCGAGCGTAGCACCCACAATGCCAAGGACATGATGCCGCCATTGGGGCGCAGTCTTGCTGATCATGATGCGGTTGCCATGATCCGCGAATGGATTAATGCCATGACTGCCGATCCTTGCCCTACCTTGAACTAACGGAATATCGACTACAGCGTGCGCGGATGACACCCCGGGAAAGGATAGGGTGGTATTGGCGCATGGCTCCGGTATAGAGTGACTTCAAGGGGTTCTTTTAAGACTCCTTCAAGACCTGTCGCAGGTCGTGCGGCAGGTTGGGCACTGACGCCGGAGGAAAGGATGCAGGACGACATCGCCCAACGCCAGACACTGATGCTGGCCCAGCTGGAACGCATGCTGGCCGCCCAGATCAAAGCCGAAGAACAGCCTCTGTTTCGCAGCTTTCTTGCCGGCTATTTCGAAATGGCCAGTCACGCTGCGCTGAGTGCTCGTACTCCTGAACACCTCTTTCGACTTGCCCGGGAACACTG
Organism: Alcanivorax sp. DP30; assembly: GCF_009882945.1. Classification (GTDB taxonomy): domain Bacteria; phylum Pseudomonadota; class Gammaproteobacteria; order Pseudomonadales; family Alcanivoracaceae; genus Alcanivorax. The sequence continues at coordinate 85,342 of NZ_WTUY01000002.1, forward strand.
GCTGCTTGCCTGGCAGCGGCACCAGGAACTGCTGATCGAAGTCTGTCCACCCGAGCGTCCCGGCGAACTGGCTTGCCTGCGTGCGGTCACCACCGATATACCTTTCCTGGTCGACTCGGTATCCATGGCAGTGCGGGATGCGGGGACTGCCATCGACTGGACTGTCCACCCGGTATTGCGGATTCGCCGTAACGAGAAGGGGGAGATTTCCCGTATTGACGGCGTGGGGGACGGTGATCATCCGGCAGAATCCCTGATTTACATGGAGTTCGAACCACTGGCCAGTGAAGCGGACTACCAGAGATTGCGCGAACAGCTGGAGTTGGTGCTGGGAGAGTTGCGTGTGGTGGTCAAGGACTTCCACGCCATGCTCGACAACCTGCGTGCCACCCAGCAGAACCTGTCCCAGGAGTATCCGGACCGGGATCAGGAAGAACTGGCAGAGGCCCGCGCCTTTATCGATTGGCTTCAGCAGGAACATTTTACCTTTCTGGGATATGCCCGCTCCCATGCCCGTTCGGTGGGCGACGTGACCCAGGTGCAACTGGATAATGATGCCGGGCTGGGGTTGGCCCGTGCGGGCAGTCGCCACGCGGATGCTGATCAGTTCATCGCGCCCAACGAAGAAATGGCCAAGTACATTACCCATGGGCGTCTGGTGGTGGTGACCAAGGCCAACATGCGTTCCTCCATTCATCACCCCCACTACATGGATGTGATATCCATCAAGCGGCTGGCTGCTGATGGCAGCGTGGAGGGGACGGATCGCTATATCGGTCTTTTTTCACTGGATGCCTACATTAACCGGCCCAGGGATATCCCGCTGATTCGCCGCAAGGTCAATCATGTGCTGGAGCGCTCGCGGTTGCCGGAGCGCTCCCACTCTGGCAAGCATCTGCGCGACATTATTTACCAGCTCCCGCGCGATGAATTGTTCCAGTGCAGCGAGGACGAGCTGTTCCACATGTGCATGGGGATTCGGGCGCTGCGCGACCGTGACCACCTGCGCCTGTTCCTGCGCCGGGACCGCTACGGTCGCTTCTATTCCTGCATGGTTTACCTGAGCCGTGAGCAATTTTCCCGGGAGCTGCGTGACAGGGTGACGGACGAGTTGATGCGGTTGTGCAATGGCTTGTCCGTGGAGCGCAGTGTGGATTTTCTGCGTGAAGGGCTGGCACGTATTCACTGCATTATTCGCATCCCGCAAGGTACCCAGCTCGGCATGAGCGAAGGGCAGGTGGAAGAGCGCTTGCTGGTAGTGACCCGGTCCTGGTCTGATCAACTGCGAGCGATCCTTCGTGAGGAAGGCGAAGAGGGAGCTGCGCTGGCCATGCGCTATGGCGATGCCTTTCCGGTGGGGTATCAGGAAAATACCTCGCCCATGGGGGCCGCAGCGGACATACACTATCTGGCTCAGTTGACTGCGAATCAGCCGGTGCTGCCGAGCTTGTCTGTCAGTGAAGATGATGCCGCGGCCTGTCCCACCTATCTGCGTTTGTTCAGCCTCGGCAACCCGCTGGGGTTGTCCGACATTCTGCCCTTACTGGAAAACTTCGGGTTACGGGTTGTCAGTCAGGAGCCCACCCGGGTTTCCCTGCGCGATGGCCCGGATCAGTGGGTGCAGTCTTTTTCGATAAGGGTAAATGGCGATTGTGCATTGGGGCCGGTCCAGCAGAAGCGATTTTTTGAGGATGCCTTTCTTGCCTGCTGGCATGGACACACCGAGAACGACGGTCTGCACCGGCTGGTGTTACTGGCTGGCCTGAATGCGCGACAGGTTGTTTGCCTGCGTACCCTGACCCGCTATCTGGTGCAGACGGAATTACCTTTTTCCCAGAGTTACATGGAGCAGTTGCTGGCGGATCATGCTGTGATTGCCCGTTTGCTGGTGCAGTTGTTTGAAAACCGGTTTGATCCTTCATTGGATGATGCGCGGCGCCAGAAAGAGGGTGTGGCATTGGCGCAGGCACTGGATCATGAACTGGATCAGGTTGCTTCACTGGATGGTGACCGGGTGCTGCGTGCCTTTCTGAGTGTGGTGCGTGCCGGGCTCAGAACCAACTTTTATCAGCAAGGGGCCGATGGCAAGGAAAAGCCCTACGTCAGCCTCAAGCTGGATCCCAAGCGAGTGGCCGAACTACCGCCACCCTTGCCCATGTATGAAGCTTTTGTCTATTCCCCGCAAATGGAAGGTATTCATTTACGCGGCGGCCCGGTGGCCCGTGGTGGTTTGCGATGGTCCGATCGGCGCGAGGATTTTCGTACCGAGGTGCTGGGTCTAGTGAAGGCGCAAATGGTCAAGAACGCGATCATTGTGCCGGTGGGTGCCAAGGGGGGCTTTGTGGTGAAGCAGGGCAACCCGGCCAATCGTGAAGAATGGCAGCAACAGGGCGTGGACTGTTACAAGCAGTTTATCCGCGGGTTGCTGGATATTACCGACAACCGTGAAGGCGATGAGGTAGTGCCGCCCCCGTCTGTGGTGCGCCACGACAGTGATGACCCCTACCTGGTGGTCGCAGCAGATAAGGGTACCGCTACCTTTTCCGATATCGCCAATGGCCTGGCAGATGAGTACGGTTTCTGGCTGGGGGATGCGTTTGCGTCGGGTGGTAGCGTGGGCTATGACCACAAGAAGATGGGCATCACTGCACGCGGCGCCTGGGAAAGTGTGAAGCGGCACTTCCGGGAAATGGGCAAGGATATCCAGACGCAGCCCTTCACTGTGGTGGGCGTCGGTGATATGGGGGGCGATGTGTTCGGGAATGGCATGCTGCTGTCCCGGCAAATCCGTCTGGTAGCGGCGTTCAACCACATGCACATCTTTATTGATCCGAACCCGGATCCGGCGCGTACCTATACCGAGCGTCAGCGTCTGTTCAATACCAAAGGCGCTACCTGGGATGACTTTGATCGGGAATGTCTTTCCGAAGGCGCGGAGGTGTATTCCCGTTCAGCCAAAAATATCCGGTTGAGTCACCAGGCCTGTGAGGCGCTGGGTATTGAGCAAAACAGCCTGACCCCGGCGGAGTTGATCCAGGCCATTCTCAAGGCGCCGGTGGAGTTGTTATGGAATGGTGGTATTGGCACCTATGTGAAGGGCAGCCATGAAAGTCATGCCCAAGTGGGTGATCGCGCCAACGATGCAATCCGTATTAATGGTCGCGAACTGCGCTGTCAGGTGGTGGGCGAGGGTGGCAACCTGGGGTTGACCCAGCTGGGGCGTGTCGAGTTTGCGCTCCATGACGGACACATCAACACCGATGCCATCGATAATTCCGGCGGCGTACACAGCTCTGACCGGGAAGTGAATATCAAGATTCCGCTCAACCAGATGCTCAAGGCAGGAACCCTGAGCCACGAGGAGCGCGATCCCATGCTGGAAGCCATGACCGACGATGTGGCTGAAGCTGTGTTGCGAGATAACTATGTGCAGAGTCTTGCGCTGAGTCTGCTGGAATACGATGCGGCCGGTCGGCTGGAGGAACATGCCAGCCACCTGCGGATGCTTGAGCGGCAGGGGGTTCTCACCCGGGCGGTGGAATATCTGCCTGATGATGAGAGCCTTACCGAGCGACGTACCCGTGGTATGGGCCTGACCCGGCCGGAATTGTCAGTGCTGCTGTCCTATACCAAGAATGCCCTGTTTGATGCGCTTTTGGCCTCTAACGTTCCGGATGATCCTTTCTTCGACCGGGATGTGCTGAATTATTTCCCTCCTGCGCTGGTGGAGCAGTATCGGGATGCGCTGCTCAATCACGGTCTGCGACGAGAGTTGATCGCTACTGTGCTGGCCAATGCAGTGGTCAATCGCATGGGGTTTGCATTCGTGCACCGTTTTGCCGATGAGCATGGTCTGTCGCTTCACCGTCTGGTGAAAGCCTATGCCATGGCCCATGCGGTGTTTGATGCGGATATCTACTGGCAGACCGTGGACCGGCTGGATGGGGTCGTCGACAGTCAGGTGCAGTTGCGGGTCTATGGCCGCGTGATCGGCTTGCTCAAGCATATGACTACCTGGTTGCTGTTCTACAAGTGGGGGCGACGCCCGGTGGCCGAAGCGGTGAGTCGTTTTCAAAGTGCCATCGTGGAACTGGAGCAATTGCTGCCCGATATTCTGCCAGGTGGATATCGTGAGGAGTGGCAGCAGGCCGTTGCCGGCATGGGAGAGGACGGCGTTCCGGAGAGAGAAGCCCGGGTGCTGGCCAATACCATGGTGCTGGGCAGCGGACCCGATATTGCCGAGTTGGCCTCCCAGGCACAGGTGCCACTGAAACTGGCGGCGGAAGTGTATTTTACTGTCGGAGACCGACTGAACATTCTCTGGTTACTGTCGGCGATCATAGAGCTGAAGGTGAACGGCAAGTGGCAGGCCCTGGCCCGGGCAAACTTGCGTGAGGACTGCTACCGGCTGCATCGGCAGGTTGCCGCGCGGGTGCTTGAGCAGGAGGGTGACAGTGCCGAGCAGCGTTTTGATGTCTGGTTGGGCAAATCCAGCAACAAGATCGAATTCAGCATTCATCGCCTGCATAGCCTGCAGGCAGATAGCCATCATGATTTCATGACTCTTGCGGTGGGCGTCAGGGAGCTGCGCAAGTTACGGCTGCTGTAGTTGAGGGTGGCCGGCGGTCGGGCCTGCACACTGGCGCAACTCTTTTGGCTTATCGCCAACGGGCGGGAACGTGGTGCCGAGGCTGAGCCTGGGTGCCAGCCGTTATTCACGGAAAGTCCACACGCCTTGAGTCAGTTCATCGGGCAAACCGTGTGCAGCAAGAAGCCGGTATCGCTCACTCGTGAATCGTGATGGGGTATGCCGGCAAAATCATTGAGTCCTGCCGCCTGTTGATATACTGTACGTAAAGACAGTATATCAACAGGAGTGGGTATGCCTGCCGTAAACCGGGGAACGCTCAGTGACATGCCGGGCCGTTTCGTCATTTCGCACAGCGAGATGCATGAGAGTCCGACCAATCGTGCCACCCGATATCACCGCGAATTGGCCAAAAGCATCATCATGACCAATCGCAGCCCTGATCTGCCTTTTTCCCAGAGCATCAATCCGTACCGCGGCTGCGAACATGGTTGTATCTATTGTTATGCAAGGCCGAACCATGCCTATGTGGATCTGTCTCCGGGGCAGGACTTCGAAAGCGAAATCTTCTGCAAGGATAACGCCGCTGAAGTGTTGCGGGACAGCCTTCGCAAGCCCGGTTACCGTTGTCAGCCCATTGTACTGGGCACAGCCACGGACCCGTATCAACCGGTGGAGCGGGAGCGGCGATTGACCCGTGAGCTGCTTCAGGTGCTGGCGGATTGTCAGCATCCGTTCAGTCTGATCACCAAGAGCACCCTGGTATTACGTGATCTGGACCTGATCGCCCCCATGGCGCAGGCGGGTAGAGCCGCTGTGACGGTTTCAGTAACCACGCTGGATAACCGCTTGAAGGCACAACTGGAGCCCCGCGCCAGTGGTGGCAAGGAACGCTTGCGGGCCATTCGTGAGTTAAGCCGTGCAGGCGTGCCGGTGTCAGTACTGGTCGCCCCGGTTATTCCGTTTATCAATGATCATGAACTGGAAGACATCGTGGGGCAGGTTGCTCAGGCGGGTGCAGAGCATGCTGGCTATGTGGTACTGCGCCTGCCCCATGAAGTGGGCCCGCTGTGGCAGCAATGGCTGGAGGAGCATTATCCGGATCGCGCCGAGAAGGTCATGTCGGTGATGCGAGACCTGCACGGTGGCGCCATTTATGACAGCCGTTGGCATAAGCGACAAAGCGGGCAGGGCGCGTGGTCGCATATTCTGCGCCAGCGATTCGAAAGCGCCTGCCGCCAGGCGGGGTTGTCTGCCCGTGAAGCCCTGGCACTGGATACCGAAGGGTTTAGACCTCCCGGGCCGCATGGGCAGTTGGCACTGTGGGACACCTGATCCAGCTGCGACCGCACAGGCGGGGGCGTCGGAGCGGGGCTCGAGCCTGAAGATCGTTACCGGTTTCTGCCGGCAACTGTCTGATTTTTGTGCCTGAAATTCGGGCGCTGGTCTAAACGGCATGGCTTTGCTATTTTAGTGACCCTTGGTCACTTATTAGGAGAAAGTCATGGAAGCAGCATCCTTGCAAGCAGTTGTCGTCACTGGTGCCAGCGCTGGTATTGGTGAAGAGTTTGCCCGACAACTGGCCGTTGCCGGGCATCATCTGGTGTTGGTGGCGCGACGTCTGGATCGTCTGGAGGCCCTGGCCGGTGAGCTGCAGTCCCGACATGGCATTCAGGTTGTCTGTATTGCTTCTGATCTGGCGAGGGCTGATGCTGCGGAACAACTGGTTGCGACGTTGCGGCAAAAGCAGGTGCAGGTAACCGGCCTGGTTAACAATGCGGGTTTTGGGGATAGAGGATCGGTGGAATCTCTGGCTCTGCAGCGACAGCTGGACATGATTCAGGTGAATGTGACCTCGCTGGTAGATCTGACCTGGCGGTTGCTCCCCGGGTTGAAGAACGTGGCCAACAGTTTTGTTATCAACGTGGCATCAACCGCCGCCTTTCAGGCTGGCCCGAACATGGCGGTTTATTACGCGAGCAAGGCGTTCGTATTGTCTTTTTCCGAAGCCCTTCATGAAGAACTGAAAGGTGATGGTGTGGCCGTCAGCGCGCTGTGCCCGGGGGCAACGGATTCTGAATTTGCCAGCGAAGCGAATATGACCGACACCCTGCTTTTCAAGGCTGGCACCATGACCACCGAAGCGGTTGTGCGAAAAGCACTGGCGGGGCGTCGCAACGCTATCGTCATTCCCGGATTCAAGAATCTGCTGCTGGTCTGGCTTGGCAAGTTGTCCCCCCGTCTGGTCACACGGCGTCTGGCGGGGATGCTGCAGGCATGACCTCGTGTTGTTTTCAGCGTGCCCGTTCGCCCCAGCAAAAGGCTGAGCGCCGGGCGCAGATTCTTCAGGCCGCTGCCGAGGCGTTCCAGCGAGACCGATTTCAGGCTATTGCCCTGGCGGACATTGCCCGGCAATCCGGTGTCAGCAAGGCGGCGCTGTATCGTTATTTCCCTTCTAAGGAATCATTGTTCCTGGCGTTGTACCTCAGTGAGCTTGAAGCGCTGGCCGACTGTACGCTGGTGGAGGACAAGGCCCTATGGGAGCAACTGGCGGATAATTTGATTGCCCGCCCGTTGTTCTGTCGCCTCACTGCCATTCTCCACTCGGTGCTGGAACAGAATCTGGACCAGACACAGGCCAGAGAGTTCAAACTGTTACTCTTGGAATCATTTTCCTCGCTGAGTCGTCGCCTTCAGTTGCACTACGGGCTACCTGAAAAGCAGGTGAATGCCTATCTGCTTCAGGCCCAGCAAAGTGTTATTGGTTGCTGGGTAATGAGCCATCCTGCTCCGGTGATGGACAATTTGCTTGATGAGGCGCCTTTTGATGTATTCAGGGTTCAGTTTGATCGGGCACTGAAAACCCAGCTCGCGGCACTGGAGGCTGCCCAGAAATGACACAGGCGGATTCATTACCGGATTTATTGTTCACTCCTGCCAGCAAGCCCAGGGCCCTGATGTTGTTTGCCCATGGCGCGGGTGCGCCCATGGACAGCGATTTCATGACCACAATGGCGCAAGCGGTAGCAGATCAGGGCATTAGTGTTGCCCGATTCGAGTTTCCCTACATGCAACGGCGTCGTCAGGAACAGCGAAAATTTCCACCTGACCGGGCCCCCGCATTGTTGGCACATTTTCAGCGAGTACTGGCTCAGGCAGCTGAACATGGCTTGCCAATATGGATAGCGGGTAAATCCATGGGCGGACGAATGGCATCCATGCTGACAGCGGATCGTTCTTCCGGGCTTGAGAATGTGCAAGGGGTGATTGCCCTGGGGTATCCTTTTCATCCGCCAGGCAAGCCAGAGAAAACCCGTACTGAGCATCTTTATGATTTAACGATGCCCATGCTTATTTGTCAGGGTACGCGGGACCCTTTTGGAAAACCCGTGGAAGTATCGGGCTATAATTTACCTGTCGGGATACAGGTGCACTGGCTGGAGGGGGGAGACCATGATTTCAAGCCGCTCAAGCGCAGTGGTTTTACTCAGACGCACCTGATCGCAGAGGCTGCTGAACAGGTCAGCCAGTTTATACTGTCATAAAAAACGAATCAGGATATATCAGGGGATATGCATGGATGCATGTAGTTACCACGCACGCAAATCAACAAGCTGGGTGTGTGAAGGTTGCAACAAGCCCTATTGCACGCAATGTGTGCCGGGTGGTGAAGAGAATTTCAAGGCTGGTCAGCCCCGCTGTCCTCTCTGTAGCCAGCGTCTTGAATGGCGCGGCGATGGCCTTCCCCGATTGCCATTCTGGCAACGATCCCGAGAGATTCTCGGTTATCCGCTGAAGCTGCCGGCACTGTGGTTACTGCTGGCCTTTGGGGCCGCCAATGTCATGCTCAGTAACATGATCACGGCACTGTTTTTCCTGTTTGTGTCTACGCTGCTGTCAGTGTACGCCATGCTGGTGATTGCGGATGTGGCGAGAGATAACTGGGAGCCACCATCGCCCATGGACGGTATTTCGGAAGGCGGTCTGCTTTTTCGCCAGCTGGGATTGATGTTTGTGCTTTTCGTTGGCCCTTTCCTGTTTGCTTCCACGTCCATGGTGCTCGCGTTCGGATTGCTTGCCCTGGCGGCATTTATTCTGCCCGCTGCTCTAATGTTGCTTGCAGTCAGTGGCTCTCTGCTTATGGCTTTGAATCCGCTGCGCTGGTTGCAGCTTATCCTCACCGTGGGCGCTTCATATCTGCTGCTGTGGTTGGCGGTGATGGCGGTGACGGCAGCCCCGGCGTTACTGGAGTCAGGTAACGCCATGCCGGCAGTGGTGTTCGTCGGTGCCTTTTTTTCTGCCTATACCACCCTGGTTGCCGCGGCCATGATGGGGGCAATGCTCAATGAAAAGGCACGCCAGCTGGGTCTGACCATGGATGAAGAGCGTGGGCGTTCGCTTTCCCAGGAAGATTATGAGATCGCTGAAGTGCTGGGGTCTGCGCATATCTATGCTCAGGAAGGTCGACTGGAAGAGGCCCTGAAAGTGATCAACCGTGGTCTGGCTTCTGCTCCCCTGCATCAAGAACTGAACTGGCGTCGTTTGCGGCTTTTGAAACTGCTGCACAAGGAGGGGCCGTGGCTTGAACACCTGGCCCGTTTTGTACGCCAGCAGTTAGGTTCTGGCAATGCCGGAACGGCGGTACAGATATGGCTGGAAGCAAGTCAGCAACAAAGCGGGTTGCGTTTCGAGGATGATCCGGCTCTGTGTCTGTCGCTTTCCAAAGCATTGTTCGAGCGTGGCCGTTTTCGCGAGGCACAGCAATTATTGGTGAATCTTCATCAACGGGCGCCCCAGTTCAAGGGGCTTGGTGAGGCTTACATGCTGCTGGCAAGGCTGTATCTTGAGCAGGGGAGCACCGCTACGGCCAACCGTCTGGTCAGCTTTGTGAAGAAGCATTTCCCCGGAGATCACGACAGCGAGGATGGGCTGGAAACTGTCGCACTGCTGACAAGGTTGCAGGCTCACAGCTGAACAAGGTCATGGGCCGCTCAGCTCCAGTTGCTGGCTGAGCTTGTCCATGCGCGGGTGTTGCCACTGCTGCGTGCGGAGTTCTGTCACGATGGCACGGGCCTCCGCCGTCCGTTTCTGTTGCCATGCCAGTTCTGCCAGTAATAGCCGGAAGGGGGGGGGGAGCCTGGCAATGTCGCCACCCAGAGAATCGTATTCTTTCCATAGCCAGGCGATCAGAACTACTTTACCTGGTGTCTTGCTGAGGGTCTTCATGGCGTTTTTCATGGCGCTGTCCAGTTGCTTCTGACGTAGACCCATTTCCAGGTAAAAGGCCCACAGCGGGCGGCTGGTCGGGTACTTCGCCAGCCACTGCTCACACCGCTGTTGGGCGTCGGCAAAGCGTAACTCTTCGGCCATTTTTAGACAGGCTTCGGGGACTTCCCGGTCTTTGATATCAGTGCTGGTGTCTTCGTTTGGGCTGTTGTCATGGCCTGAGTACGGCAGCAGGAAGGCGAGTATCAAACCGCTGATAAGACCACCCGCATGGGCCATGTATGCCACGTTGGTGTCTGCGGTAGCGGCCTGAACCAGCTCCCAGCCCAGCCAGACAGGAAACAGCACCAGAGCAGGGGCACGAAAGCTGCCAAACACAAAACCGAGCGTATAGAAGAACTCCACTTTGCGAAGCCGATAAGTGCCAGAGTAGAGGCCCATGATGCCGGAGATGGCGCCGGAAGCGCCTACCAGGGGCACGCCGCTATCGGGATCGACCATAATGAACAGCAGGCCAGCGCCGAGTCCGGCAGCGAGATAGGCGATGCTGAAACGAAGCCACCCCCAGTAACGCTCCATGGCGATGCCAAATATGATCAGCCAGACCATGTTGCCCAGCAGGTGAAACCAGTCACCGTGCATGAACATGGAAGAGACGAAGGTGGTGGCAGTAGGTGCATTGGGGATCAGGCCCCAGCGAAAGGCAGAAAAGCGGCTGACCCACTGTTCCATGTCTCCGCGCAGCTTGCGCCATTGTTCGGTTGGCGGACTGCTTTGCCACTGTTCATGGACATGCCGGGTGAACGCCTGATTGAACCAGCCATAGGCAAACATGAAATCCGGGCCGCGATCATTCATGGCAACAGCATCGGAGTAGGTCGCGCTGTCCTGACGGGAAAGCCAGGTCATCAACAGGGTAGATTCGTACTCCGCAAGGTTTGTCAGCTGCTGGTCGGTAAGCGGAATTTCCAGCTGGTTATCGCGGTGGGTGGAGGTCGCATACAGGAGCGTGTTGATGATGATCAGGAAAATACATACCCAGGGCAGGGTGCGACGGCCGGTGTTTTCCCCAACGGGTAATATCAACATGGTAAAGCTCCCTTCCCCAACAAGACGCCAGCCATCCGGGCTGGTGATTAAGCGATTTGTTGCAGTGTAACGTTAGCGCAGACAAAGCGGGAGGGGTGAGTGAGCCCGGCATGGCCGGGCACAGTGGAGGCAGGCTATTTGGCCGGTTTTTCACTGATCCAGAGATTGATGGTGCCCTCTACCACGACGGTGCCGTCATCGCGCATGGCCTTGACGGTCACAGGCAGATCCCCGGGCTTCCAGTCTTCCGGGTTGACCTCGGCGATGGCGGTGATATCGGTAGTGGCCTTGGCGGTGTAGTTCACGCTCATGCCTTTGGGAATCCAGCGCAGATGCTTGGGAATAGAGGACTCGGCCATGGCGCCCATGGCACATTCCAGTGCGTTGCAGATAGCAATGACGTGTACGGTCTGGATATGGTTTTCCACCCCTTTACGCTTCTTGAACTTAACCTCACAGAAATTCGGTCGCAGCTGCGTGACGACGGGGGTAATAGTGGCGAAGTAGGGGGCTTTGCGACTGAACATCATGGAAAACAGCTTTCTGCCCGCGGGCAATTTAAGCGCTTTTTCGTAGATATTGAGCAAGTAGTTGTCGCTCATGATTTTGTCTCCTGGTGGCTCTCCCGATGAGAATGTGGACATTTTCCATGGCTGCCAACGGGGTGCAATGGGTTTGGGGCGCGACGGTTGCGCGCAGGTGCTACCATTGTGTCAGGATTGAGATGAGCATGAGGGATCGGTTGTGAAGGTGTTGGAGACTTGGAAGCAGAGCAGCTGGAAAATCAAGACATTGGTGATCCTGGCTGTGCTGTATGTGTTGTACGTGTTATTGGGCTTTCTGGTAGCGCCAGGACTCGTCAGAGACAATGCACGGCAGGCACTGGCAGAGTTGACAGGCCGGGACGTTCAGATCAATGAGGTCAAGATCAACCCATTGGCGCTCAGTGCCACCATCAATGGCTTTGCCATCAAGGATGAGCAGACCGAGGTGCTGGCTGCATTTGATCACCTCTATGTGAACTTTCAGGTTTCCTCCCTGTTTCGCTGGACCTGGTATTTCGACCAGATCGCACTGGACGGGCTGACGCTGAGAGCTCGCCGCAACCCCGGCTCCGTGTTCAATTTCGACGACATTCTTGCCCATATCGAGGCGCAGGCTGAAGCAGAGCCGGATGAAGAGGCGCCTGTTGCTGAGCAGGACGCAGCCCTGCCAAGCATCGCAGTGGGCGAACTGGTATTGACCAATGGCGATCTGCGCTATACCGAAGCGGCAGGGAAGACGCCTCATGAGCTGATTCTGCCTATCGCCTTTGACGTGAATAACTTCTCCACCGTTGCCAAAGACAAGGAATCCAACGATTACGCTGTGCGCCTGGAGGGCCCGGATGGTGGGGTGTTCGATTGGGCCGGGCATTTTGAGTTTACTCCCTTTATTGCCAACGGACGCTTACAGGTTGAGCGGGTGGATCTGGTTTCCCTTGCCAAGCTTGGTCAGGATCAAGTGCGCTTTACCGTCCCTTCTGGTGAGATGGATCTTGAAGCGCAATACGAGTTCACCCAGCACCCGGAAGCCAAACTGCTGATCGAGGAAGGGCGCCTTACCTTGCGCAATGTCTCGCTGCTGAAACCGGGTCAAGAGTCGCCGAGTATCCGGGTGCCAGGAGTGACGGTTTCGGGTATCGGGGTGGACACTCTGGCGCAGACGGTTTCTATCCCTGAGGTGGAAATTTCAAAACCTGAGATTCATGCGGTGCTGGAAGAGGCCGGTTTGGATCTGGCAACCCTGTTTCTGCCTCCGGATGAGGAAAAAGCGGAGCAGGTCAAAGAGCAGGTGAAGGAGAAGGCACAACAGGCGGCGGAGCGTATCGTCGAGGCTGAGACCTTCTGGAAGGTCACGCTGGACAAGGTCGGGGTTAACGGCAGCCTGCTTCGCTTCACCGACCGCACCTTGTCGCCGGCTCAAACCGTAGAGCTGAGTGATGGGGATCTGACCCTTACCAATCTGGTGGTGGGTGAGGAAGCGCCGTTCCAGTGGCAGGGAAGTGCAAAGCTGGCCGGTGAGGGCGCGTTGTCTCATTCTGGCGAAGGCAAGCTGGCGCCGCTTTCCATCAGCAGCAAGGCAAGCCTCAGCGATTTGCCTCTGGCTACTTTCTCGCCCTGGCTGGAAAAGGATATGCCTCTGTCGCTGACTGCCGGAACGTTGGGTGTAGACATGAATGCTCAGGTCTCAGGGGATGCCCCTGATGCGACAGTCAGTGCCAGTGCCAATATACAGGGGCTGAATTTGCTCGAAGGAGGTCGCCCGCTGCTCAAGGCCAACAACGCCACACTGCAAGGCCTTAGCCTTTCCACGGCAACCCGGCAGGTACAGATTGAGGAAATCGGTCTGACGGGACTGGATATGCTCCATCAAATCGATAATCAGGGCCGTGACGCCGCTACTCGCATTGACGCGGGAAGCACTCCGTCAACAGCGGACAGCTCTGGCGCTGCGGACAGCGGCAAGCCCTGGCAAGTAGGCATCAAGCGGGTGCGGTTGGTGGGGAGCCAGGTGCGTCATGAAGATCTGACCGTCAGCCCCAATTTCCGCATAGGTCTGTATCAACTCTCCGGGATCGTTTCCAACCTGAATACGCGTCCCGGCAGTCGGGCAAACCTGGATTTGAAAGCGCAGATTGACCGCTATGCCCCATTCTCCATCAAGGGGGTGCTGGCGCCAGAACCGCTGTATTCCGATCTGGCGATAACACTACAGAATTATGAGATGACCAGCCTGACACCGTTCACCGGTCTTTACCTGGGATATCAGGTAGAGAAAGGGCAGCTGGGGGTGGAAACCGACGTCAATATCGAGAATAACCACCTCCGAAGCAAGTCAGATATTCGCGCCAATCAGTTCTATCTCGGTGAGAAAGTGGAGAGCGATGAAGCGGTGAAGGTGCCGATCAAGCTGGGCCTCTCCGTGCTTCGTTCCCGTAGCGGTGAGATACACCTGCCGGTAAAAATGTCGGGCGAACTGGATGATCCCAGCTTCAGCGTGACCGGCATGATCCTCAAGGTGCTGACCAATATCGTGGTGAAGGCAGCTACCGCTCCATTCTCTGTACTGGCTGGGCTGGCTGGCGGCGAAAACCTGGAGAGGATCCAGTTTGAGCCGGGCAGTGCCACCGCTGGCGCACAGACCAATGATTCCCTGGAGGCACTGGCCAAGGTATTGGATGAGAAGCCTGACCTGAGAATCGGCTTGATCGGGACCACCAATGCGGCGGACCGTATTGCGTTGGCAGAGCAGGCACTTGGTTCCGATCTCGACGGTGAAGACTGGCCGGGTATCGATATGGCGCTGGAGGAATCTTCGTTGCGTCGCAAACTGAAACGCCGCTATGAATCATCTACCGATAAGGATGTGGAGACGTTGGTCAGTGAGCCGCTTCCCGAGGATGAGAACGAGGCGGACAGGATTCTGGCGAAGGCGGCATGGGATGCCATGGCACCACCGATGGCCGAGGCGATTACCACGCAGCAGTTGGTGGAACTGGCCCGGTTGCGTTCTGAAAATGCCAAGGCAGCCCTGGTTCAGCAACTGGGCGTGGCCCAGGACCGTGTGTACCTGAATGAGTCGAAGGTAGATGGCGATGTTGCCGGCCTGACACTGACCCTGGCGAAATAATATGGCCGTTGTGTGGAGCGCAGACCGAGAAGGTGTGCGCTACGAAGTCCACCGCAAGGGAAAGAAACTGGAGCTGTATGCCAATGGCGTACAGCATTCGGAGTTTCACCCCAAACGGTTGCTGACCGGCAGCGTTTGGGATCTGCTCTGGCTGCCGGCCTTGCTGCATGCTCCGGACCGCTATCAGCGGGTACTGGTGCTGGGGCTGGGAGGTGGCTCGCTGATTCCTCCCATTCGTGCGCTGCTCAACCCCGATACCCTGATTGCCGTCGAGCTGGATGCCCCGCACCTTGAGGTGGCGCGGGATGTATTTGGCGTTGCCGAAATGGGCGTGGAAACCCATCTGGCGGATGCCTGCCAGTGGCTGGCAGATTATCAGGGACCGCCCTTTGACCTCATCATCGAAGACCTGTTTGCTCCCAGTAACGAACAGGTCACCCGCGCGGTGCCGGGGTCTCTGGAGTGGCAGCAGCGCCTTGCTTCTCACGTTTCTGATCAGGGTATGCTGGTGATGAACTTTGGTGATTGGGCAGAGTATCGTGACAGTGAACTGGCGGAGGAGGAGTCCATGGCCGGTTTTGCCAGTCGCTTCCGGCTCTCCTGTAGCGATTGCCATAATGCGATCATTGCATTCAGTCGCACGCCAACCCGCAGTATCCAGCTTCGCCGTCAGCTGGCGGGCATCCCGGAACTGAATACCCGCGACGCCCGCGGCAGGCTGGATTATCACATTCGCCAGCTGGACTAGAGCAGGCGAGCTACGAGCCATGAGAAAAAACAAAGCTTTCGCTTTTGAACTTCCTCACAGCTAGTAGCTAGCAGCTGCTCTTATTCCAGCATGGACAGGGTATAGCTGCTTTCGTTTTCCTTGTCGCTGATCAACTGCGCGGTACGAGGCTGGTCATCGTGAAGACCGATGAACAGCACTCGATAGGTGAGTACGGCCTGCACATAATCGCGGGTTTCCCGGAAGGGAATCGATTCCACCCAGACGTCCACCGGCACAGCCTTGTCATCGTCTTCAGCCAGCCAGTTATCAATCCGATGCGGGCCTGCGTTATACGCGGCCAGTGCCAGCAAGCGGTTGCCGTTGAATTGATCAAGCAGTTCTGCCAGATAGCGGGTGCCCAGGCCAATGTTTACATTTTGGTCATAGAGCATGGCCTGGGTAGGGCGTGCCTGATTGGCGTCACTGGCCACCTTGCGAGCTGTGGCGGGCATCAGTTGCATCAGGCCGCTGGCGCCCACACCGGAACGGGCGCGGGGGTTGAACGCACTTTCACGTCGCGATACGGCCATGGCCAGCCAAGGATCCAGATCGTTTTCCAGAGCCTCTTTTTCAAACTGGGCCTGGTAGGCCGGCGGGAAGCGCCAGGCAAGAGTGTTCCAGGATTTGGACTGAATCGAGGCCTCGACAGCCAGGCTGTACCATTGCTGGTTCAGGGCATACTCGGCCAGGGCCCGTTGCTGTTCCTTGTCGCTGTGCCACAGTAACCACAGCCATTCTCGATGGGCGGCGCTGTCTTCTTCAAGTTCCTGGAGCAGCTTTATCCGGTTCAGGGCGGGCGGCGCCTTGAAAGGGGTTTCTGCCGAGTAGGGCTCATCGGAAAACCGATAGGGTTCACCTAACCGGTCTGCGGCCAGGAAGGCGAAAAAGTTACGCCCCTGGGCGGCCTGCTGAAACAGTCCCCGGGCGTCATCTTCCGAGCCTGTTGCTTCCAGGGCTCGGGCTTGCCAGTAAAGCCAGCGAGAGTCGGCCTGCTCCTGTTGTGGCAATTTCCCGATCCAGTGGGCGGTGGCATCCCAGTTTTGTTCGATAATGGCCCTGCGGGCGCGCTGACTCAGCAGCTCGGTATCGCTATGGCTTTCCAGCCAGTCATCCAGCCACTGGCGGTTTTCCTCAATGCCGCGAATGGTGGAATACCAGGCGAGTCGGCGCCCCAGGGATTGCCGGGCATCCTCATTCTTGATGCGGCTTTCGTGTTTTTCGAACCACGCCCTGGCGGCCACGGTGTCGGTATAGATCCAGCGATACAAGGCCGCTTCGCGAAGATCTTCCTTGCGGGCCTTTGTTAAGCCACGAGGGAGGTCGTCAATGTCTTGCGGCGAGCGGTAGAGTTTTTTCAGCCAGTTGCCCGCGGTTTCATACTCGCTGTTTTTCAGAGAACGGTTCAGGTAACGCATCAAGCTGTAATTGCCGGCTTCAAAGGCCAGCCGCTGGCGTTCCCAGATGGCTTTTTCATCAATGACGCCGGCTTCGCGGGCGGCGTCAAAAAGCGGGTCGCAGGCATTCGGTCGTGAGCTGCCATGGGCCCACAGGCGGGCTGCTTCCTGCAGGGCGGAGTCGTCGTCACTGGCGAGCTTTGCCTGATAGTAGTAGCACTTCAACGTGACCGGCCCGGGGGGCTTGTCACTGATGGCCAGCAGGGCATCCCAGCGCTTCGCCTGGGCGTAGGAGACAATGGCGATGTCACGAATGTCTCCAGGCAGCGGGGAATCGCTGTAGCGTTCTGCATACGCCTGGACCTTTTCCGGTGATAGCTCGGGCAGGCCGGCTCGAATCCGGTGAAACTCAAGGTAGGCTTGCAGTGGATGTCCATCATCCAGCGCGCTCTCAAGACGGTTGAGCGATTCCCAGTCGTCATTGCGAGCGGCATCCAGTGCCTGGCGGAACGTGTCGGTCTCGGCCAGGGCCAGCGAAGCCATCAGGCTACAGGCAATCAGTACTGCGGCGCGAACCATCTGTGCCTCCATGTAAGTCGCAGTTATGAGCAGATATCTTTCCGATTCTACCGCCAGGGCGTCGCTCCTGAAGTGTGGATTATGTAAAACTTTCCGGAATGTGCCGGGAATGGGATACACATCCGACGGGAGGGTCGGGGAGTGGCTCGACTGGGTTATACTTACGGGCTGGTCAGCGGAAATTCGATCTGTTTTGTACGGGATACCATGGAAAATACTACGCAATTATTACTGCGACAACGTCATGAGTTTGAGGGCCGCCAGGTGCTGGTGGTCGAAGCCAATGATGGCGCCCTGACGTCGCTGGATGTGGACGCGCAAATTCATGTACATGCGGATGATTTCACTATCGGGGCCCAGCAGTGGTCGCCGGCTCCGTCGATTCCGGACGGGGTGGACCTGCTGATCCTGCCGTTGCCGAAATCCGGAGACCGCCTACGTTTTTTGCTCAACTGGCTGGCGGGCAAGATTGAGTCGCCCATGGAAATCTGGCTGGTGGGGCCTGCCAAGGGCGGGATCAAGGGGGCGCTCAAGCATTTTGATATTCATGTGGATCATAGCGACCTGGTAGACAGTGCCCGTCACTGCAAGCTTTACCGCGGCATGTTGCAACCCGGTGAGGCACAGACCCTGGACGCCTGGGGAGAAGTGATTACCGTGGATGAGCTTACGGCGATCAGCTATCCCGGTGTGTTCAGTCATGGTCGTCTGGATGAAGGCTCGCGCCTGCTGCTGGATGCCATGAACGAACATAACCTGCCCCGGCCGGGCAAGGTGATTGATGTGGGCTGTGGTGCCGGTGTGCTTGGCATTACCCTGGCGCGCCAGGGCTGGCAGGTGCAGGCCATGGATGTCAGTGCGACAGCCGTGGCTGCCTGCAAGGCAAGCCTGGAACAAAATGGCTTGCAGGGGCAGGTAAGTGGCGGGGACTTGTTCTCTGCGGTATCCGGTCGTGTGGACATGATAGTGACCAATCCGCCTTTCCATGATCGCCGTCTGCGCACCACGGATATCACCCGTCGTCTGATTGAGGAAGCGCCAGGCCATCTCAAGGAAGACGGCGAGATGTGGTTGGTGGCTAACCGGGAGCTGCCTTATGTGCAGTGGCTGGATGCGTCCTTCCAGCATGTGCAGGTAGCGGCTGAAACCAGTCGTTTCCGGGTATACCGGGCGGTGAGATAACGCACAGGGGCGCTGGGCCCCGGTGCTTCAGGGCGTTTCTACAGGAGGTTTTCCCGGGCCATCCAGGTGATGCAGTTTTCGATCATGGTGGCCAGTGGAATCTGGTCGTTGAAGCCCAGTTTCTCTACCGCCTTGCTGCTGTCTGCGTGAACGCGGTGGGTAATCAGCGCCACCTTTTCCGGGGTCAGTCTGGGCTCGTTACCGGTGAACAGGCTGCCGATCGGGGATAGCTGGCCGACCAGTCTCAGTACAACCGGCGGGACGGTTTTTCTGGGGACCTTCCTGTCCAGCTGACGGGCAATGGTTTGTACCAGTTCCAGAAAGCTGGCTTCTATGCCAGCGAGAATATAGCGTTCTCCACAAACGCCTTTTTCGTACGCGCTGATATGCGCTCGCGCCACTTCCTCTACGGCACAGAAATTTCCGCCGCCCGGCGGTACGCCCGGCAACTTGCCATCGTTGATCAGCTTGATCATTTGTGACCAGTTATGGGTGTCGCCGGCGCCGATGATGCCACAGGGGTTGAGAATGACCGCGTCCAGCCCCTGGCGGATACCGTTTTCCACTTCCTGTTCTGCCAGATACTTTGTGCGATTGTAGTTGATCCAGTCACTGGCGGCGTTGGAGGGCGTGAGTTCATTGATCGGCTCATCCTGAATGCCCCAGGCGGAGATCGAAGAGGTATGAATGAAACGACCTGCCACGTTTTTCTGGGCTGCACTCACCATGGCGCGCGTACCGAGCACATTGTCCCTGTACTGCTGGTCATTGCCACGGCGCCACATGCTGGTGTTGCCCGCCACATGGAACACGGCGTCCGGGGCGGGGGGCATGACCAGTGCCAGTTCGGTGGGGTTATCCAGCGGCGCTTGCACGACAGAAACGCCCCTGGCCTGCAATTGGGAGGCATCGCTGCGTGGACGAATGACGGCGGTGACATCCCAGCCCCTTTCCAAAAGCTGGTCGACGATATGGCCCCCCAGAAAACCCCGGGCTCCACTGACAAATGCCACCGGCATGGCGATCTCCTCACTGAATCAGTCCTGTCAGTGTAACCCGAAGCGTTGGCAGGTAAATAAAGATCTGATCAGGGGGTGCCGGGACTGGCCAAGGTGCAGGGTTTTGTCTATATTGCCGTTTCCAAAGCGGGTGTAGTTCAATGGTAGAACGGCAGCTTCCCAAGCTGCATACGAGAGTTCGATTCTCTTCACCCGCTCCAGACACGACAAAGCCGCCCAAGGGCGGCTTTGTGCGTTTTGGGGAAAGTGAGGCAAGGCCCGTTGCATCTTTTCCGCAACCCCCGGACACTTCATCCATGGAATTGATTATCAAATTGTCTGAACAGTGCCTTGAAGTGCATGGCGATCACTCTGAACGCTTTGCCATTTCCTCTGCCCGCAACGGGGCAGGGGAGGCCATGGGCTCCCAGGCTACCCCCCGTGGTCGCCATGTCGTACGCGCCCGTTTTGGCGCCGGCTTGCCTCAAGGTGCCGTGCTCACAGGGCGCAAGTTTTCCGGTGAGATCTATACTCCCGCGCTGGCCGGGCAACACCCTGACCGTGACTGGGTGCTTACCCGAATCCTCTGGCTTGGCGGGCTGGACGCGGGGCTGAACCAGGGGGGCAGCGTGGATAGTTTTCAGCGCTTTATCTATATTCACGGCACGCCAGACAGTGAGCCCATGGGCACCCCCGCGTCCCATGGCTGTATCCGCATGCGCAATGCGGATCTGGTTCGTCTTTTCGATCAGGTGCCAGTGGGCACACTGGTGACAATAACCGAATAACCGTCTCCTTCAGGGTAGTCATGTCTGACACTATTTCCCCGTTGTTAATGCTGGATCTGCAAGGGCTCACCGTAGCCGATTCCGAAAAGGATCTGCTGGCTCATCCCGGCACCGGCGGCCTGATCTTTTTTGCCCGCAATTACGAAAGCCGCGAACAATTGCGCGAGCTGGTTCGGCAAGTACGTGCCATTCGGCCCGATTTGCTGATCGCAGTGGATCAGGAAGGCGGCAGGGTGCAGCGCTTCCGTGATGAATTTGTGCGCCTGCCACCCATGGCGGCACTGGGGCGCCGTTACGATCAGGATCCGGCTACCGGCATATACGCTGCCGGCTTGCTGGGAGAGTTGATGGCGTCAGAGCTGACCGAGCTGGGCATTGATATCAGTTTTGCGCCGGTACTGGATCTGGATTACGGCAGCAGTACCGTGATTGGTGATCGCAGTTTTCATGGCGATGCGGATGCCATGATTGCCCTGGCGGGGAGCTTTATCGACGGCATGAATGCAGCAGGTATGGCCGCCACCGGCAAACACTTTCCGGGCCACGGTCATGTGGTCGCGGATTCCCACCTGGAACTGCCGGTGGACCCGCGCCCCCTGAGCGAGATCGAGGCGGCGGACATGCGCCCCTTTATGGCGTTGGCTCCACGTCTGGATGGCATCATGCCGGCCCATGTAGTGTACAGCGCGGTAGAAAACCAGACCGCAGGTTTCTCCCGATTCTGGTTGCAGAGCCAGCTCCGTGAGCGGCTGGGTTTTCGCGGTGTGATCTTCTCTGATGATCTTTCCATGGCGGGTGCCCATGGCGTGGGTGGCTACCCACAGCGCGCGGAAGCGGCGCTGGCTGCTGGCTGCGATATGGTGCTGGCTTGCAATAATCGACAGGGAGCGGAACAGGTGCTGAGCTGGCTGGAAAGCCAGTCTTTTTCGGGGCAGGTGGCGGCTGGCGGTCTGCGGGCACGACCACGGTGTTCCATGGAGGCAGGGCGTCGCCGGGAAGCGCAGGCCCTTGCAAAATCACTGATTGAGGAAAACGCATGAACTGGGACTGGAGCCAGCTGCTGAATTGGCCAACGCTGGAAACCCCTTCTGACATATGGCTGACGCAGCTGTTTTTGCTGGTGGTGTGCACGGTGGCGGTGAATTTCACCATGATGCGGGCCATTGATGTCGCCGAGCGGCTGATCAGAAAGACCGATACCCTCTGGGATGATGCGCTGCTTGAGGCCGCAAGGATTCCACTAAGGCTGGTGTTCTGGGTCATTGGCCTGTCGATCTGTGTGGAGCTGCTGCAGTCAGTCAGTGATGAAAAAAATCTGGTGTTCGATCTGGTACCCCAGGCGCGCCGCATCGGTTTCATCGTGATTATCGCCATGTTCCTGAACCGGTTTATTTCTTACACGGAAAAGAACCTGATCGACCCGTCCCGGATGCGCAAGCCCATGGATCACTCCACTGCCGCCGCGATTGCCAAATTGTTGCGGGTGTCCGTGATCATCACCGCATTGCTTATCATCCTCCAGACTCTGGGTTACAGCATTTCCGGGGTGCTGGCTTTTGGTGGTATTGGTGGCATGGCGGTGGCCTTTGCGGCCAAGGATCTGCTGGCCAATTTCTTTGGCGGCATGATGGTCTATCTGGACAAGCCGTTTCGGGTGGGCGACTGGGTGCGTTCGCCGGATCGCGCCATTGAGGGCACGGTGGAGAATATCGGCTGGCGTTTGACCCGCATTCGTACCTTCGATCAGCGACCGTTGTATATTCCCAATGCCATGTTTACCTCCATTGTGCTGGAAAACCCTTCGCGCATGTTCAACCGCCGGATCAATGAAAAGATCGGTATTCGCTATGATGACTGGCAAAAAATGCCCGCGATCGTGGCAGAAGTGAGGGCCATGCTGGAGGCCCATGAAGAGCTTGAAACCGAGCAGAAAACCCTGATTGTGAATTTCGACAGCTACGGGGCGTCTCATCTGGAGTTTTTTATCTACACCTTCACCAAGACCACCGAGTGGGTGCGCTACCATGAGATCAAGCAGGATGTTCTCATGAAGATCATGAATATTGTCCATGAGCATGGTGCCGAGTTCGCGTTCCCCACACGCACGTTGCATCTGGTCAGCAACAATGATGATGCTCCTGAAACCGGCCTTGAAGAAGACAATGCAGAGGAAAGCCAACATGTCCATCGCTGATGATGTGCAAAAGCAATTGATGCAGGTACGCCGTGAGGCCATCGAGCTGCATTCTTCCGATCAGGTGCAGGAAGCCATTGCCAAGCTGGCGTTCGAGGTCACCGAGGCCTACAGCGGCAAGGTGCCCGTATTTGTGACCATCATGAATGGTGGCATGATCTTCGCAGCGGAACTGGTCAAGCGGCTGGATTTCCCGCTGGAGATGGATTATCTCCACGCCAGCCGCTACCTGGGTGAAACTACAGGTGGTGATGTGGAATGGCTGGTGACACCCAACGCCAGTCTGGCTGGCCGCCATGTGTTGATCGTGGATGACATCCTGGATGTGGGTACCACGCTGCTGTCCATTATTCGTGCCTGTGAAGCGCAGGGGGCTGCGTCAGTGAAAACCTGTGTGCTGGTGGACAAGCAGCATGACCGCAAGGCGGAGCCGGGTTTGAAGGCCGACTTTACCGCGCTTGAAGCCGCCGACCATTACCTGTTTGGCATGGGCATGGATTACAAGGGCTTCTGGCGCAATGCACCGGGTATCTACGCTGTCAGAGAGGAAGAGCAATAACATGCTGGCGTTTATTGGCGGAACCGGACTCACCCGGATGGATAATCTGCAGATTACCCGTCGTCATGACATCACTACGCGTTTTGGTAAGCCCTCAGCGCCGGTTCTGGAAGGGGTGCTGGATGGCCAGCAGGTGCTGTTTCTTGCCCGTCATGGTGATCCCCATGTGCTGTTGCCCCACCAGGTAAACTACCGGGCCAATATGCTGGCTCTCCAGCAAGCAGGCGCCTCAGCCATCGTGGCGGCGAACGCGGTGGGAGGCATCACCGCGGAGGCTCCGACAGGAGCGCTGGTCCTGCCAGACCAGATTATCGACTATACCTACGGTCGTGAGATGACCCTGTTTGATGATCCGGACGAGCCACTGGTGCACGTGGATTTCAGCTGGCCGTTTGATACGGCCTTGCGGAATGCCTTGAAAGAGCAACTGGCCGCCTCGGAGTTGGAGTGGAATGACGGCGGTTGTTATGCCGCCACTCAGGGGCCGAGACTGGAAACCGCCGCTGAAATCCTGCGGCTGGAACGTGACGGTTGTGACATTGTCGGTATGACGGGCATGCCGGAAGCCGTATTGGCTCGTGAGCTGGAGCTACCCTATGCGATGTTGTCGCTGGTGGTGAATCCGGCGGCGGGAAAGTCTACCCATGAAATCACCATGGCGGAGATAGAAGCGGTGATTCACGACGGTATGGCCAGTGTGTGCCAGCTGTTGGCGGATTTCGCGCGACGCTATTCTGTCTGATGCTGAAAGGGCAGCCGGATCATCGGCGGCTGTCTTCAACAGGAGTTTGCTGTCTTGACCTTGCTCATTGTTTTCGCCGCCATCTCCATTGGTTTCTCCTTTATTTGCTCGGTGCTGGAAGCCGCTTTGCTCTCCATCACTCCGAGCTTTATCGCCGGCTTGCGTGAAAAACGCCCGGCGCTGTATCAGTCACTGCGTGCGTTCAAGGACGATATCGACAAGCCACTTTCTGCGATTCTGACCTTGAATACCGTGGCACATACCGTGGGTGCGACCGGTGTTGGGGCCCAGGTGGCGGTGGTGTTTGGGGAGACCTGGCTGGGGGCTGCGTCGGGTATCATGACGCTGGCCATCCTGATCCTGTCCGAGATCATTCCCAAGACCATCGGCGCCAAATACTGGCGTTCGCTGGCGCCCATGCTGCCGCCGGTGCTGAAGTTCATCATGGTCGTGTTGGCGCCCTTTGTGTGGCTGTCCAAGCTGATTACCAGTCAGATCGGTGGTAATGAACATGATGTGGATGTGCGGTCTGAAATTGCCGCGCTGGCGGATATGGGCAAGGACCAGCAGGCCCTGGCCGATGACGAGCACAAGGTGATCCTGAACATTCTCCATCTGCATGATGTGAAGGTGGGCGCCATCATGACCCCACGCACTGTGTGCCGGACGGTTTCTCCGGAGATGACGGTGGCCGGATTTCTGGAGCAGGAGAAGGGGCAGCCGTTTTCGCGCTTCCCGGTGATGAACGAACGGGGCGAGTGCAGCGGTTATATCCACAAGTCTGACTTGCTGGATGTGTCCCCGGAGCAGACCATGAAGGCCCTGGCGCTTGATGTGTCCATGATCAGCACGCGAATGAGCATCGAAAGCCTGTTTCATGCCATGCTCAATCAGCGCCAGCATATGGCGGTGGTCTACGATGAGCATGGCACCTGGGTGGGGCTGGTCACGCTGGAAGATATCCTGGAAACCATTCTTGGTCGTGAAATCATGGATGAGACGGATAGTGTGGCCGATCTCAGACTCTATGCGCGTCAGCGCTGGAGCAGAAAACTGAAGAAACAGGGTAGCGCCGATACGAAGAAGGATGCGCCCTGATTGTTTTTCCTGACAACTCCTCACAACAAGGAGGCAAACCATGGCACAGATTTACAAGGATAACAGCGAGACTATCGGCAACACGCCGCTGGTAAAAATCAACCGCATCAGCAAAGGCAACATTCTTGCCAAGCTGGAATCCCGTAACCCGGCGGGCAGTGTGAAATGCCGTATTGGTGCCTCCATGATCTGGGATGCCGAGCAGAGCGGCAAGCTCAAGCCAGGGATGACCCTGGTGGAACCCACCAGCGGCAACACCGGCATCGCACTGGCCTATGTGGCCGCCGCCCGCGGCTATGATCTGGTCCTCACCATGCCCGACTCCATGAGCCTGGAACGCCGCAAGATTCTCAAGGCGCTGGGCGCCAGGCTGGTGCTGACGCCGGGTCCCAAGGGCATGCCCGGTGCCATTGCCAAGGCCGCAGAACTGGTCAGCGAGAACCCTGATACGCATCTGATGCTGCAACAGTTTGAGAACCCGGCTAACCCGTCCATCCATGAAAAGACCACAGGCCCGGAAATCTGGGACGCCACCGATGGCGAGATTGATGTGCTGGTAGCAGGTGTCGGTACTGGCGGTACCATCACCGGGGTGTCTCGCTATATCAAGAACACCAAGGGCAAAGCCATCACCTCCGTGGCAGTGGAACCGGACTCCTCAACCATGATTGCCGCCGGTTTGAGCGGCGATGAGCCGACCCATGGCCCGCACAAGATCCAGGGGATTGGCGCCGGCTTTGTGCCGAAGAATCTGGATCTGTCTGTGGTAGACCGCGCCGAGCAGGTCAGCAACGAAGACGCCATGGCCTGGGCCCACAAATTGATGCAGGAAGAGGGCATCCTCGCCGGGATCTCCTGTGGTGCTGCCATGTGCGTGGCCGACCGCCTCAGCCAGCAGCCCGAGTTCGCCGACAAGACCATCGTGGTGGTGCTGCCGGATTCCGGGGAACGTTATCTGACCTCGCCGTTGTTCGCAGACATGTTCAGCGAGCAGGAGTTGAGTCAGTAAGAGACGCAACATGCAACACGCGGGCAGGGCCTTGCTATCCGGCGAGGCCTTGCCAATCTCGCCCTAGATGCTTGCCTGCAAGCGATTTTGCATTGGAAAAGCACCTTTGGGGTTTTCTGACCTGACTGCTCCAGGTTATCCGTACTGGTTTGCTTTTCCCTTTTCAACTTTAAACTTTCAACTCGCCATTAGCGCCTCTTTCGTGGGCACTATACCGCAGCACAGTACACGCCATTCCGCGCCTTGAAGCTTGCCGCTTGCTGCTCTCTTTTTTGCTATCCTTGCTCCCCAATCAGGAGGGGCCCATGGCTGCCATTACAGAGACTGACATTGTTGTCATCGGCGCCGGCGCTGCCGGGCTGATGTGTGCGGCTACAGCGGCGTATCAGGGGCATCGGGTGCGGGTGCTGGATCATGCCAACAAGGCAGGCAAGAAGATCCTCATGTCTGGTGGCGGTCGCTGTAATTTCACCAACCTGAACACGACGCCAGAGCATTTCGTCTCCGCCAATCCTCACTTCTGCAAATCCGCCCTGAAGCGCTATAGCCCCTGGCATTTCGTCGAGCTGGTGGAGCGTCATGGCATAGAGCATGTGGAAAAGGCACCTGGGCAGCTGTTCTGTGCGGACTCCTCCAAGGAGATTCTGGGTGTCCTGCTCACTGAGTGTGAATGGGCTGGAGCCGAGATTGCCCTGAATACCTCTATCAAGCGAGTCAGCCAGACTGGCAAGGGATTCAGTCTGGCCACCAGTGCCGGGACAATCACCTGCCAGAAGCTGGTGGTGGCCTGTGGCGGGCTGTCCATCCCGACCATGGGTGCCACCGGCTTTGGCTACCAGCTGGCAGAGCAATTTGGTCTGCAGGTGTTGCCTACTCGAGCCGGGCTGGTGCCTTTTACCCTGCAGCCGGATGACAAGGCCTGGCTGGCCGAGCTGTCAGGAATCAGCACTGAGGTGGTAGCACGCACCGCCAGTGCGTCTTTTGCCGACCCCATGCTGATTACCCATCGAGGCCTGTCCGGTCCGGCCATGCTCCAGGTCTCCAGCTTCTGGGTGCCGGGACAGGCCGTGACTGTGGACTGGCTGCCACAGATTGTCGATCCGGTTGCTGAACTGGCGGCGGAGCGGCAGCAACACCCTAATCGCGGTCTGGAACGCTGGCTACGGCAGTATTTTTCCCAGCGGCTGGCATCGGCGCTGGTGGAGCAGTTCGGTTGGCAGGGCAACCTGCAGCAGTTCAGTAATGAGCGCCTGTCATCCGTGGCTGCGGTATTGAAGGGGTGGTCCTTCAAGCCTTCTGGCACGGAAGGCTACCGCACCGCAGAAGTGACCCTGGGCGGGGTCGATACTGACGCCATTTCCTCGAAGAACTTTGAGGTGAAATCCGTGCCGGGCCTGCACTTTATTGGCGAGGTGCTGGACGTGACCGGCCAGCTGGGCGGGTTCAACTTCCAGTGGGCCTGGGCCAGCGGCTGGTGCACTGGCATGGCATTGTGAGCTCAACCATCAGGAGGCGTCATGGATGACGTGATCATCGGGACCGATGGACAATGTCGCTGTGCCTGGAGCCAGGCCGCGCCGGATTATCCCCGCTATCATGATAGTGAATGGGGGTTTCCCGTAGGAGATGATATTCGCCTGTTCGAGAAGGTCTGTCTGGAAGGTTTTCAAGCCGGGTTGAGCTGGCGCACCATCCTGGAGAAACGGGAAGCCTTCCGCGATGCTTTTGCCGGTTTCGATTACAGGGTGGTAGCCGGGTTTGGTGATACTCAGGTAGAAGCTCTGATGGATAATCCCGCGATTGTCCGTAACCGCCGCAAGATCCAGTCAGTCATCAACAATGCCCGCCGTGCGGCAGAACTGATGGAGGAGTGCGGATCGCTGGCGGCTTTTTTCTGGTCTTTCGAGCCTGACGCAGGGCATTTGCCAGCACCGCAATCGGTGGCAACCTCGCCGGAATCCGTGGCGCTGTCCCGGGCGTTGAAAAAAAGGGGCTGGACCTTTGTCGGGCCGACCACCTGTTATGCCTTTATGCAGGCCATGGGATTAATTAATGATCATCACTTTGGATGCGTGATTCGCAACAAGGTGGAGGAGGCGCGGTCGCACTTTGTACGACCGGAATGACTGAGGCGGTTATACAGGGAACGCCATAAACCGTTTGCCGATCACAAACAGGGCATGAATCTCAAGGTGGTCATTCAAGCTGCGTACAGCATCGCTGGCCAGCTGGATATAGGGATAGCGATGGGCCCAGGCACTGGGCCTTACATAGTGTGTGCGAGGCTGTCCTGTTTCCTTGTTGATTGCCATAAAGCCGTCGTGCTCTGTGTTATAGAGCACGTAGCCTTGGAATATCGAATTGGACGGAAGTCCCAATTCTTCCATGAAGTCGGAGAACCATTTGGAGTTAGATTCGACGCTCATACTGTTCCTTGGCCGTGTCGGGCCAGTAATTATTTATCTCCGTGCCTCTCTACTTTGAGCGATGGTTTGTACTTGGTGGATGGCGGTTTTTATGAGGTTTTGTAAGTGCTCGTAATTCATGTTTGGGTTTGGTGTCTATGCAATGGTTTTGCACCAAATGCTGTACATATGAACAGTATTTGGATAACCTGATTTCCCATTAGTGAGTCAGGTGTGACATGGCTGCATTACCGTTATTTACTGAAGCCGTGCGGGCCGGCTTTCCCTCGCCGGCCCAGGGTTACATGGAAGAACCGCTGGATCTCAACCGCCTGTGTATTCGTCAGGAGGCCGCCACTTTCCTTCTACGGGTGGAAGGGGATTCGATGATTGATGCGGGGATTTATGCGGGTGACATTCTGGTGGTGGATCGCTCACTGGAAGCGCTGCATGGTGACATTGTGGTGGCCGCTGTGGATGGGGAATTTACCGTCAAGGAGCTGGCCCTGAAACCGTCTCTCCGTTTGCTGCCGCGCAACCGCCGCTATGCACCGATTGTGCCGGAGGAGGGGAGTTGGGAGTTGTTCGGGGTGGTTACCTTTGCGCTTCATACCCTGCGTGGCGGGGCGGGCTGACATGTTTGCCCTGGTGGATTGCAACAGCTTCTATGCCTCCTGTGAACGGGTATTTCGCCCTGATTTGCGCGACCGGCCGGTGGTGGTGCTGTCCAACAACGACGGCTGTGTGGTGGCCGGATCGGCGGAAGCGAAAGCGTTGGGTATTCGTACCGGGGTGCCGTTGTTTCAGGTGCGCGATCTGATCCGCAAGCATGACGTGGCGGTGTTCTCTTCCAACTACACTCTGTACGGAGACCTGTCACGGCGGGTGATGACGACCCTGGCAACCCTGGCGCCCAAAGTGGAAGTGTATTCCATCGACGAAGCCTTTCTGGATCTTTCCATGGTGCCTGAAGCACAGCTACAGGTGCTTGGGGAGCAGCTGCGCGAGCGCGTAGCCCGGTGGGTGGGGGTGCCGGTTTGTGTCGGGATTGCCCCCACCAAGACGCTGGCCAAGCTGGCCAATCATTACGCCAAGCGCCTGGGGTCGGGTGTGGAGGTGTGGGCCAGGCCTGAAGACTGGCAGGCGGTGCTGGGCCAGACGCCGCTGGGAGATATCTGGGGTGTGGGCCGCCGTCTGGTGGCTCGTCTGGAGGCGTTGGGAATCCACAACGGTGCGGCGTTGGCAGCACTGGAGTATGACTGGGTGCGGCGCCATTTCTCCGTGGTGCAAGCGCGTATGGTCCGGGAGCTGAACGGTGAGCCCTGTCTGACGCTGGAGCTGCAGCCGCCACCGCGCCAGCAGATTATCCATTCCCGTTCCTTTGGGCAGCCTGTAGTGTCGCTGCCGCCGCTCCGTCAGGCGGTAAATGACTATACGGCACGGGCTGCAGAAAAAATGCGTATGGAAGGCCAGCTGGCCGGAAGCGTCAGTGTGTGGTTACGCACTGCACCCATGGGCAAGCCTCAGCAGCTCTGGCCGGATTCACTCAGTCGCGATTTGCCGCAGGCCAGTGCCGATACCCGTGAGCTGGCGCGGCTGGCGGTGCAACTGCTGGAGCAGTTGTGGAAGCCCGGATTGCGCTACGGAAAAGTTGGCATAATGCTGACAGATCTACGCCCTGCGGAACATGCCCAGGGGGGATTGTTCGAGGCGAGCAAGACCCGGCAGGGTGAAGCACTCATGGCGGTGATGGACAGCATCAACCGTAGCGGCAAGGGCCGCGTGTGGCTGGCTGGTCGGGGAGTGAAAACCCGTCAGGAATGTGTCTGGAGCATGCGTCGGGAGTACTTGTCTCCGGCCTATACGACACGGGTGAGTGACCTCCCTCGGGTGTCTTGAAAGCCGCTTCGAGCTGCGAGCGACTGACTACGAGGAAAGGGGAAAAGCAGCGGCAAGCTACAGACCTCAAGCTACAAGGAAGGACAGAAGCAGGGACGGTTTGCTTCTGGTTTTTTGTGGGAGCTTGCCTGCAAGCGATAAGGCATATCCAACCGCACAGCCGTCTGCCGGCAGACTCCCACGGTATCCTCCTCCTGTAGGAGTTCCTCTTGAGGGACGAAGGTCCGATCTGCCTTTCAGCACAGAGACAACAGCGCCGGTATACCGGATGTCGTTGTGGGAGCGGTCGTTTGACCGCGAAGGGGTGGAGCAAAATCGCTTTCTTTCACCACAGCGTTCACAGAGGCGCAGAGAAGCCGCTCGTTTCCCGGTGATCTCTGTGACCTCTGTGGTAAACCCGCCTTTGGGTTTTAAAGCGTCAGGCTTCGGACGTTCGTCATCCTGCGCCCCATCACACCACTGACATCGGCACCTGATCCAGCATGCGCTCCTCGATGCGATCCAGGCGAGCGCGGCAGTCGCGGAAGGTGCGGCTAATCATGGTGGTGTTGGCTACCATTTCCACCTTGGGCCAGGTGGCCTGCTCGCCCTTGCGGATGTAGTTGCGTACATCCTGCAGAGTCGGGTTGCTGAGCACCTTGAGAGCATTCATGGGCTGACGGGGCGGGATCATGTTGATGTCGCCGATATACTTCTGCGTCACCATGCTCTTGGCCTTGTCGATCATCAGACCCACATCGTTGGAAGCAACACGCTGCTGTACCAGTTTAAGGGCATAGCGAATATTCATGGAGGCGTTGCGCAGGGCCCAGTCACCGAGGGTGCTGAGTGAGTTACCTGTGTCGCTACGGGACAGGAACGGCACCACATGGGGGTTGGTCTGGCTGACGATGGAGTGATTCACGCCATACAGACGGGACAGCCGGCGGATCGGCAGATCGTCGACAATGGAGCCATCAACAAACTTGCGGCCGGGGATATAGGGCACTCGCTCGCCGTCGATATTCTTGGCCCACAGGGATACCGGTGGATAAATGCCGGGAATCGCACAGGACGCCAGTGATGCCTTGCGAATCAGCACATTGGGGGAGGTGCGTCGATTGAGCAGCCGGGCATGCTGGTTGCGGTCATAGGGGCTGACCGTGATATTGATTTCCCGCCCGGTATGCCGGTAGGCCTCTTCAAAGGTCATGTCGGAAATGTTTTCTTCCAGGCAGGCTTCCAGGTGGTCGCCGTCCAGCACCGGGGTGCCGCGGATCAGGCCTTTCCAGCCCAGTACCTTGAAGGCTTCCAGATAGATGTTTTCCGGTTCCAGCTTGAGCTTCAGTTCTTCATCGTTGTGGGTGCCCACCACGGAAGCAATGATACTGCCGGCACTGGATCCCGAGATCACGGAAGGCAGCAGGTCCTGCTCCCAAAGGCAGCGGGCCACGCCGATATGGAAGAGTCCCAGTGCAGCGCCGCCGGACAGCATCAGACAGCTCTGCCCGAAGGCCTGACCGGTGGTCTCGAAGAAATCCAGTTTCTCCTTGAGCCCGAACTCCTTGAAGTTGGTGTCACACAGGTAATTCAGCGCGGTAGTCACCTCGGTGAGATAGTTCTCGATCAGGTGTTTGGTACCCACGCGGCTGTGCTGATAAAGGTGCGGATTGGAAATGTTGCCCAGATTGCCATGCAGGCCTTCATGCAGGTGGAAGACCAGCTTGTTCACGTCCCCGCGCTCGCGGGCCTGGCGGATTTGCCAGAGGCGATTACGGATCAGTTCGTAATCGTAATGGGGAGAACGGTCGATTTCTTTCCATTCATCCGCACCGGAAAGCCGGTCGTGTTCCTGGCTGGCCTCATACCATTCGTTATAGGTCTGAGCGTGCTCAATGGCCCGTTCCAGTTGCTTGAGCGTGCCTTTCATGACGTGTCTCCGTCAGATTCATTATTGTCATTGGATGATGGCAGTATAGCCATGAAGTGGGGGAATGCTGAAGCAATTGTCTGACAAAAGGTGTTTGGGGCGGGCTGACAGCAACTGGAGGTAGCCAGTAAGGCACAGTATGGAGGCTGCCGGGAAAGGAAGACGGATGAGGGAAGGGTGAGGGGAGGGGTAGCGACCTGCGCCGCTGCCCCCCAGTAATGTCTAGATGCTAAGTGTCGACTCCACTTCCTGGCAGGCACGCCGTGCCAGAGCCAGGTTGGATTTGGCTTTATCCAGCACCAGGTAAATAAACAGGCCTTCCTTCGCGGCGACAGGCCGGATGATGTGGTACTGGCTACCCAGGGTGATCAGGATGTCCTCGATCTTGTCGTTCAGACCAAGCGATTTCATGGTTTTCATTTTGGCGCGAACCACTTCGGTATTACCCGCAGCAGCCAGTTCAAGATCCAGACCGGTGCCATCCTGGCCAAGAACCATCCCACTGTTCGCATCGACGATGGCCGTGCACATGGCACCATCGGGTTGCAGTAGGGCGGTAAGACTTTCTTTTACACTAGCCATGTTGTTCTCCTTGCTTTACTTCCTTGAGGGTGTGGTTTTACACGCTTTTGTTGTTACTTCTTGCTGAGTTGCTCGGCCAGGCTGCGGCAACACTCTTTCGAGGCCCACAGCAATTGCCCGAGAATGGACGCATCGTTGGCCACAACGGCCAGCGACATGGGCGGGGAGACGCCACGAACTTCCATGACTGTCACCACGCCAGATTCTGATTCCACAATCATTCGGCTGCATTCCTTGAGGCTTGCTTCCTTGGCAATGGCTTGCCCGATGGCGGCCAGGGAGCTTCCCATGGCTGCCAGCTTGCTGGCGCTTTCATCATTCAGGTGGAGAGAGGCAACCTGAAAACCATCATTGGTCAGCAGGACGGCAGAGGTGACGCCCTTGGTTTCCTGACCGAATTTTTCCAGCTGCCTGGTGGCAATGGAGGTGCCTACCTTTCCCAGTGGGGATTGTGCGGTCATGCTTGGAGACTCCTGCAGTCATCGGCTTCTATCTGGCAAAGCAGGGCATCAACCAGCAACAGTACATCGTCCTGCTGGCGGACATCTGCATCGAAAATGGGTAGGGCAATACCGCGGTCTTCCAGGCGCATGGCCAGTTTTTCCAGGCAGCTAGTATCATCCGCAGCAAGCCGACCTATGCCGACGACCATGGGGACCTTGCCGTTGCCGAAAGCGTTGACATAAAGCTCAAGCTGGTCGGCGACTTCGGGGTGTTCACCGTTAAGCAGCACAATGACACCGGCGGCATTATTGAGAAGAATGGGCCACATGAAGCGAAAACGCTCTTGGCCGGGAGTGCCATACAGACGAACGCAACTGTTATCGGGCAGAACAATCTGGCCATAATCCAGTGCCGCTGTGGTCAGTTCCTTGTTGCACTGTGCAAGATCGGTATTCACCACATCGGTGGAGACGGCTTCATGATCACTGATGGCTGAAATCGCAGTGGTTTTTCCCGCCCCCATGGGGCCGGTAAACAGAATCTTGAATTCGTTGCTGGCGTTGGCGTTCATCATTAGCTACTCAGACCAAGGCGGTGACGCAAACCCTGAATAAACGAGCCCATACGGCGCGGTTCATGGGTGGCGGCTGCAGCACGGGTAGAAGGGGCGACCGCGCCGGTTTCACAGACCAGAAGATTGCTCATGGCACAGGCTGACAGGAAACGGTCGACCTGTTGTTGCGCACACCCTGCATGGGCGGCCAGTTGTTCCCTTTGGCAGGGCTGCTTGGTCATCAACGCACTCATGGATAAGTAGGCACGGTCACTTTTGGCCGAGCGTACATTGGGCCAACGCTTGAGCCGGAAGCTGCCATTTTCGGGTAACCAGGCGGGCAGACTGCTTGCCAGTTGCGCCGTCATCCATGCCAGTTCCGCTATGGGGCGACGGGTATAAGCGCTCAGGTCGGTGTCAGCAGCAGGCTCCAGGGCCGGCAATGTGGCGGCTTTCTGGCGCACCTCATTGAAGAGGGGTTCCTGGATGAAATAAGCGCCGGCTGATGGTGAAACAAACAGAGAGCCTTTTGGACTACGGGACTGATAAAGCGTTTGCGTGTTCTTGCCGGTCACTGCCTGATACAGGGATTCACTGAAATCGGTTTGTTGTGAGGTTGCCTTGCGGGGCTGTTCGGCGGAGGCCTGTGCAGTGGTTTGCTGTCTTTGGCCATCGTGACTCAGGGTGCCGGAGATGTCTTCCAGCACCGAGATAAGCTGCATTACCCGGAATGGATGAGAGAGGGTATAGGGGGCGGCTGGTTTGTCTTCGTTGTTGTGATAAATGACGATGCAGGGTTTGTTGCTGCCTTGCCATTTACGGTTGGCATCACTGTCGTCATTGGCCAGCATAAGAACGTCGGCATCTTCAGGCTCGGCCTGCATCCATTCGATGCTGGAGCGACCATTCATGATCTTCAGCATGGACAGGCAGGCGCTCGTGGTGTCCGCCTCCAATCCTACAAATGCCAATTTCCTGTTTTCCATTGCCGCTCTCCGTGCGGTCTGCGTATTCCCGGGGGTGGGAAGACGCAGCTGTTTGCCACTTTTGTGCGCTAGTCGTGGTCAGCGATGTGATATTCGCGTGAATGACCTTTCCTCCTTTGTAGGGATTAACGGCTCTGCTTGGCAAAGGGATGGCGATGAACGGCCGATTATAGAGGCTGAAAAATCGATGACAGACATTCGAAATGGCACTCGTGTGCAAAAAGCTGCAATTTAAGTAAGCCAAGTGCTCTGGTGAGAGTAGGAAATTGCTTACAAGGTGTGGCGGGTTTTACGGAACTGGCCAGGTGTCTGGCCGGTGTGTCGTTTGAAACTGCGTTGAAAGGAGCGGATATCCGAGTAACCCAGCGCATCTGCAATGCAGGTTTGGGCTTGATCTGTCGTACGCAACAATAGCCTGGCCTGTTCCAGGCGTATCTCATCCAGTAGTTTCTGCCAGCTTTGTCCTTCATCCGCCAGGTGACGGTGCAGGGTACGGATATTCATGCCCAGGCGTTCTGCTACGGCTTCCTTGCGAGGCAAAGTATGGCCGATGGCGTCCTTGATGCATTGACGCACGCGCTGGCTCAGACTGGTTTCGATGCCCAGCTGGGCCAGTTGGGCCGTGGCATGGGCTTCCAGGGTGGACAGCAATAGAGGATCCGGTTGGCGAATGGGTAACATCAACAGATCGGGGGCGCCAACCAGGGCAGAATGAGGCTGGCCAAATCGTACCGGACAACGAAAGATGCGCTGATACTCGGCAACCTGCTTGGCCGAGGGTTCAGTGTGTTCGAGCAGGAGTTGCGCCGGTGCCAGATTGTCATTGCCGGTGAGCCAGCGCGCATAGCACAGCCAAGAGCTGAGTACGTTATCAATCAGATGACGGCGCACCGGTTGATCGGGATAACGGCAGTGCCAGCGAATCTTCGCCTGCTCGTCTTCTATTTCGATGTCAGTGGTGCCCATATCGCCCACCAGCCGCTCATACAGTGTGACCTTGATTAGCGCCTCATGCAGGGTGTGGGCGCTCATGGCTATATAGCCCATCACATTGTATGAGCCCGGTTGAATGAATGCGGAGGTGTGCAGGCCGAACAAGGGGTCGCCGGAGGCTTCGATCAGGTACTGCAGCAGACGCTGAAAATCCCGGCCGTCCACCCGCGCTTCCGGACGCAGGGGTTGATCGGCCTGGAGATTCGCGCTGGCCAATGCCGCCGCGGTATCCAGGCCCAGCTTTTCTGCGTGGGCAAGATATTGCTGGAGGGCGGCGCTGCTGATTTCACCCAGATCGGTCACGGTGTCTTATTCCAGCTCGAAAGTGATTTGCACCTGGGCGGTAATATCGGTTTCGCCAGGGCGGAAGCTTTCAGCGGCGCCCTCTTTGGCGCGTGCCATCATCATCATGGGGCGGGGGGTGCCCATGGTGTGGGATTCAATGCGGATGGCCTCGCCCACATCCCGGCCTGCAGCCGCGGCGAGGATCCCGGCGCGCTTTCGTGCATCGTTGACCGCGTTCTCGAGCGCAGTATCGGACAAGGCATCGGCATTGCTGACCTCATTGCCTGCGGGCTGAATGTCACGAACGTTCAGTTTGGCCAGGCCATCAAGGAGTTCGGCATAGGTTTCCAGACCCTTTACACGGAAGTGGACGGAGCGGGAGACCTGATGACCGATGAGTTTTCTTTCCGGCTGATATTGCCACTGCGGGGTTACCCGGAATTCAGTGGCGCGGGTTTGTGACTCCGGAATATCCAGATCATCGGCGAGGTCGAGCATGGCTTCGATCTGATCATCGACCCGGGATTTCATGGCATCAATATCGGAGCCTTGTTGTTGCGATGATGCGTTGATGGAGAAGATATCCGCAATGGCGGTGACATTGCCCTGGCCGGATACAGTGATGCTGTCGCGTTCCTGGGGCAGCGGGCCTTGCCCACAGGCAGAGAGAAACAGAATCGAGAGGCTGGCCAGGCCAAGTGCGGTAACACCTTTCATGGTATCTCCTTGTTTTTTGTATACCGGGTAGCCCTATTGTGCGAATTTCAGAACGGATAGCCAGTGCATTGAGCAAGCCGTGAAGATTTTACGAACGTTCTCACCATTAAGGGCACAAGATAAGCCCTTGTGCCCCTTGGTTGGCAAGGCTTAAGTCCCTATCATCGCAGCGTGCGATGAGGGAGCAGAGATCATGAGTGCAACAGAACAGGTGATACGTGAACAGCTGGGGCGTTTTGTGCCCGAGGATCTCGGGGTTTCCCTGGATCAGGCTGGTGCCACGATCGGAATCACGGCAACGGATCAGACGGTGACCGCAGATGTGACACTGGGGTATCCCTGTGCCGGTGTTGAGGCATTGCTGCAAAGCCAGATGCAGGATCACCTGAGTGAATGCCTGGCTGGACGGAAGTTTGTACTTGGCCTTCATCATCATGTGATTCCCCATCGCAACCAGTCAGACATTCCGGCTCTGGATCAGGTTGCCAACGTGATTGCGGTCGCCTCCGGCAAAGGGGGCGTTGGGAAATCCACCACTGCGGTGAATCTGGCGCTGGCCCTGCAGGCTGAAGGCGCCAGGGTGGGGCTGCTGGATGCGGATGTGTTTGGTCCCAGTCAGCCCTTGATGCTGGGCAAGCCTGATGGCACTCGCCCTGAGGTGCTGGACGGCAAGACCTTCGTGCCGGTGGACGCCTACGGCTTGCAAACCATGTCCATGGGCTACCTGACCACCCAGCAAACGCCGGTGGTGTGGCGTGGCCCCAAGGCCAGTGGTGCTCTGGTGCAAATGATGGAACAGACACGCTGGCAACAACTGGATTACCTGCTGGTGGATCTGCCGCCGGGCACCGGGGATATCCAGTTGACCCTCGCCCAGAAGATTCCCGTGGCGGGGGCGGTGGTGATTACCACGCCCCAGGACATCGCTCTGCTGGACGCAGTGAAAGGCGTGGAAATGTTTCGCAAGGTGGATATCCGCGTGCTGGGCATCGTGGAGAATATGGCGGTGCATATATGCAGCAACTGCGGCCATCAGGAGCACGTGTTCGGGCAGGGCGGCGGTGAGCGCATGGCCCGGGATTATGACACCGACGTGCTGGCCGCACTGCCATTGTCACTGAAGATTCGCGAGCAGGCAGATAGCGGCAAGCCCGTCGTTGCAGCCTGTCCGGACAGTGAGGAAGCGGCACTGTACCGCAAGGCCGCCCGGCGGATGGCGGCAAGGCTGTCGTTGACCAGCAAGGGCAAGCGGGCGTTTCCCAAGGTCACGCAGCATTAGAAGAAGCTTCAAGCCCCAAGCTACAAGCTGCAACGCGGAACGGGTGAGAGGTGTGTTAGAGGTTGTGCCCGCGCAGGAGCGTCGGGCGCGGCGGCAGACCTGGAACCTGGTATCGCCTGGCTGCGCGTTGCAGCTTGTAGCTTGAGGCTGGTGTTACATCTGGCATCTGGTGTCCGGCGCCTATACCATTGACCGCTTGAAAATCACTGGCAACCCCCATTTCGAAACCGAGAGGCAGAAATGACGATTAAATCGGATCGCTGGATTACCCGCATGGCGAATGAACACGGCATGATCGAGCCTTTTCAGGCCGAACAGGTGCGTGCCGATGCCAGTGGCAACAAGCTGATTTCCTACGGGGTGTCCAGCTATGGGTACGACGTGCGCTGCGCGGATGAATTCAAGGTGTTCACCAATATTCATTCCGCCACCGTAGACCCCAAGAATTTCGATGATCGCAGCTTTGTCGACATCAAGGGCGAATACTGCATTATTCCACCCAACTCCTTTGCGCTGGCTCGCACCGTGGAGTACTTCCGCATCCCGCGTAACGTGCTGACCGTATGTCTTGGCAAATCTACCTACGCGCGCTGCGGTATTATCGTCAATGTGACGCCGTTGGAGCCGGAGTGGGAAGGGCATGTGACCCTGGAATTTTCCAACACCACCACCTTGCCGGCAAAGATTTATGCCAATGAAGGGGTGGCGCAGATGCTGTTCTTCGAGTCTGACGAGGTTTGTCAGACCTCCTACGGAGACCGCGGAGGCAAATACCAGGGGCAGAAAGGCGTTACCCTGCCTCGGGCCTGACCTCGCTCAGCTCGGGCTGTGCCGTGCTGGCATCACTCTGATTGGTCACTGCCTGGGTGCCGGATTTTTCCGGATCCGGGCCGGTGTAATCAATCATGATCAGTTCGGCTTTGAGAAAGGTGCTCTCAATGTGCTTGGCCTTGACCACCATATAGTCCAGAGACGGCGCTACCCAGAACAGGGTGCGCCGTTTTTTCTTGCTGTCGCCCTGTCGTTTTTTTTCTACCAGCAACGTATCCAGCTCCCCCATGGGGGTTTCGATGGTTTCGCGATCAATCACTGCGAAGTGGTGTGTGCGAATACGGTCGCCATAGACACTGGTAACAGAATAGCTGTCGGCACCTTCTGAGAAAACGCAGCGGCCACGCAGCAGAATAGTCAGTTCATCCAGCGCGTTTTCCGGAATGTCCAGACTCTCCTTGTCGTCCTCGGAGACGTTATGGACCCGCGGGGGGCTCCATTGAAAATCCATCCGGTGATAGCGGTGTTTGCCGAAGCCCTCGAACTCATGCAGGTACTTGCTGGTGCGGGGCTGGCAGTCACGCCACTGGAAAAAACTTTCTTCGGTATTGGTGAGCAGGAACGACTTGGCCTTGAGGAGCATGCGGTAGTTATCTGCCCCCTGCGCGGGTTCCAGTACCAGATCGGCTTTTACCGGTGTAGGCAACTTGTTGACGTAAATGCGAAATTCCGCCGCAAACGGGGAAAGGGTTTCGGCCGCGGCCAGATTGCAGACAACCAGCGACAGGCAGAATAGCAGTTGGCGCACAGTTATTGCCCCTCCAGGGATTGCAGTGTCATGAGATGCTCACCGTCTTTGTTCTTTTGCTGCAACTGTACCAGAAGAAAATGATGTTTCGGTGCAAACCACATGAAAGTTTGTCGGGGACTATTTGCGCCCCGAATCCGTTGCACCTTGACGGTGTTGATCCGCTCACCATCGATTTTCAGGGATTCCTCACCGACTACGCGAAAGCGCTGGGTTTCCAGTGACTTCTCATCGGCCACGTCCAGCCTGATGTCCTGCTCGCCACGTTCGAGAGCGCACTGCAGCGCCAGGCTCACAGACAGTTCGTCAGTGGCTGTTTCCGAAATGGGGTAGCTGTGCATGGCTTTGCCGGTACGCTCACTGGCGGCCACCCCGGTTTCCCGGTCCAGATGCAAGGTGGCTTCTTTTAGCTGCCCCAGGCCCTTGCGCATATAGCCATAATAGCTGCTTTGCGGTGTGCAGGATTGCCAGTTAAAGAGGGCGGTCTCGCGGATTTCACCCAGCCAGTTCTTGGCACTGACTTCCATTTTCCACAGGTCACCTTTCACCTTTTTGAGAGTGCGGGTGGCCGTAATGGAGAATGGAATGCCCTCACTCTTGAGTCGATAATCGAGGGTAAAAGGGGTAACCGGTGGCTGGGCAGAGGCAATCGGTGCCACGGCTATTGGTACCAGCAGAAGGGCGGCCCTAAGGGACCTGATAACCCTGTTCGGGTAGAGGCTTCCCATCCAGCTTGACTCCCTGTTCGTCCAGTGACAGGCGCTGCTCTGCGCGCCATTGCAACACCAGCGGGTAAAGCTGATGTTCACGTATCTGTACACGATTGGACAGGGAATCCGGATTATCGTTCGCCACAATTTCCACACGGGCCTGGGCAATCAGTGGGCCGCCGTCCAGTTCTTCGGTGACAAAGTGAATGGAACAGCCGTGTTCCCTGTCGCCAGCCTCCAAAGCGCGGGCGTGGGTGTGCAGGCCGCGGTACTTGGGTAGCAGGGAAGGGTGGATATTGATGAGCCGGCCTGCAAAATGGCGAACGAACACGGGGGAGAGAATACGCATGAACCCGGCCAGTACCAGGGTTTGCGGCTCATAGGGCTCAAGCTTGTCGATCATTGCCTGATCAAAGGCCTCGCGACTGTCGAAATCGCGATGATCCAGAATTTCAGTCGCAATGCCGGCCTGGCGGGCCCGCTGCAGCCCTCCAGCCTCGGCCTTGTTGGACAGCACAACCGGAACCCGCGCGTGCAGATTTCCTGCCGCAATGGCATCCAGAATGGCCTGCAGATTGGTGCCTGAGCCACTGATCAGCACAGCCAGACGATGTGGCGCGGCGGAGGGGGAATCGGTCATTGAACGGGTTTCCAGGGGCTTGTCAGAAAATGGGCTGCCAGCAGGCCGGCAGCCCGGGTTCGATCAGTCTTCCAGGCCTTCCAGAACAACCTCGGGCTCGCCGTCTGCAGCGTGGATCTCGCCCATCAGGAAAGCGGTTTCTCCTTCCGCTTCCATCAATGCCAAGGTGGCGTCGACCTGATCCGCCGGCACTACGATGACCATGCCAACGCCGCAGTTGAAGGTGCGGTACATTTCAAAGGCGGGCACCTGGCCTTCCTGTTGCAGCCACTGGAATACGGCGGGGAATTCCCAGCTGTTGGTATCAATCACGGCCTGGGTACTCTCGGGCATCACGCGGGGCAGGTTCTCTGGCAGGCCGCCACCGGTAATGTGGGCCAGGGCATGCACCTCAACCTGCTCGATCAGCTTGAGCAGCGGCTTGACATAAATGCGCGTGGGGGCCAGAAGGTGCTCCATCAGCGGCTTGCCGTCCAGCTCAACATCCGTTTCGGCCTGCGCCATGATGCGACGTACCAGAGAGTAACCGTTGGAGTGCGGCCCACTGGAGGCCAGGCCGATCAGCTTGTCGCCGGCCTGCACCTTGCTGCCGTCGAGCACGCCATCCTTCTCGACTACACCAACACAGAAGCCAGCCAGGTCGTAGTCTTCACCTTCATACATGCCGGGCATTTCAGCTGTCTCGCCACCAATCAGCGCGCAGCCCGCCATTTCACAGCCTTCGCCAATGCCGGTGACCACACTGGTTGCGGTTTCCACGTCCAGCTTGCCAGTGGCGTAGTAGTCGAGGAAAAACAGTGGCTCGGCGCCGCCAACGATCAGATCGTTGACGCACATGGCCACCAGATCAATACCCACCTTGTCGTGTCGGCCGGTATCAATGGCCAGACGCAACTTAGTGCCCACGCCATCGGTGCCGGCAACCAGTACCGGGTTCTTGTAGCGCGAGGGCAGCTCGCAGAGGGCGCCGAAACCGCCCAGGCCACCCAGGACCTCGGGGCGGCGGGTGCGCTTGGCCACGGGGGCAATACGCTTTACCAGCTCGTTTCCGGCATCGATGTCGACGCCAGCGTCACGGTAGGTCAGTGGCCGTTTCTGTTCGGTCATGGGGGGCTCCGGGTTGATGAAGGCGCGTATTTTAAGAGTCCGGCGCCCATCTTTCCACCGCTGAGTAGCAGAGAATGACAGAGAAAATCCGGTTCGCCAGTCTGCATCGAATAGGTGATAATAGCCCGCTTTATGAGACTGGTTGGATTTTGCGCTCATGCGTCTAAATGGAAAGCAGGTAGTAGCAGCACTGTTATTGTTGCTGGTCATGTTGTCAGGAGTGCAGTCCGCACTGGCCGGAACACTGGATACCGTGGAAGTTGCGGTGGAAAACCGCACCCCGGAAGAGCAGCAACGGGCCTTGGGTGAAGCGCTCAACCAGGTGTTGGTGCGTTTGAGCGGCAAGCCGTCGGTACTGGATCTGCCGGTGGCAGAAAAAGCTGCGGAACAGCGCGATCGCTGGGTCATTCGCCAGGATTACCGCGAGGGTAAGTTGGTGGCGCGGTTTGATACCGCAGGTCTGATGGACTTTATTGGCTCCAGCGGGGCGCCAGTGTGGGGTGTGCCCCGACCCCGTGTGCTGGTCTGGCTGGTGGATCAGGGCACGGGCAAAGGCAGCATGGTCAATCCCGGCCACCCGGATTTCGCCATGCTCAAGCGTGAAGCCGATCGCCGGGGTCTGGACGTGGTGATCCCGGAGTGGGATGCCACCGATCGTGGAGCCCTGGCTGTGGCGGATATTCGAGGCCGCTTTGATAACCAGATTCTGGAGGCGTCTTCTCGCTATCCCCATGAAATGGTGCTCGCAGCGGTGCTGTATAGTGGCGATCCGGCGACGGTGAGCTGGCGAATCCTGCAGGGCCGCAAGACCCTGGATGATGGCCGTATCAAGTCTGACTCCACCCCGCAGGCCATTGCGGACCTTGTGGATAGCGTGACAGATCAGCTGGCTGACCGCTTTGCGGTGGCCGGCGGAGCCAGCGATCAGCGCACCTTGCTGACGGTACAATCAGTTGGTGCGCTGGATGACTGGAAGGCGCTGCGGGACTTCCTCTCAGGGCTTGGTGGGGTGCAGAGCGTCTCGCTGGTTCAGGTTTCCGGAGACTCCCTGATCTATGGTCTGGATTTCAGCGGCAGCGATGCGCAGCTGCGCGATTTGCTGTCACTGTCTTCCGCGTTGTCTCCCTGTCCTGATGACGCTGTGGCCGGGCCACAGTGGCGTTACTGCTGGCGCCACTGATCAATGGTGGCGCAACTACCCCTTGCTCTGCAGCTGCGCGAGGGCAACGACCTGTCCAATTTTGTTGCCGGTGATAATGGCGCCCTGTTTCAGGGTGTTCGGGAAACGGTGCTGGGTGAGGATCGCCAGGCCTTTATCTGGGGTGGCGACGGCCAGGGAAAGAGCCATTTGCTGGAAGGGGCCGTCCGGCTGGCCCAGCATCATGGCCTTAACGCCTGCCTGTTACCCGCCGAAGAAATTCTTCCGCTGAGCCCGGAAGTGCTGGAATCCATGGAGCAGTTCGATCTGCTGGCCCTGGACGATTGTCAGCACTTTGCCGGAGAACCCCGTTGGGAAGAGGCATTGTTCCATCTTTATAACCGGCTGATGGCCAGGGGAGGGCGGTTATTGGTTACCGCCACGGCATCCCCCGCCGCCATGGGGTTGATGCTGCCAGATCTGGCCACCCGTCTGGCCGCCGGCCCGGTATACCGGCTTCAATCGCTGGCGGATGCAGAACTGGAAGCCTTGTTGATCGCGCGAGCACGGACACGAGGCCTGAGGCTGGAGCCGGAAGTGGCCCATTTTATCGTGTTGCGGAGTGAAAGAAGCCCGGCAGGGCTGGTCTCCTTGCTGAATCGCCTTGACCAGCTGGCGCTGGCGCAACAACGTTCGGTCACTATTCCCTTTGTCAAGGATGCGCTGGGGTGGTAAAAAGGAGCGCTTACACAGAAACAACAGTCTGATACTGATATCGGCGTTATTATTGCCCGTAATTACATGGGGTTACATTGTCCAGCCCCATGGGTTTGGAAAGACTTATTAGAACAATAATGCCAGGCGGACTAACGCCTGCAGGAGAACACAATGCGCCACCTTGGGCCATGGCAGAGCCTTGCTGGTTGTACCCTGCTTTTTGCAGCCTCATCCCACGCCACCGTTTACGAGATCAACAGCACGACTGATCCAGAGGTCACCGTGGTGGC
This sequence comes from Alcanivorax sp. DP30, assembly GCF_009882945.1. Classification (GTDB taxonomy): domain Bacteria; phylum Pseudomonadota; class Gammaproteobacteria; order Pseudomonadales; family Alcanivoracaceae; genus Alcanivorax. Next base: position 129,462 of record NZ_WTUY01000002.1, read on the forward strand.
TGCTGACCTGGTTGACGAATCTCCGAACCCTCAGGATTGGGACGAAACCACCGACTGGCAGGTGACCACGAGCCCCGCTGATGGTCTGTGCTCTCTTCGCGAAGCAATCTACGCCAGTAATTACCGTCTTCCCGTCGATGGCTGTGAGGCAGGCACAGGCAGCGATACCATCAAGCTGGTTGGGGGCAAGACCTACACGCTCCAGCATGGCAGTCTGCCAATCGGTATTGGTGAAAAAGTGGTTGTGACGTCTGAGGAAGTGCCGGATACGGACACTCCCGATCCGAATGACACAAAAATCGAATACACAGTCACTTTTGAACCGCTCTCCAACCAGATCGCCTTTACGCTTCAGCTGGATGCTTTCGAAGAAGCCGAAGACAAGGTGCGCCCGGTAATTTCCGCTGGGGGCAATTCCCGCGTGTTTGCCATTCATGATGGTGGCGCCATGTCGTTGGCCAATCTGGAGCTTCGGGATGGTAACGCCACCATGGATCCGGACATGGTCATTGCTGATGACAATGGTGGCCTTATTCACGCGGCTGGCACGGTCATCATCAACAGCAATGTGGTGCTGGCTGGTGGGCAAGCCACCAACGGTGGCGCACTTTTCATGACCGAAGGTAGCGGGGTTGCGTTCGCCAGTGGCGGACGTTTCGAAGACAACACAGCGTCTCAGTTTGGTTCCGTGATCGCGACCTCCGATACGTTCGACGGCAATATCATTGGCTACGACTTTTACATGGCCAACAACCAGGCCGGTAGCAACGGCGGTGTGATTTATATGGATGGCGGCAACCCGGGTGACTCGGTTGCCGATCCTGCTGTGCCGGCGGTGCGAGTTGGTATAGAGCTGGGGAATGGCACCATCACTGGGAATACGGGGGGCGGCATCAATGTGGTATCGGATAACCACACGGCGGTCCTGGTGAACATGACCATTGCCTTCAACGAAGGTGTTGCCCTGACCCTGGCTGAATCCGGGTTCGAGGATCCCGCGGATGCGGAAACCCGTGACCAGATTCTGCACACTGTCATGGTCGGCAATGATGGTGGCGCCTGTGCCGGTGCCGTGCTGGATGGCACCGCTGTGAACGCTGCTGCTGCCGCCCGGCTGCTGTTTACGATTACCGATGACAGCAACTGCCCAACGCCGGAAGAGCAGACTCTGGGAACCCCGGTAACCAGTAATCCGAATGGCGCTGAGGTGGATGTGTTTTTTGGTGAAGGCAGGGTACCTTGTGGCGATCCGATTTTTGGCGGCCTGACCACTGGGGTAGGCGCTTGCCCACCAATGTCGGCGGAAGACATTGGCGGGCCTTACCCCGGTTTTCTGCCCAACCCATATCCTGCTGCTGTCTTGGCCGATCCCTCGGCCAGTCCTGGCTTTGCTAGCCTGTTTGACCGTGGCAACCCGGAAAACTCCTCCATCGATCCCTGTGAAAGCACGGACAATCGTGGTAACTCCCGCGGTGGTCCTGGTGGGCGCTGTGATGTGGGTGCCATCGAATTTCTTCGCGCCCAGGCCCAGCCGGAAGAGATTAATCTGATCAGTGGTCAGAGTGTCTTGGGTGATGTGGTGGCGAATGATCTCAATGACACCGTGATCAACTGTTCTCTCCTTGATGACATCGTGGTGAGCGAAGGCACTTGCACGGCGGGTGACGATGTCTGTATTGATCAAGCTGTGATGGATCGCTGCCTGACGATTATCGAATTTCCCGAGCTGGGTAGCGCGGTGCCGGTAATTGATGCCAATGGCTATCCAAAAATTCGTTATAGCCCGTCTTCCAATTTCCACGGTGTAGACCAGATCCGCTACCAGGTAGACAAGGATGCCTTTGAAGGTGGTACTGATCTGGGGCAGAACCTGGATGAGATCGCCAACTTTTTTGCCGAGCCAGAATCCGGATTAACCGAAAAGAAAAGTCTGGGTGCCCAGGGGGGATTAATGCTGCTGCTGGTTTTGCTGGCGGGTATGGTTCGTCGTTTCGGTAGCGGCCTGCGTGGCTTGATGGCGGTTTTTATGCTGGCGGCAACCGGTCAGGCCCTGGCTGTGGACATCACGGTAAATTCCCTCGCGGATAATGTTCCTTCGATCAAGAATGATGGCAAGTGTACTCTCCGAGAGGCACTGCTGAATGCGGGTGAGGCCGCTAGCCCGGATTGTGCCTATGGCGGTAATGCCACGGATACCATCCTGCTGCCTGCTGGCGATATCCAGCTTGCCGATACCCTCGTGGTTAAAGGTGGCGGGGTGGAGATCATCGGTAAAGGGGCCCGTGATGAAGATGACCTGGATGATAACGATACCCTGACCCGTATTCTGGGCGATGGCAGCTTTCGCTTGTTCGAAGTCCAGCCGCCAGGCCCGAATCTTGGTTATCCCTCCGTGCGCTTTCAGTATCTGACCCTGGAAGACGGTTTCGTCAGTGGTAATGGCACGGACGGTGAAGGCTCCGGCGCGGTCATTATTACTGGTGGCTCGGTGATTTTTGACCGTGTACGAATACTGAATAACGCGGCTGAAGCGAATGGTGGCGTGGTCTACATTCGTTCCAATGCGGGTAATGAAAAGCTGCTTACGTTTAACCGCAGTTTTGTCAGCGGTAACAGCGCCGATGTTTCTGGCGGGGTCATGTCCAGCACCGCCCAGTACGTAGAAACCTTCAAGGTTGCCATTATCGATAGCACCTTTGCCAACAATACAGCATTGGTAGAAGGCGGCGTGCTGGATGCCAACATCCGTGCCGGTGAACTGCAAATCGCCAACAGTACCTTTTTGGATAACACGGCCCCTAAAGGATCGGCACTGGATCTCAGCGGGCTGGCGGTCAATGCCAATATCATGAATGCCTCGTTCATGAATAATAGCGGTGGTCTGGGGATTGATCTGGGTGATGCGGTCACCGAGACCCGCATGAGTAATTCGGCCTATTTCAATAGTGGTGATGCCTGTAGCACAGGAGCCACCATCCTGCATGAAAGCGAGTACAACGCCTATTCCGGCCTTGCCTGCACAGCGACAACGGCCAGCACCACCGACCAGACTTCCACTGGAGCGGCGTCACTGGAAAGTGTCTTGACTGATGCTCCTGATTTTGAAGGCGAGGGCAGCAGCGATGACTATGTCCCGCCTTATCTGGCCATTGCCAATGCTGAATTCGACGACGTGCTGTTGAATATGGGTAATGATGCATCGCTGGTGAGCGGCACCGGTACTCCACTGGCATGTCGGGCCACTGACCTTCGCGGCATTGACCGCACGTCCGGTGGCCGCTGTGATATCGGCGCATTCGAGTACCAGCAGATCACCGCAGAAGACGATGAAGGCAGCAACCAGAATACGCCTGCCCGACAGGTGCCGGTGGATATTCTGGATAACGATCTGCCCAGCGATGGTGCTGAATTTGTGCTGTTGGATAGCGGTAATCCTGCCGAGTTTGCCATGGACAAGTTCACCTTTCTGCATGCGGTTCCGTCGGCAGCTGATCCGGAAGTTTACGACAGCACCATTTATGAGTATGTGCAGGACACAACAGACAAGACCCTGTTTACGCTCGACACCGTTGACGACACTTCCATGGTCGGCGCAACCATCCGTTTCGTTTGGCTTTATTATAATGAAGACCGTGACGGTTATGATCTGAAGTGTGGTGATCCGATCCCGCAAAAAGTCATTGATGCCAACCCGAGCCTGTTCGAGGACGGGGACATCGCCGATGAGTGCGTGGTGCTGTTTACCCCGCCAGCCATCCCGGAATTCGATACCCGCATGTGCACCAGTACCAGTGAGGATCCCGTCAAAGTCGCGTTTCGCTATACCTTTGAGGACAGTAATGGTGTAACGGTTCAGGATGCAGATGCTGGCACGGTAGTCATGACCATCAAGGACAAGGCGCCGACACTGAAGAGCCAGTCCGTCGTCAACCAACCGGGCAAAAAGGTGGTGTTCAAGCTGGTGGTGAGTGATCCGGATGAACCCGATGCGGTGATCGACTGGAGCACCGGCCGTTACAACGTTTCCATTGCCAAAGAGCCCAGCTTCGCCAAGAAAAATGAAGATGGGGAGACCCTGGGGGCGGGAATCGTTATTGATGACGACAATGCGGGCACGGTTACCTATGTGCCGGACAGCAACTTCAATACGTTCAAGGATACTTTCACTCTGAAAGTGGAAGATACCCAGTGCAACACTACTTCCCAGCAAGTGACATACACCATCAGCTACAATAACGACGAGACAACCGCCGGCTCTGGCAGCATGGGGTGGATGTTGATTGGCAGTATGCTGTTGCTGTTACGCCGCCGGTTTGCGGCGTAACAGGGTGCGCTTGGCCAGTTCCCAGACCAGGGCGCCGGTCACCATGCTGATCAGCAACAACAGCAGTTTTGGGATGTCCACCAGTGTCCAGAACAGGATGTCGATGCTGGTGGGCTCCAGATTCTGTGCCACGATAATAATCAGCAAAATCAGCCCGATAAGTTGTAGTGCTCCCACCGGGTGGCTGATCAGCCACTGACCGGATTTCTTGCTGCCACGAGCCAGTGCGGAGGATTGCCGGGTATTGTTCTGTTGTTCCATTTGCGGTCTCCCTGACGTGCAATGTGAATCTTTCTTCTGTTTCTCACCTTAGTCTAACTCGTCGTGACTGTGCCACCGCTCTATACTGTGCAAATGTGTGAGAGGGAGGTGTGAATGGACATCAGTGCCGGTTGGGATCTTGTGGTCATTGGTAGTGGTCCGGCAGGGGAGGCGGCGGCGATGCAGGCTGCCAAGAAGGATCTTCGTGTTGCCATTGTCGAAGACCAACGGGCAATGGGGGGAAATTGCACCCACTGGGGGACGATTCCTTCCAAGGCGTTGCGTCACCAGGTCCGCCAGGTTATCCGTACCCAGCGCAATCCGCTGCTGCGAGGCATTATCAATCCGCGCGATGTGCGCTGGCAGGATCTGATCACCCGCACACGGGAGGTGATTGATTCCCAGGTGCAGGTGCGCACGGATTTCTATATCCGTAATCGCGTTACCATTTTTGCCGGCCGTGGCCGGATCGCCAATCCCCATGAAGTGCAGGTGGACGATACCGAAGGGCGTACGCACCTGCTGGAAACGAAGAACATAGTCATCGCCACCGGGTCGCGGCCTTATCATCCGCAGGACGTGGATTTCGACCACCCGCGTGTGTATGACTCCGACACCATTCTCACCATGAACCACACCCCCCGGCACATCATCATTTACGGGGCGGGCGTTATCGGATCGGAGTACGCGTGCATCTTTACCGGATTGGGGATCCGCGTGGATCTGGTCAACTCCCGAGACCATCTGCTGGATTTTCTTGATACGGAAATCTCCGATGCGCTCAGCTACCACCTCCGCGACCAGGGCTGCACCATTCGTCAGGGTGAGGAGTACAAGCATGTGGTGGCGGATGAGGATGGTGTGACGCTGGAACTGAAGTCCGGAAAAAAATTACGGGCAGATGCCTTGTTGTGGTGTAACGGCCGCTCGGGGAATACCGGAAACATGGGCCTGGAAATGGTAGGCCTGGAACCCAACAATCGCGGCCAGCTGGCAGTAAATGAGCGCTACCAGACGGAAGTGGAAAACATCTATGCGGTAGGGGATGTGGTGGGTTGGCCGTCACTGGCCAGTGCTTCCTACGATCAGGGCCGATTCTGTGCCGCGGCCATTGCCGGTGATGAAATCAGGCAAGTGAAAGATGTTCCCACGGGTATCTATACCATTCCCGGGATTAGCTGTGTGGGGCAGACCGAGCAAGAACTCACTGAAGCGAAAGTGCCCTATGAAGTGGGGCAGGCATTTTTCCGGAATCTGGCCAGGGCGCAGATCACCGGTGAGCGGGTGGGGATGCTGAAGATCCTGTTTCACAGGGAAACTCTGGCGATTCTGGGGATTCATTGTTTCGGCTACCAGGCCATGGAGATTGTCCATGTCGGTCAGGCCATCATGCGTCAGCCCGGCGAAAACAACACTCTGGAGTACTTCATCGACACCACCTTTAACTACCCGACCATGGCGGAAGCGTATCGGGTGGCGGCGATCAATGGGATCAACAGAATCAGAAGATAATGAATAATTAATAGCTGCGCGAGCGCGCATGGATTTGATCTGAAACGCAAGAGGCCGCGCCCGGAAGATTGGCGCGGCCTCTTGCGTTTCAAGACCCCAAATCGCGTATCGCGAATTATTCGTTATTAACTATTAATTATTAATTAGCGGTTGTTCTTGCCCGCCTCCATGAAAAACTCCCGGTTTTGCTGCCTGGCCTGGCTGTTCTTGCGGATCAGGACGAAAGTGGCGCCGGTGCCACCGCGGTTTTGCGGGGCGGTGTGGTAGGCCAGCACCAGATGACTCTCTTTCAGCCAGTGCATCACATAGCTTTTCAGTAAGCCGGGGCGTTCGCTGTGCAGGCCCTTGCCGTGGCTGATCAAAACGGCACGCAGGCTGTTTTCGTGGGCGCGGTTGAGGAAATGATTGACCTGATCGCGGGCTTCCATGAGGCGGACTCGATGCAGGTCCAGCACGTCCTGGGCTTCGTATTTCCCCAGCCGCAACTTCCGGTAGACGCCTTCCTGAACCCCGTTTTTCTTTACGCCTATGATATCCAGAGGGGCAATAGGCTCCACCTGTTCCGGCACGGTCAGGGGGTTGTTATCCCGCTTGTCGTCAACAGCAGCAGCCCGCCGCAATTGCTCGCGAATGCTGTCCTGCCGCCGGGGACGGCCGGTGTCTGCGCGGGCATCGTGCTTGATTGGGGTGACATCCGCCATTTCGCGACGGAACAGGTCATCGTCATTGCTGGCCATGGAACTGCTCCACAGAATTAAAAGCTTGTCTTGAATGGTACCTAATGCGGGAGGAAACTGGCAGGAGGACCGGCATGAAAGAGGACTCGTTATGGAACGTCGTCGTTTTCGAAGGCCCCGGTTACGCCTGAACGTGAAGGCCAGTATCGGCAGTCAGCCTATCGGTCACGTCCTGAATCTCACGGACGAAGGAATTTGCCTCACTGGACGAGGTGTCCCTCCAAGCCAGATTCAGCCTCTGCGCCTTGATCTTCCCATAGCCTTGTATGGCCAGCGTGAAGTGGCGGTGATGGCAACGCCATGCTGGCATGATTATCTGCCTAACGGTCATTGGCGTGGAGGCTTTCATCTGCAGGTAGATGACAATGCGGCCTCGATCCTGACCACGCTCGCCGGACGGTACGGCGACGTTTGATCGGGTAGAAAGCAGAAAACAGTAAACCTCCGAAAGCCTGCCAGCGCAGGCTTTCGGGGTGGATGAGAACTGTGTGACGCCGTTCAGGGATCAGGAATAACGCGAGTCCCGGTGTTCCCGGTTCTCGTTATTCTCCTCACCATGATGTCGCTGCCGTTTTGCATCGCGTTTGCGACGATCCCGGTCTGCGCGCTGGTGCTCTTCTTCCCATTCTTCCGGTTCGTAGTCATCAAATTGTCGACGACCCATGGTGCTGCTCACTTTCCGCTGTTGATAGAAGTGATGCTGCCAACCCTGCTGGACAAAACCGGCAGCATCTGAAGCGATATATAGCACTAAAGCGAAAGCGGGAGAAGTGCCCGTAACGGCATTTATCGCCGTTACGGGGGTGGAGAGCTGACGAACGGATTATCTGGCGTAGGTTTGTTCCAGATAGTCCAGAATGGCGGCGGACTCGAACATTTCCACGCCGGTATTTGGATCCACCAGATAGGGGACGGCGATTCTGCCGGCGCGATCCATCAGTGTGACTCGATTGCGCTGGCTGGGAGCGTAGTCTGGCACCAGTTTTTTCCTGAGCGGCGGTAGCACCCAGTCCTGCCACTGGTCGCGGCCACACTGGCGAAGCGTGTAGGGAATCTGCAATTCGGTCAGCCGCTCCCGGACCAGGCGGGCAAAGGGACTGGCTTCAAAGGAATAGAGTTCCAGAGGCTGTTCTGGCACCACGGATTCATCGCTGTAGATACCGCGCCGGGCGCGGGGCAGGGAAGCCGCCACAGAAGCAGCCGTGCGCAGGCTGCGCACCAGCCAGCGCTTTGGCGCGGGGCGCCCGCCGTATTCCTGGTACAGGTATTCGATAATGTCGCTGGACTCGTACAGGGCTGCACCGGTATTCGGATCCATCAGGTAGGGGAACTGCTGCTTGCCTCCCAGTCGTTCTACCAGTGGGCGATAGCGATCGCCATCCTTGGGGCAGGGAAAGATCAGGGCATCCAGATCCAGATCGGTGAGTGCTTCGCGGACCAGACGACAGAACGGACAGCCTTCCATATCGTAAAGCTCAAGGGGCTCTGCGGGTTGGCGTGAGTGGCCGGCGGTATTGATTCCGCGCCCTTGCTGGAGCGTGGAGGACGCTAGTGACTGCAAAACATCCAGAGTGTGTGACATCAGAAGTCTCCCGGAAAGATTGTCCGCACCATAGCAGCTCCCGGTTACCGTGCAATGGCTGCACAGACAGCGGCAAAGTGTTTGCCCTTTCCGCTCAATCTTCCTGTTAACTCATGTCATTGAGTCATGAGGCGCTGGCAGGCACTCTTAGCTCCTCTCTATCGTGGGCAGGATGCCGCTTATCGCACTGCCCTTCATAACCCGTCAGCAAAGCGCTGACATCTGCCTGAGGCAAGAGGAAGGTTCCATGACCGAAGCCTATATCTACGACGCGATTCGTACGCCCCGAGGTCGGGGCAAGAAGGACGGCTCGCTGCACACCGTGAAGCCGATTTCCCTGGTGGTTGGCCTGATTAATGAGATCAAGGCGCGCTTCCCGAACATGGACCCGGCGATGATCGACGATATCGTGATGGGTATCGTGTCCCCGCTGGGTGATCAGGGCGGTGTGCTGCCGAAAATCGCCGCGCTGGCTGCCGGTCTGCCGGAAACCGTATCCGGTCTGCAGATCAACCGTTTCTGCGCATCCGGTCTGGAAGCCGTGAACCTGGGAGCAATGAAAGTACGCTCCGGTTTTGAAGACCTGGTACTTGCCGGTGGTGTGGAAGTCATGAGTCGCGTTCCCATGGGCTCTGACGGTACCCCCTGGGCGCTGGACCCGGAAACCAATTTCGACACCGGCTTTATCCCCCAGGGTATTGGCGCTGACCTGATTGCCACTGTGGAAGGCTTCAGCCGCCGTGATGTTGATGAATATGCTGCCAATTCCCAGGCTCGTGCGGCCAATGCATGGGAAAAGGGGTACTTCAGCAAGTCTGTTGTGCCGGTGAAAGACATGAACGGCCTGGTGGTGCTGGACCGTGATGAGCACGTTCGCGCTGGCACCACCGCGGACGCGCTGGGCAACCTGAATCCTTCCTTCGCCATGATGGGCGAAATGGGTGGGTTCGATGCCGTGGCCCTGCAGAAGTACCACTGGCTGGAAGAGATCAACCACGTTCATACCCCGGGTAACTCCTCCGGCATCGTGGACGGTGCGACCCTGCTGCTGATGGGGTCCAAGGAAGCCGGCGACAAGATGGGTGCCAAGCCCCGTGGCCGTATTGTTGCCACCGCTGTCAGCGGTGCCGATCCGACCATCATGCTGACCGGTCCTGCACCGGCTGCTCGCAAGGCGCTGGCCAAGGCTGGCATGAAGGCCGACCAGATCGACCTGTGGGAAATCAACGAAGCCTTTGCTTCTGTGGCCATGCGGTTCATGAAAGACATGGAAATCAGCTACGACATCACCAACGTGAATGGTGGTGCCATTGCCATGGGGCACCCGCTGGGTGCTACCGGTGCCATGATCGTTGGCACCGTGCTGGACGAGCTTGAGCGGCGCGACCAGAAATTCGGCCTCTGTACCCTGTGTGTGGGTGCAGGTATGGGTATCGCCACCATTGTTGAGCGCCTGTAAGCGGCCACCGGAATTGGAGATATTGAAATGACTGAATCGACTATTCGCTGGGAAAAGGGCGCGGATAACATTGTTACCCTGACCCTGGACGATCCGCAGCAGTCTGCGAATACCATGAATGATCGCTACACCAAGTCCATGCACGACACGGTGGAGCGTCTGGAAAAAGAAAAAGCCGACATTGCCGGTGTCATCATCACCTCAGCCAAGAAGACGTTCTTCGCCGGTGGCGACCTGCGTGACCTGATCCAGGTGAAGCCGGAAAATGCCCAACAAATGGCAGATGGCGGCAAACTCCTGAAAGGTGATCTGCGCAAGCTGGAAACGCTGGGTATCCCGGTTGTATGTGCCCTTAACGGCACCGCGCTGGGTGGTGGCCTGGAGATCGCCCTGTCATGTCATCGTCGCATCGCCCTGAACAACCCGAAGGCCCAGTTTGGTCTGCCTGAGGTGTCTCTGGGTCTGCTGCCGGGTGCCGGGGGTATCGTCCGTACCGTGCGTATGCTGGGTATCCAGAATGCCTTGATGAATGTGCTGATGCAGGGTCAGCGCATGAAGGTCGACAAGGCTCTCAAGGTCGGCATTATCGATGAAGTGGTCGACAGCGAAGAAGACATGATCGCCAAGGCCAAGGAATTCATCCTGGCCAACCCGAAATCCCAGCAGCCCTGGGATGCCAAGGGCTACAAGATCCCTGGCGGCACTCCGTCCACTCCCAAGTTTGCTGCCAACCTGCCGGCCTTCCCGGCTAACCTGCGCAAGCAGCTGAAAGGCGCCAACTACCCGGCACCCAAGAACATCATGGCGGCCGCCGTGGAATCTGCCCAGGTAGACGTGGACAACGCCTTCAAGATCGAAGAGCGCTACTTCATCGATCTGGTAACCGGTCAGGTTGCCAAGAACATGATCAACGCCTTCTTCTTCAACCTGCAGGCCATCAACGGTGGCGCCAGCCGTCCCAAGGATGTGCCGAAGTTCACCGCCAAGAAAGTCGGTGTACTGGGTGCCGGCATGATGGGCGCAGGCATTGCCTACGTGACCGCCATGACTGGCTCCGAAGTGGTACTCAAGGACATCTCTGTCGAGAATGCCGAGAAGGGCAAGGACTACTCCCGCAAGCTGCTGGACAAGGCCATCTCTCGCGGCAAGATGACCGAAGAGAAAAAAGAGCAGGTGCTGTCCCTGATTACGGCCACCGCCGATGCCAAGGATCTGGAAGGCGTGGACTTCGTTATCGAAGCCGTGTTCGAAAGCACCGAGCTGAAGCACAAGGTGTTCCAGGAAATCGAAGACGTGGTACTGCCTGACGCGGTGCTGGGGTCCAACACATCCTCCCTGCCGATCACCGGCCTGGCCAAGGGCGTGAAGAAGCAGGACAACTTCATCGGTATCCACTTCTTCAGCCCGGTCGACAAGATGCCGCTGGTGGAAATCATCTGCGGTAAAGATACCTCTCCGGAAGTCCTGGCCAAGACCTACGATTACTGTTTGCAGATCCGCAAAACGCCGATCGTGGTGAACGACGCCCGTGGCTTCTTCACTACCCGTGTGATCGGCACCTTCGCCAACGAAGGTATCGCCATGCTGGGTGAGGGTGTTTCGGCGTCTTCTGTTGAGCAAGCCGCTCAGCAGGCAGGCTATCCGGTGGGCACCCTCAAGCTGATCGACGAAATCAACATGGGCACCGCCCTGAAGATCGGCAAGGCCGCCCGCGATGATGCAGAGCGGGAAGGTACTCCGATGCCTCCTGAGCATCCTGCAGAGCAGGTAATGAAGAAAATGGTCGAAGAGCTGGATCGCCCTGGCAAGCTGCAGGGTAAAGGCTTCTACGACTATCCGGAAGGTGGCAAGGCCAAGCTGTGGCCGGGGTTGAAAGATGCCTTTGGAGACAGCACCGAGATCCCCATGAAGGATATGCAGGAACGGATGCTTTTCATCGAAGCCATGGAAGCGGTGAAGTGCTTTGAGGAAGGTGTTATCGAGTCTGTTGCCGATGCCAATATCGGTTCCATCTTCGGTATCGGTTTCCCGGGCTGGACTGGTGGTGTTATTCAGTACATCAACCAGTACGAGGGTGGCCTGAAAGGTTTCGTCCTTCGCGCCCAGGAACTGGCAGCCAAGTACGGCGAGCGCTTCAACCCGCCGGCACTGCTGGTAGAAAAAGCCGAGAAGGGTGAAATCTTCAAGTAAGATTTCCCTTTCCTGCAGTACAGAAAAGCCCGGCCATGCGCCGGGCTTTTTTGTGGTCGTAGTGCCGTCATGAGCTTATCGAAGGGGTGATGGGCCCGGTACAGCGTTCGCACGCCGTTGGTGATTTTCTCGCGTTCTCATTTGAAACCTGTCACTTGCTCCTCACGCCCGTATTATCTCGGTCCCACCCAGAAGTGCGGATTGCACGCCACTTCCCACAGATGCCCGTCAGGATCAGAGAAGTAGCCGGAATAACCTCCCCATTCAGTGGGACGTGCGGTCTTGATGACGGTGCCGCCGGCCTGTTCGGCTTGCCGGATCAAACTGTCAACGTCAGCAGGCGAATCCAGGTTATGGGCCAGGGCCACTCCACGGAATCCGCTGCCGTGGGCATCCATTCCGGCATCCTCTGCAAGGTCGTTACGGCCAAACAGCCCCAGCCAGGTGCCGTTAAGCTCAAAGAATGCCACCGGTGCATCATCGGGCATGGGGCGGCGGGGTAGGTCCAGTCCTTGCTCATAAAATTCAATGGAGGCCGCCAGATCGTCGACGCCAAGGGTTATCATGCTGATTCTGGGTTGCACGGCATGCTCCTCATTTTATGTACCGGGAGATCCCATTATGCTCAACACAGGATGTGGAGGGGAATGGTGATGACAGCGTCGATATTTACCGAGGCGGTGACGCCAGGGATGCAGGTGGAAAGCCTCGAAACGCGCATTTCCACAGGCTCTGTAGCCGATCTGGGGAGCTCTCTGGATACGCTTAACGAATACCACCGGCGGCTAATGGCAAATCGCCGTTACGGTGTGCTGCTGGTGGTGCAGGGACTGGATGCTGCGGGCAAGGACAGTCTGATTCGTACTCTGGCCCAGGGCATGGATCCTGCTGGGTTCCGGGTGCACAGTTTTTCGCGGCCGTTGGGGGAGGAGGTGCATCATGACTTTCTTTGGCGTGTGTGGCGGCATCTGCCCGAGCGCGGGGAGGTGGTGGCATTCAACCGAAGCCACTATGAGTCGGTACTGGCCGAACGGCTGTGGCCGATCTCCGAGCACGCCAGCGACGAATGGCCGCTGAAGTACCAATCCATCAATGCTTTTGAAGAGCATCTGCACCGTGAAGGCACTCGCATCATCAAGATCTGGCTCAATACCTCTCGAGATGAGCAGCGGAAGCGACTCGTGAAGCGCCTTGATAAGCCCAGAAAGCGGTGGAAATTCGATGACGCCGATATACGGAGCTGGGAGGCCCGGGCGGATTATCTGCAACTGGTCAATGAGGTGCTGCCGGCCACGCATACCGAATACGCGCCCTGGCATGTGATACCCAACGACGACAAACCCGCTGCTCGAGCAGTGGTGGCCGCCATTCTGGCTGAGTCCCTGAAATCGCTCGCTCCAGAGTACCCCCGGGAGCACGCTGCCTGCATCGCCCGTTATCGCGAGCTGTTGCTCGACCAGGATAACGGCGATGCATAGCCTATTGACCATGGTGGCCGGGCTTGGTCTGTTTCTCTTTGCGATGCAGCAGATTGAACAGGCGGTACAGGCCCTGTTCGGTGAAAAAGCGGCAGGCTGGCTGCGTGCAGGCACCTCGACGACATTGAGAGGGGTAGCGGTTGGGGCCTTGATCACGGCGGTGATGCAGAGCAGTTCTCTGGTGGGTTTGCTGGTTCTAGCCTTTGTTTCCGCCGGAATTCTCCCCTTGCGACAGGCTATTGCGGTGATGCTGGGGGCGAATCTGGGAACCACGATCACAGGATGGCTGGTGGCGTTGCTTGGCTTCAAGCTCTCCCTGTCGGGCATCAGCTTGCCCCTGGCGGGAGCAGGGGGGCTAGCCTGGGTGTTGCTGCCCAAAGGGTTCTGGCGTGCCGCCGGACTTTTCCTGTTCGCGTTCGGGTTACTGATCTTTGGGCTCGACACCATGAAGCAGGCGGTGGAGGGCGTGGGACAGCGATTTGATCTTGCATGGCTGCAGGGGTACCCGCTCATTCTGTACCTGTTTGCGGGTGCGGTGCTCACTGCAATCATCCAGTCTTCCTCGGCGGCCATGCTGATTACCTTGTCGGCCCTCCACGGTGGTCTTGTGGGGTTGCCGGAAGCACTGGCTTTAGTGATTGGGGCGGACCTTGGCACCACTAGCACCTTGCTGCTGGGAGCGCTGAAAGGGTCTCTCAGCAAGAAGCAGGTTGCCGCTTTTCATGTGCTCTATAACGTTGCGACGGCACTGGTGGCGTTTGTTCTGGTGATGCCGCTCTGGCCGTGGTTGATGACGAAATTGGGAATTCATGATCCGCTGTATTCTCTGGTTGCCTTTCACAGCGGCTTCAATTTACTGGGGATTGTTATCTTCATGCCTTTTCTTGGATGGTTTGAAAAAGCCATTCGTCGTTTTATCGGGAAGAGGGACGGGGGAGGGGTGTTTACAGATATTGCCCCGAATTCAGGGGAGCCGGCATTGCTGGTGCTCGATCAGCACGCTGACAACCTGGTGGAGACGATACGGCAGTTGTGTCAGCGACCGCTGTCGTCAGGCACGTTGGAGGCCTTTTACCACCGTTATGAGGCCATCACAGACCAGGAGCTGGTGATGGCGGATTATGCCAATCGGGTCGCACAGGAAGCCCTGTCCGCCAGCCAGTCCGAGCGGCTGGGATTGTTACGCTCGAGAGTCAGAGAGGCAGTTTACGCGCTCAAGTCTGTCAAGGATGTGGTCGATGACATGGCGGCCATGGCCCGCAGTAATGATCCGGGCTTGCGGGCACTGGATGGTCATATCAGGAGGTATCTTGAGACGCTTTATGGGGAGGCGACAGTAAACGTCCAAAACCATGCCTGTGCCATGGAGCGGTTGTTGGTGGAAGCTTACGGCCTGGTCCGCCCTGCACGGGAGCAGGGGATCAGCGTGCTGAATCTTGCCCGGGAAATTGATGAAAGTGGCCGCCACTGGCTGCGTAGCAGGGCGGCAGACCGGGGAGCGGGAAGCGGCGATATAGTGCCTATGGTTTAGCTGGCCCTGGCCAGATAGCCCTCAAGCCAACGGCGCAGTTCGCTGGGCCGGATAGGCTTGGCCATCAGTGCATCACCACCAGAATCCAGGCTTTGCTGCTGGTAAGCTTCACTGCTGTTGCCGGAAATAAACAGGATAGGGATATTGCGGTCCTCGTTACGGACTTCCCGGGCCACACTGAAGCCATCCAGCACGGGCAACTCCACATCCAGAATCAATAGATCCACTTCGCGCTGCCTGAACAGACGCAATGCTGCCTCACCGTCGGCTGCAAGCACGTATTCGTGCTCCAGTTCCTCAATGATTCTGCAGATGATCAGGCTGACAGCCTTGTTGTCTTCGACGACCAGAATTCGCATGAGTCGTTTTTAGCTGATGGCGGGTTTCAGCACAAGGGCGCATATTGATGATCGCAACAATTAGTGTGACAAGTTGCAACAGGTTGAGGCTGGAAGGCCTTGAAATTGATAAAATCATGCTCTTGGGGATCTGTCAGTGCAAGACTATGTCAATTGTCTGCATTTTCTTTATTATTGGCGTTCCAAGGCTCCGTGTACCGGGGTTACAGCAGCCCGGCTGACAATAATGCTGAACGGGCGGATCAGACGGTAGAGGATAGACTGATCGATGTACCATCGCAGAACGATCAATATCAATCGAGTGGTCAAGTTGTTGCAGGGTGCGGCCCGATCCGGAGCCAGTATTCCCGAGCTGCTGGAAAAATGCGGTATTCCTCGCCAGCTGCTGGAGGATCCGGAAGGTACAATCGAGCGTGATACGTTTATCAAGATGATGCTCCTGATCATGGAGCAGACCCAGGATGAGTTTCTGGGCTTCGGCCAGGGACGCAAATCCAAGCCCGGTACGTTCTCCATGATGGCCCATGCGGTCATCAATTGCCCCAATCTTGGCTCTGCCGTAGAACGGGGGATCCGCTTCTATGATCTTTTCGAGCTTAGCTCCGGCACGGTGATCGAGCGCGATGGTGACATTGCCCGTCTGAAGGTGGCCACGGATCCGCGCCTGGATTTCCGTGAAGTCATCATCGAGGCCTCCCTGTTTATCTGGCTGCGGTTCATGAGCTGGCTGGTGGGCAAGGCCATTGAGCCCCAGGCAGTGCGCCTGGACTATTCCGATACCCAGAATGATGAAGAGCACCGGTTCCTGTTCGATTGTTTGATCGAGTATGGTGCCGAAGAAAACTCTGTGACCTTCAAATCCGAGTTCCTGGAACTTCCGCTGGTACAGAATGAGCTGTCCCTGTCCAAGTTCCTCAAGGATTCCCTGGCCCAGTTATTCGACGGCAACATCCACAATGTGGGCCTGCCGGCACAGATCCGCTCGATCATTTCCAATGAGTACGGCAACAGTTTTCCGGATTTCACCGAAATTTGCGGCAAACTGAATATGACACCGCAGACCCTGCGTCGCCGTCTCAAGGAAGCCAATACCAGTTATCAGGAGATCAAGGATTCCATCCGCAAGGATGCCTCGGTCTATTATCTGTCCAAGCCGGAACTCAGCATTGACGAGATTGCCTTGCTGATGGGCTTCAGTGAAGCAAGTTCCTTTCATCGTGCCTTCAAGAAATGGACCGGGAAAACCCCGTCCAGCTATCGCAAGGAACATTTTGGTGTCAGCCAGTGATCCTGGCAGGCACCCGTATCAGGATCTGAGATGACCATGACCGACGCCACCACGGCGCGACTGTTGGTAACCTGCCCGGACAAGCCTGGCATTATCAGTGCAGTCAGTACCTTTCTGTTCAATCACGGCGCCAACATTACCGATTTCGACCAGCATTCCAGTGACGCCCATGGCGGCACGTTTTTTCTGCGTCTGGAGTTCCAGACTCCGGAGCTGGATTGTTCCCGTGAGGCTCTGCGTAACAACTTTGCCAGTCGCGTGGCAGAACCTTACGGCATGCAATGGCAGATCAGTTACGCCAGCGAGAAAAAACGCATGGCGGTACTGGTATCAAAGCACGATCACGTACTGATGGATCTTCTCTGGCGCACCTCTCGTGGTGATATGCCGGCGGTGATACCGCTGGTGATCAGCAATCACGATGATCTGCGCGAGGAAGTGGAGCGTTTCGGTATCGAGTATCACCATATACCGGTAACGGCGGACAACAAGGCAGAAGCGGAAGCGCAAGCACTGCGGCTACTGGAAGGGCGCGTAGATGTGATTGTGCTGGCGCGCTACATGCAGATCCTCAGCCCCGATTTTGTTTCCCGCTATCCGCACAGCGTGATCAATATCCATCATTCGTTCCTGCCGGCGTTTGTGGGGGCCAATCCCTATCAACAGGCCCACGACAAGGGCGTCAAATTGATTGGTGCCACCAGTCACTATGTGACCGCGGATCTGGATCAGGGGCCGATCATTGAGCAGAACGTGCAGCGGGTAAGTCACCGCCATTCAGCGGATGAACTGAAGGCACTGGGCCAGGATGTGGAGCGCCAGGTCATGCTACGGGCTGTCCGTTGGCACCTGGAAGACCGGGTGATCGTCGATGGCAACAAGACAGTGGTGTTCGTTAAATAACGCACAACCAACACGCTGCACGCCGTGAGCGTGCAGCGTGTTGTTATTAGTTGGTGAATCTCAGGCCGATACCCAGGGTGCCGAAGTTTTCGGATTCCAGATTGGTATATTGGTATTGGGCGGTCAGTGACAGGCGATCCAACACCGGAACCGCTACACCGGCAGTGACGTAAGGGGCGAAACCGGATTGGCTGTCACTTTGCGGAGCATCATTGACGGTGGTCACGGTGTCGCCGTTGACGTCCAGAAGGATACGCTGCTGGCGATTGTCCAGCTTGAGGTCATAGAGGTAGCCACCGGCCTTGAGGTACAGCCAGTAGGGGCTTTGCCAGACAACACCGGCGGTAAAGCCGCTGAGTTCCAGGGAGTCTTCCTGACGGACACGTACTGAGGATGCGCCGGCCTGATCTTCCGAAACGGAAGGTGCACGGATGAAGTCATTCGTTTCATCCACATCACCCTGAGTCACAAAGCCGCCTTCAATACCAAAGCGGGATTTTTCGCCCAAATCGACACTGTTCAACCACATGCCGATATTGATGGTGAGCCCGTCGGCAGTATCAAAGCCGTAGGGATCCATGTCAGCCTTGGTCATCTGGGCCTGTACAAAGAAATCCACGTCGGGTGGCGCAAGCTCTTCTTCGGCGTGTACTGGGGTGATCAGGGCGCCAGCCAGCGCCAAAGTCAGCGGCAGTGTTGTTTTCATTATTGATCCAGCCGTTGTGATAAGGACAATGTAGCCATCTTGCTCCCCTGCTGCGTCAGCCTCAGAGGCTGATGTTGTGGGGTAAATGCCACCGTATTGTAACCAGCGTGAGACCGACATGCCCAGCGACTTCTTGAATACCGGCACTGAAACCCTTCTGGCACTGTGCCGGCCGGGCTTTGAGGCGGATCTTGCAGCAGAGTTGAACTTTCATGCCGCAGAACAGATGGTAGCAGGTTATCCGCGTACCACGGCCAACAGTGGTTATGTGTTATGGCACAGCCAGCAGGGCAGTATGGCGCCCCTCCTTGATAGCGGACTGATTTTTGCGCGAAGTCTCAGCATGGGGGTAGGGGAGTTTATTGATATCGGCGATGACCGGATCAGTGCGCTGTGGCCGCTTCTGGAGGAGGCCGCCCCCTTCAGCGAGGTGTATCTGGACCACCCGGATACCAACGAAGGTCGTGAACTGCAGCGTTTTCTCAAAGGCTTCCGCAAGGCGCTGGAGCCGCGCCTGAAGAAAGCCGGGCTGTTACGCCGCAAAGCAGCCAATCGTATTCACCTGTTCTTCAGTGATTCCCACAATGGTTGGGTGACGATAAGCCCGTCGGACGTACCGTTGGCAGAGGGGGGCGTCCGTCGTCTCCGGTTGCCGAGCGAGGCACCCAGCCGTTCGGCTCTGAAAGTTGAGGAGGCGCTACTGCGGTTTTTTGGTTCCACCGAGGCACTTACGGCCAAATCAGCGGTAGATCTCGGCGCGGCACCAGGGGGGTGGAGTTGGCAATTGGCCCGCAGAGGCATCAAGGTACAAGCCGTGGACCATGGCAAACTGGATGCCCGTCTGCTGGATGAGTACCCCGTTCAGCATATCTACGGTGATGCCTTCACCTGGCGTCCGAAAACCAGTGTGGATCTGGTTGTCTGCGATGTGGTGGACAAACCGGCCCGTACCCTTCAACAGATGGAAAAGTGGCTTGAGCAGGGCTGGAGCCGTGCCGCGCTGTTTAACCTCAAGCTGCCCATGAAGCGCCGCTTCCAGGAAGTCTGGCAATTGCTGGAAAAGCTGGCCACGACCATGGAGCGTCATCCAGAGCGTGGAGAGGTGATCATCAAGGCTGCACACCTGTATTACGACCGGGAAGAGATTACCGTCTGGGCTGCCTACCACCGGGATTATTGATGAACACATCCAGACCGGGCCCGGCACTGTACGCGACCCTTGGTGCCCTCTATTTTGCCCAGGCGCTTCCGGTGAGCATGTTGGGCAAGGCGCTGCCAGCCCTGGCCCGGGATGCGGGCTTGCCCACCGAGTGGATCGGCTTTCTGGCCCTGCCGGCCTTGCCCTGGGCATTGAAGTTTATCTGGGCGCCCTGGGTAGACCGCTGGGGTGCCGGTCGCCCTAATCACCGTAAACGCTGGATCCAGGGTTGTCTGGTTGCAGTGATGGCCGTGTTGTTTGTGGTGTCGTTGTTTCCCCAGAAATGGTTGCTGGGCCCGGGTTTTGTGCTTCTGCTGGGGCTGCTTTTTTTGCTTAACCTGTTTAGCGCCACCCAGGATATCGCCACCGATGGTTTGGCTACGCGCCTGTTACCACCGGATTTGCGCGGGTTGGGGAACAGTATCCAGGTGAATGGCTACAAGATCGGCATGATGGTGGGCAGTAGCGCCTTACTGATCCTCGTGGGGTGGTGGGGGTGGCAAACCACGCTCGGGTTAGTCATCGCCGGGATGATGATGGTGCTGGTACAGGTGACCCGCTTCCAGGAACCGGTAGAGCCAATCGTAGTTCGCGAAAGAGCCAGTTTCCGATGGTGGCGACAGGAACTGGTGCGTTTCTGGCGCCGGCCTGGCATGGGGTTATGGTTGTTCCTGCTGCTGTTCTACAAGGTAGGGGATGGCTTCGGTACCCGTATGATCAATCCCTTCCTGGTGGACAATGCCTGGACGCTGGTGGAAATCGGCACTCTGGAACTGGTGATCTCTTTTGCCGGACTGGCAGGCGCAGCCATGGCCGGGCTGTTGATGATCCGGATGCGTCATCGAACGGCTTTGTTCGTGTTTGCGTTGCTGCAAACACTGGCGTTCTCCGGCTGGGCCTTTCTGGCCCATTACAATGCCATGGATTGGGTCTGGCCAGTGGCGCTGTTCGAGCAGTTCACCGATGGCCTCTCTACCGTCGCCTTCTTCACCCTGATGATGGATTACTGCCGGGACGGACACGAGGGTAGTGACTACACCATGCAGGCGTCGGTACGCTTGTTCGCGGTAGGGGTCTTCACCTTGGGTAGCGGATTCAGTGCTGCATGGCTGGGTTATGATGGCCATTTCCTGTTGGCTGCGGTTCTGGTTGCTATCGTTATCCCCTTGGCATGGCGTTGGCAGCCGCCGGGTCTTGTTGCCCACCGGTAGTCCACGGCTGCGAAATTGATCGCAATCATTATAATGGCGCACCCCCTTGTTTTGACCGGAGCTCCCTTCATGGATGCACAACACCATCTTGATGCCACTGGCCTGCTGTGCCCTGAGCCAGTGATGATGCTGCATAACAAAGTGAGAGACATGGCTCCCGGCGACCTCCTGGAAGTGCGCGCTACCGATCCCTCCACCGAACGGGACATTCCGAAGTTCTGCCAGTTTCTGGGTCATACTCTGGAAGGGCAGGAGGTGCGGGGGGAAGAGTACTGGTATTGGATACGTAAAAAGCAATGAACAATGAATAGTGAATAATTCATAGCTGCGCGAGATAGCGCCGCAGTAAAAATGCGCATGAGGCCGCGACCAACCTTTGGTCGCGGCCTCATGCGTTGAAGTCCCAACTGGCGCCTCTGCGCGCCGTTATTGCTTATTCATTCTTAACTATTAATTATCTTTACCCTTCTGTCGCCAGCATCGCCACTGCTGCCAACGCCTCCGGATCCCGATCCTTGAGCTTGTTGGCGATGCCGTGCTGGAAGAAGTAGCGGAAATCCGATTTCTCCGGGGCAGGCACCAGGCACTTGGCGCCAGGGAGAATCGGGGTTTCTACCGGATCAGCTTCTTCGGCCACCATGGCAGTGAGGGTGCCGTCTGCATGCAGGCGCCAGCTGACAACTTCCATCAAACTGATGGTGTGGAACTCATCGGCAGAGAACACCGCATGGGTGCCGATGGTGTCCGGGATTTCCTGGATGGATTGGCTGCCGGGTTGGGGCTTGCCAAAGAAGCGCACCGCAGCATCCAGCTCCTGCACCTTGTGCTCAGGCGCATCCACGAACAGGTAATCGCTGCCGGGCAGACGATAGCCTTCCCAACGTCCATTGAGTGGATCCGCCAGTGCCATAGCCGTTACGGGTTTTTTTAGCCAGGGCACCATGGCAACGGTATCTCCGTTGGCCAGTCGCGCCCAAGCCAGGATTTTCAGGGAGAAGAGGGTGTCGGGGTGCTGGTCATTGGCATACAGCAGCTCAATACCGTCATATTCGGGTGACAGCCGAAGTATAGGGGGTTGTGCCGCTTGGCGACGTGGAGAGAAAGGAACAACGTTGCTGTTCCCGCCAGGGTGTTGCCGGTGAGCCGAAGTCATGGGCACCTCCCGGTACGTGTCCTAGAGGGTCGCCAATGTTGTTACACCCGGCAGGGTGCTGGCACGATCACATGCCATGGCGACCGTTAATTCAACTTATCGTTTACGGCGCAACCATGCAAGCCGTCGTGAAAGTGACATGAAGAATGGTTGCATACGTGGATAGATGGCGAAGCAGGGGGGATTTCGGTGATGCTCGATTCTATCGTGCTTGTCAGGCCGCTTTTCGAGGCTTGGGTGCGGTGGTGCTGGCCGGGACCGACAGTGGTTGAGCCATGCGCCATTTGAGGCGCAGGCCGAGCAGGATGGCCGCCATGGTCAGGCCTGCGACCAGACCGATCCAGAAGCCCGCCGGGCCCATGGGTTCCACAAACACGGAGGTCAGGCCAAGTGCATAACCCAGCGGCAGACCCACGCCCCAGTAGGCAAAGAGGGTCATGACCATGGGCCAGCCGGTATCTTCAAAACCTCGCAGGCAGCCGTTGGCGCACACCTGTAGAGCGTCGGAAATCTGATACAGGGCGGCGAACAGCAGCAGGTAACTGGCCAGCTCGATGACGTCCCGGTTATCGGTATAGATGTGCGGGATCCAGTGGCGTGCCAGCACCAGTGACAGCGAGGCCAACACGCCAACCACCAGGGTGATCATGTGCGCCACCTGCACCGCATGTCGCAGGCTGATCGGGTCGTGCCGACCTCGGGCATGGCCCACCCGCACCGTGGCAGCGATGGCAAAGCTCAACGGAATCATGAAGATCAGGGAGGTAAAGTTCAGGGCAATCTGGTGGCTGGCCACGATCTGGGCGCCAAGGCTGCCAATCAGAAGGGCAATAACGGCGAAGATGCTGACCTCAAAGAAAATGGTCAGGCCCACCGGCAGGCCGAGGCGCAGCATGTACCCCAGGCTGGGTACTTCGAAATGCCTCTGGCGCAGGTTGAGTGGTGCATGTCGGTAGACCGGGTGACGGTGTGTGTAAATCAGCATCATCAGGGCCATGGACCACATCACCAGTGAGGTGGCCCAGCCGCAGCCCACGCCGCCCATGGCCGGCAAGCCCAGCTTGCCGTAGATCAGCACGTAGTTGCTGGGAATATTGATCAACAAGCCGGTAACACTGAACAACAGCACCGGGCGGGTGTGGTTCATGGCTTCGGTATAGCTGCGCATGGCCAGCATCAGGGCGGCGCCAGGCATCCCCCAGCTCAGGGCATCCAGATAGCCGGAGACCATGGGGCGAATGGCCGGGTCTACCTCCATCCAGACGAGCACGGGCGCCACACTGCGCAGGATCAGGGCGCTGAGTATGCCCAGCCCCATGGCCAGCCAGATGCCTTGCTGGGCGAGGGGGTTGATACGATGGTAAGCTTCGCCGCCAAGATGGCGTGACAGAATCGGGGTGGTGCTCATCAGCACCCCGGTCATGAACAGGTACAGTGGCACCCAGATACTGGCCCCCACGGCCACGGCAGCCAAATCATTGGCGCTGACCCGGCCCGCCATCAAGGTATCCACAAAGCCGTTGGCAGTCTGCGCCAGCTGGCCACCGAGAATCGGCAGGGCTAGCGTGAGCTGGGCGACAAATTCCTGACGGCGGGAAGACATAGGCACGACGAATCTTATGGGTGAGAACCGGGACCGGAGAAAGGTCGCTACCATACCGCAAAGCGAGGGCGGGATGCACCGTAGTGCAGACCTGGAATCCTTGTTTCGGGCGACTTTTTTTTCTGGCTTCGCCACGGTGCTGGAAGGCGGCGCCGCTGAGCCTGTCTATTTGCCTGGCAACCCCCATCGCATCTGCTACACCCGCGACTACTTTCGCAGCGCCCTTCATGAGATTGCCCACTGGTGTGTGGCTGGTGCAGAGCGGCGATTGCTTGAGGATTACGGCTACTGGTATGCCCCGGATGGCCGTAACGCGGAACAGCAGGCCGAATTTGCCAGTGTGGAAGTGTTGCCCCAAGCCTATGAAGCCCTGTTCTGTGCCGCCTGCGGACATGATTTCAGGGTATCGCTGGATAACCTGAACGGCGATGGGGGGGATGAACAGTCATTTGCGTTGATGGTTCGCAGGCGTGCCGGGGCGTTGCTGGAACGGCAACTACCCGAGCGTGTGCAGCGGTGGTGTGAGGCGTTGGCAGGGTTCTATCAGCGCCACCATATCCCACTGGCAGAGGGGTTATCGGAGACCTTTCAGTTGCCGCTTGCGGGTTCCCGTTAGGTTCCTTGGAGGCCCGGCGAGTTTCGGGTTGCGAGTTTCGAAAGGCACAATCGAAAACCCTGCGGACCAGAGGGTTTGGCACTCCGGAAATCGCTCCTCGTGACCCGCACCCGTGTGGTTCGCGCCTCAAGAGGCGCTCCTACAGGGGGGGATGTGCGGCGCGGTCATCATGGGCTCGATCACCTTCCTTCGTCGCTGCTGTGGGAGCTTGCCTGCAGGCGAATGGCCACCCTATCGTCTGCAGGCAGACTCCCACAAGAAGATTTGTGCCTGGACTACACCCCAGGTTTGGCCTTTGTTTTTTCTCGCAGATCGTTGCTAAAGAAAAGGCCGCACCCAATGTCTTGGGGCGGCCTCCTGAACTTCACTGAGCAACAACCCTGAACGCATTGTTGCATGAAGCGTGCAGCATGAAGCGGTTCTTAACGCAGCATGTGCAGGAAGTGCATGTGCTTCTCGTACTGATCCAGCACATCCACGATGACCTGATCCTTGGTGTAACCCATCAGGTCGTAATCCTGCCCGCCTTCCTGCAGGAACACTTCGGCACGATAGTAGGTGTCCTTGTCCGCATGTTTCTTGGCGTGGTCCAGCTGGCGGATGGTCAGGGAGGGACGGGTATAGCCGCGTACCCGAACGCCGTAGACGAAATCGGTTTCCTGACCATGGCTGACTTCCAGGTAGGCCCGGTCGTCTTCATGGCGGATTTCCACCTTCAGACCATAGCTTTCCAGCTCCTCTGCAACGCTTTCCAGCGCTGGCTTCACAGTGACTTCAAGGAACTCCAGCACCCGTACCCGCATCGGGAAATGCACCATGTTCTTGAGGCGAGACTTCCAGCCGCCGCCACCCTGAGGGCGCTGATGACCCACGTGGACTTCCGCTGGCGGTGCCACGGCGGCGGCCAGGCTGCGCTGGCGTATGCCTTCAACGCGCAGTGAACGCAGCAATCCGTAAGCGGCAACAAGCAGTACTGCGGAGAATGGCAATGCCGCGGCAATGGTTGCCGATTGCAGCGCACCAAGACCACCAGCCAACATAAGGGCAATGGCCACAATCCCTTCTGAGCTTGCCCAGAATACACGCTGCCATACCGGCGTATCGTCATGCCCACCGGAGGCGAGCATGTCCACCACCATGGAACCGGAATCCGAGGAGGTCACAAAAAACACGACTACCATCAAGGTGGCTATACCGGAGATAAAGCCGGAGAAGGGGAATTGTTCAAGGAAATGGAACAAGGCAACCGACATGTCTTCACCGACCAGTCTCCCCAGTTCAGGGAAAGAGTTATCCATGATCATCTTGATGCCGGAATCACCGAATACCGTCATCCAGAACAGGGTGAAGCCGGCCGGAACGAACATGACGCCCATGGCGAACTCACGGATGGTTCGGCCACGGGAAATACGGGCAATGAACAGGCCCACGAAGGGAGACCAGGCGATCCACCACCCCCAATAGAAGATTGTCCAGCCGCCGACCCACGCTTGCGGTCCGCCATCTACCTTGGGTTGGTAGGCGTACAGATTGAAGGTCATGCTGACCAGTTCTGACAGGTACGAGCCCACATTCTGCATGTAGGTCTTCAGCAGGAAGATAGTGGGGCCCAGAATCAGCACAAAGGCGAGAAGCAGGAAGGCAAGCCCCAGGTTCAACTCTGACAGTCTGCGAATTCCGGCATCCAGGCCTGTCACCACAGAGATGGTGGCAAGGCCGGTAATGCCGACAATAAGGAAGACCTGAACCGTGTCGCTCACCGGTAGGCCGAACAGGTAATTCAGGCCCGCATTCACCTGCTGTACACCAAAGCCCAGAGACGTAGCGACACCCAGCACGGTACCGACGACGGCAAAGATATCAACGGCGTGGCCGATAGGACCATAGATGCGTTTGCCGATGATGGGATACAGGGCGGACCGGAGAGTAAGCGGCAAACCGCGGCGGAAACTGAAGTAGGCGAGTATCAGGCCAACGATGGCGTAGATGGACCAGGCATGCAGACCCCAATGGAAAAAGGTGACGCGCATGGCTTCTTTGGCGGCGGCAACAGTGCCCGGCTCTGCCATTGGCGGGCTGGTGAAGTGCATTACCGGCTCTGCAACGCCAAAGAACATCAGGCCGATGCCCATACCGGCTGAAAACAGCATGGCAAACCAGGAGCCATAACTGTAATCCGGTTCGGAATGATCCGGACCCAGCTTGATTTCGCCATACTTGCTGATCCCCAGGAAGGCAACCAGCGAAATGATGATGGCGACAGTCAGCACATAGAACCAGCTGGCGTCTTCAATGACGGCCAGCTTGAGACCATTGAAGAAAGACCCGGCAGTTTCAGGTGCAATGACCGAAAAAAGAACCAGGCCCACAATGATAGCGAGAGAACCGTAAAAAACAGGGGGATTGATCTTGTCGTGAATGCCCGGCTTGGACGATATTTCCTGCTCGGCAGACTCTGACATTGGAAGCTCCTTGTCCGGATTGAGGGTGCCGTTTCCGGGAACCGTAGCTTCTACGCTGCGCACTGACTGGCAAAGACAGACCTTGTAAACAAGGGGCGCAATGACAGCAAAATTGCACTGCTATCTCACACCGCGGAGTACTACAAAACTGTATTCAGTGGTTCCCTTGTTGGCCCACCTTAACATATGAGGCTTTTTAATCACCCCCGGTGGGGGTTGTTGTTGGGGCAGGGGCAAAAGGGGGAGGATCGGGCTCTGATCTTCGACGATCGTTTCTCAAATCTTATATCGGTATTGTTCGCGCCTAGAGAGGCACTCCTGCAAGGGCTTCGGGTGAAGGGTGGGGAGCTTCCGGCTGTAGTCGCACCAGTCACCCCTTCGGGGCCGTCTACGACGTTCCTGCGTTTCGCTTGGTGAGGTGCGAATCGAGCGATAGTGCGTTTGAGTTACGAGTTACGAAAGGCAGAGGCAGAGGCGAAAGCCTTGCGGGCTGGAGGGGTTGGGTCTTCGAAACTCGCTTCTCGCAACTCTTTTTACAACCGCCCACTTCGTTTGAGCATCAGATACAGATGATTCAATTGCGCGGGCATGTTCTGAGGCGTTGTCGCGGTGACCAGGGCGCCGGCATGACGCAGCCGAGTGTGTAGCTGCTGCCGTTCCTGTTGTTCCTGGGCATCCGCGCAGACCTGCAGGGCATCATCAAAATCCTGGACTGCACTGCGCGCCAGCTGTTCCTGTTCCGGCAACAGCATGTCTGCCACCAGAACCAGATGGTGCTTGCGCAGCAGGGTCACAGCACTCATCAGATCGTCCCGGTCTTCCTGTTGCAGACGAGTGACCAGTACTACCAATGCGCGGCGGCGACTTTGTTTGAGAAGCTGCCTGGCGGCCAATGAGAAATCACTGGCGTGTTGGCTGGGGTGCAAGTCATACAACCCGTTCAGCAAGTGATTGATGCCGTGCTGACCCTGCACGGGCGGCAGCCAGCGAGGTTGGTCACCGGAAAACAGCATGGCGCCAGCCTTGTCCTTCTGCTTGAGTGCGCTCCAGGCGAGCAGCAGCGCGGCATTGAGCGCGTGATCAAAGCCAGTGAGATTGCCCACTGGCATGGCAAGGCGGCGTCCGCCATCCAGCATCAACAGGATTTGCTGGTTCTGTTCGTCCTGATATTCCCGGCTGATCAGCGTGCGCCGCCGGGCAGTGGCTTTCCAGTCGATCTGCCGCAGACTGTCACCGGCGTGATACTCGCGTAACTGGTGAAATTCCATGCCTTCACCACGGCGCGGTTGCAGCCGGGTTCCACTGAACAGGTAGGTGTGGCTGGCATCCAGGCTGGATGCATGGAGCCGGGAAAAGTCCGGGTAAACCGGTACGCTGCACTCCGCCGGCACGATTTTGCGCGCCTGCCACAAGCCAAGTCGACCGGGTACCCAGAATTCCAGATCTCCGAAAGCGGTGGGGCCGCGGCGACTGGGACGGTATTGATAGGTCAGCTCAGTCAGTTCATCGGCGCTGGGATTGAGCTGGCAGGGTAGCCCGGTTTGTGGATCATCGCCGGGGTGGCGATCGGCCAGCAGAGTGCCCTTGGCCAAGCTGTCCGAACGCACCCGGATACGCACCGGGTGAGGTTGCTGGACCGACAGGGCGCTGGGCAATATGCGTTGGGCGGCCGGGGCCGGTTGGCGGGTCAGCTGCCAGGCATCCAGCAGGCACACGATCAGCAATACGCCGCCCAGCGCCCACCACAGCGCTGCCAGACCGGCGGAATCCAGCCAGATCAGCGGAATGGCCAGGGCGACCCAGAGGGCGACCAGTTGTAATAGTCGGCGAGCCGGTTTCATTGGCGTGGCGCTTCCACCTGCTCCAGCAGACGGCCGAGAACGGTTTCCGGGGTCTGGCCTTCAATTTCCGCATCGGCACTGAGCTGAATGCGGTGGCGCAGCACCGGGCGGGCGACCTGCTGGATATCATCAGGCGTGACGAAGTCGCGGCCTTCCACCAGCGCCTGCACACGCCCGGCCCGCGCAAGGGCAATACTGGCGCGGGGGCTGGCGCCATGGCTGAGTCCACTGAAATCCCGGGTCGTGCGTACAATCCGCAGGGCATAGTCGAGCACTTCACCATCAATCAGCACGCTGTCACTGAGCGTGCGGATGGCCATCAAACCGGCACCATCGGTGGCTGGGGTCAGGCTTTCCACGTCCAGGCTGGCGCGGATGGTGCCATCCAGCACCATGTTCACCAGCCGTGTCTCGTCACCGTGATCGGGATAATCAATCATCACCTTGAACAGGAAACGATCCAGTTCCGCTTCCGGTAGCGGATAGGTCCCTTCCTGGTCCAGGGGGTTTTGGGTAGCCAGTACCATATAGGGTTCTTTCAGGCTGAACGCTTTGCCTTCAATAGTGATCTGTCGTTCCTGCATCACTTCCAGCAAAGCGGCCTGGGTTTTGGCGGGGGCGCGGTTGATTTCATCGGCCAGCAGCAGCTGAGTGAAGGCTGGCCCACGGCGAATGCGAAATTGCTCGGTTTTCTGGTCGTACATGGCATGACCGGTGACATCCGTGGGCATCAGATCCGGGGTGAACTGGATACGGTTGAAGTCCAGTTCCAGCACCTTGCCGAGGCTGCGAACCAGGAGCGTCTTGCCGAGGCCGGGGACGCCCTCGATGAGCACATGGCCGCCGGCGATCAGGGCAATCAGCACTTCGCGGACGACCTGTTGTTGGCCGATCAACACCTGATTGAGGCGCTGTTCGATCTCGCTGGCCAGGGCTGCGGCTTCCTGCAGGGTGGTGGGTTGGCTCATGTGTTGCTCCTTAACGCTTGCAGAAGCCGGACCTGCGCAATCAGCTGGTCTCGGCTTTGCGGGGTGTCATTGAGGGCGCTGTGCAGTTCGCCACTGGGACAGTTCAGGTCCCGGGCTGCCAGAGTCAGCGCCTTTTCGTCGTTGTTGTGATAGCCACGCAGGCGGGCACTGGCCTGCTGGCGCAGCGCTGCCAGCAGAGTGTCCTGCTGTTCGGTGCGCCACTGGAAGTAGCCACTGGCATGCAGATGCTGCAGATAGTCTCGGTGCTCATCGTCTTGCGGTGGCTGCATTGGCCCCTGCCGGGGGATACGCAGCCAGAGCCAGAGTGCCAGCAAGACCAGAAGTGCCAGGATCAGTTGTGGGGCCCGTTGCCACAGCCATTGCAGCAATGGAGGCATGGCTACGGAACGAATAAACCAGACCGCATCCTGGCCGGTGAGCCAGGCCAGCAACCAGGCATGATCAAAATAGAGCAGGTGGTCGTTGTCCCACAGACTCAGGTCGGTCAGTACCGTGATCTGGCCATCGCCGAGGGAAAGCTGAATCAGCTGGCTACCGAACTCGTTGTCCGCATAGGCAATGACTTCGGTATCCCATTCGCGATGCGGGGCGATATCGTCTTCTTCATTCCAGCTGTCGTGCCACAGCACATGGTCGCTGAAGAGCTGGATATGACGGGGAAAGGCATCCTCGTCAGTATGCAGCGCCAGCGGCTCTGGTTGTTCCGGGGCATCACACAACAGGGATTCGCAACTGGTGCGCAACTCGTCGTTATCGCTGGTCATGCAGTATTGCAATGGGTCGCCAGCAAAGGCCGGCATCATCGCCAGAAATGCAATCAGTGGGTCTTCTTTCAGTTCCTGAAACTCGTCGTCACCGGTAATTTCCCACACTGTAATGCCCAGCGGATAAAGTAGCGGATCGTTGTCGCGCCATTGTGTATCCGTGGCGGTGTCTTCATCGCGGGATTGCGGCAACGGGCGGGCCGCGACAATCAGGTCGCCGCCCGCCATGACCCAGTTGATCAGGCTGTGAACCTGGTCGTCGGTCATCAGGCCGCGCTGCTTGTCGAAGATCAGGGTGGTGTCGGTATCCGGCAGCGGAAACAGGGCGGCGGCACTGAGAATGCGCCGTGTGGATTGTTCCCGCTGGCCGAGCCAGGCCTGGGCAGCATGGAACGGGTCCCGTTGTACGCTGCTATCGGGGGCAACCCGGTGCACGGTGGTCACGGGCTCGGTGAGGGCGTAATAGGCGACCGTCAGACCAAGCACCAGCAAGGCAATGAGGCCAGGAAGCCACTTTCGCAGTTTAGCCATTTGGCACCTCCACGAACCTGACGGCCTGCCACTGGGCCAACAGCTCACGAACTTCGTCGGCGCTCACCGGGCGATGGGCCCAGGCGGTGCGTACCCAGGCGTTGACGACCGGTTGCAGTACCTCTATGCCCGGGGCCTTGCCGTGCTGGCGTTGCAAAGTACGCAGACAATGCTGCTCGGTGCTGCCGGCGGCGAGAGCGACAGGGTATTCGCGCAGCAGGGTTGCCAGGCTGACACGCAGCAGTAATGACATGGCCGTGCGGATGTCAGTGTCGTGCAAGGCGTTTTCCACAGCGGCGTTGATGTCGTCGGGCAAACTCTGCTGACGAATATCGAGGCCGGCCACATGGGTTGGAATCACGTGGTTCTGTTTGCGGGTCCGCCCGGTAAAGCCCACCTGGGAGGCCACCTTCATCAGTAACCACAACACAATGCCGGCGAATAGAGCCCAGAAAACGGCCCAGATAAGGTTGTCCGGGATGGAGAAGGGTTTGCTGTTGGTGCTGGTGTTGTCATTGGCCCGATCAAAGAACGCCTTCCAGAATGCCTCCCACCAGCTGGCTTCTTCACCCTCGTCGTTATCCTGGTCTTTCCATTCCCGCTGGGTACGGGTTTCAAAGGGCATGTAGTCCTCGCCGGCCAACAGCTCGATGATTTGCTGCTGCTCGGCATGCATGTCCTCCACGCGGTGATCCACGGCCGTTGCCGGTTCACTGAACGGCAGGGCGAGCATGCCAATGAGCAGTGCTGCGGCGATGCCGTTGGGCTTGCGGCGTTTACCAATGCGGGTGAGGCCCAGCTGCAGATCCCAGCCTTCCAGCCAGGTGCGCTTGTTCAAATAAAGGGCAAAGCCGCAGGCCACATAGAGAGGCTCGGTAATGCACAGCACCAGATACAGGCAGCTGCTGGCAATGGCGGTTTGCAACACGCTTTGTTCAAAAAACCAGTCGCTCAGCTCCAGATTGAATTGCCAGGGCACCAGGGTATAAAACAGCGCCAGCAGCCCGTAGCCCATGAACTGCTCGATATGAAATAGCACCAGTGTCAGCATGCCTGCACGGTTGGAAGGGGCGCGATGCAGTACCTGATGTCGCTGGCTCACCTGGTCACCGCGGGCGCCTTCCAGTTGCCAGATTGCGGTATTGAAACTGCGCGAAGGACTGAGGCGCCGCCAGGTCAGTTGGGCAAACAGGCCAGGCAGCGCGTATTGCTTCCAGCGTTTGAATAAAGTTTTGAGTGTCAGTTCTTCGGCAAACAGCGCATGGCTGTACCAGGCCAGCAATGGACGTTCCCACATGGGCTTGAACCACCAGAACAGCACCAATGGCCACCAGGACTCCAGCATGCTGGCATAAGCCAGCAACAGCACGAAGGGCAGCAGGGTGAACGCCAGCCAGATACGCACCGTGGGCCAGGCCCAGCGGCGAAACATCTGCGTGCCCAGGTCCACGGCTTGCCAGGGGCTGCGTGGTGCCAGTCGGGCGCTAGCCTTTTCCAGTTCCATGGCGTCCCCCGAACAACAAATAGAGATAAAGCAGGCCCCAACAAGCGGCGCCCACGCTGTATTTCACCACCGGCTCAAAATCCCGGGGTGACCAGAACGCCTCTATGAAAGCGGCCAGCAGCAGCAAGGCAAACACCCCATACATGGTTGGCAGGCTGTCTTTCGCAGCCAGTCGCAACGCATTGAGACGGGTATAGGGGCCGGGCGCAATAATCGCCCAGCCCAGACGCAGGCCGGCACCACCGGCAAGGACAATGGCGGTCAGTTCGGGAGCCCCGTGGGCGATCACGAAGGTGAAGAAGGGTTGGTCTCCGCCCACATTGATCAAGTGCGCGGCAATGGCACCGAAGAAACTGCCGTTGAACAGCATCACGATAATGGCACCCACACCTAACAGCAGGCCGCCGGCGAAGGTGCGAAAGGCAATGCCGATATTGTTCTTGATGTAGTAGCCGAACATCATCACGTCATCGTCGCCACCACGGCCTTCATGGATATCGCCGCTGCCGTCCTCACCAGGCTGGTACATCATTTCGATATCGGTGAGAGAGTTTTCGTCCAGTACGGTGTAGACCATATCCGGTTGTTGCTGCACCAGTATCCACACCAGGGCAATGGACAGCACAAAACTGAGCGCACTGACCATGTGCCAGCGCCACTGGCGACGCACTGCCTGGGGAAATCCCCTTGCCAGGAAATCCCCTATGCGGTCCGCCAAAGGCGGGTTGTAGCGGTACAGCTGCCGGTGGGCGCGCAATACCAGGTTATTGAGATACTGTTGCAACTCCAGGCTGTAGCCGCGCTCACGGGCCAGGGCCAGCTGATGGCAGAGCTGGCGGTAATCAGTGACGAACTGATTCAGCGGCAGAGCCTTGCGCCGGTTCACACGTATGGCTTCCAGCTGTTTGAGCTGATCTTCCAGGGATTCCCATACCGGGCGGTAGCGGTGCTCGAACTGGATCTGCTTCACCGTGCGCCCTCCATCAGGTAGCGAGTCACGGCCTTGAGTCGTTGCAGTGCCAGGGAGGGAGACAGTTCCGGGTAGGCCAACTGTGCCAGTTCCTGCTGCCGGGGTTCGGAGAATTGAGCCTGACGTTCCTGGAAGGCGAGCAGGGCAAGCTGGTCATCGCGGTTGAGTGGCCAGTCCGGAGCAGTGGCAGTACTTTCATCCGGTTTTACAGCCGTCGGCGCATTTTCCACATGAATTACTACGGAGTTGGCGGCCATGTCCCCCAGTCGCTGGAACCGTGGGCTGACCAGGGTGCTGATGAAGCCCAGCAGGTAAAACAGTGGAAAGGCATCTGCGGTGCGCAACAGGTTGCGAATCAGGCTGCCATTGAAGCTGAGAGGTGTGCCGTTGCTGTGTACCACGGCAATGCCCATGAATTTCTTGCCCGGAGTCTGGCCGTTACGCAGGGCTTCGAAAAGTGTGGGGTAGAACCATTCCAGCAGGAACAGGGAAATCAGGATCATACCGGTGCCCACATTGCCGAACGCCCCAACCAAAAAGGCGATAATGGCAAAGATAATCAGGCGAATGAGCAGATCAATGCCATAGGCCATGGCACGTGGGATCGGGCCGGCCAAGGACAGCGTCAGCAATGTCCCTTCCGGTGTCTCGATCTCCAGGCGCTCATCAATCAGCATGCTGGCCCTGACGAATCTGCATGGCAGCCAGTACGAACACCACGACGGTCAGTGTGGTCTTTGCGACAGCAAGGGTGAAGACCGGCGCAGGGTCGAGGAGTTGCACGGCGTAGCCACAGAAGTAGAACAACAGCATGAAACACAACCAGGTGCACTGCCGTTTGTTGCCATCCACAACCGCCGGCAGCATGGCCAGCAAGGGCACATATAACACCAGGGCAATGATTACGGTGGAAACAACATGGGCGTCGGATGGCGCCAGGGTGAACAGGCCGCTAATGCCTACCAGTAACAGCAGCGCGTAGCTAATCCGTAAAAGAACAAGAATCATCAGGATGCCTTGAGTTGTCTGGCCAACTGGCCCAGGCGTTTGCCCAGGGCTCTGGCCAGAGAGATTTCGTGGTCGGTGAGGTTGGCGTCACCGCGAGACCCGGAGACATGGGTCGGCCCATAGGGAGTGCCACCACTTTGGGTATCGATCAATGCCGGCTCGGAATAGGGCACGCCGGTGATGACCATGCCGTGATGCAGCAGCGGTGTCATCATGGAAAGCAAGGTGCTTTCCTGGCCACCGTGCAAACTGCTGCTGGCGGAGAATACCCCGGCGGGTTTGCCGATCAAGGTACCTTGCATCCACAGTTCGCTGGTCTGGTCGATGAAATATTTCATGGGCGCGGCCATGTTGCCAAAGCGGGTGGGGGAGCCAAGGGCCAGCCCGGCGCACTGGCGCAGATCATCCAGCGTGGCATAAGGGGCGCCACTTTCCGGAACCGGTTTTCCTGTGGATTCATGATCCGCTGAAACCGGGGGAACGGTTCGCAGTCTGGCTTCCATTCCGGTGCTTTCCACGCCCCGTGCCACCTGAGTGGCAAGATTGGCGACACTGCCATTACGGCTGTAGAACAGCACCAGGACATATTCCGTCATGTGTTGTTGGCCTTTGTGTTTCTCATGGGCGCGCGATGGGTAGCCCGTTCGCACGTTTAGCTGCATGCCTGGCGTCAGTTGCCCGGACAAATGCGCGTTTCTGCTTCCGGTCTCTGGCCTCCGGCGTTACTTTCCAAGCAGTGACAGCACGTTTTCCGGTGGGCGGCCCAGTACGGCCTTTTGGCCGCGGACGACGATGGGCCGTTCAATCAGTTTCGGGTACGCCACCATGGCGGCGATCACATCCTTGTCGCTGCTGTCGGGGGTCAGGCCTGCAGTGCTGTAATCGGCTTCCTTGTTGCGCACCAGATCATGGGCTTTTTCCAGCCCAAGCTGGTTGATCAGGGTTTGCAGGGTTGCCGCATCCGGGGTGTCATCCAGATACTTTACAATGGTAGGCGCGACGCCGTTTTCTTCCAGCAGGACCAGGGTCTGGCGAGACTTGGAACAGCGCGGATTGTGGTAAATAGTGTAGTCCGTCATGGCTTTGCATATTCTGTGAGTTCGCCGACATTGTAAGCTGCCGGCACACGGTGGCAAGGAGAGGATGCCTTTTCTATGAAGGAACCCATGAATATGGAGGATGCCCTGATCCCGGTGCGCCCGCGCTATGATTCCGTGCGCGCCTTTCTGGGCTTGTTGGTTCGACAGTTCAATGAAGATGGTTGCCGGCAAAGTGCTGCCGCGCTGACCTATACCACCCTGTTTGCCATTGTGCCGGTGATGACGGTGAGTTTTGCCGTTTTGGCATCAGTGCCAACGCTCAAGGACAAGGGGGTGCAGTTCCAGCAATGGGCGTTTGATTATTTTGTGCCTTCAGCGGGCAACATGTTGCTTGAGCATCTGCAGTCGTTTGCCAAACAAGCAAGCAATCTTACCGGGTTGGGCATTGTGTTTCTGGTGATCACCTCGGTGCTGATGCTGCGTACCATTGAGCAAACACTGAACCGAATGTGGAAAGTGCCGACTGCCCGCAAGGGGCTAACCAGCCTGTTGATGTATTGGGCGGTGTTGTCACTGGGGCCAATTTTCCTTGGCGCTGGGTTGGCGATCAGTTCGTACCTCACTTCCATGAGCGTATTCAATGAAACGGTGAGCTTTCTGGGCGGCGCGAGAATGTGGCTGACGGTGCTGCCGTTCGTGTTTACTACCCTGATGCTGACGTTGCTCTATACCGTGGTGCCCAATACCAGTGTACCGTTCAGACAGGGGCTGCTGGGCGCGGCGTGCGCGGCCCTGTTGTTCGAGCTTGCCAAAGGAGGCTTTACCTTCTTTATCAAACAGGCTCCAAGTTATCAGGTAGTTTACGGGGCCTTCGCGGCCGTGCCGGTATTTCTGTTATGGCTCTATGTTTCCTGGACCATTGTGCTGGGAGGGGCCGAACTGGTGCGGGCACTGGTGGTATTCCAGGAGCATCGCCGCAAGGTGCCGCGTATGCATGCGTTGCTACGGTTGTTGCATGTGTTCTGGGAGCGGCAACAGCACGGCAAGACACTGCGCAGCCGGGAAGTGCGCAAGGTGATGCGAGAGTCGGGGATTGCCCAGTGGGATGAGTTCCGCAATCTGCTGCTGGATGCCCGCCTGATTCAGCGTACCGATGAAGGTGGTTATATCCTGTCTCGTGATTTACGCAATCTGACCCTGGCACAGTTGCTGGCGGCGCTGCCCTGGCCCTTGCATACCCAGCTACGTATCCGTTCCCAACAGGACATGCTGCCCTGGGAAGATCGCCTGAAAGATCATATGGATGAAGCCCGTGGCGAGCTGATGCAAACCCTGAAAGTGCCCCTGGACGAATTGTTCCGCGGCCAGGTTGATGCGCAGCCGGAGGAGGAAACAGATGCTGACTAGGCATGTACTGGTAACAGGAATGGTCCAGGGGGTAGGCTATCGCGCCTGGACTCGCCAGGCCGCCCTGCAGCGCAATCTGGTCGGGTGGGTTCGCAATCTTGCCGATGGACGGGTGGAGGCGGTCCTGCAAGGAGAGGACGATGACGTGCTCGATATGCTGGATGCCATGCGTCAGGGACCAGCCATGGCTCGGGTCGAGGATCTGCAAAGCCGTGCCGAAGAAGCACTGGTCAACAATCATTTTGAGGTAACGGGATGAAACAGGTAGAGCTGGTAAACGGAGATCTGCGCTTTCCGGCCCTGATGGCGGGGGAAGGGGAGCCGGTGATTCTGTTGCATGGCTTTCCAGATACCTATGAAAATTGGGCAGTGCAGATCAATGCGCTGGCCAAGGCGGGGTTTACGGCCATTGCCCCTGCGCTGCGCGGCTATGCGCCCGGCTGTCAGCCTGGCAATGGCGACTATTCCCTCTATGCCGCCGTGGACGATCTGATGGTCTTCGCCGCCCAGCTGGGAGGGCGGGTACACCTGATTGGTCATGATTGGGGCGCTGTGGTGGGCTATCTGGCCTGTGCCCAGTCCCCGGACACTTTCTGTTCCTTTAGCGCCCTGGCTATCCCACCGGTGCGTCGCATTCCCCAGGCGCTGCTGAAAGTGCCAGAACAGGTATTGCTCAGCGGCTACATGCAGTTCTTCCAGCTGCCCCTGGCGCCGGAAGCCTGGCTCAACAAAGGGGATCTGAGCGGCGTAGAGACCCTGTGGCATCGTTGGTCGCCCAACTGGGATCCGGGCATGTACCTGGACAACGCCAAGTACACCCTGGCCGAACCGGGGGTGATCCCGGCAGCGCTGGCCTGGTACCGCTCCCTGTTCAAGGTGTGGAAGAAAGAGCACCGCAAGGCCCGTGCCTGGCTCGGCCGGGATCTTCATACCCCCACCCAGATTCTGATCGGCGAAAACGATGGCTGCATGAGTCCCAAATTGTTGGAGCACACGCTGGTGGAAAGCGACTTCAAGGCGGGCATGGAACTGCAAACCATCGCTGACGCAGGGCATTTCCTGCATTTGGAGAAGCCGGAAGCGGTCAATGCGCATCTGATCCGGCACCTAAAAGCCACCGAATGCGAAAGCACGCCCTGATTACCGCTCTCCCTGTGGGAGCGTGCCTGCACGCGAATGCTATGGTCGGACGTCTGAGGTCGGACGTCTGACGCTAACCCCGCCCGGATCCTGAGTTTTTGGGCTTGGGTCTTGCGCGTCCGACATCTGACGTCCGACCATCAAGCCAATACATCCATGACAGCCCGCCACCTCAATCCCCATGACCAAACCGCTGGTAGCGCCGATCAGCCCGGCAGATGCAAGTTTGCCGGGCGCTACGCTATACTAGCGCCCCCAAATTCAGTCCCAGCAGGAGTTCCCCATGACGGTGATTCGCCAGGATGACCTGATTCAGAGCGTGGCAGATGCCTTGCAGTACATTTCCTACTATCACCCCGTGGATTTCATCCGTGCGGTGAAAGAAGCCTACGAGAAGGAAGAGAGCAAGGCTGCCAAGGACGCCATGGCGCAGATCCTGGTCAACTCCCGCATGGCCGCCATGGGGCACCGTCCGATCTGTCAGGACACCGGCATCGTTACTGTGTTCGCCAAGGTGGGCATGAATGTCACCTTTGAAGGCGACATGAGTCTGGACGACATGATCAACGAAGGTGTGCGTCGCGCCTACAACCATCCGGACAATGTCCTGCGTGCCTCGGTGCTGGCGGACCCGGACGGCAAGCGTGCCAACACCAAGGACAACACCCCGGCGGTGATCAACTACTCCATCGTCCCCGGCGATACACTGGAAATCGACGTGGCGGCCAAAGGCGGCGGTTCCGAAGCCAAGTCCAAGTTCGCCATGCTCAACCCGTCTGATTCCGTGGTGGACTGGGTGCTGGAACAGATTCCGAAAATGGGTGCCGGCTGGTGTCCGCCGGGCATGCTGGGTATTGGCATCGGCGGTACCGCCGAAAAAGCCATGCTGATCGCCAAAGAAGCCCTCATGGACCCCATCGACATCCACGAGCTGCAGGCCCGTGGTGCCCAGACCCGTTCTGAAGAACTGCGCCTGGAACTGTTCGAAAAAGTGAACGCACTGGGTGTGGGCGCACAAGGCCTGGGCGGCCTGACCACCGTGCTGGACGTGAAAGTGGTGGATTACCCCACCCACGCCGCCAACAAGCCGGTAGCACTGATCCCCAACTGTGCCGCCACCCGTCACGCGCACTTTATCCTCGATGGAACCGGCCCTGCGGATCTGAAAGCTCCGGACCTGGAAGAATGGCCGGACATTGCCTGGGGCAACGACGAAGGCGCCAAGCGCGTGAACCTGGACACCGTGACCCCGGAAGAAGTGCAGACCTGGCAGCCCGGTGACACCCTGCTGCTGTCCGGCAAACTCCTCACCGGCCGTGATGCGGCCCACAAGCGCATGGTGGACATGATCTCCAAAGGCGAGAAACTGCCCGTGGACTTCACCAACCGCTTTATCTACTACGTGGGCCCGGTGGACCCGGTGGGCGACGAAGTGGTTGGCCCGGCAGGCCCCACCACCGCCACCCGCATGGACAAGTTCACCCGCACCATGCTGGAAGAAACCGGCCTGATCGGCATGGTCGGCAAAGCTGAGCGTGGCGATGCGGCCATCGAAGCCATCAAAGACAACAAAGCCGTGTACCTCATGGCCGTGGGCGGCGCCGCCTACCTCGTCTCCAAAGCCATCCGCAAATCTCGCGTAGCGGCGTTTGAAGATCTGGGTATGGAAGCGATCTACGAATTCGAAGTGGAAGACATGCCCGTCACCGTGGCCGTGGATTCCACCGGTGAATCCGTCCACAAGACCGGCCCTGTCATCTGGAAACAGAAGATCGCCGAAAAGAGCGCGTAGTACGCACTACAACAGCTCACAAAAAAGCCGCGCACCTTGCGCGGCTTTTTTGTGTCTGCCTTTCAGCTCGCTGAACGAATGCAGCCCAACATAAGCCCGCTGCATCCCCCTGTAGGAGCCTGCCTGCAGGCGATCCGAGCCCCAGCGAGGTACGATTTCATCCCCCAACTCGCATTCAAAACTTGCCCCTTTTCACTCGCACGCAACTTGAATTTGTAGGATAAGACTTACATGAATT
Source organism: Alcanivorax sp. DP30 (assembly GCF_009882945.1). Lineage (GTDB taxonomy): Bacteria > Pseudomonadota > Gammaproteobacteria > Pseudomonadales > Alcanivoracaceae > Alcanivorax. Next base: position 169,259 of record NZ_WTUY01000002.1, read on the forward strand.
TGTAAGTGGTTGAGATAAAGTGGTTTTTCAGAAAAGCGGATGTAAGAAAAGTACGAGTAAAAATTCCCGTTCAACACGCAAGTGCAAGAAAAGTCTGTTGAGAGTGATTTCTGGTTGAGGGGTAAGTCACTGATCGGTAGGAGATTTGATGTGATTCTTGTGGGCGGGAAGATCGGGGATATACAGCAAAGTGTTATATCGCATCTGCAATTGAATACGCGGTTATGCGTAATGAACCTGGTGGAGGCGATGGCGAATAATTGGAATATCCCTGCTGATTTGGAGCGGGAAGTCAGGAAAAGAGACCGAGCCTGTGTCTACTGTGGAAATGAGTTTCTGTCACACAAAGAGTCGGCAAAGGCATCAGCGAGTTGGGAGCACATCATCAATGATGCTTCGATAATCACTCGTGAGAATATCTGTCTTTGCTGTCGTGGCTGCAATGCGAGCAAAGGACAAAAGAAGCTCTCTGATTGGCTGCTTACTAATTATTGCAAGGAGCGTGGTATTGCTGCTGATACGGTTGCTCCAATCATTAAGCAGGCAATCGAAAATGGGCAGTAGTGTCATGCATAACAAGGCGCTGCTGCCGACAAGCGGCAGAGCGCAGCGTTAAGTTTTATCCGAAATCGGGGAAACAGTCGATACATGGAAATTACAATATGGGGAGTTTTGACGGGGGCAATACTGCCTTTGTTTGGATATCTGGCGTTTCATTATTTAGCTAGCTCAAGAGAAAAGAGTTCTCGACTCGCCAAGGCATGCCAAGACTTTCGGGTGGCGGTTATCGAGGCTACGTCGAAGATTCCTAAATCAAATAAGCACTGGGATAACGATGTCCTAAATGAGATTCCAGATGCTATTCGGAAGATTGAGACGGCAGTGGCAATATTCAAATATTTCCTACGCGGCTGTAAATCTAAAGACTTAGAGAATGAATTTACTTCACTTAGGGCGCTGGCTGAAAAAGATATACCCCAAGCACTAACAACAGAGAATGTAATGTATGGAGGGGGGCAGCATACGCCGGAGCAGGCGCGCAGCTTATTCTGGGAAAAAATTGAAGAATTAAAGCGGTATGCTAAAAAAACTTAACAAGTGCGTCTTGGGCGGCCACTTTGTGGCCTGGGACCTTCACTCCGGCGCTTCGCACCTGCGGAATCGGGGTCAGGTTTTGCCCCGTGATCTCTCTAAAAAACAGTAGCGTCACTCCTGATAGATTTCAGACAGGCCTCCACACACCCTTATTTCCCTTTACGCAAAAAACCCGGTAGAACAGGTAAACTTAACCCCAGGATCCCCACGATGTCTGCTACCCCTCAACCACTTTGGCTTAGAGCCCTGTTCCTCCTCGGTGTGAGCCTGCTGTTTACCCATGAACTGGATGCCATGACCCATAGCGAGTGGCGGGTGTTGCCGCTGACCAGCTGGTTGGAGCCGGAGACGGGGCGGGTGGTGTTTGTTGTCTTGCATGTGCCGCTATTCGCGTTGGTGTTGGGCTGGTTGACCAGTCAGTTGCCTGCGCGAGTCCTTAAGGCACAGTTCTGGGTCTCTGTGTTTCTGGTGGTCCATGCCGGGTTACATGTGGCGTTTAGTGGCCAGCCGCATTACACCTTTGCGGGGATGCTTTCCAATACGTTGATCTTTGGCGCGGCGGTGTGTGGGGCGGGGTATCTGGTGGGGAATTATGTGGTGCGACGTGATTGAATGTGATCGTGAATTGAACGTCTTGATCGCGGTGGAACCACCGCTCCTACAGGGGCGGTGTGTTTGTTGGACGGTTGTGATGAAGAGAAGATGATGACGGATATTACTTTCACCGCAGACCAGAAAGCTCGCATGGTCAGCAAGATCAAGGCCTACTTTGAAGACGAGTTGCAGAAGGATATCGGCGGCTTTGAGGCGGAGTTTTTGATCGATTTCTTTGCCGGGGAGATCGGCCCGTATTTCTACAATCGTGGTCTTCAGGATGCTCGGCAGGTGCTGACCGAGAGGATGGACGAAGTAGGGTATCTGTTGCAGGAGTTGGAAAAGCCGGAAGGATAGGGTTTAGTTGTTGTGACAACTTTGGGTTGTGTTCTGGTTATCAATGAAAAGGAAAATAAAGAATGGAAAGCCGTGATTACCTGGAAATGACATTTCGCTCAATCAATTGCTTCTCTGACGATGGCAAGCTGGATGTGAATGAGCTGGACTCGCTGGTGGAGATTGCCATGCGGGATGGGGCGATTGATGACAACGAGAAGCGGGTGCTGCGCAATATTATCGACCGGTTGACCGATGCGGAGTTGACCGACGACATGCAGGCTCGGGTGCAGGGCTTGCAGGAGCAGCACGGGATTTGATCCTGATTGACCGTTACGCAAAAAGCCGCTCTTGTGAGCGGCTTTTTTTTGGGTGGTGTTTGCTGACACAGCCTGAGGAGAGAGTGAGCGTCTACAGGCAAGCACCGTGAAGAGGTCCGGGGAGCCCGGCCCCGTCCCTGGGGCGCGGAGATCAATCAGCAGGCTTTCCTGGGGTCACAGTAATGAAGGCCTGTGGGCTACCCGGACGACCAATATACTGATCATATGATCAGTGGTCAACTGCGATGGCCTCTCCTGCCAATTATCGCGCAACAGGGGCCGAAGCTGCAGTGATCCGGGGTTTACTGAATCAGTTCACATGCGATGTGGGAGTATTTCTTTTTCACCTGGCTGCGGCAGACATTGGCACCGAAGGACGGCACCTGATCACAGGCCTTCATGGCCGCGTACCGTTTTGCACATTGCGCCGCGATATCGGCCATGCCTGGCTGGGCAGTAACCTCGGCAGGGGATGGCGTGCCCGGACTCGCTGCGCCGGAGGTGGCGCTGGTCACGGTGGGCGCAACGGCGGCGGGTTTGACCGATGTCGGGTTGGCACTGGCATCAATCATGGCCGCGATCAGCCCGGGCGACAGGCCGCCTTCCTTGAGCAGGGCGATCTCGTCGCCGTTGAATACCTTGTAGGGCTGATTGGCGGCGCGGATGCGTGAGGCCAGCAAGGTTTCGTCCTCTTCCCGCGACAGTCTCAGCACGTCGTAGACTTTCATGTCCTGAGGGCCGAGAAACCAGATGTCGTATTCATCAGGAAGATAAACGATGTAAGCATTGTCCAGGGCGACGTTGTCACGATGAAAGGGCAGTGCGTGGGTCGCTGGCGCCAGTTCAGAAAGGCGACGCAGGGTTTCCATGCGGAAGAAGGACTCCGGGTTGTCCTGCAGGTACTGGCGATAGGCCTGCACCGTTCCGGCCGAGACGGCCGTTTCATAGTCTTTCTGCTGTGACTGAATGTACTGCTGAAGCGCCTGCTTGTGGCGGTTGAGCTGGTCATCGGCCATGACCTGGTACTGCCCGGTGCCGGGGCTGCCCAGCAGGTAGGCGGAGGGCAACAGCATGGACAGCGCTGACCGGTAGGCCACGGGCTCACGATTCTGGAACAGTACCTCGTCGCCACTCTTCACTTCCATCACCGTTTCGCCTTCAGTGGTCAGCCAGGTGGGCAGAATCCCCAGGGTCAGGATGTAGGGCAGCATGCTCAGCCAGCCACTGTCCTTGATGTTCTCATTGCGCACAGCAACGGTCAGATCATCCCCGCTGTCGGCAAACCAGTTCTGAATATCTTCGTTGGCTCGCTGTGTCGGGTAAGCCCTGTCATCCGGGGAGGCATAGCCGCCGGGAAGATTCAGTTCAACCCTGGCATTCCCGTCGAAGCCTTTCAGGGCTTGCGGTGGGGGTGTGGGGCTGGCGAGTTGACCCTGTGAGGGTATGTAGCGTGTGCCGGTACAGCCGCTGTTCAGCAAGCAAGCCAGAAGCGTCGCCCAGAGTGCGACTCTGGTGGTAGCAGAGCAAGTCATGGTGTTTGTTCCCCTTCCCTTGTGGTGCACGGGCCCCCAGCCCGTTTGTGCTTGGTAGCATTGTGCCATGAAATTTCAGGAAATGGCGTTGTGTAAGCGTTTAAGCATTAAGGCAGTTATAAGGCGGTGCGTGTCGGCGCGGCGTGAGAGGGGGGGGGCATCAAGCGGCAAGGCGCGGGGTGGGCTTGAGACGTGGGCCTGGTGCCCGCGGCGTTGCTTTTGCGATGGATGGATTCGCGGTGGGAGCTTGCCTGCAAGCGATGTGTGCTTGAACAGGATCGCCTGCAGGACAGGGTGTAGGGCGGAAATCGGCGTGTACCGATCTCCGCCGTCAGGCGGTTGAGTATGTGGCGGAGTTGCCCTGAGGCATTTCTGCCCTAAAGTGGTTCGGCGGTTCGCCCCTCGAGAGGGGCTCCTACAGGTGTTGTCTGGTTTAGCCGGCTTTCAGCTTGGGTTTGACGGTGATCAGCAGGGCTGGCAGCAGGGTGAGGTTGCTGAGCAGGGCGACCAGCATGGCCAGGCCGGTGAGCAGGCCGAAGTAGACCGTGGGGTTGAAGCTGGACAGGGCCAGGATGGAGAAGCCGGCGATGATGGTGAGCGAGGTGTAGTACATCGCTTTACCAATGGAGCCATGGCAGCGCTTCATGGTGGCCACGTAGTCGTTGTCGTTGGGCAGCTCTTCATGGAAGCGGTGGATGTAGTGGATGGTGTCATCCACGGCGATACCGATGCTGATGGCGGTGATGGTAATGGTCATCAGGTCCAGCGGCAGGCCAATCCAGCCCATCAGGCCCAGCACCAGCGCCGCAGACACCAGGCTGGGCACCATGCTGATCAGCGCCACTGGCAGGCTGCGGAACAGGATCAGCAACATGACCAGGATGGCGGCAAACACATAGCCCAGGGTCTTGATCTGGGAATCGAACAGGCTCTGCAGCATGTTGTTGTAGAGCACCATGGCGCCGGTCAGGTGCACCTGTCCCGGTTCCAGGCCGAAGTTGTTCTGCAGGTCATGGCGGATCTTGGCGAGCAGGTCATTGCGGTTCAGGTTCTTGTCAGAATCAATCACCCGGACGCTGATGCGGATCTGGTTGCCATCATCGGACAGATAGGGAGTGACCAGCTGCTTTTGCAGGTCCTGGGGAATGAACTTGGCCAGTAGCATGAGCTGGACATAGGACAGCGGCCCGTTGTTCAGTTTTTCTGCCACTTCATAGGTGGTGGCCAGGGATAACACCTTGCCGGTTTCCGGCAGGCTTTCCACGTAGTTCTGAATTTCCACCAGCTTGGCCAGCCGTGCCGGGGTAAACCAGTAGGCGTCCTTGAGATCGAGGCCCTGATTGGCGGGTTCTGCAAACGGGTCTTCGCTGGTGCCGCCTGCCGCAAATGGATCATCCACGGGCGCATCGGCGGCGAACGGGTCGCTGTCGGCAAAGGGGTCTTCGTCAGCGAATGGGTCGGTGGTGCTGTCATCTGCAAAGGGGTCACCACCGTCAGAGGCAAACGGGTCTCCCGGCGCTTCAGTGAGACTCTCGCCATCCCAGCCTTCGCCGGTGGCGTCATTCTGTACCGCAGACCTGGGTTCTGCTTTGGGGGCGTCGATGACGATATCCAGCGGGGTGGTGCCTCCCAGCTTGCGGTCAATCTGCACCATGCCCTTGTAGATTTCCGTCTCTTCCTGAAAGTAGTCGATGAAACGGTTTTCCACGGTCAACTTGCCGATGCCCCACAGGGAGCCACCGACCACCACTAACGCTACCAGTAACAGAGTAGGGCGGTGGCGTTCGGTGAAGCCCGCAAAGGCGAGGGTAAGCTGGCGGCTGATGTCCTTGCCTTGGCGAGGTTTTCCCGGGGACAGGGGCGAAAGCAGGGCCGGAAATACCAGGAAACAGACAATGAGCGCGACGCCAAGGCCGATGGTCATCATCCAGCCAAAGTCGATTACCGGGCGGATGCCGCTGATGACCAGGGAAGAGAAGCCCACCATGGTGGTGAGAATCATGTAGATGCTGGGGCGCATCATATGTGCGGCGGTTTCGCGGATCAGCCAGCTCTGGGTGGCATCGGGAAATTGCTCGTGCAGTTCCCGGAAGCGCACCGTGAGGTGGATGGTGATGGACATGGTGATGATCAGCAGCAGTGAAATGTAGTTGCTACTGATTACAGAAACTTTCCAGTTCATCAGCCCCAGAATGCCGGTGACCATCAGGACGGTAACCGCACAGCAGGCCAGCGGCACGATCACCCAGCGAGGGCGGCGGAAGATGATGAAAAGGGCGAGGATCAGGAAGATCAGAACGCCGACGCCGAAAACTTTCAGGTCCGAGCGGATGAAGCTGACCACATCGGTGGTGATCATGGGGACACCGCCCAGGAACAGATCGGCCCGGTCGCGGTACTGGTCCATGATGTCGCGCACCTGCTGGATTTCACCGGCGGTGCGCGCCTGAAGCTTGCTGTTGTATTCACTGAAACTGCGGCTGGCTTCTTCCAGTGCCAGTTCACCGCCGGCGTCCAGTTCACCATTACGTTGCTGGTCGCGCAGGTCGTTGCGGCGGTGGAGCAGCTCAAAATACTTTTCGTCGCGCTCGAAACTCACCAGCAGGGCGGTGGTGCCGCCGTCGTCGCTGACCAGCAGATCTTCATAGAGCGGATTAACGTCAGTGAATTCGTCTTTGGCCAGGTTCAGGTCCACATCCTCGTCGGTGAGGGTGCGGTAATTGTTGGCCAGGTCGCTGAATTCCACCTTGGGACTGAAGAGCAGTGGCACGTCGAGCATGCTGTAAACGGATTTCACCCGGCTTACGTCTTTCAGGTCCTGCTGCAGACCTTGCAGATGCTCCAGTGAATCGCGCTGGAACAGGGGGGCGTCAGTGGGGGAGTAGGTGATGACAAGAAAATCGCTGCCGCCATACTGCCTGGAGACCTTGCGGTAGTATTCCAGATCCTTGTCGTTTTCCAGCACCAGGGAATCGGTGGAGGCATCAATCTGGAAATGACGGGCTTGCCAGCCCGCGAAACCACACAATAGTGCCAGCAGTACCAGCCAGAAAACGGGGTGCGCCAGCACCGCCCGGCAGTAGGCGTTAAACAGCCGATGTGTCATCAATCAATCCGTTGTTGTTTTCGGGAAACCCTTCAGAACATGGCTGCGTATTCTGCACCAAAGCGGGTGTTGAAGCGGCTAATCACCTTACCGACGGTCCATCCCACCAGTGGGGTCATGACGCCTTCGGTCCATTCTTCCTGATGTACGCGGCAGTTGCCATCGTCATCATCCATAAAGGTGAAGCGGTGAAAAATGCGTCCCACCGGGGTGTTCAGGCCCCAGGTAATGCGCTCGTTCTCTTTATATTCATAAACACGCACTACAACGGGCGCCGGCGGCAGGCCGGGCATGTCAACCACGAACAACAGGAAAGCGCCTGGGCGCCAGTCGCCATTCAGCATACGGGCATGACGAACGACTGAGGACCAGTTCTGCCAGTTGCTGGCTTCTGAAAGCAGTTTGAAGGCCTGTTTGCGGGGGGCCAGGGTGTCGACCACCTCATCGGACAGATAGCGTTTGAACATGGTGAATCCTGTTGTTGAGTCTAGGGTTGGCGTCATCACGGAATGCCATAGCTTACCGGTGCAGCAGGCGGCATAACAGGCCAATCAGCACAAGCCGGTTGACCGTTGCGGCCGCATTTCCTAGCTTGAATGCTCCTGCGAGGATTTCCTATGACAACAACACTGCTTCCCGCTTCCATTTTGCCCGGCCTGCTGGAAGTGTCGCTGCGAAGCGCCATGGATATCCCGGCCCTGTTTGAGCGCCTGGGTATTGATGTGGAGATAGTCGGGCGCAGTGACCGTTTTATCAGCCTGAAGCAACTGGATGAGCTGCTGTATTCGGCGTTTATGGAAAGTGATGATCCGCTGTTCGGGCTGCGTATCGGGGCGGATAATCACTACGGCAACCTGGATTTGCTGGGCAACCTGATGGCCACCACTGAAACATTGGAGGCGGGATTGGCCATGCTGTTCCAGTACAAGGACCTGCTGGTGCCGTATCTGGATTTTCAGTTGACGCGGCAGGGGGATACGGCGCAGTTGTCGGTGGAAACTGGTGCCGGGGGACTGCGTTTCACAGGAACCCGCATTCACAATGATCTGGTGGTGAGCACCATGGTGGCCATTGGCCGTTCGCTGCTGGCGGGTGACTTGCCGCTGGCGGAGGTCATGTTTCTGCACCCGGAGCCGGGTGGTGATGATCTGGACCGATACCGTGAATTTTTCCAATGCCCGTTGATCTTCTCGGCCAGGGCCAATGCCATCGTATTTCCGCAATCGCTACTGGCCACACCGTTACCGCGGGCCTTTCCGAAATACAATGAGCGGCTAAAGCGCTCTGCAGACCAGGTGCTTTCAGGTTTATCCCGGGCTGCCGGGGTCTCCGGCCAGGTGTTGCTGCGGATGCAGGGTATGCTCGGGCACATCGATATCACCATCGATTCGGTGGCAGAATCTCTGGCCATGAGTCCGCGTACCTTGCAGCGCAGACTCCAGGAGGAGGGTACCCGGTTCGCAATCCTGCGGGATCAGGTGAAACATCGCGCCGCCTGTCAGGCGCTGCAGGCCTGGAATTGCGATATGGGGGCCCTGGCCCAGCAATTGGGTTTCTCGGACACGGCCAATTTCTATCATGCTTTCAAGCGCTGGCAGGGCTGCGCCCCTGGTGAATACCGCCGCCGCAACCGCGCAGGCTAGCCAGTTAATCAAAGGCGTTATTTACCACCGAGAGCACAGAGCGCACAGAGATAAAACCCATAATTGCCTCAGTGGCCCCTGTGATCTCTGTGGTAGTCAAGATTTCGTGGTTTGGGTCTCAAGTGGGAGTCTGCCTGCAGACGAAGGGTTGGGGTATTCGCGTGCAGGCACGCTCCCACAGCGGGTATGGGGTGTGGGGTTTCCGGTTTCTTCCTCAGTGAACTCGGTGAGCTCTGTGGTAAACCGACTCCTGTTTTGGGGTGAGGTGCGGCATTTTGCCACATTGGATTTTCCCGCCTGGCCGGTAGGCTTGCTGACCAAGAGTCACAACCGGATTCAATCATGTCCCAACGTCTTCTTTCTGTTGCTATTTCTGCCGCCATTGCAGCCTTTCCCGTCGTTTCTCAAGCCCATTATGAAGGCGGCCGTGTTGACAGCCATGCCCCGATCTCTGTGATGGGTGATCATACCCATGGCAAGGGAGAATGGATGTTGTCTTACCGGTACATGGGCATGGGCATGAGTGGTGCCAAATCCGGTAGTGAGTCTCTGAGCACCAACGAAGCCTTCGCCGAGATCCCCGGTATGGGCATGATGGCCATGAAGGCATTGCCCTATGAGATGACCATGGAGATGCACATGCTGGGCGGCATGTATGCACCTACCGATAACCTTACCTTGTTGGCAATGTTGCCTTATAGCACCAAAGAGATGACCACCCGAACCCGCATGACCATGATGATGAACACCATGGAGGGCGAGTTCGACACGGAAACGTCGGGTATTGGTGATGCGAGTCTCGGCGGGCTGTACAAGTTTTTCGATCGTGACGGTTATCGGCTACACCTGAACCTGGTGTTGGGTCTTCCCACCGGGTCTATTGATGAAGAAGACTATATCCCCATGCAGATGAAGGAGGTGCAGCTGCCTTATCCCATGCAGCTGGGCTCCGGCAGCTACGAGGCGCGCCCGGGGATTACCCTGAACAAGCAGTACGCCAGCTGGAGCTGGGGTGCGCAGGCCAGTGCCAAAATTGCACTGGATGAGAACGATCAGGGCTACAAGCTCGGGTCGCGCAAGTATCTGACGGCCTGGGCGGCCAAGCCGCTGGCGCCATGGGCATCAGTGTCACTGGCCGCTTACAAGAGCTGGTGGTCTGATATTCATGGCGAAGCTGAAGACCTGACCATCTCTCCCATGATGAATCCGGCGGCTGACCCGGAAGCCAAGGGCGGTCAGCGCCTGGACATCGGCGTGGGCCTTAATCTGCTGGGCAAGAACGGCGCATTGAAAGGGCACCGTCTGGCCATGGAGTACAAGGCGCCGGTGCAGGAATCCCTGCACGGTATCCAGATGGAAACCGACTACACCTTTACGGTGGGGTGGCAGAAGGCCTTCGGCGGGTAATGTAGTGCGGGATTGGTGTGGCGGGCGGCAGAAGTCTGACGCTAGCTCACCAGCGCCGGTGCTTGATGTGGGAGCGTGCCTGCACGCGATGGCTCCTCGCTACTGACAACGCGATTCGCGTGCTGGCACGCTGCCACAGCTCTCAGCCAACACACTGGGTGTAGTACCGCTAATTGCGCTCAATCCCCACAAAAAAAGCCGCACCCTTTGGGCGCGGCTTTTTTGGGTATCTTGAATGGTGCCGGAACGCGGAATCGAACCGCGGACCTACTGATTACGAATCAGTTGCTCTACCGACTGAGCTATCCCGGCATGCCCCTGAACTGGGCGGGCGCTAGTTTAGCAGGACGCCCGGTTCAGGCAAGCAGGAATCAGCCTTCTTGCTTGATGCCTGCCAGCTTGCGGGCGTGCCACTTCTTCTTCTCCACCTCCATGCCACGGAGAATCTGGATCCGTTGAGCCTGGGGGCTGCCGGCGCCGTGCATGGACTCGGTGAGGTAACCCACGGCGTTGCGGCCCAGGGTCATGTTTTCGATGAGCCGCAGGATGCGCATGCGGTCTTCGGTGGGGATGTCTTCCCGACCTTTCAGGAAGCGGCGAATGATGTCGCCGGCTTCTTCGTTATCCAGATCCTGCTCGCTGGGCATGGTGACCATGATGCCGCCGGCCAGGTCCTGTGCGAGCCGGGAGATCTCGTAGGGGAAGCGGGTGACGTTATGCTTGCAGACGTTGGCCAGCATGGTGTCGTTCATGTAAATACCGCTGGGCATTTTCTTCGCCTCGTGGGAGCTGGCGATGCCTGAGGAATAGATGGTCTCGTTCAGGTGAGTCATTTCCACCAGCTTGTCGCGGATGTGGCTGACTTTTTCCAGCCCGTTGTATTCCGCGATGGAGGCCGCAGCACCCACCATCACATCGCCAAGGCCGGTTTTGCACACGTAGCTGGCGCGGTGGTAGGCGGTGAACCGGGTGACCAGCTCCTGGGCGAATTCGTATTCCCCGTCCATGAACACATGCTCGTTGGGAATGAAGACATCGTCGAAGTAGACCAGCACTTCTTGGCCGCCGTACTGGGCGTTGCCTTGGTCAATGTCGCCGCCTTCCATGGCACGGGTATCACAGCTCTGGCGGCCGTAAATGTAGGTGATGCCTTCGGCGTCGCCGGGAATCATGCCGACCACGGCGTAGTCCTTGTCCGCTTCCCCCAGGTTCATGGTGGGCAGCACGCAGATCCAGTGCTGGTTCCAGCCGCCGGTCATGTGGGCCTTCACGCCTTTCACGTAGATGCCCTTGTCGGTGCGACGGGTGACACGCATGAACATGTCCGGGTCGGCTTGCTCGGATGGGCGCTTGCTGCGGTCACCTTTCGGGTCGGTCATGCCGGCGGCAATCAGGATGTTCTTGCGCTGGGCTTCCTTGAGGAACTCCAGGTAGCGCTTGTGGTACTGGGTGCCATGCTTTTCATCGATTTCATACGTGACGGAGTGCAGCACGCTGATGGTGTCCAGGCCGGTGCAACGCTGGAAACAGGTACCGGTGATCTGGCCCATGCGGCGCTGCATTTTGTTCTTCATCACCAGATCGCCGGGAGATTCCACGATGTGCAGGAAGCGGTTGACCTGCTGCTCGATCAGCGGGGACCAGGCTGTGGCCAGTTCCGGATCTTCAATGGCCAGATCATAGCTGGCGCGCAGGGCATTGATGCTGGGCTTGATGATGGGATGATCCGCCGGTTCATCAATCAGTTCACCAAACAGGAACAGACGCGTACCGCGGTTGCGCAGGCTGGCCAGATAGTCCTCACCGGTCTTGATGACGGGGATACGGTCCCAGCGGGCCTGGGCGGATTCTTCGCGGGACGGGGCAGGGGTCGCGGCGTTCATGGTGCCTCCTGTTATGCCTGTAATTAGGGCCAATGGACGAGACCGTGGCCATATCGGGTGACTTGGGAGTCTGATTTCGATGGTATACAGGATGTTACGGGAGGCAATGACAGATTCGGTCGCTGTGCTCTGCGGTCAAGTCAGGGAGGCGGCAGGGACGGAGGGAAGTGCGATGCAAGGCATCAGATCCGCATTTCAACGAAGCCGCTGTAGGAGTACCTCTTGAGGTGCGAACCTGCACCTTGGCAAAGGGATATTCTGAGAGCCGGCTAACACCGGGTTCGTACCTCGAGAGGGGCTCCTGCAAAGGGGAAATGGCTACGACTTGAACGTCATGGAGGCGGAGTTGAGACAGTAGCGCAGGCCCGTGGGGGCAGGGCCATCGGGGAAGACATGACCCAGGTGGCCGTCGCAACGGGCGCAGCGGATTTCCGTGCGGATCATGCCATGGCTGGTATCACGGATTTCATGGATGTGCGCCTCGTCGAAGGGGGCATAAAAGCTGGGCCAGCCCGTGCCGGATTCGAACTTGCTGTCCGAGCTAAACAGGGGCAGGTCGCACAGCTTGCAGTGATAGACACCGTCCTGCTTGTTGTCCAGCAGGCCGCCACAGAAGGGCGGTTCTGTGCCCTGGTTGAGCAGGATGCGGCGCTCCTCCTCGGTGAGATTGGCGGCGTTTTGCTGTTTCTCGCTATCGGTTAGCGGGGTCAGGTCATACCCGCTGGCGGATTTGGCCTGGCTCATCCGGCGTCTCCTTTAAGTTTGTCTGGGAAGGCATGGATCAGTTTTTCCACTTTGGGTTGCGCCACCATACGGACATAGCCCTGCTGTGGATTGCGGCGGGCAAAATCCTGGTGGTAATCCTCCCCGGGGTAGAATTTTTCCAGCGGCTCCAGGGTCGTGACGATAGGAGCGGTAAAGGCGCCTGCCGCGTCCAGTTGCTGGATGTAGGCCTGCGCCACGGTTTTTTCTTCGTCGTCCTGGTAGAAAATGGCGGAGCGATACTGGGTGCCCTGATCGTTGCCCTGACGGTCTTTCTGGGTGGGATCGTGAGCCACGGAAAAGAATACCTTCAGCAATTCGCCATAACTGATCCGGTTGCTGTCGTATTCAATATCCACTACTTCCGCATGGCCGGTAACGCCCGTGCAGACAGCCTCGTAGTTGGCCTGGGCGGCATGCCCGCCAGCGTACCCGGATGTGACCGACAGTACCCCTTCCAGGTTCAGATAGACCGCTTCCACACACCAGAAGCAGCCGCCGGCCAGTACCGCATGGCGGGTGCCTGCTGCGGGAAGGTCCGTGGCGGCATCCGGGAAACGTTCCGGGTGGATGGCAAGGGTTGTACCGGGAATGACCGGGTTCATACAGTGCTCCTCAGGGCATGCCCCGGCACTGCCGGGGCGACCAGTGGAGATCAGTCCTGTTTGACCGCGCCACTGGCGATGAGTTTGTCTATCTCTGCGTCGTCCAGGCCTGCATTGCGCAGAACGTCAAGGCTGTCAGCCCCGGCAGTCGTTGCTGCCCTTACCTCACCGGCGGCGCTGCGAGAGAAGCGCGGAGTGGGGGCGGGTTGGACGCTGCCATTCACGTTCACAAAGGAACCGCGAGCTACGTTATGTGGGTGTGAAGGTGCTTCTTCAAGGCTTAGCACTGGTGCAAAACAGACATCGGTGCCTTCCATGAGTTCACACCACTCATCCCGGGTCTTCTGTTTGATGACGGCGGCCAGTTTTTGTTTCATCTCCGGCCATTTGGGCGGGTTCATCTGGTGGCCAAATTCCTCGGCGGGCAGTTCTGCAATGCGACAAAGTTGGGCATAAAACTGCGGCTCGATGCTGCCAATGGAGACGTATTTGCTGTCAGCGGTTTCATACACTTCGTAGAAGTGGGCGCCGGAATCGAGCATGTGGGTGCCGCGCTGATCGGTAAACAATCCCTGGGACTTGAGGCCATAGAACATGGCCATGAGGGCCGCGGAGCCTTCCACCATGGAGGTGTCGACCACCTGACCTTCACCGGAGCGCTGGGCTTCCAGGGCGGCACAGACCAGGCCGAAGGCCAGCATCATGCCGCCACCGCCGAAATCGCCTACCAGGTTTAATGGGATGGCGGGTTTTTCACCGGCGCGACCCATGGCGTGCAGGGCGCCGGACAGGGAGATGTAGTTCATGTCGTGGCCGGCAGCCTGGGCCAGGGGTCCGGTCTGACCCCAGCCGGTCATGCGCCCGTAGACCAGTTTTGGGTTACGGGCCATGCATTGCTCTGGGCCAATGCCAAGACGCTCGGTGACGCCGGGACGGAAGCCTTCAAAAATGCCATCGGCGGTTTCGCAGAGCTTGAGGACGGTCTCGATCCCTTCCGGTTTTTTTAGATCCAGTGCCAGGTTCTGGCGATTGCGAAACAGCACACTATGGCCAATGGCGGAATGCGGATTACCGCCGGGGCGGTCAACGCGAATCACAGTGGCACCCATATCAGCGAGCATCATGCCGCAGAAGGGGCCGGGGCCAATGCCGGCCAGCTCAATGAAAGTCAGTCCGTGGAGTGGGCCTGTCATAGAGATTTTTCCGTTGTCTGGTGTCTGATCTGATACCGGCAACGGCTGCCTTTCCCGGTTTGGGCAAGCAATGCTGCGTTACAGGTATCCCTGTTCTCGAAGTGTTTTGCGCAGGGCCTGGCACTGACTCTTGGCGATCATCGCCATATTGTTGGCTTCGTGGGTCATCGCGACCCCTGTCCAGATCGGGCTGCCTTGTGCGTTTATCAGTTCGGCACCGTGCTGGCGAAGCGCTTCCGGGATATCGGCCTTTTTCAGATCACCGCCAATGCCCACCTCCCAGGTGGGTGGCGGGCTGCCCGGGGGCTGATTCATGGCATTGAGCTGGTTCACCGGCTGGGGTGGCTCAGTAGCATCAATCAACAAGTGGGTCAGTTCCACGACCAGAATCCGGTCCACGCCGGCTTCCTGCGCCCAGCGGAGAATGCGTTGTTTTCCGCCTTCGTACCATAACGGTAATTCCTGATGACTGAGCAAAACGGTCAACGAATCACTTGAAAATATATCCCTGCAGGTCAGTTCCCAGGTTTCTCTCACACTGCCTTCCGGTGTGTGGGCTACCAGCAACAGCTTGTTCTGGCTGGGAAAATCGTCCTCGCTGGTGTAGCGGGTGGTGATTTCCGTGGTGCTGGCACAGCCGGCCAGCAGCAGGGCAGGTAATAGTGCCGCGAGCAGGGAGCGCATGGGCAAATCTCCAGTATATGTTATGGCAACAGTGTACCAGCGCGGCATTGCCATCACAGCAAATACAGGAGATGGATTATCCGATGACTGTGAGCAATTAGGGGCCTGCCGGTGGTTGGGAACCCTATCTGTAGGTGTATCTTCGATGGAAGGTTGCTAAGAAGTAAGTCTTTCCAAGAGCCAGGAAGGTATTGGTATGACGGAAGCAGGATGCATTAAGGCTGTGAAAATAACAGAACTTCACAGTGGACTTACTAAAATGTGAATTTTGAACTGCGTCACAACATTTTAGTAACGCAAATCCACCGTAACTCAATTTTTTTTCATCCTGCCTCCTATTCTAATGATTGCACTGTTCATTCATACCCAAGGGGGGTAGTCATGAAAGGAAACACACGTATCAGCGCATTGGCAGCCGGTGTCATGCTGGCAACCAACGCCATGGCAGCTGATGACAATGCCGAACCAACCCGCCAATACCTGGCGCCCATGATGCATTACCTGATTCTTGATGAAGATCGGGATCTTTCTCGCAACGGTCTTGGTGGTGGCCTTATTTATGGCCGTCAGCTTTCTGATCGTGTTTGGTGGGAAACAGAAGGTGCCGGTTACGGGCTGGATTCCGGTGTGGAAGGTGCATCAGATTATTATCAGTATGCGGTAAGTACCGGTTTGGCCTACGCCTTTGGCGACCGGGAAGGGTTTACGCCGTTTGTTCTCGCTCAAATAGGTGGCATCTACAACGATGTGGTTCCTGATGACGATGACACCTTCGATCTTCACGCGAATGTTGGTCTGGGGGTGGTTACCGGCCCTATTTTCGACAACGGGCTAAAGCTTCGTTTCGAAGGTCGTTACATGTACGACGACTTTGATGGGATATCTGGCACACCCTCCGACGGCGATGGCGGTTTCAATGATATTCGCTTGTCTTTCGGTCTGGAAATTCCCCTGGGTGTCACACGCACCGTGGAAGTGGAAAAGATCGTCTACGAGACCCGCGAAGTCGAAAAAGTGGTGGAGAAGGTGGTTGCGGAAGCCGACAGCGATGGCGACGGCATCCCTGACAGCCGTGACAAGTGCCCTAATACCCTTGCCGGTGGCAAGGTAGATGGGGATGGCTGTCTGCTCAAAAACCAGACCATTTCCTTCAACAATATTGGTTTTGAACTGAACTCCGCCAAGATTACCGCCTCTTCCCGTCCGACCCTGGACAAGCTGGCTGAGTCTCTGCAATCCCAGACCGACTTCAACGTGGAAATTGCCGGTCATACAGACAGTACTGGTTCCGCCGAGTACAACGAAACCCTGTCTGACAAGCGCGCCAACTCCGTTCGCGAATACCTGATCAATAAAGGTGTTGCAGAAGACCGTCTGACGTCCCGTGGATACGGTGAAGTGGATCCGGTAGCCAGCAATGAAACCGCATCCGGTCGCGCAATGAACCGTCGCGTTGAATTCCGCGTTAGCGAATAAGGAAACTGATCATGAATAGTTCGATGAAGACACTCTTCGCCATCCTTCTGGCCGCAACGCTGGGGCTGGGACTGGCGGGCTGTGAAGCCGATGGTGATGGTACGAGTGGTAATGGCAATGGTACGCCAAGCACCCGTAATGCCGACCAGGACAATGATGGGATCCCGGATACCGTGGATAACTGCCCGGCAAATGCCAATGCCATGCAGGAAGATCAGGATGGCGATGGCATCGGTGATGTGTGTGACGATGACCGTGACGGTGATGGCGAAGACAATCCCACCGACAACTGTCCTCTGGTAGCCAACCCCAACCAGGAAGATACTGACGGTGATGGCATCGGCGACGCCTGCGACATGAACAATGACCAGGACAACGACGGCATCGATGATGGTGTGGATAACTGCCCGACTATCTTCAACCCGGAGCAGGGTGACGTGGATGGCGATGGTATTGGTGATGTCTGTGATGACGACGCCGATGGTGATGGCGTTGACAACAACAACGATAACTGTGTTTTCACACCCAATAATGATCAGGCAGATACCGATACCGACGGCATTGGTGATGCGTGTGAAGACGACCGTGATGGTGACACCATTCTGGATCCGAACGACAACTGTCTGAACCTGCCCAATACGGACCAGGCCGACCAGGATCTGGACGGTATCGGTGATGTGTGTGATGACGACCGAGACGGCGATGGTGTGCCAAATGACACGGACAACTGTCCCCTGACTGCCAATGCGGATCAGCAAGACAGTGACGGCGATGGTATTGGTGACGTATGTGACGGTGGCGGCGGTGATCCCACTGACACTGATGGTGACGGCGTGCCGGATGGAAATGATAACTGTCCGCTCATTCCGAACGCAGATCAGGCTGATGGCGATGGTGATGGTAAAGGGGATGTGTGTGATGACGATGGCTTCACTTGCTCTGCCACTTCCACTTACCAGTCTATCGGTAACACGGATTACACCCCATTGAGTGGACCTCTGGGGCTGTGCCTGGCCTGTAATGTTACCGATGATTCGAACATTCTGGATGGCTCCAATGCGACCTTTGCGACCATGAATCTGGGTGTGGCTCTGCTCTATGGTGGTGCCGCGGTAGCAGTGGAAGCGAATGACCCCGCGAACGATTTCAGTGCAGATGTTGTTGGCTTTGTGGTGAGCGATCCGACGTCAGCGTTGCTGAACCTGGAGCTGCTGGGTAACTTCATTACCGTGCGTTACTTTGACGATGGTATCGAGGTAGAAAGCGCTACTGTCAGCGGTGGTTTGCTGGATCTGGATCTGTTGGGTCTGGGCGCCAACTCTGATCAGCGTTTCATCGCAGCACCGGATCCGGGTGTGGCCTTCGACTCCATCCAGCTGGAGTACGCCGGTCTGTTGAATGCAAACAAGACGTTCCGTGTACATGAAGTGTGTGCCGGTACGCCCTGATTCCTGATCAGTGGTAGCGAAAAGGGGCCTTCGGGCCCCTTTTTTTGTTCATCGCGGATTGGCGGGAAGATGCTGCTACCGTGGCTTTCCCGCAGGAGCGTCGCTTGCGGCGCGATTGCCAACTTATCTAAAGACAGAATGATCACACATGACACAGAGAGCACTGAGGGGGGAAGTCATTTTCTCTGTGAACTTCGTGTTCTCTGTGGTGAATAAGCTTTTGATCATGGTGTCGAATCGGGCATTGCTGCTAATCCGCCATGAATCCTTTTCAAGCCCGAACCGGTAAGCCCCACGATCCCGGTGCCTGATTGCCTTGCTCTGTGAAAGAGAAGGAGAGGGAGATTGAAGCAGATACAAGCGGCGGTTACTTTCGTCGGATTTGAGTATACAGGGGGGATGTGGGTACCTTAGGCTCAAGCGTTGAGGCATAAGACTGGGGAATGTTATGCGATCCAAAGCGTCTGTCTGGCTGATGTTCTGTCTGGCCATGATGGTGGGCTGTGACTCCAACAGCGGTAGTTCAGCGCCGGAGGTAGGCGAGGTTGTCAGTACGTTTGAAAACTATCAGGAAACGGGGGATCTGTCTGACTTGCGTCAGCGAGGATTCATCCGTCTGCTGGCCCCCCGATTTGATGAACCTTCCGGATTGCCGCGTGATGGCATACCCAGTATTGATTATCAGTCACAGGCGGAAGCCTTTGTCCGTTCGTTGGATCTGGAGCCGCGCTGGGTCTATGCCGATGATTTTGGTGAGCTTGATGAGCTGCTCAACGCCGGTAGCGCGGATATTATTGTCACCAACTATTCGGTAACCGCCGCCCGAAGAAAGACGCTGTCTTTTTCCACGCCGGTGAACTCGGTGCAGGAGAAACTGGTGTTGCCTGCTGCGTTGGCAGGTACCCCGGTGTCGGACATGGAAAAGCTGGTTATTTCCGTGCCGGAAGGAACTGCCTACCAGGAAACTGCAGAAAAACTGTCGCGTCGCCATGAGAACGTGAGTGTTGAAATACTGCATGAAGATCTTTCTGACGAGGAACTGGTACAAGCCGTGGTTGGTGGTGAGCTGGAGGCTACCATCATTGACAGTAACATGTTGAATGTCTTGCTGGATTCCGGTGATGCGGACAGTCCGGTTGTGGCCGGCCCCGTGGTTAACCGCAAGCGCCGTATCGCTTGGGCAGTACGCAAGAACAGTACCGAACTGCTGGACAAGATCAATCAGTACATTACCAGCGAGCGGGTGATTACCTCAGTGGATGCCCCCGAGTTGAGAGACTGGGCGACGATCAAGGAAAGCGGGGTGTTGCGGGTGATTACCTCCAACAATCCAGCCAGCTATTTCATGTGGCGGGGCGAGTTGATGGGCTTCGATTACGATCTCATTCGGCACTTTGCCAAGCAGCATCACCTTCGTGTCAGTGTGAGGGTGGAGGATTCTCCGACCGCTATGTTCGATGCCCTGCAGAGAGGGGAGGGGGATGTGATTGCGGCGTCCATGACGCGCACCGAAGAGCGGGAAAAGCAGGGTTGGATGTTTAGCAAACGTTACCTCGAGATTAACGAGCAGTTAATCGGTCGTGCCGATGAAGCCGCTTTTACCAGTCTTGATGATTTGGCCGGCCGTTCTGTCGCGGTGGGACCGGACAGCGCGTTTCTGGAGACGCTTAAGGATCTCAAGCGTGGCGGGCTTGAATTCGACATCATACCGGTGGATGGAGTGACCACTGAGCAGTTGATCGATGCGGTGGCGAACGGGATTTATGATCTGACCATGGCCGACAGTCATTTGGCTGCCATGGAATCCACCTATCGCGATGATATTGCCGTGCTGTACCAGTATGAGCCGGCACAGGAAATTGCCTGGGGACTGCGGCCGGAACAGGACAAGCTTAAGCAGCAGCTGGATAACTATATTTCCCGCCAGTATCGAGGCCTGTTCTATAACGTGACCTTCAACCGCTACTTTAAGGAAAAGAAAACCATCGCCAACCACGTGGAATATCGTGTGACTCCTGGCAAGGCGATTTCGCCGTTTGATGGCCTGGTGAAGGATGAATCTCTGAAATACGGACTCGACTGGCGTCTGATTACCTCACAGATGTACCAGGAAAGCCGCTTTAACCCCAAGGCGCGTTCTTTTGCGGGGGCCCAGGGGTTGCTGCAAGTCATGCCCCGAACCGGGCGCCAGTTTGGTTACAGTAATTTGACCAACCCCCAAAATGGTGTCGAGGCCGGGCTCGCCTACATGGACTGGCTGGAGCAGCGTTTTCCCGCGCGGCTAGATTTGGCCGAAAAACTGTATTTCACTTTAGCAGCCTACAACGCCGGGCATGGTCACGTGGAAGACGCCCGGCGCCTGGCTCAACGTATCGGCAAGGACCCGGACAAGTGGTTTGGCAACGTTGAGGAAGCGATGCTGCTGCTATCCAGGCCCCAGTATGCGCGCCAGGCACGCTACGGCTACGTACGTGGCTCCGAACCGGTGAAGTACGTGCGTGAAATCAAGAATCGCTATCTCGGCTATGTCGAAGCCTTGGGAGAAAGCTCATAATTGGCAAAACGGGTTTTTACATTTGCCCTCTGGAAAACTTGCCTTAAGCCCCAAGGACTGGGGGTACCCATTCAATGAAAGGAGTTATTTCATGGACAGACAGACTTTTATCGACAAGTTGAAAGGCAAGCTGGATGAACTGGATAGCGAATTCAACCAGATGCAGGTCAAGGCCGAACAGGCCAGTGAAAATGTCCGCCACCAATGGGAAAGTCGCAAGCTGGAGCTGAAGGAAAAACGCGCGGAACTACAGGGAAAGCTTGATGAACTGCGCAACGACAGCAGTACCCGCTGGGAAGAAGTGAAGGACAGCGCGGAAAAGACCTGGGACAGCACTAAAGCGGGTCTCAAGGATATTCGCGACAGCCTGTTCAAATAATCACGATGCCGGCATGGTGATGCATCCCAGTGCATTGCCGTGCCGGCAATCTTCCTCACCAGGGTCAGGAGCCCAGTTGGCGCAGCCAGCGGGAAATCGTGTCCTGAACCTCGTCCCGACATTTATCATTGAGAATTTCGTGACGTCCCTCCGGCCAGAAGTGGGCTTCCACCGGCTGTTCCATGGCATGCAAGACGCTTTCCAATGCCATCATTCCCTTACCCATGCTGCTCATGGGGTCTGACTCACCACCTAACAGAAGTACCGGCAGGGTTTCCGGTAGATCGGAAAGCTGGGCCACGCTGTGAACCTGACGCAGTCCTTGAATCAGTTGCAGCCAGGTTTCTGTGGTGCAATCGAAACCGCACAGGTCATCATCGATATATTGCTGCACTTGACCGGGATCTGCGCTGAGCCAGTCAAACTCGGTTTTCGGTTCAGGCACCTGTTTTGCCCAGGCGCCAAACGTCATCTTGTGCAATAAACCACTGGTGCCGCGTTTGCCGTTTTTCATGCGCACCATGCGAATGGGGAACTGCATCATGCGGTAATAGACGCCAGGGTGGTAATCGCTGCCACACAGAATCAGCCCGGCCAGGCTGTCCCCGGCCAGCTGAGCTGTTCCCAGTGCGATGAAAGAGCCCATGCTGTGGCCGCCCAGCACACAGGGCTGGTTCGGATGGCGCGACTGTGCCAGGGCAAGTACTGCCCTGGCATCATTAATGACGCGTTGCCAGCCGTCTGCATCGGCGAAATGCCCTTTGGGGGCCTGCTCGCTGATGCTCAGGCCGTGTCCGCGGTGATCAGGACAATAAAGATGCCAGCCCTGAGCATTAAGGTGCTCGGCGAGGGCCCCATAACGCCCACCGTGTTCTGCCATGCCATGCAGCCAGACCAGCACCCCACGGCTATCCTGTTCAGCGGCGGGCCAGTAGTGGATACCGATCTGGTGTCCGTCGTCGGTGGTGTGATGGAGGCGTTCTTCAGTCATAATGGTCTCCCGACTGGGTCGCATCTTGCGGCCGCCGAAGCAAGCTGTGTTCAAGAGGATGGACAATGATAGCAAGAATAAAACTTATCCTGACGACGTTGGCCTCACTGTTGATGTTGAGCGCCTGTGCCACCAGTCACAATACGGATGTTACCAGCTCTTCAAGGGTAAAGGGCCATGCGCCTGGAGATCATGTCAACAAGGTAATGGTGATCGCACTGGTTGATGATAAGGATATTCGTAATGCGCTGGAAAGCCGTGTAGTCAGTGCCTTGCAGGAACGGGAGGTGGAAGCCTCTCCCTCACTGCCGGTGCTGGGGGAAAACTACGGTGAGGGCAAGGCACGTAGTGAAATGGCGGCGGATATTGCCAGCCGCGGCTATGAGTCTGCACTTGTCATTACCCTGGTGGATGTAAAGGAAGAGATGCATTACACCCAGGGCGGTATGAACTATGCGCCGGACATTCCCGTCCAGGGCGCCATGGGACAGACCTTTTACGTACGTCAAAGCTCTGTCTATGAACCGGGCTATTTCAGTAACGACAAGAAATACTTCCTGGAGTCGAACCTGTACCGTCTGCAGCCTGAGGCGCTACTATGGTCGGCCAAGTCCACGACCGTAAACCCGGCGGATGTAGAAGCCGGTACAGCCGGTGTGGCGGAAGCCGTGGTCGCCCGCATGGCCAAGGATGACATGATCTGATTATCGGTCAGTGTTGATCCGCGGGGGCTGAGGCCCCCGTTTTTGATTTTGTCCTTTTCGTTGAAACTGCCTTTCAGGAGTCCCTCCATGATCGAATACCGGATTCGCCCGCTGCGCCCTGAAGCGCATTTGTTTGAAGTCAGTCTCACCGTGGCGAACCCGACTCCGGAAGGGCAGGCTTTCTCTCTACCGGCCTGGATTCCCGGCAGCTACATGATTCGTGATTTTGCCCGGCATCTGGTGCACATCGAGGCGGACAGCCATGGCCAGACTCTGCCGATTGCGAAGATCGACAAACAGACCTGGCAGGTACCGCCCTGTGAAGGGCCGGTGCATATTCAGTATCAGGTCTACGCCTGGGATCTGTCGGTACGTGGCGCCCATCTGGATACCACCCACGGTTATTTCAACGGCACCTGTGTATTTCTTGCGCCGATGGGGCATGAAGATCTCCCTTGCGAAGTGGAAGTCGAAGCGCCGGATGGACGGCGTTTTGAGGATTGGCGCGTGGCCACCGGCCTGCAGCGCCTGTCTGGTTCTGATCTTGCCTTTGGCCGTTTTCGTGCCGATAACTACGATGCCCTGATAGATCATCCTGTCGAGATGGGACCGTTCGATTATGCTCAGTTTGAAGCCTGCGGCGTGCCGCACTGGGTAATCCTGTCAGGGCGTCATCACACCGACATGGCGCGGCTGTGCCGGGACCTGAAGCCCATCTGTGAGCATCACATCCGCATGTTTGGCCAGCCTGCACCCATGGACCGGTATATGTTCATGACCCTGGTGACGGGGAATGGTTACGGTGGTCTGGAGCATCGAAACTCCACCAGTCTGATGTGCGCTCGTGATGACCTGCCCAAGCGGACGGACGACCCGCTAAAAGTACGCGATGGCTATCGTAATTACCTTGGGCTTTGCAGCCACGAGTACTTCCATACCTGGAACGTGAAACGCATAAAGCCCGCAGCGTTCACCCCCTTTGACCTGTCGCAGGAAGTTCACACGGAATTGTTGTGGGCCTTCGAGGGGATAACCAGTTACTACGATGACCTGTCCCTGGCGCGCACCGGGTTGATTTCGTCGCAGAGCTATCTGGAGCTGCTGGGACAGACCCTGACCCGGGTTTACCGCGGGCAGGGGCGCCACAAGCAGACGGTCACCGAATCCAGCTTCGATGCCTGGACCCGTTTTTACAAGCAGGATGAAAACGCCCCCAACGCGATCGTCAGCTATTACACCAAAGGTTCTCTGGTGGCGCTGGCGCTAGACCTCACCCTTCGCAATGTCACTGACGAGAAGCAATCGCTGGATGATCTGATGCGTCTGCTCTGGGAACGGTACGGGCAGACCGGTGAAGGGGTGCCAGAGCAGGGAATCCAGCCATTGGCCGAAGAGGTGGCGGGCTGTGATCTGTCAGCATTTTTTGAGCAGGCTTTGTACAGTACTGAAGACTTGCCGCTGGACGAACTGCTGGCTGAACGTGGCGTTGAGCTTAACTGGCGCAGTGCTGCCGGCCATGCCGATAACGGTGGCAAGCCCGGAAAAGAGGGCATTCCCCACCTCGGTGTGCGTGTCACGGCGGATCCGCTGGGCGCAAAGATTGCGGTAGCCTTCGAGCAGGGAGCGGCCATGTCTGCGGGCCTGTCCGCTGGAGATGTCATTATTGCTGTAGACAGCCTGCAGGCGACCGCTGCAAATCTGGATAATCTTCTGGCCAGTTTTCTCCCTGGCGAGACCGTGGAGCTTCATGCGTTCCGCCGCGATGAACTGATGACCTTCAAGGTGAAGGTAGGGCCGGGCGAGCCCAGCACCGCCTACCTGACCATCGCCAAGGGTGGGCTTACAGAGAAGGGCAAGGCGTGGCTGCACGCAAAAAGCAATGAATAATTAACAGTAATAATTAATAACTAAAACCCTGGGCGCGGGCAGGGTGTCGGAAATTCTGCCCGCGCTTGTCGTGCGTTATTCACTATTGATTATTCATTATTAATTGTCATTTCAATGTCTCTAAAACCGCTCTACAACGATCTTAAAACCGTTCGCCATGCCGACCGCTTTTGTCTCAAGAAACGCGTTGATGGCCTGGCGCGACTTCCTGCGGATGAGCGTAATGACAAGGCGGTGCAGAAAGTCATCTCGGCAATTGCGGATTCTATTGCCAATCGGCAACAGCGTCTTGCGTCGGTGCCCGTACTGGAATGGCCGGATCTGCCGGTGGTGGCCAGTCGGGAGGAGATCAAGACGGCAATACGTGACCACCAGGTGGTGGTGATCGCCGGGGAAACCGGTTCTGGCAAGACCACCCAGCTGCCCAAAATCTGTTTGGAACTGGGGCGCGGTATTGAGGGCACCATTGGCCATACCCAGCCCCGTCGTCTGGCGGCGCGGGCGGTGGCCAGCCGCGTGGCAGAGGAGCTGCACAGCCCTTTGGGAAGCACCGTGGGCTTCAAGGTGCGTTTTTCCGAGCAGGTGAGCGAGACCAGTCTGATCAAGGTGCTCACTGATGGCATGCTGCTTAACGAAATTCAGCAGGACCGTTTCCTCAATCAGTACGACACGCTAATCATCGATGAGGCTCACGAGCGAAGTCTCAACATTGATTTTCTGCTCGGGTATCTCAAGCAGCTTCTACCACGGCGTCCTGATCTCAAGGTGATTATTACCTCGGCAACCATCGACCATGAGCGATTTGCCGAGCACTTCAACGGCGCGCCAGTGTTGGAGGTATCAGGGCGGACTTATCCGGTTGAAATCCGCTACCGTCCCGCGGCGGAAGGCCAAGAATTGTCGCGTCAGATCGAAGAGGTGCTACGCGAAATTCAGCGTGATGAACGTCAGCAGGGGCAGCCTGTTGCACGGGATGTGCTGGTATTCCTTGCCGGCGAACGAGACATTCGTGATGTTCATCACCATCTCAAGCACTGTGATTTCAAGGATACCGAAATCCTGCCGCTTTATGCCCGCCTGAGTCAGGCTGAACAACACCGCATTTTTTCTTCACACCGTGGCCGCCGTGTCGTGTTGAGTACCAATGTGGCTGAGACCTCGCTGACTGTGCCGGGCATTCGTTATGTGATTGATGCGGGCACGGCACGCATCAGCCGCTATAGCGTGCATTCCAAGGTGCAACGCTTGCCGGTGGAAGCTGTCAGTCAGGCCAGTGCCAATCAGCGTGCAGGCCGAAGTGGGCGGATCATGCCGGGCATCTGTTTTCGCCTCTATGATGAAGATGATTTCATCAACCGCCCCGCGTTTACCGACCCGGAGATACAACGGACCAACCTGGCGGCAGTGATCCTGCAGATGTCTGATCTGCGGCTTGGCAGAGTGGAAGAGTTTCCCTTTATCGAGCCACCGGACGGCCGGCTAATTCGTGATGGTTATCGGCTGCTGGATGAACTGGGTGCATTGACACAGACCCAGACCCTCACCCAGCTCGGCAGACAGCTGGCGCGCTTCCCGCTGGACCCGACTCTGGGACGCATGTTGGTGGCTGCTGCGGAAGGGAATGTGCTGCATGAAACCCTGATTGTGGTTTCTGCGCTTGCGGCACAGGATCCTCGTGAGCGTCCCCATGACAAGCAGCAGCAGGCGGACCAGGCACACCAGCCCTTTACCGACAAGCAGTCAGATTTCCTGTTTTTTGTGAAGTTGTGGCACTGGGCAGAGCAACAGCGCGAGGCGCTTAGCCGAAACCAGTATGAAAAACTGCTGAAGAAAACCTTCCTTTCACCCACCCGCATGCGGGAATGGCGCGACACCCATCGTCAGCTGTTACTGCTAAGCAAGGAGCAGGGCTGGAGCATCAATAAACCGGCCTCCAGGGAGGATGATGTGGAGGCTGGACAGTACACGGTCTTGCATCAGTGTCTATTGACCGGCTTGGTCACCAATGTCATGCAGCGCACCGAAGAGGGTGAGTGGCTGTCCACCCGTAACCGCAAGCCGTTGGTGTGGCCGGGATCGAGCCTTTCCAAGACCAAGGCGCGTTGGCTGATGGCTGCTGAGCAGGTGGAAACCAGTCGCCTGTTTGCACGTACGGTGGCGAAAGTCGAACCGGAATGGGTGGAGGCAGCCGCAGCTCACCTGATCAAACGCCAGTATTTTGAGCCGCATTGGTCCAGGAAGCGCGGTTGCGCCATGGCGAAAGAGCAGGTGAATCTATTTGGATTGATTCTGGCCAGCGGCCGACGGGTCAACTACGGCCCCATCAACCCTGTGGAATCCCGCGAATTGATGATCCGAGAAGGCCTGGTGATGGGGCAGCTTACCCGCGAGCCGCCGTTTGTTAAGGCCAACAGGGAACTGTATCAGTCCCTGGAAGCCATGGAGCACAAGTTACGCCGCCGGGACATTCTGGTGGATGAAGAGGCAAGGGTCGCCTTTTACGATCAGCGACTGCCGGAGCATTTGAACACCGTGGCCAGCCTGATGAGCTGGTACAACAAGAAAGCGGGCAAGGCAGAGCAGAAAGCCCTGCTCATGGACAAGGATTTTCTGTTATCACGAAGCCCCGAACTGGCCGGTGGACAATTCCCTGATACCCTGCGGCTTGGCGACCTGACGCTGCCACTGGAATACAGTTTCGATCCAACGGGGGATCGTGACGGCGTGTCTCTGCTGGTGCCGTTGAGCGTGCTCAATCAGGTGCATGAGGCCCATCTCGAGTGGCTGGTGCCAGGGTTGCTGAAAGAAAAGCTGGAAGCCCTGATTCGAGCCTTGCCCAAGGCTCGACGTCGTCACTTTGTGCCCGTGCCGGATTATGTTGCGGCATTGCTGGATACCTTGTCACCGGATCAGCCTTTACTGGCGGCGATGACCCGTGAATTGCAACGCATGACCGGGGTGCGGATTGAACGGGAGGAGTGGCAGGATGGTGCTTTGCCGGATCATTTACGCATGAATATCCGGGTGGTGGACCGTCTGGACGGCAAGCCGAAAGTGCTGGCTCAGGCCCGAAGTCTGGCCGAGGTTAAGGATTGCCTTGCCGGTGTGCAGGCAGAGGTACAGGAGCCTGCAGAACCGCCACCGACAGTGGAAGGCCAGGAGTGGGTATTTGGCGCTCTGCCGCACACTGACGAGCAGGATATTGGCGGTATGCGACTGCGCCGCTATCCCGCGCTGCAAGATAATGGCGACCGGGCAACCCTGGTTTTCCGGGATGAGGCGCAGGATGCGGAATGGCTTCATCGTTGGGGCACCGCCCGGTTACTGGCCTTCAAACTGTCTGTTCAGCTCAAGGAACTGCGCAAACAGGCCTCGCAGATGGCCGGGTTCCAGAAACTCAAGAGCGAGAAAGGGGCCATGGCCCGCAACGCGCTGGATTACGCGCTGCTGCGTCTGCTGGCTGAGCATTTTCGTCTGGGTGAGCCGGTGAGGGATCCGCAGTCATTCAAGGCACGTCTGGATGCTCATCGGGGTGACTTTGTGCCCTGGGCCAGCACGCAACTGAAACAGATCGCCGACTGGTTCAATCACTACCGGCAATTGATGGGCAAGCTGGAAAAGAACTTCCCGTTAGCCTGGGCGCACACTCACAGGGACCTCAAAGAGCAGCTTTCTGTTCTTTTTTGTGAAGATTTCCTGCTTCAGGTGCCCTGGGAATGGCTACAGGAGTATCCACGCTATCTGTCAGCCATTGAGCACCGGCTTGACAAGATTGGTGGCCAGATTGGCAAGGACCGGGCTCTCACGGCGGAGCTGGAGGCCTTTGCCAGGCAGTACACGACCCGGGCTTCCGGGTTGCCGCTATGGCAACAGCCTGCGCCTTTACAGGCCTATTTCTGGATGTTGCAGGAGTACCGTGTGAGCCTGTTTGCGCAGCAGTTGGGTACCCGGGTGCCAGTGTCAGCAAAACGGCTAAACAAGCAATGGGAGCTATGTTGACCAGATCGGTCAGGCAAAAGGCGGACACCCCCTTTGCGCCAGTGGCCCTGAATCCGGATAATCGCTCCATTGACCCTTTTTCTGGGAAGACGCTGTCTTCCTGATTCGAGTGCGAGGACTCGCTTGTGACCTATTCTGTTGTTATCTCCGGCACCGGGCTGTGGAATCCGGAGCAGACTATTACCAATGATGAGCTGGTGGCCTCCTTTAACGAGTATGTCGAGCGCTTTAATGCTGAACATGCAGACGCCATCGCTGCTGGGGAGGTTGCAGCCCTGGATGCTTCCAATTCCGCTTTCATCGAGAAGGCTTCCGGCATCAAGCAACGCTTTGTGATCAACAAGAGCGGAGTGCTGGACCCTGACCGTCTGGCGCCCAGTATTCCCGAACGTGGGGACGACGATGTGTCCATTCAGGCGGAAATTGCCGTCAATGCCGCCAAACAGGCGCTGGAAAACGCTAATCTGACCGCCAATGATCTGGATGCCGTACTTGTGGCCTGTTCTAACATGCAGCGCCCTTATCCCGCCATGGCGGTGGAAGTTCAGGCGGCTCTGGGTATGGAGCATGGCTGGGGTTACGACATGAACGTGGCCTGTTCCAGTGCGACTTTTGGCATTCAGGCGGGCGTTGATGCCATCCGCAACGGTAGTGCACGCCGCGTACTGATGGTGAACCCGGAGATCTGCTCTGCGCACCTGGCCTGGCAGGACCGTGATTGCCACTTTATCTTCGGTGACGTGGCCACTGCAGTTATTCTTGAGCGCAAGGACGATGCCACTTCTGACAATCAGTGGGAAGTGCTCGGCACTCGCTTGCAGACCAAATTCTCCAGCAATATCCGCAACAACTTCGGTTTCCTTAACCGCTGTGACGAAAGCGGGATCGGAGCCCGTGACAAGCTGTTTCGTCAGGAAGGTCGCAAGGTGTTCAAGGAAGTCTGCCCAATGGTGGCCGAACAGATTTCCTCGCATCTGGCGGACACTGAAATCCCTGTAGAGGCGCTTAGCCGCATGTGGCTGCACCAGGCCAACCTGAGCATGAACGAGCTGATTTCCAAGCGGGTATTGGGTCGTCAGGCGACCCGTGAAGAAGCGCCGGTGATTCTGGATGATTACGCCAACACCAGTTCAGCGGGCTCGATTATCGCGTTTCACAAGTACAATGCCGATCTGCCGGCAGGCAGCAACGGTGTGATCTGCTCCTTTGGAGCAGGTTACTCCATTGGTAGCGTTATCGTTAGCCGGATCAAGTAAGAACGCTGTGCCTGACGCCGGACAGATCGTCGGGCGTCGGGCGAATTTTGCGCTCTGCCGGAGGCTTGATGCCAGGAGCCAGTAGCGACCACCTCTCCAACGCTCAACGTCATTTTCTCTTTTTTCGTAACGTTTACCTCACACCTGCATCTCTATATTGTCTATATCAGGTACTTCGTAATAAACGCGGTAACCTGTGCCGTTTTTGCCCATGTGGCGGGCGGTCTGGACACCCAAATAATGACGTATGGAGACTTACAACATGGCTAAGCTGACTAAACTGAATCCCCTGGCCGCGACCGTAGGCGCTGCAGTTGTTGCTTCCGCTCTGGCTGCCCCGGTAGCTAGCGCCGC
The DNA here is from genome assembly GCF_009882945.1 of Alcanivorax sp. DP30. Taxonomy (GTDB): domain Bacteria; phylum Pseudomonadota; class Gammaproteobacteria; order Pseudomonadales; family Alcanivoracaceae; genus Alcanivorax. Next base: position 199,467 of record NZ_WTUY01000002.1, read on the forward strand.
AGAAAACCCCTTCGCAGCCGCCGACCTGCAGGCTGGCTACCAGCTGGCCGCCCACGCTGAAGGCAAGTGTGGTGAAGGCAAATGCGGCGACAAGAAAGCCGAGGGCAAGTGTGGCGAAGAGAAAGGTGCCGAAGGCAAGTGCGGTGAAGACAAGAAAGGCGAAGGGAAATGTGGTGAAGGCAAGTGCGGCGGTGATGCATAAGGCTGCGCTGAAATGAACCATAAGACACCAGTGTCCGGTGTGGGCCTGGGTCTTCGGCGGGCCCTGATGGGCCCGCTTTCCCGCACCGAATCCCCACCTATCGATTTCATGGAAGTGGCTCCGGAAAACTGGATTCCCATGGGCGGACGCCTGGGTAAGGAATTCAGGAAATTCACGGAGCGGTTTCCGTTTGTGAGCCATGGGCTAAGCCTTTCCCTGGGCGGCCCGGAGCCTTTGGACTTCGAGTTACTGGCGTCCATCAAGGCTTTTCTGAGTGAGCACAATATTCGTCGTTACACCGAGCATCTCAGCTACTGTAGCGACCATGGTCACCTCTATGACCTGATGCCGATCCCCTTTACAGAAGACGCTGTCCATTATGTGGCGGACCGGGTTCGCCAGGTTCAGGATTTTCTCGAACAGCCCATTGGCATTGAGCATGTAAGCTATTATGCCGCTCCCGGCGCAGAAATGTCCGAGATCGACTTTGTTAACGCGGTGGTCAAGGAAGCGGATTGCGAGTTGTTGCTGGACGTGAACAATGCTTACGTGAACAGCATTAATCATGGCTATGATCCCTATGAATTCATCAGCGCGCTACCCGGCGAGCGAATCTGCTATGTCCATATCGCTGGCCATTTTGATGAGGCTGAAGATCTCAAGGTCGATACCCATGGCAGTGCGGTAATCGATCCTGTCTGGGATCTGCTACAACATGCTTATCAGGAGTTTGGTGAATTGCCTACCTTGCTGGAGCGTGACTTCAATTTTCCCGGTGAAGATGAACTGTTTGGAGAGCTTCGCCAGATTGCCGCTTACCAGCAAAAATATCAGTCTCGGGTAAAGTTGGGATGAGTGACGCAAACTTTCAGGTGCTGCAGCGCGAGTTTGCCAGTCACCTGCGTAATCCTGATACCCGTTCTTCCCCCGAAGGCATTGAAGAGCGGCGCCTGGAAATCTATCGCAGCCTTTTCTTCAACAACGTTAATGGTTTCATCCAGCAGGGCTTCCCGGTTCTGTATTCTATTCTCTCTGCTGAACGTTGGGGCAGGTTGGTCAGAGCCTTTTACGAACACCACACTTGCACGACTCCCTACTTTCTGGAAATCCCCCAGGAATTTATCTCGTTTCTCGCCAGTGGCAAGGGCAGCGAAGAAGGTGATCCTCCTTTTCTGCTCGAACTGGCTCACTATGAGTGGATGGAGCTGGTGCTGGATGCCTCCACGCAAACACTTCCTGAAACCGGGTTTCACCCTGAGGGAGATTTACTGCGCGCCATTCCGCAGCTTAGCCCTCTGCATGCAGTGCTGGCTTATCACTATCCGGTGCAGCAAATTTGTCGTGACTTCCAGCCCGCCGAACCATTGCCTCAACCGGTATGGTTGTTGGTGTATCGCAATCGCAATGATGAAGTGAGATTCATGGAGATCAATGCGCCCACTGCGCGCTTGCTTCAACTGATTGAGGAATATCCGGAGCTGACCGGACGAGAAGTGGTGGGGCTATTAGCCCAGGAAATTAAGTTTGATGTTGATCAGCTGGCAGAATTTTCTCGTGGCATTCTGCAACAAATGCGCGAGCGCGACATCCTTATAGGAACAACACTGAAAAGCTGTTGATTTCATGGCACCCGAGGCAGGGATAAAACAGTTTCGGGTTCCGGGGAGTGGGTTTTAAAAGGCAAAACGGGCATAGCGTTTCGCAACGTGCGCCGGGTAACCTGAATCCCGCCTCCTGCCATATCTTTTCCAAGGAGAATCGTGCATGCCTGCCCTGTTACATAAAGTCCACCACACCCTTAACACCACCCGCCTGGTGGATTTTCTGGCCCCGCTGGCGCTGAGGCTGTTTCTTGCGCCAGTGATGATTAGTGCTGGCTACAACAAGGCGATGAGTTTCGAGAGTACAGTGGCCTGGTTTGGCAACCCGGATTGGGGGTTGGGGTTGCCTGCTCCTGCGCTGTTGGCTTTTGTGGCCACTGCCACCGAGCTGGTGGGTGGGTTTCTGTTGTTGATTGGTCTGTTTACCCGTTACATCAGCATCCCGTTGATGTTCACCATGCTGGTGGCCATGGCGACGGTGCATTGGGATAACGGCTGGTTTGCCGTCGCACCGGGTAACCCAGAGACCAGCATGGCGGCCCCACTGGCCAAGGTGGGCTTCCCGGGAGCCATGGCAAGTCTGGAGAACAGTGAACAAGTGGGTGAGCGCATCCAGCGGGCTCGCGGGATTCTCAAGGAACATGGCCATTATGGCTGGCTTACGGAAAAGGGGAGTTTTGTTGTCCTCAATAATGGCATCGAATTCGCCATGACGTACTTCATTATGCTGCTGGTGTTGTTCTTCCAGGGGGGAGGGCGGTATCTAAGCCTTGACTATTGGGTGGCGCGCAAGCTGCTGCTGACTCAAACAGTGTAAAAGCCGTTGGAGTTGCGTAAGCTGCCAGCGTTGGGTGTTACGCAGCTGTTGTGGCCCCGATATAATGAGCCGTTTTGGACTTGCCGGTTTAGCCGGGGTGACTGTGCGCTACCTGATACTGACATTATTGCTGAGCTTGCCAATGATCTCCTTGGCGGAAGAGGAAGATTGGGGTGAGGCCACTACGGCGTTTGATGCGCCGTCAGGCGGGGATCAGTACGCTGACCCCTGGCAAGACTTCAACCGCAAGATGTTTGCCTTCAACGAGTTCATGGATAAATACGGGCTCAAGCCTGTTGCCAAGGGCTATCGCAAGGCAACGCCGCAGTGGATGGATGACACCATCACGCGCTTCTACGAGAACCTGAGGGACTTCCGTAGTGGACTGAACAGCGTGCTGCAATGGCGATGGAACCACGTTGGTCAGAACTGGGGCCGCTTTGCCGTGAACAGCACCCTGGGTATCGGTGGACTGTTTGATGTGGCCACCAAGGTGAATCTTCGCAAACACAATACGGATCTTGGGCTAACGTTTGCACGTTGGGGGGTCCCGGAAGGCCCTTATCTGGTGTTGCCATTCTTCGGGCCTTCCACCGGACGGGATGCTGCCGCCATCCTGCCTGAAGATTACATGCGACTGCGTCACTACATTCAGCACGACCTGACCCGCCATAGTTTCACTGCTGTCTACGTGGTGGATTTACGGGCCGATCTACTCGATCTGGAGCGCAATATCGTCGGGGATCGCTATACCTTCCTTCGCAATGCCTACCTGCAACGCCGCCGTTTTGAGACTGGCGACATGCCGTCCCTGCGCTTCCCGGATATCGAGTCCAGAGACAGTGAGTTGGAGCAGGAGTATGAGGACGAGGGGTGGTGAGGCAATTGATAATTGATAGCTGCGCGAACGATCTTACTATCAATATAAAACGCAAGAGACCGCGATCAAACCTGAATCGCGGCCTCTTGCGTTGATGATAACCGACAATCTATTCCGCGCCGTTATCAATTATCCATTCTCAATTATCAATTAAATTCAGTTGCCTTCATCTTCGCCCGAATATAGTCCCCATGTGACACATACAGCAGGTCGCTGACGCGGCGGATCATGTGTTCTTCATGGACGTCCACGGTGCCGTCGGCGGCGGCCATGGCCCACATGTCCTCGATCAGGGCAACCCGGGTTTCCGGGCCCCAGTGTTCGCGTAGAGGGGCGGTGAATTCGAACAGGTCCGTTGCCTGATCGAGCCGGTTCTGGAGCTCGCCCAGAATATCCTGCATCTCTGCAGGATCCAGATGCCAACGTGCCTGTACGGTCTCGATCAGATGGCGAGATTCTGCTTCGTCCACCTCGCCATCGGTTCTTGCGACCTCAAGCAGTAATGCCGCGGCAGCACGGTGAAGATCGTGCTGCGAGGTTGCCGGTGTGTGATCGTCAGTTCCGAAGAGTTGAGTCAGCCAGCGCAAATCCAATCCTTATTTGAGAAGTTCTTCCAGTGCCTGCTGATCCTTGGCAAAACGTCGAATACCGTCAGCCAGAAGATCGCAGGCCATGGGGTCGTCATTCATCTGCCAGCGAAAGCTGGCTTCGGTGACTGGGTGCCAGGCATCGTCTGGTGTCACGAGTTCCGGATCCAGTCTGCGGGTAAGACTACCATCCCGGCCGGCAAGTTCCTCAAGCAGGGCAGGGCTGATGGTGAGCTTGTCGCAACCCGCCAGAGCTTCAATCTGGTCTGCGTTACGGAAGCTGGCGCCCATGACCACGGTATCGAGCCCGCGGGACTTGAAGGTGTTGAAGATCTCACGCACAGATTGTACGCCCGGGTCGTCATCGGGGTGGTTGATTTCCATGCCATTATTGCGGTGCCAGTCATGAATTCTGCCCACAAAAGGCGAAATCAGTGTGGCGCCCGCTTCAGCGGCTGCCAGCGCCTGAACCTGGTTGAATACCAGTGTGACGTTACAGCGGGTGCCTTCTTCTTCCAGAATCTGGGCTGCCTTGATGCCTTCCCAGGTGGCGGCGATCTTGATCAGGATCCGGGAGGGATCCACCTCCAGCTCCCGGTAGATGCTGATCAGGCGGCGCGCCTTCTCTACGGTGGCGCGGGTATCAAAGGATAATCGCGCATCTACCTCGGTGGAGACCAGGCCTGGCACCCGATCCAGAATCGCTTGCCCGGCCAGACAGGCACTGGTGTCAGTGAGCCAGTCGATTTTACCGGCATGTCCCAGTGCGGCGGTGAGATCGACAGCCTGATCGAGTAATTCCCGGTATTGCTCGTTGCGGGCAGCTGCCAGTAGCAGCGAGGGGTTGGTGGTGGCATCCTCTGGCGCCACTGCCGCAATCATGTCGAGATCGCCGGTATCGGCAACCAGGGAAGTCCATTGGGCAAGCTGTTCGCGTTTATTCACGGTTTCCGTTCCTTGTGTTGTCATGGCGGGGAGAGTACATCCGCCATATGACAGGATTCTTGCTTGGTGCCTGGTGGCGAGTAACGAGAAGCGAGTTTCGAAAACCAACTATCTTTTGTCTTTCGAAACGCGTTACTCGCGACCCGCAGCACGCTGACTTGTGCTGCACTCATCAGGCTAGCAAGGTTAGTGCCGAAAGGATTGTGTTCCTACAGGCTAAGGGAGTTGCGCCAAAGCGTCCATTAGCACTTGCGGGGTTGTGTCAGGCTTGTGCATGTTTTCGCTCAGGTGACGGCGGAACTTGCGTGCACCTGGCTCGCCCTGAAACAGGTTGAGGATGTGCCTGAGGGAGTGTTTGGGGGCATGCCCCAGGGCAAAACGGCGCTCCACATAGGGCAGGAACTGTTCTGCAATCTCTCGCCGGCTGGCGACCGGACGGGGGTCTCCAAACACGATGCGGTCTGCCTCGGCCAGGAAGTAGGGGTTCTGATACGCCTCACGGCCAATCATGACGCCATCCACTTCGCCCATATGTTCATGCACTTCCTGCAATGTCTTCACACCACCGTTGAGAATGATTTCGAGGTGCGGGAAGGCTTGCTTGATGGCATAGGCACGTTGGTAGATTAGCGGTGGGATTTCGCGGTTTTCCTTGGGTGAAAGGCCGGACAGGATGGCTTTGCGGGCATGGATAGTCAGACTGCTGCAACCCGCCTTTTCCACCTGCTCCACAAAACGGTACAGAAAGTCGTAATCATCCTGGTCATCAATGCCGATGCGGGTTTTCACGGTCACAGGTACAGAGACGGCAGCCTGCATGGCACTAACACACTCCGCCACCTGTTCCGGTTCGGCCATGAGAATGGCGCCGATTTTGCCCTGCTGGACCCGGTCAGACGGGCAGCCCACATTCAGGTTGATCTCGTCGTAGCCATATTGCTCGCTGATGCGGGATGCTTCCGCCAGCTGCAAAGGGTCACAACCTCCCAACTGCAGGGCCACCGGATGTTCTTCATCATTGAAGGACAGAAAACGGTCACGGTCGCCGTGGATAATGGCCTGGGCCACCACCATTTCGGTATAGAGCAGGGTGTGTCGGGTAATCAGTCGCGCCAGAAAACGGTAGTCCCGGGTGGTCCAGTCCATCATCGGCGCCACGCTTAAGCGACGATCAAGGGGCTGCGGAGTGGTTGTCCAGGCGTCTCTCATGCTTCTCAGGGGTCCTGTTGCAGGGGCGCGCATTGTCGCATGTTGTGGCCTGAGGGCGTAGTCCTGACGACCGGCTGCCTGTTGCCAGCAGGGCCGATCTGCTAGACTCCGCGCCTTTTCCGCCCATGCAAACCGGGCGTATCGCATCATTTCAGGGTAGTGAATTCATGCTTCGTTCTATTCAGCAGGAATGGTTCAGCAATCTCCGTGGTGATCTGCTGGCAGGTACCGTTGTCGCTCTGGCGCTGATCCCGGAGGCCATTGCGTTCTCCATCATCGCGGGGGTGGATCCCAAGGTAGGGCTGTACGCCTCATTCTGTATTGCCGCCGTGACAGCCTTTTTCGGCGGACGCCCAGGTATGATCTCTGCGGCTACTGGCGCCATGGCTCTGGTGATGGTGACCCTGGTCAAGGACCATGGTCTCCAGTACCTGCTGGCCGCCACCGTCCTGACCGGGGGACTTCAGGTGATCGCCGGCTTCCTGAAACTGGGCAGCCTGATGCGGTTTGTGTCTCGCTCGGTGGTGACCGGGTTTGTAAATGCCCTGGCGATTCTGATTTTCATGGCCCAGCTGCCGGAACTTGAAGGTGTGACCTGGCATGTGTATGCCATGGTGGCCGCTGGGCTGGGCATTATTTATCTGCTGCCGCTACTCACCACGATGGTGCCGTCGCCGTTGGTCTGTATTGTGGTGATAACCGGTGTGGCCATGTATCTGGGGATTGATGTACCCACCGTGGGTGACAAGGGCGAACTGCCGGACAGCCTGCCGATCTTTCTGTTGCCGGATATTCCCCTGAATCTGGAAACGCTCAAGATTATCCTGCCATATTCTCTGGCACTGGCCGTGGTAGGTTTGCTGGAATCCATGATGACCGCCACCATCGTTGATGACCTCACTGATACCGAAAGCGACAAGAACCGTGAGTGCAAAGGGCAGGGCGTTGCCAATATTGCGTCCGGTTTTCTGGGTGGTATGGCCGGCTGTGCCATGATTGGCCAGTCCGTGATCAACGTGAAATCCGGTGGTCGCAAGCGCCTGTCCACACTATTCGCTGGCTGTTTCCTGCTGGTGCTGGTGGTGTTTCTGGGCAAGTGGGTATCTCAGATCCCCATGGCGGCACTGGTCGCGGTCATGGTGATGGTGTCCATCGGCACGTTCAGCTGGGAGTCCATCACCAACATGGCGAAACATCCGCCGAGCAGCAGCGTGGTGATGCTGGCCACCGTGATTGCCACGGTTGCCACCCATAACCTGGCCATCGGGGTGGGGATCGGGGTGGTTCTCAGTGCCTTGTTCTATGCCAACAAGGTGGGCCGTATTTTCTACGTGAGGGTTACCGAGAGCGAACAGGATGGTCACCGGGTGTATGAAGTGGTGGGTCAGGTGTTCTTTACTTCCGCCGAACAATTCGTGGCATCCTTTGACTTCAAGGAAGCCATCGAAAAGGTCACCATTGATCTGCATCGCGCCCATTTCTGGGATATCACCGCCATTGGTGCGCTGGACAAGGTAGTGATCAAGTTCCGTCGTGAAGGCACAGAGGTGGATATCATTGGCCTGAACGAAGCCAGTGCAACCCTGGTGGATAAATTCGGTGTGCACAACAAGCCCGCCGAAGTCGAAAAATTAATGGGTGGCCATTGAGCCAGGGAGAGTGACGATGAGTAACGTAATCGCGTGTATTGATGGCTCTGCAGCCACTGCGTCCATCTGTGACTACGCGGCGTGGTCGGCCCAGCGCCTCGATGCGCCTCTGACCCTGCTTCACGTGCTGGATCATTCTCGTTACCCGGTGGCCGCGGATTTTAGTGGCAGTCTGTCTCTTGGAGGCCGCGAGCACCTGATGCAGGAGCTGGCCGATCTGGATGCCCAGCGTAATCGTGTGGCACTGGAACAGGGCAAGCTGATGCTTGAAGCCGCCCGTGAGCGGGTTGTCGCGGATGGTATTCATGAGCCGAAAGAGCGCCAGCGCCATGGGGATCTGGTGGATACACTCACTGGCCTTGAAGATGAGATGCGCCTGTTGGTGATCGGCAAGCAGGGTGAGGAGCATGAAGGGGTCGGTGCCCAGCTGGGGGATAACGTAGAGCGGGTAATTCGTGCAGTGCATCGCCCGATTCTGGTGGCGGCGGGTGAGTTCCGTGAGCCGAAAACCATTCTACTGGCCTATGACGGCAGTGAGAGCACTCGCAAGGGAGTGAGCATGCTGGCCGATAGCCCGTTATTCAAAGGTCTGGATTGTCATATGGTGACGGTGGGCAGTCGTGAGGTGGATTTGGCCTGGGCGGCAGATAAGCTTGAGGCTGCAGGGCATCAAGTCCAGACGGCTGTACTGGACGGTGACGTGGAGCCGGCCCTGCACGAATACCAGCAATCACAAAATGTTGATCTGGTGGTGATGGGAGCCTATGGGCATTCCCGAATCCGGGAATTTTTTGTGGGCAGCACCACCAACAAGATGATCCGCGAGGCCAAGGTGCCACACTTGTTGTTACGTTGAGCGGTTGAGAATGCAAAAGGGCCTCGATGAGGCCCTTTTTTTGGTGTCCGTTATTCCACAGTGATAGTGATGGTCTCGGACATGACTGCCGGATCATGGGGGATGTGGCGGTAATCTCCCAGCAGTAGCTGCAGGGTATGCTCGCCGGGTTCCAGTTCCAGAGTAGTGGAAGTCTGGCCCTTGCCGAAGTGCACCACATGGTCGTTGGCGGGCAACGGCATGCCCATGTCCGGTGCTTCAGACAGATCGATCAACAGATGGTGATGGCCGCTGTTTTCCTGTTCGGTGCCCGCCGGGATCACCTCCATGCCTTCCAGGCCGAATTCCACTGTCACCGGGCTGGTTACGCTGTCGCCGTTGGCGGGAGTCACGAAAAAGACCTTGGCACCCTCCGGCGCAGCGGAACGGGGGATCTGTGGTGCTGTCTCTTCGGTCTCAGCGGTTTCCATGGCCGCCATGTCATGGCTGGCTTCTTCAGCGACCGGTGCGGTTTGTCCGGTTTCACTGGCCATGGGCTCTTTTTCGTCAGAACAGGCCTGCAAAAGGGTGCTGCTGGCTACCAGAGCCACGAGCAGAGAGCGTTGGAAGGAGATGCGCATGCTTGTTTCCTTTGCTTGGTTATTGCCGATAATGCGCGACTGCAAATAGGGCAGCCGCAACGTAATAATCCTGAAACAGGCCAACAATAGCAGAATCGGACGGGCTGGCGTCTACATGGCGCACGTTTTGACAGGTATAATCCGCGCCAGTTTGCACATATGGAGTCAGCATGACTGTTCGCACCCGCGTTGCCCCGTCCCCCACTGGTGATCCCCATGTAGGTACCGCCTACATAGCCTTGTTCAATCGCTGCTTTGCGCACCAGCACGGTGGCCAGTTCATTCTGCGCATCGAAGATACCGATCAGACCCGTTCGACCAATGAGTCCGAGCAGATGATTCTCGATTCTCTCAAGTGGTTGGGGTTGACCTGGGACGAAGGCCCGGACGTGGGTGGTCCCCATGGTCCTTACCGCCAGAGCGAACGCAAGCACATGTACCGTGAGTATGCTGAAGCACTGATCGAGAAGGGACATGCCTTCAAGTGCTACCGCACCAGCGAAGAACTGGATGTGCTGCGTACTGAGCTGAAAGAGAAGGGCGAGAATCGTGCGCTCAAGCCGCAGGATCTGGAGCTGCCGGCTGATGAGCAGGCTCGTCGCGAGTCTGAGAATGCCCCTTACGTAATTCGCATGCGGGTGCCGTTTGATGGGCGCTGTGAGATTGACGACATGCTGCGGGGTACTGTTGAACTGGATTGGGCGCTGGTGGATGCGCAGATCCTGCTCAAGTCTGACGGCATGCCCACTTATCATCTGGCCAACATCGTGGACGATCACCTGATGGAGATTACCCATGTGATCCGGGGTGAGGAATGGCTTAATTCGGCGCCCAAGCACAAGCTGCTATATGAATATTTCGGTTGGGATATGCCCGCGCTGTGCCACATGCCACTGCTTCGCAACCCGGACAAATCCAAGCTCAGCAAGCGCAAGAACCCCACCAGTATCCTGTTCTATCAGCGCATGGGCTACATGGCTGAAGCTCTGGTGAATTATCTGGGGCGCATGGGTTGGTCCATGCCGGATGAAAGCGAGAAGTTTACCCTCGAGCAGATGCAGGCCGCCTTCGATATTCAGCGGGTATCTCTCGGTGGGCCGGTGTTTGATGTGGAAAAGTTGAGCTGGCTCAACGGCCAGTGGCTGCGCGACCAGACCGATGAGCAGTTCCTGGATTCCCTGCTCAACTGGGCCTACAACCGTGACTATGCAATGAAGATTATTCCTCATTTGCGCCAGCGGGTTGAGACCCTGTCTGAAGTGGCGGACAAGGCGGCTTTCTGCTTCAACGGCATGCCGGCGATCACACCGGCCAGTTTCGAGCACAAGCAGTATGGTACGGACGACATGGTCGTCTGGTTGCAATATTTACTGTGGACCTATGAAGCACGTAGTGACTGGAATCGTGATGGCCTGTTTGTCGATGCCAAGGCCATTGCCGATGCGCTGGAAGTGAAGATCAAGGACTTCCTGCTGCCGGTATTCATTGCCATTGCCGGCACCAGCGCCAGCTTCTCGGTGGTCGATGCCATGGAAATCATTGGCTCCGATGTTAGTCGCGCCCGTATCCGCCATGCCATCGAGGTATTGGGTGGGGTGTCCAAGAAGCAGATGAAGAAGCTGGAGAAGGCGTACCGGGATATAGCGGCGAGCTTCTAGCTACTAGCTGCGAGAAAAAACGTAAATCAGCTGGCAGGCTTGTGCTTGGAAACGAGCCGAGCATAATCCTGCAAGCTCGAAGCTCGAAGCTCGAAGCTCGAAGCTCGAAGCTCGAAGCTCGAAGCTGATTTTCGCCCAGTTTTTCAGCAACTTGCTCAGGATGTAGTCAAATGGACTTCATTCTGCAAAAAACCTCTGGCTGGTGCTTGACAGCTTGGGGGTGGCCGGTAGAATACGCCGCACCTACCGGGACGGAACACTGTCTCACTGGTATCTGGGGCTATAGCTCAGCTGGGAGAGCGCAACACTGGCAGTGTTGAGGTCAGCGGTTCGATCCCGCTTAGCTCCACCAAATACGTCCCCTTCGTCTAGTGGCCCAGGACACCGCCCTTTCACGGCGGTAACAGGGGTTCGACTCCCCTAGGGGACGCCATATAAAGAAGCCTCACTCGAAAGAGTGGGGCTTTTTTATTGCCTGTGTGGCGGCAATTCCCATCATTCCTTGCCGTAGGAGCGTCGCTGGCGGCGCGATCCGACCCCTGGAAGCAGAGGGCACAGCGTTCGCTGATATAAAAACCGGTTTTCTCTGTGCCTCTGTGTGCTCGGTGGTGGAAATGCGTTGATCCCGGTTCTGTATCGCGCCGCCAGCGACGCTCCTACGGTAGGTGGGTGGTAATGCGTCTTGCCACGGCGAGGATGTCGCTTTCCAGCCAATGCTCGCCGGATATTCTGTCTTCATCTCCCTCCCGGTATTTTCCCGTTTTCACCAGGCAGGCCTGCATGCCGCTGTTCAAGGCGCCTTCCACGTCGCCGTGGACGTCGTCACCGACCATCAGGGTCGCCTCGGCCCCTGTACCCAGATTGTCCAGCACCTGTGCAAAGAAGGCCCTTGAGGGTTTGCCGGTGATGATGGCGGTCTGGCTACTGGCATATTCCAGTGCCCGCACAAAGGGGCTGCGTCCAGGTGCAGTCCGTCATCCAGTTGATAGTAGCGGTTATCACCGATGGCGATTAGCGGTGCGCCTTCCTGTAACAAACGGAAAGCAGCGTCCAGATGCCGATAGTCGAATTTCTTGCCTGCATCGCCGATCAAGACGGCATTGGGGGGCTGCCGGTCAGGTCGTCAAACTCTTGCTTCAGGTTGGGGTGGATCAGGCAGTAAGGGGTCAGCGCATGGGCTGACAGGTAATCGTGGGCTGCCTGCGGAGCGGTGAACAGTTCGTCAGCCTTGATGGCAAGTTCAAGGCTTTCCAGATCCCTGAGGATCTGCGCGCGGCTGCGCTACGAGGTGTTGGTGGCAAAGCGCAAGGGGAGGGCTGTGGCGCGCAGCAGGTTCAATGCCTCCCGTGCACCGGGCAGGGCTTGTGGCCCCTGGTAGAGAACGCCAGCCAGATCCAGGCAAATGGCGCTGAGTGGCTGCAACGCGATCATTCTGGCCTCCTTGAATGCTTCCGGAATAGGCCGTTTGCGCGGATCAGCTCAACCCTTGGATGGTGAGCGTGTGGGCGATCTTCTCGCCATCCCAGATGTACTCGTAATGCCGGGTGGGGATGACCGAGGTGATGACTGCCGGCGTGAGGAGGGCATAGCAATACTGCCCGGCAGCCCGCACGGATTCGTAATGCAGCCCGGTGTGCTGCTCTGTCTTGAGGTGGCTGCCCAGCTCGCGGGCAGGGCCGTAGTCGCTGGCGGCATGCCAACGAGGATGGTCGCTGGCCGGGGTGATATCCAGCAGGGTGCCGCTGAAATGGGTTTTCAGGCCGCACATGACAATGCGATCGTATTTGAGGCCTTCCACATTCTGGAAGTATCGCTCTTGATGATAGCGGGTTTCGGCGATGGCCGTGTTGATGTGGTCGGCGCAGTAGTACACCCCGAAGCTGCCATCCGAGAAGCGAGAGCCGGCCGGGTTGACGTGAACAAAGGGGCCAAGGGCGTAATTGCAGCCGGGGATGCCCCAGGGACGCTGATCCTCGGGCACCCGGTTTAGCTGGCCTGTCCGTTGCAGCAGACGGGGATTGGTGAGGGCCTGCACGGCAAACAGGGCATCAAAGTCGGCCTGATCCGCCACATCGTCAAAGATGTGTATTGGGGGGTGCTTGCTGTTGACCAGGCGATAAGCGGCCTGGTCTTGGAACCGCTTGCGCGACAGGGCGTCGATGGTGGCCTCTATCCCCATTGTCCGCCTCGCAGGGTGTCCAGCTGGCGGTGTACTTCATAGAGCGCCGCAACTGTACCTCCGGCCATGACGTCCATGGGGCTGGCGCCGTTGAAGAACGCATTGTGGTTGGCCATGCGCACAAAGCCATAGACGTTTTCCCGGTTGCCGAACAGGGTACGCAGTGCCTGGTGGATATTAAGCAGGTAACTCAGCCTTTCCAGCAGGTCCTGGCTAATTCGTGCGCTGTCTGGCTGAGCCTGGTACTTGTGCAGGGTGGAGCGGCCCACGCCGAGAAGCGCCATCTTTTCCTTTTCGCTACATTCCCAGTGGGAGAGCAGGTTAAGTACAGCACGAAGCGCAGCATGACGAGCGTTATCGTCCAATGGCGCGGCTTGTGGCTGGTGGGCGGTTTTCATGGAGCCTCCCGGATTGATTGGCGTCTAATTATGGGCTTTATTGATAAAAATGTCTATTTAGGGATTCTGTGTCGGGTTTTAGATAGCGTTTACTGTAATGAGGTTTGTGCACAAAAAAGTGGCGCTGAGCGGATTGAAGGTGGGGTCAAGCGGGCTATGCGCCCAGGTATGGCGCACTTTGGTAGAAATCGGGTGACGCGATGCAAAAGGGAAAGCACAAGATCGGTTAATGATGAAGCCGGGTACTCATGTTTTGACGCTCGCTGCTTACCGGGTATCAGTCTTGTTTGCTTTTGAGTCGGCGGAGCAGGGAAGAGGTATCCCAGCGACCACCGTCCATGGCCTGGATGTCACGATAGAAGTCGTTCACCAGGGCGGTGACGGGCAGAGGGGTGCCATTCCTGCCGGCTTCATCCAGGCAGATATCCAGATCCTTGCGCATCCAGTCCACAGCGAAGCCATGGTCGAACTGATCTGCCAGCATGGTCTTGTGCCGGTGGATCATCTGCCAGGAAGATGCCGCGCCCTGACTGATGGTTTCGAACACCTTCGCCGCGTCCAGCCCGGCGTTTTCGGCAAAGGCCACCCCTTCGGCCAGAGCCTCTACCAGGCCTGCCACGCAGATTTGATTGACCATCTTGGTGAGCTGACCACTGCCGGCGGGACCCAGCAGGTTGGTGGCCTTGGCGTAATGACTGATGACGGGCAGAGCTCGCTCGTAGGTGGCTGGCTCTCCGCCGCACATGATAGACAGCTGCCCATTCTCTGCACCTTGCTGCCCCCCTGACACGGGGGCATCCATGAAGTGGGCCTGGCGCTGATGGCAGGCTTGATCCAGCTCCCGGGCCATGGCCGCACTGGCGGTGGTGTGATCGACCAGAATCGCGCCTGTCGGCAGGGTTTGCATGATGCCGTTCGGGCCCAGGGTGACTTCCCGCAGGTCCTCATCATTACCCACGCAGACAAACACCAGGTCCGCGCTCTTTGCCGCTGCGGCGGGGGTGTCTGCCAGAGAGCCGGGGTAGGTCTGTTGCCAGTGCTCGGCGCGCTCACGGGTACGGTTATAGACCGTCATGGCGATGCCGGCGTTGGCCAGGTGTCCGGCCATGGGATAGCCCATGGTGCCGAGGCCGATAAAAGCGGCGTTTAGCGTTTTCATTGTGGTTTGCCCTGATCGTTTTCTGGCAGCGTAAAAGCGGCAAAGGTGGGGGCGGTGAGGCTGCCCAGATAGAGCGTGTTGCCGAACTGTTCAATGCTGGTAATGGGGGCGAAGGCACCCTTGCCAGCGTCCTGGAGGTTGTGGGTGACTTCTCCCTGCTCGTTGAGGCCGAGCACAAAGCCATGATGTGCAGGCTGCGGTTGCAGAAACTGGGGCAGGCGGAAGGCTACCTTGCGCAGCAGTGGCTTGTCGGACATGTTGTCGAGCATGGCATTACGGGGGCTGAAAAGGGCCACCCAGAAGGTGCCGTCACCGTTGGCGCTGATGCCGTCAGGGATACCGGGCAGGTTCTCGAAAAAGATATCGTGAGTACCGGCTTTGTCACCTTTTAGCCAGTAGCGAACAATGCTGTAGTTCCCGGTTTCGGTGACCAGCACAAAGTCCTCGTTTTCTGACAGGGCCACCCCGTTGGCAAACTGCAGTCCATCAAGCAGCACTTCGGTACTGCCGGTGGCTGGATCGTATTTCAGGAAACGGCCATGGCCGCCATGCTCCAGTACGTCATCGCGGGCCTTCATGGCCGGGCCAAACTTGCTGGAAGCATCGGTGAAATAAGCGATGCCCTTGCTGTCTACGTCCACGTCGTCGGTGAAGGCGAACGGAATACCTTCTGCTTCAAGGCTGAGGGTCGTAACGGCGCCGCTCTCGGCAATGCTGAGCAGGCCCTTGTAGCCATCGGCGACGATCAGGTTGCCGAGCGGATCGAAGTCCAGTCCCAGCGGGCGCCCCCCGGTGTTGGCGATCAGGTCCGGGTTTTTGCCATTGGCATCAAAGCGCACGATGCGTCCGTCCTCGTAGCCCACATAAAGTTTGCCTTGTCCGTCAACGGCCACATCTTCCGGACCGATGCCTTCTCCCTCGCCGATACGGCTGACGCTGGCAAGTTTGTCATTCACTGCATAGTCGCCTTCCAGGGCGGGTGCTTCGGGAGCGTCCCAGGCAACGGGCTCGATAGGTACCGGCCAGAAAAGCAGGTAAGCGACAATGCTGGCGAAAACCAGCAGGGCGAGGATTTTTTTCATGGCGTATTGAATCCTTTGCAAGCGAAAGAGCGATGCTTGCATGGAGGGGCTGTGATGGCAAACCCTGGCGGGCTGAAGGGTTTCTGATATTCGAAACTCGCTTCTCGTAACTCGAAACTCATCCCTTGCTACGGCTCGGATCCGCACTTCCCGAGGTGTCCCTGCAGTGGGCAGGTACGTTATATCGGGCACAAAAAAACCGCCCGAAGGCGGTTTTTTGAGGCGATCTCAAAACGCTTACTTGCGCTCGTTGACCGGCACGAAGGAGCGCTCGGCTTCGCCGGTGTACAGCTGGCGCGGACGGCCAATCTTGTACGGGTTGGAGATCATTTCGTTCCAGTGTGCAATCCAGCCCACAGTACGGGACAGGGCGAAGATTACAGTGAACATGGAAGTCGGGATTCCAATGGCTTTCAGGATGATGCCTGAGTAGAAGTCCACGTTCGGGAACAGCTTCTTCTCTTTGAAGTAGGGGTCGCTCAGGGCGATCTCTTCCAGCTTCATGGCCAGTTCCAGCTGCGGGTCGTTGACACCCAGTTCAGCCAGTACTTCGTGGCAGGACTCGCGCATTACAGTCGCACGCGGATCGTAGTTCTTGTAGACACGGTGACCGAAGCCCATCAGCTTGAACGGATCATTCTTGTCCTTGGCCTTGGCGATGTAGGCATCGATGTTGTCCAGGGAGCCGATCTCGTCGAGCATATTGAGTACGGCTTCGTTGGCGCCGCCATGAGCCGGGCCCCACAGGGCAGAGATGCCGGCAGCAATACAGGCGAACGGGTTGGCACCGGAGGAGCCAGCCAGACGCACGGTAGAGGTAGAGGCATTCTGCTCGTGATCAGCGTGCAGGATGAAGATGCGATCCATGGCCTTGGCCAGGGTCGGGCTGATCTTGGATTCTTCACAGGGGTTGCCAAACATCATGTGCAGGAAGTTTTCTGCGTAACCCAGGTCGTTGCGTGGGTACATGAAGGGCTGGCCCAGAGCGTACT
Organism: Alcanivorax sp. DP30; assembly: GCF_009882945.1. GTDB lineage: Bacteria > Pseudomonadota > Gammaproteobacteria > Pseudomonadales > Alcanivoracaceae > Alcanivorax. The sequence continues at coordinate 216,280 of NZ_WTUY01000002.1, forward strand.
TGTAGCACATGGCCGCGATGGTGGGCATCTTGGCGATCAGGCGGTAGGCGGTGATTTCGCGGTGCTGCGGGTTATTGATGTCCAGGGAGTCGTGATAGAAGGCGGACAGAGCGCCAACTACACCACACATGATGGCCATCGGGTGAGCATCGCGACGGAAGCCATTGAAGAAGTTGCGGATCTGCTCGTGAACCATGGTGTGGTTCTTCACAGTATTGACGAACTCTTCTTTCTGCTCGGCAGTCGGCAGTTCGCCGTAGAGCAGGGTATAGCATACTTCCAGATAATCGGATTTGCCTGCCAGCTCCTCGATGGAGTAGCCCCGATGCAGCAGCTTGCCCACTTCACCGTCGATGAAGGTGATTTTGGATTCGCAGGAAGCGGTGGAGGTAAAGCCTGGGTCAAAAGTGAAGACACCGTTGGCTACCAGTTTGGACACGTCGATAACGTCGCGGCCCAGGGTCGGGGTGTAGATAGGAAGGTCTAGATCCTTGCCCTCTACATTCAGAGTGGCTTTCTTCTCGGTCATGGGAATCTCTCCATTGGCGGACAGGGAACATTCCTGCGAAGTCGCGATGCAAACTCCATCAAGGCAAGGAAGGTCCTCCAAAGCGCGGTGGAAGGTAAAGTTTTGACACACCTTTGTCAACGCGAAGGCGGGAACTGACGAGTCAGACTTTTGTAGGGTAAACAGCGTGTTACACTATTGCGCCAGCTTGGTGCGCATTAAATGCTGACGCTCCTTTCATGTGCAGCATTATAAAACAAGGCGTTAGGCAAACGGTTGCGGACATAAATGGTGCGCACCGTTTGTTTTGCGCAAGTTGCGGCGATATACTGCCGCCCGTCAGCGCGCCTGGTGGCGTTCTGACTGGAAGGGCCCACCCCGGCCCGGCAGCTTGTTGAGATCAGAGTCAGCTTTTTGATCTCAGCTACGCTACCAAGTTCCCGACAACCGCCCCGGCTTTTGATGGGGCCCGGCTATAAGTAGGCTACCGTGAACGACAAGCGACCCGTTAACCTCGATCTGAGCACGATCAAGTTCCCGGTCACGGCTATAGCATCCATTACCCACCGTGTAACCGGCGTTGCCATTTTCCTGGCGCTGCCGATTCTGCTGTGGATGCTGGATCGCTCCCTGGCGTCTCCCGAGAGCTTTGCGGACCTGAAAGAACTGATGACCTCCCCGCTGGTGAAGCTAGTGGTATGGGCCATTCTGGCTGTATTGCTGTATCACCTGGTGGCGGGAATTCGCCACCTTATTATGGATACCGGCGTTGGTGAAACCCTGGAAGGCGGCCGTCGTGGCGCCAAACTGGTCTTCATCATCTCTGCGGTACTGATTCTGCTGGTAGGAGGCTGGATATGGTAACCCCTGTAACGAGTCTGGGCCGTAACGGTCTGTACGACTGGCTCATTCAGCGCGTATCCGCTGTCATCATTGGCGTATACCTGATCGGTATGCTTGGCTATTTGATGGTCTCTGGCGATCTGGACTACGGCAGCTGGAAATCCTTCATGGGTTCTATCTGCATGCAGATTGCCAACACGCTGCTGGTAATCGCTGTTGCCGCACATACCTGGGTGGGTCTGTGGGGCGTAACCACTGACTACCTGACCAGCCTGACCTTTGGTAAAGCTGCTACCGGTGTCCGCCTGATTGCCCAGGTGGCTATTGCACTGGCTCTGGTGGTGTACCTGTTGTGGGGTCTGGTTCTGATCTGGGGAGGGGCGTAATCCATGTCCATTCGCACTATTACATTTGACGCTATCGTCGTAGGTGGTGGTGGTGCCGGTATGCGCGCCTCACTGCAGATGGCCCAGTCCGGCTTCAAGACTGCGCTGATTTCCAAAGTCTTCCCGACCCGTTCGCATACGGTGTCCGCCCAGGGCGGTATCACCTGTGCGATCGCGTCTGCCGATCCCAACGATGATTGGCGCTGGCACATGTACGATACCGTCAAGGGCTCCGATTACATCGGTGACCAGGACGCTATCGAGTACATGTGTAACGTCGGCCCGGAAGCGGTGTTCGAGCTGGACCACATGGGTCTGCCGTTCTCCCGTACCGAAGAAGGCCGTATTTATCAGCGTCCGTTCGGTGGCCAGTCCAAGAACTTCGGTGAAGGTGGCCAGGCGGCCCGTACCTGCGCCGCGGCTGACCGTACCGGCCACGCGCTGCTGCACACTCTTTACCAGCAGAACCTGAAAAACGGCACCCAGTTCTACAATGAGTGGTATGCCTCCGAGCTGGTGAAAGACGACGAAGGTAATGTCTGTGGTGTTATCGCCATCGACATCGAGTCGGGCGAGACCGTGTTCTTCAAAGCCAAGGCAACGGTATTTGCCACTGGTGGTTCCGGCCGTATCTACGCCTCCACCACCAATGCCCTGATCAACACTGGTGATGGCGTGGGCATGGCCCTGCGTGCTGGTCTGCCGGTGCAGGACATCGAAATGTGGCAGTTCCACCCGACTGGCATCGCTGGTGCCGGTGTACTGGTAACCGAAGGTTGCCGGGGCGAGGGCGGTTACCTGATCAACAAGGACGGCGAGCGCTTCATGGAGCGTTACGCGCCTAACGCCAAGGATCTGGCGTCCCGTGACGTTGTTGCCCGTTCCATGATGATGGAAATCCTGGATGGCCGTGGCGCCGGTCCGGATGGGGATCACGTGTTCCTGAAGCTGGATCACCTGGGCGAAGAGGTGCTGCACAGCCGTCTGCCGGGTATCTGTGAGCTGGCGATTACCTTCGCGCAGACCGATCCGGTGAAAGAGCCGATCCCGGTTGTTCCTACCTGTCACTACATGATGGGTGGTATCCCAACCAACGTTCATGGTCAGGCGATCAAGCTGTCAGGCGGTCACGAAGGTGAAGACCAGTTCGTTAACGGTCTCTTCGCGGTGGGTGAAGTAGCCTGTGTATCTGTGCATGGTGCGAACCGTCTGGGCGGTAACTCGCTGCTGGATCTGGTGGTCTTTGGTCGTGCAGCCGGTCTGTTCATCGAAGATCAGCTCCGTCAGGGCATGACCCAGTACGAGCCGACCGACGCCAACATCGAAGAAGCCATGGCGCGTTTGAACCGCTGGGAATCTTCTACCGGTGGCGAATCCGTTCCTGCCCTGCGCAAGGAACTGCAGAGTGTGATGCAGAACCACTTCGGTGTATTCCGCAAGGGTGACCTGATGGCGGAAGGTGTAGCCAAGCTGGCTGACCTGCGCAAGCGTATCGCCAACGCTCACCTGGAAGACAAGAGCAAGCCGTTCAACACCGCGCGTATTGAGGCGCTGGAGCTGGACAACCTGCTGGAAGTGGCGGAAGCAACAGCGATTGCTGCAGAAGGTCGTACCGAGAGTCGTGGTGCCCATTCCCGTTACGACTACCCTGATCGTGACGATGAGAACTGGCTGTGCCACTCCATCTTCGACCCGAAAGCCAAAAAGCTGGGCAAGCGTGACGTGAACTTCAAGCCGAAGACAGTCGACACCTTCCAGCCCAAGGCTCGGACCTACTAACGGAGAGTAATACGATGAAAGTTAGTATCTATCGCTACAATCCGGAAACGGACCGCGAGCCGAGCATGAAGGAGTATGAGGTCGATACCCAAGGTAAAGACCTCATGGTGCTGGACATCCTGGCTCTGGTGAAAGAGCAGGATCAGTCCATGGCCTACCGTCGCTCCTGCCGTGAGGGCGTATGTGGCTCTGACGGCATGAACATGAACGGCAAGAACGGACTGGCCTGTATCACTCCGCTGTCCCAGGTGGCGCCGGGTGTACTGGAAGGCAAGAAGCCACTGATCCTGCGCCCGCTGCCGGGTCTGCCGGTCATTCGTGACCTGGTGGTGGACATGGGTATGTTCTACAACCAGTACGAGAAGGTACAGCCGTACCTGCAGAACAACACGCCGGCTCCGGCCATCGAGCGTCTGCAGTCTCCGGAAGAGCGTGCCAAGATCGACGGTCTGTACGAATGTATCCTGTGTGCTTGCTGCTCTACCAGCTGCCCGAGCTTCTGGTGGAACCCGGACAAGTTCCTGGGGCCGGCGGCGCTGTTGCAGAGTTACCGCTTCCTGGCGGATAGCCGCGATAACGCCACTGAAGAACGTCTGTCCAAGCTGGACGACCCCTTCAGCCTGTTCCGCTGCCACGGCATCATGAACTGTGTCAGCGTTTGCCCCAAGGGTTTGAATCCTACCCGGGCAATCGGTCATATCCGTTCCATGCTGTTGGAACGGGGCATCTGACCCATCAGAAAAGGCGGCCAATTGGCCGCCTTTTTTGTTTGTAAATGACAGCGATTTGCCCCTTTTATTCTGTCTATTCGACGTTTTGCCAATTGTGGTCAGTCTGAAACAGGCGGATAACGTGATTTGTGATTTTGGCGTCTAACAAAACCGAAATAAAAGGGCTACACTAGACGCCGTTCGAGGTAATCCCTCGGATTGAGACAGCGCTTTTGTCAGCACCCTCACCGGGGTTATCGGCACTTGCTGTTCTCACGGGCGGAGCAGGGCTTACAAGGCGTTGCTCCTGACAATCAGAAGCGTACGGGAACAGGGTCATCACCCCTGTGGTCGCAGTTCACCACCACAGTTGTGTGACGAATTCCCGCCGAAGGAACGAGCTAAAATGCAAGACAGTTCCATGCAGCGTCAATGGCAGTCCTCACACATTGGAGGAGCCAATGCTGCCTATGTCGACGAACTGTACGAATCCTATCTGACCGATCCCAATTCCGTGCCGGAAGACTGGCGCGTTTATTTCGAAAAACTCCCCAGCGTTGATGCCGCCGTCGAATCTGACGTTCCCCATGCGGCTGTTCGTGAATACTTCCTGCTTCAGGCCAAGAATCGCTCCCGCGTACAGAAGTTTGGTGCCAGTGCTGTCAGCACTGAGCATGAGCGTCGTCAGGTACGTGTACTGCATCTTATTGCGGCCTACCGTAACCGGGGTCACCAGGTGGCCAGGCTGGATCCGCTGGGTTTGATGGAGCGCGAAGCCGTTCCGGATCTTGAGTTGTCGCATCATGGGTTGAGTCCGGCAGATCTGGATACCGTCTTTCAGACCGGTAACCTCTTTATTGGCAAGCCGGAAGCCCCCCTCCGTGAAATCGTAGACTGTCTGCAGAGGACGTATTGTTCCAGCGTTGGTGCTGAGTACATGCACATCGTCAACACCGCTGAAAAGCGCTGGCTGCAACAACGAATGGAAGGTGTGCGCAGTCATCCCGAGTATGGCAACGACATCAAGACCCATATCCTTGAGCGTCTTTCTGCTGCAGAAGGGCTGGAGAAGTATCTGGGCAGCAAGTATCCGGGTACCAAGCGTTTCGGCCTGGAAGGTGGTGAGTCACTGATTCCGCTGATGGACGAAATGATCCAGCGGGTCGGCAGTTACGGTGCCAAGGAAATGGTCATTGGCATGGCTCACCGTGGCCGACTCAATGTGCTGGTGAACACCCTGGGCAAGAGCCCGAAGGACCTGTTTGAAGAATTCGATGGCAAGAGCTTCATCGAATCCGGCTCCGGTGATGTGAAGTACCATCAGGGCTTCTCTTCCAATGTGCTCACCTCCGGTGGTGAAGTGCATCTGGCCATGGCCTTTAACCCTTCCCACCTTGAGATCGTATCCCCGGTAGTTGAGGGTTCAGTGCGAGCCCGTCAGGACCGCCGTGATGACGCGGCTGGTGAGCAGGTGGTTCCCATCCTGATTCATGGTGATGCAGCCTTTGCCGGGCAGGGCGTGGTCATGGAGACATTCCAGATGTCCCAGACGCGCGGTTTCTACACCGGCGGTACCCTGCACGTGATCATCAACAACCAGGTGGGCTTTACCACGTCCCGCCGGGAAGATGCCCGTTCCACTGAATACTGTACTGACGTGGCGAAGATGGTGCAGGCACCCATCTTCCACGTGAATGCGGATGATCCGGAAGCCGTTTACTTCGTGACGCAGTTGGCGGTGGATTACCGCATGCAGTTCAAGAAAGATGTGGTTATCGATCTGATCTGCTATCGCCGACTGGGCCACAACGAGGCAGATGAGCCTTCTGGTACCCAGCCGCTGATGTACAAGAAGATCAAGAGTCATCCTACTACTCGTACCCTGTATGCAGAGCGTCTGATCAATGAAGGCGTGGTCAGTGAACAGGAGGCACAGAAGACCGCCGATAATTACCGCGACATGCTCGATGCCGGTAATCATGTGGTCAAATCTCTGGTTCGCGAGCCCAACAAGGCGTTGTTCGTGGACTGGTCTCCCTACCTTGGCCACAAGGTGGAAGATGACTGGGATACGGGCTATGCGCTGAAGAAGATCCAGTCTCTGGCAACCACCATGGAGAACCTTCCGGAAGGGTTCGTGGCCCAGCGGCAGGTCAAGAAGATCCTGGAAGACCGTCACAAGATGACGGCAGGTGCCATGCCTCTTAACTGGGGCTACGGGGAAACCCTGGCCTACGCCACGCTGCTGGATCAGGGTTTCAATGTGCGCCTGACCGGCCAGGATTGTGGTCGGGGTACATTCTCCCACCGCCATGCCGTGCTGCATAACCAGAAGGACGGCGGGCAACATGTTCCTCTGCAACATCTCCATGAGGAGCAGCCCCGTTTCGATCTTTACGATTCCCTGCTGTCTGAAGAGGCCGTGCTGGGCTTCGAATACGGGTATGCCACTACCACGCCCAAATCGCTGGTGATCTGGGAAGCCCAGTTTGGTGATTTTGCCAACGGGGCCCAGGTGGTGATCGACCAGTTTATCTCCTCCGGTGAATCCAAGTGGGGGCGTCTGTGCGGTCTGACCATGCTGCTGCCCCATGGCTATGAGGGGCAGGGTCCGGAACACTCATCCGCGCGTCTTGAGCGTTTCCTGCAGCTGTGTGCCGAACACAACATGCAGGTCTGTGTGCCCAGCACGCCGGCCCAGATTTTCCATCTGCTGCGCCGCCAGGCCATTCGGCCGCTGCGTAAGCCGCTGGTGATCATGAGTCCGAAGAGCCTGCTGCGTCACAAGAAAGCGATTTCATCACTGGAAGACCTGGCCACCGGCAAGTTCGAAACGGTACTGGATGATCCAGCCGTGCAGGACGCCAAAAAGGTGGATCGGGTAGTGATGTGTTCCGGCAAGGTCTACTACGACCTGCTGGAGCAGCGGGACGCTGATGAACGGAGCGATATTGCCCTGGTGCGTATCGAGCAGTTGTACCCGTTCCCGGAACAGCGTCTGGCGGAAGTCTTGTCCGGTTACCCGAATCTGAAACATCTGGTGTGGTGTCAGGAAGAGCCCATGAACCAGGGGGCCTGGTACTGCTCCCAGCACCACATGTACCGGGTGGCCTATCAGATTGGCGCCGCGCAGGTCCATTACGCAGGCCGTGAAATGGCTGCCGCTCCGGCTGCCGGTTCCATGGGTCTTCATATCGAACAACAGCAGCGTCTGGTTCAGGACGCCTTCGAGATCAAGTAAATAAGGATTAGTCATGGCGACTGACATCAAAGCCCCGCAGTTTCCCGAATCCGTAGCCGATGGCACCGTAGCCACCTGGCACAAACAGGAAGGTGAAGCGGTAAAGCGTGACGAACTGCTGGTAGATATCGAAACCGACAAAGTGGTCCTGGAAGTTGTGGCTCCAGCCGATGGTGTGATCAGCAAGATTCTTGCTGGCGAAGGTGACACCGTCGAAAGTCAGCAGGTACTGGCCAATTTTGAAGCCGGCGCCTCCGGTTCCGCACCGGAGCCGGCAACGACTGCCAGCGCAGAGCCAGCCAGCGAGCCGGCGGCGACTGGAGCAGAAAGCGCGGATGACAGCGCTTCTGATCAGGCCGGCCCGGCGGCCCGCAAACTGATGAGTGAGCATGGCATGGCCGCAAGCCAGGTGACCGGTACCGGTAAAGGGGGACGTATCACCAAGCAGGACGTTGAGCAGGCCATTAGCAACAAGGCTGAACAGCGTGCCAACCAGCCGGCACCGCAGCAGCCTGCAACGGTGGATGTACCTGCCACCCCCGGTGAGAGAGAAGAGCGTCGGGTTCCGATGACCCGTCTGCGCAAGCGTATTGCCGAGCGGTTGGTTTCTGCCCAGCAGGACGCGGCCATGTTGACGACCTTCAATGAAGTCAACATGAAACCGATCATGGAGATGCGCAAGAACTACCAGCCAGAGTTTGAAAAGGCTCATGGCGTACGTCTTGGCTTCATGGGTTTCTTCACCCGTGCCTGTGTGGAAGCGCTGAAGCGTTTCCCGGCGGTGAATGCATCCATCGACGGTGACGATATTGTTTACCACGGTTACTACGATGTGGGCGTGGCGGTTTCCACCGACCGTGGGCTGGTAGTACCGGTGATCCGTGACGCCGACCAGAAAGGGCTGGCTGAAGTGGAATCCCAGATCATCGATTTTGGTCAGAAGGCCCAGAAGGGCAAGCTGTCCATCGAAGAGATGACCGGGGGTACCTTCACCATTTCCAATGGCGGTGTGTTTGGCTCCCTGATTTCCACGCCGATCCTCAACCCGCCGCAAACGGCCATTCTGGGTATGCACAAGATCCAGGAGCGCCCCATGGCCGTGGATGGCAAGGTGGAAATCCTGCCGATGATGTATCTGGCGCTGTCCTATGATCACCGTCTGATCGATGGCAAGGAAGCGGTTCAGTTCCTCGTCGCGGTGAAGAACTTCATCGAAGATCCTGCGCGTCTGTTGCTGGATATCTGATAGGAAAGCCTACACGCATCACGCTTCACGCCACTTGCAGTTGGCGTGGAGCTGTTTCCCGAGAGGAAAGAACATGTCTGATAAATATGACGTCATTATCATCGGTGGTGGGCCTGGCGGATACGTGGCAGCCATCCGCTGTGCGCAGTTGGGCCTCAACACCGCCTGTATTGAAAAGCGTATCAACAAGCAGGACGAGCCCGCCCTGGGTGGTACCTGTCTGAACGTGGGCTGTATTCCTTCCAAGGCGCTGCTCGATTCATCCTGGAAGTTCCACGAGACCGAAGGCGCAATGGCTGCTCATGGCATCAAGATCAAGGGTGCAGACCTGGATCTGGACACCATGCTCGAGCGTAAGGACACCATCGTTAAAAACCTGACGGGGGGCATTGCCCAGCTGTTCAAGGCCAACAAGGTGACCTGGCTGCAGGGCAGCGGTCAGCTGAAGGCGGGCAAGCAGGTAGAATTCCAGCCGCTGGACGGCGGTGATGCCCAGACCCTTCAGGCAGAAAACGTGATTCTGGCAGCCGGTTCTGTGCCGGTGGATATTCCGGTGGCCCCGGTTGACCAGAACCTGATTGTGGATTCCACCGGTGCCCTTGAATTCAACAAGGTGCCCAAGCGTCTTGGTGTAATTGGTGCGGGTGTCATCGGCCTGGAGCTGGGCAGTGTCTGGAACCGACTTGGCAGTGAAGTGGTTGTGCTGGAAGCTGTGGACTCTTTCTTGCCCATGCTCGACAAACAGATTGCCAAGGATACTCACAAGCAGCTTGAAAAGCAGGGGCTTGATATTCGTCTGGGTGCCCGTGTTACCGGCTCCGAGACCACCAAGACCAAGGTCAAGGTGACTTACAGTGATAGTGAAGGCGAGCATACTGAGAGCTTCGACAAGTTGATTGTTGCCGTGGGACGTCGCCCATACACGGAAGGTCTGCTGAGCGCAGATGCGGGTGTCAGTCTGGATGAGCGCAATTTCATCTATGTGGACAGCCAGTGCCGCACCGATGTTCCTGGCGTCTACGCCATTGGTGATCTGGTGCGTGGTCCTGCTCTGGCACACAAGGCCATTGAGGAAGGTGTCATGGTGGCCGAAGTGATCATGGAAGAGTCGACCCAGGTCAACTACGACACGATCCCGGGTGTGATCTATACCCATCCGGAAGTGGCCTGGGTGGGCAAGACAGAAGAGGAAGTGAAGGAGACTGGCGACGCCTACAAGACGGGCGTGGTTCCCTTCGCGGCTAATGGTCGTGCCATGGCGTCCGGTGAAACCGGTGGCATGGTGAAGTTTGTGGCGGACGAGAAAACCGATCGCATTCTGGGCATGCATATCGTCGGCCCGCAGGCCTCCGAACTTATCCAGCAGGGCGTGATCGCCATGGAGTTCGGTGCGACGGCGGAAGATTTGCAGTTGATGGTGTTCGGTCACCCGAGCCTGTCAGAAACCGTGCATGAGGCTGCATTGGCTGTGGATTACAAAGCCATCCATGTGGCCCAGCGTCGCCGCAAGAAGTAACGACGTAGCACGGTGGCAAAAAGGGCGCCCAAAAGGCGCCGAATCATTCAACAGATGGAAGTATTGGCATGAATCTCCATGAGTATCAGTCAAAACAGCTCTTTGCTGATTATGGCCTGCCAGTCTCTACCGGTTTCGCTTGCGACACTCCAGAAGAGGTTGCAGCCAAAACCAAAGAGATCGGCGGCGACAAGTGGGTAGTGAAAGCTCAGGTGCACGCTGGCGGCCGTGGTAAGGCGGGTGGCGTGAAGCTGGTGAACAACGCTGAAGAAGCCGCTGCGTTTGCCGAGCAGTGGCTGGGCAAGAACCTGGTCACTTTCCAGACCGATGAGAAAGGTCAGCCGGTTACCAAGATTCTGGTTGAGACCTGCACCGATATCGCCAAGGAACTGTACCTGAGTGCGGTACTGGACCGTGCCAGCCGTCGTGTCGTTTTCATGGCCTCCACCGAAGGTGGTATGGACATTGAGACCGTGGCTGAAGAAACCCCGGAAAAGATCCTTCGTGCGGAAATCGATCCGCTGGTAGGCGCACAGCCTTATCAGGCCCGTGAGATCGCTTTCAAACTGGGTCTGGAAGGCAAGCAGGTAAACCAGTTTGCCAAAATCTTTGTGGGTCTGGCGCAGTTGTTCATCGACAAGGATCTTGCCCTGATCGAAGTGAACCCGCTGGTGATCACTGAAGAAGGCAACCTGCATTGTCTGGATGCCAAGATCAATGTGGATGGTTCTGCTCTGTATCGTCACCCGGACATCAAGGCGCTGGAAGATCCCTCGCAGGAAGATGCCCGTGAGCGTCGCGCAGCGGAATGGGAACTGAATTACGTCGCTCTGGATGGCAACATCGGCTGCATGGTGAATGGTGCCGGTCTGGCCATGGGTACCATGGATCTGGTGCAGTTGAAGGGCGGCGCCCCGGCCAACTTCCTGGACGTGGGCGGTGGTGCAACCAAAGAGCGTGTTACCGAAGCCTTCAAGATCATCCTGTCTGATGACAAGGTGAAAGGGGTTCTGGTTAACATCTTCGGCGGCATCGTTCGCTGTGACCTGATCGCTGACGGCATCATCGGTGCCGTGGAAGAGGTGGGTGTGACTGTTCCGGTTGTGGTTCGACTGGAGGGTAACAATGCCGAACTGGGTGCCAAGAAGCTTGCCGAGAGCGGTATGAACATCATCGCCGCACAAAGTTTTGAAGACGCTGCCGAGCAGGTAGTGAAAGCTGTTGGAGGTGCCGCATGAGCGTACTGATCGACAAGAACACCAAGGTGATCTGCCAGGGTTTCACTGGTAGCCAGGGCACTTTCCACTCCGAGCAAGCTATCGAGTATGGGACCCAGATGGTGGGCGGGGTTACTCCGGGCAAGGGTGGCCAGACTCACCTGGGGCTGCCGGTCTTCAATACCGTGGCGGAAGCCGTTGCCGAAACCGGTGCCACTGCCAGCGTGATCTACGTGCCGGCGGCGTTCTGCAAGGATTCCATCCTGGAAGCCGCTGATGCGGGCATCGAGCTGATCGTCTGCATCACCGAAGGCATTCCTGCTCTGGACATGCTTTACGTCAAGGAATACATCACTCGCAAGGGCGGTGTGCGTCTGATCGGTCCGAATTGCCCTGGAGTGATTACCCCCGGGCAGTGCAAGATCGGCATCATGCCCGGTCACATTCACCAGCCTGGCAAGGTGGGTATCGTGTCACGCTCCGGTACCCTGACCTATGAAGCGGTAAACCAGACCACCAAGCTGGGCTTCGGTCAGTCTACCTGTATCGGTATCGGTGGAGACCCGATTCCTGGCATGACCTTTATCGATGCGTTGGAACTGTTCCAGAACGATCCGCAGACCGAAGCTATCATCATGGTGGGTGAGATCGGCGGTACCGCGGAAGATGAGGCGGCTGCTTATATCAAGGCAAACGTGACCAAACCGGTGGTCAGCTACATTGCTGGCGTAACTGCGCCTCCTGGCAAGCGCATGGGCCATGCTGGTGCCATCATTGCCGGCGGCAAGGGTACTGCAGACGAGAAGTTTGCGGCTCTGGAAGCGGCGGGTGTGAAGACTACCCGTAACCCGGCCGGCATCGGCCAGGCGCTGAAAGAGCTCACTGGCTGGTAACAGGCAGTGAGTTGAAAAATAAAAAGGCCGGCTTTAAAGCCGGCCTTTTTATTGGGCGCCAAACAGCGATGAAAACGGCGATTGCGGCCACGGCCTGCGTTGCATCAGGGTCCAGTCTGGCTGCATGCCTGTGTCGCGGGACATGGTCACAACGCCGGTGACGTCGATGTTAAGCCGCCTCAGTGAAGGACATCGTCGTCCAGCTCAAAAAACTCGTATTCGTTGAGTTCCTTGCGCAGACGGCGTTCCTCCAGACGATCTTCGATGCGATGACGCATGTCCATGTTGAAAGAACGGCTGCGGGCGTTGCCAGCTTCCTGTTCATCTTCTTCCATGTCTTCGTCGAGGATATCGAAATCTTCGTTCATCAGCAGATCTTCCGAATCAAGGTCTTGCTCATTACGACGGTTACTCATGGTGGCCTCCTGTGTGACCTCCTCAAACAACCTGTGTTCGGTTGCCGAAGCCTTGCGGATCCGGCACGCCAGTCAGACCTGTTGTCACTCCCATGAAGAGTATTTCCTCGGGGCAGTGCTTGGCGCGAGGCCCCTTTAACAAGCCCCATGGGAGTGACAACAGATCACTACGCCTATATATCGCCTGATTTTCGTTCGTACAAGGTTTTTTTTTCAAGCCAGGGACCGGCGGTTGTATGGGGGTGAATGGTTGGTCATTGGGAAGGGTTTTCGGGCTAGAGGATCCGGGCCAATGGTGACAATTGTGTGAAGCAGATCATGCTGCCCCCTGATTCAGAAAAATCAGTCACTTAAGTGCTGGAATGCCAGACCCGGGCTTTGTAAAGTGAGCCGGTAGAGGTTCGGCTCGCCATGGTGAGCCCTGAATCACGGCCAGCCGGTAGCCTTGGAGGCGCCGCAAGCAAGCGGAGAGAATAAAAAGATGGCTGAACTGCTGATCATCATTGGAATAAGCACAATCATCGTGACCACGCTGGGTCTCATGAACGAGGCTGGTCACCGTGGCCATAGTGCACTCTTTTTCATCATTCCTCTGGCCAGCCTTGGCCAGGTACAACAGGGTTGGGAGTATTATCGCTGGTGGGCGTTGGCTCGGGTGGCCGGTGTACTTTGTGCTGCATTGGGTGTTGCTCTCTTTGTGATGGCACATTCTCTCTCCACGCCGCCGTCCGGGATTCTGAGTGGGCAAAGTGGTCAGGTGCAACGCGGTGAACAAATGGCGACAACCACCACCTTTGTGAGTTCTGAAGAAGCGGCTCTTGCGGTGGTTGCAGGGCAGGGCAAGGCGCTCTCCGGTCGCATTCATGGCCGTAAATTTCACTATCAGCGGGTTGCCCTGATTGATGGCGTGCTGACTGCCAGCCAGGGTGACGGCTTTCTTCCTGATCTTGAGGTTCGTGTATTGATTGGCTGGAAGCCTGAGGATATTACCGAGCGCAAGAATCTACTTGTTACCCCCTCCGAGGCGAATCCGCCTGTGGTACATCTATCGTGGAAACCGGAAAACAGGGACTACCCGGAAACACAGATTTTCAGAGGGGGGTATCGCATGGAACTGGCGCTGGCTCCTCTTGATGACGGCCAACTTTCCGGCTCACTGGTTCTGGTTGTTCCCGACAGTTTCAAGAGCTATTTGAGCGGAGATTTTACAGCCTATACAAACCACCTGCGTTATCGTAACGATTCTGTGGATCTGCATTTCGACCATGAAGATACACTGGCCTACGTGGCCCGGCAGTATCTTCTGACCCAATTTCCGGAAGGCGCTCTGGAGTCTGTCACTCCGCGGCAGGTGGTGTTGCGCCGTTCAGATTCCAGCGGCCAGGTGACGGCGCAAGTATTGCTGACAAATGGCGCGGAAGAAGAACGCTCCGTTCGTCTTGAAAAAAGTGATGTGGGCTGGTCGGTTGAACCCGGTTCCATGGCAACTCGGGTAATTCGCGAACCAGAGCAAGGCGGCATGGTTGTCGCCCCGGAACAACAGCAGCAGATGGATGCAGCAGCCGAGTTGGAGCCAATCACTGTGAGCTTTCCTGAGCTGGTGGGTTTTGTGGATCGGTCTGTGGTGCTGGAAATGACCAGTGGCAGGAAAATTGACGGCATCTTGAGGAAAGTGTCGGTAAAACGATTGTGGATCGAGATCAATGTGGGCAGTGGGGTTGTTGAGCGCAGCTTCCCGGAAGAAGAGCTTCAGTCTCTGGTGCTGGCTAATGGTCAGAAAGTGATGGTACAGCACGGTCAAAGCGACGAGGCCCAGATCGATAGTCAGGAACAGATATCACAGCCAGGGCCCGACAGTGTCCAGGACGTCCCTGAGGCTAAGGTTACTTTCTCGGGAGGCACCGTGAATCCACGGAGTGAGGAATACCGATCCCTGATTGGGCAGTCTGTTACGGTGATTGTCGAAGAGGGAGCTGCACGCACCGGGGTGTTGCAGGCAGTGGAAACAAACCACATTACCCTCAGCGTTCCAGTGGGGTCAGGAAATATGGAATATTTCTACGACCTGAACAGTATTCAAAGTATTGAGGCGTCGCGTTGAAAATTCTTGTCACGGGTGGAACCGGCTTTATTGGCCAACATCTTTGCCGCCGTTTGGCGGCCCATGGTCATGAACTAATTGTGCTCAGCCGGCGTCCGCGCCGCAAAGCCAGATTGCTACCGGAAGATGCCCGTGTCATCGATACACTGGATGTCCTCACAAATGAGGAACATATTGATGGCATCGTGAATCTGGCTGGAGAAAGCCTGTTTGCCGGTCGTTGGACCGACCGCCGCAAGAAAGCATTGTTTGAGTCCCGCGTTGGTGTCACTCAGGCCCTTATCAGCCTGGTGGCGCGACTTGAACGCAAGCCCGCTGTACTGGTTTCTGGCTCCGCTGTGGGCTTTTACGGTGATGCAGAGAATGCGGAACTGACCGAGGATAGCCCGGCGCGCAAACGGGACTTTGGTTATTTGCTTTGTGATGCCTGGGAGCAGGCGGCCCGCCCGGTCTCCCGTCAGGGCGTTCGACTTTGCCTGATTCGCACCGGTATTGTGTTGGGGCGTGACGGAGGCATGTTGGCCAAACTATGGCCGCTCTATCGAGCGGGGCTTGGGGCCATGGTGGGAGAGGGCAACCAGTGGCTCAGCTGGATTCACATTGATGACATGGTTGCGATCCTGGTACGGGCATTGGAAACCCCCGGTATTGAAGGCGTATTCAATGCCACTGCGCCGGCACCGGTATCTCAGCGTGAATTTCATCATGCCCTGGCCCGACAGGCCAGACGTCCCGCTTTTCTCAAGATCCCCTCTGTTGCCTTGAAGCTGGGGCTCGGGGAAATGTCCGACATGCTGCTGGGCGGTCAGCGCGTTTATCCGCGGCGCCTGGAGCAGCAGGGCTTTGTTTTCCGTTATCCTGATCTGGAAACGGCGTTATCCCACCTCGGATCCTGATTCTCGCTTTATTGGAAAGGATAGATATACATTCTGGAGCCTTGAAAAGCCGGAAATGACCCCAATTTTGTAGCGCAGCAATGATTGATGCAGGAGCATGTTGTGTCTACAGAAAAACAAACTCATGGTTTTCAGGCAGAGGTGTCCCGCCTGCTGCACCTGATGATTCACTCCCTCTATAGTAATCGGGAAATCTTCCTTCGTGAGCTGATCTCCAACGCTTCAGACGCCTGTGACAAGCTGCGCTTCTCATCGCTGGACAATCCGGCGTTGCTGGAAGCGGCGGGAGAGCTGGGGATTACAATCCAGCTGGACAACGAATCCGGCACACTTTCCATTACGGATAACGGCATTGGCATGGACGAGACCGAGGTGATTGACAACCTTGGTACCATTGCCCGTTCTGGCACTGAAAAGTTTCTGGCGTCGCTGAGCGGTGATCAGAAAAAGGATTCCCAGCTCATCGGGCAATTTGGTGTGGGTTTCTACTCGGCCTTCATTGTTGCAGACAAGGTGGCGGTAGAAAGCCGCAAGGCAGGAACCGAGGCTGCGGCAGGTGTGCGCTGGGAAAGTGACGGTCAAGGTGAGTTCACCGTGGAGACTGTAGCGCGTGATCAGCCTGGCACGTCAGTGATCCTGCATCTGCGCGACGATGCCAAAGAGTTCCTTGATCCCTTCAAGCTGCGACAGGTGGTGAATCAGTACTCGGATCATGTGGCGTTCCCCATTCGCCTGATTGTGCCGGCGGACGGCGATGAAGCCGCTACGGAGGAGACACTCAATTCTGCCACTGCGTTGTGGCAACGCCCGCGCTCGGAAGTGAGTGATGAGGAATACCAGAACTTCTATAAGCACATCAGTCATGATTTCCAGGATGCGCTGACCTGGAGCCACAACAAGGTAGAGGGCAAGCTGGAGTACACCAGCCTGCTATACGTTCCTGCTCGTGCGCCTTTTGACATCTATCACCGTGATGCCAGCCGAGGCCTTAAACTGTACGTTCAGCGCGTTTTCATCATGGATGAGGCCGAGCAATTCCTGCCGCAGTATCTGCGCTTTATCAAAGGCGTCGTCGACGCGCCGAATCTGCCTCTCAACGTCAGTCGTGAGTTGTTACAGGATTATGGTCCGGTGAAGAAAATCCGGGCCGCCCTGACCAAGCGCGTTCTGCAGATGTTGAAGAAACTGGGCAACGACGACGAGCAGTACCTCTCTTTTTGGTCCCAGTTCGGACAGGTTCTCAAAGAAGGTATCGGCGAAGATCCGGATAACCGTGAAACCATTGCCGGGCTATTGCGTTTTGCCAGTAGTGTTCAGGATGAAGACCTGGCCAGCCTGGACGAATACCTGGACAGGAAACCCGCGGAACAGGACAAGATCTATTACCTGCTTGCCGATACCGCCTCTGCTGCCCGCCAGAGTCCCCATCTGGAGGTGTTCCGCAAGAAAGGCATTGAGGTGCTGCTGCTCAGCGACCCGGTTGATGAGTGGATGATCAGCTATCTGGACAGCTATAAAGACGTAAAACTGGTCAACGCAGCCCGCGGTGAGTTGGATCTTGATGAGCTGAATGACACCGACCAGGACAGCCCGCTGGTGGCGCGCCTGAAAAGCAGTCTGGCAGCTGAAGTTGAAACTGTTCGCGCGACCCAGCGTCTGGTGGATTCTCCAAGCTGCCTGGTGCTGGCCAAGGATGAGCTCGGGCCGCAGATGCGGCGCATGCTGGAGGCGGCTGGCCAGCCGGTACCGGAGAACAAGCCGGTCCTGGAAGTGAACCTGGACCATGACCTGCTCAAGGCACTGGACAGCGTGGAGGAGGGTGACAAGTTTAACGATCTTGCCGCTTTGCTTCTGGATCAGGCCATGCTGGCTGAAGGTCAGCTGCCCAAGGATCCGGCCGCTACTGCACGACGCATGCATCAGATGCTTGTAAATGCAGTGAATAATTAACACTTTATAGTGAATCGCTGCGCGAATCAGAATTATCTCTGAGACGCAATTAGAGGCCGCGCCCGGTCCCGGGTGCGGCCTCATTCGTTATTCGAAAGCAAGAAATACACGATGCCGTTAACTGTTCACTATTCACTGTTAACTGCTTTATGATGCCCGAAAGCAGTAAACAAGGCGTTCATATGACGCAGAAGAAATATCAGGCCGCCATCCTTGGTGGTGGCAGTTTCGGGACCGCCATGGCCAGCATTCTCGCTGCCAACGGTCATGGGGTTAACCTGTGGGTGCGCGATCCGGAAACCGCCGCAGCGATCAATCTTGATCGTGAAAACAGCCGATACCTGCCGGGTAAGGAATTACCGGAAGGCGTTAATGCCACCGACAGCCTTGAGGATGCGCTGGCCCAGGCGTCCATGGTGTTTGTTGCGATACCCAGCAAGGCTTTCGCAGAGGTGCTGGAACAGGCCCGCCAGTGGGTCCCTGAAGGAACGCTTGTGATCAGCTGCACCAAGGGGATTTATGCAGACGGCTTTTTGCTGATGAGCGAATTGCTGCATCAATATTGGCCTCATACCCGTATTGGGGTGCTCAGTGGCCCAAATCTGGCCAAGGAAATCGTCGAGCAGAAGTTTACCGGTACCGTGGTCGCCAGCGCAGACAACGAGCTCTGTCAGACGGTGCAGACGGCGCTTAGCTGTGACTATTTTCGTGTTTATGACAACCCGGATATCTATGGCGTTGAGCTGGGCGGGGCACTCAAGAACATCTACGCGGTAGCGTCTGGAATGGCCGCAGCGATTGGTGTCGGAGAGAACAGTCGCAGTTTCCTGATTACCCGAGCCCTCGCCGAGATGAGCCGCTTTGCGGTGGAGCTGGGTGCCAACCCCATGACGTTCCTTGGTCTGTCCGGAGTCGGTGACTTGATTGCGACCTGTACCTCTAATTTGTCACGCAACTATCAGGTTGGGTTTCAGCTGGGACAGGGCAAGTCACTTGAGGCGGCGGTGGAAGCCTTGGGGCAGACCGCTGAGGGCATCAACACCATTAAGCTGGTAGCGGACAAGGCGGCAGAGCTGAATGTCTACATGCCTTTGGCTACGGCCTTGTATCAGGTGGTTTACCACCAGCAGCCACTGGAAATCGTGATTCAGCAGCTCATGAGTGGCGAGTACAAGCACGATGTGGAATTCCAGCTCGGGGTCAGCGGATGAGGCTGTTTATCAGTCGACATGGCGAAGCGGTGGGGATGGCCCCCACTGATGCGCTTCGCCCACTGACTGAACATGGACGCACAGCGTTGCGCCAACATTGGCAGCAGCTCAAGGAAAGCGGTATCAGCCTTTCGGAGCTGATTGTCAGCCCTTACGTGAGAGCCCAGCAGACGGCAGACTGTATTGCCCAGGTGTACGGTGACCTGAGACGGGTGGATTGTGACGAGCTGGTGCCGGAAGCGTCACCGCAGGCGTTACTGAACTGGCTATTGGAAAACCCGGTCAGAGATAACGCTGTGTTGGTGAGTCACATGCCGTTGGTGGCTCAACTCACTGGGCTATGGACCGGTAGCCGTGAACGGATTGGTTTTGCGGTTGGCACTGTGGCCTGTCTGGACGTGGATGTGGCGGCTGCGGCAGGGGCTCGTTTACTGTGGTTATGCAGCCCCGGCGAGAGCCTAACAGGGCGTTAGAGTGGCCAGTCAGGATACGCTCTGCCGCTAATCGGCCAAAATCTACCCTCTGGAAACGGAATCGTACCGTTCGCCGTTTGCCGCTGGGCAGAGTCAGAGTGCTGTCGTATCTTGAATTCGATGGCGCTAGAACGCATGGCAGACTCCTGACAGCGCTATCAGCTCCCTGAGGGGGGGATGCGATGTCTCCTTGCATCGTGATTCAGGCAGATTTAAAGCACTAACCTCGGTTAGTGCTTTTTTTATGGGTGATTTACTGCCGTAACAGGCTGGGTGAAGTGGGAGTTGCGAGAATCAAAAGAAAATGAAGGCCGTCAGGGCATTTCCGGCCAGGTGTTTTCTGCTGCAGGAGCTCTCGGATATGCCTGCAAGGGATTCGGCGACATAGATAATACTGACTTACAGATTTCGGACAGCACGAAAGCCTTGGCTTTGATCGAGGGCTCTGATTATGAGCCTCGAAATGCGAAACTCGCGATTGAATCCCGAACCTTGCAACTCGAAACTGCTATCAAGCGTCTTCCTTGCCTGCCTTCTCCGGCTCCAGAACAAATTTCTCGATGGGTTCACCGTCGGCAGCGACCAGGTTGACGGAGACAGGGATACGCGACAGGAATTCGAGCCCGTCGCTGCGGCGCAGGTCGCGCAGGTATTCCTTCACCCGACCGCTGATCCATGGGTGCAATGTCGCCTTGATGGTGACTGCCTTGCAGCGTGCTCCCCGCTGGGTATGCCAGTCCAGCAGGGCGGAGCGCAGCACCGGAAAATGAGCCTGAAACTGCTCGAAATCATCTGCCACCAGATAAACATCATACTGGTACAGTTTGCCGCGCCAGCTCAGCCCCAGAGGAGTTTCCTTGAGGCGCAGACGTGGTGCCAGTGGGCTGTTGTTGCCTTGCTGGTGCGGGCGGTAGCTAGAGCGCTCTTTCTGATAGTGTTGCGGGCTTTCCAGAGAGTCCAGCATGACGATGACGGCATTACCATTTTCCGGGCGGTCCGCGGGATTTTTGGCAAGCAGGGCACGCAGCAGAGGCTGATAATGTCGCAGGCGAACCGGGAGCAGGGGAATGGGCTCGCGGATATGTGCTTGCGCCATGGCGACCATGTCCTTGCCCTGAAAAGGCGGGGTGCCGGTGAGCATTTCGTAGAACACGCAGCCCAGAGCATATAGATCCGATTGCGGGGTAAGTGGCTGGGCGCGGTGCTGTTCCGGACTCATGTACTTGGGCGTGCCCATCTGTCGGCTTTTACTGAGCGTGGAATCGTTGAGCATGCTGGAGGCGATACCAAAGTCCATCAGCAGCGCTGAGCCATCGGCGCGGAACAGGATATTGTCCGGTTTTACGTCGCGGTGGATGAAGTGATGCTCTCCAGCATAGTGCAGGGCGCTAGCCAGCTGGCGAAGGACGGTTTCAGCATCAGCCTCTGTCATCTCATTTCGGATACGCTCTTTGAGGCTGCCGCCAGTGACGTATTCCATGCTGAGATAGTGGTAGCCTTCATGCTCGCCCACGTCATAGACAGGCACAATATGAGGGTGATTGAGGCTGGCAACGGTTCGGGCTTCACGCATGAATTGTTCGGCGAAGCGAGGTTCCATGGACAGGGACGGGCTGAGAATCTTGATCGCCACCGGGCGTTCGAAGGAATTCTGGGTAGCCAGGAACACATGGGCCATGCCGCCTTTGCCAAGGCGTTCGGTGATTCGGTAACCGGGGAGTCTCAATGCCATTTTAGATGTATGCGCCGTCCTGACTATCAACGCATTTGTACAGGGTTCATTCTTTCCCGTACAGCGCTTTCATTTCCGCTTCGGACCGACGTGCCTGAGCGACCTTGGCTTCCAGGCGTTTCTTCTGGCGATCGAGCCCCAGGAAGAAGTTGACCTTGCTTTGCAGCAGCATGGGGTCAATGGGCTTGAACAGGTAATCCACCGCACCAGTGCGGTAGCCTTCCTGCACAAAGCGGGTTTCCTTGGAAATGGCGGTAACGAAGATAATCGGCACATTCTCGGTGCGTTTGTTGGATCGCATCAACTTGGCGACTTCGAAACCATCCATTTCCGGCATCTGCACGTCCAGCAGCACCAGTGCATAGTCATGCTTTAGCAGCTTGCCGAGCGCGGCATTGCCGCTGGTGACACTGTCCAGCTCGCAGTCCAGATCTTCCAGTACCACCTCAAGCGCAACGAGATTCTGTGGTGTATCGTCCACCATCAGGACACGGGACGGGGGCAGTGTCGGTTCGGCGTTGAGTTGTTCGCTGGGTGACATCGTTGTTATCCGGTCATGAGATTATGGTTGTCTGCTAAACTGTTGGAACTATGGTTCCTCAATAATATCAATATTTGTTCTCAAGGTCTTGAGCCTGTTCAGCCAATTTCCACTGTTGAACAGACACTTGTTGCTTGATCTGCTCCAGGATGTCGAGAAGGGTATCGCGAAGCAGGTCGTCCAGCCGTTCGCCATCGCCACGGGCGGCATCCAGTACATCGTGCAGGAGCTGTTCCAGCTGCGGGCGGTTAGCGGATGACGACAGGTCATCCACCAGCTGATCGACGAAAGCGCTGCCGGTTTCTCGCACCGCGTCACCGAGCAGCGCAATCGCTCTGGGGCCGGCAACGGGAATGGCCGCAAGGCGCTTGCCTGCCTGGGTGCGGGTAATGGCCTCGTCGGTGAGGTGGGCAAAGTAGCCCGCCAGCTCGTCACGATATTCGCTGTGTGTCTTGCGGGTGGCAGCAGCAATACGCTCTGCCACGAAATGCACCAGACTGGCCTGGCGGGGCACCAGCACTTGATTTTCGATGCGGTGCAGCAACGGACTGCCACCATCCACCTCACGCTGGGCGCCATTCAGGACATTGATGACAACCCGGTCGGAGACTTCCTCGACAAGGATGTTGTAGTACTTGATCAGGGTCTGGCCCAGCCAGGTCTGGGACAAGTCAATAATCCCCATGCGCTGCAGGCGGAACAGCAAATTCACGACTCTGAGTATGCGCAACCAGCGGAAGCTGCCCACCGGGATACAACCGAGCAGGTCATACCAGTGCGCGAAGGGGTAGAAAAACCAGCGATGATAGGTGCCGCGAGCAATGGCGACGATCCAGCGGATGGTGAATTCGGTGAGATAAACCGCCACAAAGCAGAGATCATAGAACAGAAAATCTGCGTGGATGGTGTCACGGTAGAAGCTGTGGAACGCCGGTGTGTGGGTTGCCAGAAGATTCTCGACGAGCGACACCTGGAAAAGCCAGTCGAACAGGATCAGACCCAGGTTGGCAATCACCAGGGTGATCATGAACAGGTCGATCAGGAAACCCAGGGAGTCCAGGTTCGGCTTGAGTTTTTCCGGGTGCAGCTTGATTTTCATGGCTTGAATCGGGCCCAAACCGGGCAGTGGTCAGAGGGCTTTTCCATACCCCGGAGCTCGTAATCCACACCGGTCTGGTCCAGTTTTTCCATCAACGGCGCTGTCGCTAGCAGGGTGTCGATGCGCAGTCCACGGCGTGGCTCACGCTCAAACCCCTTGGAGCGGTAGTCGAACCAGGAAAAGATGTCATCGGTGTCCGGGTTCTGATGGCGGAAGGTGTCGGTCAGGCCCCAGCTCACCAGGCGCTCCCACCATTCCCGTTCCTCCGGAAGGAAACTGGTCTTGCCTTCTCGCAACCATCGCTTGCGGTTGGCGTCGCCAATGCCGATGTCCAGATCTGTCGAGGAAATATTGAAATCGCCCATTACAACCACCTGCTGGTCGGGCTGGAGGGATTGCTCGAGATAATCCTGAAGGTCTTCGTAGAACTTCTTTTTTGCAGGGAACTTGGTCGGATGCTCACGGTTCTCGCCCTGGGGGAAATACCCGTTCAGCACGGTGGTGGTGGAGCCATCCGCATTGCGCAGGGTGCCGATGATCATGCGACGCTGGGCTTCTTCTCCATCGTTGGGGAAGCCGTATTGCACATCCTCCAGCGGCTCGCGGGTGATAAGGGCGACCCCGTAGTGCCCTTTCTGGCCGTGGTAGTAGGGGTGGTAACCCATGTCTCGCACTGCCTGCTCCGGGAACTCCGGGTCATGGACCTTGGTTTCCTGCAGACCGATCAGTGCCGGCTGATACTTGTCGATGACGGCCTGCAGTTGGTGCAGACGCGCACGAATTCCATTGATGTTGAAAGAAATCAGGGTCATAGGGCCTCCTTGGTGCCAGCATTGTACACGAACCGATGTCCTTGGCAGGCCCGGATCTGGCGTTATCAGACATGGATAGAGGGGAATGGACTTGGCTATGATGTGTCTTTTTGCACGTCTTAAGCCTGTCCGGGAGAGGTCATGTCTGCAGTACCCCGTGAAAAACCGTTTCTAGCCTTTGCTCATGCCAATGGCATTCCGGGTCATAGCTATGACACCTTTCTTGCTCCGCTGGCGGAGCGCTACCAATTGTTTGTCATTGATCGGGTTGGGCATGATCCGGATTATCCTGTTGATGCCCAGTGGCACAGCCTTAGTCTCGAACTGGAAGCCAAGCTTGCCCCCTTGCCCAAGCCGATTGTCGGCATGGGGCATTCACTGGGTTCCGTGTTGATGTACCTGGTGGCTCAGCGTCACCCTGAGTGGTTTTCGGCCCTGCTGATGCTGGATCCGCCGATGATGAATGGCTGGCAGGGAATGATGATCAATGTGGCCAAGCTGGCCGGGCAGATCGACAGGGTTACCCCTGCGGGCAAGAGCCGTGGCCGACTGGATTTCTGGGCAGATTGGGAGGCGGTGGAAAGCTATTTCGGCTCCCGGGGATTGTTCCGCGCCTTCGATCCTCGCTGCCTAAAGGACTATCTGAAGGCCGGGCTGGAGCCCTGGGAAGAGGGCTGGCGTCTGCGCTTCCGTCCCGAGACAGAAGTGGCGATTTTCAGGGAAACACCCACGGCGGCGACCCGGCTTCCACGGCTGAAAGTGCCGGCCGCAGTCGTAACCGGCAAACGGTCTCCGTCTCCCTTTCTGCACAGTGCCCGCCGAATCGCCCGGCGTCATCACATGATTCACCGTATCGCCGAAGGCAGTCATATGTATCCGCTGGAAAAGCCGGAAGCAACACTGGCACTCTGTAATGAACTGCTGGAACTGCTGCTTCGTAAGGAGGCCCCCTGATGAAGGCGAAGGAGCTTAAGTTTCAGGTTTACGGGCAGCAGCTGTCTGCTTTGCAGTGGGACGGTGACGGTGAGCCGGTGCTGGCACTGCATGGTTGGCTGGACAATGCCGCTTCCTATGCGCCATTAGCCAACCACCTGGGGCGCCCCATGGTGGCGCTGGACTTCTCCGGGCATGGTCATTCTGATCATCGACCCGGTGAAGTCGCAACTCATCTGGTTGATCACGTCCGCGATGTTCTGGCGGTGGCCGATCAACTTGGTTGGGAGCGTTTTACCCTGATGGGGCATTCCATGGGCGCCGGCATTGCCTGCCTGTTTGCTGCGGCCTGTCCGGACCGGGTGTCGAGACTGGTGCTGATTGAAGGGTTGGGCCCCCCCACCACAAAACCTGAAGACGTTGCCACTACGCTTCGCAAGGCCATGGATGACATGGCCGCCCTGTCAGGCAAGAAAAAACCTGTCTATTCGGAGATTGCTGATGCAGTGGAGGCCAGAACACGGGGCTTCGGGGGGCTAAGTCACGAGGCCTCTGCCTTGTTGGTTGAGCGGGGGCTGATTCCGGTTGAAGGGGGCTGGACCTGGCGTGCTGACAGTCGCCTGCGCTTGACCTCTTCGTTACGGCTGACTGAAGAGCAGGTGGAGGGGTTTGTTCGTGCGATAAAGGCTCCGGTATGTCTGGTCATGGGAGAGCAGGGCATGGGAGGCAACGGCATGTTCAGCCACCGCCTGGAATGGCTGGGTGATTCAGAGGTGGTGCGTCTTCCGGGTCGCCATCATCTCCATATGGAAGAACCGCAACGGGTTGCACAGGTTATCAACCAGTTTCTGGCCAAACATTCCTCTCGGTGACCAAAAGCACCAGCGCTGCAACCTCAGAAGTGCAAAGTGTCATGGTGTCAGGTCGCCTGTCGTCGCTAAGCTGATTCAAACAGAATTCAAGGAGCTTCAAAGATGAAAGTGGTAGAGGCGGCATCACTGGCCGAGTACGTTGGCAAGGAACTGGGTGCATCTGAATGGTTCGAGATTAATCAGGACCGGATCAATGCATTCGCCGATGCCACCCTGGATCACCAGTTTATTCATGTGGATCCGGAACAGGCGAAAAGCACACCGTTTGGCTCCACCATTGCCCACGGGTATCTGACCCTGTCGCTGTTGCCCTATCTACAGAGCACTATTGATGGCTTTCTGATGCCCAAGGGCATGAAGATGGCCATGAATTATGGTTTTGACAAGCTCCGTTTCATGGCTCCGGTCAAAGTTGGCAAGCGGGTCCGCGCGGTCGCAACCTTGATGGACGCAACTGAAAAACGTGAAGGTCAGTGGCTGTTGAAGTTTGCCTTTAATGTGGAAATTGAAGGTGAAGACAAGCCGGCCCTCGCAGCAGAATGGTTGCTGATGTATTTCGTCTGATCAGAGGCAAACCCCTCCTGGGCAGGTCTGCTTTTTTTGCATGGCAGACCTGCTTTTTTTACCGTGCTAGCCTGCATGCCACATGCGGCCCGTGAGTTTTCCGGCAGCCGCCGCTGGTACGTCCTCTTTTTAAGCTTCCGCTAGACGCTGCCGGCCTTAATTCCGGCAATTCCCCAAAGATCAAGTTTTAGCAATTCGTTAATTTCCATGCCCAACAGACTGATTTAAAAGCAGTTAATGGCTCATTATGCCGGGTTTTCAGGCTGGTAAATGTTTCGTAATGGTCGTAATGTAAGCCTAATGTCTTAGGCAGGCAGATTCAGAATTAGCCGGCCCGTTAACCAGGGATAGATCATGTGGCACCGAACCCGACAATGGCTGCGCCGTGTAGTCGACAATCGCTCTGCGATTCGCCGTGACTTGCGTCTTGGGCTGTACCACGTTGCGGATCTGCCGCGCCTGCTGCTCCCGCTTGGCAATGAGCCGGGGGCGCGATCTGAATTGTCCCTGTCGTCCTACTCCAGCACCAGCGATGCTTTTGTCTCGTTACTCCAATTGATCGTTCCGGCTACCCGTGAGTCCATCAGTCAGGGCTCGTTGGTCTGCCACCCGCCACGGGTGTCAGAACCTTCTGAAAATACCCGTTGGTTCTTTATTAACGGTATGGGGACTGCACCGCCGGTGGCGCTGCTCAATGCCAGTGAAATTGCCCGGCATTTCCAGCGCCCAGTTACCCTGATTCACACCCCCACCTGGGGCATTGTGCGTGACGTGGCGGAATCCATCACTGCGCGCACGCTGCGCAAGGATGGCAAGCTGTCGCGCCCTGCGCTCAATGTGATTATTGACGCGTTGGAGAAACAGGATCAGGTGGTGCTGATCTGCCACTCCCAGGGCACCATTGTGGCAAGCTACATCGTGCGTAAACTGCTGCGAAATCCATCCGTGCGTCACCTGGTCAGAAAGCTTGAGATTTATTGCATCGGCGGAGTGGCTGACAGTCTGGAGATTGATCCTCAGCTGACTCTGGCTGCAGGGCATCCGGTGCCATATGTCGAGCATTTCGCCAACGGTCGCGATTACCTGGCCGAAGTGGGGATTCTCGCACATCTGGATAGCACGGCGGGCACGGTGTATTGCCTGGCGGAACACTCTGGACATTTACTTAATCAACACTACCTGCCGGCTATCGTGCGGGGTGACTTCTGTCAGCGAAGTTCGCGTCTTTACGGCTATGCGAGAGGGCGCCAACCCGGTCTGAAAGGAGCAATGTCCGTGGCCATTAAACAGATGGGGAAACATGGATAAGCAGATAAAACCTCTACTGCTTTTTGTCGATGATTCCAGAGTCATGCGACTGGCAGCGGAAAAGATGCTGGGCAAGGAGTTTCGAGTCGAGGTGGCGGAACATGGCGTCGAGGCCTGGGCCATGATCGGCAATAATCCGGATTACAGCGTGGTCTTTTCCGATTTGGCGATGCCGGAAATGGATGGTTATGCCCTGTTGGGGAAGATTCGCAACAGCCCGGATGAGGGTGTGGCAAGAATGCCAGTGATCATTGTTACTGGCGCCGAAAATGATGAGGAGGCGCGAAACCGGGCATTGGCATCAGGGGCCACTGATTTTATCAGCAAACCCTTCAACTCAACGGATTTGCTGGCCCGGGCCCGGGCCCATGCCAATTATCAGCAAGAACGCAAGGCGCTTGCCCGACAGGCCATGGTTGATCCGTTGACCGCGTTGGGTAACCACCGCTATCTGACCCACCGGCTTGGTCAGGAGCTCGCCTTGTCTGCCCGGCAGAAGAGTGCCCTGTCAGTGGTACAACTGGAAATTTACCAATTCAATCAGTTTTTCATACAGCTTGGTAAACGGCGAGCGGATATGGTGTTACTGAAGCTGGCGCAGTTGCTCCAGGGAGTTGTTCGCAAGGAGGATTCGCTGGCGCGCAGCAAAGTGGACCAGTTTACTGTGTTGCTGCCGTCTGCGGACATTGAGGGCGCACGCCGCTTTGTCGAGCGCACTTTGAAGGTATGCGAGAAGCTGGCATTTCACCACCGCGGCAAACTGCAGAGGCTACCTGTCAATGTGGTGCTGCACAGCCCGGATGCCGACAGCAAAACCAGTCCGGAGGCTTTGCAGAAGATACTGGACGGTTATATGCAACGGGCCAGGGCCGGTGGGGCGGGCACCGTTGTCGGGGATGACGACGAGGTGGCTGCGGCCGAAAAACAGGTGCCAGTCATGGGGGTCGAGCAGGCTCTTGGGCTGATTCAGGCAGGCAAACAACGGGTTGTCGTGAACGCGCTACCGGATTTAAAGCGCCAGCTGATGCCGCTCTTGAAATTGATGCAGCAGGCGTCCTCTGGCCGGGAGATAGTATGAAAGTGAAGGTCGATCGGGAATATCCGATCAACGTGGAAAAGCTCTACCAAATCATGACCAGCAAGGCGTTCTTCGAACAACGCTTTGAGTGGGGCAGGGTAACGGATTACCGCTTTGAGGGATTCGAGGAGACTGCAAAAGGGCTGTTACTGAAAATCTTTCAGCCAGTGAAATTCCGGTCCGACAAGATTCCCGGCTTTGCCAGGCGATTCCTTCCTGAGCAGGCCGAGCTGATGACAGAGTTTCTTTGGACGCCGCTGTCTGAGGGTGCCGGTTATCAAGCAGAATATCGATTCCAGCTCGGGAATGTTCCGGTGAGTGTCGCGGGTAGCATGATGTTGAGTCGAGACGGCGATGCCCATTCACTTCAGATCACCGAAGTCGAGGTGTCGTCTTCCGTGCCGATTGTAGGGAAGAAATTGGTGGGGTTGTTGGCCGACAAGGTGGATGACGCCTTGGCCGGGGATTACCGCCAAACACTGCGTTACCTGGAAGAATGCTGCTAAACCGGGTTACCGTGGTCTATAGCGCTTGCCCAGTTGCTTGAGCGCATCTTCCCAGCGGCGGCGGAACCAGCGTTTTTGCCGCCATTGGGTACGAATTTCTGGTGTGGCGATCTGCAGGCTGCGATCACAATCGATCGCGTTGTAGATTGCTGACGACACTTCATCCAGGCTGGCCGCAGTCTGGTTGGCAAGTCGCCGAAATCGCGTCGCGCTCAGTGGATCGCTGGCGTCGATATCATCAGCGCACTCAGCGAGAAGTGGAATCGCCACTGCAGAAACGCTTATGCCGCTTTCGTGCATTTCGGCATACAGGCTGTTGCTCAGTGCCTTTATGGCGGCGCCCATGGCACTTTGACATGCCGTCAGGGGGGAAGGCAGCAGGGCATATTCAATTATCACGTTGAGGATTCTGCCAGTCTGCTGGTGGCGCAGGGCTGTGAGGCTGCTCTGGCAGAGATGCACCGTGTCCATCAGCTGTGAATGAATTTGCTGTTGCCACTGGCCTGCGGAAGTTGCCTCAAAGGGGCCCACGCTGATATGACGCGGCAGATTGATCACCACATCCAGTTGCTGCCAGCGCCGCATTATCCGGTCCACGTTTCGGCGGTGATCCTGACCTTCTCCCTCACGGGTTTCCAGAAACATGGCTTCCCTACCTGCGGCATGCATCTGTGAACACAGCTGGTTCCCTCTTGCGCTGTCATTCCCAGTGATGGCCACCCGGTATTTTTCAACAGCAAGGCGAGCCACGGCCTCCCCAAGCGGGGTGTCTCCATGGTTTAGCAACAGGACGGGGGCGTGTTTCAAAGCGACTCCAGAATCCGGCCAGGGGATGACAAAAATATTAAGTGAACATGTGTTGACATTAGATATTTGCAAGTTAACATGTGTTCACAACCTAAAGAAAGGAGTCATTCCAATGGTGTCATACAAGCAGATTTTCAAAGATATTGTTGCGCTGATCGCGGCAGTGCTCTGTGCCATTGTTCTGGTTGCAGGCCTTTCCCAGAACAATGAAACGCTGTTCGCCGCACTGCTGGCCTTTGCCTTGATGGTGCCTGTAATCGGCAGCAGTGCAGTTAGCCTCAAAAACGACCTCAGCGATCAGTTCAGCGCTTGATGGTGTTCACGGGCAGCGTTAGCTGCCCGTGCTTCCATCTCATTCACCGGCAAGGAAAGCACTTGTTCTTCCCCTTCGCTGCGTGCCAGTAATACCGTCACCACACTATCTCCCCAAATGTTCACTGCGGTGCGGCACATGTCCAGAATCCGGTCTGTTACCAGAATCAGGCCAATGGCTTCCGCCGGCAGGCCGATGGCAGCCAGAATGACGGTAATTGCCACCAGTGAAGCAGCGGGAATGCTGGCCACGCCAATGGATGTCAGCAGGGCGGTGATTACAATCATGAACTGCATGCCAAATGACAGATCCATGCCGTAGGCCTGGGCAATGAAGATGGCGGCGACGCATTCATACAGGGCGGTACCGTCCATGTTGACCGTGGCACCCAGCGGCAAGACGAAACTGCTGGTTTTTCGGGAAACCCCGGCCCGGTCCTGAACGCACTCCATGGACAAGGGCAGGGTGGCAGCGGAACTGGCAGAAGAAAAGGCGGTTAGCAGCGCCGGCATCATGGCCTGGATATGCCGTAGCGGGGAGCGTTTGGCCAGCAGTAAAATCAGCGCGGGCATGAATACAAAGGCATGGGCGAACAGCGCGAGGACCACCGTCAGGAAGAACCAGGCAAGGGGCTCAATGGCATCCATGCCAGTGCGTGTTACTGTGGCAGCGATCAAGGCAAACACGCCGATGGGGGTGAAGCGGATGATCAGCATGGTGATGCTGATCATGACCTGGTAGATGCCATCAATCATCTGTCTTACGGTTTCGCCGCCGGTGCTTTTCTCGACTCTCAGATAGAAACCGAAGAGCAGGGCGAACACGATAAGCCCCAGCATCTGGCCGTTGGCCGCGGCGGCAATCAGATTGGCAGGCAGCATCTGATGCAGAATCTGGGTGAAGTCCCCGGCGCCCCGACCTTCGATTTTCGCAAGTACGTTGTCTGTCTCAGCCGACAGGCCGAGCAGGCCCCGGGCGGGTTCGCCATCGATAATGCCTGGTGTCAGCATGTTCACCAGTATCAGGCCAATGAGAATGGCCACCAGCGAGGTGGTCATGTAAAGAAACACGGTTTTAAGGCCCATGCGGCCCAGATTGTCGCCGCCACCGACGCCGACCATGCCGGAGATGATGGCGGTAACTATCAACGGAACAACCAGCATTTTCAGGGCATTGATGAAGAGGCTGCCAACCAGGTCATAGCCTGATAGCACGGATACCCCAAAGAGCGTGCTGGTCTCACCGGTAATGGCGCCAAGCCCGGCGCCGGCCAGCATGGCAATAAAAATCTGGTGGTGTAGCTTCATGGAAACCCCTGTCCCTGGTTTTATTGTTGAGGACACTTTGCGTTTAGCTGTCAGCGGAGCGGCTTAAAACGGCCAGAAGTGGATGCTGACCGTGGCGCCGTGAAATGCCTCAGCGATATCGCAACAGGTTACCTTATCTGCGTAACAGGAGCAGGGGCTGTTTTGGATTTTAGTGCGTGTATCACATCAGCTTTTTCAGGGAAGCTTCCAGTCCCCGTTGACTTCGTGCCCTGGTATAGGCCGATTTCAGGTGGGTGTCTGCTTCCACGGGGCCCAGCCGCTCACACATGAGTACATACGCATTGTTGAGCTGCTGGCGCAGCGCCTCAAGAGGAAGGCCTCCCAGGGTGCGGCCCGGTGATTGCAGCCAGTGTTCCACTGTCAGGCGTATTTCAGGGGTGATACTGCGCCCGCGCAGCATGCCGATCATGTCCAGCCGAAGCTGTGATGCAACTGAAGCTGGGAGCTCCTCCCACAAAAGCTCCAGAAGCATCTGGAAGGCCGCAGTGTAGGGGTGGTTTTGCTGGCTTTCGCCGCTGCTCACAGCAATTGGGTCGCTGGCCAGCTCTTGTTCCGACATGGACATGGCCTGCACAAGGCTCATGTGGATGTGGTGGCGCCTTTCGCCCAGATCAAACAGTTTGCACAGATCGCTGACGTAACCCTGCAGTGAGTAGCGGGGCCGTTCCGAGTAGTGTTGTTGCCAGTGGCTGATGGCCTCCATCAGCACCGCCTCGTTCATATACGGTGTCAGTCCGGTAACAATAGCCCGACGGCGCCGCTGCAGTTCCTGAGTCATCGACGTCCCTCCGCCTGGCTGGTCATTTCGGCGTCATACAGGCTGTTCTGGGGAAATTCAGGGTAGCCAGTTTCGTCATGTTCGCTGAGATCAAGGCCTCGCTGCTCATGGAGGGCGGGTGCTCGCAAGCCTGTGATGGCTGCAACAGCCAGATACATGATCAGGGCAGCAAAGAATGCCCAGCAGAATGCCACCACGATACCAAGGAGTTGCACGGTGATACGCTCAGGATTGAACAGATCTCCGTCATAGAACATGCCCGCAGCCAGGGTTCCCCAGGCGCCAGCAAAGGCATGGACCGGCACAGCGCCAACCACGTCGTCGAGTCGTAGCGACAGCAGCAAACGGGCACCGGCCGCAGCCAGTGCGCCGGCAACCAGGCCGGTGAGAATCGCAAAAGCCGGTGTCATGACCGCACAGCCCGCTGTGACCGCAACCAGCCCGGCGAGGCTACCGTTAACGGTCTCGGTGAGCAGCACAGGGCGACGAGTGCCCAGGCGCAGCAGTGTACTACCTACCGCACCTGCGGCAGCCGCCAACTGGGTGTTCAGGTTCACCTTGGCGATGTCGACGCTGGCGGCAAGGGTGGATCCTCCGTTGAAGCCAAACCAGCCAAACCAGAGGATGAAGCCTCCCAGGGCCACATAGGACAGGTTGTGCCCCGGAATACTGCGGGCCTGACCCTGTTTGTCGAAGCGGCCCAGGCGTGGCCCTACCACCATGATTCCTGCCAGCGCGCACCAGCCGCCGATGCTGTGGACTACGGTGGAGCCAGCAAAATCAATGAATCCCAGTTGTGCAAGCCAGCCGTTACTGTTCCAGGCCCAGCTGCCGAAAAGCGGATAGATCACCCCGGTGATAACGATGGCGCCGCACAGATACCCTGCGTAGCGGGTTCGCTCCGCCATGGCGCCCGAAGCGATGGTGGCGGCGGTGGCCGCGAACATGATCTGGAACATGATCATGGCCCAGGTGCTGTGATCGGCCTGGCTGAGCGCGAAATGATCCTCACCAAACCAGCCTGAGGGGTTGGTGCCGAACATCAGTCCGAAGCCAATAGCCCAGAACACCAGAGTGCCAACGCAGAGGTCCATGTAGTTCTTCATGACCACATTGAGGGCATTCTTGGCGCGGCTCAGGCCGCTCTCCAGCAAGGCGAAGCCAGCCTGCATGAAGAACACCAGCGCAGCGGCGATGGCGATCCAGACGGTGTCGGTAGCAGTGAGGGTATCTGCGTGAGCAAAGCCGGGCAGAGCGAGCAATAGAAGGGTGTGTCTGCATTGCAGTTTCATGGACTGAACCCAATTCGTATGAAAGAGACGAGACGGGCTACTGCAACGGCTATGCCAACAACAAAAAGCCGGCTTTTGTGGGGCGGGTTAGTTCTTTCTTACTAGCCTTTTGACTCTTATTGGTGCGCAATCCTGTTTTGGTGCGCAATGTGCACTATGCAGAAACATCCATAGGCTGGCACAGGGTCTGGATCAGCTGATACTGGCGATCGGTCACTCTTTGTACGGAAAGCCGGGGTCTGACGATCAGCTCCATGTCGGCAAACTTGGCATCCTGCTTTAGCCGTTTCAGGGTGACGGGATTGGGATAATGGCGGATAAAGCGCACATCAATCTGAAACCACCGAGGGGTTTCCCGGCTACTGCGGGCATCATAGGCCGGATGCTCGGGAAGAAACTGGGTCGGGTCGGGGTAGGCGGCCCGGGTGACAAGGGCTTCGCCCACGATGGCAGGTGTGGCACAGCTGGAATGATAAATCAGCACCCGGTCACCTTCCTGGATATCGTCACGTAGCCGGTTCCGGGCCTGGTAATTGCGAACGCCATCCCAGCCGGCAGTCTGATCCGCAGCATTTTCCAGGTGCTGGATGCTGAAGGCGTCGGGTTCGGTTTTGAGCAACCAGATGGCGTGTGTCAAGAATGCTCCGGAGTGTGATTTTTCGTCAGGAGCTGGCGAGCCTGCTGGATGCTGGAGCAAATGTAAACCGGGAAACCAGGCTGGTTCATCTTGAGCATGATGTTGGCAAAAGTGCGGTTGAGCAGATTCTCCAGGACCAGCACCTTGGCTTCTGTTATGGCCGCGAAATCTTCTCCGCAGGCATAACGTGATGCGCCGAAATCCAGGCCACCAATGCGGCCAACATAAATCGCTAGCTGTTTGCGGTGCTGTTGCTGG
Source organism: Alcanivorax sp. DP30 (assembly GCF_009882945.1). Lineage (GTDB taxonomy): Bacteria > Pseudomonadota > Gammaproteobacteria > Pseudomonadales > Alcanivoracaceae > Alcanivorax. The sequence continues at coordinate 250,524 of NZ_WTUY01000002.1, forward strand.
GTGAAGATGGCGTGGCGCTGGCGATAAATGGATAATTCCTGCGCCATGTCCACTACGGTGCCATCATTGATGTCGACAATGGTGAAGATGTCTTCCTGATAAACCTTGATTGCCGCGCTCATGAGGCTCTCTGGAACGTGTAGGACAGGCTTTTATACAGCATTTTGTGCTAACCTTCAGCGCCTGTTGACGGGAGAGTGGCCTTGATCACATTGGCAATCAAGAATGAAGCGGTGACGTCGTTGAAAACAGTGCGCGATTGTCTGCGTTTCGGCGAATCCCGCCTGCGCAGTGGCGGTGTATTTTTTGGCCACGGCAGCGATGACCCCTGGGACGAAGCGTTGGCGTTGTTGATGCACGTGCTGGTGCTGCCGGTGAACAGTGATCCGCGGATTCTCGATGCCCGGCTTTTGCCCAGCGAAATCTCAGCCTATGTGGACTTGCTTATGCGGCGTATCAACGACCGTATGCCGGTACCATACCTGACGGGCGAGGCCTGGTTCTGTGGCTTGCCCTTTACGGTGGATGAGCGGGTGCTGATCCCCCGTTCTCCTCTGGCTGAACTGATCGAGCAATCCTTCACCCCCTGGGTAGACCCGAATCAGGTGCATGCGGTGCTGGATCTGTGTACCGGGAGTGGCTGTATCGCCATTGCCTGCGCTTACGCCTTTGAGCATGCTCGCGTTGATGGCAGTGACATCAGCGACGATGCGCTGGCGGTGTTTGCTGCGAATATTGCCCGTCACGGGGTTGAGGACCAGGTGCAGGCGTTGAAGTCTGATGGGCTGGCGACAGTGAATGGCCCCTATGACCTGATTGTCTCCAATCCCCCCTATGTGGACGCCATGGATATGGCGTCCCTGCCGGATGAATATCGTCATGAGCCAGAGTTGGCTCTGGCCTCCGGGGATGATGGCCTGGATTTTACCCGTCAGTTGCTTCGTGATGCCCCGGATCAGCTCACTGAGCAGGGTGTATTGATTGTGGAAGTGGGTAACAGCATGGAGGCCATGATGCAGGAATGGCCTGAAGTGCCGTTCTTCTGGTTTGAATTCGAGCGTGGTGGGCATGGTGTATTCATGCTTACCCGCCAACAGCTGCTAGAATACCGCAGCGTGTTTGACGTCTGAGAATAGTCGAGTAGATCCGGTTAGTCTGACCGGTTGAGGAGTCGCATGTCCGGCAACAGTTTTGGTGAGCGTTTTCGTATCACTACCTTTGGTGAAAGTCATGGTCTGGCCCTGGGAGCCATCGTCGACGGTTGCCCCCCCGGTCTGGAGATCAGCGAGGAAGATCTGCAGGTGGAACTGGATCGCCGCAAGCCCGGCACCAGCAAGTACACCACCCAGCGCCGCGAACCGGATCAGGTAAAGATCCTGTCCGGGGTGTTTGAGGGCAAGACCACAGGCACCTCCATTGGCTTGCTGATCGAGAACACCGACCAGAAGTCCAAGGATTATTCCAACATTGCCGGAACCTTCCGTCCGGGGCATGCGGACTACACTTATACCCAGAAATACGGCTTTCGCGACTATCGCGGCGGTGGCCGTTCTTCTGCACGAGAAACGGCCATGCGTGTGGCCGCCGGTGCCATTGCCCGCAAGTTTCTGGAAAGCCGTCTGGGCATTCGCATCTACGGTGGCTGTACCCAGATCGGTAATGTGCGTGCTGAACAGTTCGACTGGTCGGTGGTGAACAATAATCCGTTCTTTTTCCCGGATGAGGCGAAAGTGCCTGATCTGGAAACGCTGATTAATGCCCTGCGCAAGGACGGCTCGTCCATTGGTGCCCGGGTAGAAGTCTTCGCCGACGGCGTGCCGCCCGGCTGGGGTGAACCGGTGTTTGACCGTATTGATGCAGATCTGGCCAAGGCCATGATGTCCATTAATGCGGTCAAGGGCGTGGAAGTGGGTGATGGTTTTGATGTGGTTAACCAGCGTGGTGAGCAGCACCGCGATGAGATGACTCCGCAAGGCTTCCTCAGCAATCATTCCGGTGGTGTGCTGGGCGGCATCAGCTCAGGCCAGCCTATTCGCGTGGCCATGGCGCTCAAGCCCACATCCAGCATTTTGATTCCGGGCAAGAGCATCAATCTTCAGGGGGAGGCCTCCGAGGTAGTGACCAAGGGCCGTCATGATCCCTGTGTCGGTGTGCGTGCAACCCCCATCGCTGAAGCCATGCTGGCCCTGGTGCTGATGGATCATTATCTGCGCCACCGCGGTCAGAATGCTGATGTGGACGTTCCCTTTCCGCCGATTCCGGGGCAGGCATGACCGAGCGCCCTCTCACTGAGAGGGCGTCGCCATTGCCTTACTACTGGCGACTCTCCGGGTTTTACTTCTTCTACTTCGGGCTGCTGGGCACTCTGGTGCCGTATTGGTCCCTGTATCTGAAAGATCTGGGCTTCAGTGCGGCCGGTATCGGCGCGCTGATGGCCATCCCCCAGCTGACCAAGGTGGGTGCCCCCAATCTGTGGGGCTGGCTGGCAGACCGTAGCGGGCAGCGCCTGCGCATCATCCGTGCCGGTAATCTGTTGGCGGCACTGGCGTTTCTGCCGGTGTTCTGGATCGATACCTTCTGGAACATGGCATTCCTGCTGATCGCGTTCAGTTTTTTCTGGAACGCGGTGCTGGCCCAGTTTGAAGTGCTGACGCTGCAGTCACTTGGTGATCAGGCCCACCGTTACAGTCATGTCAGGCTGTGGGGGTCCGTTGGTTTTATCGTTTCTGTGCTGGCGTTGGGCGAAGTGCTGGATCGCATGGGAACCGGGTTATTGCCCTGGGTGCTCAGTGGTCTGCTGTGGTTGCTATGGTTGGGCACACTCACGTTACCGGCGGGTTCCCCGCACCAGCCGAAAGAGCCGGGTTCACATCAATCACTGTGGGTTGTGCTCGCCCGCCGCGAGGTGGCCCTGTTTCTGGTCGCCTCCTTCCTGATGCAGATGTCGCATGGGCCTTATTACACCTTCTTCAGCATTCATCTGGAGAGCCTGGGGTTCAGCAAATTCATCACTGGCGTCCTGTGGGCATTGGGTGTGCTGGCTGAGGTGGGCTTGTTTGTGATCATGCACCGTCTGATGCGGCGCTTTTCCATACCGTGGATTCTCACGGGCAGCCTGCTGCTGGCTGCGTTACGCTGGCTTATCATTGGGCTGTGTGATGATTCCATGCTCTGGCTCGTGGTGGCCCAGTGCCTTCATGCGGCCACCTTTGGCAGCTTTCATGCTGCCAGTATCGCCTGGGTCCACCGCCAGTTCGGCGATGCCATGGCGGGGCAGGGGCAGGCGCTGTATTCCAGTCTTGGTTTTGGTGCGGGTTGGGCGGCCGGCGCAGGCCTTTCCGGGCTGCTCTGGCCGGTTTGGGGTGTGTCTCTGTTTCTGGCAGCGTCTCTGGTCTCTCTGGCCGCTGCAGGCTTGCTGTTATTGGGTGGCGTCACCAGAGAGCGGCGGGGTGAGCGCCGCCGGGATCATGCCTGATGCAGTGCGCGCAAGAATGCCTGGGCCGCATTGGACTGACTACGTGCCGGGTGGGTGACCACGCCAAGTTGCCGTTCGGGAAGAGGGGCGTCCACCGCTAATTCAACAACACCGCTGTCGACCATGGTGGCGGGCAGTACACTCCAGCCCAGGCCGATGGAAACCATCATGTGGATGGTTTCCAGATAGTTGGTGGACATGGCGATATCCAGCTTCAGGTTGTGCTCGTCAAACAGCCGTTCAACGATGCCGCGGGTGAAGGTGACCGGGGAGGGCAGGATGGCGCTGTGTCCCGTCAGGGCTTCCAGGGTCAGGTTGTTCTGTTTGGCCAGTGGGTGCTCAGGCGCGCACATGAAAACCAGCGGGTCCTGCCAGATCACCTGGCTATGCAGCCGCTCATCCGGTTGGGGGGGCAGAGTTACCACGCCCATTTCCAGCTCGCCGTGCAGCACGCCCTCCCAGGCCTCTTCTGAATCAATGAAGTGAATATCCAGAGTGACCTTCGGGTAATCCCTTGAGAATTGACGCAGTACCGGGGGAAGGCGGTGAAGACCGATATGGTGGCTGGTGCCAATGCGCAGCTTGCCGGACACCTCGCCGGAAAGGTCATGGATCGCTCTGGCCATGTCTTCCACATCCATCAATACCTGGCGAGCGCGGGGCAGAAGTGCACGGCCGGCTTCGGTGAGCTTGATCTGGCGGCCAACCCGGTCAAACAGGCGCGCTTCCAGCTGCTGTTCAAGCATGGCGATGCGTTTGCTGATGGCGGGTTGAGTGATATACAGGCGCTCAGCTGCCGCGGAAAAGGAGCCGGTTTCGGCAACGGCCATGAAAGCGGTGAGGGTCGGTGTATCTATCATTCCCTGTGATCCTGATTGGTCTCTGGCGGGGATAATAATTGGTTATCTTAAAAATGAAAAATATGAATTGGATTTATTAATGGCCGAACCCTACATTATTCACCAGTGATAGACCAGTGCATTTTATGGTCTCAGCCAGCAGTGGCCGTTTTCAGGCCCAGGGAGAAAGTGATGGCCGGCAAAACGCTTTATGACAAGTTGTGGAATGCCCACCTCGTAACCGAGCGTGAGGATGGTTCCGCTCTGATTTATATCGATCGTCAGATCATTCACGAAGTGACGTCGCCCCAGGCGTTTGAAGGCCTGCGACTGGCTGGTCGCCAGCCTTGGCGTACCAGCGCCAGTGTGGCCACGATCGACCATAACGTGCCGACCACGCCATTCAAGTCCGCGTCTGAAATTCAGGACGAGACTTCCCGTATTCAGGTGCAGACGCTGCAGGACAATACCCGTGAATTCGGTATCACTGAGTTTGGAATCGGTGATGTGCGTCAGGGGATTGTGCACGTGATGGCTCCGGAACAAGGTGCTGTTGTGCCGGGGATGACCGTCGTGTGTGGCGACTCCCACACCTCCACCAATGGTGCGCTGGCTTGTCTGGCCCACGGCATTGGAACCAGTGAGGTGGAACATGTGCTGGCTACCCAGACCCTGGTTGCCAAGAAGATGAATAACATGCGTGTCAGCGTCGAAGGTGAGCTGGGCCCGGGTGTGACGGCCAAGGATGTGGTGTTGCACATCATTGGTGTGATCGGCACTGCTGGTGGCACGGGGTATGCCCTGGAATTTGCTGGCTCGGCCATTCGCAGCCTGTCCATGGAAGGCCGCATGACGGTCTGCAACATGTCCATCGAGGCAGGCGCCCGTGCCGGCATGGTGGCCGTGGACGATGTGACCATCGATTACGTCAAGGGTCGCCCGTTTGCGCCCAAGGGCGCTGATTGGGACAAGGCTGTCGAGTACTGGCGTGGTCTGGTGTCGGATGAGGATGCTGTTTTTGATGAGGATATCACCATTGATGCGGCGGATATTCGTCCGCAGGTGTCCTGGGGGACCAGCCCGGAAATGGTGATTTCAGTGGATGCCAATCTGCCGGATCCGGCTGCAGAGAGCGATGAAGTGAAGCGCTCTGGCATGCAGCGTGCCTATGAATACATGGGGCTCACGCCGGGTATGCCGGTTACTGACATCAAGGTTGATCGCGTTTTTATCGGCTCCTGCACCAATTCCCGTATTGAGGATTTGCGTGCCGCGGCTGAAGTAGCCAAAGGCCGACGCAAGGCAGATTCCGTGAAGCAGGTGCTGGTCGTGCCTGGCTCAGGGCTGGTCAAGCAGCAGGCTGAAAAGGAAGGGCTGGACAAGATCTTTGTCGAGGCGGGGTTTGAGTGGCGAGAACCGGGTTGCTCCATGTGTCTGGCCATGAATCCGGATCGTCTCGAGCCTGGCGAGCATTGCGCCTCTACGTCCAACCGTAATTTTGAAGGGCGCCAGGGTAACGGGGGCCGAACCCATCTGGTCAGCCCGGCCATGGCGGCGGCCGCGGCGGTGGCAGGACACTTTGTCGATATCCGCGAACTGCAACCGGCCTGAGGCCGCAGCGAGGTAAGCATCATGGAAAAGTTTGTACGTCTTGATGGTCTGGTTGCGCCGCTGGACCGCGCCAATGTGGACACCGACCAGATCATTCCCAAGCAGTTTCTGAAATCCATCAAACGCACCGGTTTCGGGCCGAACCTGTTTGATGAATGGCGTTATCTGGATGAAGGTTATCCTGGCCAGGACAACAGCAAGCGCCCGCTGAACGAAGGCTTTGTGTTGAATCAGTCTCGCTTTCAGGGAGCCAGCATTCTGTTGACCCGGCGCAATTTTGGTTGCGGATCAAGCCGTGAACATGCGCCCTGGGCGCTGATGGATTTTGGCTTTCGTGCCATCCTCGCGCCGAGCTTTGCGGACATCTTCTACAATAACTGCTTCAAAAATGGGCTGTTGCCCATTGTGTTGTCGGAAGATAACGTGGAAGCCCTGTTCAAGGCGGTTGAAGCCAAGGAAGGGTACCGAATCACTATTGATCTTGAGAATCAGCAGGTCATCCCGGAAACGGGCGATCCGCTGACATTCGAGATTGATGAGTTTCGAAAGCACTGTCTGCTGAATGGTTTGGACGAAGTCGGTCTTACCTTGAATGAAGCAGATACGATTCGTGCCTATGAGCAACGCCGTGCTGAACAGGAGCCCTGGATCTTCCAGTAAGGAAGGCCGGGAATATTAAAAGAAGAACACTCAAGGAGGCGTTATGTTGAGGATTTTGTCGTTGTGTTCGGTGCTGGCTCTGGCTGGCTGTGCATCCACCGGGATGTACGATGCCCCCGGTGGTGATGGTCTGGCCACACTCAGTATTGATAACCAGCTGTCTGCACCTGCAGATGATGCGACAGACTCAGGCTGGCAGATGCCAACGAGCAGTGACGCGAAAGCATCCCTGTTCAAGGTGGATGGCGAGCGTATTTCCGAACAGGCTGGTGCAGAATCTGTGCAGCTTGAGCCTGGCAAGCATTCCATCGAAGTGTTTGCAGACCAGGGTGGGATTCTCCGTTTCGGAAAATTTCGCTACAGCTTTGTGGAAAATGGCACCTATCAGGTCCGCATCACGGCTGCCGGGGGCAAAGACGATTATACCCTGGAGCTGATTGAAGCGGGTGCGCCGGATACGGTTCTGAAAACCAAGAACTTTTAAGCCCTTGGGGCAAGTAGTAGAACAGGAAGCAGTCAATGAGCAAGGTACTGGTGTTGCCCGGTGATGGTATCGGCCCTGAAATCGTGAACGAAGCGGTCAAGGTGCTGAACGTTGCCAAAGAGAAGTTTGGCCTCGAGGTAGAGCTGGATGAGGCCCTGGTGGGCGGCGCAGCGGTGGATGCGGAAGGTGATCCGCTGCCAGAGAGTACCCTTGAGAAGGCACGTGCGGCCGATGCCATTTTGTTTGGTTCCATCGGTGGGCCCAAGTGGGATGCCATTGAACGGGACAAGCGTCCCGAGCGCGGCCTTCTGCGACTGCGTTCTTCCCTGGGCCTGTTTGCCAACTTGCGTCCAGCCATCCTGTTCCCGCAGCTGGCTGATGCTTCCAGCCTCAAGCCTGAAGTGGTCTCCGGGCTGGATATCCTGATTGTTCGTGAGTTGACCGGCGGTATTTATTTCGGTCAGCCACGCGGCATCAAGGAAGAAAATGGTGAGCGGGTAGGCTTTAACACCTACGTGTATTCCGAATCGGAAATGCGCCGCATCGCCAAGGTGGCGTTCGAGTTGGCCATGAAGCGTGACAAGCGCGTGCTGTCCGTGGACAAGGCCAATGTGCTGGAAGTGACCGAGCTGTGGAAAGAAGTGGTCACTGAAGAAGCGAAAAATTACCCGGAAATCGAGTTGTCCCATATGTATGTGGACAACGCGGCCATGCAACTTGTGCGTGCGCCGAAACAGTTTGATGTGATTGTCACCGGCAACCTGTTTGGTGACATTCTCTCTGATGAAGCCGCCATGCTCACCGGCTCCATTGGAATGTTGCCCTCTGCGTCTCTGGATGAGAACCGCAAGGGTCTGTACGAGCCCTGTCATGGCTCTGCACCGGATATTGCCGGGCAGGGCATTGCCAATCCTTTGGCCACGATCATGTCGTTGGCCATGCTGATGCGTTACAGCCTGGAGCGTGGTGACGTGGCGGATGCCATTGAAGCTGCAGTGGAATCCGTGCTGGACAAGGGGTTGCGTACAGCGGATATCTACACGCAAGGCACTCGCAAAGTGGGCACCGAAGAAATGGGCAGCGCCGTCGCCGAGGCTCTGGCAGGCGCCTGAGACCGCTGGCCGGTTATACCCGTTTATTCACTGATATAGAAAGGGCAATCCTTTCAGGAGACAAGTTTCCAATGAAGAAAGTCGGTTTTGTCGGCTGGCGTGGCATGGTGGGCTCCGTACTGATGGAGCGCATGACTGCCGAAAATGATTTTGCAGATATCGAACCGGTCTTTTTCTCGACCTCTCAGGTCGGTCAGGCTGGCCCGGATGTGGGCAAGGATATCCCTGCTCTGGGCGATGCCAAGAACATCGATGAGCTGAAAGCGCTCGACGTGATCGTGACCTGTCAGGGGGGCGATTACACCAATGAAGTCTATCCGAAGCTGCGCGAAAGTGGCTGGGATGGCTACTGGATTGATGCCGCTTCCGCGCTGCGTATGGCTGAAAACAGCGTCATTGTTCTGGATCCGGTTAACCGTCAGGTGATCGATCAGGCGCTGGATAGTGGCGTAAAGGACTACGTTGGCGGCAACTGTACCGTCAGCCTGATGCTGATGGCACTGGGCGGCTTGTTCAATGAAGGGCTGGTGGAATGGGCTAGTTCCCAGACGTACCAGGCAGCCTCCGGGGCCGGTGCCCAGAACATGCGTGAGTTGATTGCGCAGATGGGCAAGATTCATGGCGATGTGGCTGACAGGCTGGCTGATCCTGCCAGTGCTATTCTGGATATTGACCGTCAGGTGGCTGCCACCATGCGCAGCAGCGATTTGCCGACGGCCAATTTCAGTCATTCACTGGCTGGCTCCCTGCTACCCTGGATCGACAAGGAAATGGAGAACGGCCAGAGCAAGGAAGAGTGGAAGGCGCAGGCTGAAACCAACAAAATTCTGGGTCGTTCTGCTGATCCCATTGCCCTGGATGGTACCTGCGTGCGTATCGGTGCAATGCGTTGTCACGCTCAAGCGCTGACGGTGAAGCTGACCAAAGACGTGCCCATGGACGAGGTGAATGACATCATTGCCCGCTCCAATGATTGGGTAAAAGTGGTGCCCAACAACAAGGAAGACACCCTGCGTGATCTCACCCCTACGGCGGTGACGGGGACCCTGGGCGTTCCAGTTGGCCGTCTTCGCAAGCTAAACATGGGCAATGAGTTTCTCAATGCCTTCACGGTGGGTGATCAGCTGCTGTGGGGTGCGGCCGAACCGCTGCGTCGCATGCTCCGTATTCTGCTGGAGCGTTAACGCCGCAGGCAGAGATTATTTTAAAGCCGCGTAACGCGGGCATGGCCTCAGGATCAGACTGGCCTTGCCCGCGTTTGTGTTTCTGTTAATGCAATAATGTGTTTATTCAGGACGGGCCCGACTTCGTCCTATCGCTCATCAAGAGGTAAGCCATGCGTACGATCAATCTGGCCGTTGTCGGTGCCACTGGGCTGGTTGGAGAGGCGATCATCAAGCTGCTCGCAGACCGAAAGGTCCCGGTAGGTGAGCTCCACGTTCTGGCTTCTGAAAACGGGGCTGGTAGTCGTATTGGCTTTGCCGGCCGTTCCCTGACCGTGGCTGACGCGGCACAGTTCGATTTTTCCCAGGTGGAAGTGGCAATTTTTGCGGCAGGGGCGCCAACCAGTCAGGCGCTGGCCCCGGTGGCCGCGGAGGCGGGGGCGCTGGTGGTGGATCTGTCGCCTGCTTACCGGTATGACGAAGCGGTGCCGTTGATTGTGGCCGACGTGAATGACGAGCTGCTGGCGCAAGCCCGGGAGACCAATATGGTGGCTTGTGCAGATGCCGGCACGGTTCAGCTGCTGCGTGTGCTCAAGCCGATCAACGATCTGGCGCCGGTTCAGGAGGTTGTCGTTACCCAGCTTCAGGCGGCATCGGCAACCGGACGTAGCGGGGTGGATCAGCTGGCCCAACAAAGTGTGCGCTTGCTGAACGGTATGACACCCAGCGAGGACGCCAAGGCACAGATTGCCTTCAATGCCCTGCCGGTGAGTGGCCAGGTGCAGGAAAACGGTTACTCCAGTGAAGAGCTGAAGCTGGTGCTGGAGTCACGCAGGGTGCTGGCTGGTCAGCCGCTATCGGTGCAGGTGACAACCGTGCGGGTGCCTGTTTTCTACGGTCACGGACAGAGCGTCTCCATTCGCGCAGTCCAGCCGCTGTCGGCGGGGCAGGTCATGACGGTCTGGGACGGTCTGGATGATCTGGTGGTTCAGGAAAATGACGACCCGCAGGCCATGTCTCCTGTAGCAATGGTGGAGGGAGATCCGCAGGTACGGGTGTCACGAATCCGTGAAGATATGGAAGGAACGGGCGCGATAAGCTATTTTAGCGTCGCTGACAATGTCCGCTGGGGAGCCGCCCTGAACGCGGTGAAGATAGTTGAGAAGTTGCTAAAAGACTATCTGTAATGGATACTTACTGACATTATGTGACGCGGTTTCTAGGTTTTGCTTCCAACCAGGGGCAGAATGAGGGAATAGTGTCATGAAACTGCTTGCCGCCTGGGGCTAGTCCGGAAGCGCCCGGAGGAAGGGGCAGAGCGCGGGAAACATAATAAATAAAGGGTTCGACCATGCTGCGAAAACTTGGGTTTGGCTTTACCGCACTGGCGATGATGACGCCGGCAATGGCGGTGGCGCTTGGGGTTGGCGAATATGAACTTGACTCCTACCTGAACCAACCTCTGGAAATGGAAGTTTCCCTGCACGAAGTGGGAGACCTGACTGCCGAGGAGATCCTGGTCAATCTGGCTCCGCAGTCAGAATTCGATGCTGCTGGGGTTGAGCGCAGTTACTTCCTGAATCGCCTGGAGTTTTCAGTCGAACTCACCGGAAAAGACTCCGCGATTTTGCATGTGACCACGGACCAGCCGGTTCGCGAGCCTTACCTGAACTTCCTGGTTGAATTCCTGTGGCCCACTGGCCGCTTGATGCGTGAATATACGGTGTTGCTGGACCCGCCCAGTTTCTCCGATAGCGCAACCACCTCGGTCCCTGCCATCACCCGAGCCCCGACCCCGGTAACCACGGCAGCGCCTGCTTCCAGTCCGGAACCTGCACCGGCTCCCGCTCCGGTAACGACTCAAGCAGCGACTGAACCTGAAGATTACGCTGCGCCTGCCGCGACCACTTCAACAGCAAGCAGTGGTGCCCGTGATACCTATACCGTCAAGGCTTCCGACACCATGTGGCGCGTGGCCCTGAATACCCGTCCTGCTGACAGTGTTTCTGTGCAGCAGATGCTGGTTGCCATTCAGGAAATGAATCCGGACGCCTTCATCGACAATAACGTCAACCTTGTTCGTGAAGGTACCGTCCTGCGCATTCCCAACGAGCAGGAGGTACGTTCTGTTTCCACTCGTAACGCGCTGGTAGAAGTGGCTGATCAGAACCGCAAGTGGCGTGACATGCTTGAAGAGCGGGGCATCAGGCCTGCCGAGCAGCAGCGCGCCCAGTTGGACGGATCCCGTGAAGTCGCTGATAGCGGTGATGACAATCAGGGACCGGCCTCCGGTCAGGTTAAGCTGGTTGCTCCTGAATCCACAGACAGCGTTGCCGACGGCGACAGCACCGGTTCCGCGGAGCAGGGTTCAGCCAACACGGCAGTGCTGGAAAACGAGCTGGCTATCCGTGACGAGAATCTTGATCGTCTGGATCGCGAGAATGCTGAACTGAAATCCCGCCTTGAGGATCTGGAATCCCAGAACCAGACCAGCGAACAGCTGCTCGAGCTGCGCAACGACCAGATCGCCCAGCTGCAGGATGAATTGCGCAAGCTGCGTGAAGCTCAGGGCGTGGAAGCGCCTGCGGATGATCCTCTGACAGCACCGGTTGAAGACGTTGCAGACGCTGATGTCATAGCTGACGGTGCCGCAGCTGGAGCGGAAGAAAATACCGAAATGGCTGGCAAGGACGCGGATTCCTCTGATCTGGCGACAGAGAATGTGCAGGCCGCCGATGAGAATGCCGATATTGAAGCGGTAGAACCGGGTGCTGAAGAAGGTATCGTTGATGGTGCTGATGCCGGCATCGAGGAAGTGGCAGAAAGTGGTGAAGGGCAGGCTGGAGATAACGAGTCTGAAGCCTCAGCTACTGTTGCCCAGGCGCCGGAAGTGGTGAAGCCCGAGCCCGCACCAGCCCAGCCGGCAACCCAGGCCCAGGCTGGCATCGTCGAGCTGCTCATGGAAAACCTGCTCTACATCGCCCTGGGCGCGTTGGCCATTCTCCTGCTGATTTTCCTGGTTCTGCGTCGAAAGAAAGACGATGACGATTCTGTCGATGAGACCGCACTGTTTAATGAATTTGAAGATGAAAATCAGGATGATTTCGGTCTTCATCTGGATGAAGACATGGGCGCAGCCGCTGCCGATCAGACCGATGGCGGTGATGACGAAGCGCATGCCCCGCAGGACAGCAACCTTGACCCAATGGAAGATGTGGAAGTCTATGTTGCCTATGGCCGTTATCCTCAAGCGGTGGATTTCTTGCGCAACGAGATCAACAAGCACCCGGAACGCGACGACCTGAAGGTGCGTTTGCTGGAGCTGCTTAAGGAAACCAATGATGATGCCGGTTTCAATCAGCAGGTAACTGCATTTGCGGGTGTATCCGCCACAGTCGATCAGGCAATTGAACGCCTCGGCGGTGATGCGGCTGTCGCCGCCGGTTCCGATGACGATGAGTTGTCCCTGGATGACCTGGAAATGGGGCTGTCTTCTGATATTGATGAGACCAGCATCCCGACCATGGAGGCTGATGAGCCTGAGCCTGAGCCTGAGCCTGAGCCTGAGCCCGCTGGCCGCGGTAATGTGGCTGACGAGCTGGACGATTTCGATTTCGAACTGGATGGTGCTGATGAACTCAGTGGCGATGAGACCCTGATCCTCGATGAGGACAGTGATGACAGCAGCGAAGCGAATGCTCTGGATCTGGATGGGGAATCCTCTACCGCCGACGATGAGATGTCTGCTGCAGATCGTCAGTCGCTGGGTGCTTCGTCAGTAGTCAATCTTGATGATGTGAGCAGTGCCACCCTGGAAGACGGTGATGCCAGCTATGGTGATCTGGACTTGAGCGACATGAGTTCCGAGTTTACCGAGATTGGTGAAGATTCTGCGGCGTCATCTTCCGACGATGATCTGGATCTGTCTCTGGATGACCTGGACCTGGATGGCGATAGCGCTAGTGTCGAAACAGAGGCTTCTGCCAGCGAAGATGACACCCTGAGTGATCTGGATTTTGAGCTGGACGAGGCCGAGAAATCTCTTGATTCCACCTCAGAAGAAGATTCTCTGGAAGACATCACCGCGTTCGGTCTTGATGCGGAAGAGGGCGCCAAGGCAGATACGGCATCCGATGATGCCTCTCTGGAAGACCTGGTGTCTGATGAGAATCTGGATCTGGATTCTGACTTCGATAGTGAATCTGTCAGCACAGATACCGCAGACGGCGATGATGACACTCTGGATCTGGACTCGTTGATGGAAGAGGGCAGCGAGCCTGATTCCGATGCGAACCTGGACCTTGAGAAGCCGTCTGACTCGGCACCGGCTCCAAAGGAAGAGTTCGCAGCATCAGCTTCGACGGCTGAGGATGATCTGCTTGCGGATGAAGATGATTTTGATTTCCTGGGAGAGACCGACGAGAACGCCACCAAACTCGATCTGGCCAAGGCTTACATCGATATGGGTGATTCCGAAGGCGCCAAGGACATCCTCAACGAAGTGATTTCCGAGGGGAGTGATGAGCAGCAAGCTGAAGCTCGTGAGCTGATGGGCCAGGTTGGATAAAACAATCTGCTCTGACCCAAAAGGGGCGGCATCTTCGGATGCCGCCCCTTTTTTTGGTTCATCGCTATCGTGTCGTAAGGCGTTGTTCTGTCTTCCTGCAGCTCATTAATCCCCGTTACACTTTCGTTTTTGGTTTGGCAAGGCTACATTGCGCGGCTAAATGACAGTGTCATGGCCGCAGAACAGGGCGGCGGGCCGCGTTGACGAGGTGTAAATGGCAAGAATTGCGCTGGGAGTCGAGTACGATGGCACGGATTTTCGTGGCTGGCAGACTCAGCAGGATGGGGTGCGCACTGTGCAGGAGTGTCTGGAGAAGGCGCTTTCAAAAGTGGCCAATCACCCTGTTGCGGTAGTCTGTGCGGGACGAACTGATGCAGGTGTGCATGGCACCGGCCAGGTCGTTCATTTTGATTCTGATGCACCGAGAGCAATGAAAAGCTGGATCATGGGCGGCAATACCAATCTGCCCTACGACATTACCATTCGCTGGGCGACACCTGTCAGCGATGAGTTTCATGCCCGCTTTTCCGCCATCAGCCGTCGTTACCGGTATGTGATCTATAATCATTCCCGACCGCCCGCGCTTTACCGGAATCAAGTGACCTGGAATCACCGTCCGTTGAATATTGAGGCCATGCGCTCTGCTGCTTCCCTGCTGGAAGGCAGTCATGACTTCACCTCCTACCGCAGTGTTCATTGTCAGGCTAAGTCGCCAGAGAAGACGTTGCACAGCCTGAAGCTGTACGAACACGGCAAGGTCATCGTCATTGAGGCTCACGCTAACGCCTTCTTGATGCACATGGTGCGTAATATGGCAGGTGTACTGATGAGTGTGGGCGCCGGCAAGCATCCGCCGCAATGGGCTGCTGAGGTACTTGAGGCAAAGGATCGACGGGTCGCTGCGGCCACGGCACATCCCTACGGCCTTTATCTTGTCGAAATCGAATATCCTGAGGCGTTTTCGCTGCCGAAAGAACCGCTGGGTCCGCTTTGGCTCCCTGACCGTATGGGCGGGGCTTTTGCACCATAAGCCACCCGTTAGGGGCCTGGATTTGCTATAATATGGCGCGGCTTGCGGATGAGCATTGCTGCTGGATACCTCCCTGGATCGGACCTCATTGCCGTTCTGTTGCGTAACAGCAGTAGTCAGTGTCATTTGCAGTGTCGTTTGGAAAGCATTATTTCGTCAGTTGCAGAGGCAAGGATGAATCGTCAGCAAACCCTGATGACCTCACCACGGGTCAAGATATGCGGTATTACCCGGGTTGAGGATGCTCTGGCAGCGGCTCGCGCGGGCGCTGACGCCATTGGTCTGGTGTTTTATTCACGCAGCCCTCGCTTTGTTAGCCGCAAAGTGGCAGCCGAAATCTGCGCGAGTCTGCCCCCATTCGTGACCACAGTGGGGTTGTTCGTCAACACTGACCGTGCAGCGCTTGCTGAGATTCTGAATTCGGTGCCGCTGGATTTGCTGCAGTTCCATGGCGATGAGAGCCCCGAGCAGTGTGAAGGCCATGGCCGGCCCTGGATCAAGGCTGTTCGCATGAAAAGTGATGTGGACCTGCATCACTGCGCCAGGCAGTATCATCGCGCTGCGGGGTTGCTGGTAGACAGCTATGTGCCAGGCGTGCCTGGTGGTACTGGAGAGACTTTTAACTGGGACCGGTTGCCCAATGACCTGTCCCTGCCGTTGGTGCTGGCCGGAGGCCTGCATCCTGGCAATGTGGCTGAAGCCGTGACACAGGTTCGGCCCTGGGCGGTGGATGTGAGTGGCGGTGTTGAGCTGGACACAGTTCAGGGTCGCCAGGGAGGGGTCAAGGACGCCTCCAAAATCCGCGCCTTTATCAATAGTGTCAAAAAACGAGGAGTAGCTGGTGTCTGAACGCCCTGATTTTTCTGCTTTTCCTGACGCACGTGGCCACTTTGGTCCTTACGGTGGCTGTTTTGTGTCCGAGACCCTGATGGGGGCCCTGGACGAACTGAAGGCCATGTATGAGCGTCTCAAGGATGATCCGCAGTTCCGTGCGGATTTCGACTATGATCTGGCCCATTATGTGGGTCGGCCGTCTCCGCTCTATCTGGCGGAGCGATGGTCCAGGCAGCTCGGCGGTGCCAACATCTGGCTCAAACGTGAAGATCTTAACCACACTGGTGCCCACAAGGTGAATAACACCATTGGCCAGGCGTTGCTGGCCAAGCACATGGGCAAGCCCCGTGTGATTGCGGAAACCGGGGCCGGTCAGCACGGGGTTGCCACCGCTACCGTGGCCGCTCGCCTTGGTCTCAAGTGCCAGGTGTACATGGGTGCAGAGGATGTGGAGCGCCAGAAGCTCAATGTGTACCGCATGAAATTGCTGGGTGCCGAGGTGATCCCGGTGACATCCGGTTCCAGGACACTCAAGGACGCCATGAACGAAGCCATGCGCGACTGGGTGACGAGTGTGGACGATACTTTCTACATTATTGGTACCGTGGCCGGCCCGCACCCTTATCCGCAGCTGGTTCGTGATTTCCAGTGCATTATCGGCCGCGAAGCCCGCGAGCAAAGTCTCAAGCAAGCCGGGCAGCTGCCAGACGCGCTGGTGGCCTGTGTGGGTGGGGGCTCAAACGCCATCGGTCTGTTCCATCCGTTCCTGAACGATGAGTCCGTGGCCATGTATGGCGTGGAAGCAGCGGGGGATGGCATTGAGACCGGCCGTCATGCGGCCCCCCTATCCGCCGGTCGTCCTGGCGTGCTGCACGGCAACCGTACCTATCTGATGGAAGATGATAACGGCCAGATCATTGAGACCCATTCTGTATCCGCAGGCCTGGATTACCCGGGTGTAGGCCCGGAACACGCATGGCTGAAGGATGTTGGCCGGGTTCAGTATGTGGCGGCCAACGACAATGAATCTCTGGCGGCTTTCCGTGAACTGACCCAGGTGGAAGGTATCATGCCGGCACTTGAGTCTTCTCATGCACTGGCTTATGCCCGCAAGCTGGCCCAGACCATGAGCCCGGAGCAGAACATTGTGGTGAACCTGTCCGGTCGTGGGGACAAGGATATTCTGACCGTCGCCGCTATTGACGGTATCGAGTTTTAAGGAGTTATCGTTAATGCGTCGTATCGAACGTTGTTTTGAGCGTCTGGCTGGTCAGAATCGCAAGGCCCTGATTCCTTTCGTCACCGCAGGAGATCCTCAGAAAGAGGTTACCGTGCCCTTGATGCATGCCATGGTGGAAGCCGGGGCAGACATCATTGAACTGGGCGTGCCCTTTTCTGATCCCATGGCCGATGGCCCGGTGATTCAGTTAGCCTGTGAGCGCTCTTTGGCCCATGGCACGTCCACCCTTGATGTGCTGGCCATGGTGAAGTCCTTCCGGGAATCCAACAGCGATACCCCGGTAGTGCTGATGGGCTACCTCAACCCGGTTGAAGTCATGGGTTACGAGGCCTTTGCCAGGGCTGCTGCTGAGGCGGGGGTTGATGGTGTCCTGCTGGTGGATCTGCCGCCGGAAGAGGCCCTGGAAGTGAAGCCAATCATGGATGAGCATGCGCTTGACCTGATTTTCCTGGTGGCGCCAACCACCTCTGATGCCCGTATCAAGCTGATTGGCGAGGCGGGTTCCGGCTATCTGTACTACGTGTCGCTCAAGGGTGTAACCGGCTCGGCATCCCTGAATGTTGAGGAAGTGGCGGGGCGCGTTGAAACAATTCGCAATCTTGCCAAATTGCCCATTGGCGTTGGCTTTGGTATCAAAGACGCTGAATCTGCACAGGCGGTCAGTCGGGTGGCAGATGGCGTCGTGGTTGGGAGCGCCCTGGTGAATCAGGTCGACAAGCACCAGAACGAACCGGCAGCCATCAATCAGGCCATCAGCGACATTCTGTCCGCCATGCGCACCGCCATGGACACGTAAGGACCTTTGCATGAGCAGCAGCAACTGGCTGGAGAAAATCCTACCCGCCGTAAGGCGCCCTCAGGAAACCCGCAAGACCAATATTCCTGAGGGGCTGTGGCGAAAGTGCCCACGTTGCGACGGGGTCATGTACAAGCCCGAGCTGGACCGCAATCTGGATGTGTGCCCGAAGTGTGATCATCACATGCGCATTGGTGCCCGCAAGCGCCTCAAGATGTTCCTGGATGAAGGCTCACTGGCTGAGATTGGCAGCAATCTGGCACCGGTAGATCGCCTCAAGTTCAAGGATTCCAAAAAGTACAAGGACCGTCTGGTAGCGGCCCAGAAGGCCACCGAAGAAAACGATGCCCTGATTGCCATGAAGGGAACCCTCAAGGGTGAGGCGGTGGTTGCCGTGGCCTTTGAATTCAACTTCATGGGCGGCTCCATGGGCTCCGTGGTAGGTGAGCGTTTTGTGCGGGCGGTGAATGTCTGTCTGGAGCGTAAGCTGCCGTTGGTCTGCTTTGCGGCCAGTGGTGGTGCGCGCATGCAGGAAGCCCTTTTCTCCCTGATGCAGATGGCCAAGACGTCTGCGGCTTTGGAGAAAATGCGCCAGGCAGGCCTGCCGTTTATCTCCGTGCTCACCGATCCGGTCTACGGTGGCGTATCTGCGTCACTGGCCATGCTGGGCGATATCAACGTGGCAGAGCCGAATGCCCTGATCGGTTTTGCCGGTCCGCGGGTGATTGAGCAAACCGTTCGTCAGAAGCTGCCGGAGGGCTTTCAGCGCAGCGAATTCCTGTTGGATCATGGCGCCATTGATATGATTGTCAGCCGTCATGATATGCGTGATACGCTGCACCGCGTGCTTGCCAACATGCTGGCCTGGCCACTGGAAGTGAATGAGCCCGACTGACCATGCGGCAGCACTTGCCGCCTGGCTTACCCGCATAGAAGCCATGCATCCGGCCGAGATCGAACTGGGTCTTGACCGGCTGCGCCGTGTCGCTGACCGCCTTGGGGTGAGTACCTTGTCGGCACCTGTGATTACGGTTGCCGGCACTAACGGTAAAGGATCAACACTGCGTTTGATGGCAGACCTGGCCCGTCATGCAGGGCGCCGGGTGGCGCTTTACACCTCTCCCCATCTGCTCCGCTTCAATGAGCGCATCATGCTACCAGATGGGCTGGCCACGGATGCCCAGCTTTGTCAGGCGTTTGAGCAGGTGGAGCTTGCCCGTGGCCAGATCCCCCTTACATATTTCGAGTTCACCACCCTGGCCGGGTTGTGGCTATTTGCCGGCAGTGATGCGGATCTGGTGCTACTTGAAGTAGGTCTGGGAGGGCGGCTGGATGCGGTGAATGTGGTCGACCCGGATGTGGCAGTGGTGACTTCGGTGGGGCTGGATCATCAGGACTGGCTGGGAGATACCCGTGAAGCTATCTGTGCCGAGAAATGCGGCATTGGGCGCAGGGGCAGGGCGCTTGTCTTCGGAGAGCAGAACTGGCCGGATAATCTTGAATCCCTGGTTGCAACGCTTGGTGCCTTGCCTGTTTTTGCCGGCAGGGATTTCTCCGTTGCGCCAGGGAAGAACATGCATTTGAGGGAGTCTGCCGAGCTACGCTGTCCTGAAAGGGTGATCCTCGGAGCGGACAATCTCGCCACGGCCTGCCAGGCGCTGATCCTGGCTGATGTGCCGTTGACGCAACCTGCCATCGATGGGGCTGCAACTCTGTCCCTGATGGGGCGTTGTCAGCATCAGCGGCTGCAAGAGCGTGATTGCTGGTTTGATGTGGGCCATAACCTGGCAGCAGTGTCGAGATTTCGGAGTTTGTTGCCGGCCTGCAGCGGCCAGCGTCATCTGGTTTTCGGGATGATGGCAGACAAGCCAATTGAGCAAGTGGCCGCGCAATTTGCTGCCGACGATGCCTGCTGGTACCTGTGTGCCCCGGATATGCCAAGAGCCGCAACAGTCAGCCAGCTGGCTGATGCATTGCCAGCTGGTGCCAGGCATTGCGTGTTCGACTCTGTCTCCGGGGCCCTTTCCTGTGCGCTGTCCGCTGCCAATCCCGGCGATCAGGTGGTAGTCTTCGGGTCGTTCTATACGGTTGCAGAAGCCTGGTTGGCTGCGGAGGAAGGGCAGAGTGAATAAACAGACACGACAGCGCCTGATCGGTGCCGTGTTGCTGCTGGTACTGGCGGCAGTATTGTCGCCGCTGGTCTTTCGCACGCCGGCACAGATCCGGACAGCGCTGGACATGGAAATTCCTCCCGCTCCGGACTACCAGGCCGTGACGGTAGAGCCGGTTGTGTCCGGGGAGGTCGAGCAGGCGGCGGCGGAGCGTATCGAGAGTGACCGTGAAGCGGTGGCCAGCGCTGCAACTCAACCCGATAATCCCGCTCCCGACCCCTCTGCTAACCAGGAGAAGCCGGTGCTGGAAACACTGACAACTCCGCCACCGCCCGCAATTAGCGCTAACGACGATCCCGTGCTGGCTGGCTTTATCGTCCAGGTGGCAAGCTTCAGCAAGCCTGACAGTGCGCAGACGCTGGTGACTCGGCTCAAGGATGCTGGCTTTCGTGCGTATACCGAGACTGACGCACAGGGCTCCAAGGTGCTGCATCGGGTGATGGTGGGCCCTGAAATTCGCAAGGAAGATGCCGAGCGGACCCGTGAGCGGCTCGCGAACGATTCCCGTTTCAAACTGGATGGGCTGGTGCGTATCTACGCCCCCTGAACAGCGTGTTTCGGCATGCATAGCCGGGCAGCCTCTGGTAAACTTCGCCGTCTGAATTCAGACAGCCTCGTTGTGATCGTGCACAGAGGCTGTTGCAACCCACTCAAGCGCATATTGCCCGCAAGAGCACGTTTTTGATGAATCTGGCTGACGGCATCATTCTGGTCGTAATCGCAATCTCTGCACTTCTGAGTGTGCGCCGGGGCTTCACCCGAGAAGCCTTTTCATTGCTCACCTGGGTAGCGGCCTTTATCATCGCGCGCCTGTTCACTCCGGCGTTTGAATTACTCCTTGAAGACCAGATCAGTACTCCCAGCCTGCGTTTTGCGGTTGCCTTTGGCTCCCTGTTTGCCTTGACCCTGGTGGTGGGCGCGTTAATCAACCATTTATTGGGTGAACTGATCCGCGTCACCGGGCTGAGTAGTACCGATCGTCTGCTGGGTATGGTGTTTGGCGCTCTGCGCGGTATTTTGCTTATGGTAGTGCTGGTGGCTCTAGGCCGTCAGTTATTTGCTGCTGACAAGTGGTGGCAGGAATCCATTCTGGTTCCTCATCTTGTGATGATGGAAACCTGGACCCGGGAAATGGGTGAGAGTTTGCTCGCCCTCGTAATGAATGTAAGCGGCAGCTAGAGGAAAGAACCATGTGCGGCATTGTGGGCATTGTCGGCCATAGCTATGTGAATCAGGGCATCTACGATGCGCTGACTGTTCTGCAGCATCGCGGGCAGGACGCCGCGGGTATCGTTACCTGCGATGGAGACCGACTGTATCTGCGCAAGGATAACGGTATGGTTCGCGATGTGTTCCGAACCCGCCATATGCGCCGCCTGGTAGGGAACATGGGCATCGGCCATGTGCGCTATCCCACCGCCGGTAGCTCAAGTTCTGCTGAAGCACAGCCTTTTTACGTGAATTCTCCATACGGGATTACCCTTGCCCACAACGGTAACCTGACCAACGCAGAAGAACTGGCGGAGCACATCTTCCGTGCTGACCTGCGCCATATCAATACCACCTCCGATTCGGAAGTGTTGTTGAATGTGTTCGCGCATGAATTGCAGAACCGCGGCAAATTACAGCCAGAGCCTGACGATATTTTTGATGCCGTGGCAGCCGTGCACAAGCGTGTTGAAGGTGCCTATGCAGTGGTGGCCATGATTACTGGCTACGGCATTCTGGCCTTCCGCGACCCGCATGGCATTCGCCCGGTATGTTTTGGTCGCAAGGATACGCCTCAGGGACCCGAGTATATGGTGTCTTCGGAATCGGTGGCGCTGTCCTCACTGGGCTTCCATCTGGTTCGAGACCTTGCCCCCGGCGAAGCGATCTACATCACTGCTGAGGGTGAGATGCACACGCGTCAGTGTGCAGAGAATCCGAGCCTTCATCCGTGCATTTTCGAACAGGTCTACCTGGCACGCCCTGATTCAATCATCGATGGGATTTCTGTTTACAAGGCGCGCCTGCGTATGGGCGAGAAGCTTGCCGAAAAGGTGGAGCGCGAATGGCCGGATCACGACATTGATGTCGTCATTCCGATCCCGGATACCAGCCGCACCTCTGCCTTGCAGATGGCCAATCATCTGGGAGTGAAATTTCGTGAAGGCTTTATCAAGAACCGTTATATCGGTCGTACCTTCATCATGCCCGGGCAGCAGCAGCGCAAGAAGTCGGTTCGCCAGAAGTTGAATCCGATTGAGCTCGAGTTCCAGGGCAAGAATGTGTTGCTGGTGGATGATTCCATTGTGCGGGGCACCACCTGTAACGAAATCATCCAGATGGCCCGCGAAGCGGGAGCCCGCAAGGTGTACTTTGCTTCAGCTGCCCCTGCTGTGAAGTTTCCCAATGTCTACGGCATCGATATGCCTGCCGCCCGGGAGCTGATCGCCCATGACCGCACCACAGAGGAAATCTGTGAGTTGATTGGTGCTGACAAGCTGATTTACCAGGATCTTACCGATCTGGTGGATACCTGTCGGGAAGGCAATCCGGATGTGGAGTCTTTCGACTGTTCCGTGTTCAATGGGGAATATCTGGCAGGCAATATCACGCTGGATTACCTGGCTGAGCTGGAAGCACGCCGCAATGATGATGCAAAGGGGTCTTCAGAGAAGAAACAGGCCCTGGCGGATAACGAGATTATCGATCTGCACAACACCAATTAATAGATGCTCAAGGTATCTCTAAATAGCGGAATCCCTTTGAGGTGAGACGAGAGAATGAAGGATCTGGATCCGAACGAGTTTGATGTGGAAACCCTTGCCATCCGTACTTCGCAGCTGCGTACGGATGAGATGGCGCACTCGGATCCGATTTTTCTGACGTCCAGTTTCGTCTATGAAAGTGCTGCCCAGGCAGCGGCCCGGTTCAGTGGTGAAGAGCCGGGCAATATTTATTCCCGGTTTACCAATCCCACCGTTCGGGCTTTTGAAGAACGGCTTGCCGCTCTTGAAGGTGGCGAAGCCTGCGTGGCGTTTGCGTCCGGCATGGCGGCGATCAGCGGCACGTTTTTCTCGCTGCTGGAGCCGGGTGATCATGTGGTCAGCTCTCGCAGTGTCTTTGGAACCACCAATGTGATTTTTGACCGGTACCTTAAGAAATTTGGTATCGAAACCACAATGGTCGATCTCAAGGACCTGTCTGACTGGGAAAAGGCAATTCGTCCGGAAACCAGAATCCTGTTCCTGGAAACACCGTCCAATCCCTTGTCCGAGATTGGTGACATTGCCGCGTTGGCGAAGCTGGCCCATGACAATGGGGCGCTGCTGGTTGTTGATAACTGTTTCTGTACTCCGGCCTTGCAAAAGCCGCTGGATATGGGGGCAGACATCATTATTCATAGTGCTACCAAATATCTTGACGGGCAGGGGCGCTGTCTGGGCGGGGCGGTCGTTGGCCCCAAACCCAAGATGGATGATGTGCTTGGCTTTGTGCGTTCGGCGGGTGCTTGCATGAGTCCGTTTAACGCCTGGGTTTTTCTCAAGGGTCTGGAGACGCTAAGCCTGCGTATGGAGGCACAAAGTGCTCGTACCCTTGAATTGGCGCAATGGCTTGAGTCCCAGCCGGGTGTGGTCAAGGTGCACTACGCGGGCTTACCCTCGCACCCGCAGCACCAGCTTGCTGGTCGGCAGCAGTCTGCCTATGGCGCGGTCATGTCCATAGAAGTGGAAGATGCAGCCGGTAATCGTGATCGGCAAGCCGCATGGCGCTTCATTGATGCCACAAGAATGATTTCCATTACTGCCAATCTGGGTGATGTGAAGACCACGGTAACGCATCCGGCGTCTACGACTCATGGTCGTGTGGCGGAAGAAGAGAAGCGACGCGCCGGGGTAACGGAAAACCTGATTCGTCTGGCTGTGGGACTGGAATCCGTTAAAGACCTGAAAGCGGATCTTGAGCGTGGACTGAAGGCCCTGGCAAGCGCCTGACAAACTCTTCAACAGCCAGCTTATCGCTCTGCAAATAACAAGAACCGGATAAAGGGAACGCATGCAGGCATTGACGAAAGCCCTTGGCGAAGTCGCGAAGGTAGTACTCGGTAAAGAAGATCAACTGAAACTGGCGTTGACCTGCCTGATGGCAAACGGCCATCTGCTGATAGAGGACTTGCCGGGCATGGGGAAAACCACCCTTGCCCATGCGCTTGCGAGGGTGTTCCAACTGGAATACCGCCGGGTTCAGTTCACCAGTGACATGCTGCCGGCGGATATTCTTGGTGTATCCGTATTCAACCCCAATACCCAGGATTTTACCCTGCGCGAAGGGCCGGTATTTACCCAGCTGTTGCTTGCCGATGAAATCAACCGTGCGACGCCAAAAACCCAGGGTGCCTTACTGGAAGCCATGGAAGAGCGACAAGTCACACTGGATGGCGTAACGCGACCACTACCCAGACCCTTTTTTGTGGTGGCTACCCAGAACCCGTCTGATCAAGCAGGGACTTTCGTGTTGCCCGAGTCCCAGCTCGATCGTTTCCTGATGCGTATTTCATTGGGTTACCCTGCGCCGGAAGTAGAATTGGCGCTGCTCGCCGGCGGGGATCTGCGCGAACAGGCCAGAAGCCTGAAGCCGGTGATCAGTAGTGATGGGCTGGTAAAACTTAGTGGTATGGTTGATAAGGTTCGTGCCAGCCATGAGTTACTTGATTACGTGCAGCGCCTGATGGATGCCACTCGCACGGACGACCGGTTTGTGGCAGGCCTGTCGCCCCGTGCCGGATTGGGGCTGCTGAAAGCCGCAAGGGCCTGGGCGCTTATCAGTGGTCGCGATTACGCCGTTCCGGAAGATATTCAGGCTGTCTGGGCTGCGGTGGCAGAGCATCGACTGAGCGCCCGTCAGGGAGGCAGCGTCTCGGCCATGACTCAGTCGTTGCTTCAATCCGTTCCGGTGGTACGGCGTTAGCCGATGCGCCTGCCGGCCCCCATCCAGAACTATTATCAGCGCTGGCTAAGTCGTCGTCTGCCTCGTTCGCCGTTGGTCATACTTAACCAGCGTCGTATTTTTATCTTCCCTACAGGATATGGTTTTTTCTATTTGGGTGTTGCCAGTTTGCTATTCGTTGGTGGCATCAATTATGAAAATAATCTGGTTCTGTCACTGAGCTTCCTGCTTGCCAGCCTGTTTCTGGTGGCAATTCTGCATACCTACCAAAATCTCTCCGGGCTGGGCCTGCGTAATGGTGGTAGTGAATCAGGTTATGCGGCTGAAAGTGGTTCCCTGGGCGTCACCCTGTTCAGTGAACGCAGGGATCATTACTGCATCTGGCTCAAGTGGGAAGGCCAGGCCGCGCAACAGATCAGTGTGCCCGCTGGAACAGAAAGCGCTCTCTGGTTGAATCTGGCGTTGCCGCGACGAGGGCGTGTCGTGGCGCCGCGCATGAAGGTGGAAAGTGTATTCCCGCTTGGCCTCCTGCGGACCTGGTCCTATGTCAGTCTGGAGCATTACTGTCTCGCCTGGCCAACCCCCCAGGCCTCTCAGGAATGTCCTGCGGATGGTGGGGATGAGACTGTTCAGGTGGTGTCAAGTGGCAAGGCCGGAAATGAGGAATTTCGAGGGCTGCGCAGTTATGTGGCGGGCGATTCGCTGCGTCGTATCGACTGGAAGGGCTATGCCCGGGGTACCGGTCTGAATACCAAGTTGTTTGAGGACCCCGCAGGTGGCCGATTGTGGCTCAACTGGGATGCGCTTGAAGGGGTTGGTACCGAGCAACGTCTTTCGATTCTGTGCTACTGGGTGCTGGTGTTGGACCAACAGCAGCAACCTTATGGTTTGAAATTGCCGGGTCTGACGCTGGCGCCCGATACGGGGGATAATCACCGGCTTCGAGCCCTTGACGCCTTGGCGGCATATCCGGAGTTTGGCTGATGCGTGTCTATCAGGTCCCGACGCACACCCGGCTATGGCTGGTAATCACCATTATCGCCTGCTCGCTCCCTCAATTGCTACGTGGTCACCTGTGGCAGGCTGGCCTGGTGGTGCTGGTAATGGTGATTCGTTCACTCGCGGATCGGCAACGGATTCAGCTACCGGGCAAGGCTATCCGTGGCCTGCTGATGGTCGGGGTTGTTGGTATCACCTGGATTACATTTGGCAGGATCTACGGACCTGAGGCGGGTGTGGCGTTGCTGGTCAGCCTGTTTTCGCTCAAGTATCTCGAAGTGGTACGCCAGCGCGATGCCTATGTGGTGATCGTATTGGGATACTTCGTCTGTGCCACCGCGTTGCTGTTTGAACGGGGCCCGGGCATGTTTGCCTATGTCTTGCTGTGCATGTTGCTGTTGACTACCTGCCTGATCGGTATCAATCACAGTGATACGGGGGCAAGGCCAATGGGGCACGTTCGCAGGGCAGTGGCGATGTCCTTGCAGGCGGTGCCTGTGATGCTGGTCCTGTTTGTGCTTGTGCCCCGGGTCGCGCCCTTATGGAATATGAAGATCGATTCAGGGCAAGCGCGGACCGGGATGTCAGATAGCATGTCTCCCGGGGAAATCAGTGAGCTGTCCCAGTCTTCCGAGTTGGCGTTCCGAGTCGCCTTTGATGGCGCTATCCCGGAAAAGGGAGAGCGCTATTGGCGAGGGCTCACGCTCAGCCATTTTGATGGTCGTACCTGGCAGCAGGCCATCCCTCGGGGCGTGGACAAACAAGCTTACCTGTTCCAAAAAGGCGGGCCTGAACCTGAATGGCACAAGAGCCTGATGGCCCAGGATCGCGGGTCTGGGTATCGTTATCAGGTCATTATGGAGCCAACCCAGAGAACCTGGCTTTTTGCAATGAAAGTGCCGGTCCTCGAGCAGGGCGAAGCCGGCCTGGCCAGAGACATGCGTCTGGTGGCAAGCCGCCCGATTTCAGAAAGTGTCGGTTATACCGTTACCAGCTATCCGAATCTTTCGTCTGCCATTGGCTTAGAGCGTTCAGATAGGGCGCTGATGTTGTCTTTGCCAGAAGACCAGAATGTGGGCAGGCGAGCACGGGGCTTGGCGCAGCAGTGGCAACTGGATAGCAGCACCGACGCTGATGTGGTCAAACAGGCGCTACGCCACTTCCGTGAGAAGCCCTTTTATTACACCCTGAAACCGCCACCTTTGCCGGTGGATCCCATTGATGAATTTCTCTTCGTGACCCGGCGAGGGTTTTGTGAACACTACGCATCCAGCTTCACTTTCATGATGCGTGCCGCCGGTATTCCGGCACGGGTGGTGGTGGGCTATCAGGGAGGGGAACCCAACGAACTCGGCTCCCATTTGCTGGTGCGCCAGTACGATGCACATGCCTGGAGTGAGGTCTGGCTGGAGGGGAAAGGCTGGGTGAGGGTGGATCCCACGGGTGCTGTTGCGCCAGAACGCATTGAAGATGGTTTGCGTGCTGCACTATCAGGAAATGGAGAAGACTCGAATGTCCTTGAGGGGTTGAGGAGTTTTGCCAGCTCTGGATTGCTGGGCAAGCTCCAGCAGTGGACGGACTACGTGGATTTTCAATGGCAGACCTGGGTGCTGGGCTATAACAGCCAGTCGCAAATGCAGCTTCTTCGTCAGTTGCTTGGCTCCACCAGTCCGTTAAGTATTGCGCTGGCACTTTTTGGAGCCATTACTCTGTTGCTTGGGCTCTATATGCTGGTTTTGCTGAGGCAGGATCGGGGGTACCGCCAAACCCCCATGGAGCGTGAATTTTGGCGCCTTCATCAGCGGGTGGCTGAGCGACAGGGGGCCCCATTGGATCCGGGGCTGACACCTCAACAGCTTGCCAATACGATCGCGGCTCGCTGGCCCGGTGCGGCAAAACCGGCCCGTGAATGGGCCCTCCAGTACCAGCAGGCACTCTACAATCCGGCGGTTTTAGCAGATAAACGGCGGATTCGTCATTTACGGCGCCTGCGAAATCGCTTATACAAATTATTGGGCTAGTGCGCCGATGCGGCGTGCTGGTGGGTTAACTCATCGTTGTTATGGAGAACAACTATGCGCGCCGCTAATTACAAGAAAGCGCTGGAAATTACTGAGCATTCGCCTTGGGCACAGCAGTTCTGGGATGAGTTGGTACCAATAAAGGACAAGGTTGTTCATCATCCGTTGTTTGAGGAAATGGGCAGTGGGTCGCTGAGCCTGCCACGTTTTCGTTCCGCACTGCTAAATTTCTATCCGTTGGTGGAAAACTTCCCTAAATACATGGGGTTAAACCTTGCCAAGACGCGTCCTGGTCGTTTGCCCGGGCATGAAGAAGCCAAGAACTGGCTAATTGGTAATATCAAGATTGAGCAGCGACACGCCTATTGGTATCAGGACTGGGCCATGGGATTTGGGCTCACCCTGCGCGAGCTGGAATTTGTAGACCCTCCCGCAGCCATGGATGCGGTAAATCATTACCTTTGGAGTATGGGTAGGGAGTCCAGCCTGGAAGAGGGCATAGCGGCCACGAACCTGGCCATTGAATGGGCCACCGGCGAGTGGAGCCAGAGTGTGGTCAAAGGGATGAAGGCCTACGAGGAGCAGGGCGTCGCCACCATCAATCGTCACTCAATGGCCTGGCTGAGGGCTCATGCATCCTATGATGACGACCATCCCCATGAGGCCATGGAGCTGGTTAAGCTGATTTGTGTGGATGAAGGGGGTCGAGAACGTGCATTTAAGGCTGCCACCAAGGGGTTGGAGTACTATCTCCACGCCTTGGATTATTGTTATCAGAGTGCGCAATAACACGACCAGTTGATTTTTTTCGTTCAGACATGTGAGGTTGACTTCATGGCAGTCGGACAGGGTTTTTGGCCGGCTGCCATGTCTTACATGTAGACCTTTAATTTGTCGCGTATCACTTTTTGGATCGCCTTGATCTCCATGGCAGAGCGATCCTCAAGTTTCGAAGGCTGGATTCGATGCAGGTGCAAGCAGGGAAAATCCTTGCGGAAGGCACGTAAATCCCCTTTGGTGATAACCGGCAGGAAGGGTACGGTCTCCGTTTCCTTTTTCATCAACGCCCAGAGGCCGACCTTGAGCGGCACGGGTTTCACTACGCGCTTGCCAGATTTCAACAGTCTCAGGGTCAGGAACAACCCTTCCTTGCCAAACAAGTCACCTGGCACGATATACATACCACTGGCATGGACGCTGTCTTCAGTAATACCGTTGAAAGTGTCGTGGTAGGCATAAGGGTTGGGCAAGATGATCAGTGAGCGATCTTCACTTTCCGGCAGTGAAATTTCGTAATTGGTATAGAGTTGTTCCACCGGGGCGCTGTACACACACAACGTATCCTGAAACTGTTTGATAAAATTGACCGCTCGCTGGTGGTTGTCAAACTCATTCAGTTTCCAGATGAGATGTTCAGGTATCCCCAAGTCGTTCATCATATCGGATGGATGGCCTAGTTATATATTATTAGTAATAGCAACAATATAGCATAGCCTGCCATCTTCAACAGTCCATTTGGGACGTCTTCGTTTTTGCTGATCACCATCACATCGGATATGAGAACAAACCTGTCATGACACAAAAATTTCCGGTCGATACGGTGATAAGTACACTGTTTACCGCACTTGAAGAGCACGGTGGTGCCATTCTTGAAGCGCCAACAGGTGCCGGCAAATCGACGCGGGTTCCACTTCGATTACTGGAAACGGAATGGGTGCAAAAGGGCCGTATTCTGATGCTGGAACCACGCCGTGTTGCTGCTCGATCTGTTGCCAGCTTCATGGCCTCACAGTTGCAGGAAAAGCCCGGAAAGACAATTGGCTATCGGACCAGAACGGATACGCGGGTGAGTGACGGCACGCGTATCGAAGTGGTTACTGAAGGGGTGCTCACCAGGATGTTGCTGGCTGATCCGGAACTGAATGGAGTCAGCTTGGTCATCTTCGACGAATTTCATGAGCGTTCACTACATGGTGATCTCGGTCTGGCCTTGCTTTCTGAAACCCGTAATGTATTCCGTAACGATCTTGGCTTGTTGGTGATGTCTGCAACCCTGGATTGTGGGCCATTAGAGGAACGGCTGGGTTTGCCATTGGTAAAAAGCGAAGGTCGAAGCTTTCCGGTGACGATTAGTCATTTGGCGGTCCCTGCCAACCAGTTGTGGGAGCAGCATGTTGTCCGCCAGATTCTTGGTGTGACGTCAGAGGCGGTGGTGACGTTGGTTTTTTTGCCCGGTCAGGCTGCGATACGGAAGATAGCCGAGGCATTGGCTGGCCAGCGGCTTACTGCAGAGGTTGTGGAGTTGCACGGCGGCCTGTCGCTGGACAGGCAACAACAGGTTCTATCCCGTGCCAGTCAGGGAGATGCGCTGGTTATCCTCGCAACCAATGTGGCTGAAACCAGCCTGACCATCGAAAATGTCACGCATGTTATCGACAGCGGCCTGGCCAGGGAGCCCGTCTATGATGCAAGCAGGCATCGTAGTCGACTGGTAACCCGAAGAATCAGTGAAGCCAGTGCCAGGCAGCGCGCGGGTCGGGCAGGGCGAATTGGCCCCGGTGTGTGTATTCGCTGCTGGTCTGAAGAAGAGGTCATGTCTCGACACGCCACGCCGGAAATCCAGCGAGTCGGGCTTGACCAGTTAGTGCTGGATCTGGCGCGCTGGGGCTGTCTGAATCCGTCTCAAATGCAGTGGCTTGATGCTCCTCCTGCAACGGCATGGCAATCCGCCGTCACAAGACTGAAGCTAATGGGGGCGCTTGATCAACATGGTGCCATCACGAGTAGGGGGCATTCGATTGCCAGGTTTGGGCTTGAGCCATCGTTGGCGATGTTGGTGTTGTCAGGACAAAAAGCAGGTCTCGCTAAAACGGCTGCGCGTATTGCCGCACTTCTGAATGAGCGCGATATCCTGCTAGGGCAGGGAGCCGATTTACGCAGCCGGTTGCAGGCTCTTGAGCAGCAACCAGGCCGGTTTGGCCGTGTGCTTGAGGAAGCCTCAAGGATACTTCCTGGTGCAGGGGAGCATTCCGAAGACTGGCGTAACGAGCTGGATCACCTTCTGGCAAGTGCCATGCCGATGCAATTGGCCCGACGGAGAGGGAGTGAGGGGCGTCGTTATCAAATGGCCGATGGGCCTGGGGTGGAATTGCCTGCCGGGGACTCACTGGTTGGGGAGCAATGGTTGCTGGTTCTCGATACTGATGGCCAACCTCGTGATGCGCGCATTCGCCTTGCTATGCCGGTCAGGCCTGAAACCATTTCGCGCCTTGAGCCAACACTGTCACGCTCCCATGATTGTGTGGGCTGGGATACGGAACGAAAGCGCGTGATGGGGCGTAGGAAGGTCTGTCTGGGGGAAATCGAACTTCATAGTCACCCACTCCAAGTATTGAATCCTGATCAGGTTGCGGTCGCCCTGTTGGATGGAGTGAGGCAGAGCGGGCCAGAACTATTGCCCTGGACGCCAAGGCTGCGTCAGTGGCAGGCCAGAGTTTGCAAGATGGCGTCACTGGACACAGCCTGGCCCTGCGTAAGTAATGAAGACCTGCTGTTGACTCTAGAGCAATGGCTGCTGCCTTATCTGGCAGGTATGCGAACCATGACGGATTTGATGTCGCTACCACTTGGATCAGCTTTGGCTGGTTTGCTGAATGATGAGCAGCAACAATCTCTGGACCAGCTATTGCCAGAAGCCATCACGATTCCTACCGGGCGCCAGGTGACCCTCGATTACACCGGTGAGCATGTAGTCCTTGCGGTGAAGTTGCAGGAGTTGTTCGGTATGAAATCCCTTCCTGAACTTGCTGGCGGGCGTTTGCAGATTACCGCGCACCTGCTTACTCCGGCAGGACGGCCGGCGGCGATTACCGCCAACCTGGAGCGATTCTGGACCGAGAATTATCAGGCCGTTCGTAAAGACTTGCGGGGACGCTATCCAAAGCATCCCTGGCCGGAGGACCCTTTGAGTGCGCAGGCTACAGCGTGGACAAAAAAGCGGACAGGGCAGGGCTGAGCATTGAATTTCAAGACTGAGAAAATTCAATAGAACTTACAGGTTTTCGGAGTTTCTACAAAGCATCTGCAGGAGCCTGCTTGCAGATGATCCGAGGCAAAGCAGGGAAATGGCTCGATTAAGGCATTTCCAGTTGTAGTGGTCCGAACCGTGGCCAGTACAGGATCAAGCAAAGGGTGATCAGGCCTATCCGGTTAGACCGATGTTACAGGAACAAGCCCTCGCCTTCAGACTTCCGACCTTTGCACGACACTCATTTAAAGACAATGAAGAAACAAAAAAACGCCCCGAAGGGCGTTTTTTGTTTCTTTTCGAAGGATGGGTTAGTTCGGGAAGAAGTTCAGTTTGT
Organism: Alcanivorax sp. DP30; assembly: GCF_009882945.1. Classification (GTDB taxonomy): domain Bacteria; phylum Pseudomonadota; class Gammaproteobacteria; order Pseudomonadales; family Alcanivoracaceae; genus Alcanivorax. Next base: position 282,822 of record NZ_WTUY01000002.1, read on the forward strand.
AGTCGCCTTTCCAGGTTTCCACATTCATGGCACCGAAGTTCATCCCCTTGGCGATTAAAAGAATCCGCCGTTCCAGCTTGGGGTCACCCAGCTGGCTGGACTTGATCTTGGCGTCAGTTACTTCACCGCCAGGGGCAATTACCAGCGAAAGGACCACGGTGCCTTGCAGGGCAGGGTTGCTGCGTAGTGCCCGCTGGTACTGACTATTGAACTTGCCAGCATAACGGTCAAACACCCGACGCAGTTGTTCCTGGGTGCGTCGGCTCTTGCCATCGCTGCCCTTGCGGGTGGTACTGGCCACCTGACCGGATTCGACGATTTTGCTGTCCACCTTGCCGGTTCCGACGGTACCCGAAGACAGGGTTCCGCCACCACCGCCACCACTGGATGCCTTGGTGACGGCAACGCCGCCGGATCCTGAACTGGCGCGTTTGCCAATCAGATCACGTTCAGCTTTGGCCTCGCTGCTGCCACCGGTGCGCAGTTCATTGCCTGAACTGACCAGAGGGCCGATGTCGTCAAGGCCGGCGAGCGAGTCGCCCAGATCTTCCTCAAGCTTGGCCCGGGCTGTTTCCCGCGCTTCTTCCCGCTGCTCCGGAGTCGGGTCGGGGCGTGGCTCCGGCTTGGGTTCCGGTTTCGGTTCCTCTGGTTTGGGCTCTTCCTTTTCAGGCTCCTCTTTCTCCTCTTCCGGTTCAGGTTCCGGCTCAGGAGGTGGGGGCTCTTTCTTTTTCTCAAGCACCATCTGCGCCAGACGGTCAGGAATTTTCTGCTGCTCGCGACGATCCGGCTTTTCGATGGTAACGGATTCGACCAGTATCATTAGCGCAAGGGAGAGAATCAGAAGAATGATGACAACGCCGTACAGACGGCGGTCTTCCCCCTCTTGCTTGTCCCACGGCAGAGAGCCGTCGATGAGGATGCGCAGTTTGTTATTGTTGTTCTGCGTCATTCACTGTCCTCCTCTGCCACTTTAAGCACAGCGAAGGCCACCTTGGTGTATGGGGTTTCCATACAGCTACGCATCAGTTTCTTGATAACCACATAGGGCACGTCCCGGTCAGCGAGAATCATAATTTCCCGCTCGCCTTCGGGGCTCACTGCCAGTGCCTGGGCGGCGCGGAATTGCAGTTCGTCGATGAGGGCCTGGACGGTTCGCTCTTCTTGTTGGCGAACGGCCTCAGTACCGGCGATTCGTTGCCCTTCCACAATGATGTCACTGGGACTAACTTGTATAGTGAGAACTTCGCTGGGCAACTCCTGGGCAATGGATTCAGGCAATTGAATGTCCTTGTTATCCGGGAGTTTGGCCGCGTTGTTGTTATTCACCAACAGAAAGATCAGCAGGATAGTGAAGATATCCATCAACGATGTCAGGTTCAGGGCTGCCACCGTCTTGTGCTTGCTGTGATGGCGCGCCATTCGGCGGGCGCGAGACGACTTCTTCACGCGTCACCTCCTGTGTCGGCGGCCTTGTCAGCGGGTGCTGAGCCAATGTTGATGTTGGGGAACAGCTCTTTCTTGATGGTCTGGCCGTTTACTTTTGTATCGTAAAGACGCACCACATCCATGGTCTTGATCATGACCCGGTAGGGGGTTTCATCTTCACAAAGCAGGGTAACCGCTGTCTCAGCGGGGAACTTCTGTTTCAGTTCAACCAAAAAATCATGAAGCGCGGCACTGTCATGCTCTTCGCCCTTGTTCTCCACAATTTTCAGTACGGCACTGGTATTGCGATCCACCACTTCATAGCGGTTTTCATAGATCAACACTTCCAGTACCAGCTTTTCTTTTTTATCGTCTTCCGAGGGCACACTGCTGTCGCTAATTGCAGGCAGGTTCAGCTGCAGGATGGATACCTGAGCAAACACTGCATTGATCAGCAGAAAAGGAATCAGCACTACCATCAAGTTAAGAAAGGCAGTGATGTTCAGTTCCACCTCGGTGTCGCGCGAACTTCGTCTGCGAAATCGCATACCAGATCCTTACACCAGGTTGGCGAAAACAAGAAATCGGCTTATTGGCCGTCGTTCTTGCGCTCTTGCTGGGCAGAAACCTGGCGGAATACATTGACGAATTTCACCGAGGCCATTTCCATGCTGTCGACCATCTTGCCGGTCATGGAGTTGATGAATGCAAAAGCCAGCAGCATTGGGATTGCGGCAATCAGACCAAAGGCCGTGGTGTTCATGGCAACGGAAATGGAGGCAGAGAGCAGGTCTGCTTTCTGTGCGGGGTCGGCACTGGCTACGGCGGTAAAGGCGCTGATCAGGCCCAGAATGGTGCCAAGAAGGCCGAGCAGGGTGGCGATATTGGCAAAGGTGGCGATGTAGGGAGTGCGAGTCTCCAGGCGAGGGATGATCTCCATCAGACCTTCTTCCATGGCCAGCTCGATATCGTCATGGCGCTTTGCAGTTTTGGCGCGTTCCAGGCCGTAACCAATAACTTTAGCCATGCCAGTGTTGCTGGTGCTGACCACATCCAGTGCCTGACGGAACTGGCCTTTGGCAATCAGGGGATAGACATCTTTCCAGGTCTTCTGGTTACGAGCCTTGGTTGTCTGCAGGTAAATGATACGTTCCAGTGACAGAGCCAGACCCAGGGCCAGAACAATCAGAATGGGATACATGAAAAAGCCGCCATCCTGAATAAACGAGATAGCGGTATCGACGATGCCTGCATTCTGTGCGGCAGCGGTGGCAGTGGTGGGCATGGACTTCTCCTGCGGTGTTCCTGGTTTGTGTTGTTTTGTGTGGCTGACGGCAATAGGTTTGAGTTGCTATTGCTGTGGCCTTCCCCAAAAGGTCATTTTTTATCAGAAAATAAGGCGATACGCATCTAATGAAGTGCCGGGCTGGCGAACCAGTCCGGCAGCTTCCTCAGTCGAGGAACAATCCTTCATCCTCGGGTTTACTGGTGAGTAACTGATGGTACTCGATTTCCCGCATCAGGACTTCCTGATCCAGAGGCTCAAGCACACGGTTGAGGAGTGATGAAGTGGGATCCTTCTTCTCCAGTTTCACCTCACGGTCTTTCCAGGGGACCACGTTAAGGACGGTGGGAGCTTCCTGGGTACCAATGACATTGGTGGCAGCAGTATCTTCATTGCCATCAGCGCCATGAGCGGCAGAGGCAAGGGAAACGATTAGACTTACGGTAATGAGATTGGCGCGCATTAGTTAACACCTCCTGTGTCTTCCCCTGCACCATTTCCGGCGACAGGTTGCCGGGGGGCATCGGGGACGCGGTTTTCGAGGTCAGCTATCCAGTTGGCAACATTGGTATCCGCCTGCTTCTGCAGGTTCTGGTAGGCCCGGAAGTGTGCAAGGGCCAGTGGCAGATCCTGAAGGTAAAGTTCGCCAAGTACCGCCAGGTTGAAGTGGGCCCGGGCATACTTCGGATCAAGAGTCAGGGCCTCTTCATAATGGCTACGAGACTCATCAAACTTGCCTTGCTCCCGTAACGCCAGGCCAAGACCATTGTGAGCATAAGGATTGGCGTCATTGATGGCCAGGCATGCTCGAAATGCCTGCTCGGCCTCAGGATACTTTTTCTGCTCCATACGGATCAGGCCCACGTTCAGTTGGGGGCCTGAAAGTTGTGGATATCGCTCGGCGAGTGACTGAAACATGACAAGTGCCTGCTGGCTGTTACCTGCCATACGAGTCTGCAAGGCACGGGCGTATTCGGCCATGGCCTGTTGGGCTATTTTTTCGACTTCAGGCGCATGGGGAACGGGGGGGATGTGGATGGCATCGCTGTCTGCAGCGGCGCCACCTTCCTTTTGCCCCTCGTACCTGCTGGTATGACCTTCAGCTTCCCCTTCTAGCCCACCCCCGGTTTGCGTTGCACAGCCTGACATGACCAGCGTAAGGGTCACAGACACCGCTATCAGCGGTGGGCGCAGGGTTCGTGATAAATCAGTAAATAATGTCCACATGGCTCTCAACCTGTTCAAACTTCGCGTAGCGGCCAGGAATCAGTTCTGCCAGAGCCCCAAAACTCTTTTTTACCCACTGATCATAGATGTCATCTGTGACCAGGTTGGCATTGGCAATAAGAATGTCGATAGCCTGATCTTCATAGGGGAGGGCCTTGTCCTCCAGCAGCATGGTGTATTCTTCAAGCTCCAGCTCATCCAGCCCTGGGGGGCGTTCCGACGCAATCAGGTCCTTGGCCAAGACCCGATACATTTCGCCAATCTTGTAGTTGGCGGCAGTGGCAAATTCCGCCACGCCGATATCTGCCACTGCCTGATAATCCGCAAGCGCGGCTTTCATCACAGTGGTTTTTTCCGCCAGTGATGTTTTCAGCGGTTGGCCAAGCTTGATGCTGTTGAAGGTCTTAAAGTTGGGCTCTGCAAGCGTAAAGCTGGCGTAGGCTGCCAGCCAGGCAACGCGGTCGTTGGCAGCGCTTCCGGCTTGACGATAACTGTTGACCAGTTGCTTGAGCCAATAGGTTTCACGGGCGTTGTCACCGGTCTTGCGGTTCAACTCTACAAGACGGAACTGGGCTTCAGAGCGAAAATCATAGGGTTGCGGCCATTCCTGCAAATACTGCTCATAGAGTGCAATGGAGGCAGCAGGCTGTTCTGCACGATCCTGCATCTTAGCTGCTTTCCATAACGCCTGACGAGACAGTTCGTCATCCTCACCCTTGTAGTTGGCTGCGATGATGGCCAGCTCTCCTGCGGCAGCGGTGTAGTTGCCCTGGTTTTCATAGGCGACTGCCAGTTTGTCGGGAATGGTTTCGGTGAGCGGATCATCCGGGTAGCGATTGCGGAACGCTTCCAGTACCGGGATGGCGTCCGCACCGCGGCCATGATTAATGTACAACGTGGCGGCATCAAATTCGGCATTCTTGCGCACGGCTGCTTCCGGTACAGTCTGGCCAACACGAAGGAACGTGGCGGCGGCGAGCTCGATATTGCCGGAGGCCTGGGCCGCTTCCGCCTGGCGATAGATGCTGATGGCCAGTTTCTCTCGATACTCGGCGCGCTCGGTGGCGGGCATTTGCAGAGCCAGTAGTTTGCCATAGGCAAATTCAGCGACGGGGTAATTGGCCAGATCAAATTCCCCATTGGCAATGGTGGCCCAGCCATAACGCAAGAGATCGTTGGGTGGTGGCGGTTGTCGATTCACCAGAATGCCAGCGGTCTTGACTGCTCCCGGGATGTCACCCAGCGCCAGCTGATCTTCGGCTGTGTTTCTGAGCACATTGGGGACTTCAGGATGTGACGGGAAGGTCTGGCCAAATTTCTGAGAGCTGGCAATCTTTTTCGTCCGCCATTGCTCGCTTTGATCTTCTGCCAGAGCACTATTGCCAAGTACCTTCTGATAGGCGACGAGAGCAGAGTAGGCGGCAGTAGAGGCTTCCGGGTACTCAGGGTAGCTATAGGCGGTACGTTCAAATTCGGTTACAGCTGCTGGGTATTGTTGTGCAGCAAACAGTACATCTGCGTAGCGGTGGTTGACGTCGCCCTGGTTTTCGCTGGCGGGCGGCGTATCAAGGTATTGTTTGTACCAGTTGGCAGGTGCCTGGAAGTCACTGGGCTTGCCGGATTTCTGTGCCAGAACATGGTGGTATTCTGCCAGATCCAGGATGTGGCCCTTTAACAAATCGACGTATTGTTCGCGAATGTCAGGGTGCTGCTGCCAGTAGTTGCTGGCTATACCGTAATGCTGAACGAACTTTTCCTTGGCCGGTAAGACCAGAGTAGGAAACCCGCCTTTCTGGTAGGAGTCGATCTGCAGGCTGGAAAATTCTGGCGCCAGCTCAGAATCGGGATACACAGTGACGAACATGTCGAAGGTTTCCGCGGCATCACGGAACCTCTCCTGGCCCAGGTAGACTTGCCCAAGGGTGCGGTAGATATCCGGTTCGTAGTCTCGCTGGCCATTGCGGGCAAACCACTTGCGTACTGATTCGGCACCATCCTGATTGGTGAAAGCCAGACCCGCTACCCTTTGAGTATCGTTGAACAGCTTGTTTTCCATGCTGGTGTCGTTATCCAGCTCGGGGTGCCCGTTCAGGGTGTCCAGCAAGGTGAAAAAACTGCCCAGAGCGGGGGTGTAATCGCCCAGCTTATAGTGGCTCCAGCCCTGCTTATACAGTGCCTGGTTGTAGAATTCGTTGCCTTTGCCACGGCGGATGACATCCGCATAGGCCTGTTCGGCATATTCGTAATCGCCATCAGAGAAAAGCATTTCGCCACGACGGAACTGGGCTTCAAGTGCCCATTCACTGTTGGGGTATTGCTCTACCAGTGAATCCAGGCTTTGCCGGGCAAGGTCCAGTTCGCCATCCATGGCGTAAGCCTTGGAGAGGAGGTAGTAGGCTTCAGCCCGCTCGTTGGGATCACTGGTGTTATTGAGCAGTTCCTGGTACAGGGAGATGGCTGTGGAGTAGTCCACGTTTGCATCTGCGATGGTCGGCGCCATGTTCCCTGCCTGATCCAGCAAGGCGAGTTTGCGCTGTGTATCAGTGGTGGTATTCACCTGTTCCATGGTGTTTTCGTACACCATTTGATCGACCTCACGTTCGAGACGTTCATTGTCTTCCTGCATCTCGGCCATGTCCTGCTCAGTGGCAGACGACAAGGCGAGATCAGCCATGCGACGGAGGGTTTTGGCTCGACGTTCAGGATCATCAAACAGTTCCGCCGCTTGACGATAGCTGGCCAGAGCATCCTTGGTGGTGGCGTTATCGAGTTGCTGCTCTTCGATAACAATATCTGTGCCTTCAAGATCTGCCAGGGTAGTGCCGCCGAATTGGGCCTGTTGATCCAGGGTGCCGCCGCTTGGGGCACTGGCACAGCCGCTGATCGCAATAACGGCAGCGGCAAGGCTGTGCAGGCGAAAACGGTTCACGATCCAGTCCTCTGTTTAGTGTCGCTGGAGACAGAAGTGTCCTGAAGCCGGGCTACGGCCAGGTGTGCTTCTGCCAGCTGGTCAGCCAGTTTTTTCTGGTTGGCACGCAAAAGGGCGAGTGCGTCTGCCTGCATGCTTTGTTCGAGCGCTGCCAGAGTCTCTTCAGACATGCGCTTGATATCGGCAATGCGGGATCGCTGCTGAGCCAGTCGCTGGCCAAGGTCGTCTCGCGTGCGCAATGTGGCATCACGGATTTGCATGCTGACAGCGGCCACGCGCTCAGCCAGTATACGGCTTTCCTCTTCAAGTTCTGTTGCAGCCTGAATCTGTTTCTCGCGTTGTTCAATCGACTGGTGGGCAATATCCCAAAGTAACAGTCCGCGGACTCGACGCAGACGCAGGGCATTATCATGGGTTGAGTCTGGCAGGCGGCCAAACTGGTGGGCCATGGCATCGACTTTTTTCCACATGATGGCTTGTTCGGCGTTAGCCACATCGCCAGGGCTGCTCATGTCCACATAATTGGGGATGGCGGTGCTCAGCTTGTCACTGGCCAGCATCACCTGTTCCTGTTTTTTCTGGTGCTGACTGATCTGCTTGCGGACACTGGGCAGGTTGCGGCTCAGGGTCTGTTGCTGAATCTGGTATGTCTCTTCCAGAGCCGGCAAGGCGCGTTCCCAGTGCTCAATCATGGTTTTAATCTGGTGAATCTGACGATAGTGCTGAAAGCGTTGCGCAAAGGCATTGCTGGAAAACAGCTTGTACAGGTACGAAAGCTCGCCACCCTGAGCCAAATCTTCGCTGTTGGCAGGCAGGAAGCCGACTTCGTTTACGTCGTCAGGGAGAAGGTTTTCGGCCCAGCCGGGTTCCCCGATATTCTCAATGGCCCGTTGCAGATCCTTGAGAGCCTCACGGTATTGGCTGGCGGCATATTTGTAGCCGGCAAGCGCCTGAGGCATGCCGCCAAGCTCTTCATAGGCACGAGGAGCCAGCATCAAGGCTTCCTGAACAGAAGGATGACTGCTGTTGCGGCTGACGGCTTCCAGCCAGAGGGGCAGGGCGCGCTTTACGGCGCCGGCACGGTAGTTGGTCAGGCCCAGTGCCAGCAGGGCATCTTCGGAGAAGGGGCCGTCGCTGCGAACCTGGCGCAAGGATAATTGTGCGCCTTCAAGCTGATCGCTGCGTAATTGGGTAAGCCCCGCTGCCAGCGCAGCCCGGTCACGCAATGCCAGCGCCTGGTCATTGGTTGCAGAGAGGTTAAGCAGCGAATTGAGTAATTCCAGTCCTTCTTTCTCGTGGCCACCTCGAATCAGCGCAACACCCATATTATAGGTGGCATAACGACCTTCATTCGTCTCAATGGCTACGCCGTTGAGGTAATCCAGTGCGCCGGTGAAATCCCCTTCAGCCATTAAAATGTTGGCAAGCATCAATTTGCGACGCGCTTCATCTTCTGGTTCCAGTCCTTCGACTTTTTTGTCGTCAAGGATCATTGCTGCTTCAGCCAGATTCCCTTCCCGGTAGTGAAGAGCGGCCTTGTGAAGCCAGGTTTGAGCACGGGTATGGCTGAGAATATCTTTCTTGAGAAGACGATTGAAGATGGTTTCAGCGCTTTCAGGGAGGCCGTAGGTGACGTAAAGGTCCCCCAGCAACAATTCTGCGTAGTCCGTCTCTTCATCGAACAGGGCAAGTTGCTGGTTGACCAGAAGCTGATTGATGGCGTCAAAAGTGGCATGGCGGTAAAAGTCGAACATGACTTCACCGAAAGCCAGATAGCGGTGTTGCTCCATGGTCAGTGGAGTCGGCCCGGTATCGATTTCGTCAAAAAATTCGACTTTGGCTGCCTGGGCCGTTGCAAAAGATGCGGAAATACACGCCGCAAGCAGCCACTTTTTCAGTGGGGGCTGCTTCATTGCTGATTCCATTCACGGAATTCAAACTTGTGCTGCTGATTGTTAAGGTCGTCCACCACCTGCAGTTCAACCATTTTCTTGCCGGCACCCTTGGTAAAGGTATAGCTGGTGGTTTTCTGGTAATCCTTGCCCTGGGGATCATAGCCGGTGATGGTGGCTTCCATCTGGTGACGGCCGCTGGTCAAGTTGCCGGTATAGAGTCGCTGGATGCCGCCTTTGGTCAGCGCCTCAAATTCCTGATCGGTATAGAAATGGTAGCCCACGTGCTCACCATCGATGGTGAGGTTGATATCGACCAGGCGAATTGGGGTGCCCACGTCTACAGAGACAAAAATACTGGTTTGAGGCGTGGCGTAAAGCAGCTCACGCTCAAGCAGGGTCAGGTCGCGGTTCAGATTCAGGGCCTGGTTCTTGAGCTGGCGAATCTGTTCAGAAAGACCATCATCGCTGGCGGCACTAACCGGCGAGTACAGGGCCAGAAACAGAGCGCTGCACAGGGAGAAGAATACTTTCATGGGCTTGCGATCGCTTATTTTGTTGTTATTGGCCGGGCATCCGGCAGTAGCACTAGTTGTAATTCAGAAGAACGGCTTAAATCAAGGCCGAAACGCCGTCAAAATTGACCCGGAGGGCAATTTTACAAGCCTCGGGTGTCAATTATTCGCATAGGCTGAGAGTCGCAGAGCATGAAGATACCCCAGTTGCTTACAAAAGTGCTAACCGATATTGGCGAGCCAGGTCCCTATCGTTTCGTGATGGGGCGAGGCGGTGATACGGCAGTTTCTGTAAAGGTTGTAGCTAAAAGACGCGATTTGTTTGCTAAAATCCATGAAAATGCAAGTTTGCTGATGTGCGAGCAGGCTGCGTTGACTGCGCTTTCATCATTTGTGAAGACCCCGCGGGTTGTAAGTTGCAGTGAAATTGACGGCTGCGGGGTACTGATCATGGAATATCTGCAAATACATCCCCCGCTAACCGACCCGGATTGGCATGCCCTGGGGCGGGCGCTGGCTGGTTTGCATGGCCAGAGCGAATGCGAAGGGCCCTTTGGGTTCGACATGGATAATTACATCGGCGGTTCGCTACAGCGTAATGAACACCTGTCCTCATGGCGGGATTTCTTTGTCCAGCGGCGGCTGGGGCCGCAGCTTGAGCTTGCCTGGGGGTTGCCAGAGTCAGCGAGGCGTCATGTGGAGCGTGTGATAGCGAGGATCAACGTCTGGTTACCCGCAGATCCTCCCGCGGCCTTGTTGCATGGTGATCTGTGGAGCGGGAATCTTGGCCTGCAGGGCGGCGAGCCCGTCTTTTATGATCCCGCCTGTTATTATGGCGACCCTCAGGCAGATCTGGCGATGATGTCGCTATTTGGAAGCGTCCCGGATAGCTTCTATCTCGCTTACCAGGGGCATTTGCCTGATGCAGAGCAGCAGAACACCTGGCGCGTGTACCATCTGTATCATCTGCTAAATCACTTCAATTTGTTCGGTTCAGCCTATGCCTCTTCGGTGGAAAGGGTGGCCAGACAGCTTTTGCTTCTCTGAAGCAGGATGTTTGCTGACATGAAAATCATCGCTGATGCCAATATGCCCGGTCTTGAGGTTTTTGCCCGACACGGGGAAGTGGTCACTGTAGAGGGGAGGCATATCAACCAGGACACGGTAGCCGAGGCTGATGCGCTGCTGGTGCGTTCGGTGACCAGGGTCAATGCTTCGCTGTTGGCAAAAAGTCCGGTGCGCTTTATCGGGTCTGCCACCATCGGCACGGATCATGTGGATCGCCAGTGGTTGGTGGACACTGGTCGTGTTTTTGCCCATGCACCGGGATGTAACGCCCGTGCGGTAGCTGAATATGTGCTTCAGGCCCTGTTGTGGGTTTGTCAGCAACAGGGCAAAAGTGCTGCCTCGCTCTCGGCAGGCGTGGTGGGTATGGGCAATGTGGGGCGCAGAGTGGCACGGTGGCTGTCAGCGCTGGGATTAACAGTACGCGCCTGTGACCCGCCACTGGCGGAGCTGGGCGAAGATGTGGGGTACACGCTTGAGTCAATCTCGGATGTATTGAGCTGTGATGTTGTGACTCTGCATGTACCGCTATCCGATACTGGCCGTTATCCCACCCGCCACTTGCTGGACCAGGAAAGGCTTGTTGCCATGGGAGCTGAGAAAATTCTTATCAACACCTGCCGTGGGCCGGTGGTGGATAATGTGGCTCTGGAGCAGTTGCTGGCTGAAGGGAGTGGTCCTGCCACGGTGTTGGATGTCTGGGAAAATGAACCTCACGTTCCTGCTTCTTTGTTGGACAGGGTGGTATTGGGCAGCCCTCATATTGCTGGCTACAGCCTTCAGGGCAAAGAGAATGGAACCGCCATGGTGTACGAAGCCTTTTGTCGGTGGTTGGGCGCCACTCCGCAGGTCTCCGACAATCCGGGAACCTTGCCAGTTTTAGAGCAGAATGTGGCATCGGAAGCGGACTTGCTGGCGTTGCTTCAGCAGGCTTACCCGTTGCCGGAGGATCATCGTCGCCTGAGGGCAAGCCTGGCGGCTACCGATCCTGCAGCGGCTTTTGATTTACTAAGGAAAGAGTACCCTTTGCGTCAGGAGCTGCATCGCTGGAACTGGCAGGGCAGTGCCAGCGAGCCGTATCAGAAGATACTTAGCGCGCTGTTTGAGCGGGCTTAGGCTGACAATGGGCGGGCAGCGGGTAGTGCCAGTTTTTCGCCAGACTCTCACAGGCCTGCTGGATCATGGCCTCGGTGATAGGCACTTCCCGGCCTTGTTCATCAATCACAGCGGCACCGTTGAAGTTGCTCTGGGGCTTTTGGCTATTCATGTTCATGGCTGGTGGGCCTCCAGTGGTTCACACTATCGATAATTGCCTGACGGCGAGGTCGTCAGCAACGCTATTTTTGTTTCTGGATATGACCCTTTTATGAAAGATCGGCAAACCCTTGTTATTGGCGTACTGGTGAACCCTTATGCAGGTATAGGTGGCAGGGTGGCGCTCAAGGGAAGTGATGGTGATGCTACCCGTGACGAGGCGTTACGCCGGGGGGCAACGCCTCAGGCACCGGCACGGATGACTCGTGCGCTGGCCTCTCTGGCTCAGCGGGACAATGTATCGTTGCTGACCTGGGCTGGGGAAATGGGAGAGCAGAGCTGCCGGGATGCCGGTTTACCGTGTCAGGTGATTGGCACATCCCCCGTGCCCAGTGGCCCGGACGATACTCGTGCTGCAGCGAGACGCCTGAAGGAAGCCGGTGCTGAGCTGCTATTGTTTGCCGGTGGTGATGGTACTGCACGGGATCTGGTGGATGCTGTGGGGCTTACCCTGCCGGTACTTGGGGTGCCTGCTGGCTGCAAAATGCATTCTGCGGTGTACGCGGTGAACCCGGAAGCCGCGGCGAGTCTGCTGAGTGAACTGGCCAGCGGAAACCTGGTGGCGTTACAGCAGGCAGAGGTGCGCGATATTGACGAAGACGCATTCCGCCAGGGGGTGGTCCGTGCTCGCCATTATGGCGAATTGCAAGTGCCGGCAGAGGCCCGCTACCTGCAGCAAGTAAAGTGCGGTGGCCGTGAAGTCGAGGACCTGGTGGTGACTGAGGCTGCGGCCTGGGTGGCGGATAATATGGAAGATGACACCTGGTACCTGATGGGCTCCGGCTCAACGGTTGCCGTGGTTATGGAACAGCTGGGCCTGCCGAACACACTGCTGGGGGTGGACGCGGTATTCAACCAACAGGTGGTGGCCTCGGACCTTGGCGCGGAGGCACTGCTCGATTTGATTGGCGACCAGGCGGCCAAAGCAGTGATTACGGTCATTGGCGGTCAGGGACATTTGTTTGGTCGCGGCAATCAGCAGTTTAGTCCTGATCTGATTCGCCGTCTTGGCAAGGACAATATTCAGATACTCGCCACCCGCAGCAAGCTTAATACTCTTGAAGGGCGCCCTCTGTTGGTGGATACCGGCGATGCTTCCCTTGATGCATCCCTGTGCGGCCTGTGGCCGGTGACAAGCGGGTATGAAGACCAGGTTTTGTATCGGGTGGGTATCGATGCGGACCTGAATGAAAAGTGAGTTAAGGCGTTGTTCAGAGGACCCCCAACACGATGCATATGAAGTCGGGGGCTGAAATGAATCAGGCTGTGCCCATGCCTGGGCACGGCCTGATTAGGCGCCTGTTGGTGAGGCAAGGCCGGAGTCACTGAGACAGGGTGTTCTTCAGTAGCCTCTGGCCCATTGTGGAATAAAGCCGTTTAACGACCCTGTTGCAGCGCCCGGATGCGGTCATCCAGCGGTGGGTGAGAGGCAAACATGGCTTTCAGACCCTGCTTGAAACCGGAGTTGATGCCAAAAGCGACCAGGGTGTCAGGCATCTGGTTGGGCACCTCATATTCTGATTTCAGCCGTTGCAGAGCGGCAATCATGCTGTTGCGGTCCGCAAGCGTGGCGCCGGCTTCATCGGCACGATATTCACGAAACCGTGAGAACCACATGACGATGGCACTGGCCGCGATTCCGAACACTATTTCAGCAATGAACACCACGATGTAGTAACCGAACCCTAGACCACCGGAGCCATCACCGCGCCGCATGAGACTGTCCACCACTGAACCCACTACACGGGCAGCAAAAATCACGAAGGTATTTACCACCCCCTGGATCAGGCTGAGGGTAACCATGTCGCCATTGGCCACGTGGCCTATTTCATGGGCCAGTACGGCACGAGCTTCTTCAGGGCGAAAACGGCTCAGCAGCCCCTGAGAGACGGCCACCAGAGCATCGTTTCGATTCCAGCCTGTAGCGAAGGCGTTGGACTGTTGTGCCGGGAAAATACCTACCTCGGGCATCTTGATACCAGCTTTCTCAGACAGTTCGCGCACAGTCTCCAGCAACCAGCGTTCTGCCTGGCTGGTCGGCTGCTCAATGATCTTCACCCGTGCTGACCACTTGGCCATGGGTTTGGAGATGAACAGGGAAATCAATGAGCCGGCGAAACCGAATACCGCGCTGAAAATCAGCAGATTGGTCAGGTTCAAGCCGCTTCCGCTGGCGGCGAAATAGCTGTTTACCCCGAGCAGACTGAGGGTGATGCTGGCCACCACAATCACGGCCAGGTTGGTGAGCAGATAAAGCGCGATGCGCATCATCGTGGGGTTTCTCCGTTATCCAGATTGGAAATCAAGTCATTGGGGCGGGGCGCGAATTCTCAAGGTATGCGATACTCTGCATCCCCCGTTAATCCTGACTTCTTGATCCCTATGCCCGCTTCCCGACTTTCAGACCTGCTGTCTCCATATCTGGTTCCCGTGGCGACATCCAAAATTCGTTATTTTCATGGCCGGGGGAAAACTGTGCCGGAACTGGAGTGGCTGACAGTCGATTGTTTTCAGCCGATTCTGGTTGCGACGATTTTTCGCGCCCAATCAGACGACACCCTGAGCGCGCTGAAGGATTGCCTCAAGGACGCTTTGTCGCCTCTGCAATGTACCGCTCTGATGATCCAGCACCGTTACGATGGTATGGCGGACAATGAGTTGGCATGGGGTGAATTGCCGGAACAGCCCGTGGCCACAGAACATGGCATGCACTACAAGCTGGATTTCCAGCGTGGGCAAAATCTCGGTTTCTTTGCTGATATGGCGCAAGGGCGAGAATGGATTCGTGAACGCAGTGAAGGCAAGAAAGTGCTCAATCTGTTCAGTTTCACCTGCAGTTTCTCGGTGGCTGCACTGGCAGGCGGGGCAGAGTCTGTCGTCAATATCGATCTCTCTGATGCTGCATTGACCCTGGGCAAACAGAACCATGCGCTCAATGGCTTCCAGCAAGCAAAGGTGCATTACCTTCCGCATAATATTTTTCGTAGCTGGAAGAAACTCCATAGTCTGGGGCGCTACGACATTATTGTTATCGATCCGCCCAGTGCCCAGAAGGGCAGTTTCATGGTCGAGAAGGATTATCCCAAGATACTGCGCAAGCTACACAAATTGCTGGCGCCGGAAGCCGAGATCCTGGCGTGCGTCAACGCGCCCTGGCTGGATTATGGCTGGCTGGAGCAATGTGTAGCGGACAATCTTCCCGGCGCTGAACCGATCTCACGCCTGCCGGGTGCGGAAGGTTTTGACGAAGCAGGGGAGCCGGCCCTGAAGACAATCCACTACCGTTATATCCGCCCGCCGGAACTGGATAGCTGAGGGGGGACTTCAGGCGCGTTGCCGATAGAGGGTTAAGTGCCGGCAACAAGCGTATTTGCAGTAAAGGGACTTTGGCGTTCGTTGGCAAACCGGCAGGGTTTCATTGGATCCCGGGTCTGCGATGCTGCGACTGACGAAGTGGGGTTTACAGCCATTCCTTATCAGATGCCGGGCTGGCTGGCGTGATGAGGTCGTCGAATTCATCGGCGGGTACCGGCTGCGGTTGGCGGGACAGCAGGTAGCGTACCACCGCGGTGGTACGCACAGAATCCTGGGCGCGGATCGCCTGTATGAACTGTTCGGCCAGGGTGGCCTTTTCGTGCTGAACGGTGGCTGGAAGTTGCGGATCAGGACTGTCAACACGCAGCTCACTCAGTGCAGTGAGTAGCACGAACGCCTTGTTGGTGAGCACCGCCTGCTCCAGTCCTTCGTGAAAGATGGTGGCCTCATAACGGATGAATCCCTCATCGGCCAGCCAGATCATCGCCCCGAGACAGGCCATATGCCGACTGCTATGCAGTCCCACATCGTCCACTTCCGTGGGCCCGATAACATCTTCCACATACAGGGCTCCGGGACTGGGAAAGCGCATGTAGGCCTGCATCAGGATGCGGGCTACGTCATGGCTGAAATCATCAATGTGGAGATGGGACATAAGGGGCTCTTGGCGACTATCTGAGAAATATCCAATCGCTGCCGAGTGACGAGTTTCGCGTTGCGAAATTCAAAGGTTTATCAAATCCTGGTTCTTCGAAACTCGCTTCTCGAAACTCGAAACTGGCATTATTTTTTTCGTACCCGATCCAGATAGCGGGCGATGCGTCCGATGGAATCTTCCAGATCATCGACACGCGGGAGGAACACCACACGGAAGTGATCCGGATCCGGCCAGTTGAAAGCCGTACCCTGGACGATCAGCACTTTCTCTTCGCGTAGAAGATCCAGTGCGAAGGCCTCATCGTCTTCAAACGGGAATACCTTCGGGTCCAGTTTAGGGAACAGGTAAAGCGCTGACTTGGGTTTAACACAACTGACTCCGGGGATGGAGTCGAGCATTTCCCAGGCCAGATCCCGCTGTCGCCCCAATCGACCGGTAGGCAGTACCAGATCATTGATGCTCTGGTAGCCGCCCAGAGCCGTCTGGATGGCATGCTGGCTGGGAACATTGGCGCACAGGCGCATGCTGGCAAGCATATCCAGGCCTTCAATATAGCTTTCGGCACGATGCTTGGCGCCGGAGATAACCATCCAGCCCGCCCGGAATCCGGCTGCCCGGTAATTCTTTGACAGGCCGTTGAAGGTGATGAAGAGGAGGTCGTCGGCCATGGACGCGATGGAAGTGTGCTCTTCACCGTCGTAGAGGATCTTGTCGTAAATCTCATCGGCGAAAACGATGAGATTGTTTTCCCGGGCAATCTGCAGCAACTCCCGGAGCATGGCCGGTTCATAGTTGGCCCCGGTGGGATTGTTGGGGTTGATGATCACCAGCGCCTTGGTGTTCTTGTTGACCTTGGCGCGGATGTCCTCCAGAGAGGGCTGCCAATCCTGCTTTTCGTCACACAGATAATGCACGGGTGTTCCGCCAGACAGGCGCACGGAGGCCGTCCACAGGGGATAGTCAGGGGCGGGCAGCAGCACTTCATCGCCGGGGTTCAAAAGGGCCTGCATGGCCATCACAATCAGTTCAGAGACACCGTTGCCAATAATCACATCATCCACGGTGACGCCTTCAATTCCCTTTGTCTGGGTATACTGCATCACGGCCTTGCGTGCCGGGAACAGACCCTTGGAGTGACAGTAACCGGTGGACTCTGGCAGATTGGCTATCACGTCCTGAAGCAGCTCTTCGGGTGCATCAAAACCAAACGGCGCCGGGTTGCCGATGTTCAGCTTGATGACCCGGTGGCCTTCGTCTTCCAGACGATGTGCTTCACGCAGCACCGGGCCACGAATGTCGTAGCAGACACCCTTGAGTTTGTCAGACTTGTTGACGTGGTATTGATCGCTGCTCATGCGCTTCCCGTAGTTGATGCCAATGTTGATGCAAGTAGGCCAAACAGCGATTCTACAACGCTGCTAAAATAGTGTATATCCGGCCAGCGGTTTTCATTGGTACAGGAAATGGCTGTGTCAGGTTCCCCTTTGGGCCGGTGACGATGGAGTAGAGCATGAGCCCCTTTTCGGATCTGTTGGCCCTTGCGGTAAACCGCAAGGGCAGTCTTGATGTGGTGAAAAGCCAGCTGCCCGATATCGCCACCGCCAGGGCCCTGCGCTCCCGTGATGATGCGTGGTATCTCTCGGTGATGACCCGGCGGATATTCCGGGCGGGCCTGAAGCATTCCCTGGTGGACAAGAAATGGCCGGCTTTTGAGGACGCTTTTTTCGGGTTTGATCCAGAAAAGCTGGTACTGATGCCGGACAGTATGCTGGATGAACGGATGCAGGATACTCGCTTGATCAGACATTGGGGCAAGATGAAGGCCATTCGTCATAATGCCCAGTTCGTAATGGATCTGGCGGCAGAGTACGGCAGTGTGGGGGAGTGGCTGTCGGGCTGGCCCGCTGACGATACGGTGGGGATGTGGACGCTACTGAAGAAGCGTGGCAAGCAGTTGGGGGGCAATTCCGGTGCCGCTTTCCTGCGGATGACCGGCCGGGATACCTGGTATCCCACCAATGATGTGGTGGCGGCGCTGAAAGCCCAGAACATCATCGATAAGCCCCCCTCCAGCCAGCGTGATCAGCTTGCTGCCCAGCAGGCATTCAATGCCTGGCAGCAGGAGAGCGGTTGGCCGCAGGCACATATCAGCAAGGTCCTGGCGTTCACAGTAGGTTGACTCCTGTCAGACAAGATGTCCCTGACCAAGTGATTAGGCTTGCCGGTTACCATTGCATAAATGATAATGAGTCGCCTTTCCATAAATGAATGAGATTCAAGATGCCATTTTCCCGGCTTACAGGGCGCCTTTTTTCCGTCCTTTTTGTGTTTGTCAGCCTTTCCCAGCCAGCAGTGGCCAACGATCAGACCGCACTGGTACAGCTTGTCGAGTACGTGGGCGCGGATTACATCAATGCGGTGGTCGACGGCAGTGTTGTCAGCCCGGCGGAATATGCAGAGATGGCCGAGTTCTCCGCGTTGCTTGCTGATGGGGTAAGCAACCTGCCGGAGGCAGAAGGCAAGTCGACACTACAGTCTCAGGCTAACGATCTTCAGCAGGCTGTCTCGCAAAAAGCCAGTGAAACACAAATCAAAGCACTGACACAGTCTATCCGTGCGACCCTGGTCGAAGTCTACGGGATTCCTGTTGCGCCCAGGCAAGCCCCGGATCTTCATCAGGCGCAGAGCCTGTATCAGGCCAAATGTGCGGCTTGTCATGGCCTAAACGGCGAGGGTGATGGCCCGGCGGCTGCCACCATGGAGCCCGCACCAACAGATTTTACCGAGGTCTCGCGCTACAACGGGCGTTCGTTGTTGGGTCTCTACACCACTGTCACCCAGGGCGTAGATGGCACGGGTATGGCCGCGTATAAGGGTAGCCTCAGTGATGAGCAGCGCTGGGCGTTGGCCTTTTATGTGGGCGCCAGAGCCGTAGAGGCCAGGGTGGCAGAGCAAGGCAAGCTGGCCTTTGAGACGGTGCCAGGCATGAAGGCCGGGCTGACACTCGATACGCTAGTGGCACAGGCGCCAGAAGATGTGCTGGATGCCAAAGGGCCACAGGCCTATGCCGCGCTGGGCTATCTGCGCGCTAACCCCGGGGCCCTGTTCAGCAAGAACCGTTTCATTGCATTGAGCCATGAAAAACTGTCTGAAGCGGATCAGGCCTATGCACGAGGAGACAGGTCTGCGGCCAAGGCAGCGGCGCTGTCAGCTTACCTGGACGGCTTTGAAATGATCGAACAGCAGCTCGCCGCTGTGGATGGCGAGTTAATGCGTCATGCAGAATCCCGCTTTATGGCGGTGCGTGAAGCGATTGATCGACAACGGGACGCGGAGCAAGTGTCTGCACGGATCAGCGAAGCCAATGACGCCCTGGAGCGCGCTGCCACAGCGCTGTCAGGTGATGGTCTCAGTCCCGCAGCGACCTTGTCGGCAAGTTTCTTTATCCTGTTTCGTGAAGGCCTTGAGGCATTGTTGGTCGTTGCTGCCTTGCTGACGTTTACCCGCAAGGCCAAGGCCGTTCGGGCAACCCGTCATATTCATCTTGGCTGGATTGCTGCTCTGGTTGCAGGTGGCTTGACCTGGTATCTGGCCAACACCCTGATTCATTTCAGCGGGGCCTCCCGTGAAATGACAGAAGGGGTTGCTGGCGTAGTAGCCGCGCTGATTTTGTTTTACGTGGGATTCTGGATGCACAGTAACAGCAACAGCCAAAAGTGGCTGGGTTACATTCGTGACCAGGTCGATAACGCATTAGGCAATGGCACAGTTTGGGTTCTGACCTTTGTTTCCTTTATTTCCGTCTATCGCGAAATATTTGAAACCATCCTGTTTTACCAGGCGCTGTGGAGTCAGGTTTCGGTACAGACTCAACCGTTCCTTTTCTATGGCATTGCTGCAGCCATCGCGGCGCTTGCGGTGGTATGCGTGCTGTTTTTCCGTATTGGCATGAAGCTGCCGCTGAGCCTGTTCTTCCGGGTTACCAGTATTGTGTTACTGATCCTGTCGGTGATCCTGCTCGGCAAGGGGATTGCCGCGCTGCAGGAAGCGGGTGTCATTAGTGCATTCTATCTGGCCGTCCCTACCGTGGACTGGTTGGGTGTCTATCCCACCATTCAGGGAGTGGTTTCCCAGGTGGTCGCTGTGGCGCTGGGTGCATTCCTGTGGATTCGCGGTAACTCGCAGAAGGCGGCCTGATAAGGGCGCCGTGATGCTGTTAATAACCGGCAATCAGTAATACCCTTTAAAGGGTTACGGAGAGGCACGTTATCGTGCCTCTCTGTGTATTGGCTGGGCATTCACATCGATTACCCCGGCATTTTTCCCCGTTCAGCAAGGCGATTCCTGAATGTCAGATCCCTCCTCATTGCCCCCGTCACTGTCAGTAAGTTTTCTGGGTATTGGCCTGATGGGGGCGCCTATGGTTACCCGTCTGTTGGCTGCGGGACTGGCTGTGACAGTGTGGAACCGCAGCGTCAGTAAAACCGTCCCGTTTGCTGATCAGGCCCGGGTGGCAGCAAGTCCTGCCGATGCAGTAAAGGGCGCGGATGTGGTTATCTCCATGCTTGAAAACGGAGGCGCGGTGGATGCGGTGCTTTACCAGAGTGGTGCGATTGAGCAATTGCAGGAAGCCGCTCTGGTCATCGACATGAGTTCCATTGAACCGGCAACCGCCCGCCGTCACGCAGGGCGTGTGGCCGCACTTGGTGGCCTTTATCTGGATGCACCGGTATCCGGTGGTACCCGTGGCGCAGAAGAGGGCAGCCTTTCCATCATGGCCGGAGGCGAAGACCATGCCTTTATGCGGGCAGCGCCCATTTTCGCTGTCATGGGCAAGGCTACCCACATTGGCCCTGTGGGTACCGGTCAATTGGCCAAATTGGCAAACCAGGCCATTGTCGGGATCACCATCGGGGCAGTATCGGAAGCCCTTCTACTGGCAGCCAAAGGTGGCGCACGACCGGAAAAGGTCCGCGAAGCGCTACTGGGCGGGTTCGCGGGTAGCAAGATTCTGGAACAGCATGGTGAGCGTATGCTGGAGCGGAACTTCGAGCCCGGCGCGCCAGCGCGCATTCAGCTCAAGGATCTGCGCATGATCCTGGACGAAGCTCGTGCTGAAGGGCTCAGTTTGCCCCTGAGCCAGCGTGTGTTTGAGGAGTATCGTGCACTATTGGCCAGTGGAAATGGGGAAGTGGACCACAGTGGCCTTTTGCTGGAACTGGAGCGTCTGAATGGCGTCCGACTGGATACTGCTTCTCTTCCCAACAAGGATCCCTGATGCCTCGATTTGCTGCCAATCTGACCCTGTTGTTTCATGAGCAGCCGTTTCTCGATCGTTTCGCGGCGGCAGCCAAGGCCGGGTTCAAGGGGGTGGAGTACCTGTTTCCCTACCCCTGGACCGCAGACGAACTGGCTGCAAGGCTGAAGCAATTTGAGCTTGAGCAGGTACTCTTCAATCTGCCACCGGGTGACTGGGAAGCCGGGGAGAGGGGCATTGCGTGCCTGCCGGATCGGGTGGAGGAGTTTCGAGAAGGTGTTTTCGAGGCACTTGAATATGCTCGGGCGCTTGCCTGCCCACGCATCAATTGTCTGGCAGGATTGAAGCCTGAAAGTCTGCCGGCAGATATCGCCTTCGACACTCTGGTGGACAACCTGCGTTTTGCGGCAGACATTCTTGCCGCAGAAGGCATCATACTCACCGTGGAGGCGATCAATTCCAGGGTGGATATGCCCGGTTTTTTCCTGGACAGCTCGGCCCTGGCCATGAGCGTGATCAAGGCAGCCGGCCGTGAAAACCTGTTTCTGCAGTACGATCTCTACCATATGCAGATCATGGAAGGAGATCTGTGCCGTTCCCTTTCAAGATTATGTCCCCATATAGGACACATCCAGTTTGCCGATAATCCCGGTCGCCATGAACCGGGGACGGGCGAGATTCATTTTGATCACGTGTTTCGTCATATCGACAGCCTGGAGTATGACGGCTGGGTCAGTGCGGAATATCGACCGCGAACCGATACAGCCTCGAGTCTTGGCTGGTTTCAGCCGGCTATTTAAATCAGTTTACGTAACGGGTTCATGATGCAATTCAATTGGGGTGGCAAGATCATTCTCGGCCTGCTTGGCATGCTGGTAGGCGGGCCGATCGGTTTGTGTATTGGGGTTTTTATCGGACATCTGCTCGATAAGGGCACTGAGCGGGTTCAAAGCTTCAATCCGTTCAGACCCTATGGGCCCGGCGAGCAGGAAACGGTGCAGAAGGCACTGTTTGATACGGTTTTTTCAGTGATGGGGCATCTGGCGAAAGCGGATGGCCGAGTCAGTGAAGACGAAATTGCCCAGGCCAAGGCGGTCATGGACCGCATGCAGCTCAATGATGAGCAGCGCCAACAGGCGATCGCCCTGTTCAACAAGGGCAAGTCAGCTGATTTTCCGCTTGAAGCCACCATCAGCGGGTTCGCCGCAGCGGTCCGTCACCGTAAGCAGCTGATTCTGGTATTGCTGGAAATTCTGCTGCAGATTGCCCTTGCTGATGGAACCCTGCACCCGGAAGAGGAAGCGGTTTTGCTGAAGGTTGCCGAAGGACTTGGTGTCCCGCCCCAGCAATTTCGACAGATCCTCAATATGCTGCTGGCCCAGGCCCAGTTTGGCGGCGGTCAGGGGGCAGGACAGGGCGGCCACCAGCGGGCAGCGGGTAGCTCAAGACCGTCTTTGAGCCAGGCTTACCAGGTTCTGGGTGTTAACGATTCAGCCTCCAACGCGGAGATCAAGAAAGCTTATCGCAAGTTGATGAGCGAGCATCACCCGGACAAGTTGGCCTCTCGAGGTGTGCCGGAAGAAATGATCCGCCTTGCTACTGAAAAGACGGCAGAGATAAGCAAGGCTTACGAAATGATAAAGGAGCACCGCGGCTTCCGTTGAGCTGCCGACGAGAAGTTGCGAGAAACCAACACCCGGAATAAGGCCTTGTTCCCGGGAGATTGAAACCCGCAACTCATGTCTGCAACTGCCTCGCTAGATTGACATTTCCGGGTGTCTGTCAGCCTTGGGCATGGACCAACCGCTGCTGACCAGCTCACTCTCACCACTCCACCAGCGATTCAACAACCGTGTTGCCAGTCCCGCACGTGCGCGCCCCATCAGCCTTTGTCGAGCTTCGTGGTAGACGGGTTGGTAACGCAGAGTCTCCGGCAAGCGACGGGTTATATCCATCAGGCGACGTATCTGGCGCTGGTAGCGGCGGTGGTTTGCCAGATCTGCAGGCTGCAGATCGAATGCGTCCACCATGGCATCCGGAACGGTAAAGCTGGCTATGGATTCATAGCTGCCAAACGGCAGGCGGTCCGGGAACCCCTGCTGGCGTATCAGCCCATGGCCTAATCTGCGACGTGCCTCAGTGATCGAGGCGGGCTTCTGCAATTGTTGCTGCCACCAGCTGCGGTAAGCGTGCCAATGCCGGGGGAGTTTTTTTTCTGGAATTCCCAACGCCCTTGCAAGCAGCATGGTCTCCTCGAAAAGGCGCTCCTCCAGTGCGGATGACAGTGGCCCGATGATGGTCTGGTAAATTTCCAGGCATGAATCCATCCAGGCACTGATCACATACAGTAGGGCGTCACTTTCTCGAACATCCAGCAGCGTTTTGCGTCGCTGCGAGAAATCAGCCAGCGCCATCAACGCCTGCTCGTGATTGCCGAACAGCACTTTCATCAGGAATCGCTGGGTGTGCTGGAGACGCTGCACTGCACTATGTTGATCAGGAATAAGCTGGGATAACCGGCTGTTGGCCAAGGTGAGCATCACAATGCGTCCCTGGGCCAGCACCGTGATGTTTTCGCGCAGTACTTGCCAGCTGACGGATCCCGGACCGAATAACCCGGCATCGGGGTGGTCGCAGTGCTCACTGACTTGATGAATGCCGGCTTCAATTTCTTGCCGGCTGATCAGGTGCGGTATTGCCATCGTACACGCCTCCCTGAGAAGGGTTGATTGCACTGGCATGGGAGCTGCCAGGTTGGTAGTGCACTACCACCAGACGGTCGGTGACTACGTAGCCATGGACTTCTTATCTTACGGCGAAGAAGGTTTGAATCTAATCGGAATTTGTGGTGATTTAGTTAGGCTAGGAAGTCTCTGAGTAACCTCGAGGGATTGCCAGCATTTCTTGTCAGTGGTCGCGTGTCGATGGCCGCTGGTAACCGGAGCATGGAGAAAGGAGCCAGCAACATGTTGGGCGAAAATCACAGCATTCACCATGAATTTCCCGACCTGCACGAGAAGATCGACAACCTTACCCGGGAAGATCCGGTGTTCCGCGAACAGGTCATGCAGCATGACAAGCTCGACAAGCAGATCCGGGGCCTGGAAATGCGCGAAAGCCCGATAGGTGATGAACAGATGGAGGCCATGAAGCATCAGCGGCTACAGTTGAAAGACCATATCTATCAGCGTCTTAGTCGGGCAGATTGAGGCTATTTATGAGTTGAGACGAGCAGGGATAAAGTTAACAAGCAGGGGCCTCGCAGGAGGCCCTTTGCGTGCCTGGTAAAAGTTATCTGACCGTCAGTGTGGCGTGGCTGGGGGATAGGATGGCCTCGGCATATTGGCTAGGCCCGAGACCATGACTGTCCTTGCTATAATACATTCGGGCAATGAAATAAAATTCCTGGCCGAACGGCAGGTCGGTGAGCGAGAACCCCACGTTGGGTAGCTGGCCGGCGAACCGTTCCGGCTCATTGACCTGACTGGCATCATCCTGATAGAGCAGTCGTACGGGCGTAGTGAATCCTTTTACGAAAGCCAGTTGGGCGAGCATGTCAAAACCACGTCCAGTACCAAACCAGATCCAGTTGTCGCCCTTGAGTGGCATCTCGAGCATCTCTTTTTCCGCCTTGGATAACTTGCCGTCGGTGACCCCCACCTTGTTACCTGTCCAGCTGGTAACCAGTTTGCTGTTGTAAAGTCCGTTGCCATCCAGGGAGATATCCAGGGCAGGGCGTTTCAAAATCGTATCGGCGATACCCGGCAGGGTAAATCGGCTGTGGATTTCGACCTGCTGAGGCATGAGCAGAAAGTAATTATCAATCCGTAACACCGGTACGCGAGCCACTTTCACCGAGGTTGACGCATAGATCATTGCGGTAAGCGGTCCGCTGATGACCTCTTTCACTTTGGGGTCAAGATTGTCGTTGTTCAGGGTGATGCGGTTGTTTTCGCCGAAGACCCCGGCACTGAGACGAAGCTTCAGGGTGTCGAGAATCGTCTGTCGTTGACCGTTTTCCCCTTCGAAACCACGGAAATAGAAATCGTTCCATTTGAATAAATTGTCATCCGCCATGGTGAGGGCGAAATCTGTGCTCTTGATGGTCAGAGTGTCCGGATCAAACTGCACATAGCGTTCTGTGCTCTGCAGGTAGGCGTTCTTGACTAAATAAAACAGGCGGGTTTCACCGCCCTGTTGAACAGCCAGTTCAGCGGCAATCTTTTCAGATGTTGTGCCACTCATTGCAGGACCGCCGTCCTCAAAACGAAGTAACAGGCGATCAGAAGCATCGATGCGATCGGGGTCACCGGCGAGAGTGGTACTGCCGTCCTCCTTGAAGAAGGGGAAGCCCTCCTCTGACCACTGCACCCATTGGTGAGGTACGGGCTGGAGCTTGCCTTCTTTCACGGCAAAAAAGGAGTAAAGGCCGCTCTGCTTACCCTGCAGGCTTTTAAAGTCGTCACCGGTGAGGGTGATGATCTGGGCCTGCAGGGTGAAAGGAAGAGCCAGCAAAAAGAAAAGCACCGAAAGTCGGTAATAATTATTCTTCATGTGTTCCATGTCACAAAACTGCTGTTTGAACACATGATGCGCCTTTCTCCGTGATCGTCAATGACTGTGTGACCACGGGTTTACGCCTGAAGCTCACTCCTGTCTGCGAAATACTGGAGGGCATCCGGGTTAGCGAGGGCGTTGCGGTTACTCACGGTGCGCCCGTGAATTACTTCCCTTACCGCCAGCTCGACAATCTTGCCACTCACGGTACGGGGGATTTCCGGCACACTGGCGATGACCGCCGGCACATGCCTTGGGCTGGCTCCCTGGCGGATGGCACTACGGATTCTCGCTTGTAGCTGATCGGTCAGGGCTTCACCCTCTGCCAGCACCACGAACAGCACAACCCGAACGTCACCTTGCCATTCTTGACCGACCACGATCGCTTCGCGAATTTCAGACAGGGTTTCCACCTGACGATAAATTTCGGCGGTGCCAATGCGGACGCCGCCAGGGTTCAGCACCGCATCGGAACGGCCATGGATAATGAGCCCGTCATGATGCTGGTGAGGCACTTGCTCTGCATAGTCGCCGTGTGCCCAGATGCCGTCGAAACGGGCAAAGTAGGCCTTGTGGAAGCGGCTGCCGTCGGGATCATTCCAGAAATGCACCGGGCATGAAGGGAACGGCTGGCGACAGACCAGTTCGCCCTTGCTGTCAGCAAGCGAGTTACCCTGATCATCAAAGACGGCCACATCCATCCCCAGGCCGGGACACTGCAGCTCTCCACGGTAGACAGGGAGCAGCGGGTTGCCCAGTGCAAAACAGGAGATGATATCGGTGCCACCGGAAATGGAACTGACCAGCAGATCTGGCTTTACCTGCTGGTAGAGAAAGTCATAGCTCTCGTGGAGCAGGGGGGAGCCGGTGGAGAAAAGCGTCCGAAGGCTGGTCAGGTCATGACTTTCCATGGGCACAAGGCCTGATTTTTCCACGGCCTGAATAAACTTGGCGCTGGTGCCGAAGTGGGTGATCTTCTCGGCGTCGATCAGGTCGAACAGTCTTGCTGTGCTCGGATAGCCCGGATTGCCGTCATAAAGTACCAGGGTGGCGCCGGTGTGCAGGCCGCAGATCAGCCAGTTCCACATCATCCAGCCACAGGTGGTGAAATAGAACAGGGTGTCATTCCTGCCCACATCGCCATGAAGCTGTAATTCCTTTGTCTGCTGCAACAAGGTGCCGCCAGCGCCATGAACAATGCACTTGGGTTGCCCCGTGGTCCCGGAGGAATAGAGAATGAACAGGGGATGGTTAAATGGCAGGTGCGCAAAATCCGGTGCTGGTGCTGCGGCATCCAGCCAGGCTTGCCAGACAAGCGCTTTCTGTACCCGGCTGCTGCTACCCTTGCCGGGCACAATGATCAGCAGATCGGGGTTCAGGGCGCCGTGCAATTCAGAGATACGCGACTCCAGGTCAATCCACTTGCCATTGTAGTGGTAGCCGTCGCAGGCGATCAGGACCCGAGGTTCAATCTGACCGAAACGATCCAGAACACCGGAGACTCCGAAATCCGGTGAACAGGACGACCACACGGCACCAATCCAGGCTGCGCCCAGTGCGGCGACAACGGTCTCGATGCGGTTAGGCATAAAGCCTGCCACCCGGTCGCCAGGCTGAATGCCTGCTGCTTTGAGCTGCGCAGCGACCTGACCGGCTGCGATTCGCAACTCCCGGTAGCTGAGCACTTGACGGTGGCCATCTTCCAGCACGCTGATCAGGGCGGGATGGTTGTCGTTGCGTTGCAGAAGGTTTTCCGCGTAATTGAGTTTGCCATCGGGAAACCAGCGCGTGTCCTGAAATTGACTGGCGGTTACCCGTACACGATTCCCGGGTTTGCCGACTACTCCACACTCGTCCCAGACCTGGCGCCAGAACGCCTCGGATTCATCCACCGACCAGCGATGTAGTTCGCGGTAATCCTCCAGTGGCAAGCTGCTGCTCTGTCTGGCCTTCTGCCAGAATCGGGCAAGCTGGCAGTGCTGCTGCGATTTACCCGGTTGCCAAAGTGGTTCGGACATGGTGTTCTCCAAGCGTTCTGTTCCGGCGCTACGCGTCCGGCAATGAAAAAGGATGTCAGGCCGGGCGCTATCAAGCGTCTGCCGTTGCCTCGAATTCCACCAGCAGCGTACCTTCACTGACGCTGTCGCCAGCGGCCACATGGAAGTCGTGAACCGTACCGATTTCAGTGGCTCTCAGCGTGTGCTCCATCTTCATGGCTTCCAGTGTAATCACCGCATCACCGGCGGCAACGGTTGAGCCAGGCTCTACATGCAGGGCCACAATAGTGCCGCTCATGGGGGCAACAAAGCCGCCTTGTGCCCCTTGCTGGGCGCTGTCTCGGCTGGGGTTGCGGGCAATACAGTGAGCCTGGCCGTCGACGAACAGCAGCAGGCTGTCTGCATCGATGATATGGAAGCGACCCTGCAAGCCGTGGTGACCCCAATGTAGGCTAAAGCTTGCTTCATCAAGGGTGCAGATCAATGAATGGCTCTGTTCCCCGACACTGACTCGACCGTCCTCTTCACGCACTGAAAGACACTGGTCATCCACTTGGAGCAAGCTCATTTGAAAGTGCTGGCCTGCTGCGCGCCAGCCTGCAAGCCTCTGCCACGGGCTGCTATCAGCGGGATTCCTCGTGGCCAGAATCCGGCTGGCGGCGATGGCCAGCAAAGCGGGATCCGTTTTCGAGGGCTCCATGAGCTGAGGGCGGTGCTCAAGCAGACGGGTATCCAGCTCGGCCTGTTCAAAAGCGTCATCCGCCAGCACCCTAAGCAGGAAGGGGGCGTTATGATGAATACCGTTGAGCTCCAGGCTCTGCAGCGCACGTATCAGCTTCTGGCGTGCCGCATCACGGTCATCGCCGAAGCAGATCAGCTTGGCGATCATGGGATCGTAATACTCTTCAACCCTGTCACCGGATTCGTATCCGGCGTCGACACGGGCCAGTTCGTGGGGCCAACGCAGATGCTCCAATAGCCCGGAGGAGGGCAGGAAGCCCTGTTCCGGGTTTTCAGCATAAAGACGAACTTCCATGGCGTGGCCGCAGCGTTGGATCTGGTCCTGGGACTTGGGGAGTTGCTTGTCCGCAGCAACGGCCAATTGCCAGGCCACCAGATCTTCACCGGTGATCATCTCAGTGACCGGGTGCTCCACTTGCAGGCGAGTGTTCATCTCCATGAAAAAGAATTCGCCTGTGGCTGGCGCATAAAGAAACTCGACGGTGCCCGCACCGCGATAATCAATGGCTTTGGCTGCCTGTACTGCTGCTTCACCAAAAGCGTTACGGGTGGCTTCGTCCAGCCCCGGTGCCGGTGCCTCTTCGATGATCTTCTGGTGACGGCGTTGTACGGAGCAGTCCCGTTCGAACAGGTGTACGGCATTGCCGTGATTGTCGGCAAACACCTGCACCTCCACATGCCGAGCGGTGGGCAGGTAGCGCTCCAGCAAGACCCTGTCATCGCCAAATGCATTGCGTGCTTCACGCCGGGCGGCGGCCAGTGATTCAGCGAATTCGTTGGCGGTGTTAACCACCCGCATGCCTTTACCGCCACCGCCGGCCACGGCCTTGATTAACAGGGGGAAGCCAACGTTGGCGCTTGCCTGGGTAAGGGCGTCATCAGTGGCGCCATCTTCGTCGAAGCCAGGCAATACGGGGACCTGGCTTGCAGCCATCAGCTGGCGGGCAGCGGCCTTGTCTCCCATGACCTCAATGGCACGTGCATTGGGGCCGACGAAGATGATGCCGGCTTTGTCACAGGCGGCGGCCAGCTCGGTGTTTTCAGACAGGAAGCCATAACCGGGGTGAATGGCGTCCGCGCCGGTTTCACGGGCTGCGTTGATGATCTTGTCGATAACCAGATAGCTTTCACGCGCGGGCGCGGGACCCAGGCATACCGCCTGATCTGCTTCACGGACGTGGGGCAGGCTGGCATCAACTTCTGAATAGACGGCTACGGTGGCGATGCCTTGCTCGCGGCAGGTGCGCATGATGCGACGGGCAATTTCCCCGCGGTTGGCGATCAGCAGTTTTTTTATCGTTGCCATTTGTAGAGCCTTTATTGTTGGCAGTGTCCTGCAGGAACGTTGCTCGGTGTACAGCTCAAGCGCCGCTACTACAGGCCCAGTAGATTAAGAGCAGGATCAGATCCAGCCGGGTTTGCGTTTTTCCAGGAAGGCGCCAAGCCCCTCCTGGCCTTCATCACCGGTGCGCAGGCGGGCAATCAGATTGGCGGTGTGATCGAGCATGGCCTGATCGATGGGGCCATGGCTGACTCGCGCAATCAGGTCACGTGCCTCAATTTGCGCACGGGGGGCAGCGCTCAGTAGTGCATCCACCAATGCGTCTACGGTGGTGTCCAGCTCACTCTCCGGGACCACTTCCTGAGCAATGCCCAGTGACAGGGCACGGTCGGCGGGGATAACCTCTGCGGTCATGAAATAGCGGTTAGCCTGGCGGGCTCCCATGGCCCGGACCACATAAGGGCTGATCACTGCCGGCACGATACCCAGCTTCACCTCGCTAAGGCAGAATCGGGCATTCTCGGCGGCTACCGCCATGTCAGCGGCACAGATCAGGCCGAGCGCGCCACCGAAGGCGGCACCCTGAACACGGGCAATGACAGGTTTCGGACATTGATCGATGGCCTGCATCAGGCCGGCCAGCCGCAGGGCATCGTCACGGTTCTGTTGGGGATCCAGTTTGCCCATGGCGCGCATCCAGTTGAGATCTGCTCCGGCCGAAAAGTGTTTACCTGCCGCCTGGAGCACCACCACACGAACAGCGTCATCATTACCGGCGCTTTTAAACGCCTTGGTCAAAGAGGCAATAATGCTGTCATCAAACGCATTTCTTTTGTCCGGATTATCCAGCGTAATGCGGGCAACCCGGCCTTCGATTTTTGTGCTAACGCTCATGGTTGGCTCCGGGGGTTTAGCGTGTTGCGTAAAGCGTGCTGCATGGTGCGCCCCCATTACATCCTGAAGACGCCATAGCGTGTGTCTTCGATGGGAGCATTCAGGCTCGCAGAAATAGCCAGACCCAGTACATCGCGGGTGTCTGCGGGGTCGATTACGCCGTCATCCCAAAGCCGTGCGCTGGCATAGTAAGGTTGAGCCATTTGCTCATAGCGTTCGGTCATGTCGGCCTGGAAGGCTGCGGCTTCTTCATCGCTCCATTGTTCGCCCTTTTTCTTCAGGGATGCCTGTTTCACCTGGGTCAGCACGCTGGCCGCCTGCTCGCCACCCATGACAGAGATGCGCGCATTGGGCCACATGAACATGAAGCGCGGATCGTAGGCACGGCCACACATGCCATAGTTGCCGGCACCAAAGCTGCCACCGGTGATGACGGTGAATTTGGGCACGGTGGCACAGGCCACCGCGTTGACCATTTTGGCGCCATGCTTGGCGATGCCTTCGGATTCGTACTTCTTGCCCACCATGAAGCCGGTGATGTTCTGCAGGAACAGTAGAGGGATCTTGCGCTGGTTGCACAGCTCGATGAAGTGCGCCCCTTTCTGGGCAGATTCAGAATACAGCACGCCATCGTTGGCCAGAATTCCCACGGGGTAGCCATGGATATGGGCAAAACCACACACCAGGGTGGTGCCATAACGGGCCTTGAATTCATCCAGTTCGGAGCCATCCACGATGCGGGCAATCAGCTCTCTGGCTGGCATGGGCTGTCGGGTGGTGGTGGGGATTACTCCATAAAGTTCATCCGTGGAGTAGGCCGGCGGGCGCACCACCTTGCGCTTCACCTGATCGGGTTTGTGCCAGTTCAGGTGGGCAATGGTACGCCGGGCCAGTTCCAGAGCATGGGGCTCATCTTCAGCCAGGTGATCCGCCACGCCGGATTGTTCGCAATGCAAATTCGCGCCGCCCAGTTCTTCGGCGGAGACCACTTCACCGGTGGCGGCTTTTACCAACGGCGGGCCTGCCAGGAAGATGGTGGCCTGTTCCTTCACCATGATCACTTCATCCGCCATGGCCGGCACATAGGCGCCACCGGCTGTGCATGAACCCAGCACCACGCTGATCTGTGGGATGCCTCGGGCAGACATGTTGGCCATGTTGAAGAAGATACGACCAAAGTGTTCCCGGTCGGGGAATACCTCATCCTGACGGGGCAGGTTGGCGCCGCCGGAATCCACCAGGTAGACGCAGGGCAAGCGGTTCTCTGCGGCAATAGCCTGTGCGCGTAGATGTTTTTTCACCGTAAGCGGGTAGTAGCTGCCGCCCTTTACGGTGGGATCGTTGGCGACGATCATGCATTCCACTCCCTGGATGTGTCCGATTCCACCGACACAACCCGCGGCGGGCACGTCTTCACCGTATACCCCGTCTGCGGCCAGCGCGGAGATCTCAAGGAAGGGCGACCCAGGGTCCAGCAGCAGGTTGATGCGCTCTCGCACCGGCAACTTGCCACGTTCACGCAAGCGCTGCTCGGCGGCTTCGCCACCGCCGTGGGCGATGTGGTCGAGTTTTTCCTGTAGTTGCTGCCTGAGAGACAAATTGTGTTCCCGGTTGGCCAGGTATTCCGGGCTGGCGGCATTGATCTGACTGTTAATCTTGGGCATGGCATTTTCTCGCTGGGCGCCAGACGCTTAGCGCCTGATGCCCGTGGTTTTCGTCGGGCGTGTTGCTTCAGGCATCAAGCGGTTTCGTTGAACAGCTCGCGGCCGATGAGCATGCGACGGATTTCGCTGGTACCGGCACCGATTTCATAAAGCTTGGCATCACGCAACAGACGACCGGTGGGGTATTCATTGATGTAGCCGTTGCCGCCCAGTGTCTGGATGGCTTCCAGCGCCATCTGTGTGGCATTTTCCGCGCAATAGAGAATCACACCGGCGGCATCCTTGCGGTTGGTTTCTCCACGATCACAGGCTCTCGCTACGTTGTAGAGGTAACTACGGCTGGCATTAAGGGTCACATACATGTCCGCCAGCTTGCCCTGCATCAGCTGGAATTCACCAATGGCCTGGCCGAATTGCTTGCGCTCGTGAACGTAGGGCACTACCACGTCCATGCAGGCCTGCATGATCCCGGTGGCACCACCGGACAGAACGGTGCGTTCGTAATCCAGGCCGCTCATCAGCACCTTTACGCCCTGGTTTTCCTTGCCGAGAATGTTTTCGGCGGGGACCCGGCAATCTTCAAACACCAGTTCGCAGGTGTTGGAACCGCGCATACCCAGCTTGTCGAGCTTCTGGGCGCGTGAGAAACCCGGGTAATCGCGCTCGACGATGAACGCGGTGATCCCTTTGGGGCCTGCGCTGGTGTCGGTTTTGGCATAGATCACATAGGTATGGGCATCAGGGCCATTGGTGATCCACATCTTGTTGCCGTTCAGAACGTAGTGATCGCCTTTCATGTCGGCACGCAGTCCCATGCTCACCACATCGGAACCCGCTCCAGGCTCGCTCATGGCAAGGGCTCCGATCTGGTCGCCACTGACCAGTCCGGGCAGATATTTCGCCTTTTGCTCTTCGTTGCCATTGAGGTAAATCTGGTTAACGCACAGGTTGGAATGGGCACCGTAAGAGAGACCAATAGACGCGGAGGCGCGGGAGATTTCTTCCATGACGATGGTGTGCGCCAGGTAACCCATGTCCGCACCGCCATATTCTTCGCTGACGGTCACACCCAACACGCCCAGATCACCCAGTTTCTTCCACATATCCAGTGGGAACTGGTTGCTTTGGTCCACCTCGGCAGCGATGGGTGCGATTTCCTTCTGGGCAAACTGGCGCACACTGTCACGCAGGGCAACCAGGGTTTCATCCAGATCAAAATTGAAGCTGCTGTTGAACATGGTTATTTCTCCAGGTCGTTCATCGCATCCACGCAACGCTGCTCGGCGTCGTCCAGTTCAAGCTGCATGGCGTGGATGTCACGTAATTGTTGTTCGAGTTGCTCGCGGCGCTGCTGGATCTTGCTTTGCAGGGCGAGAAGCTGGTGTCGGTTATCGCTCTGGGGCTGATACATACCGATCAGTTCCTTCGACTCTGCCAGTGAAAAGCCCAGTCGTTTGCCGCGCAGTATCAGCTTGAGCATTACCCGGTCCGCAGGGGAGTAGACCCGGGTCTGGCCTCGTCGTGCCGGAGAGACCAGGCCCTGATCCTCGTAAAAACGGATAGTTCGGGTGGTCACGTCGAATTCCCGTGCCAGCTCACCGATGCTGTAGGTCTGTTTTTTGGTCATGGCGGAAGAATAGGGGAAGTTTACGTTAACGTAAAGTATGAGAGGGCGTGAGTTAATGTCTGCTTTTGGCCTTATTGGTCCGTGACACGGTGTTTACCCCTGAATAGACTTCACCCAGTAATTTGCCTTGTTTGCGTATGCAAATGAGTGTGCCATGGCGGGATCGAGGACAAGGGGAAGACATGAAAGACGCTTGGAGTCGCTGGGTGGTTGACCACCCGGTGTGGGTGTTGCTGGGGTGTGTTGTACTGACTATCGGGCTGGCCGGTGGGCTCAGCAAGTTTCAGAACAACAATGATCCGCGCATTTTCTTTACTGAAGACAACCCGGATTTCAAACGCTTTGTCTCCCTGGAAGACAGTTTCACTGCCAATGAGGTAGTGCTGTTTGTGGTACATCCCAAGGATGATGACCTTTTCACTGTCGAAACCCTTGGCGCCATTGAGTCGCTCACCGAGGATGCCTGGCTGCTGCCTCATGCCACCCGGGTGGATTCGCTTGCCAACTTCCAGCACACGGAAGTGGAGGGCGACGAGCTGTATGTGGCCCCGCTGGTGGAGTATGCCGATACGTTGTCCGACGATGAGTTGGCACGCATCCGTGATATCGCCCTGAGTGAACCCTCCCTGGAAGGTCGTCTGGTGTCTACCCAAGGCCACGTAGCCGGGATTGCCGCCACCGTGACCATGGGAGAGGGCAAGGCCGAAGCGCCGGAAATTACCGCCGCAGCCCGAGAGATGGCTCTGGAGTACAACAAGCGTTACCCCGATATCGATTTCATGGTCACCGGCACGGTGATTTTTAGTCAGGCCTCGGCGGAAGCCACGGAACAGTCCATGTCCAGTACCTTGCCGCTGGCGTTTGTGATCATGCTGCTATGTCTTTGGCTGATATTGCGCAGCGTCATGTTCGTGGTGGTAACGGTCTTTATTATTAATTTCTCCATCGCCTCAGCCATGGGGATCGCCATGTGGCTAGGCATTGAGTTCTCGCCGATTGTGGGCATGGCTCCAGCCATGGTTCTCACCCTGGCCGTGGCGGATTCTGTCCATATTCTTTCCAGCTATCGCCATGAGCGCCTGGAAGGTAAAGACAAAGCAGCCAGCATCATTGAGAGTTTGCGAATCAATCTGCAGCCGGTATGGCTCACGAGCCTGACCACGGCCATCGGTTTTGCCATTCTCAACTTTTCCGAGTCCCAGCCATTCCGCGCCCTGGGCAATGTGGTGCTGATTGGTGTGTTGCTGGCGTTCTTCTTCTCTGTGGTGCTGCTACCTGCACTGGTGATGCTGTTGCCGCACAAGATCGAGCCGGGAAAACAGCGCGATTTTTCACCGTTGATGGGACGCCTGGCTGCCCACATCACACGCCGTTACCGCGCCTGGTTGATGGGCATGTCAGTGGTGGTGGTGGTGCTGATGGGATGTATCGGACTGAACCAGATCAACGATGTATTCAATGAATACTTTGATGAAACCTTCGAGGTGCGCCGGGTGAATGATTTCGCCATGGCGGAATTGACCGGCATGCATCGCATCGATTACGCCATCCCGGCGGCGGACTCCGGCGGCACCATGGAGCCTGAATTCCTGCGCAATCTGGATAATCTGGTCAACTGGCTGGAACAGCAGGAGCATGTGGTTTACGCCACCTCCTATACCAATGTGATAAAGCGTCTGAACCGGGATATGCATGGCGGTGATCCGGCCTATTACCGAATCCCGGATTCCCGTGAGCTGATTTCCCAGTACACCCTGCTGTATGAACTGTCGCTTCCACAGGGGCTTGGCCTTGAGGATCAGCTGGATATCGACAAGTCGCAGGCACGACTGGTGGTGATGCTGGAAAATATCGGTTCAAGACCGGTGCTGGATTTCAACCAGCGGGTTGAAGACTGGATGGGCGAAAACTGGCCGGATTATATGCAGACCAAGGGAACGGGGATGGATGTGCTGTTCGGTCATGTGACCATGCGCAACATCCAGAGCATGCTGTCCGGCGCGCTGATCGCGCTGATCAGTGTCTCGGTACTGTTGATTCTGGCATTGCGTTCGTTCCGCTACGGCATGCTTTCACTGATTCCCAATCTTCTGCCAGCCGGTATGGCGTTTGGCCTGTGGGGGCTGATCAATGGCGAGATTGGGCTGGCCGTGTCCGTGGTGGCCTGTATGACGCTGGGTATTGTCGTGGATGACACGGTGCACTTCCTGAGCAAGTATGTGCGTGCGAAACGTGAACTGGGCCTCAATACTGAAAAGGCAGTAGGCTATGCCTTCCGTACAGTGGGCGTGGCTCTGGTGGCTACCTCGGTGGTGCTGGTTGCCAACTTTGCGGTGATTGGCACCAGCCATTTCTACCCCAATGCCAGCATGGGCCTGCTTTCTGCCATCACTATCGCCATGGCGCTGGTTGTGGACTTTTTCTTCTTTGTCCCATTACTGGTCGCCCTTGATCGCAGGCGCAAGGGCTCGCAGGCTAGCCAGCCCGGGTAAGCAGTGCTAACGTAGCGCCACACGGCTATAACAGGTTCTACGGAACAGACACTGTGACGTATAAGAAAGATCGCAAAGTTTTACGCAAGGTCGATTATGGGGCCGCCAAGAATTCCCTGATGGGAGTCCTGGCGGCCTTGCTGGTTTATGCGCTGGTGTTTGCCTGGGGGCAGGTGTACCAGAGCTATGAGCTTGAGGCGCTGGTGGGTGGCGGTGCGGTGCTGGCTGTCACCGCCTACCGGTTGTGGCTCTTTGCCCGTTTCGATGCCCTCTATGGTGCTGGCCCGGCCCGATGGAGAAAACTTTTTGGCCTCGGCCTGGCCTTGCATGCCTTGCTGTGGGGCGTCATTCCTGCTTGGCTGGCATGGCGTGTAGGCACCGGGTTCAACTTTTTTGCCATTCTTCTCTATAACGTGGGTGTGACCACGGCGCTGGGCTCCTCATGGATGGCTGGTCTGCGCGTCCGCCAGGCCTATATCGTACTCATGTTCCTGCCGAGTCTGCTGGTGCTGTTTACCACCGGCGCATTGCATGACTGGGTAATCGCCATCCTGATAGGCAGTTATGCCTTTTATCTTTTCCGCTTGTACCGCGGCCAGTACGAAACCTTCTGGCATGCCATGACCCGGGAGCGTCGCAGCAAGGCAGAATTTGGCCAGCCGCCGCCCCGTACCAATACTGAAATTCAGCTTAGTCTGGTTTATCGCCTTGCCCACGAGTTGCGTACGCCCATGAATTCCCTGATGGGGATGATGTCGTTGCTGGAAGACACCCGTCTCAACGACGAGCAAAAAGATTACATGCAAGTTGCCGGGCGTAGCGGCAAGCTGCTGCTTACGCTGATTGATGATGTGCTAGATTATTCCCGGATCCTTTCTGGCCGGGTGACACTCAATACCGAATTCTTTGATTTTCGCAGTGCTATCGAGCAGGCCCTGGAAGCTTTTGGGCCGATGGCGCAGGCCAACGGCCTTGAGCTGACCTGCGTGATTGACCGCATGCTGCCAAAACGCATTCGCGGCGATCGCGAACGGCTCATGCAGATTCTCAACAACCTGTTCAGCAATGCCATCAAGTTCAGTGACAGTGGAGAGATCCGCTTGGATGTGGATTTCACGGTGGAAGCCGAAGGCACAGGGGTGCTGCGGGTTCGTGTGAGTGATCAGGGGTCTGGCATGGATCCTGAAACTGTCCGCCACCTGTTCCTGGATCGGTTTATCGAAGAGGGTCAGGATGCCTATAGCAGCCACCATACCGGTTTCGGTTTGCTGGTCTGCAAAGGGTTGGTGGAAGCCATGGGCGGGCACATCAACGCGGAGAGCGTCCCCGGGGAAGGCTCGACCTTCTGGTTCACTGTCCCTGTGCAGATGCAGCCCGACATGCGAGAGGCCCAAACCCTGATTCGTGCACTGGATGGTGCCCAGGCCGTGGTGGTAGGTGCAGCAGCGGGAACGGTAGCCTGTTTGCAGGAAGAGCTTGAAGCCCTGGATTGTCAGTGTTCCTCCGCAGAAGGCTATGACCATGCGCTACAGGCATTGCGCGCAGGGCATCGTGAGCAAACCGATTTCGATCTGCTATTCGTTGACACCTGTTCCAGGCCAGAGCTGGCTCTGAATCTGTGCCGTAATGTGATGGAAGATCCTTCGCTGCGGCCGGTACGACTGGTGTTGATGGCCACCATTGAAGAACGTGCGCTCCCGGCCATTCAGAAAATGGTAGATCAGCATGACCTGGTGGTATTGGTTCGTCCGGCTCACCGTTCGAGTATCCGGCACGCGCTTTCCCGTCTCCTCGGTCTGCAGCGCCAGGTGCCGGTGGGTGATGCCCCCATGCAAACCCCGGAAGAGCGTCAGCGGCGTAAACAATTCCGGGTCATGCTGGTGGAGGACAATGAAGTTAACCAGCTGGTGACCCGCGGCATGATGAGCAAACTGGGTTATCAGGTTAAGACTGTCAGCAATGGCGAAACGGCCTTGGCCCTGCTTGAGCAGGAGGGCTTTGATCTGGTGCTGATGGATTGCATGATGCCGGAAATGGATGGCTTTGAAGCCACCCGTCAGTTACGTGAACTGGAAAAGACCCGCGGCGAAGATCGCACACCGGTGGTGGCAATAACTGCCAATACCGCGGAAGGGGTTCAGGCACGCTGTCTTGCGGCCGGGATGGATGACTTTCTCGCCAAGCCGGTACACCTTGATGCACTTGAAACGGTATTACGACGCTGGTTGCCGAGTCAGCCTGCCGATAACGAGGAAGAAGAATGACAAGAAAGGCCTTGGTGCTGGGAGCAACCGGGTTGGTTGGCAAACATTGCCTGACGCAGCTGCTGGACAGTGAGGAATACGAGCGAGTCACTGTACTGTCGCGCCGGGAGAGTGCCCTGAAGCATGCCAAACTGGATTGGCAGGTTGTGGATCTGGAAAAACTGGAAGGCTGTCAGACGCAGTTTCAGGTAGACGACGTTTTTTGCTGTCTTGGCTCCACCATGAAGAAGGCAGGTTCGCGCCAGGCATTCCGCCATGTGGATCACGATCTTGTCGTTCTGGCAGGGCAGGTGGCGGAGCGGGCAGGGGTGCAGCGTTTCCTTGTGGTGTCCGCCATTAATGCCAATGCCCGTTCTCCGTTCTTTTATTCAAGGGTGAAAGGCCAGATGGAGCGAGAACTGGACCGCCTGGACATTCCTCTACTGGTGTTGGTGCAACCATCCTTGTTGCGCGGTGACCGTGAAGACAAGCGCCCGGCAGAAGACTGGGGAAACCTGCTCAATCGCATTGTCGAGCCGCTTACTCGCTGGACCGATGCACACTGGTTGCCAGTCGATGGCAGCAAGGTGGCAGAAGGCATGGTTGGCATGGCGCTGGAAGGACCGGACTCCGGCCGCTACAAGCTGCGCTATCGAGATTTTCTGGTGTACGCAGGAAAGCTCCGTGACAGACAGGCAAAGTCCGGACAGTAGCTTCATGAAATCGCGAACAGA
Source organism: Alcanivorax sp. DP30 (assembly GCF_009882945.1). Taxonomy (GTDB): domain Bacteria; phylum Pseudomonadota; class Gammaproteobacteria; order Pseudomonadales; family Alcanivoracaceae; genus Alcanivorax. The sequence goes on from NZ_WTUY01000002.1 coordinate 321,935, forward strand.
AGAGACCGAGGAGTAGATATGTCTTTTGTGACCTGTGACCTGTGTGATGACAATGCGGATATCGTATCCGTGGTAACCGGTTATAACTGGTACAGTTTTGGAGGCCGCAGCGCTTTTGGCGGCGAAATCGTCACAGTGAAGTGCTTTGAAGACAACAGCCGCGTGAAAGAGCATCTGGGCACGGATGGCAAAGGCAAGGTGCTGGTTGTTGATGGCGGTGGCAGCCTGCGAAACGCCCTCATCGGTGACATGATTGCAGAGAATGCAGTCAAAAATGGCTGGGAAGGCGTGATCATTTTTGGTGCCTGTCGGGATGTTGATGCCCTGGCAAAACTGGATATCGGCGTCGTTACCCTGGGTTGCGTTCCGATCAAATCCGTCCGTCGCGATGAGGGGCAGCTGAATATCGATATCGAATTTGGTGGCGTTACCTTCAGGCCCGGTGAGTACGTCTACGCGGATAACAATGGCATCATCACTGCGCCCAAAGCGCTGGTGTAACCCTGCACCGGGAAGAGCGGCAATCAGTCAGCCACTCTTCCCGGCTTGAGTCCATACTGCGCCATGGCCTGCATGTCCCGCAGGTACATCATCAAACCCGTTTCGGCTTCCGTACGGCTGTTAAAGGGCCCTTCTACAGTGTTTTCGCGGGTTGAAAAGTACCAGTTAGCCCCTTCACTGAAAAACCTGTCGCTGCGAAACCAGGTCCTCGTTGTCTGATCATCATCTCTGCAATCCATGCATCCCACCCTGTACCAAGTGCTACTGTTATTATTAATATCAACAAATTAGCACTTCAGCTTTTTGGTTTTCCACGGCCGTTGGTCAGAAGCACACTTTTGGACAAGTCGCGAAATGGCACAAAAAGCTTGGGTTCTGGTTGGCAAAAGTTCCCTATATCACTGGTTTAGCAGGCGTTTTCTGTTATAAAGGCACAAAGGAAGAACGGGGTAGCAACCCTTTATCGGCAAGGAAACGTCATGCTCAAATCCATGTTGGTGGCCGACTATATGAGTCGCCGCGTCATTACCCTCACGCCAGAACAGTCCGTCCACGACGCCATTCTCGTACTGCTGGAGAACAAGATCTCCGGGGCGCCTGTGGTGGATGCGACGGGTACCCTGACTGGAATGTTCTCCGAGTCCGACTGTCTCAAGGGGGCGCTGGAAGCCAGTTATCATGGCACTGAAATTGGCCCTGTACGTGAGTACATGACTCAGGATCTGCAAACTGTCAGTGGACAGACCTCGATTCTTGATGCCGCAGAGATTTTTCTCGCCGATCATCGCCGCCGCCTGCCCGTGGTTGATGATGGCAAGCTGGTTGGCCAAATCAGTCGCCGCGACCTGTTGCGAGCCATGGACGATTTCAGCCGCAATCCTTCCTAATAACCAAAAATTCAATAACTGTCCTTAAGGGGGACCTATGAATCAGCCTTACCAGGCTCCATCATCCAATGTGGCCGTTGCCGCAGAAGACGCTGTTTATCAACCAAAAATGTTCTCAGCCTCCGGACGCATTGGTCGCATGCGTTATTTCGTCTATGGCGCGGTAATGTCCATTGCCTTTTATGCTGTTATGGCCGTTGCGGTTGGTATCATTGCGGCGGTTTCCGGTGGGCTTGAGCAGGCCCAGCAAGGGGCTGGCATGGTGGTGCTTGGTTTTCTTTACTTCGCCATGATAATTGCTGTGCTTGTGTTTGCCGTGATTTTCATGGTCCGACGCCTCAATGACTTTAACGCTTCTGGGTGGTTGTCGCTGCTTCTGTTGGTGCCACTGGCGAACCTGGTAATGATGCTGCTTCTGTTGTTCAAGAAGGGCACAGCCGGTGGCAATGACTACGGGCCAGCGCCCACAGAGAATAGCGGGCGGGTAAAAGCGGTGTTCTGGGTGGCCCTGATTCTCTGGTTGGTGGTCTTCGTCGGCGGTATTATCGCGGCGGTATCCATTCCGGCGTACCAGGATTACATGCAGCGCGCGGATGCGGCGCAACAGATGGAATTTTCCGACTATTAAGCAAGCTGTCAGTGGCGCCGCAAGGCGTCACAGGTATCATCTGTGTGATACAGACACAAAAAAGGGGCTCCGAGGAGCCCCTTTTTTGTCACCGGGATGCCTTACGGCAGCAGGTGGGAAACAGCGTCACGCTCTTCCGCCAGTTCCTGCTCGGTAGCCTGCATGCGAGCACGGGAGAAGTCGTTGACTTCCAGGCCCTGAACGATAGTCCAGTCGCCGTCCTTGCAGGTGCAGGGGTAAGAGTAGATCAGGCCTTCCTGGATGCCGTAGGAACCATCGCTGTAGATGCCCATGGAAACCCAGTCGCCTTCTTCGGTGCCCAGTGCCCAGGAGCGCATGTGGTCCACAGCAGCGTTGGCAGCAGAAGCAGCGGAGGATGCACCGCGTGCCTTGATGATGGCGGCGCCACGTTGCTGGACTTCCGGGATGTAGGTGCCTTCGTACCAGTCCTGCTCAACCTGATCCACAGCAACCTTGCCGTCCACTTCGCAGTGGTGCAGGTCGGGGTACTGGGTGGAGGAGTGGTTGCCCCAGATGGTCATCTTCTTGATGTCGTTGACAGTTTTGCCCAGCTTGGTGGCCAGTTGCGCCATGCCACGGTTGTGGTCAAGACGGGTCATGGCAGTAAACTGACGCGGGTTGATATCCGGCGCGTTGCGCTGGGCAATCAGGGCGTTGGTGTTGGCCGGGTTGCCGACTACCAGTACCTTGATGTCCTTGCTGGCATTGTCGTTAATGGCCTTGCCTTGTACAGAGAAGATTGCCGCGTTGGCTTCGAGCAGATCTTTACGCTCCATGCCCGGACCACGCGGACGAGCACCAACCAGCAGCGCGTAATCAGCGTCCTTGAAGGCCACGTTGGCATCGTCGGTGCCAGAGATACCGGCAACCAGCGGGAATGCACAGTCTTCCAGCTCCATGATGACGCCTTTCAGGGCTTCCAGAGCGGGGGTGATTTCGAGCAGCTGAAGAATAACAGGCTGATCTTTGCCGAGCATATCGCCGGAAGCGATGCGGAACAGCAGGGAATAGCTGATTTGGCCAGCGGCGCCGGTGACGGCTACGCGTACGGGTGCTTTCATGAACAATCTCCTAGCTTGAATTCGGGAGAGGTGGCAGAACGATGAACCTCTGAACCATGCTGTGCATGGGTCAGAGGTCCGAACGGCGCGCATTATAAAGGAGCTGGCGACTAATCGCACGAACTCCTAAGGAGGAATATGAATACCTGGGACGTGATAGTGATCGGGGCGGGCCAGGCGGGCAGTGCGGCGGCTTGGGATCTGGCCGCCGGGGGCAAGCGTGTTTTGGTTCTTTCGCGGGCTGCAGGAGCGGGCAAACCCTGTGCCGGTGGTGTCACCATGAAGACCCTGAACCGCTATCGCTTCTCCATTGCTCCGCTGGTGCGGGAAACCGTGGATGCCTTGCATGTAAGCCGCTTCCCGCGCCAGGAGTCGGTGCTCAAGGCGCCGAATCCTTTCTGTGTGATGACCGAGCGCAGCGAGCTGGACCAGTATTGCCTGGCACAAGCGCAGGAACAGGGAGCCGTGTTCAAGCTTGTCCGCGGGATTGAGTCCGTGCGGCAGCACCAAAACGGTGTCGCGGTCACTACCCGAGAAGGGGATCAGTTTCAGGCCAGATTCCTTGTTGCGGCAGATGGCGCCAATAGTCGGGTACGGCATTTGCTGGGTGAGCGCTCGTGGCAGGGTGCCATGGCCATCGAGGGGCACATTGACCGGGCGGACCTCAAGGACTATCCCGGTATGACACTGGATTTTCAGGCAATCAAAGGGGGCTATGGCTGGCTGTTTCCGAAGGAGGATCACGTCAATGTGGGGCTCTATATCTGGAAGCACGGGCTGGCGGCCACAGACCGCAGGGCGCTGGATCAGTATTGCCTGGATCGACTGGGTGTGAAGCCGCACAGGGTGTCCGGTTTCCCCCTGGGGACCTGGTTGCCTCAGGCTCGGCTTCGACAGGAGCGGATCCTGTTTGCCGGGGATGCGGCAGGATGCAGCGAAGCCCTGCTCGGCGAAGGTATTTATGGAGCCGTGTTGAGTGGCCAGCTGGCGGCTCAGGCGCTGCTGTCAGGAGATCTGGATAATTACCGGGAAAACCTGCAGGACTGGCGTGAGGAGTTGATCAAGGTAAAGCAGCTTTCAGCCCTGTTTTACGGCCTGCTGCCGATTTCCGTTCCGATGCTTCAGGGACGGCTTGGAACGACGCTGGTGGCGGACTTTTCCCGGGGTTATACCTTGGGGCAGTGCAAGCGCCGCTGGCGTGGCGCCCCCAGCCTTGCATGAAACAAGGGGTCAGACTGGAGGTGGCGCCTCGCGGCCCTGTTCCCGGTAACTGATCGGGGTGATGCCGAACCAGCGCTTGAAGGCGCGGTTGAAGGCACTTTGCTCCGAATAGCCAAGATCCAGGGCGATCTGGTTGACGGAACGCTGACTGTGCAGAAGCCAGTCACAGGCCAGCCGCCGGCGTTCCTCCTCAAGCAGGCTGGAGAAATCGGTATTTTCGGCGCGCAGCTGTCGGCGTAGAGTCCAGGGCTTTACGCCCAGCTCATCGGCGATGGGCTCCAGCTGAGGCACTCCTTGCTGGAAGCATTTCTGAATTTCCAGGCGTACCTGGTCGAGCAGATTGTCGCGGGCATGATACTGCGTCACGGCTCGCTGCATGCGCGAACGTGCCAGTTTATGTACATCCGGGTCCGCATCACGCAATGGCAAATCGAGCAGCTGATGGCTTAGAACGATTGCGTTTTCTGGCTGCTCAAAGGCCACTGGGCAATTGAAGATACGTTTGTATTCCTGTGGGTCCCCTTGTGCCGGGTGCTGGAAATGAATGCGTTCCGGGTTGTAGCTTTGCCCAAGAATCCAGCGCCCGAAGGTGATGGCAGCGGCAAAGTTGGCATCAATGCGCATGGGATAGGTGGGCATGGCTTCCATGTCACTGTCCCAGATCAGCCACAGATCCTCATCTTTCCATTCGAAACGCATGGAAGCGTATTCGGTGGTGACTTTCATGAATGGAATCATCAACTCAATAGCATCCCTGAGCGTGGCGCTGGACATGCTGGCATAACCCAGCTCGCCCATGAAGCGTGGGCGAATAGCCTCACCCATGTGCAGGCCAAACAGGGGATCATTGCTGTGTTTGAGCGCCAGCCGGATCAGCTGGTCTTCCACCGTCATGGCAATACGGGACTGGGGATTCTCAAGATCCTCGTTGCTGACACCAAGATCAATCAGGGCGCCGCTGAGATCCACGCCGGCACGCAGGGCGGCATCCAGCAGAAATTCCAGCCAGAAGGGGGCGACGGTACGTTGTTGCAAAAGGGTCGAGTAGCTGGGTGACATGGGCTCGTGATTTCTTGTTATTCCGAGCAGTAGATAACGAGAGCAGGGCGGTTAAGTCAACCGTTGTGATCAATCCGGCAGCAGGAAGGCGGGGAGTCTGATGACTCCCCACGCCAATCCTTGCCGGTGAGGACTTATTTCGCGTCCTTGGCCAGCTTGTTGACCTTGCGGGTCAGGGAATTCAGTTTCTTGTTCAGGGCTTCCACGTCACTTTGCGTGGGCAGACCCAGCGCTTCAGCCAGTTTGCCGCGCAGTTCGTCGAGGGTGGATGCCTTTTCTGCCACCTTCTTGCTGGTAGCCTTGGTGGTCTTGGCCAGTTCTTTCTGGCGCTTTTCACCGGTCTTTACCAGAGTCTCGAACAGTTCATTGCTTGATTGTTCAACACGCTTGGCCGCACCGCGCACGGCGTTGCTGATTTTTTCAGCAGCAGCACGGGTTTCAGCATTCAGTTGCTCATAGCGCTCATTGAACTGGGAAATTACAGTATTGCTCATTGGAGAATCCCTCCTTAAATTGATTGGCGTGCCTCTAGAGGCGTTGCAAGTGTATGCCAGTGCTTCGGGGCGGGATTTATTGTTGTCGAACAATAAAACATGACCATGATTCAGTTACAAATCAGTAACAAAGGCGCATTGAAACCCACATTTCATACAGGGAGACCCCATGACAGCAGTGATCCGTCAGGGATGCTATGAAGGCCTTCATCGCAACGGTGTCATCGAATATCGGGGCGTTCCTTTTGCTCTGCCGCCCCTTGGCGAGCGACGTTTCAAGGCGCCATTGCCGCTACCTGACAGTGATGACACTTTTCGGGCAGACCAGTTTCCGCTGGCCTCTTTGCAGATGAACAACCCGATAATGGGCGTTAATGAATCCAGTCAGGATTGCCTGTACCTGAATATCTGGCGGCCTGAAGGGGAGGGACCTTTCCCGGTGATGGTCTGGTTTCATGGAGGTGGTTATCTGTCCGGATCCATTTCCCAGGTTCTGTACAACGGGGCGGAACTGGCCCGCAGCCAGCAAGTGATAGTCGTGAATGCAGCCTATCGACTGGGGGCGCTGGGGTTTGGCGATTTCAGTAAAATTGCCCCTGAGCTTGGTGCAGTGACCAATGCTGGCTTGAGGGATCAAGTGGCGGCGTTGGAGTGGGTGGCTGAAAACATTGCAGCTTTTGCGGGGGATCCTGCTGCGGTCACCATATTCGGCGAATCCGCTGGTGGCTTCAGTGTCTGCTCGTTATTGGCCTGTCCAGCAGCAAAAGACCTCTTTCACGGGGCCATTGTACAGTCAGGTGCCGCTGATTTTGCTCTGTGCACAGAGGAAGCGAGCAAGGTGGCACAGGCGCTCGTGGATGCCTTGCCGGGCGAGGGGAGTGCGGCTGAGCGCCTGCTGAACAGTTCCGACCGGGATTGGATCAAGGCTCAGAATGCCTCGGTGAAGGTGCTGGTCAAACGAGGCCTGAGGGACACCACGCCGCAGTTTGCCATGAACTTTTTGCCGGTAGTGGATGATGACCTTCTCCCTGAGCTTCCCATTGACGCCATTGCACGCGGCGCTGCCTCTGACAAGCGACTATTGGCGGGAGTCTGTGCGGATGAATACCACTTCTTCCAGTACGGAGGCGTATTGGCGGGAAAGACCACGATGGATGCTCTGCGCGAGATCGACGAGGATGAATTGCTGCGCCGCTTTGAGCGGGGCTTGCCGGCCCACGGTGGCGAGGCATACCAGTATTATCGTGAAACCGTGACACCGGATGAGCGCCGTTGTGAGCTGGACCGGCTTTCGGCTATGGAATCTGATCGTCTGTTCCGCGTCCCGACACTGCGGCTGCTGGACGCGCAATCTGTACACAACGATGCCTGCTGGGGTTTCCAGTTTACCTGGCCCAGTGCGCCGTTTGGCGTGCCTTTGGGAGCCTGCCATGTGGTGGATATCCCCTTTGTATTCGGTGTGACCGATACGCCGGCGGGCTTGTACTTCACGGGCGGCGGGGGGCAGGCCAGGGCGTTGTCCGTGGAAGTGCAAAACGTATGGGGAGGCTTTGCCCGGGGTGAATCCCCCGAATGGCAGCCCTGGGGTGAGCAGCGCCAGGCGCGGCAGTTCGGACCGGGTGAGCCACTTGTCGGGCTCCTGGATGAAGCGGGGGAGATGCTGTGGCGGGACATTATTCCTGAGCCCGCCGACCACTGACGTTTTTCCGTTATGGCGAAAAGGCGTAGAATACGCGCCCCGCACCGGATTACCGGGCGGGGCGTTAATCATTTCTCCGCAAGTCAGGATGGCCCATGAGTGTTGCAACATTGATCGAGCGCAAGGTTTACGATGCGGTGCCTGTGGCACATTTCGCGCTGGAAAATGAGAGTCACAAACACAGTGTGCCACCCAATTCGGAAACGCATTTCAAACTGGTGCTGGTCTCCGACGCGTTTAGCGACATGATGCCGGTGCGCCGTCACCAGATGCTGTACAAGATTCTGGCCGATGAGCTGGCTGGCCCAGTGCACGCTCTGGCGTTGCATACTTTCACCATTGATGAGTGGAAGGCCAAAGGCGGGGAGGTATCTCAATCTCCTGACTGTATGGGTGGCAGCAAGCACGATCCGGAGTTTAAAGCGTGAGTCAGCACAAAGAAGAAAGGGCCGACAGTATTGTCGTCGCAGCACTTTATAAATTCGTTCGACTGGAAGACTTCGAGGCCCTGCGCCAGCCGCTGCTGGCGCTGATGATGGATAGTGATGTCCGGGGCACCTTGTTGCTGGCTAACGAAGGTATCAACGGCACTATCTCCGGCCCCCGGGCAGGGATCAATACGGTACTGGAATGGCTGCGCAGTGACCCGCGACTGGCGGATCTTGAGCACAAGGAGTCTTTCCATGACGAGCATCCCTTCCTGCGTACCAAGGTGAAGCTGAAGAAAGAGATTGTCACCATGGGCGTGGAAGGCATAGATCCCAATCGTACCGTGGGCACCTATCTGACTCCGCAGGAATGGAACGAGGTGATCAGCGACCCCGAGACTATCCTTATTGATACCCGCAATGACTATGAGGTAGAAGTGGGTACCTTCAAGGGAGCGATTAACCCTCATACCCAGACATTTCGAGAGTTCCCCGATTACGTCAAGGAAACCCTGGATCCGGCTAAACACAAAAAAGTTGCCATGTTCTGCACAGGCGGCATTCGCTGTGAAAAGTCCACGGCCTATCTCAAGGAGCAGGGTTTTGAAGAGGTGTACCACCTGAAAGGGGGAATCCTCAAATACCTGGAAGAAACGCCCAAAGAGAATTCACTGTGGGAAGGCGAGTGCTTTGTGTTCGATGAGCGCGTTACGGTGGATCATGACCTTAACCCCGGTGAATACGATCAGTGCCACGCCTGTCGCCGTCCTATCAGTGAAGAAGACCAGCAATCTGAACTGTTTCAGCTGGGCGTCTCCTGTCCTCACTGTTATGACGAATCCAGTCCGGAACAGAAGGCGCGTTTTGCGGAACGCCAGAAACAGATTGAGCTGGCCCGCGCCCGTGGTCAGGCTCACCGTGGCCAGAATCCGCGTACCCGTGAGGAGGGTTGATCACGGAAAGGCCTGACAGTTTCCCGGGTCTCACCTAGACTGTTCACAACGGTTGAGTGAGGTTCGAATGCGTCTGCTGTCCTGTCTGTTGTTTGTTGCCCTTGTCGGCAAGGCCGCTGCCGGTCAAATCCAGGTTGCGGTCGCCGCCAACTTTGCTCAGCCCCTTCGCGACGTTGTCAGGCAGTATCAAACGAATTACCCGGATACCCGTATCTCACTCACCGTGGCATCCACGGGTAAGTTGGCCGCGCAGATTCGTCAGGGTGCTCCCTATGATGTGTTCCTGGCGGCAGATTCTCGCCGTCCCCGTGAGCTGGCCGAGGAGGATATTGGTCTTGCGGATACCGTAAGGGCCTACGCCCGCGGTGTACTGGTTCTCTGGTCTCCCCAGCCTGATCTGGATTTGACGGCAGATTCCCTCCGCCACGGGCAGATTCACCCTCTTGCAATGGCGAACCCTCGCACGGCCCCTTACGGACTCGCAGCCCGTTATGTGCTTGATGAACTGAACCTCCCTGGCAGCGTGGTGTTGGTTCAGGCCGAAAATGTTGGCCAGAGTTATCACTTCGCACATAGTGGTGCTGCCGCCGCAGCTTTTGTCGCTTACAGCCAGGTCCGTGAGCAGGACGGGGCTCTCTGGCAGATTCCCCAGGAGCAGTATCCCGCCATTATCCAGAGCGCCATACAGTTGAGCGACAATCCGGACGTGTCCCGGTTCTATCAATTCCTCTTCAGTGAGTCGGCGGAAAATATCATCACCAGCCATGGTTACCGGGTGCCAGATGCTGACTAATGCTGACTGGCTAGCCTTGTGGGTGAGTATCCAGCTGGCGCTGGTAACTGTTGTCGTGTTGCTGCTGGTGTGTACTCCCCTGGCGTGGGTGCTGGCCAGGCGTCGCTGGCAGGGCCAGGCGTTTCTGGAGGCGCTCCTGGCGTTACCTTTGGTGCTGCCGCCCTCCGTGCTGGGTTTTTATTTGCTTCTCATGTTGGGCCCCGATGGCCCGGGCGGCTGGTTTGCCGAGTTGGGGGGGCTCCGGTCGTTGGCGTTCAGCTTTCCAGGATTGGTGATTGGCTCGGTGATCTACTCTTTGCCTTTTATTCTGCAGCCGCTGAAGAATGCCTTTGCCAGTCTCGAATCTGATCAGTTGGCCATGGCAGCAGTGTGTGGAGCGAGTCCACTGGACCGGTTTTTCAGCCTGGTTCTGCCGCAGGCGAGATTGGGATATCTGAGTGCTGGCATGCTGGGATTTGCCCACACCCTGGGTGAATTCGGTGTGGTGTTGATGATAGGAGGCAGTTTGCCGGGCGAGACACGGGTGGCCTCGGTGGCGTTGTATGAACACGTGGAAGCCGGTGATTACGCCAGTGCGCATCGTCTGGCGCTGGTGCTGCTGGTTGTCTCGCTGGTCATGCTCTGGTGGCTTTTTCGCTGGCAGCGCCGGCGCTCAGTGGGGACCTGGTGGTGAGTCTTGAATTTGCCATTACCGGCAAGGCCGGCACATTGAGCATAGAAGCTGCCGGGCAGCTAGCTCCCAGCGGGGTAACGGTTCTCTTTGGCCCATCCGGCACCGGCAAGAGTACGCTGCTGAACATGCTGGCCGGCTTGCATTCCTGTGAAGGCAGCATTCGCTTTGGTGAGCAGGCCTGGCAGGAAGAAGGGAGCCGCCCCTTGCCCGTCTGGCAACGCCCCCTTGGCATGCTGATGCAAAAGCCGACACTGTTTCGGCACTTGTCTGTTCAGGGTAATCTGGACTATGTGCTGAAGCGGCGTGGCAATGGCGATGAACTGGCGCGGATCATAGCAGAGACTCGCATTGAGCATCTGCTGAAGCGTCAGGTTGACAAGCTGTCCGGTGGCGAAGCCCAGCGTGTGGCGTTGGCGCGTGCCCTGATCGGCCGGCCAGGCATGCTGTTACTGGATGAGCCCTTGTCTGCCGTGGATCTGCCCCATCGCGAAAGTCTGCTGGGGATGATACAGGCGGTTTCCGGATCGGTGCCGATTCTCTATGTGACACACAGTCTTGATGAGCTCATTCTGCTTGCCGATCGGGTCTGGTTGATGGAGCAGGGCAGGGTCACGGTTCAGGGGACCACAAGTACGGCTCTGGCCTCGTTATCCGGCCCACTGGCACACCGCACAGATGCGTCTTCCTTGTTGCAGGGTGATTGTGGTGACTTCGATGCGGTGGATCATCTGCAAACAGTACGGGTGGGAGCTGCCACATTTTTGGTGCCCACTGCCGCAGCCAAGGGTAACGGCTCGGTGGTGCGGTTACGGATCGCTGCCCGCGATGTCAGTCTGTGCCGGGTACCGCCAGTGCACTCCAGTATCCTGAATATTCTTCCGGCCACAGTGATTGAGGTGATGCCGGCAGGTGCAGGGCAGCAGCTGGTGAAGCTCGAGTTGGAATCCCAGCCGTTGCTGGCCAGGCTGTCCTCTCGTTCAGTACGGGATCTGGGTATCATTGCCGGGGAACGGATTTATGCGCAGGTAAAGGCCGTGGCGCTGGTTTAGTTTAACGCTGGCCCCTTTATCGTTGTGCATGAAGCCAGCACAGCTTCGGGTGCGATAAACCCCTGGTCCGCGCTGTGCTGTAGTGTGTTACTTGTTTCAGGCAGCTACCTTGCTGCCTTTCTCGCAGTCTTCCGACCCGCATCCCGCCTGATGCCGCCAGTCCGCTGCCAGTCCAAACCGTAATTCTCCGGTGGTGATGGTGCTGGTGCCAGAGAAGAAGAACATGACCACAGTGATCAACTGGAGGCTGAGAATAACGCCGGGTGACCATAGCGCGTTCAAACCGTCGGCAAGACTGGGGGCCAGACTGGTGTGTGATGGCATCAAGATACTGATGAGGATGCCGTACAGGACTGAAAATAGCGCCATGGCCTGATAGGCGGAGAACCATTTGCTGCCACCGCGGTAATCCGCACGCAGGGTTTCTGACCAAGCCCGCCATAATTGGCTGCCGATGAGGGCCAGAGAAAAGGAAATGCCGAATTGCCCATGGAAGAAGAGTGCGGCACAAATCAGGGCGAGGGCGGTATAAAGCACGCAGGTTATCGCCTGGATTGGAATGACACGCACCGATTCCATCTCACCCGCGAAGGCAATTTTCTTGGTCTTGCCGATAAAGACATGATGCAGGGAGGCAAACCATTTCCTTGCCCATTGTGGCGACTGATCAAGGGCTTTGCCGTAACAGCAACCAAAGCTGATACAGGCCAGCCGCCCAATCCCTTCACCAATCACATAGGCAATGGCCATGGCTGCCAACATGGGCAACACCGGCAATGAAATGTTTCCGTATCGCTGACACAGCACGTCCGCCATCCACAGAAACAGTGGCGCAATGAGGATGCCCACAAAGCTGGCGCCACCGACCGTAAAGCCGTGGCGGTTCTTCTCTACCACAGTGGCAATGATTTTCGCCGCAGGCAAGCAGATGGTGAGTACACCGAGGGTAAGGAGCAGGGAGGTGGTCAGTGATACCTGCACCGCAGCAGTCAGCAAAATGAAGGTGGCCACACCTAGTCCACCGGCGAAACCGGTAAACAGCCCATAGAATGTCAGGTTAAGCCCTTGCCAGGAGCCATCCCCGTTCTTTCTCAGGGGCAGTGAAGCGACAAATTGCCAACGCTCCTGGGGCAGGTGTCGAAACAGAAACCGGAAGCAGAGTGCGAATAACAATGCGCAGGCGAGCAGGAACAGGTCAGTAGCCATGATCGAGCCTCCTTGGACAATTTCAGGCCATGGTGACGGGTTTCCAGTGCGAAGGCGTGACAGAGATATGAAGATGTAATGACGGTAGCAGGCGGTTGAGGCTCCAACCGTACGAGGGCTTTAATCGCGATTACGAAGAAAACTTTCTGCAGCCTGGACAATCAGTTCGGTGACTGAACGATCTTCCATTAGCGCCTGCATCTTTAGCCGCTTGTGCAGATCAGCCGGAATGTCTGCGGTGAGCCGGCGGTAGCCTTCACGAGCCGCCCCCTGGCGTGTGGTTTTTTTCGCTGTGCGTGCCGCTCGAGTGGTGCCTGACCCGTTGCGTTTGCGAGGGCGTTGCTGTTCTTCAACGGTGACGAAATCGATTTGTTCCATGGGGCAGGGCTAATACGCAGAAGGCAGGAAAGGGCAAAAAACAAGGAACGGAAGGTTACTGGAAAGCGCTGTAAATAGACAGGATTGGCGGCAGATTTTATAGTGCAATTTGATGATTAAAAACCATGACATGGATATGTGTCGTGAATAATACATTGAGGAAAACATGGAAAAAGTGGATGTCCTGGTTGTCGGTAGTGGCTTTGGTGGATCGGTCATGGCGTGCCGACTGGCAGAGAAGGGAAGCAAGGTTATTGTTCTGGAGCGGGGGCGACGCTGGCTGCCTTCGGATTATCCCTCGGTTAGCCAGAAAAACTGGCTTTGGGATGAAAGCGAGCCGGAAAAACAGAACGGCTGGATTGATTTTCGTTACTTTGGTGACATGAGCGTAGCCATGGGGGCCGGTGTGGGTGGTGGTTCGCTGATTTACGCCAATGTCAGCATCGAAGCCACACCCGAAACCTTCGACAGTGGCTGGCCTGAGGCCATCAGCTATCAGGCACTAAAGCCGCACTATGACGCGGCCGGTGTGATGATGAACGTTCAGACCTTGCCGGACAATCAGTGGACGCCGCGCACCCGGCTGATGAAAGAGGCGGCGGAGGCCGTGGGCGATGGGCATCGCTTCCGAATGGTCGATCAGGCTGTCACCTTCAACCCGGACTGGTCCAGCGATATGGACGAGGACCCTTATGATTACCGGCACAGCAAAAGCTGGATAAATGCTCAGGGCAAGGAGCAGGGCACCTGTACCCATTGCGGTAACTGTGACCTTGGCTGTCCGGTCAAGGCCAAGAACACTCTCGATCTCAATTATCTGGCAGCGGCGGAAACCGCCGGAGCTGAGGTTCGCCCGCTGCACCATGTTCGTACCATCATGCCGTTGGCAGGGGGCGGCTATGAAGTCCGTGCCCGGGATCTGGATGGCCAGTGCTGGCGAGTATTTCGTGCTGACAAAGTGATCGTGGCCGCGGGTTCTGTGGGCTCCACGGAATTGCTGCTGCGCTGTCGTGATCAGTACCGCACACTGCCTCGCCTGAGCCGGCGCCTTGGCAATAACTGGACCTGTAATGGTGATTTCGCCACCCCTGCAAGTTACGAAAACAAGGTCATATCGCCAACCCGTGGGCCAACCATTTCCAGTGCCATTGACTACCTTGACGGTAGCGATGGCGGCGCCCGCTATTTTGTAGAGGACGGGGGTATCCCGGATGTACTGGGCAATTGGTTGGAAGCAATGGGCAAGAGCTCCATTATTGCCCGAAGCCGCCTGGGCAATGCCATGCTTCGTTACGGCGACAAGAGTGATCCCTTCAGCAATATCATGCCCTGGTTTGGTCAGGCCATGGATGAGCCCGGTGGTCGCTTTTATCTGGGGCGTCGCTGGTATTGGCCCTGGAAGAAAACCACACTGAAACTGGATTGGGACTATCGCAAGGCAGAGAAGGCGGTACAGGGACTGGCGGATCGACACCTGGCACTGACCAGGGCCACCGGTGGTGATCCGACCACCCCGGCGACCTGGTCCCTGTTCAAGGATCTGATCACCCCGCATCCACTGGGGGGGTGCAATATGGCAGACACCATTGACCAGGGTGTTGTGGATTACCGCGGAGAGGTGTTCAACTATCCCAATCTGTTCGTGATTGATGGTGCCATGGTGCCGAAGTCACTGGGCCTGAATCCATCACGAACCATTCTGGCACTGGCTGAATTCTCGGCCAGCCAGATGAATTGATCTGTGCCAGTTAACAGAAACACCGTGTCAGAATTGCTCTGGCACGGCTTGAAAAGGAATCCGTGATGAGCGACGCCCGTTTCCACGTTGTATTTACCGGTGAGTTGGTGAAAGGTGCCGACCCGGACACCGTCAAGGCTAATCTCGGGCGGTTGTTCAAGATGGATGCTGCCAAGGTCGAGAAGCTGTTCAGTGGTCAGCCTGTGATACTGAAAAAGGATGCGGACCAGGCTACCGCGATGAAATTTCGCGCAGCGCTGAAGCAAGCGGGTGCGGAGTGTGTACTCAAGCCTCTCGCGTCCGGGGCGGCTGAAGCCAGTGCGCCTCCTGTTCCTCCATCAGAGTCTGCGCCACCTGCCTCAAACTTTGACTCCGCCGTTGGCGTGCAATCCTCCCCAGTCAGTGATGAGCCCCCATCAGGGCAGGATAGTGGTGATCTGGAAACCGTTGGCACCATTCGTACCGGGGGCACCGGGTTTTCCGGTCCTTTCAGCGTTGCGGATGTGGGTGAAGACATGGACAACAGTACCCATGCGCCACCACCTCCCGCACCGGATGTCAGCCATCTATCCATGGCAGGCGTCGGGGAGGATCTAGGGCAGAAGAAGAAAGAGGAGAATGTGAAAGTGCCGGACATCAGTCATCTGTCGATCAGTCCGGATAACTGACATTGACTGTTTCCAGACAGCAAGAATCCCTGCCTGTCCGGAGCGCGTCTAAAGCAGGTTATTCGTTCTCGTCACCCTCGTCTGGACCATGGAAATGGAGGAAGAACTCCTCCAGCAGGTCCGGAATGCTTAGCGCCATCTGACGAACCACCTGGGTGTTCTCCCACAGCGCGTCCAGTTCTTCATCCTCATCCAGGCCCGAAATCAGGATAAACGGGAGCATCAGTTCCACGGTCTTTTCTTCGTCGTCCTGATACCAGGCCGCCTCTTCTTCAAACACTCCCGTCATGAAACCCGCACACCAGCTTGCCAGGTCCTGACCATCATCCTCTTGATAGGGGTCCAGCAGGCAGGGGAGATTAACGGGTTCACCGGCCAGCATTTGGGTAGCCAGCCGCTGGCGGAGTTTTTCCATGGCATTTGCTACGTCTTCAGGAACATCCAGATCGAGCATGGCGGCGTAGTCTGTCTCTGAGACAGGGCCAACTGCCAGTGCGCAGAGCAGGCCGTGGATTTCCGTCCAGGTCGGTGCATCTTCACCGAGAGCACTGAAGTGGTTACGAACTGTATTTTTGAGGCTGGGATTGGTGATTTCAGACATGGGCCCTCCAGGCGGGCAAGCATAACGGCTGAGTGGTCGGCAGGTTAATGGTTCTGACCGTACTAGTCAGCCCTTAACCACGCAATTTCTGCCTTGGGACTTGGCCTGGTAAAGCGCTTCATCAGCCCGGCGGGCAAACTCCTGCGCACTTTCGTTTTGCTGATACTGAACTACCCCGACGGAAAAGGTGTTGGTCAGGGCGTCCGAGAAGGGATAGTGCTGTTGGGCGAATTCTTCACGAAGGCGATTCAGCGCGGCGACACAGGCAGTGGTGGAGGCGTGGGGGAACATAACGACGAACTCTTCGCCACCGTAACGGGCAAGGATGTCAGAGCGACGCAAGCCCACGCTGGCAACAGCACTGAAGCGTCGAATGACCTCGTCTCCCGCCTGATGACCATAGGTGTCGTTGACCTGCTTGAAATGATCCAGGTCGATAATGGCCAGGTGAAGCGGGGAGCCATTGCGAGAGGCCAGCGCCATTTCCTCCTCCAGCCTGCCAAGGAAATAGCGGCGGTTATACAGCCCGGTCAGATCATCTCGAATTGCGATGGCGGCAAGCCGATCATGGGCCTGACGCAAATGTTCACGCTGCTCTCTCACCCGACTCTGCAGATTATGGATGTAACCGCCCACATAGACGAACGACCCGAGCACCAGGGCAAGAATGAACCAGTGGCCAAGCTGGTAGGAAAAGATTACTTGCTGTGGCGCCAGGATGCCTTCGCCAATCAACAGGAGACTGAAACAGGCCTGGATGAAGATCGCCATCATCAGTAAGCGGCGGCGATCCAGCGAGATCACCCCGAAAGTCAGGATCATCAAATAGATACTCAGCATGGCCCCGCGCAATTCGCGCGAGTAATAGAGCACAGCGGTGACCGCAAGGATGCCCGCGATCATCTGGAATACGGTGAGACTCGGATCTTTGAAGCGTTCACTGATGCCGCTACGCAGCAGTATGTAAAACACCACATTAACGGCAAAAAGCAGGCTGAAAATCGTGATATGAGGCGTGGCCGGGTCAAACGCAGTGAGCTGAACCCCTGCAAAGGTGCCAAACCAGAGCAGGCAGTAGGAATACAGGGCCATCAGCTGTCGGCGAATGCGAACAGCGCGATCGGGTGCATCCTTGGGAATCAGCGTAAACACGTAAGCCTTGCTGCCTTGTTTCATTATTGTGGTATGGCAATTTGATTCTACATTAACCATTTTTTCAAAGCAGGCCCAAACAAGGGGGGTGACACCGTGTAGACATTTGGGCACGATAAGCTGGCATTCAAACAAACGTTTGATTGGTGTTATCTGGAGCCTGCTCGCCATTCAGCAGGTCCGACCGGTGTGAATATTCTGGAAGAGGAAGCCATGACCACAGACCTTTTCGATCTGACGCTCAACGAAGAGCAGCGAATAACCCGTGAAAACATGCTGCGTTTTGTCCGTGAATCGCTGACACCGGCGGCCAGACAGGCCGATGACCAGGCGGCAATGAACAGCGATTTGATCAGTGCGATTCATGACTTCGGTCTGGCACTGATGCCGGTACCGGAAGCCCTGGGTGGAGTTGGGCTGCCTCGCTCTCCACTTTCCAACGCGCTGGCCTGCGAGGACCTGGGCACAGGGGATATGTCCCATGCTCTGGCTGCCCTGCAGCCTATGGCCGCGGTGAATGCACTGATGGATTTTGGCAGCGAGGAACAGCAGGAGCAGTGGCTCCCCGGGCTGGCATCCGAGCAATGGCAGGGAGCTGCGGTGGCACTGGTAGAACCGCGGGCAACTTTTGAACCAACGGAACTGCATACTCGCGCTGAGCGTGATGGGGAGAGTTTCACGCTTACCGGCAGCAAGGGGCTGGTACCCGCTGGTGAATCCTGCCAGTGGTTTCTGGTAGTGGCCGCGACTGCGGATGGTCCGGGCGCCTTTATTGTGCCGGCCGATGCGCAGGGCCTGACCGTTAGTGCTGAGCCAGCAATGGGGCTGCGCAGCGCCGGACTTTGTTCGCTGGTGCTGGATCAGGTCAAGGTGTCTGCTGACCAGCGTCTTCCTCATTTTGACCTGGAACGACTGCTGGGGCTTTCCTGGATTGGTCTGTGCGCCTTGTCAGTGGGCTGCTGTCAATCGGTACTTGATTACGCGATTCCCTACGTGAAGGAGCGCAAGGCGTTCGGTGAACCCATTGCCTGGCGTCAGTCCGTGGCCTTCATGGTGTCGGACATGGCTATCGAACTGGAGGGGATGCGCTTGATGATGCTGCGGGCTGCAAGCCGCGCAGAGCAGGGCCTGCCGTTCTACAAGGAGGCGTATCTGGCGCATCTCCAGTGCATGGAAAAGGCCATGGCCATTGGCACCAACGGTATTCAGCTATTTGGTGGTGCGGGTTTTGTTCGCGATTACCCGCTGGAGATGTGGTACCGAAATCTGCGCAGTATTGCCGTGCTTCACGGCAGCCTGATGGTCTGAGACAAGGAGATAACGATGATTAATCTGGAACTTCCCGAAAAGCTCACCCAGGTTCAGGCCATGGCCCAGCAGCTGGCCAGTGGCGTGTTTCGACCCATTTCCCGCAAATATGATGCAATCGAGCACTGCGAGACCCCTGAAGAGTTGAAGCCGGTGGCGCAGATGATGGCTTCCATGGGCCGTGGCCCAAGAGACAAGGCTGCACCGTCCGATGAAATCAGGAATGGCGCCAACATGATGGGAATCATGGGTGTGGAAGCCATGTGCTGGGGCGATGTAGGGCTCATGCTCTCCATCCCCGGTACTGGCCTTGGCAACGCGGCGGTGAGTGCGGTGGGGACCGCTGAGCAGAAGGAAAAATACGGCAAGCTTTACTGCGCCATGGCGATCACCGAGCCCGGTGCAGGCTCTGATTCCGCTGCCATCAGCACGACAGCACAGCTGGATGGAGACGAATGGGTGCTAAACGGCGAAAAGATTTACTGCACCGGCGGACAGCGTTGTGATGCGGTGGTTGTCTGGGCCACCCTGGACAAGAAATTGGGCAAGGCGGCTATCAAGTCATTCATCATTCCCCGCGATAACCCGGGAATGAGCCTCGTACGAGTGGAAGACAAGATGGGCTTGCGGGTGTCGGATACGGCGGCACTGTCGCTCAACGATTGCCGGATTCCCAAGGATCATATTCTTGGCTCAGCAGAAATCGCAGACAGCGAAGAAGCGCGCAAGAAGGCGTTCGGTGGTGTCATGCAAACCTTTGACAACACCCGGCCGCAAGTGGCTGCCATGGCGCTGGGGCTGGCTCGTGCTGCGCTGGAAATTACACGTGAAATTTATGAAAAAGAAGGGGTTAAGGCAAGCTTCTCGAAACTTCCTTATAGTTTGAGTGCCCGTGAGCTCGAACTTTACAGGCTGGAAGCTGACCTGGAAGCCGCACGATTGATGACCCTCAAGGCGGCGTGGATGGCGGATAACGGCCAGCCAAACTCCAAGGAAGCTTCCATGTGCAAAGCGAAGGCCGGGCGTATGGGCAACGATGTGACGCTCAAGTGCGTGGCCCTGTGCGGTGAACTGGGTTATTCGGAACGAACCCTGCTCGAGAAACTGGCCCGGGATTCCAAGATCATTGATATCTTCGAAGGTACCCAGCAGATCCAGCAGCTCATCGTGGCGCGGCATCTGCTGGGCCTGTCGTCCAGAGAGTTGAAGTAACCGGCTAGCAGGTTTGCCGTCACGAGAGGCCAGGAAGCGAGTGACGCGTTTCGCGTAGCGACAACCTTCGAACAGGCGAGGGTTGTCGCTTTTGACTTTCGAAACTCGTCCCTCGCAACTCGCTTGCTCTCGTGCCTCTGTGTCCGGTCAGCAAGCAGGCCCTCCCATCAACAGTGCTCATTGACTGGCGTTGAGCGGCGCTGGTAAGTCTTTGATTAACCCTTCGTTCCCTTTACCCTCTGCAGTACTTACACGTATGGAGACAGCAGTATGCCCAAGAGCCTGGCAGGCAAGGTGGTGTGGATAACCGGGGCGTCCTCGGGTATCGGGGAAGCGGTGGCAAGATCCTGTGCCCGTCGGGGTGCCAGGCTGGTGTTGTCTGCGCGCCGGGAAGCAGAGCTGGAACGCGTGCGGGAAGGGCTGGTGAACGCTGCAGAGCATTTGATCCTGCCACTGGATCTGGCCGACAGCGAGGCCATGCCCGCTGCCGTGGCAGCAGTGAAAGGCAAGTTCGGACAGTTGGACCTGGTGGTCCATAACGGCGGCATCTCCCAGCGCTCGCTGGTAGCAGACACGGATTTGTCTGTGGATCGGCGCATCATGGAAGTGAACTTCTTCGGCACCGTGGCCCTGACCAAGGCCGTACTCCCGCTATTCCGCGCACAAGGGGAAGGCCGCTTTGTGGTGGTGACCTCTCTAGTGGGTGAGCTGCCCACGCCGCTGCGCAGCGCTTACAGCGCCAGCAAGCATGCGCTTCATGGTTTTTTCGAGTCATTACGGGCAGAAGAGTACGACCACGGTATCCGGGTGACGCTGGTGATGCCGGGCTTTATTCGCACCCAGGTGTCGGTTAACGCGCTCACTGGCGACGGCTCCGCCCAGGGGAGTATGGATGACGCCCAGGAGGCGGGCATTAGCGCCGATGAATGTGCTGAACGGTTGCTCAAGGCCGTGCAGCAGGGAAGCGATCAGGTTATCATCGCCGGCCGCGAAAAGGCCGGTGTCTATCTGAAACGCTGGTTTCCCGCACTGTATCGCCGACTGATCCGCAAAATGAAGGTGACGTAATGTCTCTGGCTGCCCAGGAATCCAAAAAAAGTACCCGCTTCAACAAGCTGCAGAAGAAACTGCGGCGCGAAGTAGGGCGCGCCATTGCTGACTTCAACATGATCAGCGAAGGCGACAAGGTGATGGTCTGCCTGTCCGGCGGCAAGGATTCCTACACCATGCTGGAGATCCTGCGGAATCTGCAGCATTCGGCCCCGGTTAACTTTGAGCTGGTGGCGGTGAATCTGGACCAGAAACAGCCCGGTTTTCCTGAGCATGTCCTGCCTGAGTATCTGGAAAGGGAAGGGGTGGCTTACCACATTCTGGAAAAGGACACCTATTCCATCGTGAAGGAGAAGGTACCGGAAGGGAAAACCACTTGCGGCCTGTGTTCACGCCTGCGCCGCGGCAGCCTGTATGGCTTTGCCGAGGAGATCGGCGCTACCAAGATTGCCCTTGGTCATCACCGGGACGACATCGTAGAAACCCTCTTCCTGAACATGTTCTACGGCGGAAAGATGAAAGCCATGCCGCCCAAGTTGCGCAGCGACGACAACCGCAACATCGTGATTCGCCCGCTGGCGTATTGCCGCGAGAAGGACATCATCGAATTCTCCGGTTTCAAGGACTTTCCCATCATTCCCTGTAACCTGTGTGGCTCTCAGGAGAACCTGCAGCGCCAGGTGATCAAGGAAATGCTACAGAAATGGGATCGTGAACAGCCTGGTCGCATCGAGAACATCTTTGCCGCGATGCAGAACATTGCGCCGTCGCAGTTGGCCGATACTCGCCTGTTTGACTTCGAGAATCTTGAGGATGGTCAGCAGCGTGGCGGGGAGCAGGCACACCGCCTGGATGTGGTCAATCTGTTCGGTTGATCGCAGACCGCACAGTCACGCTAATTTTTGTGTCTAAACATGATTCGCGGCGGCGTTTCGGCTAGAATACCCACCGTTTTTTTCGCGAGAGGCCCGGCTGGGCCGCCTCGCAGCAGTCGTACTTCCCGGGGTTGATGTGACAGCCCGATCCGCTTCGCTGCTGGGTCGGACAAGCCGGTTACTGCCGGTTTCACGGAAAACGCCGATTTACTGAAGACTTCTCTGGACCAGAAGGGTAGGAGCATCATGACCGATCGTATTCAGAAGGGTAGCCTCGAAATCGCTGCCGAACTCCATGATCTGGTAGTCAACGAGATTGCGCCGGGTACCGGCGTTGACCCGGAACACTTCTGGGCCGAGCTGGAAGCCATCCTCAAGGACCTGGCGCCCAAGAACAAGGCGCTGCTGGAAAAGCGTGAAGCCATTCAGGCTCAGCTGGACGAGTGGTACAAGGCGCGCAAGGGTCAAACCATCGACATGGCCGAGTACAAGGCATTCCTGGCCGAGATTGGCTACCTGCTCCCGGAAGGCGATGAGTTCAAAGTCACCACCGAGAATGTGGATGAAGAAATCGCCACCATTGCCGGCCCGCAGCTGGTCGTGCCGGTGAAGAACGCCCGTTTCGCTCTGAACGCGGCCAACGCCCGCTGGGGCAGCCTGTACGATGCCCTGTACGGCACCGACGTGATTTCCAACGAAGGTGGCGCGGAGAAAGGCGGCGCCTATAACCCGAAGCGTGGTGCCAAGGTGATTGCCTGGGCTCGCGACTTCCTGGACAACTACTTCCCGCTGGCCTCCGGTTCCCACAAGGACAGCACAGGCTACGCCATTGTTGACGGCAAGCTGGTTGTCTCCCTTGGTAGCGAAAAGACCGGCCTGAAAGACGAATCCCAGTTGAAAGGTTTCCTGGGCGACGCCGCTGCACCCACCGGTGTCCTGGTCAAGCACAACAACCTGCACGCTGAACTGCAATTCGACGCGAGCCACCCCATCGGTGCTGACGATGCAGCCAACATGAAAGACGTGCTGCTGGAATCTGCCATCACCACCATTCAGGACTGCGAAGACTCCGTTGCCGCCGTTGATGCCGAAGACAAGGTTGAGGTGTACCGCAACTGGGCAGGCCTGATGAAGGGTGACCTGCAGGAAAGCTTCGAGAAGGGCGGCAAGACTCTGACCCGTTCCATGAACGGTGATCGTGAGTACACCGCACTGGACGGTTCCACCCTGACCCTGCACGGCCGCTCCCTGCTGCTGGTCCGTAATGTGGGTCACCTGATGACCAACCCGGCCATCCTCATGAACGGTGAGGAAACCCCGGAAGGCATCATGGACGGCATGGTCACCGTACTGGCCGCCATGCACGACCTGAAAAAGATCAACAAGCTGAGCAACAGCCGCACCGGTTCCGTCTACATCGTGAAGCCGAAGATGCATGGCCCGGAAGAAGTGGCCTTTGCTGTTGAGCTGTTTGGCCGTGTCGAGAAGGCCCTGGGCCTGGCCGACAAGACCCTGAAGATCGGCATCATGGATGAAGAACGTCGCACCACCGTGAACCTGAAGGAGTGTATCCGTCAGGCCAGCGATCGCGTGATCTTCATCAACACCGGTTTCCTCGACCGTACCGGTGACGAAATGCATACCTCCATGGAAGCCGGCCCGTTTGCGCGCAAAGGCGACATGAAGGGCATGGCCTGGATCAAGGCCTACGAAGACTGGAACGTGGATATCGGTCTGGAATGCGGCCTGCCGGGTCACGCCCAGATTGGTAAAGGCATGTGGGCCATGCCGGACGAGATGGCTCAGATGATGGCCAACAAAGCCGGTCACCCGAACGCGGGCGCCAACTGTGCCTGGGTGCCGTCTCCGACCGCAGCTACCCTCCACGTGACCCATTACCACGAAGTGAACGTGGCTGAGGTTCAGGCCAAGCTGGCCAGCCGTGAGCGTGCTTCGCTGGACGACATCCTCACGCTGCCGCTGCTGGATCGCGAGCTGTCTGCCGAGGAAATCCAACAGGAGCTGGACAACAACGCGCAGGGGATCCTGGGTTACATGGTGCGCTGGATCGACCAGGGCGTGGGCTGCTCCAAGGTACCGGACATCAATGATGTGGGCCTGATGGAAGACCGTGCCACCCTGCGTATCTCCAGCCAGCACGTGACCAACTGGTTGCACCACGGCATCACCAACAAAGAGCAGGTGATGGAAACCCTGAAGCGCATGGCCGACGTGGTTGATCGTCAGAACGCCAATGATCCGCTGTACACGCCCATGGCCAAGAACTTCGACGGTTCCGTTGCCTTCCAGGCAGCCGTTGAGCTGGTGTTCGAAGGCTGCTCCCAGCCGAGCGGTTACACCGAGCCGGTTCTGCACCGTCGTCGCCGTGAACTGAAAGCAGGCAATTAATAATTAGTAGTTAATAATGAATAGCGGCGCGCTCGCGCGTCGTTGGTTGCCTGAAAGTAAAGAGGCCGGGCCCATCGTTGGGCGCGGCCTCTTGCGTTTAAGAAAAGACCAAAGCTGCTCGCGCAGTTATTAATTATTCATTATTAACTATTCATTCACTTCCACCATCACCTCAATCGGCAAAAACACCGTCTGCCGTGACGTCTGATATTGGCCAATTTCACGCTGGCTGCCCTGGCTGACGGTATTGATGGCGCCCATCTGTTGCCATTGGCCGGGCTGAAGGCGCAGGGTGCTGCTGGTGTGCTGGGTGGCGGCGATGCCGGGGCCGCCGGGTTGGTCATGGCGCTGCTGGATCTGCAGGGTAACCGAGCCATCGGTGTTGACCTGGGGCGTGACCTGGATGCCGCGCTCGAGATTGTGCAGCACCGTTCCGTAGTCGCCGCCACTCAGCGCCAGCAGGGTGCCTCGATTGATGCCGGCGGGGTAACCACTGAGGGTGCGAATGCGGTAATCATCCTGGCGTTGCAGGCTTTCCCGTTGCTCCTGCACATGAACCCGGGCGCTAGTCTGGGCGGGCCGGCGGACTATATCGATGCCGGCACCGGAACGGGAGGTCTCGGCGCTGCCGGCCCGGCGCAGGTAGACGATGACGGAACTCGGTTTGCTGTTCAATTCGCCCAGTACCGATTGCAGCTCATGGAAATTCTGGTCGGTGGTGCGGATGATCAGCTTGCCCTGATAGGCATTCACAGTGCCTCCCTCCGGTAGCAGCGGGCCAATCACCGGCACCAGTGCACCGGCATCTGGCCGGGAAATGACATGCAGGCTCATGTCTTGTGCCGAGGCGTTCAGGCTGCATATCAAAAGCAGGAAAAACAGTGTCCGTCCCATGGGTTTCCTTACAGCAGTCATGACATGGAGTTTGTCGGATTATGGTGGGAATTCAAATTATTTGGTCGGACGTCAGACGTCTGTTGTAAAAATAGAGAAAACCGGTAGCACCGGTTGCCACCAGAATCTGGCAGGTGCGCAGTTTGCTGATACAAGGCAAGAGGTTGTTGCTCTTGGCGTCTGACGCTCAGGCGTCCGACCATCCCGCCTTCACATCAGGCACAGGGGTTTCAGCGAGCGAAAAGGTGTCTCTCCACCTGCATCCATCCGATCTGACAGGCATAATAGCCGCCCGGTTCCCGAGCGAGAAATCTGCCCATGTATGCCAACAGCCGAGCGGTTCAGTCTAACCAGGAAGGCGTCCATACGGATCTGGAGA
This sequence comes from Alcanivorax sp. DP30, assembly GCF_009882945.1. Lineage (GTDB taxonomy): Bacteria > Pseudomonadota > Gammaproteobacteria > Pseudomonadales > Alcanivoracaceae > Alcanivorax. The sequence goes on from NZ_WTUY01000002.1 coordinate 347,272, forward strand.
AGGTGGTGGTACGCCATCTGGCTAACCCGTGGCAGGCACCGTTCGCAGATCACGACCGGGAGGCTTTTGCACAGGCGAGCCAATGGCGCGCAAAGCAGGGGAGTGAGCGGCCCCTGATGCTGGACAGTGGCTGCGGCACCGGACGGTCTTCCGTACATCTGGCGCGTGCCAATCCCCAGGCACTGGTGATTGGCGCGGATCAGTCTGCCGACCGGCTGACAAAAGCGCAGCGTCGCTTCGCCCCGTTACCGGATAACCTGCTGTTGCTGCGCAGCGACTGCGCGGGTCTGTGGCGACTGATGGTGGAGGCCGGCTGGCAACTGGCCCGGCATCAGATCCTTTACCCGAACCCCTGGCCGAAAAGTGCGCACTTGAAACGCCGCTGGCACGGTCACCCGGTCTGGCCGGCGGTGCTGGCGCTGGGCGGCGAGCTGGAGCTGCGCAGCAACTGGCCGATCTACCTTCAGGAAGTCCAGGCGGCACTGGCCCTGAGCGGTCATGTGGCCAGCATTGAGGCGTTGCCGGAAGGGCAGGAGCCGGTGACGGACTTTGAGGAGAAGTATCAGGCGAGTGGGCAGGTTAATTGGCGGTTGTTAGTTGAGCTTTAGTGAACTGGCGCGGCTGGGCCTGCAAGGTTGGTGGGCGAGACACGGTCCCGGGTTTGATTTCTGGCGTTAAAAAATCAAGGACGCTGCTCGGTTATCGCAAACCTCTGCTCCAGCTCTAGGAGCGCCTGTCGAGGCGCGAAAGGGCTGGTCAAACGTGGCGAGTTCCCGGTTGGGAAAGCCCTCCACCGGAGGTGATGGTTTGGCCTTTGCCTTTCGAAACTCGATACTCAAAACTCGCAACTCACTTGCCCGGCTTCGCCTCTCGGTAAACCCCTTTCGCAGCAGAGAGTTCCGCCGCAGCCAGTAGCTCGCCGCTTCCCTAGAGCCTTAACTCCCGCAATTCCGGATTGCTCCCTCCCCGTTCCCATATGGCCTGGAAATCACGGGCCAGCCTGGGCGCCAGTGGCAGGCGATGACCGCAAAGGTGAATGCGCACCGGACGGGGCCAGCCTTTCGCTTCGAACAGTCCGGTGCCGTCACCGATGCCGAAACAGGCTTGAGGATCCCGATCGTCGTCCTGACTTTGCCGTAGCTGCAGGCGTGAAGGGAGGCGGCGCGCGAGGTGAATCAGGCGATGACCGTCACGGATTGCGGCTTCCTGGTCGTCAAACAGGACGCGGATATCAACCCGTTGGCTGGAGAGGGCGAGAGATTTGATGGCGTCGCAAACCGCCGAGTCGGCGGTCAGGGGGTCGAGCAACGGCACTCGCAGCCACAGGGAGCGCCGAGAGGCCCTGATCAGTAAAGCCAGCGCCTGGCTGGCTTCACTGTGCTTCACCGAGAGTAGCGTTTCATTCTTGCCTATCTCGAACGGCATGCCGATCAGAGTAACGGTTTGAACATCTGACGGTGAGGGATGTTGGCATCCATGAAGATGCCGCCCGAGACGGAGAATCCTGCAGATTCATAGAAGCTGGTAGCGTGGGTCTGGGCATGCAGGAAGATTTCTTCCATGCTTTTGGCGCGTGCGGCTTCCTCGGCGGCCACCAGCAGGGAGCTGCCTACGCCGTTGTTGCGCTGCTCTGACAGCACGCAAAGGCGGCTGATCTGCCCGGTAGGGAGCAGCCGAATGCAGCCAATCGGATTCTTTTCTGCGTCCATGGCGAGGAAATGGACAGCGTCCTTGTCTTCGCCATCCCACTCCAGCTCTTCAGGGACATGTTGTTCGTCAATGAAAACCTGCTGGCGAAGCGCGCGCAGCGCTGCTTCATGCTCGTCCCAGCGGGTTTCGATGATGCTGATAGCCATGGGGTTCTCGTTATAGCGGGGCGAAGAAGCCCTGTTCAATCCATTCATGAAGCAATTCCTGGGCGGTTTCTGACATGACCGCTTCCAGCTCGTTATGGGTGTAGCGTCGTTGGCTGGCCAAAAGCTGCACCAGCGGACGTTGTTGTTCTGTAAGCGCATGGGCTTCACCGTTCAGCCATACCCGGTTGCCCTGCATCAACAGGCGAGTACTACCATGGCGAACCAGCGCGATTTCAGGATCGCGGATGCGAATATGGTGGTCATCCACGGCAAATTCAAGGCCATCCTGCCGAGGGGTGGAGAGCCAGCGATAAACTGCCTTCTCGATGGCCTCGGGGTTGAGCAGATCAAGGGCGCCGCGGATCAGTTGCTGACGATCAGCATCCGAAAGAATGGCGGGGTTGTTCGTCGGTGTGCGCTGCGGGTCACTGAACAGCATGCTGTCGGCCTCAGCCAGACATTCACCGGCGATTTCGGCCATCAGGATCTGGTAATCCGGGGCGCGAAAGCCCACGGACCAGGTAATGCAATCACTGTCTTCGGCCACGCCATGGTGTGCAACGCCAGGGGGCAGGTAGAGGACGTCACCGGGTTGGGCGATGAATTCCTTCTGGACATTCATCTCCGCCAGCAACTTCAGATCAGGGTGTGGCTGGCGGGGGCTGTGGTCGTCGCAGAGATCGCCAATCTGCCAGCGGCGGGTACCACTGGCCTGAACCAGAAAAACGTCATAGCGGTCAAAATGCGGGCCCACACTGCCGCCCTTGGTGGCATAGCTCATCATGATGTCTTCGAGCCGCCAGCCTGGCAGGAAGTTAAAGCTGTCGAGAAGCAGGGAGCTTTCTGTCAGGAAATGGTCCACAGACTGGACCAGCAACGTCCAGTTCTCCTCGCCGACTTCACTGAAGATATTCTCTTCCAGCGGGCCCTGCGTCAGGGTCCAGGGGCCGTTACCCGCGCCCTGAATGATGCGTGCCTCCACGCCATCTTCCAGCGCCAGACCGGCCAGTGTGTCCGCATCAGGGCTGTCCAGTCCTCCGGCGGCGCCGGGCATGAACAGCGGGGCTTTCTGCCAGTACTGGCGAAGAAAGTCGGCGGCGGATAAGGGCAGCTGGAAATGGGGCAGGGAAGTGGGCATAGGGAGTCTCGCCGGTAAGGGGCAGCGTAGCTGCCCCTGTCTTGTGGCGTTTAGATATTACGGGCCTGGCTCGCGGCGCTACCCACGTAGGTGGCCGGGGTCATGGCCAGCAGCAATTCCTTGGCGTCGTCAGGAATAGCCAGGTCGTTGATGAAGGCAGTCAGGGTTTCCTGGTTGATGCCGTCCTTGCCGCGGGTCAGGGCCTTGAGCTTCTCGTAAGGCTTTTCGATACCATAGCGACGCATGACCGTCTGGATTGGCTCGGCCAGTACTTCCCAGGCGGCATCCAGATCCGCGTCCAGTCGAGCCTTGTTCACTTCCAGCTTGCCGATCCCTTTGAGGCTGGCCTCGAAAGCAATCAGGCTGTGTGCCAGGCCTACGCCCACATTTCGCAGCACCGTGGAGTCGGTCAGGTCACGCTGCCAGCGGGAGACCGGCAGCTTGGCTGCCAGATGGTCCATGATGGCGTTGGCCAGGCCCAGGTTGCCCTCGGAATTTTCGAAGTCGATGGGGTTGACCTTGTGCGGCATGGTGGAGGAGCCCACTTCGCCTTCCACGGTCTTCTGCTTGAAGTACCCCAGGGAAATGTAGCCCCACACGTCGCGATCAAAGTCCAGCAGCACAGTGTTGAAACGCATCAGGGCGTGGAAGTATTCGGCCACACAGTCGTGGGGCTCAATCTGGGTGGTGAACGGGTTAAAGGTCAGGCCCAGGCCTTCCACGAAGCGGCGGGCGAAGTTTTCCCAGTCCACGTTCGGGTAGGCCGACAGGTGGGCGTTATAATTGCCCACCGCACCGTTGATCTTGCCAAGCAGTTCCACCGCGGCAAACTGGTCACGCTGACGCTGCAAGCGGGCTACCACGTTGGCCATTTCCTTGCCTACAGTGGTGGGGGAGGCAGATTGGCCGTGGGTGCGGGAGAGCATGGGCTGATCCGCCAGACTATGGGCCTGACGACGGATGGCACTGATCACCTGATCCATCTTCGGCAGCAGCAGCTCCCGGGCTTCCTTGAGCATCAAAGAGTAGGACAGGTTGTTGATGTCCTCGCTGGTACAGGCGAAGTGAACGAACTCACTCATGCCGGCCAGCTCCTTGTGCTCGGCCATCTGTTCCTTGATGAAGTACTCCACCGCTTTCACGTCGTGGTTGGTGGTGGCTTCGATTTCCTTGATGCGCTCGGCATGTTTGGCTTCAAAGTCGCGGGTAATGCCGCGCAGGTGCCAGGCCGCCTGACCGCTCATCAGCGGAACCTCGGGGATGCTCTTGTCGTGGGCAAGCTGTTCCAGCCAGCTGACTTCCACATGGACGCGGAAGCGGATCAGACCGTATTCACTGGTGGTATTACGCAGGGCATCGACTTTGCCGGCATAGCGGCCGTCGACCGGTGAAATGGCGGTAAGCGTGGTCAGGCTGGACATGTGTCAGGCTCCCGGGATCATCCAAGTAAGGTTTCAAAGCGGCGCAATGATACAGCAAAAATGCAGGGGGTGCGTGGTTGATTGTGGGCCAGACTGGCCTGGCCGCGCCATCGGTACAGAAGCCTGTCTTCAGGTCTAAATCCGGGCCTTTTTTGTGCGAAAAGTGCCGGGTGCTGAGTGGCGAGTAGTGAAAGGCAAACGCCTAAACCTTGCCGGCCTCAGGGATTTGATTACGGATGGCCGTTTGCCGTGACCCGAAACCGGTTTCTTCACCTTTCTGGTGCGGGTATTCGTTACGCTCCTGTCGTGGCGTTGCAGAGCGATCTTGCAGATATAAATTGGTTTAAGAAAAGCTTTTAACTATTTGAAATTAATAGACTCCATTGCTGAAATGATCTGCTTTCGTTTGAACAGCAAGTGCCAGCGCTTGCCGCCTAGTTGTTGCCACAGGAAGGCGGCCCGGACGCCGGCCAGGAACAGGGCACGGATCCGGGCGGCCTTGTCGTCGTCCTGGAGATGAGCCGGCTCGCCTTTAACCTGAATGCGAAAGCGAAAGGTGCCCAGGGTGTCCACATAGATGCTGGCCAGGCGGTGGCAGAAGGCATCGTCAGCCACATCGCTGAAGTGGGCCTGTTGTCCATTGAGCGCCATAAGCCGGTGGCGGAGGATGTTGGTGGTGTCCGGGTTTTTGGCCAGCTTGGCAGCCAGGTGCAGCAGGGCCAGCCCATAGTTGAGCGGGCGCAGCGAGGCGCCACCACTGCTGCGATTGAGGCTCAGCTCCAGCAGAGACATGCCTTCGCGCAACAGCTCGGGTTGCGGGTAGATACTGTCAAAGCTGTCTGCATCCAGGGCCATGACCCCTTCGATCAACGCCCGTAAGGCGTGGGGGGCACAATCTCCACGCAGGGCAATGTCGTCGGCCAATTGGGCAGCCTGAAATACGGCAGCCAGTGCCAGAACCTGTTGTTGCTCAGGTGTGAAACGCTCGCTCATACAAGTTTCCTTGGCTGTGTTACCGGGTATGCTGGATCGGGGCACCGCCCAGACAGACGGGGCCATCATAGAACACGACGGATTGCCCGGGGGTGACGGCGCGTTGGGGCTCGTCGAACAGCACATGAACACGGCCATCACCGGCATCGCTGACAGTGCAGGCCTGGTCAGGCTGCCGGTACCGGGTCTTGGCGGTAAGCCTGGCCGGCAAGGTGGGTGGCTCAAGCGCTACCCACTGCATCGGCGCACTGGTCAGCTCGCGACTGTAGAGCAGCGGGTGGTCTGTGCCCTGTACGGCAACCAGCACATTGCGGTCCAGATCCTTGCCTGCCACGTACCAGGGGGCGTCACCGGCATCCGCACGGCCACCGATACCCAGTCCCTGACGTTGCCCCAGCGTGTAGTACATCAGGCCATCATGCTGACCGATGTCATTACCATGGTCGTCCTCGATTCTGCCTGGCTGGGCCGGCAGGTATTGCTCAAGGAAGTCCTTGAAGCGCCGCTCACCGATGAAGCAGATGCCGGTGGAATCCTTTTTCTTGTGATTGGCAAAGCCCTTTTCTTCCGCGATACGGCGCACCTCAGGCTTTTCCAGGTCACCCAGTGGAAACAGGGTCTGGTCAAACTTGCGGTAGTCCACGGCGTGCAGGAAATAGGTCTGGTCCTTGTTGGTATCCACGGCACGGACCAATTTTGCCGGGCCATTGTGGTCTACCTGGGCGTAGTGGCCGGTGGCGATATAGTCGGCGCCCAGAGTGATGGCATGGTCCAGAAAGGCCTGAAACTTGATTTCCTTGTTGCAGAGGATGTCGGGATTCGGGGTGCGGCCGGCACGGTATTCTTCCAGGAAATGCTCGAACACCCGGTCCCAGTACTCGCTGGCAAAGTTGGCCGTATGCAGTTCAATTCCCAGCACCCCGGACACCTGCATGGCATCCAGCAGGTCTTCGCGGGCGGTGCAGTATTCCGTGCCGTCGTCCTCATTCCAGTTCTTCATGAACAGGCCTTCCACCTGGTAACCGGCATCAATCAGCCGGGCGGCGGCCACTGAGGAATCCACACCGCCGGACATGCCGACAATGACGCGGGTATCTTGTGGAGCTTTCTTCATGCTACTGCCTATGACCGTTAGCCGCGCTGCAGCGGCCAGGGATGCTGATAAATGGTATCCAGGGGCAGACGGCGGCCGGACAGGTAGTCGTCCAGACAACGTTCCACCAGAGCGCTACGATGCCTGTCTCGCTGGGCACGAAACTCATCCGGGGTCAGCCACATGGCTTCCAGGATGCCGGTGTCCAGTTTCTGCCGGGGGTCATGACTCACCGGGCGGGCCACAAAGCAGGTGCGGTAATATACGCCGCCGCCTATGTGGGGCTGGAAAATGTACCACCCAAGCAGGTCAGTGATCTCCACCTGCCAGGCGGTTTCTTCCAGGGTTTCCCGGTAGGCCGCCTGCATCAGGGTTTCACCGAATTCGGCATGGCCGGCAGGCTGGTTGATGACTTCCTGCCCCTTGCTCATTTCGCGCACAAAGAGAAATCGGCCGTCTTGTTCCACTACGCAGGCCACAGTAATGTGCGGTTCAAAGCTGTTCATAGCGATTCTGCCAATACGGGTGCCTGTGCAAACAGAATCAGGCACGATGCTGTATGGAAAGGCGGGAATGGTAGCGCAGGCTGCGCTTCGACAACAGGCCGGGGATTGAGGATGTCAGAGGATAGCTTTACCCATCTGGATGCTCGCGGGCAGGCCCAGATGGTGGATGTCACAGAGAAGGCCGTTACCCAGCGCGTAGCGGTGGCCGAGGCCAGGGTGCGCATGCAGCCGGAGACACTGGCAATGATTGTGGATCAACGCCATCCCAAGGGTGACGTCCTGGCCACTGCGCGGATTGCGGGTATTCAGGCCGCCAAAAAGACCTGGGACCTGATTCCGCTTTGCCATCCGCTACTGCTTACCCGGGTGAATGTACAGATCGAGGCGGACGGGGAAGATGCCCTGCGGATCGAGGTTCTCTGCAAACTCAGTGGTACCACCGGCGTAGAGATGGAAGCCCTGACGGGCGCATCCGTTGCCGCCCTGACTTTGTATGACATGTGCAAGGCGGTGGACCGCGGCATGGTTATTGAAAACGTCTGTCTTCTTGAGAAAGCAGGGGGCAGAAGTGGCCATTACCGAAGAGCTGCCGACCAGGCTGGCGAATGAAAGGGTAGTAACATGATTCAAGTGCGTTTGTTTGCAGCCTTGAGAGAGCGGGCGGGGCGGGACTTGCTGGAGCTGACATTACCCGCCGGTGTCAGCACCGTGGGGGAGCTGGTGGTCTGGTTGGAAGATAGTGATACCGCACTGGCAAGAGCCTTTGCGGCGACGCCATGCCGCATGGTGGCAGTCAATGAGGTGCTGGCCACTGAAGACACTGACATTGTAGACGGTGATGTGGTGGCACTGTTTCCGCCGGTGACCGGCGGATGAAAGCGCATTGCGCCGTTCAGGATGTCACGCTGGATAGCTGTGCGCCGCAGAAATGGCTCCATGATCAGGGCATTAGTGGTGCCATTGTGCAGTTCTCCGGTCATGTGCGCGATGAAGACGGCCGTGTGGAAGCTCTGCATCTTGAGCATTATCCGGGTATGACAGAGCGGCTGCTGGGCACCATCATCGAGCATGCGGAGCAGCGGTGGCACATAAATGGTGCCTGGGTGGTGCACAGGGTTGGTACCATGCAGCTTGGAGACGAGATCGTTCAGGTGGCCGTTAGCGCCCAGCACCGGCAGGCGGCTTTTGAGGCCTGCGCGTTTATCATGGATGTGCTGAAAACCCGGGCGCCGTTCTGGAAGAAGGAGCTTATCGACGGTCGCTGGCACTGGGTCGAGGCCCGCGAGCGCGACGCCCTTGCGGCCGCGTCCTGGCTTTGCGGCGGGCTGGAGCATGAACCTCGGTAGTCTGCCACTCTCCCGGGGATAGTCCCTCCACTTTCCAGTCCCCGATTTGCCAGCGCACAAGGCGCAGGGTAGGGAAGCCAATAGCTGCCGTCATGCGTCGGACCTGACGGTTTCGACCTTCGTCTATGGTGAGTTTCAGCCAGCTATCGGATACCGTTTTGCGGGAACGTACAGGTGGATTTCTCGGCCATAATGAGGGCGCGTCAATCCGCTGAACCTGTGCTGGCCTGGTGGGGCCATCCTTGAGGGTAATCCCCTGGCGTAATTTTTGCAGATCCCGGTCCCCGGGTTGGCCTTCCACCTGCACCAGGTAGGTTTTGGGCAGATGGAAACGCGGGCTGCTGATGCGCGCCTGAAGGCCTCCGTCATCTGTCAGCAACAGCAAGCCCTCAGAATCCCAGTCCAGCCGGCCTGCCGGATAGACACCAGGAACCGGAATGAACTCGCGCAGCGTTCGACGACCCTGATCATCCTGAAACTGGGATAGAACCTGAAAAGGTTTGTTTAACAAGATCAATTTCGCCATGGGAACTGACAATCCTGATGGGCCTGATTGATAGAATGAGTCGTGTTACTGGCCCGCTACGCTAACAAGGCTAAACGGTCAGTGCTATACTCGCCAACCCACGCAGAATACGGTTTATTCGGAGGGAGCACTCCTTTAGACCCGCTGATCTGACGGTCAAAAGCCGACTCATGTCACGCGGGAAGCACTGCCAATACAATTGGGACCTGTAATTCTATGAGCACGCCAAAAATTATTTATACAATGACGGACGAGGCGCCAGCGCTGGCGACCTATTCTTTTTTGCCCATTATTGAGAAGTTCACTTCCATCGCTGGAATTGAAGTAGAAAGCAGCGATATTTCACTGGCTGCACGCATCCTGGCCAGTTTTCCTGACTACCTGACTGATGAGCAAAAGGTGAATGACACCTTGCTGGAGCTCGGCAATCTGACACAGGATCCCGAAGCCAACATCATCAAGCTTCCCAATATCAGTGCTTCTATCCCCCAATTGCGGGAAGCGATCGCTGAATTGAACGAACACGGCTACAACGTTCCTGAATACCCTGATGAGCCCAAGAGCGAAGAAGAAGAGGATATTCAGTCCCGCTACGCGAAAATTCTTGGCTCTGCAGTGAATCCGGTGCTTCGCGAGGGTAACTCAGACCGTCGCGCCCCGATTGCCGTAAAAAATTACGCACGCAAGAACCCCCATAGCATGGGGTACTGGAGCCAGGCTTCCCGTACCCATGTGGCGCATATGCGGGGCGGTGATTTCTTCTCCCACGAGACCTCCACCACGGTTGACCAGGCCTGTAAGGTTCGCATCGAGCTTGAGGATAAAAACGGCAAAATCATTATCATGAAGCCAGAGCTGCCGCTTCTGGACGGCGAAGTGATTGATGCCATGTACATGAGCAAGCAAGCGCTTTGCGACTTCTTTGACGAGCAGATTGAAGATGCCAAGAACACCGGCATTCTTTTCTCCCTGCATGTCAAAGCCACCATGATGAAGGTATCCCATCCCATCGTGTTTGGTTATGCGGTTCGACGCTTCTACAAGGAGCTTTTCGACAAGCATGGCGAGACTCTGGAAGAAATCGGTGCCAACCCGAATAACGGCTTGAGCCACATCTACCAGAAGATAGAAGAACTACCCATCTCCCAGCGTCTGGAAATCGAATCCACGATCCGGGCCTGCTACCTGCACCGTCCCGAGCTGGCCATGGTGGATTCCGACCGCGGTATTTCCAACCTGCATGTGCCCTCTGATGTGATTGTTGATGCTTCCATGCCGGCCATGATTCGCCAGGGCGGCAAGATGTACGGCGCAGACGGCAAGCTCAAGGACACCAAGGCGGTTATTCCTGAAAGCACCTACGCCACCATCTATCAGGAAGTGATCAACTTCTGCAAAACCCACGGTGCCTTTGATCCGGTCACCTGTGGTTCCGTGCCCAATGTGGGTCTGATGGCGCAGAAAGCCGAGGAATACGGTTCCCACGACAAGACCTTCGAAGTCAAGGCTGCCGGTACCATGCGCATCGTTCGTGACGATGGCGAGGTGCTGCTGAGCCACGAGGTGGAGCAGGGAGATATCTGGCGCATGTGCCAGGCCAAAGACCTGCCGATTCGTGATTGGGTGAAACTGGCGGTTACCCGTGCCCGTCAGAGTGGAACCCCGGCCATTTTCTGGCTGGATAAAGAGCGTGCTCACGACGCCCAGCTTATCCTCAAGGTACGTAAATACCTCAAGGACCACGATACAGATGGACTCGATATCCGCATCATGTCGCCGGTGCAGGCTATTCGCTACACCATGGAGCGTATGATTCGCGGCAAAGACACCATCTCGGTAACGGGTAATGTACTGCGTGACTATCTGACTGACCTGTTCCCGATTCTGGAACTGGGCACCAGTGCGAAGATGCTCTCCATCGTGCCGTTAATGGCGGGTGGCGGCCTTTATGAAACGGGTGCCGGTGGTTCTGCGCCCAAGCATGTGCAGCAATTCCTTGAAGAGAATCACCTGCGCTGGGATTCCCTGGGTGAGTTTCTGGCCCTGGCCGTTTCCATCGAGGAGCTCGGCGAGAAGTACGGCAATGCCAAAGCCAGAGTGATTGCTGCGGCGTTGGATAAGGCCAATGAGCAGTATCTTGAACAGAACAAGTCACCGTCGCGGAAGGTGGGGGAGCCGGATAACCGGGTCAGTCACTTCTACGTGGCCATGTACTGGGCCCAGGCCCTGGCCGCGCAGAACGACGATGCTGAGCTAAAAGAGAAGTTCACAGCTATCGCCTCTTCACTTACCGAGAATGAAGACCAGATCGTCAAGGAGATGGTTGCGGTACAGGGTTCACCTGCTGACATCGGCGGTTATTACAATCCGGATTTCAGCAAGGCCTCAGCTGCCATGCGTCCCAGTGCCACGTTCAACGGAATCCTGGACAAGCTCTAAGACGCAGCCTTACAGGAAAGCAAAAAACCGGCGAGAGCCGGTTTTTTTGTTTCTGGTGTCTGAACAGGGGCGGGGCTTTCTGCAACAAACCGGCGCTTCTCAAAGTGGACTCTACCCTTGGTGAGTAGAGCGAGCCGGCATCTGGCCAAGACCGGGGCTGGTGCTATACTCAACGTATACGTTGAGCGCGCTTTTATGCAGAGGGAGTAGTGTAGATGGGATACCAAAAGATTTCGGTGCCTGCAGACGGTGACAAAATCACGGTCAATGCAGACCTTTCCCTGAATGTCCCCAACCATCCGATCGTTCCCTATATCGAAGGGGACGGTATTGGTGTGGATATTTCGCCGGTGATGATCAAAGTCGTTGATGCTGCTGTCGAAAAAGCCTACGGCAGCAAGCGCGCCATTGCATGGATGGAAATCTACGCCGGCGAGAAATCCACCGTCGTCTACGGGCCTGACCAATGGTTACCGGAAGAAACGCTGGAGGCCATGCGAGAGTTCGCCGTGGGTATTAAAGGCCCGTTGACCACACCGGTTGGCGGCGGTATCCGCTCCCTGAACGTGGCGCTTCGGCAGGAGCTTGACCTCTATACCTGTATGCGCCCGGTGAGATGGTTTGAAGGGGTGCCCAGCCCGGTTACTCACCCCGAACTCACAGACATGATCATCTTCAGGGAGAACTCCGAGGATATCTATGCGGGTATCGAGTGGGAGGCTGACAGCCCGGAAGCTACCAAACTGATTCGTTTTCTGCGCGAGGAAATGGGGGTTACCCAGATTCGCTTTCCAGAAGGCTGCGGTATTGGCATCAAACCGGTGTCCCGTGAGGGGACGCAGCGCCTGGTCCGCAAGGCGATTCAGTATGCCATCGACAATGACAAGGATTCGGTCACCCTGGTACACAAGGGTAATATCATGAAGTTCACTGAGGGGGCCTTCAAGGATTGGGGCTATGAGCTGGCTGCCGAACGCTTTGGGGCGCAGTTGCTGGACGGCGGCCCGTGGATGACCATGAAAAACCCCAATACCGGTCGTGAAATTATCATCAAGGATGTCATCGCCGACGCCTTCCTGCAGCAGATTTTGATGCGACCAGCCGACTACAGTGTCATCGCCACCCTGAACCTCAATGGCGATTACATTTCAGATGCGCTGGCGGCGGAAGTCGGGGGGATCGGGATTGCACCCGGTGCCAATATCGGCGGCTCTGTGTCCCTGTTTGAAGCCACCCACGGCACCGCGCCCAAGTACGCCGGACAGGACAAGGTGAACCCGGGATCACTAATCCTGTCCGCGGAGATGATGCTCCGCCATATGGGCTGGATGGATGCCGCAGACTTGATTGTCAGGGGGATGGAGGGTGCGATTGCTGCCAAGACAGTGACTTACGACTTCGAGCGCCTGATGCCGGATGCCACCTTGTTGAAGTGCTCCGAATTTGGCGATGCCGTGGTAGCGCATATGGGTGTCTGACAGACACCCATTTACGCAAAGCGAGTACCAGGCGCCGCGGGGTTACTCGGCGGCGCCTTGTTCGTTTTGAAGGGAGGGCTGGGCCTCTTCGTCGACTTCGTTGCTGGCGTCGCCGTTTGCACGGAGATTCACTGCATGGAACCCCTTGTTGGCAGGCTGAACTTCATACTCTACCGGTTGGCCGGCCTTGAGGCTTTTGTAGCCGTCCATCTGGATGTAGGAATAATGAACGAAGAGGTCTTCGCCTCCTTCATCTGGTCTAACGAATCCGTACCCTTTGGCGTTGTTAAACCACTTTACTCTTCCCGTTGCCATGGTCCTTCCCTCTGCCTATCCAATGGCTTGAAAAGCCTTGCCGGATGCTGCTGAGCACGCAGGGCGTGGTTCAGTAGCCTCTCTGGCTTTTCGTTTCTTTTTATTCAACGGTGTCCGCTGCGTTACACTGGTTACCTGGTCATGAAAAATGACAGCAAGGTATTGTGCAACTTTTAAACATGCGTCGCAGGGTGTCAACCCCGTGCCAAATCAATGGTCGCGGGGGCTTGAAAAAAGGATGACCGCCCATCATTTCATCATTGCCTGTTGACGCCGGCAGGGTTACAACGGTTTAACGACATATGAATTGGCAATATCAGTGGCACCCGGACATGAATCAACTGAACGGCCCGATAGTCTCAGGGCCATCGGATTCACCCTCGGAACCGGATCGCCCAGGAGACCTGGCCGTCGAGGAGGCCAAACCCAAACTCAAGCAACCCTCCATGTACAAGGTGTGGATGCTCAATGATGACTACACCCCGATGGATTTCGTGGTGGAGGTGCTTGAGGACTTCTTCAATATGGGGCGGGAGCAGGCCACTCGGGTCATGCTGGCGGTTCATACGGAAGGAAAGGCTGTCTGCGGGGTTTTCCCCCGGGATATCGCCGAAACCAAGGCCACTCAGGTGGTTGAATATGCCCGCGAGAATCAGCATCCGCTGATGTGTCAGGTCGACGAGGCCTGATCCGGGTACTGGCAGTGAGGTAGCCTTATGCTCAGTAAAGAACTGGAAATCACGCTGAACGAAGCGTTCCGCCATGCACGTACTCACCGTCATGAGTTCATGACCGTAGAGCATCTGCTGCTGGCATTACTGGAAAACGAGGCAGCCGTAGAAGTGCTGCGCGCCTGTGGCGCGGACCTGGATGACCTGCGGGATTCACTGAGCCAGTTTATCGAGGATTCCACCCCCTTGCTGCCGGAGAGCGACCCGGAGCGCGACACCCAGCCCACCCTGGGCTTCCAGAGGGTTTTGCAGCGGGCGGTATTCAGTGTCCAGTCTTCCGGCAAGAAGGAGGTCACCGGCGCCAATGTGCTGGTGGCAATTTTCAACGAACAGGAAAGCCAGGCGGTGTATTTCCTGAATTGCCAGGATATCCATCGTCTGGATGTGGTGAACTTCATTGCCCACGGCATCTCCCAATTGCAGGACTCTTCTACCCAGGCTCCGGATGTGGAGCAGGAAATGGAGGGCGCCGAGAGTGCCGGCCAGGCGTCCGCACTGGAGAACTATGCGGCCAACCTGAATGAACTGGCCCGGGAAGACCGTATCGATCCGCTGGTTGGGCGTGCCTTCGAAATCGAGCGAGCGGCACAGATTCTCTGTCGACGCCGCAAGAACAACCCGCTGCTGGTGGGCGAGCCCGGTGTCGGCAAGACCGCCATCGCAGAAGGGCTGGCGAGAATGATTGTGGAAGGGAGCGTGCCTGAGCCATTGCTGGACGCCACCGTCTATTCTCTGGATCTCGGTGCCTTGCTGGCAGGTACCAAGTATCGGGGCGATTTCGAGAAGCGCCTCAAGACGTTGCTGGCTGATCTCAAGAAAGAACCCAATGCGATTCTCTTTATTGATGAGATCCACACCATCATTGGTGCTGGCGCTGCTTCCGGAGGCGTTATGGATGCCTCCAACCTGCTCAAGCCGCTGCTGGCAAATGGCGAGCTGAAGTGCATGGGCTCAACGACTTTCCAGGAATACCGTGGCGTATTCGAGAAGGATCGCGCCTTGTCACGCCGTTTCCAAAAGATCGATGTGGTGGAGCCGTCTGTGGAAGATACCGTGGGCATTCTCAAGGGACTCAAATCCCGCTTCGAGAAGCACCATGATGTGGTTTACAGCGATATGGCCCTGAAAGCCGCGGCTGAACTCAGTGCGCGCTATATCAACGATCGCTACCTGCCGGACAAGGCCATCGATGTGATTGATGAAGTCGGGGCCTGGCAGCGCCTGCGCCCTGAAGATCAGCGCAAGCACACCATTGAAGAGTCTGACGTGGAAGACATGGTGGCCAAGATTGCCCGTATTCCTCCGAAGCAGGTGTCCTCTTCCGACAAGGAACTGCTCCGTAATCTGGAGCGGGACCTGAAGATGACCGTGTTTGGTCAGGACGAGGCCATCGACACCATCTCGGCAGCCATCAAGTTGTCGCGCGCAGGCCTCAAGGGTGAGAACAAGCCCATTGGCAGCTTCATGTTTGCTGGTCCCACCGGGGTCGGCAAGACAGAAGTCAGTCGTCAGCTGGCTCGCGCCCTGGGTGTTGAACTGGTTCGTTTCGATATGTCCGAATATATGGAACGTCATACGGTCAGTCGCTTGATTGGCGCACCTCCGGGCTACGTGGGTTATGACCAGGGTGGTCTGCTGACGGAGGCGATCACCAAGACACCACATTGTGTGTTGTTACTCGATGAGATCGAAAAAGCGCATCCGGAGGTGTTCAATATTCTCCTTCAGGTGATGGACAACGCGACGTTGACGGACAATAACGGACGTAAGGCAGATTTCCGCAATGTGATCCTGATCATGACCACCAATGCGGGTGCAGAGGTGCTGAACAAGCGCTCCATTGGCTTTACCGAGCAGGACAACAGCACCGACGGGATGGAGATGCTCAAAAAGGTCTTTACCCCCGAGTTCCGCAACCGGCTGGACGGCACTGTGCAGTTCGCGCCGCTTACCAGTGAGGTTATTCTCGGTGTGGTCGACAAGTTCCTGGTAGAGCTGCAGGCACAGCTCGACGAGAAAGGTGTCGTCCTGCACGTGGATGATTCTGCCCGGAGCTGGCTGGCCGAGAAGGGCTATGACAAGGATATGGGTGCCCGGCCCATGGCTCGCCTGATTCAGGAGCAGCTCAAGAAACCGCTTGCGGAGAAGCTGTTGTTTGGTGAGCTGTCAGAGCAGGGTGGTCAGGTGGATGTGTCCGAGAAGGATGGACAGCTGTCTGTCACGGTCAAGTCTGCGGAGCCAGAGCCGGCGTAGGTCAATGAATAACCAAAACCGGAAACAAAAATACCCCCGGCTCGAGAGAGACGGGGGTATTTTTTAGTTATTAACTATTAATTAATAACTGCTTCTTGAATTATTTCATGCGGAAAGTAATACGACCCTTGGTCAGATCGTATGGGGACATTTCCACTTTCACCCGGTCACCGGTGAGAATGCGGATATAGAACTTGCGCATCTTCCCGGAGATATGGGCAGTGATCACATGACCATTGTCCAGCTTCACACGAAACATCGTGTTTGGCAGGGTTTCAACGATCACACCTTCGAGTTCAATCTGTTCTTCTTTCGCCATCCAACGAATACCTTGGGTTACCGGCTATAAGCGAGGGCGCAATTGTGCCGTAAAAGCGGGCCGGCTGCAAAACCTGTTGTGCATTGGCTGGAAAAGGGCTTAATCGCCCTGTTCGGAATGGTCTTTCCACGCGCCACTTCGGAGGATCTCCAGGGGCTGGTATTGGTTCTTGTAGCTCATTTTCTGGCACTGATCGATCCAGTAGCCGAGATAGAGGTAGGGGAGATTGAAGCGTTGGCATTGCTCTATCTGCCAGAGCAGAGCCATGACGCCCAGGCCGCGTTCGTGACAGCTGGCATCGAAGAAGGTATACACCGCGGAAAGGCCATCCTGCAGCTGATCGGTCACCGCAACGGCGCGCAGTTTGCCTTGTTCCCTGAAACAGTAGAAGTGGGTGTCGGCCCAGTCACAGGTCAGGAAGTTGGTGAACTGCTCTTCGGAGGGGGGGTACATGTCGCCATCGCCATGGCGCTGGTTGATGTAGTCGGCATAGAGAGTGTAGAGCTCCCGGGTAAAGCGAGCCGGTTCACGGCTTACCACCAGATCCTCATTGAGTCTGCGGATGCGGCGGTGGCGGCGGCGTGGCTTGAACTCACTGACCCGTACCCTGGCCGGGATACAGGCGGCACAATCCTCGCAGTGTGGGCGATACAGATAATCGCCGCTACGGCGAAACCCCAGCAGGCTCAATTCGCTGTAGAGCGCTGGTGACAGGGTGGCCTGGGGGTCCACGAACAGGGTTGAGGCCTGACGATCCTCCAGATAACTGCAGGCATGGGCCGGCGTTCTGAAGAAGCGCAAGGTGGAAAGATCTGTCATGGGATCAGTTTAGCTAACCCGCAGGGCAGTGAAAATCCTTACCTGACGGTTGGTTAGGTAGGTTTTTTGTAGCTATTCAGCAGGGAGGCCTTGTCCAGCGTGATTCCTCGCCAATGCGCGGAAACCGGGGTGTCAGGCACCCACTGGGCCAGATGCTGACGAAAGGTGTCCCTTGAAATCATGGTGGCGCCCATCCTGATCAGATGCGGATTCGCTACCTGGGCGTCGAGCAGGGAGATTCCCAGTGGCCGGGCAAGTTGCTGCAGGGCCGCCAGCGCTACCCTGGAGCCATTAAGACGGGGGGAGACCATGGATTCGCCAAAAAAAACGTGCCCCAACTGAATGCCGTAGATTCCTCCTGCAATCTCGCCATCCTGCCACACCTCCAGACTATGTGCGTAACCCAGCTTGTGCAGCTTCACATAGGCTTCGATCATTTCATCACTGATCCAGGTGCCGCCGTCATCCTTGCGAGGCGCCGCGCATAGCGCCATGACCGACGAAAAAGCGGTATCGAGGGTAACGGAGAAATCTGTCTTGTTAAGATGCCGCCGCAGGCTGCGGCTGATATGGATCTGATCGGGGTAAAACACGCAGCGGGGGGAGGGTGACCACCACAGGATGGGCTGATGATCTGCCTCATACCAGGGAAAGATGCCAGCCGAGTAAGCCCGGATAAGAGTATCCGGGCTCAGGTCTGCCCCGGCGGCCAGCAGGCCATCCGGGTCAGTGAGCGCATCACGGGTGTCCGGGAATGGGGCTCCCGGTTCAAGCCATGGCACCATTTTCTAGGACACCATAATCAGGGGGCTAGCCCTTCAGGTTGTCGAGGTAGCGCTCTGCATCCAGGGCAGCCATGCAGCCGGAACCGGCAGAAGTGACGGCTTGACGGTAAATGTGGTCCGCCACGTCACCCGCGGCAAACACGCCTTCAATGCTGGTCTGGGTGGCATTACCTTCGGTGCCGCTGTTTACTTTGAGGTAGCCGTCTTTCATGGTCAGCTGACCAGCAAAGATGTCGGTATTCGGCTTGTGGCCGATGGCAATGAAGACCCCCTGCAGGTCCAGATCCTTGCTGCCCTCGCCCTGGGTGGACTGAATACGTACGCCAGTTACGCCGCTGTCATCGCCCAGTACTTCTTCCAGGGTGTGGTTCCATTCCACGCTGATGTTGTCCTTGGCCAGCAGCTTGTCCTGCAGAATTTTTTCGGAACGCAGGGTGTCGCGACGGTGGATCAGGGTAACGTGCTCAGCAATGTGAGACAGGTAAAGGGCTTCCTCAACGGCAGTATTGCCACCACCAACAACTGCGACCCGCTGCCCCTTGTAGAAGAAGCCGTCGCAGGTGGCACAGGCGGAAACGCCTCGGCCCATGAATGCTTCTTCGGACTCCAGACCAAGGTACATGGCGGAGGCCCCTGTGGCGATGATCAGTGCGTCACAGGTGTAGGTCCCGGAGTCGCCCTTGAGGGTAAACGGACGGTTGTTAAGGTCCACTTCATTGATGTGGTCATAGACCATCTGGGTATCAAAGCGCTCGGCATGCTGCTGCATGCGCACCATGAGATCAGGACCCTGAAGACCTTCCACATCACCTGGCCAGTTATCCACCTCGGTGGTCGTGGTCAGCTGTCCGCCCGGCTGAATGCCGGTAATGACCACCGGTTTGAGGTTGGCGCGTGCAGCGTAAACTGCCGCGGTGTAACCCGCCGGGCCGGAACCCAAGATAATCAGTCGGTGGTGCTGCACGTCACTCATGGTGGGGGAACTCCAGTCAAATAAGGTGAAAGTAGACAGTTGTCTGCTTAAGTAGGGCTTAAAACTGCCTTTTCAAGGCGTGAGAAAGTACAGTAAAAGGCCGCGTCCGTGAAGCCTGTCGGTGCCATAGGCACGAGCAATTGCAGTCCGTGAGATGAAAATTTATGTGATATCCTTCCGGCTCTGCTTCAAACGCTCGTTTCCATGCTGGCCGGCATCGCGCTGTTTGACTACAATCGCAATAATTTCAAATTGTTATCGCCACTTTTTCAGGAAGTGTCTTGATCATCATTTATAGGGGCAAGGCGTGAGTAAAACCGTAGCCGGGCAAGGAGAGTCCGGGTTTTCCCGTCATCTCAAGCGCGGATTGGTAGAAGGCACGGTAATTGCCCTGATTGCCCTGTCCGCGTATCTGTTGTTGGCGCTGGTGACGTTCGATAGTCGCGACCCCGGTTGGTCCTACGTGGGCAATATCAATGCCGTTCATAATGCGGCCGGCCGCGCAGGTGCGTTCAGTGCGGATATGTTGCTGGGACTGTTTGGCTTCATGGCCTATCTGTTCCCGGTGCTGGTAGCGTTCTGGGCAGGGAAGGTGCTTAAAGAGCGCCATGCCGGTTTACCCGGTAGTTGGCCATTGTTCAGTCTGCGCCTGGTGGGCTTCATCCTTACCATGCTGGCTGGCACCGCCTTGTCGTACATGCATTTCTCCGTAGGTGATCATTTGCCTGAGGGTGCCGGTGGCATCCTGGGTCACGAAATGGGCCAGGCGGCACTTGATGGCTTCAATCCTCTGGGTGGCACCCTCATCATGGTCGCCCTGTTCCTGATTGGCGTGACAATCTTTACCGACCTTTCATGGATCGCCCTGGCAGAAGGTATTGGCGCCTTTGTTCTGGCTGCGTTCGAGAAAGTACCGGCCTGGTGGCAGGCCCGTAAACAGAAACGCGAGGCGCTCAAGCAGAAGAAAACGGCCCATGAAAAGCGCGCCAGGGTCATTGAAGAAGCCAAAAAGAAGGCAGAAACCCGCAAACCGGTAAAAATTGCCGAACCGGCCAAGCCCGTTGAGAAGAGTGTGCGGGTCCAGAAAGAAAAGCAGCAGAAGCTGTTTACCACTGAAGTCACCGGTGAGTTGCCCCCGATTGGTCTGCTGGACCCGGTGGAGGAGGCCAAGGGCGGCTATTCGGAAGAGGCTCTGGAGGGCATGTCACGCCTGCTGGAGATCAAGCTCAAGGACTTCAATATTGACGCCGAAGTCGTAGCGGTTCAGCCGGGCCCTGTGATTACCCGTTTCGAGATTCAGCCTGCGCCTGGCATCAAGGTCTCCAAGATTACCAACCTGGCCAAGGATCTGGCTCGTTCTCTGGCCGTGATCAGTGTCCGGGTAGTCGAAGTGATTCCCGGCAAGACCACCGTGGGCATTGAAATCCCCAATGAGCAACGGGAAATGATCCGCTTTACGGAAGTGGTTGGCACCCAGATGTTCGATCAGTCTCCATCACCACTGACCATGGCGTTGGGCAAGGATATTTCCGGCAATCCGGTCATGGCAGATCTGGCCAAGATGCCCCACCTGCTGGTGGCCGGCACCACGGGTTCTGGTAAGTCGGTGGGCGTAAACGCCATGCTGCTGTCCATGTTGTTCAAGTCGAACCCTGAAGACGTTCGCCTGATCCTCATCGATCCCAAGATGCTTGAACTGGCCGTTTACGACGGCATTCCGCACCTGCTGACACCCGTTGTCACCGACATGAAAGAAGCTGCCGGCGCACTGCGTTGGGGGGTTGGCGAGATGGAACGCCGTTACCGGCTGATGGCCGCCATGGGGGTACGGAATATTTCCGGCTACAACCGCAAGGTGGACGAAGCCAAAAAGAAAGGCGAACCGCTGAAGGATCCCCTGTGGAAGCCGGTGGATCCGATGAATCTGGAGGAAGAGGCGCCCCTGGCAGAGCATCTTCCCTATATCGTCATCGTCATCGACGAATTTGCTGACATGATGATGATTGTTGGCAAGAAGGTGGAAGAGCTGATCGCCCGGATTGCCCAGAAAGCCCGTGCCGCAGGGATTCATTTGATTCTCGCTACCCAGCGACCGTCGGTTGACGTTATTACCGGCCTGATCAAGGCCAACGTGCCGTCTCGAATTGGTTTCCAGGTGTCCTCCAAGATCGATTCCCGGACGGTGCTGGATCAGGGTGGTGCCGAGCAGTTGCTGGGTCATGGTGACATGCTTTATTTGCCCGGCGGCACCAGTGTTCCGGAACGAGTTCACGGTGCCTTTGTCTCAGATGAAGAGGTGCACCGGGTTTGTGACGATTGGCGCAAGCGTGGCGAGCCCAACTATCTGGAAGAAATTCTTGATGGTGGCTCAGACCTCAGCGCCCCGATGCCGGGAATGGAAGGTTCCGGCGGTGGGGATGATGAAAGCGATCCGCTCTACGACGAAGCGGTGGCCTACGTGACTCAATCCCGTCGGGCTTCCATTTCGTCAGTGCAGCGCAAACTTAAAATTGGCTACAACCGCGCCGCCAGACTGGTGGAAGCCATGGAAATGGCTGGGGTGGTCACAGAAGCAGGGCATAACGGTCAGCGCGAAGTCATCGCGCCTCCACCGGTTGAGTGATCAGCGGGTGACCCGCTCTGCACAAGGAGATTTGATGCGTAAATACGTCATGGCAGCCCTGTTGGCACCCTCGGTGTTATGGGCCGATGCTGCAAATGAATTGCTGTCCCGGCTGCAGAAGCTGGACTCCCTCAAGGGTGGCTTCGAGCAAATGGTGCTTGATAAGGGGGGCACCCACATGCAGCAGGCTGAGGGTTCCTTCCAGGTGGCCCGTGGCAACCGGTTCTACTGGTCCACGACCAGCCCTTTTTCCCAGCTGGCCGTGTCCGATGGTGAAACTGTCTGGGTGTATGACGAAGACCTGGAGCAGGTGGTGATTCGGCCATTGAGCCAGGATCTGGGCGAAACCCCTGCGTTGCTGTTCAGTGGCAAGCCGGCTGACGTGGCCGCGGCCTTTTCCATTAAGGAGCAGGACCGTAACGGCGTTGAAGTCACCTATCGCCTGACCCCGAAAGGGGAGGATCCGCTGTTTGATCAGCTGGATGTGAGCTTCCGGGGGGATCAACCTTCATCCATGCGCCTTCAGGATGCGCTTGGCCAGAAAACCGTCATTGATTTTCGTGATTTAATCCTCAACCAGGGGATTGATGCTGCGCTATTCCGGTTCGAACCGCCGGAAGGCACAGACATAATCCAGCAGTAATGAACGACCTGTTTGCCGCCGACAACGCCCAACAAGCGCAGCCACTGGCTGCGCGTTTGCGTCCTGCCAGTCTGGATGACTATGTGGGCCAGCAGCATCTGGTCGGTCCCGGCAAGCCTTTGCGTCAGGCACTTGAGCGTGGCCAGCTTCATTCCATGATTCTGTGGGGGCCGCCAGGGACCGGCAAGACCACTCTGGCGCTGATTCTCGCCCAGGCCGTCGATGCGGCATTTGTGACGTTGTCGGCAGTGCTGTCCGGGGTTAAAGATATCCGCTCGGAGGTGGAGCAAGCCCAGATTCGACTCGCTCAGGGGCGTCGAACCGTGCTCTTTGTGGATGAGGTTCATCGGTTCAACAAGTCCCAGCAAGATGCCTTTCTGCCTCATGTGGAAGACGGCACCATCACCTTTATTGGTGCCACCACGGAAAACCCTTCGTTCGAGCTGAATAACGCCTTGTTATCCCGCGCGCGGGTTTATCGCTTGCGATCCCTTGCCGCAGAGGATCTTGGCGGACTGCTGGTCAGGGCGCTCAAGGAGCCCCGTCTCAACGGGATGACGGTGGAGGATGAAGCAGCCGAGCTGCTACTGAATTACGCAGATGGTGATGCCCGGCGCCTGCTCAACATGCTGGAGGTGGCGGCAGACCTGGCAGAAGGAGAGTCGCCGGTCATTAATGCTGATCTGATGCGTGAAGTGCTCCGCGATGCGGTACGGCGCTTCGACAAGGGCGGCGATATTTTCTACGACCAGATCAGTGCGCTACACAAATCTGTTCGTGGCTCTGATCCCGATGCGGCCCTGTACTGGTTCGCCCGCATGCTGGACGGCGGCTGTGATCCGCTTTACCTGGCCCGGCGAGTGGTGCGCATGGCCAGCGAGGATATCGGCAATGCAGATCCGCGGGCGCTGACACTGTGTCTGCAGGCCTGGGATGTGCAGGAAAGGCTGGGCAGCCCGGAAGGGGAACTTGCCATTGCCCAGGCCATTGCCTATCTGGCAGTGGCGCCCAAAAGCAATGCGGTCTATATGGCGTATAATCGGGCCCGTGCCTTGGTCCGGGAAAAGCCCACCAATGAGGTGCCACTGCACTTGCGCAATGCGCCTACCCAGCTAATGAAAGACGAAGGCTACGGGGCCGAGTATCATTATGCCCACGATTTTCCGGATGCCTTTGTGGACGGTGAGAATTATTTTCCGTCCAGCCTCCGTGACACCCGGCTGTATGAGCCGGTAAGCCGGGGCCTGGAGATCAAGGTGGCCGACAAGCTGTCCCGGCTACGTGAACGCAACGCGGCCAGTAACTGGCAGCGATATGGAGAGGCGGATGACTGATGTGGGTCTGGTGCCCTGGCTGGCGGTAGCCGCTGGCGGCGCGACGGGGGCTTGCCTGCGCTTTGGCACCACTCTGTGGTTGGGCGTGCCAATCATGCCAGCCTGGCCCTGGGCTACCTTTTCAGTGAATCTGCTGGGAAGCTTCCTGTTCGGTTTGCTGACAGTAGCGCTGGTCAGCATGACCAGCAGTGAAGCCTGGCGCCTGGCAATCATGACTGGCATGCTCGGCGCCCTGACCACCTTTTCCACCTTCTCCTTCGAGCTGGTGCGTATGGTTGAAGTCAAAGCTCATGGGCTGGCAGCCGGGTATGCGATGGCATCGGTACTGGCTTGTGTCACCCTGGCAATGCTGGGCCTGACACTGGGACGACTGATTTTTGAATAACTTGAGAGGGGCAATCTACAAGCTACAAGCTACAACGCGAAAAAGGACTCATGTTTAAGCTGAAGGTCTTTCGCCGCGCACAATTCGCGGCGAAAGTGCCAATCGTTTACTGAACGTCTTGTCCGCGTTGCAGCTTGTAGCTTAAAGCTTGCAGCTCGTTTGATCTGGAGTAAGTAAAACATGCTGGATATTCGTGCCCTGCGTCAGGACGGCGAGGCCATCAGGGCGGCACTGGCCAAACGCGGTTACAGCCTGGATCTTGAGGCATTTTCCGCCCTGGATGCCAAGCGTAAACAGGCAGATGTACGCTCCCAGGACCTGCAGGCTGAGCGCAAGAAGGCCTCCAAGCAGATAGGGCAGTTGATCCAGTCCGGTATGAACGTGGATGAGGCCAAGGCACAGGTAGCAGAAACACTCAAGACCCTTGATGCTGAACTGGATCGGGAAGTGGCCAGTGCCAAGGCGATTCACGATGAGATCACTGAATTTCTGATGGGCGTGCCCAATGTGCCCCAGGATGCCGTGCCGGAAGGTGCTGACGAAGAAGATAACGTGGAAGTCAGCACCTGGGGCGAGCCCAGGTCTTTCGACTTCGAGCCGAAGGATCACGTAGATGTGGGTGAAGGCCTGTCTGCGGGTTCCCTGGATTTCGAGAATGCGGCCAAGCTGTCCGGTGCCCGTTTTGCCGTCATGAGTGGCGGTGTCGCTCGTCTGCACCGTGCACTGGTGGATTTCATGCTCGACATCCACAGCAGCGAGCATGGCTATGAAGAGGTCTACGTACCTTATCTGGTTGGGCCGGAGGCGCTTCGCGGTACCGGTCAGCTACCCAAGTTTGAGGAAGATCTGTTCAAGATGCAGGGGGAGCGTGAGCTTTACCTGATCCCTACCGCCGAGGTGCCAGTCACCAACCTGGTGGCGGGCGAGATCCTTGATGCTGATGTATTGCCTCGCCGGTTTACCTGCCATACCCCGTGTTTCCGCTCCGAAGCCGGTAGTCATGGCAAGGACACCCGCGGACTGATCCGTCAGCACCAGTTTGAAAAAGTGGAACTGGTACAGATGGTGCGCCCTGAAGACTCTGATGAGGCCCTCGAGCAGCTTACTGGGCATGCTGAGGCGATCCTTCAGAAGCTGAATCTGCCATACCGCAAGGTCATCCTTTGTGGCGGCGATCTGGGCTTTTCCTCTACCAAGACTTATGACCTGGAAGTGTGGTTGCCCAGCCAGCAGCGTTACCGTGAAATCTCTTCCTGCTCAAACTTTCGTGATTACCAGGCTCGCCGCATGCAGGCCCGCTGGCGCAATCCGGAAACCGGCAAGCCGGAATTGGTACACACTTTGAATGGGTCTGGTCTGGCAGTAGGGCGCACCCTGGTAGCAATTCTGGAGAATTACCAGAATGCAGATGGCTCGGTGACGGTGCCGGATGCGTTGCGCCCCTATATGAGAGGCCTGGACAGCCTGAAGTAAGACCTGTCTGACGCGATACCAGAAATGCCGGTTTACTGGCATAAAGCCTTTGCATCCATTGCATCTGCTGTTCGCGTCAGGCGTCATGCATTCGGCGTCCGGCGTTTACCGGGAGCAGTCATGGAATTCCTACCCATCAGCTGGCGACTGCAGGGCAAACAGGCCCTGCTGGTTGGCGGCGGTGAAGTGGCCTTGCGCAAAGGTCGACTTTTGCACCGATCCGGTGCGATTCTGAAAGTTGTTGCTCCTGAGGTGTGCGATGAGTTGCGCCAGATTGTGGCAGAAGGCAGCGGCAAACTGCTTGAGCGAAACTTCGAAAACAGTGATATCGAGCAATGTGCCTTAGTGATTTGCGCTACTGACGACGCAGCCGAGAATGCTCGCATCGCGAACCTGGCCGGTGAGTGCAATGTGCCCGTTAACGTGGTGGATAATCCTTCCCTGGGAGACTTTATCTTTCCGGCCATCGTGGACCGTTCACCAGTGCTGATCAGCATCAGCTCTTCCGGGGCATCACCCGTTCTTGCCAGAAAGCTGCGCAGCCAGCTGGAATCCACGCTTCCTGCTCGCTGGGGACGGCTGGCCGACCTGATGGCTCGCTTTCGGCAGCCACTGAAAGACAAGCTCGACAATGTGGGGGCCAGGCGCCTGTTCTGGGAGCAGGCTCTTGATAGCCCCATCGTCGAGAAAGTCATGGCGGGAAAGGACAGTGAAGCTGAGGCCATGCTGGCCCAGGCCATTGATGCAGCTGATGCCACGTCATTAAGTCGGGGGGAGGTGTATCTGGTGGGGGCGGGCCCCGGGGATCCAGATCTGTTGACCTTCCGGGCCCTTCGCTTGTTACAGAAAGCGGATGTGGTGCTCTATGACCGGCTAGTGGGGCAGGGAATTGTAGACCTGGCCCGCCGGGACGCAGAAATGGTCTACGTGGGCAAGGCGCGGGACAAGCACGCACTGCCCCAGGACAACATCAATGAGTTGCTGGTGCATTACGCCAAACAGGGCAAGAAAGTGTGCCGGCTAAAGGGCGGTGACCCCTTTATTTTTGGCCGCGGCGGTGAAGAGATAGATCTGATTGTGCAGGAAGGCATCGACTTTCAGGTGGTGCCGGGCATCACCGCCGCCAGCGGTTGTGCTGCCTACGGGGGCATTCCGCTGACTCACCGGGATCATGCCCAATCCGTGCGTTTCGTCACCGGCCATCGCAAGGATGGCACGGTGACACTGGACTGGGAGCATCTGGTCAGTGACACCGAGACGGTGGTGTTCTACATGGGTCTGGTTGGGCTGCGTCAGATTTGTAATCAACTCATTGCCCACGGCCGCCAGGGTGAAACGCCCATCGCATTGGTGTCGCGGGGCACAACAGATCTACAGGAAGTGATTACCGGTACCCTGGAGAGTTTGCCGGACAAAATCGAAGGCCGGGAGATTCATGCGCCCACTTTGATCATTGTGGGTAGTGTGGTCAGTCTCCATCCGAAGTTTGGGTGGTTCAAAAAGAGCAATGAATAGTTAATAGTGAATAATTAATAGCTAAACCATAAAAAAACCAGGTTGCAGAGATCTGGCGTAGGGCGGAAATGCCTCAGGGCATCTCCGCCTTTTTTGTGCTTCTGTAGGAGCTTGCCTGCAAGCGATGATAGGGAGACTGCAAAAGCGGATTTACTGTAGGAGTGGCGCTTGAGCCGCGAAGGTGGGGTCAGCCTTTGCGCGGCTTTTCTGCTTGGCCAAGGCCTGGATTCGCGGCTCAAGCGCCGCTCCTACGGGGGATAGTCGCTATAGCCGGGATCGGTCGCGGCTGGCCCAGAGTTCAGTGGCCTTTGTTTGTGCGTCTTCCAGGCTGTCTGCCCGATCCAGCCCCCACAGTGCAACCGCTACCGTCTGAATCACCGCATTTTCGCCGTATTCATCCTGTACTTCACCGCGCCAGACTTGCTTCAGTGTTTCTGCATTTGGGGATCCTGGCGGGGTGTGGCGTGGCATTACGTTGTCCACAACAGCCCCTTTGAGCGCTTCTCCATGGCGAATGCCAGTGATACTGGTGCGTGCGTCAGGGCGGATTTCCAGCTCGCCGCCTTCTCCTTTGAACAAGAGCAAATCACGGTCGCCACAGAGTTCAGCGGCACCCTGATGCAGGGAGATGTAGGCCGGGTGAAACACGCTTTGCATGGACAGCGGTGCCCGTGCAGGATTGAGGCTGCGGGCCAGGGTATTGATGGGGGAGCGCAGTCCCAGGTAGTAACGCAGGGTCAGCAGATACGACAGGGGCCCACAGAACTGTTCAATGGGCAGGTAGGCCAGACCTTGCTGGTCAAGATGTTCGCCAGCCTCACTAACGCTGCTGGCCACCTTCAGGCCAAGGGCGGGAAGCAGCTCATCGGTATAGACACGGTTAGGTGTGTGTGCGGGGCCGCCATGGAGCAGGGTGCGAATCCCCTGATCGGCCAGGAGTATAGTGGCCAACAGGTACCAGGGGTGGTGTTTCTTCTTGCCGGCATAGCTGGGCCAGTCCAGTTGCACCGCGGGAAAGCCGGCCAGCGTCCGGTCACACAGGGCTCGACAGGCATCCAGAAAGCCGGCCAGTTCTTCCGGGGTTTCTTCCTTTACCCGCAGCAGCATCAGGAAGGCACCCAACTGCACCTCTTCCGCCTTGCCATCGAGAATCATCTGCATGGCGTCCCGGGCTTCTTCCCGGGTCAGGCTGCGACGGGCGCGCTTGCCGCGGCCAAGCGTACGAACGTATTCAGCAAAGGCATGTTCGCTCATTAAAACCTCGCAATACGCCCCACGCATCACATTTGCACGCAGACTTGCCAGGGGCGCGATTTCTATAAATCAGTACCAGCTGGTACAGGGGCCGTGTGCAGCCACCAGATCCAGCAGAGTTGTGTGATCAATGATCTCGAGATCACTGTTTGGTGTTTTAATCTGCGGGTGCTCCAGCAGGTAGGCTTGGCCTTCCAGCGGCAGTGTGGAAGCAAGCAGCAGGCCAGCGTCGGTGAAGACGCAGATGTCATCAGGCTGGTAAAGCGTGAGGAAGGTATCGATACCGGTCTGGTCGCCGGGTTTGAGTCCGATCAGATGCAGCATTTCAGAACACCAGAACCTGTTGGCAGTCGCTACTCAGATTACGCAGCGTAGCGGCACTCAGTTTCTCTACCTGCAAGTAGCCCGGTGCTGCGGTCTCCGAGGCCACACAGCGAACCCCGAAATCCGCCAGCTGCGAAAGGCTGTCGTTGGCAGGCAGGGCGGCCAGTGCGTTAAGGCAGCCATCGGTTAGCCACAGGGTGGTAGGCAGGCCGAAGGCAGCACCGGTCATCAGCATATCCAGCATCTCCTGGAAGCGGTCGCTGAGTGGCGCGTTGGCGCTGGCGATATAAAGCCGGTTAGCCAAACTGGAGTACCCGGTCTGCGTTGATCATGGCATCAGCCCATTGGCCCAGGCCGACCAGGGTAAACCCCGGCGCCAGTGTGGCGCCCTGATCGGCGGCTACGATGCCACGGCGTTTCGCTGCTCCCACGCAAACTTCTGCTGTCACACCGCTTTCCTGGATCCATTGTTGCCATTGTTGGGCGGTATTGGCGTTGCTGCCGTCACCACGCCAGGCCTGACCATTGGCCAGGTGAACGGCATCAGCATAGAAGAAAAGACGGTAGCAGTGATTGTCAGAACTGGTGTGCAGGGATTTGGCGGTAAGGAGGGCGGTCAGCGCGGCGGGGGAGTCCGCCGCCGCGTTAACCAGTAGAGCAAACTGCATCAATCGTCGCCGCCAAGAGCGGTAAGAAGGTGGAGCAGTGACATGAACAGGTTGTAGATGGAAACGAACAGGGTGACGGTGGCCAGAATGTAGTTGGTCTCGCCGCCATGAATGATGGCGCTGGTCTGCCACATGATCAGCAGGGAAGACAGCAATACGAATGCGGCTGAAACTGCCAGGCTCAACGCCGGGATGCCAAGGAAAATGTTGGCAAGACTGGCAACAAACGCAACCAGAACCCCGATCATGATGAAGTTGGTCAGGAAGCTGAAGTCCTTGCGGGTCACCAGTGAAATGGCAGACATGGCCACAAAGATGAAGGCTGTGCCGCCAAGGGCCGTGGTGACGATTTCCATGCCGCCAGGAATCTGGGCATACATGTTGATGATGGGGCCGGTAGTGAAGCCGAGCCAGCCGGTCAGGCCGAAGACAGCGAGAATACCCCAGGCACTGTTGCGAAGCATGTTGGTGGCAATCAACAGGCCAAAGTAGATGCCAATTGTCAGCAGGGGATTGATAAATCCGATATTGCTGCTCATGGCGAACCAGGAGGCCCCGGTTGCAACAATCAGTGACAGCCCCAGCAGCATGTAGGTGTTTTTAAGGACCTGGGCCGCACGTTCTCCGGTAACGGCCATGCCGTGATGCTGCGGAGTCGAGTAGGGGTTGGTCTGGTTATTCATAATCTTGATCATCCTTGTGAATGGTACCTGTGATGATAAGGGCGCGGGCTGCAAAATCAAGGGAAAGCGTTCCTTGTAACCCACTGTTTTTATGAGGGTAATAGTTTTCCTTTCGGTTTGGACGAATTCACCGCTTTGTGAACGGAATCTCGGGAGAAAACGCCGAATATTCATACTATATTCGTAGCTTGGGAGGTTTCTTCTTAATTATGACAACGTTATCCATTGCTCCACGTGAAGAGCAGATACAGCTTCAGGGGGTGCCCGGTGGGCTGGACCAGTCACAGCTGGTAGCCGTTCCTGGCGAAAATGACCGGAAGGTGGAACTGGTTTATGCGCCGAAAGCGGGTGGCACAGCCAGCAGTCTGTCTCTGTTCAATGGTCGTTTTGTGGAATATCGGCGCAGGGGGCGCAAGGGGCATTCCGCAGTGTTCAATCTTGCCTTTGTTGACCCCAGGCCGTCCCATGATGTTCACCACGCGCTATTAGAATGGCTGGTTGCCAGCCTTGGATTGTTTGCCATTGCTACGGGGGCTTACCTGCAGATTTGGCTCCTGGCGGCTACTGGCGCGGGCTGGACCGCTGTACTTGGCGTTGTTGCCCGGCGCAAGCAGCGCAATCGCTGGGTCTTTTTTAGTCGTCATGGGCGCATTGCCTTGTTCGAGTTGCCTCAGAGCCGTGCCGATGGCGAGCGACTGCAAAAACTGATTTCCATCCTGGCAAAGCGTGGCCAGCTGGCCTGGACCGCGCTCCCGGCGGGCAAGGAAAGACTGGCCGCTGAAGTGGCCGAGCATCGCCGACTGATGGCCGGCGGAACGATAAGCAAAGACCGCTATGAAATTGCAAAACGACGAATTTTTGGCCGTTACAAGGCTTAACAGGCAATGTGTCGATCAAGTTTCCATCAGTTATTGGTCTTGAGCCCCTGAGGTCGTTGACTGGCTAACGGGCTCATGTATTATTGCTGGCCAGTCAGGAGGGGTGGCAGAGTGGCCGAATGCACCGGTCTTGAAAACCGGCGACGGGAGACCGTCCGTGGGTTCAAATCCCACCCCCTCCGCCATACAGAAAAGCCCACGCTTACTCAGCGTGGGCTTTTTTTTGGGCGCTTCGTGGATTTGAGGGAAACCACTGCTCATGGTGTGCTTGCCTGTCTCAAATACAAGGGTTGCAGACTTTCCCTCCAGGCCGCATCAGCTTATACGCCTGATATTTTCGATCCGCTTCATGCTTGGCTTCCTGAGCCACTGCCATGGGAAAGCGCCTGTGAATCTTCCAGCATCTTTGAAAAAGTCTGGATGGCATCGATGCCTTGCACATCACATTCCTGAAGCGGGATGTACAGGGTGGGGAGGGTAGTGAATAGTTTCCGGATCTCTTCCATATGGCGCTGCTGAGTCACAAGACGCGCCGCAAAAAAAGCCCCGTCCACTGAGTCTGGAAGCACTCGGTTGATGATCAGTCCCGACACAGGGATGCCTGATTCCTGCAGGCTGTCCACTGCCCGGCGAGTTTCGAGTATGGGTAGCTTCTCCGGTGTCATGACAAAGATAAAGCCGGTTTTCTCCGGGTCAGAAAGCTGCCTGCGCGCCCGATGAAAGAGGCGCTGCCGGGCCAGCAGGGTGTCGGCGATCTGCTGGCTTCTCGGGTCGAGATCCCGGTTGGCGTGTTCGGCCGGGTCCTGCATAGGGCTGTCGAGATCCTTGCCGGGGCTAAGATGGTCCAGCACCTTGCCCAGTTGTTGTGCCTTGTGATTGTGCTTTAGCAGCCCGCTGGTCCAGGCTGCCATGACTTCAGGCAGGCTCAACAGGCGCAGTGTGTGCCCCGTGGGAGCGGTATCGAAGATAACCAGATCGTAATGGCGTGTTTCTTCATCAATGATCTGCGACAGCCGTTCCAGCAGAGCCGCTTCCTGGGCACCGGGGGACTGACGGCTCAGGCGCAGTTGTTTTTCCAGTTCGCGGAACTGGTCCGGCCCGGCAAAACGGCGCATCTGGGTGCTGACATTATCCAGATAGCGGTCTACTTCTTCATCCGGATCCAGCTCAAGGGCATACAGGTTGGCGGCCATACAGCGCACCCGGTTACCGATCTGCTCGCCGAAGGCGTCCCCGAGGCTGTGGGCCGGGTCAGTGGATACCAGCAGCACCTTGCGGCCCATATCTGCAGCGCGGCAGGCAATGGCGGCTGCACTAGTGGTTTTACCCACGCCTCCCTTGCCGCCAACCATCAGCAATTGGCGCTGCTGGATCAGATGATCTATCTCCAGTGCGTTGTCGGCCATCAGCAACAGCGGAAGTGGTCGAGGGGAGAGCGTTCCATACCCATGCGGGTATGCCATTCGTGAAATCGGTCCATGAGTAGTGGCTGAAGCTCCAGTGTTGTCCATGCGGCGGGATTGGGTATTCCCATCATCTCTGAAAACACCAGCAGCATGAACAGGTCTTCTTCGTCACGCTTTGCGCGAGCGATAGCTGCGCGATAAGGAACGTTGTAATACTGCGTACCCAGCTCGTTGAGCCGCTTCAGCGCCCCGCGAATACGCCCAGTCACGAGGACTGCTCCACGGGTTCGGCGAAGGCTCTTTTGAGCGCTGCAGCGCATTCCAGTGTTACCAGAAGTGCAGCGATTAGCACCACAACGTCCAGGCCTAGCAGGAACCAGTCCTGCTTGTCATAGAAGCTCTTCAGCTGAAGAAGCAGCGCCATCAGGGTCATCACCAGCAGGAAGGCCAGAGGCGCCAGGGTGTAAATGGCAGGGCGTCCACGCCGGACCAGCATGATGGTGATGACCAGCAGGGTCAGGCCGGCAAGAAGCTGGTTGGTGGTACCGAACAATGGCCAGATCAGCAAGCCGCCGCTGCCATCCGCGCCCCCGGCACCAAAGGCCAGCAGCAAACAACTCACGACAGCTAGCAGGGTGGCAGGAAGAGGTCTGGTCAGCCATTTTTGCTGATAGATCTCGCCCCATTCCTGGAAGATATAGCGTTGAAGACGCAGTCCTGTATCCATGGTGGTGCCAGCAAAAAGCGCCGCCATTACCGTTAGCAACGTTGCGGCCACGCCCACTTCCATGCCCAAACCGCCTGCGAGAATGGCGGCTCCGCCGTCCACAAAGGCTGTCAGACTTCCCTTGCCAAACGCGGTATAGACAGCCTGCCAGTCAGCCAGGCTGGCGAAGCCTGCAGTGGCGGCGATGATTGCTGCCAGGGCCAGGGAGCCTTCACCCACAGCACCGAAATAGCCCACAAAGCGGGCATCGGTTTCCCGGTCGAGCTGCTTGGAACTGGTGCCAGAGGCCACAAGACCATGAAAGCCGGAAATGGCCCCGCATGCGATGGTGACAAACAGCAGTGGAAGTAATGATGGTGTACCGGGGGGGACGTCCACATTGATCATTGGTGCTACCACGGTGGGGTTGCCGATCAGTACTGCGCCATAAAGCAGAATCAGACCTACAAACAGTTGCAGGCCGTTGATGTAGTCACGGGGCTGCAGCAGCATCCATACGGGCAGCAGGGAGGCGATGGCAGCGTAGGCAAACAGCAACAGGATCCAGCTGGCGCTGGCAGACAAGCCCATGACCTGCTCAGGCAGGGCGACAGGTACCTGCGGGCCGATATAAATCAGGGAGTAAAGAGCGACAACGCCGACCACCGAGACGATCCCCAGGCCGATTATTCGCCGATAGATCAGCTGGCCGATGACCAGTGCCACTGCAATGGCGCCCCAAACGGGGACAACCGCGCCGGGGTTATTGATCAGAAGCTTGGCGATGACCACACCAAACACGGCATTAACCATCAGCAGCACCAGGAAAATGACAATCATGAAGATGGTGCGGGCGCGATGCCCCACCACTTTACCAGTGAGCGCGCCCACCGACTTGGCGCGATTACGGACGCTGGCCCAAAGCGCGCCGCTGTCGTGCACGCCAGCGAAGAAAATGGTACCTAACACCACCCAGGCGAAGGCGGGAAGCCAGCCCCAAATCACGGCGATGGCGGGGCCAACAATGGGTGCGGCCCCGGCGACAGAGGTGAAATGGTGCCCCCACAATACGTACCGATTGGTGGGTACAAAATCCACGCCATCTTCAAATTCATGGGCAGGGGTGCGAAATTCTGCATCAAGTTTGAAGATGCGGTTGGCGATGAAGCGAGAGTAGAATAGATAACCGGCGGCCATGCCGCCCAGCCCCAGCAGGAGTAGAACGATTGCACTCATGAAGGTTGCCCTTGGGTCTTGTTGCTGTTTGGCTTTGACATTAGATGAATCAGTTTCTCATGGCTGACTCGCCGGTCAACGCGACCTATGGCTAATATACCTAAAGTCTCAGTGACTGCGATCACGTTTGCCGAAAATGTGCTATGAAAGGTGCAAGCTAGTGCGTATGGTTTTCGGCAGTTTTTGCAGAGCGGGTAAAGGAACTACCCGGAGGTAAAGAAATGATCAAAGTTTTGGTAGTGGATGACCATGATCTGGTCAGAACCGGCATTGCGAGAATGCTGGATGAAGTCGATGGTATCAAGGTGGTTGGACAAGCCTGTTCTGGCGAAGAGGCGATTCAGCTTACCCGGGACAAGTCCCCTGATGTTGTTCTTATGGATATCAAGATGCCCGGTATTGGCGGTCTTGAGGCCACCCGGAAGCTGTTGCGTGTCGACGATGCGCTGCGTGTCATTGCCGTCACCATGTGTGAAGAAGAGCCGTTTCCTTCCCGATTGATGAAAGCCGGCGCCGCAGGTTACATGACTAAAGGTGCAGATCTGGAAGAAATGGTGCGCGCTATCAAGATAGTCACCACGGGGCAGCGCTATATCAGCCCTGAAATTGCCCAGGCCATGGCACTCAAGCCATACGTGGGTGAAGAGGCCAGTTTGCTGGACATGCTGTCTGAGCGTGAGCTGCAGATCATGATGATGATCGTTAATTGCCACAAGGTTCAGGATGTGGCTGATAAGCTGTGTCTCTCTCCGAAAACGGTTAACACCTACCGTTACCGCATCTTCGACAAGCTTGGCGTTTCCAGTGATGTGGAAATGGCCTTGCTGGCCGTGCGCCATGGCATGCTTGATGCTGTTGAGCAGGCTTTGCCGGATTAATCACCAGTCCCATCTGAAAGGAATGTCTCCCCATGCGCTGCTATACTGAGCGAATAAACCGGAGACATTTCCTTGCCTGAGTTCGACCACAGCCACTTCCTTGATCACTGTGCCCGCAAGCCCGGTGTTTACCGTATGCTCAATGCGGAGGGCGACGTACTGTACGTGGGCAAGGCGCGCAATCTTCAGGCTAGATTGAACAGCTATTTCCAGAAGAATGTTGCCAGCG
Source organism: Alcanivorax sp. DP30 (assembly GCF_009882945.1). Lineage (GTDB taxonomy): Bacteria > Pseudomonadota > Gammaproteobacteria > Pseudomonadales > Alcanivoracaceae > Alcanivorax. The sequence continues at coordinate 382,498 of NZ_WTUY01000002.1, forward strand.
TCAAAACACGTGCGCTTGTTGCGCGAATCACGGATATCCAGACCACAGTCACCAGCAGTGAAGCTGAGGCGTTATTGCTTGAGCAATCGCTGATCAAAAGCTTGCGTCCCCCGTACAACATCCTTTTGCGTGACGACAAGAGCTATCCCTATATCCGCATCACCACCTCCGACACCTTTCCCCGGATTACCTTCCACCGTGGCACTCGCCGCAAGGGAAGCCATTATTTTGGTCCGTACCCCAGCGGCGGGGCAGTGCGCGAGGCCATCTCCCTGGTGGAAAAGGTGTTTCAGTTGCGCAACTGCAGCGACAGCTATTTTCGCAACCGGACCCGACCGTGCCTGCAACACCAGATTCAGCGCTGTACGGCACCTTGTGTTGATCTGGTGTCTGCCGAGGACTATAGCCAGCAGGTAAAGCTGGCCATGGACTTCCTTGATGGCCGCAGCCGGGATGTGGTGGAACATTTAAGCAGAAAAATGGAAGCGGCCTCGCGGGCGCTGGCATTCGAAGAGGCTGCAGTGTTGCGGGACAAGCTGGCAGCCATCCAGTCTGTGCAACAGAAACAGTATGCAGAAACAGGGCAGGGCGACCTGGACATTGTGGCCGTCGATGGGCGTCATGGGCTGGCGGTGGTGGATGTGTTGATGATTCGCGGCGGTCGCATTCTCGGTCATCGTACTTTTCGGCCAGATACCCGCGGCGAAGAAGATCTGGCTGAAATTCTGGAAGCCTTCGTGGGGCAATATTATCTCGGCGACAGGGAGGATCCTGTTGACCCACCAGAAATCCTCCTCAGTCACGAAATTCCTGGCATCGAAACGCTTTCACAAGCATTGAGCTCCCACTGGCAAAAGAAAGTCCGGGTGGCCTGGCGAGTGCGAGGAGACAGATCAGCCTGGGTGAGCATGGCTCGGGCCAATGCCAGTCAGTCTCTGGCTACCGAGTTGGCGGCTCGCGAACATATGGAAAAGCGCTTTCATGCCCTGGAAAGCCTGCTGGAAACCGACAAGCCCATGCGCTGGATCGAGTGTTTCGATATCAGCCATACCCAGGGAGAAAAGGCGGTGGCTTCCTGCGTGGTGTTTGACCAGCAGGGTGCACGCAAGCCTGACTATCGACATTTCAACGTTAGTCCACCCCAGGCCGGTGATGACTATGCAGCGCTTGAAGAGGCGATTCGTCGCCGTTACCAGCGGGTACTAAAGGAAGAAGGGCGACTGCCGGATCTGTTGTTGATTGACGGCGGAAAGGGGCAGTTACAGCGGGGCTGGGAGGTCATGGCAGAGCTGGGCCTGCAGGGGCGAATGCAGGTCATGGGCATTGGCAAGGGGCCCAGCCGTCGCCCGGGTTTCGAGGTGCTTTACCTTCCGGATGGACGGGAATTTACTCCTGGCCCCGCCCATTCTGCGTTGCACCTGCTGCAGCAGGTGCGCGATGAAGCTCATCGATTTGCACTCACCGGGCACAGAGCCCGGCGCGGAAAGGCGCGAAAGACGTCTTCCCTTGATGAAATTCCCGGCATAGGACCCAAGCGCCGCAAGGCGTTGCTGACCCACTTTGGCGGCCTCAAACAGTTGCGAAACGCTTCACTGGCAGAACTGGCTCGCGTGCCTGGCATCAATGCCCAGATGGCAGAAACCCTCTATGACTGGTTTCACCACTAAAACAGGGCATTTGTCCGGTCGGAAACGGGTTGTGAAAAAATCGTCCATGAGTCTGAGGGCGGTTTTCGCTATACTGCACGCTTAATCAGCGAGCGGTAGGTGTTATGCAGAAGAATCACCCGGTAATGAATTTGCCCAATATCCTGACTCTAATCCGGGTAGTGGCAATTCCTGTACTGGTTCTTGTCTTTTACCTGCCGTACAAGTGGAGCGGCCTGTGTGCCGCGCTGTTGTTTCTCGCTGCCGGCGTGACTGATTGGCTGGACGGCTATCTGGCGCGTAAGCTGAACCAGACCAGCCCCTTTGGCGCTTTCCTGGATCCCGTCGCTGACAAGTTGATCGTCGGTGTTGCACTGGTGATGCTGGTACAGATCCATGCCACGGCCTGGCTCGCCGTGCCTGCCATGGTTATCGTCTCCCGGGAAATCACTGTTTCGGCCCTGCGTGAGTGGATGGCAGAGCTTGGGCAGCGGGCCAAGGTGGCTGTCAGTCAGCTGGGAAAGATCAAGACGGTGGCACAAATGACGGCCATCACCTTGCTGCTGGCACAAAAGCCCGGCTTTGATCAGGCTGGCGATATTGTCATGACCCCCTGGCTCTGGTTGAGTTATGGTTTGCTTTACTTGGCAACGGCGCTCACTTTGTGGTCGATGATGTCCTATCTGCGTGCGGCAGCACCACAATTGCTCAAAAGTCAGTCAAAGTCCTGAAATATCAGAAAAAATGCTTCATTGCGGCTTGACACCCAGAGGGTGATGAGTAGAATTCTTTCCCGCAACGAAGCACAGTTTTAGCGTGGCTTCTGACAACAATGCGGGAATAGCTCAGTTGGTAGAGCACGACCTTGCCAAGGTCGGGGTCGCGAGTTCGAATCTCGTTTCCCGCTCCAGATTTCAGAAAAGCCTCGGTTCTACCGAGGTTTTTTCTTGTTAGCAGTTTAAAGGCGCGGTGGCAGAGTGGTTATGCAGCGGACTGCAACTCCGTGTACGCCGGTTCGATTCCGACCCGCGCCTCCAATTATCGACCCGTACGGTCACCGCCCGGGTGGCGAAATTGGTAGACGCAACGGACTTAAAATCCGTTGACCTTTGGTCGTGCGGGTTCAAGTCCCGCCCCGGGCACCAAACAAACCCTTCCTCCTGTCGTCCCAATTCTCCCGATTGTCAATGAAATCAATAGGATGGTAAATCCTGTTAAGGCTGTTTATTGCTGTTAAGGCCGCCTTTCTGTTAGCCTCACACTTTAGTCTTAGCCCTGTTTCAGCGGGCATCAGAAAAACAAGGCCGGAAAGGCACGAGGGGCAACAGAATGAACTGGTTTCAGAACCTGTCTGTCAGGTTGAAGATTCTGTCAGTGGCAGGGCTGGGTATCGCGCTTTTTGTGGTCTATGCGGCCTACAGTTATTACATTGCTGAAACGAATATCCACCACCTTGAGCGCATTGAAGACCAGGACTTTCCGGTTCTGGAGTTGGTCAATGCCAATAATGTGGATTTCATCGCCATCGGCGAGTCTTTTATTGCCGCCATTACCCAGGCCGACCCGGACCTGCTCCAGGAAGCGCTGGATCGTGCTGACAAGTTTGGTGATCGTCTCGAAGACATCCGTCGGACGGATCCTGAACTTTCTTCAAGTGTTGGTGAACTCAAGCAGAGCTTCGAAGCTTACATTGATGCGGCGGACAGCCTTGCCCGCAGCCTGATTAATGACTCAGCGGGTGACGCAGATATCTACCAGCGCATCACCCACGTTCGTGAATTACAGAGCGGTTATGAGACTGCCCAGAAATCCTTCGAGACCCAGCGCTACGAAGCCTTCCGTGAGACCCTGAACAAAAGCAGAAATGATAATCAGGGAACACAGAAAATTGGCCTTTTCCTTGGCCTTGTTGCTTTCTCTGCACTGGCGTTGATCGCCTTGCGGGTTACCCGCGCCATTACCCTGCCCCTGGAAGGGGCGGTGACCGCCGCTGACAATATCGCCGATGGAAAGTGGGATACCCCCATTGAATCCACTGGCCGTGATGAAACCGGCAAGTTGCTGCACGCAATTCGGAAGATGCGCGATGCCCTCGTCAAGCGGCACCAGGAAGACCGGCGCCAGGAAACCATCAAGAATCACCTAGCAGAATTGAATAACCGCATGCGCGGTGAAATGAGCTATGAGCAGCTTGGCAACAATATGCTCAGTTTTCTGGTTCCGGTGCTGGATGCGCAGGTTGGGGCATTCTATAGCTTCAACCCGGAAACCCAGCGTCTGTCGTTGAGTAGTTCCTATGCCATGCAGCGTCGCAAGCACTTGGCAAACGATTTTGGTCTTGGCGAATCGCTGGTTGGCCAGTGCGCGTTAGAGCGCAAGACCATCCTGCTTGAGCAGGTGCCAGAAGGGTATATCAGTATCAGTTCCGGTACCGGTGTGGGTGAAGCCCGGAATGTGGTGGTCATGCCGGTTATCCACGAGGAAGAACTGAAAGGGGTGTTGGAAATTGGCGCCTTCCGCCAGTTCACGGACAGTGATCTGGCTTTTCTGGATCAATCATCAGAGGTCATCGCGATTTCTGTAAGCAGCGCCATGAGCCGTATGCGAATGGCGGAAATGCTTGAGCAAACCCGTCAGCAGGCCATTGAGCTTGAAAAGCAGAAGGAGGAAATGGCTCAGGTCAATAATGATCTCGAAGAGCAGGCCATGGAACTGTCGGCCTCGGAATCCCGTCTGCAGCAGCAGCAGGAAGAGCTCAAGGCGATCAATGAAGAGCTGGAGTCTCAGACCCAGGCCCTTCGCGCCTCGGAAGAAAGCCTGCAAGCCCAGCAGGAAGAGCTGAGGGTGACAAATGAAGAGCTGGAAGCACAGGCTCGTTTGCTCACTGAGCAGAAATCAGAAATGGCTCAGAAGAACGATGAGCTGGAGCTTCTGCACCACGAACTGGAAGACAAGATTCGCGAGCTGGAATTGTCATCCAAGTACAAATCCGAGTTCCTCTCTACAATGAGCCACGAACTTCGGACGCCACTGAACTCCATTCTTATCCTTTCCAACGCTCTGGGGCAGAACAAGAAGGGCAATCTTAACGAGAAGCAGGTTGAGCATGCCCAGGTTATCCATTCCGCGGGCTCGGATCTGCTGAGCCTGATTAACGATATCCTCGATATTTCCAAGATCGAGGAAGGCAAGATGGATGTGGTGATTGATGATTTGTCACCCAATGAACTGGGCGAGCACTTCCAGCGTCACTTCTCCCATGTTGCAGAAAATCGCGGCCTGGAGTTTCACGTCAATGTGGGTGAGGACGTGCCGGAGCACTTCTACACCGACCGTCAGCGTCTTGAGCAAATCATCAAGAACCTGCTGTCCAATGCGTTGAAGTTTACCGAACAGGGATCGGTAACCCTGAGTATTGAGCGTCCGGATAGCAGCGACGCGCTCCCGCGCCACCTGACCGCCGACAAGGCTATCAAGCTGGCAGTAATCGATACCGGTGCCGGTATTCCGGCGGAGAAGCAGAAGCTCATCTTTGAGGCCTTCCAGCAAGCGGACGGTACAACCAGCCGGAAATACGGTGGCACAGGCCTGGGGCTGACCATTTCCCGGGAACTGGCCCGCTTGCTTGGTGGTGAAATTGGGCTCTACAGCGACGGAGAAGGGCAGGGTGCCACCTTCACCCTTTATCTTCCTGAAGGCACGCCTGAGTCTCTTGAACAGGCAGATCAGGCGGCCGATCAAGATGCGAGCATCAGTTTTAACGCTGAGGCGCATACTGCAGCTCTGGTGTCCGAAAAATCTGCTGATGACGAGTTTGTGGTTCGGGAAAAAACCGTTCTTATCGTTGAAGACGATGAAGAGTTTGGCGGCGTTTTGTTGGAACTGGCGGCTGACTACGGTCTTGAAGGGCATATCTGTCATGACGGTGAGGCGGGCCTTGAGTACGCAAGCCATTACCGGCCAAGTGCCATTATCCTTGATATCGGGCTGCCAGGTATCGATGGCTGGGAGGTCATGGAGAAACTGAAGGCCGACCCGCGCACCAAGGATATCCCGGTCCACTTCCTGTCTGGTCGAGACGAGCGCAAGAAAGCGCTCGATCTTGGCGCCCTGGATTTGCTCACCAAGCCGGTTAATCAGGAGGACATCCTGTCGGCCTTTGCCAAAATCGAAGGTGCCATCGAAACCAATGTTCGCCGCCTGCTGGTGGTAGAAGACAGTGAAATACAGCACGAAAGCATCCGTGAGCTGTTCGACCAGAAAGGCGTCGAGATCACTGCAGCCACCAGTGGTCAGGAGGCGCTTGAAGCGCTCCGTTCCACCGTTTTTGATTGCATGATCCTGGATCTCACGCTGCCGGACATGTCGGGTTTCGAATTGCTGGAATTGATCAATAACAGCGACGATTACGACAGTGTTCCCGTGGTTATCTACACTGGCAAGGATCTTACCCGCGAGGAAGAGGCGAAGCTGCGCAAGTACGCGGATCGCATCATTCTCAAAACAGAACGCTCCCATGAACGTCTGCTCAATGAGGCATCGCTGTTCCTGCACTGGCTTGAATCCACGCTGCCAAGCAATCGTAATGCGCCATCGGATTCCTCTATCGAGCATCGTGACGATATCTTCGAGGGCAAGCAGCTGCTGCTGGTTGATGATGACATGCGCAATATTTATGCGCTGTCAGCGCAGCTGGAAGAGCTGGGTTTTGAGATCACCATCGCCAACAACGGCAAGGAAGCCCTGGACGCACTGGATGATAATCCGGCTATGGATATCGTGCTCATGGATATCATGATGCCGGAAATGGACGGCTATGAAGCCATGGGGCTGATTCGTGAGCAAGCGCGCTTCAAGAAACTGCCTATGCTGGCGTTGACCGCGAAAGCCATGAAAGATGATCGAGCAAAATGTATCGAAGCGGGGGCAAATGACTACTGCTCCAAACCAATTGACATGGCCAAGCTGACATCGCTTCTGCGTGTCTGGCTGCACAAATAAGCGCCCGGAGAACGTGATGGCGGAGTCATTTCCGATTGATGATGACGAGATCGATGTCGAAGACATCGAGATCCGCTTGCTACTGGAAGCCATCTTCCAGATGTATGGATATGACTTTCGCTCATACAGCAAGGCATCCATACGCCGCCGCATCATGCACCGGCTTGGCATGTCCGGTTTTTCCAGCATTATGGAAATGACTGACAAGCTTCTCAGAGACAGGCGCTTTTTTGTCACCTTGCTGAATGACCTCACCGTCAATGTCACAGAAATGTACCGAGACCCAGAGTTTTACCGGGCATTTCGGGAAGAGGTGGTGCCGGTCTTAAAAACCTATCCATTCATCAAGATATGGCATGCCGGTTGTTCAACCGGTGAAGAAATCTACTCCATGGCAATTCTTCTTGAAGAGGAGGGGTTGTACGATCGTGCCATGATCTATGCCACTGACATTGATAAAAATGTCCTGGCAGCTGCAAAGAAAGGTATTTACTCCATCGAGGCAGTCAAGCAGTACGGCGATAACTATCGTCGCGCTGGCGGCAGACATTCTCTTTCGGACTATTTTACGGCCCGCTATGACAGCGTGATCATGGACCAGAGGCTAAAGCGAAACATTGTATTCGCGGATCATGATCTGGCGACGGATCAGGTTTTCGGCGAAATGCACGTTGTTCTTTGCCGTAATGTGCTTATCTACTTCGACAGAGCGCTTCAAGAGCGTGTAATCCGGTTGTTTGTTGATAGTCTCGATATGGGAGGCTATCTATGTCTAGGTACCAAGGAAAGCTTGAAATTTACGGGTCAGGAAGAGGCCTTTGACATGATTAACCCGTCGCTGCGAATCTTCCGTAAGCGACAGATTCGACACCCCTGACGATTAATTAGAGAATTTTGATGATTGAGCAGAAGTTGCTGTTAGTCGACGATCAACCTGCGAATCTGGTGTCCCTTGAAGCGGTACTGGAGGGTGAGGGGCGCACGCTGATCAAGGCACATTCCGGTCAGGAAGCACTCAAAGTGCTACTCAAGGAAGACATAGCCCTCGTACTGCTTGATGTGCAGATGCCTGGCATGGATGGCTTTGAAGTGGCAGAGCTGATGCGACAGCGGAAAGATACCCAGACTATTCCGATCATTTTTGTCACCGCGATCAGCAAGGAAAAGAAATATGTCTTCAAGGGGTATCAGGCTGGCGCTGTGGATTATCTGTTCAAACCACTTGATCCGCTGATCCTCAAAAGTAAAGTGGATTTCTTTCTTGGGCTGGATCGTCAGCGCCGCGAACTGCAGGAAAAGCTCAAGCAGGCACAAGCACACCGTGCTGCCTATGAAGCCGGAAAGGCAAGCCGCGACGGAGGTGAAGGCAACGATTAGTGAGGGAATGCATGGGGCCAGTGAAGGCTGTTGTCATGGGTGCATCCTGGGGAGGGCTTAACGCCTACACCCAGATTCTTGCTGCCTTGCCGGCTGACTTTCCTGCGGCCATCCTGCTGGTGCAACATCAACATGCCAGCTCGGAAAACCGGTTGCCGTGGCTGCTGGGGCGCTATTGCAAGCTCCCCGTTGTCGCTCCGGAAGACAAGGAGCCTGTTTTACCGGGTCATGTTTATGTGGCGCCTCCCGGCTTTCACATGCTGGTTGAACAGGGAGAAACCGTGGCGTTTTCGGTGGCCCGTCCGGTTCATTACTCCCGACCGTCTGTGGATGAACTGTTTTTTTCAGCAGGCGTCGTTTATGGCGACCGTCTGGCCGCCGTAATTCTCACCGGGGCCAATGAAGATGGCGCCGCAGGAATAGAATATATTCACCGACGTGGAGGCTTCACCATCGCACAGTCTCCCGTGAGTTCGGAAGCACCAACAATGCCCGAGTCGGCAATAAAAACAGGTGCTGTTTCCAGGGTGCTTGATCTTGAACAGATTGGCCCTTACTTGGCGGAAAAGGTTGCAGGGTAGTTAATGCAATGAAGCAAAATATTCTGGTTGTGGATGATCATAGGGAAAACCTGATTGCGCTCGAAGCAATTCTGGAAGGGGATAGTCGCAATCTTGTCATGGCACAATCGGGTAACGAGGCCCTGAATCTGGCGCTCAAGCACGATTTCGCTCTGGCATTACTCGACGTACAAATGCCGGACATGGACGGCTTTGAAGTCGCAGAACTGATGCGACAGAACAAGAAAACCCGCAATATTCCGATCATCTTTGTTACCGCGATCTCCAAAGAACAGAAATATGTTTTCCGTGGCTATGAATGCGGAGCCGTGGATTACCTGTTTAAGCCGATTGACCAAAAAATACTCGAAGCCAAGGTGAACGTCTTTCTTGAGCTGGACTTGCAACGCCGCAAGTTACAGAAAGCCGTGGTCCAGATGAAGCGGCTCAAGGATGAAAACGAGCGCTTGTTACATGCGTTGGGGGAGGCACTAGTGGGGGCTAACGCCAAAGGACAGATTACCTTCTGTAATGAGGCCGCTTGCGCACTGGTCAATCGGGATCGTGACAATCTGGTCGGGACAGACCTGTCATCCTTGTTGTTCAACGATGACACAGGCAAGCAACGCTGGCAGTGGAAGGATAATCCGCTTCGGATTGCCTGTGAAAAAGGCGATGGCTGGAAAAATGAGCACCCGCTCTATGCCGACGATGGAAACGGCCTTGTTTCTCTGGCTTTGCGTGCCAATGCCATCATTGATGATGATGGTGGCTTTACGGGCGTCGTGGTTGTGGTTCGTCAAGCTGAAGACGAGAACGATGTCCGCGATAGCCGCAAGGATCATCGTCGTCAGCCCCGCAAGAAGCTGTTCCGAGAAATGGTTGTGTTTGATCGCAGTACCGGTGGTAATGTGGGGCGCTTGATGAATCTGAGCCTGGATGGCTTCAAATTGTTTGCCCGCCGGGACATTGGGCCAGGTGAACGTCTTCATCTGGGCATGGTTCTGCCTGATCAGATTGCGGGTGTTAACACAATCAGTTTTGATGCAAAGTCTGTTTGGTGTGAGAATCTCGATGCGCCAGGAGAGTTCCAGGCTGGCTTTCAGTTTGTGGACCTGAGCGACGTGACCCGACAAGTGATTGAAAACCTGATGGACAAGTACTGAACATGACGGACCATGCGGAACACAGTGAAGTCCGGGCCTTGCCCCCATATTTGCTGCCTTACGGCTTTGCTCGCCGCTTTGGGGTAATGCTCCGTGAACGTGATGGCGGAAAGGAACTGTGTTACCGCAAGGACGTGTCCCTCTCGGCGTTAAGCGAAGTACAGCGCAAAATCGGCACGCTTCCCCATTTGGTGCCTATGGATGAAGCCAGCTTTAATGCTGCCATGGCGTTAACATATGAACAGCAGCGTGGCGCTGCCGCTGAAGCCGCTGATGATCTGGAAGGGCTGGATCTTGCCAGTCTGGCCGATTCGCTTCCTGAAACCTCGGATCTCCTGGAGCAGGAAGATGACGCCCCGATTATTCGCTTGATCAATGCTCTGCTGCAGGAGGCTATTCGCGAGGACGCGTCGGATATCCATATCGAGACCTTTGAACGCCGTCTTGTGGTGCGTCTGCGTGTTGACGGCGTATTGAGGGAGGTTCTCGCCCCCAAGCGGGAGTTGGCTCCGCTGCTTGTTTCACGTATCAAGGTAATGGCTCGTCTGGATATCGCAGAAAAGCGGGTGCCTCAAGACGGGCGGATTTCTCTAAGGCTGGGCGGCCGTGATGTGGATGTAAGGGTGTCAACCATGCCATCCAGCAATGGCGAGCGGGTTGTTCTGCGTCTGCTTGACAAGCAGGCAGGGCGCCTGGACCTGGCTCATCTGGGCATGGAAAAACAGAACGACGCGATGATGCGCGAGCTTATCAGCAAGCCCCATGGCATCATCCTGGTCACCGGTCCCACTGGCTCGGGCAAGACCACAACCCTGTATGCGTCGCTGACGGAACTCAACGACAGTTCACGCAATATCCTCACCGTGGAAGACCCCATCGAATACCAGCTGGAAGGCATCGGCCAGACGCAGGTGAACAGCAAGGTAGACATGACCTTTGCCCGGGGCTTGAGAGCCATCCTCCGCCAGGACCCCGATGTGGTCATGGTGGGCGAAATCCGTGACCTGGAAACCGCAGAAATTGCCGTACAGGCATCGCTTACAGGTCACTTGGTACTTTCCACCCTGCATACCAACACCGCTGTCGGTGCGGTAACCCGACTTCAGGATATGGGCATTGAGCCGTTTCTGTTGTCCAGCTCTCTGCTGGGCGCGCTGGCTCAGAGGCTGGTGCGCGTGCTCTGTGATGACTGCAAGACTCCCTATGAGCCCTCTGCAGGTGAAAAGACACTGATAGGACTCCGGGAAGACGAAGCCTGCACACTCTATCATCCCAATGGATGTGAGCATTGTAACAACCAGGGTTATCGCGGACGTACCGGCATTTACGAGCTGGTCATCATCGATGAAACCATGCGCCAGTTGATTCATGATCAGGCGGGCGAACTTGCCCTGACGCGTCACGCCCGCACTCTGACAGGCAGCATCCGTGAAGATGGCTGGCGCAAGGTGCTGGCAGGACAGACCAGTGTTGAAGAAGTTCTGCGCGTAACCCGCGAAGACTGACGGGGTTACGTCCATGCCAGCATTCGAGTTTCGCTCCCTCGACCACAAGGGCAAAATCCGCAAAGGGACCATGGAGGCCGACAGTGCCCGGCAGGTGCGACAGCAACTGCGGGACAAGGGCTGGGTGCCGATTGAGGTCAATGAGACTCGTGACACTGACGCCAGTGCAGGCATGAATCTGTTTTCCTCCTCGGGCAAGCTCAAGGGGGCAGAACAGGCACTAATCACTCGTCAGCTCGCGACCTTGCTGAAATCTGGGCTCCCCATCGAGCAGGCGCTTTCTGCCGTGGCCAAACAGGCCGCCAATGACCGTATCGAGCGCATCATGCTGGCGGTAAGGGCCCGTGTACGGGAAGGCTATAGTCTGGCGAAAAGCTTTGAGTCATTCCCGCGGGCCTTCCCGGAAATGTACCGCGCCACGGTAGATGCGGGAGAGCAGAGCGGGCATCTCGAGCAAGTGCTGGAGCAATTGGCGGATTATCTGGAAACCCGGCATGACACAGGCCGATCGGTTACCCAGGCAATGATCTATCCAGCATTCATCATGGTGTTTGCCTCCATCGTCATCATGCTGATGATGACCTTTGTTGTTCCCAAACTGGTTGCCGTGTTCGAAGGGCGCGATCAGGCGCTGCCCTTGTTGACACGAATTGTCATGGCAATGAGTGATTTCTCACGGGATTGGGGCTGGCTGCTGTTGCTTGTGATCATTGTCGGGATAGTAGCGTTCAGTCGAGCCATGCGCGGTGCCGCTTTCCGAATGCGGGTGCATCGCCGGCTTGCCGGGATGCCCTTGGTGGGCACCATGCTGAGGGCAGCTGATAGCGCAAGACTTGCCAGTACTCTGGGCATTCTGGGCCGCTCTGGCGTCCCGTTGGTAGACGCACTGTTTATCGCGGCTCAAGTGGTCGGCAATCTGGCGATCCGTGACGCCGTCAAACAGGCTGCCGTGAAGGTGCGGGAAGGCGGAAACCTCAGCCGTGCACTCGATGCCAGCGGCTATTTCCCTCCCATGCTCGTGCAGATGATTGCCAGTGGTGAGGCTAGCGGTGAGCTTGATCACATGCTGACGCGGGCCGCAGATTATCAGGAACGGGAACTCACCAGCACGGTCAATACCATGGTGGGCCTCCTTGGCCCCATCATGTTGTTGGTGATGGCGGGTATAGTGGTAATGATAGTGCTCTCGGTGATGATGCCGATCATGCAAATGAACAATATGTTAGGTGGATAAACAATGAAGACCCTGAAACACCAGAAAGCCATGTCCGGTTTTACGCTGCTGGAGATCATGGTGGTCGTGGCCATTATCGGCCTGCTTGCTGCAGTCATCGTTCCTAATGTGATTGGTCAGGGCGAAGGTGCCAAGGTGGATCTCACCAAGGCCAATATGGGCAAGATCGTTCAACAGTTGGACCTCTACAAGTTCAACAATGGTAGCTACCCGACTACAGAGGAAGGCCTGAACGGTCTTGTCGAACGCCCAGCCTCTGCCAGCAAGTGGCCGGATGGCGGTTATCTGTCCAAGGTGCCTGAAGATGCGTGGAACAATGATTACGTCTACCTCAGTCCTGGCGTTGATGGCCCCTTCGACCTGTTGTCACTGGGGGCTGATGGGGTAGAAGGTGGCGAGGGTAACGACGCGGATATCAACTGGCGTGACGTGCAGTAATCATGATCTCTGCGGCTCGTCAGACTGGCTTCACACTGCTGGAAATTCTGGTAGTGGTGATGCTTGTCGGGCTGCTCACGGCCGTAATCGCTGGCCAGGGTAACTGGACACTCAGTGAGGATGGGCTGGATGAGGAATCCGCCCGGCTTTATGACACCCTGGAATTGCTCAACGAACGGAGTCTGTTCTCCGGGCAGCTACTCGCTCTGCGGTTGAGCCCGGATGGCTGGACACCACTGGCCTATGATCGTGATGAGCGTGACTTCCTTCCCATTGATGATTCATCGTTAAAACCACGCACCCTCGCCCCAAATCTGTCAGTGGAATGGCAAGTCGATGCGCTGGAAGATGAGCAGGTGACATTGTCCGATATGGCAGAATCCCTCATCAAGGATGATCTCATGGCCACCCCTGAGGGGCTCAGTGAGCAGGCCGAAATAGAAGAGGGTAGTGAGCAGCGGACAGAATCCAGCGACAGCAATAAAGAAAAAACGCTTCCGCAAATCTTCTTCTTCCCCAGTGGCGAGGTCACCCCAGTCACCGTGTCATTGCTTTCCGGCGATGAACTGGACAGTTTTCGTCGCTGGCAGGTTAGCGCCCTTGGGCAGGTAACCGACCCGGATGCTGAGCCTGAGGACGAAGTCCTTGAGGAGACGCCCTGATGAAAGGCGCGCGCAGCCAGGGCTTTACTCTTATCGAGGTGCTGATCGCTGTTTCGATTCTTGCTCTGGTTATGGTCACCCTGGGTCAGACCCTGGGCGCCAGTGCCCGAGCCTACACCAACATCAATGAAACCCATCTCGGTTTTCTGGTCGCATCTGACAAGCTGGTTGAAATGCAGGTTTATCAGCAGTGGCCGCCTACCGGTCAATCCGACAGTGAAGTTAGCCGAAATGGGCGTGACTGGTGGATCGAAACCATTGTGTCCGAAGGGCCGTACCCCGATACCCGCCGGGTAGACATCAATGTGGGGCTACTGCGAGGCGATGAAAAGGAAGGACTGGCCTACCACCTTGCCAGTCTTGTCGGGAAGCCTGCCACATGAAGTTTCAACGCCGGCTATTGGGTTTCACGCTGCTGGAAATGGTCGTTACCATTGCCATTTTCGCGTTTATCTATGTGTGGGCCGCATCCTTCCTCAGTAGCGCATTGCGGGGGCGGGAACAGCTAACGGAAAGCGCCGATGAGATGGAGCGTAGTCAGCGCGCAATGACCTTCCTTACCCTGGACTTTGAGCAACTGGTCAGTCGCCCGGTTCGAGACCCCTATGGAGACCCCCAGCCTGCCATCATCGGCCGGGACAACTATGTGGAGTTCACCCGTCTGGGCTGGTCGAATCCATTCGGTCTACGCAAGCGCAGTGAAATGCAGCGGGTGATCTACACCCTGGAAAACGGCGACCTCTATCGCCGCTACTGGCCAGTACTGGACACCTCTGTCGCCACCCGTTATCAGCAGGACATTCTGCTGGAGAATGTGGCGCGCTTTACGGTTCGCTACCTGGATCTCACTCCGCAGGGGGACTGGCAATGGGTGGAGTTCTGGCCAGATGCTGCGCTCGCGACCCAGCCGGTGTGGCTACAGAGACTACCCAAGAGCATAGAGATTGAAATTGAGTTGGAAAGTGGTGACGTTATTCATCGCTTTTACCGCACGGTGGTGAATCCGTGGGCGTGATCAAGCGCTATCAGCACGGGATGGCACTGATTATCGTGCTGATGCTGTTTGCCATTCTGTCTACGCTGGCCATGGAGATCCTGTTTAGGCAGAACCGTTTCCTGAATCGGGCCGACAACCTGCTGCAATGGGACAAGCGCTATCAGTACGCCATGGCTGCCGAGGTGGTTGCCCAGCAGGGCTTGATAGACGATCTTCAAGATGACATTAAGAATAATGCGCAACTTGATGATTGTGTTGAAGAAAAATGGGCTGTTCAGTTGCCGCCAACTCCCTATGAGGATGCTTTTTTAAGCGCCAGCGTTCAGGATCTACAGGGGCGATTCAATCTCAATTGGCTGATTGCAGACAGTCCTGACGGCTTTGTTCGCCAGCAGGACAGGGTCAGAGAGCTGGAGCAATTGCTCGACGAAATTCTGCCTGACCAGAGCAACCCGGGCCGTCTAGCCAACGAGATGGCGGACTGGCTGGACAGCAACAACATCGTGGACGAGGCAGAAGGCGCAGAGGACCCGGAATACCGCGACCGTCGTACCCCGAACATGCCGGCCACCCACGAGAGTGAGCTGCGGGCCTTGCTGGGTTTCCAGGCCACAGACATGCCGGAAGATCCCATGGCATGGGGATTACTGACTGCATTGCCCCCCGGCACTAGTCTTAATGTCAATACGGCCCCGCAACAGGTTTTAAATGCTGTGGTAGGCTCATTGGCGGGGCCGGAAGGGGTGAAAGCCATCATCGATTCTCGCAAGGAAGAGCCTATTTCTGACATTGGTTCACTGCTGGCCATGCCGGTATTCTCAGAAATGGACGAAGAGGATCGTGACCTGCTCAATGCCCGTCTTGGAGTGAGTAGCGAGTATTTCCAGGTCATGGTGGATGTTGAGGTAGATGGCCAGTTGAGCAGACTGGTGACTCGCCTGTTCCGCGGCGGAGGGGAGGGGGAGCCAACCGCGGTTGTCAGTCGTCAGGTCAGCCCCCTGCTGACACCCCTCGAACCTGCCTGTAATCCTTTCTACAATGAGGAATAACGGCTATTGTGGCCAACAATAACGAATAAAGGATCAGATTCAGTGTCACAAGCTCCACTCATTTATCTCTACGACATTGACGGGTTACCGGTAAGCGGTGCCACCCAGGTGCTGTTCCAGGCTGACAGCGGTTCTCCGGTGATATCGCAGAGCCTCGATGAGGCCTTTTCCGAGGCGGCGATGCGGGGTCAATTGCGGCTGGTCCTATCTGCGCCACTGGTGCGTCTTACCCAGGTGACACTGAGCCGCAAGCAGGCACGGCATCTCGATAGAGTGATGCCATATCTGCTTGAAGAAAACCTGCTGGATAGCCCCGATTCGCTTTTCTTCAATTACCGCAAAGGCGAGGGGGATGAGTATCTTGTGACCGCGATCGAGCAGTCACTGGTTACAACCCTGCTTGATCGCGCTTCTGACGCGGGAGCCGACCTGCAGACAGTGGAAGTGGACATTGAATGTCTTGCAGGTTCCTTCCCTTTGATTGTGGGGCTGCCGCAGGGGCAAAGTCTGCTTGCCTCCAGCCGTGATTCCTATCTTATTGTGGATGAAGAAAGACGACAGTCTCTTGTCCCCCTGTTTGGCGATTCGCTGGATCACGCCACGGAAATTGAGGCGCAAGAAGCGTTGTTTGATCTGTTCAGACAGCATCGTGGTCAGCAGCTCCTGACAGGGGTCCATGCTCCCCGCAAAAACGCTGGTGAGCCCGGTCTATTGGCCGAATGGCGTCCATTACTGATCCTCGCAGCCTCAATCCTGGTACTGGCCATTATCGGGCTGCGTGTTCAAGCGTGGCGCTACGACCAGGCTGCCGAAGCCGCCTTGGCCGATGCCAAGGGAAAGTACGAGCAATTGTTCCCCGGCGACAAAGCCACTTCTGCTCTGATTCGGCAGTTTCAGAGTCGTTTGTCCCGCCTTTCCAGCGGTGGGGGCTCAGCTGGCACAGCCTTCTTCCCCATGCTGGTTCCTGTTGCTGAAGTACTCAGGGAAAGCAAGGTGGAGCCAAAACGGCTTCAGTATGACCAGCGTCAGAACAGTCTTTTGCTGGATGTGGGAGCCAAGGATTATGCCCAGCTTGAGGCGCTGCAGAACGCCTTGCGCGATCAGGGTGCCAAGGCATCCATTGCCAACTACCGCAACGCCGCTCAGGGTGTAAATGCCAGAATCAAAGTGGAGCAGCCAGGATGAGCCTTGCGACCTATCAGCAACAGCTTAAACAACGGCTAAGCCCGCTGGTTCAGTGGTATCGGAGCAGGGAGCCCCGCGAGCAAAGAGTGCTGCAACTTCTCGGCGCAGTTTTTGTTGTGGTGCTGATCTATTGGCTGCTATGGGCGCCGAGCGTCAATGCACGCAATCAATCGATGCAGCGGTACGTGGCCAATATGCAGACGCTGGAGTGGATCAATGCCAATGAAGGAGCCGTCAGGGCAGCATCCGGTGGCAAGGCATCTGCACTACCTCGAAACTGGGTGGGCGAAGTCAGCCGCAGTGCCAATGCATTTGGTTTGACCCTCAAGAATTTTACCCCGGACGGTAACACCTCTGTCCGAATTCAAATGGAAGAGCAGGCAGCAGGCCAGAGCATTCTCTGGCTGCAATCCCTTCAGGAAAAAGGGGTGCAAATTACCAACCTGGAAATGACACCAGGTGAAAAATCAGGGACAGCCACGGTGCGTGCAACCTTACAACAATAATGACCCTACTCAGATTTTTGCCACTCCCGTTACTGCTTTTGGGAGCAGAAGCGAATGCGCAGTGCCTGTTTGATCCTGTCGATCAGGGCAAGGTGATGAAGCTATCCGCATCCCGGCTGGATTCCGCCAAGGGGTTGCCCTTGGCGGATCTTTCCCTTATGCGGGTGGAAAACGGTCAGCTGGTCCCCGTAGCCTTCCAGTTTGACGAAATGTCGGATCATGGCATGGTGTGGTTTGAAGAGTCAGGCTTTGACCGCATCGGTGAGGCCGGGCGCCTTGATGGTGACGACCGTTTGCTGGCGATGCTGACCGATGCCGGGCCCCGTCGGCCAGACGGCCTGGAGCCCCGCGAGGGCAAACTGCTGGCCGACCTTGAAGTGGCGACTGACTGCCACTTCTATTTGGTCAAAGGCAACCGTCAGCGAAGTGAAAACTATTACGTCTCCCACGACAGCGACACTGGCCGCACCCGCACGGCGCTCTACCAGCTGGATGTAGATCCGGATAATGAGCTTAACTGGCGTTACCTCAGTTATCGCGGCTATCAAGGGGAAGGTTCTATCATCGATACCCTGAAGATGCGCATGAGCGCCGGGGTGTTGTCCAAATTTACCCGCATGACCCTGGATAATTACAACCTGCGTCCGCAGCTGGTTGGTCACCACGTGGGGCCCATTCGTTCTGTGATGCACCTTCGCACCCGGGTAGTGCTTGCCGGTATCCCGGTAATGACTATCCAGGTTCAGGCCATGCGTTATGCCACTCATTATGAAGCGCACACCTACGCCAAGATTCCCGAGCTATACCGCGCCACGCTGAAAGAGCCCGAAGTGTCGGTCACGGTGGATGGCAACAATCAACTTGGCGCCCAGGTTTATACCCACAATTTCGCCGATAATCCGATCACCGTTAATGGCGTGGCGGATGATGACAGTTTTGCCGGGCAACCCATCAGCATGTCTGAAAACTGGATTCTTTTTGACAGTGGCAAGGATTTCACCTTGCTGACAGAACTGACCGTGCCGCCGGAATTGATGTCCGTGCCATTGAGCCTGATTTATCAGGATAACAAGCAGCTCACTGTGGAGCCGGAGCAGTTCGAGGGCCAGCTACCCAACCTGGGTTACATGTTGAAGGGATGGCCGGAACAACGGGAATTGCGTTTTACGGTCAGCCTGTTCTTTGACAGCAGCATGCGAGGGTTTGCAGCCGAAGAGTACGCCGATCAGCGCTCACGGCATGTAGAGGTTCGTGTTTCACCGTGACGCAGGCTTGGCAGAACCAGGATCTGCCAAGCCTACAGCCGGAGCTTGAACGAATCTGCTAGAAGGGCCTTTCCGGTTTCAGCGCCACATCATCTTCCCGGGCAAGCGGGAGCCAGATATCCCCTTTAACGGTGGCGTTACGCGCAAGAAATGCTGAGTTCAGCGGAAACTGCGCCGTAAACCCGTAAACCACCACACCAACTCTGTCGCCGGCCTTGAGTGGCTGACTGACAGCGGCGAGTTCCTGGCGATGAAACCCCTTCTCGGTGAGAGGCGTCAATTGCTCACTGGCCACACGAACTCGGCGACGGTTGGCGTGCTGGACACCAATCCCCACAAACATGGGCATGGCTTCACCGCTGCTGGAACCCGCAACACGCAGGTCGATACGGGGTTTGCCCAACAACAACTCGTCATCCCCTCTGGCGATATAGAGCGGAATGAATTTGGGGCGTCCAAAGCCACCATTAGGCTTGAGCTCACGCAGATCCGCTCCGGGCCACATGGCGCGGAACAGGTCAGAGCCTGTGTCAAAAGGCACCATTAGCCATTCAAAGGCACCGGCAAGTGGCACCGTGACTTTCTCACGAGGTACTGAAAACTGGTTGGCGGGCGGTAATTCGTTCTCCACCGCCAGGCCGCGGTCTTCTGTGATGTTCACACAGTATTGAGGCACAGTGCCTTCAGCGCCGCGCAGCTTTTCATCCCACCAGCTGACAATGGTATCAACGGTGCTGGCCTCGTATTCGCCGCAGTGAACCATGTCGTCAGTATGGAAAAAGGGCAGGCCTCCACGCAGTTTTTGTATCGGCCAGGGCATGGCGTGACCACTCTGCAAGCCGATAATGCGGGCATCGCGGCCAGCATTGCGCCAGCAGTCGTAATTTCTTTCGGCTTCCTGGAACGGAAAAATGGTATCGGAGAAGCCATGGATGAATAGAGCATCCGCGTGGGGAGTCTTGCCCTGATCACAAAAACTGGCGGGGCTTCGCTCGTACATCAGGCGTGAAAGGTCTGAACTGATGGTGCCGTCAAATGCACTGTTCCAGGGTTTGGCAAACATCTCGCCAATATCGAAGCCACTGGTAATCCCCCCGGCGCCGAACAGAACCGCACCCCAGGCGGTACGAAACTCGCCATTGGGAGCTATGCTGTTAAGATCGTTCCAGCCTGCTAGCGGAACCAGTGCCTTGAGGCGTGGTTCGGTAAAGCTGGCCAGGCTTTGCAGGCCTGCGCCGTAGGATTCACCAATCATGCCAATGGCAGGGCTGCCATCATCAAGACGGGATATGCCCGGGATATGGCTAAGTGACCAGTCAATAACCTGGCTGAGATCGGACACTTCAAATTCCGGGTCCATCATGTGGACTTTGCCCTGGGATTGTCCCCAGCCCCGCTGATCGTAGAACACCACCCAGTAGCCGGCCTTCCAGGCCGCAATCGCGGCCTCCCCAGTAAGCATTGCCTGACCATAGATGGAAAGGGGGCGTTTGGCCCGGAACCCACCAAAGCCGTGGGTCGCAATAATCAGTGGCGCACTTTGACCGGCCTGAAGTTCAGGTTGGTAGACAGTGGCAGCCAGCTTCTTGCCATCCCTGGCCAGAATGCGAACCTGGAAATAATCCGCTTCCTGTGCCGCGGTGGTCAACGTGGCATTGGTAACGGGTAACTGGGTTGTTGAGCAGCCAACAAGCGCGGCAAGGACTGCTAATAGCAGCAATCTGGCCAGGCCGATCATTGAGAGGCGCTGACTGGAGCGGATGCCAGGCCGTGAGGTACTGGCAGTATTAAAGGCAGTATCTGTGCAGAGCGGTCGCATGACGCAACTTCCTCTTTTATTATTCTGTTCTGTATTGAGGGGGTGAAATGACAAAACCGGCAATCAAGCGCCAGAATGCAGCCACTTTAGTGTGGTTTGCATATGCTGTCATCTCCGTATTACTCGCGGTGCTGACCAGCTGGGCCTTGTACAGCAAGATAAATTATGGCTATCCGTTCTGGTATCAGCAGCTCGCCATTGACGAGCATATCCAGGAATACGGCCCCCAGAATCGCTTTAAATCAGGTCTTGAGCTATTGCCTGCAGAACAGCACTGGAAGGCATTTGAGCAAATCAGCCATGCAGTCCACCATCACGGCGATGGCCTGGCGACGATTCTGTACCAACCGCCAGGGCAGGCGCCCCGCACACTGCTTCACGCTGCTGAAGTGCAACACCTTCAGGATGTGGCCAACCTGATTGATCGGGGCAGGGCGCTGTTCTGGATCACGCTGATACTCTGGCTACCACTGGCGTTTGCGGCCTGTCGTCTTGGATTGCCTTCCATGCGCCGACGCCTGGCGTCTGCTGTTATCGCTTCTGGGGCTGTGTTAGCGTGGCTGGGCATCGCTGGCCCAACGAAAGTCTTTTACCAGTTCCATCTGTGGCTGTTTCCCGCGGACCACCAATGGTTTTTCTATTGGCAGGATTCCCTGATGAGCACACTGATGAAGGCGCCAGTACTGTTTGGTGGTATCGCTGCCGTCATTGCGCTGGGGGCGCTGTTTCTGTTGCCGGTTTTCTATTGGCTGGGACTGGGAGCAGCGGCAAAATTACAAATACAAAAGAATCGGACATGAGCATAGAAGTACTGACGGCAGACGAGCAGGGGACTGAAAACCTGCAGCGCTGGGCCGCCATGGGTTTGCCCGTGCCACCAAGCTGGCGACTCCATCGCCAGGATATTCTCGACCTCGAAAGTGAAGACCTGGTCCAAAAGCTCCGCGCCTTGCCCCGCATGTTTGACGAAGAGCGTTACTGGGTGCTTCAACAGGGGCCAATGAACCCTGATTCATGCCGTGAGAGCCTGCTGAACCTGGATTCCGATAATGCACTGGCAGCCGCACTGCTGGCCATTTTTCGCCGTGATCAGGCCCCTGAGCAGGTGATCATCCAGGCTCTGCCACGCCAGCGAGCAGCGGGGGTTCTGTTTACCCGCCATCCTCTTCGCCAGGACCTGCCACATATGGTAGTGGAAGGCGTTTCCGACGGTAACAGCGAGCGTCAGCGCATCATTTTTGATGATCAGGGCCGGCTCGTGCATGCCAGCCATGAGGTTCAGTCCCTTGCTGATGCGGTTGGGCACGAACAAATCCTCGCTCTGCACCAGGCACTGAAACAGAATTTTGATCGTCCCCAGGCTGGGGAATGGGTGTATGACGGTGAGCGTATCTGGCTACTACAAACGCTCCCGGTTGGCTCGCTGCCGGCCCCAAAGGAAGCCTGGACACGCAGGGCCGGCACCAATCTTTTTCTGCAAGCAGAAACGCCGCTCTGGTACACCCTGGCGGCGCGCTGGTTTAAATCTTCATTCTGGGAGCCTCTGGCGCTGAAGCAAGGCTGGGACGAGCTTTATAGAGTGGAGCCCTATCGTCGTCAGCATAGCCACATCTATACCAACTGCGCCCATTTCCTCGCGCTTCAAGATGAGCACCCGGGTAGCTTTCGGCAGGTTCCCCCTGCCTGGCAGCGTTTGCAGCCGGCTGAAACCCCGGCGGGATACTCAGCCCTGCAAATGACACTCGATACATTTTCAATGGGACGAATCACCCGTGAAATCCGTGGCTGGGTCAAACCCGCCACTACACAGGAAGGTCTCTGGCACGCCTTGATGCAGCTTGATGCGCTGGGTGAACGACTGAGCAAGATTGAAGGGCGGTTATCTTATCTGGTGGTACCTGATCTGCTTGCTACACAGCACAGGCCGCTGCCCTTGTCTGCGTTGACCACCGGTACTGAGCTTGCCTTGTTGCTCGATCTTGCCGCAGGGCAATCACGGCTTATAGAGCAGTCCTGCCTTCGTCCCGGGTGTGACCCGGTGCATGCGCCCCTAAACGAGCAACCCGCCCAGGCGGCCAGCCTCAGGGCTTTTCCCCGTGAGCGTCAGGAGCCGGACGATGAGGAAGCGTTGGCGCGACCACTGGCATTGCTAAGGCAGGCGAGAGGATTACGGTTCGGTTTGGGCAACCGATTCAGAGCCCTGCTGCGCGACATGGGGGCACTGGTGGTCAACAGTGGCTTGCTTCAGCATCCTGACGACATTTACTTCCTCTACTTCGACGAGCTCTGGCAGCTATGGATGGAGCAGCGTCTTCCCGGCAGTGCCAGCCATCAGACCATTGCTGAGCGGAAGTTGCGTTACCTGGATGACAGCCTGCAAGGCGCGCCAGACTGGAAAATGGACCAGATTGGCTACGGCTTCGGCGGCGGACAGCGAATCAGCCCCTTGCTGCGGGGGCAGACTCTGGTGCCCGGCTGCGTGGAAGGGCCGATCCGGCGTGTTTGCAGCGCCTGGATGCTGAATCGAATCACGCCGGGCGATATTGTTGTGGTGGATCAAGTGGATGCGTCCTGGTTGCCGTGGTTGCTCCAGGCAGGCGGGATCGTCATAAGCGGGCAGGATCCTGCCAATGCGGCTGCCAGTCTCGCCATGGAATTCCGGATTCCGGCTATCTGGGCCGCCAGTGACGTCATGCATAGTGTTCAGGATGAACGCCTCGGCGTGCTGGATACGGTTCAGGGCACTCTTCAACTGCAACCTGAGCAGGCCATCAGTACTGACGTGGATGGCGAATAGAAGGTTTTCAACAAAGCCTGATCTGGATCATTGAATCTGTTCGTGACTGGGTGAAAATGACGCCATGGATGAGAAGCCGCCCCGCACAAAAGCCAATGGATTGCCTGAGGATACGCGCCCCTTTGTGGCATCGTGTCGGCCCATTGAGGTAACCGCCCCCCTGCGCTGGTTGCGCAAGGGATGGCGGGACTTTACTGCCGCACCCAGAGTCAGCCTCATCTATGGACTGGTCATGCTGCTGCTCAGCTACCTGATCA
Organism: Alcanivorax sp. DP30; assembly: GCF_009882945.1. Taxonomy (GTDB): domain Bacteria; phylum Pseudomonadota; class Gammaproteobacteria; order Pseudomonadales; family Alcanivoracaceae; genus Alcanivorax. The sequence goes on from NZ_WTUY01000002.1 coordinate 405,962, forward strand.
CCGGCGCAGCCTTTGCCTTTGGCAATATGGGTCTGTATCTGGCGCTTATCTCCGGTTTTGTTTTTCTTGGGCCTATTCTTGCGCTCAATCTTTATGGAATCAGCATCCAGCTTCAGCAGGGGAAGGCACCGTCCCTGCGGGAAAGTTTCCGGCAGGTAAAAACCTGCATCGGTGATGCACTTACCTTCACGGTCATCATGATTGTGGTCTTTCTGGTCTGGGCCCGTGCCGCCAACCTCATCTATATCTTTTACCCGGTGAATGAATGGCGCATGGAAGATGCCTTGCTGTTTTTCGGCGTGGGAAGCAGCGTTGGGGCCATGTTCAGCGCGATTGTCTTCACTGCCAGCGCATTTTCCCTACCCATGATCATGGATCGGGAAACCGATATGGTGACCGGTGTCATCACCAGTGCCAACGCTGTGCTCCGCAACAAGCTCTCACTTTTCGTCTGGGCGGGACTGATCGGCGCCTGCCTGCTGATTGGCCTGCTTACGGCTTATCTGGCGCTGGTGGTATTACTGCCTGTACTGGGCTATGCCACTTGGCATGCCTACCGGGAATCCATTGATGCCGCAGAATGGGATCCGCGCTTCGAGTTGCCACCGGAAGAAGAGAATTAATAACCGCAAGTCCCGATTTATCACAGTCCAAACCCAAGAGGCCGCGCCCATGCATTGGGCGCGGCCTCTTTAAGTTGAGACACACAGGTGCGTCGCGTGCTGTTTACTGGTCTTCAATGTATCCGAGTAAATGCGGGACCATCCGTTCAATCTCCTTGCGCGTCATGCCTTTGCGGGCTGCGTAGTCGTCCATCTGGTCCTTGGCCAGCTTGCCCGTGCCGAAATACTTGGCTTCCGGGTGAGAGAAGTACCAGCCAGAGACCGCAGCGGCCGGCAACATGGCGTAGCTTTCGGTCAACGTCATGCCGGCGTTGGCTTCCGGTTCCAGCAGCTCCCAGAGCAGTGCCTTCTCGGTGTGGTCCGGGCAGGCAGGGTAGCCGGGGGCAGGGCGGATACCACGGTACTTTTCGCTGATCATGTCCTGATTGCTCAAAGCTTCTGCGCTGTCGTACCCCCAGTATTCCTTGCGGACTCTCTCGTGCATGCGCTCGGCAAAGGCTTCCGCCAGGCGGTCAGCCAGGGCTTTCAGCATGATGGAAGAGTAGTCGTCATGATCGGCTTCGAAGCGAGCCACATGCTCATCAATACCAATGCCCGCGGTGACGGCAAAACCACCCAGCCAGTCGGTAAGGCCTGTCTCCTTTGGTGCGATAAAGTCACTCAGGCAATAATCCGGCTTGTCATTCTTGGTGCGATCCAGCTGCTGGCGCAGGTGATGCAAGGTCATGAATGCCTCCTTGTCACCCGGATTACGGTATAGCTCGATATCATCCATGCAGGAGTTGGCGGGCCAAAAACCGATTACAGCACGGGCAGTTAGCCACTTCTCTTCAACAATTTTCTCAAGCATGGTCTGGGCATCCCGGTACAGCTTGGTTGCCTCCTTGCCCACCACCTTGTCCTCAAGAATATTGGGGAATTTGCCGGCCAGCTCCCAGGAGCGGAAGAACGGGGTCCAGTCGATCCGCTGGACCAGATCTTCCAGCGGATAGTCATCAAACACTTTCAGCCCCTTCACCGCAGGCTCCGGCGGTGTGTATCCCTCCCAGTCAGGCTGGAAACGATGCTCGCGGGCCTGGTCGATACTGATCAGGCTACGGTCAACTTGCTGCTGCTTGCGGCGCACACGCAGGCCTTCATAGGTTTCCTTCAGCTCTGCCACATAATCCGCCTTGGCGGTCTTGGACAGCAGCTTGGACGCCACGCCCACCGCCCGTGAGGCATCTGCCACATGCACAACGGCATGCTGGTATGACGGATCGATCTTCACCGCGGTATGAATCCGGCTGGTTGTCGCGCCACCAATCATCAGCGGCAGATCCATATCCAGGCGCTGCATTTCGCTGGCTACGTGAACCATTTCTTCCAGGGAGGGGGTGATCAGCCCGGACAAGCCGATGATGTCTACCTTCTCCTCTTTGGCCACCTCGAGGATCTTCTCGCAGGGCACCATGACACCCAGATCCACCACATCGTAGCCGTTACACTGCAGTACCACGCCGACAATGTTCTTGCCGATGTCATGGACGTCGCCTTTCACGGTAGCCATAAGGATCTTGCCATTGGCTTCGTCCTGGGTCCCCATCTCCTCCTTTTCCTTCTCCATGAAGGGCAGGAGATAGGCCACGGCCTTTTTCATTACCCGGGCAGATTTGACCACCTGGGGCAGGAACATCTTGCCTTCGCCGAACAGGTCACCGACCACATTCATGCCATCCATGAGCGGGCCTTCGATAACGTGCAGAGGGCGCGCCGCATTTTGGCGGGCCAGTTCGGTATCGTCTTCCACGTAGTCAGCGATGCCCTTCACCAGCGCATGCTCAAGGCGCTTCTCAACGGGCCATTCACGCCAGGCCAGATCTTCTTTTTTGGTTTTTTCTGCGCCGCTGCCACGGTATTTCTCGGCGAGATCCAGCAAGACCTCTGTGCCTTCCTCATTGCGGTTCAGTACCACGTCCTCAACGGCGTTGCGCAGTTCCTCGGGAATATCTGAATACACGGCGAGCATGGTGGGGTTCACGATACCCATGTCCATGCCGTTCTTGATGGCGTAGTAGAGGAATACCGCATGGATGGCTTCCCTTACGGTGTCGTTACCGCGGAATGAGAAGCTCACGTTGGAGACGCCGCCGGAGATCATGGCATGGGGCAGGGTGCGCTTGATGTCCGCCACCGCTTCGATGAAGTCCACAGCATAGTTGTCGTGTTCTTCGATACCGGTGGCGATGGCAAAGATATTCGGGTCGAAGATGATGTCTTCCGGCGGGAAGTTCACTTCTTCAGTGAGCAGCTTGTAGGCCCGGGTGCAGATTTCCACCTTGCGCTCGCGGGTTTCCGCCTGGCCCTGCTCATCAAACGCCATAACGATCACGGCTGCGCCATAGCGACGCAGCAGGCGTGCCTGATGAAGGAAGGCCTCCTCACCTTCCTTCATGGAGATGGAATTCACTACCCCCTTGCCCTGGATGCACTTCAGGCCGGCCTCGATCACCTCCCACTTGGAGGAGTCGATCATGATTGGCACCTTGGCGATTTCCGGCTCGGAAGCCACCAGGTTGAGGAACTTCACCATGCACTCAGCGGATTCCAGCATCCCCTCGTCCATGTTGATATCGATGATCTGGGCGCCGTTTTCCACCTGATCCCGAGCCACATCCAGCGCGGCATCATAGTCCTCTTCCTTGATCAGACGCAGGAATCGCTTGGAGCCAGTCACGTTGGTCCGCTCGCCCACATTGACGAACAGGGAATCCTTGGTGATGGTGCAGGGCTCCAGGCCAGAAAGGCGGCAAGCGACCTCAATGTCCGGAAGAACCCGCGGCGCCAGGCCTTCAACCGCCTCAGCCATGGCGGCGATGTGCTCCGGGGTAGTGCCACAGCAGCCCCCGATAATGTTCAGAAAGCCTTTCTCGGCCCAGCCCCGGATCTCTTTCGCCATGGTAGCCGGATCCAGATCGTATTCACCCATCTCATTGGGCAACCCCGCATTGGGGTGGGCGGAGACAAAGGTTTCCGAAATTCGCGATAGCTCTTCAATATATGGCCGCAGCTCCATGGGGCCCAGGGCACAGTTAAGACCAAAACTGATGGGGCGTGCATGTCGCAGGGAATTGTAGAAGGCTTCCGTGGTCTGGCCAGTGAGAGTCCGGCCTGAGGCATCGGTGATGGTGCCGGAAATCATCACCGGCAGATCCAGATTGTTTTCGTAACAGTACTGATCCACTGCAAACACTGCAGCCTTGGCATTCAGGGTATCAAAGATGGTCTCAATTAGGACCATGTCTATCCCGCCCTCGACCAGACCGTCCAGCGCTTCCAGATAGGCATTTACCAATGCATCAAAGTTGGTGTTGCGATAGCCGGGATCGTTCACATCCGGGCTGATACTGGCCGTGCGATTGGTGGGGCCCAGTACGCCAGCCACATAGCGGGGCTTGTCCGGGGTGGAGGCTTCGTCAGCTGCTTCACGGGCTACCCTGGCCGCCGCCACATTGATGTCCCGTGCCAGGTCCTGCATGTCGTAATCGGCCATGGCGATGGACGTGGCATTGAAGGAGTTGGTCTCGATGATGTCCGCACCGGCATCAAGATAGCCCTTGTGAAGCGCCTTGATGCGTTCCGGCTGGGTGATGCAAAGCAGGTCGTTATTGCCTTTCAGGTCAGAAGGCCAGTCCGCGAACTGACTACCTCTGAAGTCGTCTTCATCGAACTTGCAGCGCTGAATCATGGTGCCCATGCCGCCATCCAGAATCAGGATGCGTTCTTGCAGCTGGGCAGTAAGCGTGGCGCGCAGGTTTGAAGTCATGAAAGGCTCCGACAGGGACAGCAAAAGTGAGGGCGAGCATTATACCGGGGCAGCTTGCAGATACCCAACTATGTGTGGAATAACTGTTATGAATCGGTGATTTAGCCTTCCGCAGACTGGCCAATTTTCTCATAACGACGCATCATGGGCTGCCGCCGCAGGGTAGGCACCTCAGGTCTGGTCGCAAACCGGTGAAACATTTGTAAAATTGGGCGGTTGCCAGTCCCTGAGCACTTGGGATTCACTCAATTCGGGGCATAATTCGCGCTCATTGGAAGAGGAGTACGCTTAATGGATCAATATCTGGATCAAATTCAGACGTTTGCCAACGATAACCTCATGCCTTATGCATGGAATATTGTTGCTGCACTGGTCATCTTCATTGTCGGTAAGTGGATTGTCGCGAAGATCGCCCAGGGCGTAAATCGCATGATGGACAAGCGCATTGATGCCACTGTCGCCAAGTTTGTTGGCAACATTGTCCATATCATTCTGTTTGCCTTCGTCATCATTGCTGCACTGGACCAACTTGGCGTTGAAACCACCTCCCTGGTTGCCATTCTGGGTGCTGCCGGTCTGGCTGTGGGCCTTGCCCTGAAAGACTCCCTCGGCAACTTTGCCGCCGGTGTGATGCTTATTCTGTTCAAGCCGTTCCGGGTTGGGCACTACGTAGAAGCCGGAGGGGCAGCAGGTACGGTGAAGGAGATCAAGATCTTCGCCACTATCATGGGCACCCCGGACAACAAGGTTGTGACTATCCCCAATGGCGCCATCATGGGCGGCAATATCATTAATTATTCTGAAATGCCCACCCGCCGTGTGGATATGGTCTTTGGTGTCGCTTATGATGCCGATCTTTCGCAGGTGAAGAAGATCCTCGAAGACGTGGTGACGTCCGATGAGCGCGTACTCAAGGATCCTGCTCCGGTAATCGTAGTTGGTGAATTGGCTGACAGCTCCGTCAACTTCCTGTGTCGCCCCTGGGTGAACAGCGCCGATTACTGGCCGGTACTCTGGGAAACCACTGAGACCGTGAAGCGTCGTTTCGACGAAGCAGGCATCGGTATTCCGTTCCCGCAGATGGACGTTCACCTGGACAAGAGTGAGTAAGGAGAGATTCATGCGCAGCAAGTATTTGGCTGCCATGCTGATAGCTGTCGGCTTGCCGGCAGTATCAGCAGCGGCTGAAGAGACTGAAGACGGTGCCAGCAAGTGGACCGGTGATATCGGTGTTGGCCTGCTTTTCAAACGCGGCAATACCAACTCTGATTCGACTAACGCCAACGTGAATATGTCCCGTGACAGCGCCAAATGGCGCCACACGTTCAAGGCTGACGCGAACAATGAACAGGAAGAGGATCCGGATACGGAAGAGTACACCCGTACCGACGAAAACTATTTCGCATCCTACAAGCTTGACCGCAAGTTTGGCGAAGATTCCAGGAACTATCTGTTCAACGTTGCAACCTACAGCAAGGACAATTTTTCCGGCTATCACTACGAAGCGAGTTATGCCATCGGTCTGGGCCGTCGCTGGATTGAAACTGACCGACAGACGCTGGATGCTGAATTCGGTCCGGGTTATCGCGTAAAGTGCCTGGACCCGCAGGACACTTACTTCAGCTGTAACGATTCCCAGGAAGATGCCATTGCCCGAATCGGTATCAAGTACGACCTGAAAGTTAGTGATAACACGGTATTCCGTGAGGACTTCTCCACCGAAGTTGGCGAAGAAGGGGCAGACACCCGTGCCGAGACATCGCTGACAACGGCCATCAACTCCAAGTTTTCATTGCGTCTACGACATCTGCTGGAGCACGACTCCGATGCGCCCGATGGCACCAATGAAACCGATCACACCTTTTCGGTTGGCGTTGTTTATACCCTGAAGTAATTAATTCAGGCACAAAAAAGCCCCGGCTCGTGAGAGTCCGGGGCTTTTTTGTTTCTGACTCTGCGGCCCCAGATCCGATAGTCTCGCTGCAGAAGGATCACAGTCGATACGATTTGCCAGAATTCACGGAGAATACGGTGTTTTTCTCTGTGCCCTTGCCTTGATCGCCTATGATCCAGACCTGAAGAGGAGCACTCATACGCAAGGTTTTTTTGAGAGAGTTCGCGTCAGGCATCTAGCGTTGCTCTGTATCACACGGTCAAAAAAAGGGAGCCTCAAGGGCTCCCTTTTCTTCAGGCCAATAATCAGCCTTCCTTGAGGGCGGTGGTGATATCCAGCACCGCGCCTTTGCCGTCGCCGAACAACATCAGAGTGTTGTCCTTTGCAAACAGCGGGTTGGGCAATCCGGCAAAACCGGAGCTCAGGGAGCGCTTGACCACAACCACTGTCTTGGCTTTGTCCACGTTAAGAATCGGCATGCCATAAATCGGGCTACCTTTATCTTCGCGTGCCATGGGGTTGGTTACGTCGTTGGCACCCAGCACGATGGCGACATCAGTCTGCTCAAAGGTCGGGTTGATTGCGTCCATGTCCTTGAGCTGCTCGTAGGGCACTTCTGCCTCTGCCAGCAGTACATTCATGTGCCCGGGCATACGGCCAGCAACAGGGTGAATCGCGTATTCCACCTCAATGCCCATGGCTTCCATGGTATCTGCCATATCACGCACAGCGTGCTGGGCCTGAGCCATGGCCAGACCAAAGCCGGGCACGATAACTACGCGCTGGGCTGTTTCCAGCAGCATGGCTACTTCTTCAGCAGAAGTGGATTTCACCTTGCCCGCGTAGACTTCATCTTCGTCCATGGCTTCGCCAGCTTCCGCCATCACACCGAACAGTACATTGGTGAGGGAGCGGTTCATGGCTTTACACATGATACTGGTCAGAATCAGGCCGGATGCACCTACCAGGGAACCGGTAATGATCAGGGCACTGTTACCCATCACGAAACCAGCGGCAGATGCTGCCACACCGGAGTAGGAGTTCAGCAGGGCAATCACCACGGGCATGTCGGCGCCGCCAATTGGCAATACCAGCAGCAGGCCAAGTAGCATGGCTGCGGCAACCAGGCCCCAGAAGACTGCTTCGTTGCCCGGGTTCAGGACCAGATAGCCGATACCCGCCAGGGAGCCCACGAACAGAACGGCGTTAACCAGTTTCATGCCGGGGAAGCCCATGGGCTTACCGTCAATAAGTTCCTGCAGCTTGGCAAACGCCACCAGGGAGCCGGTGAGGGTAACCGCACCAATCAATACGGCGGCACCCGTCGCGATAATGGAAACGGTGTCGTTGGCGGAACCGCGGAAGAACTCCGCAGAGGCAACCGCAAAGGAGGCGCCGCCACCAAAGCCGTTAAGCAGGGCGATCATCTGCGGCATGGAGGTCATCTGTACCTTTTTGGCCATCACGGCACCAATCAGGCCACCGACAACGACGCCGGCAATAATGACTTCATAGGTAACAATGTGCTCGTTGAGCAGGGTAACAACTGCAGCAACACCCATACCGGCGGCGGCCAGCAGGTTGCCGCGCACAGCGGTCTTTGGCTTGGTCAGCCCCTTGATGCCAATCACAAACAGACAGGCTGCAATCAAGTAGGCGATATCAATCCAGTTCTGGGAAACGTGCATGAATTACTTCCTCTTGAACATCGCCAGCATTCGATTGGTGACCATGAAGCCCCCAATCACGTTGATGGTGGCAAGAACCACCGCGGCAAAGCCCAGCACATTGATCAGCAGTCCGGAATCCGAACCGGCCGCAATCAGTGCGCCCACCACAGTAATGCCGGAAATGGCGTTGGAGCCAGACATCAGGGGGGTGTGCAGGGTCGGCGGAACTTTGGTAATCAGTTCTACACCGAGGAAAATCGCCAGCACGAACAGGGTAAGTTGAGCTACGAAATCCATTACTTTTCCTCCTTGCTGTCTGCTGCTTCTTCAGCCGGCGCTTCCGGTTTTTCCAGCGCAGGCAGACCAAGCAGATCACGCAAACGGGCCTGGGGTACGTCGCCGCCATGACTGATCACAGTTTCAGCAACGATTTCGTCTTCAAAGTCCAGCTGCAGGTCGCCATTGTCGTCGAGAAGCAGACTGAGGAGGTTTTCCATGTTCTTGCCAAACATCTGGCTGGCATGGAAAGCCACAGAAGAGGGGACGTTTTCCGGACCGATGATGGTAACGCCGTGCTTGACCACTGTCTTGCCAGCTTCAGTGACTTCACAGTTACCGCCACGTTCTGCCGCCAGATCGACAATAATGGAGCCGGGCTTCATGGCCTTGACCATGTCTTCAGTTACCAGAATCGGGCTCTTGGCGCCGGGAACAGCAGCAGTGGTGATGATCACGTCCATTTCCTTGACGACTTCCGTCATCAATTCACGCTGACGCTTGAGGAAATCTTCACCTTGGGCCTTGGCGTAACCACCGGTGCCTTCTGCTTCTCCAGTGTCAAGATCCAGTTCCACCGGCTTGGCGCCAACAGACAGGATCTGCTCACGGGCAGCGGGGCGCACGTCATAGGCTTCTACTACGGCACCAAGACGCTTGGCGGTAGCACAGGCCTGCAGACCGGCAACACCCGCACCCATGATGAACACGCGGGAGGCGTTCAGGGTGCCGGCAGCGGTCATGTTCATGGGGAACATGCGCTGGGATTCGGTGGCAGCAAGCAATACACACTTATAACCGGCAATCATGGCCATGGAAGACAGAACGTCCATGGCCTGTGCGCGGGTAATACGCGGTACCAGTTCCAACGCCAGACCTGAAATCTTCTTCTCGGCCAGGGACTGGGCGAATTGCGGATTGGCCAGAGGGTCGGTCATACCGATCAGGATCTGACCCTCTTTCAGTTTGCCCAGATCTTCTTCACCGTTGGCGGTGTTGCTGCCTGGCGTCTGAACCTGAAGGACAATCTGGGAAGAGGAGAAAATCTCGTCACGATCAACAAGTTTGGCTCCGGCAGCTTCGAAAGCGCTGTCCGGGTAACCGGCAATCTCGCCGGCGCCGCGCTCAACATTGATCTCGACACCTTGTTTTTTCAGCAATGCGCTGACATTGGCAGGCGTTAAAGCAACGCGCTGCTCGCCAGGGCAGATTTCTTTGGGAACACCGATAATCACCTGCGTTACCCCCGTCTGTGGTTCGCAAATAATCGACTTTCTGAGAGGAATCAAGGGCAACCCGATTCCCTGAAAGCCGCGTAAAGTAAGGCCCGCTGATTGCCGACAAACCGGTCGGACAAGGATGCAGGGCCTCAGCAGGGTGCTAACCATATTGTGCGTCTACCAGCTTGGCAAATGACAAATGGTTATCGTACCGATAAGCGGTTAACAGGCGGATAACGTCTGATAACCCTTATTCGGTGCTTTCTGTGGCCTGATATGACAGTCTTTGAGCCATAAAGGGCATGGTAAGCCCCCTTGATATAAGGGCTGCGAGCTATCCTGAGGCCGTTGCCGGTGGCCGTCAATCCACCGGGCTGATGGTTTTTTGATCAACGAGAAGGATGTCGTCCTGTTCCTGCATCGCAATAAAGGGATCAAGAATGGTATTACCGCGTACCTCGGCATCGATCACATGCAGAAAGGTATAAGCGCCAAGCAGTTTGCGGAACAGGAAGATGAATTCCTTGGGGGGCACGTCAAAGTGCACGGAAAGTGCGTTCTTGCCGGCTTTGTTCATGATTCTTGAGGGCAGATCGCTTCTTCCCCAGCTGTATTCCAGCTTTTCATTGAGAAGATTGGCCGGTGGCGGGAAGCGTTCCGGGTCCTGTAGCACCTCGACAGCTTCAAAACACAGGGCGGCAAAATCATCCAGAATTCGTCGCGGTGTGCCTCGGGCAAGAAAGTCCAGTGCACTCAGGGCACGGATCAGGCGATCGGTGTCGTGATGGTAGGACGCGCGAATCATTTCCCGGCCCGGACCAAGCACATCATTATCAAAGTCACGAATGGCGCCAAAATCCAGCAGGATAATCTGGTCTTTCTCCGGTTCCTCGCCAATCCTCAGCAGATAATTGCCAAAATTGGGGTCAGTCTGCATCTTGTTCCATTCGAACACTTCACGGCAACACAACTCCATGATCGCCCGGCCGATGAAGTTCCGGCGGGTCTGGGACAGCGCCAGAACGGCGGGATCGGTCACACTGATGCCTTCTTCGAAGGTCATGCACATGATGTTGTGGCTGGAGAACTCGGAAATGATCTCCGGAACGACAAAACGGGGGTCATCGGCGAGAATCTGGCGAAAATGCCGGGTGGTATGCGCTTCCAGGTCGTAATCCACTTCCCGGCGCAGCATTTCCTGCACTTCCGCCAGCCAGGTATTGAACTGTTCCGTCATAGGCACAAGGCGGCTCAGCTTGAGCAGACGAACCAGGGCGCGCATATCGGAATCGATGGCATCGGCCACGCCAGGGTACTGGATCTTGAGCACCAGCTCGCGGCCATCTGACTTACGGGTGGCACGGTGTACCTGGGCAAGGGACGCCGCACCCAAAGGGGTAGGGTCAACGTCCAGCTGTGCCAGTTTTACTTCACCAAGCTGCATCCGCAAATGCTTCTCGATAGCCGACCATTCCAGGGCAGTGGTCTGGTTTTCCAGGGTATGCAGCGCGGTAGTTACCTCTTCAGGAAGGAAGTGTTCACCGAACAGGGCCATCATCTGACCAATCTTGACCACCGAGCCTTTCAGCTTGCCCAGTTCCTCTACCAGCTCCTGTGCACGGGCGGAAAGGATCTCCTTTCGGCGCTCATCCCGCTTGTCCTTGCTGGTAAAAAATGTACCGGCACTGGCGGTGGCGTATTTGGCACCCGCCATGAAACCGGCTCTGGCCATGGAAAAGCGACGCTCCACAGAGCCTGTTTTTACCCGTTTTACCGTTTTTCGTGTCATTGGCGCGGAAACTCCATTTGCCATCCTGAATGCCGGTGGCATTCTAGCGGGTAAACCCCGGTGGGTCATTGTCCAAACCGCCGGGGTTAAGGTCGAATAACTACTTAAGGGAAGGATGACTACGCATGGCGAGAACCTGGGTGTTGCTGAGAGGCCTGGTCCGTGAACAAAAGCATTGGGAAGATTTTCCGGCAAAAATGCAGGCCGCGCTACCCAATGACCGGGTTATCACCCTGGACCTTCCCGGAAATGGCATTTTTTATGATCAGCCCAGCCCCACGCGCATCGGCGCCATGGTGATTCATGCCCGCGAGCAGTTGAAAGAGCAGGGGCTCCAGGGGCCATATCATCTTGTGGCGCTGTCGTTGGGGGGAATGACAGCCGTTCAGTGGCTTTCCCAGGCTCCCAAGGAAGTGGCATTCGCTGCGCTTATCAATACCTCCTCCAGTCGTTTCAACCCTTTCTGGCAGCGCTTGCGGCCTGCCAATTACCTGCGGCTCATCCGCGACGGGATTCTCAACCGGGATCGTGTTCGCAAAGAACAGGCGATTCTGGAAATCACCTCAAACCTTCATGACAGGGCGTTCCTGCATCAACTTGCTGAAAAGTGGGCAGAGTATGCCAGGTTGCAACCGGTTTCGATCACAAACAGCCTTCGCCAACTGGTTGCGGCCATGCGATTTCGTGCACCTTCATCACTGCCTTCGTCAGTCCCTACCATCATTATCAGTGGAGGTGGTGACCGCCTGGTGAACCCGGTCTGCTCACGGCGCATGGCTGAGGCCTGGCAGCTGCCGTTGAAGGTGCAGCCACAAGCCGGGCACGATCTGCCGCTGGATGCGCCTCAGTGGCTGATCAACACCCTCATCGAGGGGGTAACAGAAAGCGCGATTTAGTGTATTGACCGATACCGCGAGTGGCTTTACCTTGGAATCAGAACCCGTGAGTTCTGATAACAATAAAGTTGTGAGGTATCTATGGCTACTCCGCAGGAGCTTGCGCGTTATCAAAAAGGTCCCCAAAGCCCACAGGAACGGGTGTGGTGGGACCGTTACTCCCATGAGAATCTTGACAAGTGGCGGCAGATCCAGGATCCGCTGGCCGACCGCTGTGCTGCACAAATAAAATTTACCCGCCCTTCAGGTTTGCTGGATGAGGTTGAGCGCCGCGCCAAAGAGGAGGGCGGCGATTTTCAGGCCTTCCTGGATCATTGCTATACGGTGCCCAGCTGGGTGGACTTCGAGGAGATGGAGCTCGGACGGCGCATGTATCGCCGCAACGGCGCGTTGCAAGGGCTGGTGCTGATGTGCTCCAGTCTCGTCGAGGGCTATGCACACAACAAACCCTCCCAGGTTCTGGTGGCCACGGGGCGACTGCAGAAGGATGTGTCGCGCCGCATCTACGAAACCGGGCAGATGCTCCACAACATTGTTGGGGATGATGGCCTCAGACCGGGCGGCCTGGGTCATCGAACCATTATGGAAGTGCGCCTTTTGCACGCTGCGGTACGCCAGTTCCTGCGTAAAAACCCTCGCTGGGATGTGGAAAAGTACGACTTGCCCATCAATCAGGAAGACATGGCCGGGACCATCCTGGAATTCGATTTCATGGTGGTACGCGGGCTCAAGCGGTTAGGGGTCAGGATCAACCGCCGTGAACATGAATCCATGCACTATTTCTGGCGTTACGCGGGCTACTTGCTCGGTGTGGATGAGGCACTGCTGACCACCACACTGGAAGAGCAGGAAATCATGGCCCTTCAGTTGACGTCACACCTCTATGACCCAACGCCAGACAGCGAATCGCTTGCCAAGGCGCTACTAAAAGACATGTCGGGCAAGGCTCCGTTCAATCTGCCCTATGATGTGCTGCTGGCATTCAGCCGCTATCTGATCGGTGACACTGTGGCGAATGACCTGAACATCTACAGTTCAGTGCCAGCAAGCTCCGCGGTGCATATCGTCAAGACAGCAATCCGGGCCGCCAGCATCAGTATGCGGATACTGCCGGATCCTGCCAAACGGGTGCTGGAAGGATTCAATCATAATCTGGGACGCCGCACGCTGCAGGCCGGTCTGGGAGAGAATCCCGCGCGCTGGGGATTCAAGTCACTGGCGTAGCAGGGTGGAGCATGACGTCTTTCGAGTAGAGGCGCCCCCGATAACAAGGCATGAACAATAAAAAAGCCGGCGCTAATGCCGGCTTTTTTATACGTCTCACAACACAGAGGAATTAGCCTTTACGGGCTACCTGGCTATCTCTGATCAGATCAATCAAATCCACCAGAATTTCCCCGGTTTCTCGGACATAGGGGTCCTCATCCATGGCTTCCTCATGGCTCTGCGGGTCCAGTGCACGCTGTTCTTCCAGATCACGGAGAGCCTTGATGTTATCCAGCGGATCTTCATTGCGAGCCTTGCGACGCTCGTTCTCAATGGCCAGGCGCTGAACATCGAAGTCCTTTTGCATGTTGGCGCGTTTTTCCATGTTCAGTGACAGCTCATCCATGTTGCGATTGTGGTCAAGCAGGGCGCGTAGTGCTTCCACATAAACAAACTCGGGATCTTTTTGAATCCGGCTGTCATGGCGCTCACGCAACATGGGCAGGTAGGGCACCATATCGCTGACACGCTGATAATTGGCCGAATCAATTTCATCCCAGGGCATGGCATTGGGCAAGGAACTTTCGCCCACATCCGCCTTGTCTATCAGGGAGGGCATATCAACGTCCGGTACGATCCCCAGGTTCTGGTTGCTGGAACCTGATACCCGATAAAACTTGGCGTTGGTCATCTTGAGCTTGCCGTGATTCAGATCCAGCAGGGTCTGTACCGTGCCCTTGCCGTAAGTCTGGTCACCGACAATCAAGGCGCGTCCATAATCCTGCATGGCGCCGGCAAAAATCTCGGAGGCTGAGGCACTGTAACGATTAACGATGACGGCCATGGGGCCGGCATAAAGCACACCCGGGAACTTGTCTGCTTCGACACTCACGCGACCACTGGATTCGCGCACCTGAACAGTGGGGCCACGGTTGATGAACAGGCTGACCAGCTTGTTCACTTCCAGCAGGGAGCCGCCACCGTTATTGCGCAGATCAATAACCAGTCCGTCAATATTCTCCTTGCGCAGCTCCACAAGCAGCTTGGCCACATCGCTGGTGGTGCTGGTGTAATCCGGGTCACCGCGATGGAAAGCCGCGAAGTCCAGATAAAATGCCGGTATTTCGATGATGCCCAGTTTGCGGGTTTCTCCGTCACGCTGGATTTCGATGATATCTTTCTTGGCGGCCTGTTCTTCCAGCACAACCTTGTTGCGGATGATGCTGATCACCCGGGTATCGTGCTCGCTGTTGGTGCCTGCAGGAATAATCTCCAGATTGACCTTGGTGTCTTTCGGGCCTCGAATTTGATCAACCACCTCGTCCAGGCGCAGCCCAATAACAGGGACAGGGACATCTTCATCCTGGGAGACCCCGACAATACGGTCTGCCGGCTTCAGCTGGCCACTCTTGGCCGCCGGACCACCCGGCACCAGCCGCACCACCTTGGTGTAGCCATCTTCGTACTGCAGCACAGCGCCAATACCCTCAAGAGAGCGACTCATGCTGATATCGAAGTTTTCCGAATTGTGCGGAGTGAAATAGGTGGTGTGTGGATCAAATGTCTGGGTCAGCGCATTGATGTAAACCTGGAACACGTCTTCAGGGGTGTTTTGCTTGATGCGCTTGAGCTGACTCTCATAGCGGCGCGTGAGACGGGTCTGGATGTCCTTGTCTTCCGCATCATTCAGACGCATGGTGAGAACCGCATTCTTGAACTGACGCTCCCAGATATCGGAAAGTGCAGCTTCATCTGCCGCCCAGTCAGCGTTTTCGCGGTCGACGCGGACGCTTTCATCACCATCAAACTTGAGTTTGGAAAGGTCGCCGTTGACCAACTCAAGCATGGCGTTGAGCCGATCTTCAATACGCCCCTGGAAGCGATTGAAGATCGTGTAGCCGGCCTCGAGCTCGCCATCGCTGAGCTGATCATCCAGCAGATTGCGATAACGCTCGAATTCCTTGATATCACTGGCGACGAAATAAAGCCGGTTGGGATCAAGATCTTTCAGATACTGATCCAGTACCCGGCTGGAGAGGGCGTCATTGAAATCCAGCTTTCGGTAGTGGTATTTCAGTTTGTCCGAAATTTCCTCGGCCGCGTCAATCTGTTCGCTGGTGGGTTTCAGCGAACCTTCGATTTCCGGTGAAGCACGCAGACTCCCGGTGACTTGAAGAGCGCCACCCAGAAGCAATACTGCCAGTGCGACAGGAAACATTTTTCGGACTAATGACATGCGTTTTCTCAATGTTTACCTTGTTTATGACCGGGGAGCAGATGGTCATGGCCATCACAGCTATTATCATAGACCCGGCTATCTCTACGGTGTTCCCATGCAAGAAGTGCAGGAATCACCAAATACCTAATTTTCATACACTTAGATGTAAACCCTAGCGCAAGGGGGAAGGTTTGCACAGACTCTTTAGCCTGTTTTTCCTCGCGGGCGTCGCTGGCGCCTGTATTCAGCTCATTATGGGTGACATGGGGGCGCCAGGGCGCCTGGTCAATGCCCTTTGGGCGGCCGCGGACCTGGCTGTTGACGTTTCCCTTGGATTGATTGGGGTGCTGGCACTGTGGAGCGGCCTGTTTCGCCTGGCCGAGGAAAGCCGCCTGGCAGACCGCCTTTCCGCCTGGCTAACGCCGTTACTGGGCAGGTTAATGCCGGAATTACAGCAAAACCGGGCAGCTACTGCCCCGGTTACCATGAATCTGGCAGCCAACATGCTGGGGCTGGACAATGCTGCGACGCCACTGGGTCTGAAAGCCATGGAGTCGCTGCAAACTTCCAATCCAACGCCACGGGTGGCCAGCAACAGCCAGATCATGTTCCTGGTGCTGAACACTTCGTCTGTCACGCTTGTCCCAGTCACCGTATTGCTTTTCCGCGCACAGCAAGGGGCCCAGGACCCGGCAGCGGTGTACTTGCCCTTATTGATGGCAACTACCATTTCCACCTTCGCCGGGGTCTGGGTCACCAGCCGTGTCCAGAAAATATCGCTGCTACAACCCCTTATACTACTGGTTGCCGGGTTGTGGCTGACGTTGCTTGGCGGGCTGGGGCTTGTTGTCTGGTTATCACCACCGGATTTGGCCAACACCTTATCCAGCCTGCTCGGCAACGGTATTTTGTTGTTGGTCCTGGCTGCCTTCTTCATTGCTGCCTGGCGCAGCCGCGTTGATAGTTACGATGTGTTTGTGGAAGGTGCCAAGGAAGGTTTCACCACAGCAGTGCGCATCATTCCGTATCTGGTCGCCATGCTGGCAGCGATCGCCATGCTGCGTGCGGGCGGAGTGCTGGAATTGATTCTGGGCAGTATGCGTTGGCTGGCCGCTGCTCTGGGCATGGATACCCGCTTTGTGGAAGCGCTTCCCGTGGCGATGATGAAACCCCTGAGTGGCTCAGGCGCTCGCGCTGCCATGATCGACGTGATGCAAACCCAGGGGGTGGATTCCCTGGCAGGTCGGATGGCGGCGGTGATGCAGGGCTCCACAGAAACCACCTTTTATGTACTCGCGGTCTATTTTGGCAGTGTTGGCATCCGTGATTTTCGCTATGCGCTCTGGTGTGGGCTGGCGGCTGACGCCGCGGGGTTGATTTCAGCCATACTTATCAGCTATCTGTTCTGGGGCTGACAATATACCGAAAGGTCAGATTGATGCGCCCCTCTGTCACACGGGCGCGGCGGGGCAGAGCATGCTGAAAATGTGCCTGAACCCCAGGGCTCATCAGTAACAAGGTATTGTCTTCCAGCGAGATACTGGCGCACTGATGACGGCTACCGGAACGGCGACGGAAGACAAAATCCCTGCTGGCACCAAGGCTCAAAGACGCAATCCAGGGTTGTGGCCCTAATTCTGTTTCATCGTCGCTGTGGTAGCCCATGCTATCGCTGCCATCGCGGTAAAGGTTTCCCAGTACGCTGTTGAAGCGATGCCCGGTAACCGCCTCAACCTGCTCGAGCACAGGGCGCAGTACCAAAGGCCAGCCCGCGGCCGTCTCAGTCAAACCGGAATAACGATAGCTTACGCCTTGTTCTCCTTCCCAGGTTGTCAGCCTCGGGGTTAGGTGGTCACGGCCAAAAACTCGCACCACAGGCTGACGCCAGGCGAGGGCATTCTCAAGTTCACGATAGAGATTTTCATGGAGCGAGGCAGGCAGTGCCTGGTGCCAGAGGGTCAACCTGGCACCTTGATCCAATGTAACAAATTCAGGTTGGCAAGGGCGGTGGTTGGCAGTCATGATCAGCAACTAATAGCAACAGGGACCAGAGGATCGGTTCGCAATACAGGGAAGCATCATGCTGCATCTTTTCGCCATTGAAAACGGTGTGCTCAGGGAAAAGGACAGTGCCGGGCACGAACTGGACGTGGCCCAGGCCGAACAGGCCAGCTGGCTGGATCTGGTTGAGCCGGATGAGCCCGAGCGGGTTCTCGTACAGTCTTTCTTCCAGGACGCCCTGCCATCTGACGACAAGGAAGAGATTGAGTCGTCTGCCCGGTACTTCACTGACGAGCACGGCCTGCACGTTCACTCCCTGTTTCTGCTCCAATCAGAAGGGCGGTCACGGACTTCAACCGTTGCCTTTGTGGTTCAGGATGAGCGCCTGATTTCCTTCCGGGATGACATCCGCATGGCCGATTTCCGGCTCATGCGACTGCGCATTCGTCGTGGCTGGGTGAAGGTGTCGCAGCCCATGGATATCCTGCTCAGCATCCTTGATCAGAAAGTGGAGAACCTGGCCGACGCCATTGAGGATGTGCATCGCGATCTGGAGAAGGTGGGTTACAGTGTTCTGGAGGAGGAAAATGGGGAACTGGATCAGGATATCGAGCGTCTCGCCCGCCTGGAGGATACCAACGGGAAAATTCGCCTGTGTCTAATGGATACCCAGCGTTCCATCTCCTTTATCCAGCGCTATGTGCGTTCTGACAAGTATCGTCGTCGCACCTGCGCCGAGATCCAGCATGATCTGGACACGCTGATGTCGCACACCACCTTCCTGTTCGACAAGATCAACTTCCTGATGGATGCGGCTCAGGGTTTCATCAATATTCAACAGAACCAGATCATCAAGATATTCTCCATCGCGGCTGTGGTTTTCCTGCCACCCACCATGATTGCCAGCATCTACGGCATGAATTTTGAAGTGATGCCGGAGCTAGGGCTGGAGTTCGGATACCCCATGGCTATCGGGCTCATGATCCTTTCCGGCATCGCACCGTACTGGTATTTCAAACGCAAGGGATGGCTGTGAAGAGGCAATTAATAGTTAACAGTGAATAGTTAATAGTTGAACAGTGCGTTGCTTTGAAGGCTTTCAGGTTTCAGCTGGGCCAGAGGGTGATTCGTGCTGTAGGAGCTGCACTGAGGTGCAAATCGCGTGGGGCGGGCTTCTGCCGGCTTTTCAATGGTTACTCAAGCAACGACCAGCCCTCAGGGGATTCCTTTGCTTTTCCGTCCTCGGCCAGTTTGATCAGGTGGGCGAGGAGGGAAAATTCGGCCACACCGTGAAGAAAGGCAGGCACGTCGTCGTAGACGCTTTTTACCAGGGCACTCACCGGTACTGATGTGGCCGACAGGCAATCAAGCACCTTGTCTTCCCGCTTCTGGCGGTGGGCCAGGGTGTGGCTGACTGCGGTTTCGGGATCGTCGATCACATCGCCATGCCCCGGGGCCATCATGCGGATACCCTGGCCCTGCAGTTTCCTCAGCGAGCTGAAGTAAGCCCCCATGGAACCTGACGGCGGGGCGATGACCACGGTGGAACCCTGAATCAGATGATCCCCGGTAAACAGCAGGCCCTGTTCGGTGAGGAAGCAAAGGTGGTTGGAAACATGTCCCGGGGTTGCAATCACTTTCAGTGAGACGCCCCCGCAATCCAGTACGTCGTTGTCGGCAAGAAGAGTGTCAGCCTGCCAGCTTTCATCCTGAAGACCATCATCCGGGACAAAAGGACCAAGACAGCGAGCACCTGTAGCGGCAACCAGTGCCAGGGCGCCGGGCGAATGATCACGATGAGTGTGGGTGACAATCACCTGCCTGATTGGCTTGCCCAGTTCTTTCGCAGCATGCAGCAATGCCTGGAGATGATCGTGATCCTCCGGGCCGGGGTCGATTACTGTCAGGCTATCCTTGCCATACAGATAACTGTTGGTGCCAGGACCGGTCATCATTCCCGGATTGCGGGCCAGTACTCGCCAGGCATGAGTGCCAATGGGCGTGGCCTGGCCTGGGATCAAGGACGCCATAAAGACTCCAGGGTGTCAGGAAGGCGAATTGTGACCATTATCACGTCATCTTGCCAGTCGGCGCCATTCAGGGGGCAGGGTAGGCCAGTCTTGACACCGGGGTGACTTCCCACTTATCAACGGTTTCTGCTCCCTCCGGATGGCGTGCAACCATTGCAAAGGCATAATGACGCCCGGCAGGTATATACAGCTGTAAAAGCTGCTCCTGCTGATCGATGGCACGGCAGTCCTGCCCCTGATCAGTACACGCAAAAGCCGTTGCTCGTAGTGTCACCCCCGCCAGATCCAGTTCACCACCGTTGAAGACTGTACCGCTAAAGCGGATGCCGGATTCAGATTGAATCGTGTCGCTAACTTGAACACGAATATTGTCAGGGGGAAGCGTCAGCTGATCATGCTTGCCAGGCTTGAGCACCCCATATGCCAGCACAGCAAGAACCATTGCCGTGAGTACTGCTGTTATTGCGAACACCCGCTTGCCTCGCTGCCAACTGGCCAGAAGCAACACGATAACGGCGATAATTACAGTCAATATCAGCAATAGGCGCATTTCACCTCCTCGTGTGCATACCTTGGGTTACCATGATGTTAGCAGTCTATACTCCGCCACTGCGTAGTTAATTTTGTCGTCAAACCGTCTTGATGGGTGTGCTGGAGCCATTCTACATAAACTCGCCCCCATACGTTTTAGCGACAAGAAAGTGTCAGTGCGTCAGGTTGTGTAGCAACATTAATCAGGCACTATAATTGCGCCAGCGACATGTAAAGGAGAGCGTCATGCTGATCGTGGTATCCCCGGCCAAAACGCTGGATTATGAAAGCCCGTTACCTGCCTTGAAGGCAACCCAGCCCCGCATGCTGGATGACAGCGAGGTACTGATCGAACGGGCTCGCCAGCTGTCACCTGCCGATGTGGGTAGCCTGATGAAGGTCAGTGACAAGATTGCCCATCTCAATGTGGAGCGGTTTGCCCAATGGCAGCGCCCCTTCAATAAGAAGAATGCCCGGCCGGCTGCGTTCGCCTTTAAAGGCGATGTGTATACCGGCCTGGAGATTGAATCCTTTACGGACAAACAACTGGAGCGCGCTCAGGAGCAATTCCGCATGCTGTCCGGCCTGTATGGCGTACTCCGCCCCCTCGATCTGATGCAACCTTACCGGCTGGAAATGGGCACAAAACTGGATAATGACCGTGGTAAAGACCTTTACGCCTTTTGGGGGCACAGTATCACCGACCAGTTGAACCGGGATATGAAGGCGCTCAAGACCGATGTGTTGGTCAATCTTGCCTCCAACGAGTACTTCAAATCCGTAAAGGCAAAAGATATCCATGGTCGTGTCATCGAACCTGTGTTTCAGGACGAGAAAAACGGAAAATACAAAGTTATCAGCTTTTATGCGAAGAAAGCGCGAGGGTTAATGGCAGCCTGGATTCTCAAAAAGGGCATCAAGGATCCGGACAAACTCGTCAACTTCGACGTGGCAGGCTATCGCTACTGTGACGCTGAATCCACCGTAGACAAGCCTGTATTCCGGCGCGAAGAACAGTAAAAAAGGTCTGGCCAAAGAGAGTGTGAAGATAGTCGTTTTTTTTCACACAAATCGACAAGGTTGATTTTCTCTGCCGTAGCGCGAAGGGCTGCAGATGGTTGTGGCACTTGTAGCCACCACCCAGAGACACAGGGGAAGCTGAAATAAAGGTTTTTTACTCAGTGAGCCCTGTGACATCTGCGGTTAAACCGGTTTTCAGTCTTTCTTGTCGTCTTCAAACTCGCTGCGGGCGGCGAGCAAGCCAGTTTTCAGGCCATCCCAGGCTAGCTCGACACCATCCTTGATATCCTGCCAGGCATCTTCGGAGCGGCTTTCCAGCACCTCCAGCTTGCCTTCAAGTTCCTTGCGCTGCACCTTGAACTCCTCCAGGCGCTTTTCAGCATCGTCTTTCCACTCGTGGCTGAGATCATTGATGCGAGCAGCCAGACGATCACGCTGGTAGTCCCAATCTTCAAGCTTTTGGCGAACAGATTCGATAAAGTCCTTTTTCTCCGACATGGGATTCTCCGCTATCAGGATTTCCAGGGCGTCTGGAAATCATCAGGTTTCACCACCAGCACATCACAGCTGGCACGGCTAATTACAGTCTCGGCAGTGGCTCCCAGCAATAACCTTTCAGGCAAATTGCGATGGACAGTGCCGACAATCAGTAAATCTACATCGTTGTCCTGACAGTAATGGGACAAGGCAGGCGCAACAGGACCTTCCAGCATGACGAGTTGCTCAGGGGGCAGCCCCTGGCCGCTGGCAAATTTCCGGAATGCCGACTTTTGTCCCTCCTTGATGTCTTCAAGGCTGCCGCTGAATTCCGACAGGGCTTCACCCATCAGCAATACCAGGCTGTCATCCACAGCATCGAGAACATGGCTGGCGTGCAAGGAACCTTGTAGTTGAGAAGAGAGGTTAACGGCTTGCCGGGTAACCTTGACTGACAACGCGTCGGCTCCGTCTTGCCCGAATTCCGGATCCACTGCGAGCAACACCCTGGGGGGTGTCGACCAGGATTGACTGTGAACACACATCACATTGCAAGGCGCCTTACGAATCAATTGCCAGTCGCGGGGAGTAAAGATGTGGCGGCGCAAACCACTCTCAGCACTGGTGTGCACCACAACCATTTCAGGCTCTATGGCAAGAATCACCCTGCGTAGTGCATCGATTTCCTGTTTTTCCCACAGAACATAGGTGTTGCAGTCCAGCCCGCCACAAAGTGATTCAATGCGTTTTTCCCAGGCGTGATGAATTTGCCCGGAGGCAGCGGCAAAGCGTTCCTTGTCAAATCCTACGGCTCGAGCCATGGCTGCGGAATACCCATTAACGACCACATCCAACGGCGCATCCAGCGCGTTCGCGAGGGCAAGTCCCTTGCTCAGAGCTGGCTGGTCTGCTTTCAGATCCGCATCAAGAACAACCATCACTGAGGCGGTCACAGGGAGTCCTCCATGGAGGCGTCCTGTCCGCAAAGTCTGCCGCGGTCAAGAATCTCGATCTCGCGACCTTCAGCACGAATCCAGCCGTTTTGCTGGAAGCGGGTAAAGATACGACTGACGGTTTCAACGGCCAGCCCCAGATAATTGGCAATGTCATAACGGGACATGGGCAGGCGGAAGACGGTTTGGCTCAAGCCACGCCGCTGGTGGCGTGCAGACAGCGACAGCAGGAGTGATGCTACCCGATCTTCCGCATTTTTCTTGCTCAACAGCATGTGCAGTTCACGGTCTGCCCGGATTTCGTTGCTCATCAGGCTGAAAAAATGGTGCTGCAGAGACGGGATTTTCTGTGAGAGACCTTCCAGCTGCGAGAAGGGAATCTCGCAAACGGTGGCCGTCTCCAGCGCCTTGGCGTTGGAAATATGGTGCGCTGTGCTAATGCCATCCATGCCCAGCACTTCGCCGGGCAGATAAAAACCGGTGACCTGTTCGTCGCCCTGATCGCTCAGTACATAGGTCTTAATGGCGCCGGAACGCACGGCGTACACCGCCTCGAAACCGTCGGAAGCCCGGAACAGGTGTTCTCCGCGTTTCAGGGGACGGCCACGGTGGATGATATTGTCCAGCTGGTCCAGTTGGGCGGGGGCCACAGCCAGAGGCAGACATACCGGGCTCAGGCTGCACTCGTTACAGGAAACATGCTGTGTCACGGGAAACTCCATTATTTAACGCTGCGTATGTGCTCAGTGTAGAGCAATTAAACCCACTGTGAGTCATAGAATCCGACTGTATTTTACCGCCGGTTGCTGTGCGATATAGCGGTCAAACGGTTGCACCAGGGCGCGGCTTACAAGGCGCCCCTGTTCGGTGATATTCAAATGGTCCGCAGTCAGCGTCACCAGGCCCTGATCCGCGAAAAAATGCCAACGCTGGAGGGCATCTGCAAAGGTCTGAGAGAAGTGAATGCCCCAGCGCTGCTCGAAGGCCTTGATGTCCAGATGGAGGTCGCACAGCAGTCGCATGATCAGATCACGACGTAGCTGATCATCTTTGCTCAACATATAGCCTTTCTCAATGGGGATCTCATCGTTTTCAATGCGTGCCTGCCATGCGCCTGTGTCTTTCTGATTCTGGACGTACAGATTCCCGATTTGGCTAATGGCGCTGACGCCCATGGCGATGAGGTCGGCATCGCCGTGCAGACTGTATCCCTGAAAATTACGGTGCAGCAGCCCATTCCTCTGGGCCACGGCCATTTCATCCGTTTCCAGTGCGAAGTGATCCATGCCGATAAAACGGTAGCCCGCATCCTGGAGCATCTTGCCGGCACGGGCATACATTCGCACTTTCTCCTCCGAAGAGGGGAGATCGTCGCAGTTGATCTGGCGCTGTACTTTGAAACGTTCCGGCAGATGCGCGTAGTTATACAGTGAAATCCGCTCCGGCTTCAGCGGGATGATCTTTTCCAGGGTCCGGGTCATGGACGCTTCGGACTGGCGGGGGAGTCCGCTGATGAGGTCCAGGTTGATGGAGCGGAACCCGAAATCACGGGCCCAGTGCATGGTGTCGCGAATCATTTCCCAGGGCTGAATACGATTGACCGCTTCCTGCACGTCATGATCCAGATCCTGCACTCCCAGGCTCACCCGGTTGAAGCCCAGCCCGCGCAGCAGGCCAAGCCGCGAACGGTCCACGGTGCGTGGGTCAATTTCGATGGCGTAATCCCCGCGGTCGTCCTCACGCAAATTGAAATGGCGAGCCATGTCATACACCAGTTCGGTCATCTGGGCATCACTGAGGTAAGTCGGGGTACCACCACCCCAGTGAATCTGGGTCACCTGACGGCGGTCATCAATCATGGCCGCGCGCAGGCGGATTTCATGTTTCAGGTGTTTGAGGTATTCCCCGGCACGAGCCCGGTTGGCCGTGACAATGCGGTTGCACCCACAGTAATAACAGACCGTGCTACAGAACGGGATGTGGAAATACAGAGACAGCGGCCGGCGAGCCGCATTGCCTTCGTCAACCGCGCTGGCGAGATCCGCCTGTGTGATACCAGCATGGAAATTGGGGGCGGTCGGGTAGGACGTATAACGGGGGCCGGGGCCTCCGTATTGAGTAATTAGCGATTCATTCCATTCCACCACAAGCAGTCCTCCCCAACAGAGGGGGCATTATCGCGCCGCTACTTGCTGCTTTTCTTGATATGGATCAATGGTGCTGATGATGGGGTTGGTTTTGAGGGTCGTGATACTCCATGGGGGCCTGTTGACTGCTCGCATGCTGGTGCATGTGGTGCCCGCCTCCCGATGCCATTTTCCACGCCATAAAAAGGAAAGAGCCAGCAAGTAGCGTAGTCAGGATCACTGCAAACTTGCGTGCTCCAGGGCTGCGGAATCCCTGCAAGCGGGAAGCGATGACACCGGTGGTGGCTACAGGGATCACCGTGATGGCGCCAAACACCGCCATGATGGCAGCGCCGGTCAGAGGTTGTCCGCTGGTGGCCGCCAGGGCAAGTGAGGTATATACCAGCCCGCAGGGCAGGAAGCCCCAAAGCATGCCCAGAAGATAAGCCTTGACAGGGTGATCCAGCGGTAGCAGTTTTCGAGTCAGCGGCTGCAGTTTGCGCCACACTCCCTGCCCGAATCGCTCCAGCTGGGCGAGCAGGCCGCCCTTACCCGCCAGATGCAGTGCCAGGAGTAGCATGAGAATGCCCGAAAGCCCCAAACCAACGGCCATGGCCGGGCCGGGTAGCAGATCCAGCAACTGGCTGCCCAGCACCCCGGCTAGGGCTCCAAACACGGTATAAGTAGTCATCCGGCCCAGCCCGAGAATACCCTGCCAGAGCCACAAGGTGGTGCCGTGCCGCCGGGATTCGGGAATGGCAAAGGTGAGGGCACTGCTGATGCCCCCGCACATACCAACACAGTGAATGCTGCCAGTGGCAGCGATCAAGGCGCCGCTGGCCAGCAGTGCCAGAACTGACTCAGGATTCATCGTTGTCACTCTCGGAACGGTTGCGGCTGGCATCCTTGTCACGGCGCTGCTCGCGATCGTCGAATACGACCCGCCAGGAAGCATTATCCAGATCCTCAAACTGGTCCTTGCGCAGGGCCCAGAACAGGAATGCGATGGCGCCGCCCAGAAAAATCAGGGCCAGCGGAATCAGGAGGATGACAATTTCCATCGGCTTATCCGTGATGCGTTGAAGGTGACCAGCAAGGAACTGGCAGACATACCGATCGCAGCCGCCCAGGGCGGGATCAACCCGGCAACCGCAAAGGGCACCGCTAACACATTGTAGAGCAGCGCCCAGGTCAGATTTTGTCGAATCAGACGCTGGCAGAACCGTGCCAGGTCGGGCAGGGCAGGGGTGGCATCCAGCTTGTCCTGGAGCAGATAAAGACCGGCTGCCCGCTGCGTGAGACTGGTGGCATTGGCCGTTGCCACGGAGACCGAAGCGCTCAGCATGGCATTGGCATCATTGATGCCGTCACCCACAATCATCTGCGGCGCATCGGCCTCCAATTCTTCCACCCATTGTTGCTTGGCTTGCGGGGTCATACCGGCGCGCCATTCACGGATGCCAGTAGCCCCAGCCACCTTGCCAGCTGACTCGGCGTTGTCGCCAGTGGCCATGCGGCTGGTTATGCCTTTATCAGCGAGCCGGCTCACCACCGTCGCAGATTCGTCCCGGAGGGCATCTTCCAGCCACAATTGCAGCATAAGCTGTTCGTCACAGAACAGGGCCAGACTGGTCATGCCGTCTCGCGCACTGCCCGGGTCACCGGTGATGCGCCACAGACAGCCATCACGCTGTCCCTGAACACCGTTTCCTGAGGTGCGAATTTGGTTAACGCCCGGATCCCGGGGGATACTCTGGAAAGGTCGCGCCAGAGGATGCGGGTTTTGCCACTCCAGAGCTGCAGCAATAGCCAGTAGCACATCCTTGTCCGGGTTGTCCCCAGAGCCACCGGCCAGGCGGCTCTCCACTATGCGAAATTGACCGGTGGTGAGAGTGCCCGTCTTGTCAAAAATGGCCCCCCGCACGGCAGGCAGCTTCAGCAATTGGCGCGGAGACGCCACAAGCACGCCATTCTTCAGGGCGGAACCCAGTGTTGCCGAGAGGGTTAACGGTACCGCCAGCGCCAGGGCACAGGGGCAGGTTACCACCAGTACAGCAAGGGTATGCTCAAAGGCGACGGCAGGGCCGGAGGACCAGTGCCAGGCCATTGTGAAAGCAGCAAGCAGCAGTACCGCAGTGGTAAACAGCGGTGCCACCTGCTGCCAGTCCCGCACCACCTCAACCCGCTCCTGCTGGGCTCGATCAACCTGCTCACCAATCTGCGCCATCAGGCTGTTGGCCGCGGTGCCGGCGGCCTCCACCACCAGACCACCTTCCACCACCCGCGTTCCGGCATGAACGCTATCGCCACGTTGTCGCTGTACAGGCAGGGATTCGCCGGTGAAGGCGGACTCATCCAGAGCCGCCTCACCATCCAGGATACTGCCATCCACCGGGACGGTGTCGCCCTGAATCAACTGCAGCCGGTCCCCGGACGCAACCTGACGCACACTGATCCACACTGGCTGGTCATGATCATCGAGCCGGCGCACGGCCTGGGGCAGGGTTGCGCCCAGGTGCTGATAGCTTTCATGGATAGCCCGACGCTGGCGTTGTTCCAGCCAACGGCTGGTAAGCAGAAAGAACACGAACATGGCAGCAGAATCGAAATAGACATGACGGCCACCATTGGCCATCACCGCGATACTGCCGCCCCAGGCCAACAGCAGGGCAAGGGCAATGGGCACATCCATGGTCAGGCGAGCCTTTTTCAGACCCAGCCAGGCCCCCTGGAAAAAGGGCCATCCGGAGTAGAACACCACCGGAGTGGCCACCAGCAGACTGGCGATGCGGAACACCCACTCGTACACCGCGTCCCGTCCTTCAAAGGCGCCAATATACAGAGCGGTGGCGTACATCATTGCCTGCATGGCCCCAAGGCCTGCCAACGCAAGGCGTCCCACCAGACGACGCTGTTCGCGTTTTTGTTGCTGACTCTGGGCCGGATCACCGGGCAGGGTAACGCTGTAGCCCAGACGAAGCACCCTGTCGGCGGTGGCTTCCGCATCAGCCACGCCCTGATAATCGACCAGTAAGGTCATTCCCGCCAGATTGACGGTGGCCGCCTTTACACCCGGCTGCTCGCGCACAGCCTTTTCGATTAACCAGCTGCACGCCGCACAGGTCAGGCCGCCAAGCTGTAACCTCAGCCGCTGACCATCAGGCAGATCCGTGAGATGAGGGGCCACCAGCTCCGGTACACGGAACAGGGCGCGATTAAGTGCCGTGCGGGTCTCGTCCGGCACCGGCGCCTGACTTTCTCGGACGGTGTAATAGTCGTCCAGCCCCAGGCCATAAATGGTTTCAATGGCAGCGGCGCAGCCGGGACAACAGGCGTCACGGGAGCCTTCCGGCGTGCGTGCCTGGAACGCCCCGGCCGGGGCCGGATTTCCACAGTGCCAACAGGAATCGGTCATGAAGCCGGAATGGCCCCCAGTCGCAGCATGCCGCTGTCAGTGAAAACCGTTTGGTATAGCCGCCAATGGTCTCCTTCCGCGGTGACCGTCACATTGCGGCGACCATCATCGGGCAGGATGCCGTCGCCACGGTAGTGGCTACCGTCCTGGTTGACCAGTTCAATGATCACATCCCTGTCAGCAATAGTGGGGTGACGCAAGGCCACCCTGATGGAGGGGGGCATGGGAATCGCCGTGGCAGCCAGCAAACGGGCCTGGACTCCGGCACCCACCTGGGACAATTCCAGCCCAATGCCCAGCCTGGTTGCCAGCTGCTCCTGTTCAGCCGAGCGGTTGATGGCCTTGCCTTCCTTGTACCACTCATCCACCACCGGATCGTCGGCGTTAACGATGGCGATGTAGAGGGTAATCAGCCCCGCGACCACGGCGGTAGCGGGCAGCAGTATCGCCAGCCACAGAAAAGGGTGTCGGTACCAGGCCTTGTCAGCGTCCGGGTGCAATGAATCGTGACTCATGACGCTTCTCCAGGTTGGGGTCATCCAGGGATCTGACCGTGAACCAGATTGTGGATGATGGCACTTCGACTTCGTAGGGGTCATAGCTTACCGTCACCGGCAGGTTCAGGGTCTGACCGCCCTGCAGGGTAAACTGTTCGCGGGTTTCCATGGAAAGCCCGTCCGGGCCTTCCAGGGACAGTTCATAGCGTTCCGCATCCTGACTCTTGTTGAGAATCACCAGCCGATAAATATTTTCAATCTCACCGGTACTGGTGGTGCGGAATAACTGGTTTCGATCGCGAATTACATCCACCTGTAATGGTACACGGCCATACAGACTCCCCATGAACAGAGAGCCCATCAGCAGCAAGGCGATACCGTAACCGATCAGGCGTGGCCGGATCACCTTGGAAGGCTTGTGCTGCAGGGCGTTTTCCGTGGTGTAGCGAATCAGCCCACGGGGCTTGTGAATATGATCCATCACATCGTCACAGGCGTCGATACAGGCCGCACAGGTAATACACTCGTACTGGAGCCCCTCGCGGATATCAATACCGGTGGGACACACTTGCACGCACATCCCGCAATCGATGCAATCCCCGAGCGAGTTTTCTGCATCTGCCTGTTTCTTCTTGGCCCCTTTGCCACGGGGTTCACCGCGTTCTTCGTCATAGGAAACGATGAGGGTATTGTGATCGAACATGACACTCTGGAAGCGAGCATAGGGGCACATGTACAGGCACACCTGCTCACGCATAAAACCCGCATTGCCATAGGTGGCAACCGTAAAAAAGCCCACCCAGAACAACTCCCAGCCACCCCATCCGAGACTGAAGATGCGGGCGGTGAGATCGGTAATCGGTGAGAAATAACCGACAAACGTCAGCCCGGTGAGAAACGCCAGCAGCAACCATAGAACATGCTTGCTGCCACGGCGCATGATCTTGCTGGCTGACCAGGGGGCATCGTCCATTTTCAAGCGGCTGTGGCGATCACCTTCCAGCCACTCCTCAATCCACTGAAAAAAGCGCGTCCAGGTGGTTTGCGGGCACACGTACCCGCAGTACACCCGCCCTGCCAGTACGGTAAAGAAGAACAGGGCAAACGCCGCGATAATCAGGGACCAGGACAGGAACAGGAAATCCTGCGGCCAGAACGTCATTCCGAAGATGCGAAATTGCCGGGCCGGCAGATCAAACAGCACCGCCTGCTCACCGTCCCAGCGCAACCAGGGCAACAACAGATAAAGCCCCATGGTGCTCAGGATGGAGATATTGCGAATCGTCTGGAAACGCCCCGTTATAGACTTGACCTGAATTCGCTTGCGCTTGCTGTAGAGACTGACGGCACCGTCAGGGCTGGCGTCTTTGACCTCGATGCGACGAGGATCTGACATGGCTGACCTCCAAGGACTCCGGAACCCGAAAGGGCCCTCCTGATCTACCCAGTCTGCCGCAGACCAGCACCGCTGGCACTGCGACAGATTGTCCCACCTGAATTAGGGCTGCGCAGCCCGGGAGAGGCTGTACACATAGGAGGCGATCACATGAATCCGCTCTTCAGAGAGCAGAGACTCGTGGGCCGGCATGTTGCCGCTACGGCCCTCACGGATAGTTTGCTCGATATCTTCAATGCGCGGACCGTACAACCACACCGTGTCAGTGAGGTTGGGCGCTCCCAGCATCTGGTTGCCACTACCATCCGGGCCATGACAGGCGGCACAGACCATGAACTTCGGCTTGGCACGTTCAATGGCAGCAGCCTTGTCGGCATCTTTCGCAACCTCTGGTCGGCTCAAACTCTGTACATAGATCGCCATATCGCGAATCGCCTCATCCGTCCCACCGATAGCAGCCGCCATGGGTGGCATCATGCCGTTACGACCAGCTGTGATACTGGTGACAATCTGCGCAGGCTCACCACCGTACAGCCAGTCATCGTCAGTCAGGTTCGGGTAGCCCTTGGCGCCGCGCGCATCGGAGCCGTGACAAATCGCGCAGTTGTTGGAAAACAGGCGACCACCAACGGCCAGGGCCTCCGGGTACTGGATCAGTTCCTCAATGGGCACCTGCGCGTACTGATCAAACAGCGGCCCGGTCTTGCGTTCCATCAGTGACACTTCGCTTTCGTACTGGTTGGTACTGGTCCAGCCAAGGACGCCTTCGAATTTGCCCAGCCCCGGATAAAGCGCCAGGTACACACAGGCAAAGATCAGGGTGCCGATGAACAGGCCCAACCACCAGCGGGGCAGGGGAGAGTTGCGCTCCACAATGCCATCGAAAGTGTGACCGGTGGTCTCCTTGGCCGCCTCTTCAGGAGAAATGGACTTGTTCCACAACAACAGGCCGGCACAGCCAAGCAGGTTGAAGACAACAATCACGATAATGAACCAACTCCAGAAATCGCTCATTGCTCACCCCCTTGGTGATTGCGATCCTCTTCCAGTGCAATCTCACCCAGTTTTTCGTAGTCCTGTTTTCGGCCCGGACGGTATACCCAGCCAACCATGACGATGAACGCCACAAAGAACACCAGAGTTAGTAGTGCGTGATAGCTCATTGGGTGATCTCCTTGCGTTCCTGGCCCAGGGAAAGCAGGTACGCCACCAGAGCATCCTCTTCCGTGGCATCAGCCCATTCGCCC
The DNA here is from genome assembly GCF_009882945.1 of Alcanivorax sp. DP30. Lineage (GTDB taxonomy): Bacteria > Pseudomonadota > Gammaproteobacteria > Pseudomonadales > Alcanivoracaceae > Alcanivorax. The sequence continues at coordinate 437,252 of NZ_WTUY01000002.1, forward strand.
TCGATTTTGGCAAGTTGCTGATTCAGGTCTTCCTCACTGTAGGGCACACCGAAGGTGTCCTTGAACAGACGCAGCTTTCGCTCGGTATGCTTCCAGCTCAGTGGGTTTTCCTGTAGCCACGGATAGGCTGGCATATTGGACTCCGGCACCACCTGACGGGGATCGCGAAGGTGCTCGCGGTGCCACTGCTCGGTGATCGGGCGAATGCCGACACGGGCCAGATCCGGGCCGGTCCGCTTGGAGCCCCACAGGAAAGGGTGCTCCCAGACATCTTCACCAGCCACGGAGTAGGCGCCGTAACGCTCCGTTTCTGCCCGCAGGGGACGCACCATCTGGGTGTGACACACATGGCAGCCTTCACGGATGTAGATATCCCGGCCTTCCATCTCCAGTGCGGTATAGGGCCTCAGGGTTTCCAGGGGTTCCGTGGTGGCCTTCTGCCAGAACAGCGGCACGATTTCAGCCAGACCACCAAAACTCACTGCAATCAATGTCAGCACAATCATGAGGCCGACATTCTTTTCCACTCTTTCATGGGCATTGGACATGTCGTTCTCCTCAGGCAGCCTGCATTACATTGTCGGCACCGCTCACATCACGGTTGCCACGAATGGTCTTGTAGACGTTGACCGCCATTAGCAGCATCCCCGCCAGGAAGATGACCCCGCCCAGCAAACGAATGATGTAGAAAGGCTGCCGCTCCACCAACTCCTGAACGAAGTTGTAGGTCAGGGTGCCGTCGGTGTTCACCGCGCGCCACATCAGACCCTGCATGATGCCGGATACCCACATGGACGCGATGTATAGCACCGTACCGATGGTGCTAAGCCAGAAGTGCGCGTTGATCCAGCTGATGGAATACATCTGCTTGCGATCAAACAGGCGTGGAATCATCACGTAGATGGCACCGATGGTGATCATGGCCACCCAGCCAAGTGCGCCGGAATGCACATGGCCAATGGTCCAGTCGGTGTTATGGCTCAGGGCGTTCACCGTCTTGATGGACATCATCGGGCCTTCGAAGGTGCTCATGCCGTAGAAGGAGAGGGCAACAATCATGAAACGAATGATCGGGTCGGTGCGCAGTTTGTGCCAGGCACCGGACAGGGTCATCATCCCGTTGATCATGCCCCCCCAACTGGGAGCCAGCAGGACAATGGAGAACACCATGCCCACGGATTGCGCCCAGTCGGGCAGGGAAGAGTAGTGCAGATGATGCGGACCCGCCCACATGTACACGGCAATCAGGGCCCAGAAGTGAACAATGGATAACCGGTACGAGTACACCGGACGCTGGGCCTGGACCGGAATGTAGTAGTACATCATCCCCAGGAAGCCGGCGGTGAGGAAGAAGCCTACCGCGTTATGGCCGTACCACCACTGCACCATGGCATCGATGGCGCCGGAGTACACTGAGTAGGACTTCATGGCGGAAACCGGGATTTCCAGGTTGTTGACCACGTGCAGCAGGGCGATGGCGATGATGAACGCCCCATAGAACCAGTTGGCCACATAGATATGAGCCTGCTTGCGCCGTGCGATGGTAGCGAAGAACACAATGGCGTAGGCCACCCAGACCAGGGTAATAAGAATATCGATGGGCCATTCGAGCTCGGCGTATTCCTTGGCGCTGGTGAAACCCAGGGGCAGGGAAATGGCCGCGGCCACAATCACCGCCTGCCAGCCCCAGAAGGTGAACGCCGCCAGCCTGGGAAAGGCCAGCACAGCATTACAGGTGCGCTGCACCACATAATAGGATGTCCCCATCAACGCACAGCCACCAAATGCGAAAATCACCGCATTGGTGTGTAGTGGTCTCAGACGCCCGAAGGTGAGCCAGGGGATTTCAAAGTTCAAGACAGGCCAAGCCAGCTGGGCGGCGATCAGTACCCCCACCAGCATCCCGACAATACCCCAGACCACCGACATGATGGTGAACTGTCGGACAACCCTGTAATTATAGGGTGGCGAAGCAACAGCGTTTTCCATGTGCGTTTCCTTCCGGTTGATTCTGCCCGCGACTCTAGCAGGCACGTCACTGGCTCTTTTTGATACAGATCAAGGGTTTCTGTGAGCTGTTCGTACCTTGATCGTTATAAGGAGCTCTCCCTGATAGCCGAAGTTATCAAGGGCATATGAACATATGGCTATACTATTTAGCTATAAGCCAAATAGCGACAACAAACCCGCAGGTTTCATGTGGACAAATTGTCGCAGCCAAGTGATTTCCGGCGGAAGCCTTACACCAGGCTGATACCAAACGAACGGACGACCAGTGCAAAGACAAAAAAGCAGACGAGCGTCAGAAGAACGGCACCAGCCATGGCGAGCCAGAAGCCCCAGCGACTGATCATCATCGGAAACAAGGCGAACATCGGCAGCGTCGGGATCACGTACCAGAAGGTGTACCAGGCATGATTGGCGATCTTTTCCTGCGGCTGGTTATTCATATACAGCCAGAACATGGCGAGCAAAGTGACCATGGGCAGTGACGCGATCAAGGCGCCAGCACGATCGCTGTGCCTGGCAATTTCAGAAACAGCCACAACGATGGCCGCCGTGATGAGGTACTTGAGATAAAGAGGCATAAGACGTCTTGGCCAATCCTTGGTATGAACAGATAGTGCCATAGACTGTGGCAGAGACAAGGGTGAGGATGATATCGACCTCACCACCACCGCATATATAGCCATGCATAATGTATATTATGTTAAATAGAGTATTTGGGATAATTCAGTGACACCCAAGGCCCGCTAATTATCAGTCCCCTCGCAATCAGGCTGCTGTACCATGGTCACCCGCCACATTCCTGCTTGAGTGCCGGACTGCGACCCACTGTCGTAGTTCGCAACGTCCATTCTGGATTTGAGAACAGCAATGAGAGTTTCCATTCCGTTTCCGGACCATGCGATCTTTGACTACACCATGGTCGTCAGCAAGGACCACGAAAACATTGCCGGCCACCTGGCCCACGACAAGGTGGTCACAATCATCGGCGATTGTCGCGATGCCTGGTTTGCCAGTCTCGGCTTCCCAGGTTGTGTTGTGGACGGCATCAGCATCGTCAATTCGGACCTGATGCTGATGTACATCGCCGAAGCCTTCCACGACGACCAGCTGGACCTGCAGCTGGCGATTGCGGATATCAACAAATACGGCGGCGACATGCTGATCCGTGCGATCCGCGCCCAGGATGGTGCCGAGATCTTCCGGGCCAAGTCCGGGTTTGTGTTCTACGATTATGATCAGCGAAAGGTGGCCAGGCGCCCCGCTGCTTTCAATAATCAGCTTGGGCTGGAAGATTGAAACAGGGAAAACTGGCACGCCCATGGTTTGATTCAAGATTTGTTATCCGTCCTGTTTATCCAGCTGGCTGGCAATGAAGCTGCACCACTCGTCACTGCTCACGGACGGGATATCGCTATTACCTCGAATGCCCAATCTGAATTCAATGGATGATCGCCATTCGCTGGAGCCCAGATCCGGGCCATGACCCTGGGTATCACTACCAGGCACAATGCGTTCAACCTTTTCGTACCACTGCGCAGAACAATCTATGCCTTGTGCCATGTCAGAGGTGTCACTACAGGCAGTCATTCCTGCGATGGCTGCAGCGGCGAGCGGCAGGCTGGACCAGATACGGAATTTCATGAAATGTTCGCTCCATCAAAAAGGGAAATTAGGGGCGGGTACCCTGGGTGCAATAAGCAGCCGAAACACTCCCATCACAACACGTTTATCAAGCAGAAGAGATACCGTTCCTGCGCCAGGTTATCGGCAGGTTGCGTTGTCATGTTTGATCTTTTCCTGCTGAGTCAGTCAAACACTCCATCTCCATCCCGTTGCTCATGATGGCAAAGATGATGGTCAGAGAGGGCCTCTATGATGCGGCAATCAGCTACCCGATTCTCTTCGCACTGGCTGATCATCCGCTCCAACTCGTCGCGCATGGCTTCAAGCCGCTCGATGCGGGCTCTCACTCTGCCCAGATGCATTCTTGCCATTTCATCCACCTGCTGGCATGAAGACTGGGGTTCATTGACCATGGCAATCAGCTCTCTGATTTCTGTGAGGGAAAAACCCAGCTCGCGGCTGTGGCGAATGAACAGCAGGCGGTCAAGGTGGGATTGCGTGTAGCGACGCTGGTTCCCCTCGCTGCGGGCTACGGTCGGCAACAGTCCCTCCTTCTCATAATGACGAACCAGACCAACCGTGCAACCTGCAGCCTCCGCCAGTTTGCCAATGGTGTACATGGGCTTGCACCTACAACTATTGAAGGTTTTATAGTGGCACTACAGCATGAGGATCATCAAGGAGAACGAGTATGGCTGGTTGCTGCGATCACGAAGTGTCATTTGATGGGCAAAGCGCCTCGTATCGGCGAGTGCTATGGGTGGTGATTGCCATCAACGCAGTGATGTTTGTAGTGGAACTGGTGACCGGCGCGTTGTCGGACTCACGCGCCCTCCAGGCAGACTCACTGGATTTTGCGGGTGACACGGCAACTTATGCCTTGAGTCTGTTCGTGATCGGCAAGCCGCTCATCTGGCGCAGTCGCGCTGCCACCCTGAAAGGGATCTCGCTGCTTGCCATGGGTATTGCCGTTCTGGTGATGACGCTGGGAACACTGGACCATGAAACACCGCCACTGGCTGGATGGATGGGAGGCATTGCCTTGCTCGCCCTGGCGGCTAATGCCATCAGCGCCCTGCTGTTGATGAAATTCCGGGATGGCGACGCCAATGTGCGCTCGGTGTGGCTGTGTTCGCGCAACGATGCCATCGGCAATCTGGGCGTGTTGATTGCAGCAGGCATGGTGGCCTGGCTGAATTCACCCTGGCCGGACCGGGTTCTGGCCATGATTATGGCCAGCCTGTTTGTGCATAGCGCCATTTCGATCCTGCGGCAGGCTCGGCACGAGTCTATTTCCACAAGGGAGTAAACCAAAGCTGGCAGATAACCACCAGAGGGCTCTGAGAGCCCCCTGCCTTGTCATCGGGATCAGTTGCGGTTTTCGTGCAGGAAACGGTAGGTCAGGTTCAACTGAACCCGTGGCGCTTCATTGCGTTGGCCTGCCTGATTGTCACGCAAGCCATAGGATACTTCTGCACCATAGCTGAGCTTGGGCGTGTGCTGGTACACCAACGACAGGGTGCCGTACCGGGTACGGCGCATGGCATCAGAGGGCAGACGGTCATCAGACTCGATGTCGATTTGCCCGGCCACAGAAGCCACTGACCAGTCACGGGCTACCTGCCATTCCGCCCCAAGGTAGCCTCCACTGGCCAGCAGGGCTTGCAGTCCATCATCCGCAAAGACATAGCCGTCCATTCCACCGTCACCAAAACCGGATAGATCGTTGTAGTAATGGGCCAACCCCTCGCCATAGCTGATACTGCCCAGTAACCGGAAAGCGTCAGACGCTTGCAACGTGCCACTCAATACGGCGCCGCCGGCGTTAGCAAACTGCTGATCGCCATTGGCGAACTCAACACCGATCTCGCGATTGACCAGACCCAGTCGGGCATGCCCCAGCGGCAGTGTCTGATGCCAGCCGAGAATCAGATCCGGGCGGCGAGCTGCCGCACTGCTCAGGTTTTGTGGATCATAGACTTCGCTGTTGGGGTCTTCCACGGACACAAAGACATGCTCTCCCTGCCAGCTCACACTGGTCTGACGGGCAAAAATGGCACTGTTTGGGCCTTGCGGGTCCAGGGTCAGGGGCCAGGCGGCACCATCCAGCAGCCTGGTATAGCCGTAGCCGGCCTGAAACCCGCCGCGTTTGTAGTAGAAATCCCGCACACGAAGTTCGTAGCTGTCGATGCTTCCGAACAGGTCTGCGGCAAAAACGATATGAGGGCCAGTTTTGTCCCCGACTCGGACACCGAGTTGGCTGTTCTTGCCATGCAGCACGAAATTTTGCTGGTCGGTATCGCCCATGGGGATCGTGCTGGGGATGAGCAGCTCGTCCAGGCCGGCATCCCGGTCGTCGTAGATGGCATCTACACTGACCTTGCCGAACACGGCAAGACGGGGAAGAGAAAGGGAGCGCGCCGGTTCAGAGGCGATATCAGCCTTTAGCGAGTCGATCTGTTCTTGAAGACGGCGGATTTCGGCCTGGGTGTTGTCAGCCGCTACCGATGTCGCTAGCGCCACAAGCCATGCCGTCATCCAGAAGGTGGATTGCACCCTGGACATTGCATTCTCCTGAAATCTGCCGGATTACGGCAGGGGTTCAACCAGTACCCCGCTATCCCTGGTCATTTTTGTCGCCTTGTGGGCGTTATTTCATGCCTGCGGGGCGCGAAAGGCGCGCACTATATTGATGCAGGGGTATACAGTCCATAGAGAACTGGCAACGAGGCGCCACCGCGAGCCAGCGGCCGACCAGCGGAATGCAAATTGGAATCACAGGCGCGGATTGGAAAAGCCATCCTCGGAACCGTCAGGCTTTACCCGACTTAAGAGTCTTGTCTTTTTAACCGCCAGGAACCCACTCCCCCGACAGCGACTGTCAATTTTGATACATAAAATGAAATTTGTGTCATTTCACCCTTGTCCCCATCCCCCTATCCTTCTGACGCGTATACAACACCAGCGAATCCAGGCTCGACAACTGACTCAAGGGAGACTTACCCGTGACCAGCCCCTTTGTGGCTTTCCCCTGCTCTGACGCACTCCGAAGTGAAACCGAAAAGCTCATCATTAACCTGAATGCGGGTGTGACCGAACCACAAAACAAGCTGGCCATGCAGACCATCGACCTGCTGATCGAGGATCTGCTGGCCGGGTTCCTGCTGAACCTGATTGATGTGCTGGAGATGAAAAACTTCATGGCCAGGCTGGTTCGCAGCACCGGCGGCACCATTAACAAGGCGGGCTCTTCCATCGCCAATGCCTCGCTCAAGAAGATGGATAACAAACAGATGCGGCCCATGGCCGATCATGTGGCCTCCCTGATGCTGGATGTGCAGATAAACGATGAAGTCCAACCCTGGATGGGTGTGCCGGTGGATGAGGCGTTGTCCTCGGAAATAGAAAAGCTGATCGACGGGCTGCGAAGCGACAATCCAAAGGTCTTCGTGCCCATGGCCATGGACGTGCTGGAAAAGCTCACCGACCAGGCTGCCGATGTGTACATTTCCCAGTCCGTTCAGCTACTCCAGGTGGGCATGGTGCTGCGCAAGATGGCCAGCGCTGCCATTTCCGCCGTGAAAGGCGCCATGCGCATGATGAACAAGAAAACCCTGCCCGATCTGAACGAGGAGCAATTGCGCGCCTTGGCGGACTACATCGATGACCTGCATATCATGGAAGGGGAACCGGTGAAGATTGTTTCAGCCGCATGAATATACCCCAGCCTCCGGAGGCTGGACGCGTTTAAAACCAGAAAGGCCGGACATTTGTCCGGCCTTTCTGGTGTTGGCGTCTGGCATCAAGCGTTAGGCGTCCGACCTACTTGCTCAAATACCGCATGGCCTTTTCCAGTCCTTCCAGGGTCAGCGGGAACATGTTGTGTTCCACTAGTTGCTTGATCCACTGGGTGGACGTGGTCATCTGCCAGGCTCGCTCGGGTTCGGGATTGAGCCACACCACCTTTTCGTAGGTTTCCATGATGCGCTGGAACCATACCGCCCCTGCCTCATCATTCCAGTGTTCCACACTGCCACCCACGGAATTCACTTCGTAGGGGCTCATGGCCGCATCGCCCACAAAGATCACCTTGTAGTCGCTGCCGTACTTGTGGAGCACATCCCAGGTGGACATTTTTTCGTCCCAGCGACGCCGGTTGTCCTTCCAGACGTACTCGTAGACGAAGTTATGGAAGTAGAAATACTCCATATGCTTGAACTCTACCCGGGCGGCCGAAAAGAGTTCTTCACAAGTCTTGATGAAGGGGTCCATGGAGCCACCCACATCAAAGAACAGCAGCACCTTGGCGCGGTTTTCCTGCTCGCGCCGCATCTTGATGTCGAGCAGACCGGCATTGGCCGCCGTGGAGCGGATGGTGTCATCCAGATCCAGTTCTTCCTGGTTACTGGTGCGGGCGAACTTGCGCAACCGACGCAGGGCCAGCTTGATGTTTCGCGTGCCCAGCTCCACGGAATCATCCAGGTTGCGAAATTCGCGTTTTTCCCAGACCTTCACCGCGCGCTTGTTGCGCGAAGGGCCGGTCATGCGCACCCCTTCCGGGTTGGCGCCGTGGCCGCCAAAGGGGCTGGTACCGCCGGTACCCACCCATTTGTTGCCGCCCTGATGACGCTTTTCCTGTTCCTCCAGGCGCTTGCGCAGCTCGTCGAGAATCTTCTCCAGGCTGCCCAGCCCCTGAAGTTTCTCGAATTCTTCCTGGCTGAGGTTCTTTTCCAGCTCCTTGCGCAGCCACTCATCGGGAATGACCTTGCTGAGCCAATCCGGCTCCAGCTCTTCCAGCCCTTCAAAATAGCTGGCGAAGGCCTGGTCAAAGCGGTCATAGAATTTCTCGTCCTTGACCATGACAGCACGGCTGAGCATGTAGAAGTCTTCCACGGAGCCAAAGGCCACATGGGCCTGCAGGGCGGAACAGAGATCCAGCAGCTCGCGCAGGGTGACGGGCACCCGGTAACGGCGAAGATTTTCAAAAAAACCAATCAGCATAGAGGATCAGCTTTCGCGGCGGTTCATGAAGGCCAGACGCTCAAGCAGCTGAACGTCGGACTCATTCTTGAGCAGCGCGCCATAGAGCGGCGGCACCGCACTCTTAGTGTCGCGGCTGCGCAGGATGTCCTCGGGAATGTCATCCGCCATCAGCAGCTTCAGCCAGTCGATCAGCTCGCTGGTGGACGGCTTCTTCTTCAGGCCCGGCACCTTGCGCAGATCGAAGAAGATCTGCAGCGCCTCGGTAACCAGGTTCTTCTTGATCTCGGGATAATGCACATCAACGATGGCCTGCATGGTCTCGGCATCAGGGAAGTTGATGTAGTGGAAGAAGCAGCGACGCAGGAAGGCGTCGGGCAGCTCTTTCTCGTTGTTGGAGGTGATGATCACAATGGGGCGCTGCTTGGCCTTGATCAGTTCACCGGTCTCGTAAACGAAGAATTCCATGCGATCCAGCTCCTGGAGCAGATCGTTGGGGAATTCGATATCGGCTTTGTCGATTTCGTCGATCAGCAACACCACCTGCCCCTCATGGGTAAAGGCTTCCCAGAGCTTGCCCTTTTTCAGGTAGTTGGACACATCTTCCACGCCTTCGGCACCGAGCTGGGAGTCACGCAGACGGGATACCGCATCGTACTCGTACAGGCCCTGCTGCGCCTTGGTGGTGGATTTCACATTCCAGGACAGCAGCGGCAAACCCAGAGATTCCGCCACCTGTTCTGCCAGCAAGGTCTTGCCGGTGCCGGGTTCGCCCTTGATCAACAAGGGGCGCTTCAGCGCGATGGCAGCATTCACCGCCATTTTGAGGTCATCAGTGGCGACGTATTGGTCGGTACCCTGAAACTGCATGCATTTCTCCACTCTTTGGTGCTATCCGGGACAAGGGTGCAACTCTAACAATCCGTATTCGGGCCGCAAAGGGCTATTTGAGCCAAGGAAACAGTGATTTACGTCAGTGCTGTGCCATAATCCGCACCATGAATCTGCTGCTTCTCACTCCGCAACAACACCTTTCAGGGGACCAATGGCGACTGACCGAGCGCCAGGCCAGGCATGTACTGGAGGTGCTCAACGCGGATGTGGGCACGCAAATACGGGCAGGCTTGCTGGATGGCGGAACGGGATATGCCAGCATTGAGTCATTAAAAAACAAAGAGATAGAAGTTTCTTTTAAGGTGGATTCTCCTCCGCCACCCCCGCCGGGGTTATCCCTTCTGCTGGCCCTGCCCCGCCCCAAGATGCTCAAACGCATCCTGATCGACGCCACCAGTCTGGGCATCAAGCAGATCGTGCTGATCAACAGCTGGAAGGTGGACAAGAGCTACTGGCAGACGCCCAATCTCAAGTCCGACCTGTTACGGGAAAAGATGCTGCTCGGCCTGGAACAGGCCCGGGATACGGTGCTACCCCGCCTGACCCTGGCGCCCCGCTTTCGCCCCTTCGTGGAAGATGAACTGGACAGCTGGGCCGGCCATGGCCAGCGCATTCTGGCTCACCCGGGTGACTTCCCGACCCTGCCCCACAGCCAGACCGGGCCGGTAACCCTGGCGATTGGGCCTGAGGGAGGCTGGACCGACTACGAAGTCGACATGCTGAAGCAGCAGCAGTTCGCCTGCCACAGCTTCGGCTCGCGGATCCTCAGGGTGGAAACTGCCCTCCCCGCCCTGGTCGGGCGCTTGATGCAGCTGCCGTAAACAAAGCCACACCAGTGCCCGCCTCCTTCGAATCCCGGCTATTCGCGTGCAAGCACGCTCCCACAAAGAGTCACCCTTTGTCTGTTCCCTAAAAGGTGGGTTATGCATGGATTCTTGGGGGTATCTTAATCTAAAGCTCTCGGGGGAATGCCTGCCCGACGCGGAACCAGAAAGTAGGGCTCCGGAAATATTGTGGGAGCGTGCTTGCACGCGAATCGACTCTGATGATTTCACACCCTCTGCGCGTGTGAGCTGAAGAAGCCATCTCCGGTGGCCGATCTAATTTTTCACTAACACGCCACGAACCACAAAAAAGGGAGCGTTAATTCGCTCCCTTGATGATCAACCTAACGCCGGTAAGGCCCACGGCGGGCCTTGCGCGGTGGCTTGCTGCCACGCTGGTGGCGCAGACGGGCACGGCCATACAAGCCGGTGTATTTCTTGCCCTTGAGTTCCACCTTGTCGATCAAGCCCTGAATCTGCTCTGGCTCAAGCTCCATCCAGCGGCCCTGGCGCAACTGCGGCGGCAGGCGCAGATCGCCAAAGCGAATACGCATCAAACGTGCCACATCCAGATCCTGGGACTGGAACAGGCGACGTACCTCGCGATACTTGCCGCCAACCAGGGTGACCTTGTACCAGTGGTTGGCACCCTCTTCCGCGCCACCGGCATCGCTAATGGTTTCGAACTTTGAAACCCCGTCTTCCAGCAGAACACCCGCCAGCATTGCCTGACGCTTGTCTTCTGTCAGCTCACCGCGTACCCGCACCGCGTATTCGCGCACAAAACCATTGGACGGATGCATCAGACGATGGGCCAGCTCACCATCGGTGGTGAACAGCAGCAAACCGGTGGTGCTGATATCAAGACGACCTACCTGAACCCAGCGCAAACCATTCAGCTTCGGCAGATTATCGAAGACAGTAGGACGCCCTTCGGGATCATTGCGCGAGCACACCTCGCCCGGAGGCTTGTGGTACATAATCACACGCTGTTCAATGTCTTCTTCAGCCTTCACTTTTACTGTCCTGCCATCCACTCTAAGCAAATCATCAGGGCCAACCCGGTCACCCAGAGTGGCGATATTTCCGTTCACGGATACCCGACCAGCTTCGATCCAGGTTTCCAGTTCACGGCGTGAGCCAAGACCCGCCCGGGCCAGGACTTTCTGCAACTTTTCCGTTTCACTCATGACGATTGGGGCTGTCCTCGGTATTGGCAGCCTCAGCGGCTGTCACGTCAGCGGGGGTGTCCTCGCTGCTCTCTTTACTGTCATCTGCATTGCTGCCCTGATCGTCCTCGGTGGGCGTCTGTTCCTCTTTGTCTTCTGCAGCCACTTGCGGTTCTTCTTCAGGTGCCGCTGCGGGTTTGCGGCGGAATTCCTGCTCAAAGCTGGCCAGTACGGAGTCCACGTTCTCCATACTCATCAGCTCAGCCTCATCCACATCCGGCTCCTGCTCCAGCCCCGGGAAACTTTCCTGATCGCTGGGCAGACGGGCCTCATGCTCATCTTCCAGCAAACCATGCCCATCTTCACCGGCCGGCGCTTCGTCGTGATCACCCGGAGCCGCATTCACTGGCGGCACATCGGTGAGCTCAAGCTCTTCATTGACCTTGTCCAGATCACGAATTTCGGACAACGGCGGCAAATCTTCCAGGCTCTTCAGGTCAAAGTAATCCAGAAACTGTCGGGTTGTGGCAAACATGGCAGGCCGGCCAGGCACATCACGGTGACCGACAACCCGCACCCAGTTTCTCTCCAGCAGGCTTTTGACGATATGGGAGCTTACTGAAACACCACGAATTTCTTCGATTTCACCACGGGTAATCGGCTGGCGATAGGCAATCAATGCCAGGGTTTCCAGAATCGCACGGCTATAACGTGGCGGTTTTTCCTGCCATAAACGACTGACCCAGGGGCCAAGCTCAGGCCGTGCCTGAAAGCGGAAACCGGATGCCACTTCACGCAGGTATATCCCACGCTCTTCATAATCTTCTGCGAGGGATTCCAGCAACTTGCCCAACTCAGGCTTGGTGGGCTGGTCTTCCTCATCAAACAGCATCAGCATGGCGTCGCGGTCCAGGGGCCCTTCGGCAACCAGAATCGCGGCTTCAATAATTTTCTTTATCTTGTCAGCGTCCACGCTTACCCCTCGGTACCGTCATGGGCGTCAATCTCCGTTTCCGGTTCGTCCTCAAGCTCCAGCTGGGCGAGAACATCCGATTCTTCCAATACCAGGGTCTTGGCTTTCACATGGATGGGAGCAAATGGTGCCGTCTGCACCAACTCAATGAGCGAGCCTTTGACCAGTTCCAGCACTGCCAGGAAGCTCACTACCACGCCCAGCTTGCCTTCCTCCGGGTTGAACAACTCAATAAAGGGAACAAACTCGCGCCCTTTGAGCTTGTCGAGCACATTTGCCATACGCTCACGGGTGGACAGTTTTTCACGGGAGACCTGATGGCTCTCGAACATGTCCGCCCGGTGCATGACCTCTTTCAGTGCCAGCAGCAGTTCGCGCATATCCACATCAGGCTGCGCCTTTTCACGGCTGTAATCCGGACGCTTTGCTTCAGCCGGAAACACATCCCGCTCCAGCCGCGGCAGCTCATCAATATCTTCAGCCGCCTGCTTGAATCGCTCGTACTCCTGAAGACGACGAATCAGCTCGGCACGGGGGTCTTCCCCTTCCTCATCTTCTTCGTCCTTCTGCCGGGGCAGCAGCATGCGAGACTTGATCTCCCCGAGCATGGCGGCCATGACCAGGTATTCCGCTGCCAGCTCGAAGTTCATGGCCTTCATCAGCTCCACGTACTCCATGTACTGGGCGGTGATGGTGGCAACGGGTACATCAAGAATGTCCAGATTCTGCCGCTTGATCAGGTAAAGCAGCAGATCCAGAGGTCCTTCGAAGGCCTCCAGGAAGACCTCCAGTGCATCCGGCGGGATATACAGATCATCTGGCAGCTTGGTGATCGCCTTGCCATAGACCAGCCCGAAGGGCATCTCGGCCTGATGGGCGAGAAGGGCCTCCTGGGGTGCCTGCGGTGTGGACTCTGCTGTTTCTGTCATATCCCTGCTCCGCGTTAGCGGTAGTTCAGCCCCATGCTGGCGCGCACTTCTTCAAGCGTGGCGCGTGCTGCTTCCCGGGCTTCTTCACAGCCTTCCGCGACTATGGTGCGTACCAGATCCGGGTTGCGCAAATGCTCTTCCGCACGCTTGCGTATGGGCTCCAACTCTTCCTGAATGGCTTCGATGATCGGCTTCTTGCAGTCCAGGCAGCCGATACCGGCGCTGGTGCAGCCCTCGCGCACCCACTCCCGGGTGGGCTCATCGGAGTAGACCATGTGAAACTGCCATACCGGGCAATTATCCGGGTTGCCCGGGTCGGTACGTCGCACGCGCGCCGGGTCCGTGGGCATCCGGCGAACTTTGCTTTCCACTTCCGCCGGCTCTTCACGCATGCTGATGAAGTTGCCGTAGGATTTGGACATTTTCTGACCGTCCAGGCCCGGCATCTTGGATGCCGGGGTAAGCAGCGCCTGGGGCTCGGGCAGGATCACCTTGCCGCCGCCTTCCAGGTCGCCCAGCAAGCGTTCCTTGTCACCCAGGGTGATGTTCTGCTGGCTGTCCACCAGGGCGCGGGCCGTTTCCAGAGCGGTTTCATCGCCCTTTTCCTGGTACTGGCGACGGTGGCCAACGTAGATCTTCGCCTGTTTCTTGCCCATCTTCTTGATGGCGGCTTCCACGGCCTCTTCGAAACCCGGCTCGCGGCCATACAAATGGTTGAATCGACGAGCCACTTCCCGGGTCAGCTCCACATGAGCCACCTGATCGGCGCCCACAGGCACCTGCCCGGCACGATAAGCGAGGATGTCCGCAGATTGCAGCAGCGGGTAACCAAGAAATCCGTAGGTACTGAGATCCTTTTCACGCAGTTTTTCCTGCTGATCCTTGTAGGTCGGAACCCGTTCCAGCCAAGACAGCGGCGTCATCATGGAGAGCAGCAGGTGCAGCTCCGCGTGTTCCGGTACCTGGCTTTGGATGAACAAGGTCGCAGAACCGGGATTGACCCCTGCCGCCAGCCAGTCAATCACCAGATCCCAGACATGTTGCTCAATCTTCTGGGGGTTCTCGTATTCCGTGGTGAGGCCGTGCCAGTCGGCCACAAAGAAATAGCACTCGAACTCATGCTGCAGACGCACCCAGTTCTTGAGAACGCCATGGTAATGCCCCAAGTGCAAACGGCCAGTAGCGCGCATGCCCGAAACAACGCGCTGGGAAGAAACCACGGAACTCAAAATCAACTCCTTATGCCTGATCAGTGCCGCCACCCTTGGTCTGGCGCCAGCAAAGCAAGCGATTATACGGTGAACAAGGGGATCAGGGACAGCATAATGCCGCCGGGACAGGCGTCACTGGTGAAAAGTTCGCCAACGGGATCAGTAAATGCTGTCCAGCGGACCGGCCCCTTCACGGATGACCTCGGGACCGTCACCATCGACCAGAGAAATCACCGTGGTTTCCTGGACACCGCCAAAGCCTCCGTCGATGACCAGATCTACCTGCCCTTGAAGAAAATCACGAACATCCTGCGGATCAGTGAGCGGGAATTCATCATCTGGCAGATGGCAGGTGGAGGTCATAATGGGCTGGCCGTGTTCCGCGAGCAGGGCCTGACAAATGGCATGGTCCGGCACACGAATCCCGATGGTGCGCTTCTTGGCATCCATCAGCCGCCGCGGCACCTCGGTGGTACCATTGAGAATGAAGGTATAGGGGCCAGGTGTGTGCGCCTTGATCAACCGGTAGTCCGGATTTGCCACCTTGGCATAGATCGCCAGGGCGGAGAGGTCTTCACACAACAGCGTGAACTGGTGCTTCTTGTCCAGTCTGCGCAGGCGAATCAGACGATCCAGCGCATTCTTTTCACCAATGCCGCAGCCCAGCGCATAGGTTGTATCCGTGGGATAGGCGATCAGCCCGCCCTTGCGCAACACATCAACAGCCTGACGAATCAGGCGCGGCTGCGGCGATTCCGGGTGTATATAAAGCACTTCTGTCATGCGGTCATCACTATTTCGACATTATACGAAACGACAAATCACTTTAATTTAACGTCATAATATATTGTTTTTATTTGCTAAAAGCTTTCCCATACCGGCGTTGCCCCTTTTGGCAGATCAGGGAGGCGTCCCAGCGCCAACCATTTCTGCTCCGGAGAATGAAAGTCGGATCCCGCTGAGACCTTCAAATCAAAATACTGCCAACATTCATCCAGCAACTCCTGCTGCTGACGGGTCAATCCGGGCATCGCCACTTCCAGGCCGTCGCCACCCTGCGCTTTAAAAGCGGTGAGAAGTTGGCGAAGCTTTTTGCGAGTCAGCCCATAGCCATGCGGGTGGGCCACTACTGCCTGGCCTCCGCCGGCATGGATATCCGCGATCGCCTCTTCCATGCTGCACCAGGGGGTTGCCACAAACGCAGACTGTCCCTGCTTGAGAAAGCGATTGAATGCATGCCGCGCATTACGCACCCGCCCACTCTGCTCCAGCAGTTTGGCAAACCAGGGGCGGCCCGGGGCCGGGCTACCCGCCAGTTCACAGGTGCGCTCATAGGAATTGGCCAGCCCGGCAGCCTTGTCGAGGCGACGACCTATTTCCTGGGCCCGCCTGACCCTTGCCTGCTGCTGACTGGCCACACGCTCGCACAGCTGGGCATTGTCAATGTCGAGTCCAAGACCGAGGACATGGAACTCCCGGTTCTCATGGCGAACGGACAGCTCAATGCCATTGATCAGGCGAATACCTCGCCGTGACGCGGCCTCATGTGCCTCCGGCAAACCTGCCAGGGTGTCGTGATCGGTCAAAGCCAAGTCCGTTACGCCATAATCTGCTGCACGATCCACCAGATCTGCAGGCGATAACGCACCGTCTGAGGCCAGACTGTGACTATGCAGATCGAAACATGCTGAATCCTGATTTGACATGGAACCCGACACCGCGAATAAGGGTCGACAAGCTACCATATTGCAGGGTGAATTGCTGCGCTGATGTGGTTAACATCATGCGCCTGCGCTGCCCTTTTCCATTACCCGAGGTGAAATTCGTCCCGCATGTCCAATTCCACAGACACAGATCGCCCCAGCGCCCCGCCAGCCAAGAAAGAAAGCCTGCTTGCCAACCTGCTGCTGAACATCATCATTCCCACCCTGATACTCAGCAAACTCTCCAGTGACGAGTATCTAGGCACCAAACTGGCTATCGTGGTGGCGCTGGCCTTCCCGTTTGCCTATGGCGTCAAGGATCTCATCAGCAACCGCAAGGTAAACTTCTATTCCGCCCTGGGGATCATCAGCATCATGCTCACCGGCGGCATCGGCCTGCTGGAGCTTGACGCGGAATACATGGCTATCAAGGAAGCCACCATCCCGGGCATCCTTGGCATTGCCACAGTGGGCTCTCTTTACACTCGCTGGCCTCTGGTTCGGACCTTTGTTTACAACGACAAGGTATTTGCCACGGAGAAAATTGCCGCCGGGTTGGCGTTCAAGGGCACTGAAAGTGAGTTTGAACGGACTCTTACGCTGGCCTCGTGGATGATTGCCGGGTCGTTCTTTGTGTCATCGGTGCTCAACTACGTGCTTGCCAAGGTTATCCTGCAAAGCCCACCCGGCACGGTTGCATTCAATGAAGAGCTGGCCAAAATGACCGCTCTCAGCTACCCGGTTATCGTCATCCCCTCCATGATCATCTTCGCCGCAGCGCTGTTTTACCTGATTCGGCGACTTACCCGGCTGACCGGGCTGAGTTTTGAAGAGATGCTCGAACACCACAAATAACTGACCCTGAAAGGATTCTGTCATGCTGTACGCCATTATCAGCCAGGACATTGCGAACTCTCTGCCCCTTCGCAAGCAGGCACGGGCTGACCATCTCGCCCGGCT
The DNA here is from genome assembly GCF_009882945.1 of Alcanivorax sp. DP30. Lineage (GTDB taxonomy): Bacteria > Pseudomonadota > Gammaproteobacteria > Pseudomonadales > Alcanivoracaceae > Alcanivorax. Next base: position 454,528 of record NZ_WTUY01000002.1, read on the forward strand.
GGAAACCCTCCGCGATCAGGGCCGGCTGGTACTTGCCGGGCCGCATCCCGCCATCGACAGTGATGATCCCGGAGAGGCCGGATTTACCGGCTCACTGGTCGTAGCCGAGTTTGAATCCCTGGCTGCCGCTCAGGCCTGGGCGGATTCGGACCCGTATATCGAGGCTGGTGTTTATGTCCAGGTTACCGTCAAGCCCTTCAAGAAGGTGCTTCCCTGAGCGGCCAGTTTGCGATTTTTTACAAAGACGCCGCAGTCTCACGCCTGATTTGTGATTATTGTTGCGCCAGCCCAGTCCCCTCTGCATTAGACTGCGCGGCCTGAACCAAGGAGTTATCCATGCTCACAAGAGCCACCCTACTGCTGATCCTGGTTGCCTGCTGGGGTAACACCCACGCTGCTGCCGCCTGGGTTGATGACAGCATCTATGTACCTATCCGCGCTGCGGCCAACCCTGGCGGCCGAATCGTTCACCGTGGCATCAAGAGCGGCACCCGCGTTGAGTTCTTCGGCTTCGATGGCGATTGGGCCAAGATTCGTTACGGGGATGTGGAGGGGTATATCGGCAAGCAGTATCTGAGCCAGTCGCCCACGGCCGCCATCCTGCTGGAGCGTGCCCGCAGTGACAGTGAGGCGGCCAAGGCGGAAGCCGCCAAGCTGCGCACCCAGCTGGCCGAAATCAAGGGAGAGCGTGACGCCCTGTCTGAACAATCAAGGAACCTGAAGGACTCGCTCTCCTCCCGTAGCGAGCAGCTCGAGCAACTTCAGGAAGTGGCTTCTGACCCAATCAGGCTTGATCAGGCCAACCGTCGACTGAACGAGGAACTGAGCCTGCTTCGTTCTGAGCTGGATCAGGTCAAGGCAGAAAACGTGATGCTGCGCAGCAGTAATCGTTACCGTGAATGGCTCACAGGCCTTGCCATTCTGGGCGCAGGCCTGGTTATCGGGCTGATCATGCGCTCTCGCTCTGGCCGTCGCCGTACGGGTGGCTGGGCCAATTGATTCTCAGCGGGGCGGCCTAGTTGTAGGGCAGCCCCGCCTGAATCTCCAGCCTCAGCACGATCCCCGCAACCCCCTGATAATTCTCTTCCCGGGGCCAGAACACATAGGGCTCCACCTCGTAAAAAAACCAGCGGCGCCAGATATTCCGTCTGAAACGCACACTGGTCCGCCAGGTCTTGATGGCTGACACCGGGCTGGTAAAACCATCAAAGCCGGCCGAGGCGCCGATACCACTCTGGTCACCCAATCGAAAATACACGCTGGCAGACTGATTGAAATACCAGCCACGCCCCATTTCATTGAACTCTTCACTAATCTCCCATTCGCTGGCGAGACGCACCGTTGAGTTCTTGGTAAAGGGCCTGTCAACCTCAAACAGGCTGTTGGCACCAAAACCATCCGGGTCTTCCCAATACATTTTTTCCGTGAACCGGAAGGTGGCCAGGGTATTGGCAATGGGGTTGGTAAACCGGTATCTGGCCCTGACGAAACCCGTAAGCTCAGACCTCACCCCAGCATCCAGATCCACATCCATGCGGTCGGGCATGTCTACCATCCAGCGCAGTGCAGCCCTGTAGCCCGTATTGTTTTGCCCCACCTCTTCAGGGCGGCTATCAAGATCATTGCGCAACTCGTCGCTGGCATCATCATCATTGCGGAACATCAGGCTTAACCGGTGCTGGGCGCTGGGCAGTTCGACCCGGGCACGCACCTTCAGCTCGTTATCATCCCCGTCATGCTCCTGAAAACGGGAGGCTCCAATCACCCGCAGCTGGGTGCCCGGTTCCTCGGTGTAAACTTCATTGGGGCCTGCAAAGAACCCATCGACCCAGCGCGTCGGCCCGCACACGGTTCTCGACATCCAGTCGTGCGTGCGGTCTACCCAGCCATTGTGATCGTTATGGTAGGTGCACGGATGGGGCTCCTGCTCAACCGCCGCCTCAGACTCCAGGTCAGTGCCTTGTTGTGTTTCTGCATGCACCCCGGAGGCCAGAAATAACCCCGCAAAAAACCAGCATAGCCGGAAAAAAGTCCTGTTCATTGTCACAGAATAGCTGCAGGTTAAAGCGTTCTACCAACAGTTTTTGACCGAATTCGAATGGGACTTATGAACGGTCATTGGGTAGCATCTTGTTCAGTTGATTCGAACCAAGACAAGACTATGAACTACTGGCATAAAATTCGTGGCGCCGCCGCTCTGATCGGCATTGTGCTCAACACCCTCGTCCTTTGCCCCATTCTCTATCTCTTCGTGCTGGTGCGCCTGATCCTGCGTTTTGACAAGGCACAAGTCACCCTGTCCAAGGTACTCGTCTTCATCGCAGAAACCTGGATCGCCATCAACAACATGATTGTTGCCCTGACCAGCCAGATCCACTGGAAGGTCTCCGGGATGGAGAGCCTCGACCGGGACCAGTGGTACCTGGTCACCTGTAACCACCAGAGCTGGTCAGACATTCTGGTATTGCAGCGCATCTCCAATCGCCGAATTCCTTTCCTCAAGTTCTTCCTCAAGCAGGAGCTGATCAAGGTGCCCATTCTCGGTCTGGCGTGGTGGGGCCTGGATTTCCCCTTCATGAAACGCTACACCAAGGATGAGATCGCCAAAAACCCGGAACTCAAGGGCAAAGACCTGGAAACGACACGCAAGGCCTGCGAGAAGTTTGCGTACTTCCCCACTTCGGTAATGAACTTCTTCGAGGGCACCCGTTTCACCCAGGCCAAACACGACAAACAGCAGTCTCCCTATCGGTATCTGCTCAAGCCCAAGGCCGGCGGCGCCGCCTTTACCCTTGGTGCCATGTCAGGGCATTTGCGAAATCTGCTTGATGTGACCATTATTTACCCCCCGGAAGCCCCCCGTACCCTGCTGGCTTACCTGGGTGGCGCCATGCAAAACGTGGAAGTTGTTGTGACACAGCGCGTGGTACCGGCCTGGGCATCAGAGGGAAACTATGAAACGGATCCAGCTTTCCGGGAAAGGTTTCAGCAATGGATTGGTGAACTCTGGGAAGAAAAGGACGCCTTGATCGCATCACGACTGGAGCAACAGTAAGCATTACTGGCTTCAATCCAGAACAGGATGCCCGGCGAAAGACCGGGCCAATAACTCTATGTTTGGTCGATTTTTCAAACCGCGCTGGCAACACACCAATCCTGACATCCGACTCAAAGCCATCGAAGCCATGTCTGCCTCCGAGGAGGCTGACACTCTGGCGCAACTGGCCCGAGGTGACGCCAGTGATCTGGTGCGCGCGGCAGCTACCACCCGACTCACGGATTTCAACCTGCTGGATGAAATCTTCAATCACGATAGCGCCCCCTCGGTGCGTGAGTCCGCGTCCATGCGAATCATGGCCTTGCTGGCCGGGACAACCACCGACGCCCCACCCCACGACACCCGGCTTCGCCTGGTGAGGCTCACTGACAACCCGGACGTACTTGCCCATATTGCCTCGCAAAGCCCCGACGAAGCCTGTCAGCAAGCTGCCATTGAGCGCCTGGACAACGGATCGCTACTGCTGACACTGGCCATTGAAGGGCCAAGTGAACCCGTCCGTGTTGCCGCCGCCATGCAGATTCGCTCTCTCTCGGACCTGAAGCGACTGGCTCGGGAGGGTCGCGACAAGCGTGTTGTGCGCATTGCCAGAGACGCGGCCAAGGCACTGCAGGAACAAGAGCAGCAGCACAATGCCGAATCTGCCCGGGTCATTCAACTGGCAGACCGCTTTGAGCAGCATGCCCGCCGTCGCGTCGATGCCCTTTATGGTCCGCGTCTGGAGCAGCTTGAGCAGCAATGGCAGGCATCCGCCAGTGTAGCCACCCCAGAGCTGGCCACACGGGTGCAGCAGGCACTTAACCAGTGTCGCTCGCAACTTGCCCAATTGCAGGAAGAACACCGCAGAAAGGCACTGTCTGAAACTGCTCACATGGAGCGAAACGCCGCCTGCCGATCCCTCTATCAGCTTCTTGGCGAAGCCAGCGGGGAAACCTGGGAAAACCAGATTGGCGAAATGCATTCGGCCCTTGCCACACAGCAACGTCGCTGGCAAAGCGCCAGCCAGCAGAGCGCTCCCAGCGATGAAGAGCGGGACGCGTTCGACAATCTCAGCGCGGCATTCCAGGCGATGCTGAATCTGGCAACTGAAGCCAACGAAAACCGCGACAAACCGGAGAGACTGGCCGAGCTGGCACAGCAATGGCCCGCAGAGTACTCCCGGCCCTCCCTGCTGGAGGCCATTGTCCAGCCCACCAGCAACGACACTGCCCCGCCCGTCAGAAGCAAAGCCAGCAACCCACATCGGGGCTTGCTCATTGCCCTGAAACGAGAGTTGACCAAAGGCAACCTTCGCCATGCCAACCGACTCTGGCACAAGGCCGAAGCCATTATTGCCGAGGGCGAATCACAGCAACTGGCCCGAGAACTGGAAAAACTCAGCGCCCGTCGCGCAGAACTGCAGGACTGGCACCGCTTCGCTGCTGAACCGAAGAAACTGGAACTGTGCGAGCAGATGGACACGCTGGCTGGCAGCACCATGGATGCACCGCAGCTTGCCAGTGCCATTCAGGCGCTCCACGAAGAATGGCGCAGCCTGATGAGTTCCGATCAGGACGAAGATCAGGCCCTGTGGGACCGTTTCAAAACGGCAACCGACCTGGCTTACGAACCCTGCAAGGCGCACTTCGCCGAACAGGATGCACAACGTAAAACCAATCTCGCCAAACGCCTGGAGCTTTGCCAGCAACTGGAAGGCTTCATCCAGGCTCAGGACTGGAGCAAGGCAGACTGGGAAGGCGTGTGGCAGATTCGCCAACAGGCTCCCCGTGACTGGCAGCGCTACCATCCGGTCCGATTTACCGATGCTCGCGAAGCGCAGAAACGTTTTTCCGCTGCGCTCACGACCCTTGATGAGCAGATTGAAGCGCACAGCAAGGAGGCAGAACGTCAGCGGGAGTCTTTGATCAGCAAGGTCGAGGAGATCCCCCTGGCCGGCGGCGACCTCCGTGATGCCATCGCCCAGGCACAGGCCATACAGAAACAATGGCGCAATACCGCCTGGTTGCCGCCTTCAAGGCATCGCCCCCTGCAAAAACGGTTTCGCAAGGCGGTGGACGCTGTCTTCAAGGCCAGAGATCAGCAGAAAGATGCTCACAAGCAGGAAATGGCACAGCGTCAGGAACAGATCTCTACTCAACTGGAAGCACTTGAGAATGCTCTGGCAGCGGATTTCTCTGACGCCAGTGCCGCCACCCTGAAAACAACCCTCACGGCGCTGGATAATGCCACTGAAGGGCGCCTGCCCGCTCCTCTCAATCGGCAAGTGCAACAATTGCGCCGTAGAGCCCAGGATCGACTGGGTCGTCTCGGTGAATGGCAGGTATGGCATCGCCTCCAGGAGCAGGTGCAACAGCTTGAACCGGAAGGGGCTGCTACGGAAGCGTCACTGGTGCTGGCCGTGGCCTTTGAGGCCCTGGCCGGTGTTCCGTCACCCGAAGCCGAGCGTCAACGCCGTCTGACGTGGCAACTTGAAGCATTGCCCAAAGCCATGAAACAACAAGGCTTCGCAGTGATGGATGAAATGGCCAGGCTGGTGAAGTCTCACTCTGGTGGCATCAGTGAACCGGAGCGCAAACGGCTTCTTGACGCACTTGCCGTGCTGGAACCCGGAAATGCGTAAGCTGATGGGGCGCTTTGCCCGTAGCCCAGCTGGCTTGCGCTGGTTTCTCAACCTTTACGGCCCTTATCTTGGGGCCGGCGTGCGCGTGGATTATCTCGCCGAAGACTTTCGCGAACTGAAAGTGTCCATGGGGCTACGCTGGTACAACCGCAATTACGTGGGCACTCATTTCGGCGGCAGCCTTTACGCCATGATCGACCCCTTTTACATGCTAATGGTCATGAATGTCATGGGGCCTGACTATGTGGTGTGGGACAAGGCTGCCAGTATCGATTTTATTCGCCCCGGCGTGGGCCGTGTCTATGCCCATTTCACCCTGTCAGATACGCAGATTGAGGCTATCCGGCAACACACCGCCGACGGCGAGAAATACCTGCCCAACTGGAACGTGGACATCGTTGATGAGCACGGTCAGTGCGTCGCACGAGTCACTAAAACCCTTTATATCCGCCGCAAACCCCAGCGGGACTAAACCGGCGTTACTGGCCAAACCGTCCGCTTTGTTCCAGAAACTGCAACTCCTCACGAGTACTGTCACGACCCAGCACCTTGTTACGATGGGGAAACCGCTGAAAACGACGGATAATTTCCGCATGATGCCGAGCCGAAGCAAGGTGCAGCTGAACATGATTGACGGCAAATTCCGGTGCGGTTTTCTCGATTTCTTCCAGGTTGCGAATGCACAAGTCCTGCAGGTCTGCGTCTTCAGAATGCATTAGCGGCATCACGAAGAACACCTGACCGCAGACCGGCAAGCTGGCATTCATGCGCCGCGACAGCCCCTCCACTGCCAGCGTGGCGGCTCGGTGATCTCCGGCAAAGGCATGGGCTGTGCCACGATGGATGTGGCGGGTGAATTGATCCAGCAACAAAATCAACGCCAGCCGGGATTCCGGGTGTCGCTCCCATTCCACCAGTTCCTGCTGCAGCGCAGCACTGACGGCATCCCCGAAGCGGTGCTCGATTTCTGCATCATCCCCCTTTGACGCGCGAAACCATTTACGGGTTGCCGGATCACTGGGCCAGCCGCGACTCAGGCCATCCTCAAACCAGTAATCAAGAATGCTCTCCCATGGAGACATGAGATCAAACATGGTCATCCGCCTCCGTCGCAGAGTCATTGCCCACGTAGCAATCGGGAAGAATGGGGCTCAGTACCGACTCGGCATTGCGCAACAACAAAGCCTGTGCTTCAGCGACAGGGTGAATACCATCCGGCTGAAAACCTCCGTGCTCAAGAATGCCTTCCAGGAAGAACGGCACAAAGGGGACTTTCTGCTGCTGAGCCACCATCTGAAACTGTTGCTCAAACAGGCGGGTGTATTGTGGGCCGTAGTTGGGTGGTATCTGCATTCCCAGCAATACCGGGGTGGCGCCGCTGTCGCGACTCAATGCCACCATGGCTTCAAGATTACGACGCATGGCGATCGGCGAGAGACCACGGAGCCCGTCATTGCCGCCCAACTCAATGACCACGATATCCGGTTTGTGGGCGCCCAGCAAAGCAGGGAGCCGGGACTTGCCACCCGCACTGGTCTCGCCGCTTACTGACGCATTAATCACCTGTGCATTGGTGCAATGGGGCACCAGCTTCTTCTCGAACAGGTGCACCCAGCCCTGGGATTTTTCCATCCCGTAGGCTGCGCTGATACTATCGCCGAGAATCAGCACGGACTGTGCCCTGGCTGAACCCGCGACCAGCATCGCGGTCACAAGCATCAACACAGCCATTACCCGATGACGCTGCAACATGAGTAGCCTGACTGACATGAATAATAAATCTCCGGTTTTACACGCACAGGATCTTGGTAAAGAGGTTAACGGCCCGGAAGGGAACCTGAAACTCCTGCAGAGTATCACGTTCGATGTATTTCCCGGAGACAGCGTCGCGATTACCGGCCCTTCCGGGTCGGGTAAATCCACCCTGCTCTCTCTGCTCGCCGGCCTGGATACCCCCACCTCAGGCCAGGTAAGTCTGCAAGGCGAATCGTTCAGCGATCTCAGCGAAGATCAGCGCGCCAGGCGACGTGGCCAGCATTGCGGGTTTGTTTTTCAGCAGTTTCAGTTGGTGGCTGACCTCAACGCCATTGAAAATGTGATGCTCCCTCTGGAGATCCTTGGCAACTCTGCACCACGGGAAACCGCCAGGCAGTGGCTCGATCAAGTCGGCCTTGGCAAACGACAACAACATTATCCAGCACAACTTTCCGGTGGCGAGCAGCAACGGGTGGCACTGGCCCGGGCATTTGCGGTGTCCCCCGCCCTGCTGTTTGCCGATGAACCCACTGGCAGCCTCGACTATGCCAACGGTCAGCATGTGGCCGACCTGCTGTTTCAGCTGAACCAGGAACAGGGCACCGCACTGGTCCTGGTCACTCACGACCAGGCTTTGGCAGAGCGTTGCCAGCGTCAGTTCACGTTGAACGAGGGCCGGCTCAGTGATTAAGGTTTGGCGCTCCAACGCCTTCCGGCTGCAGGCTCTGGCAATTTTTATCGCCGCCCTCGCCATGACCACCATGCTGGTGCTGCGCAATAGCGTTGACGACCGCTTCAATCAGCGCACAGCCGTGGCCCTGGGCGGCGACCTGGTACTGGACGGTACGCGCTTTCCCGAACCCGAACAGCGCACACTGCTTGAAGCTCTGCCGCATACCGAGACCACCAGCTTTGCCAGTGTGCTGATTCACCAGGAGCAGTTCCTGCTGGCCAGCGTTCGCGCTGTCTCTGACAGCTACCCCCTTTACGGCGACCTGCAAGTCAGTGACGACCGGTTCTCCCCCCCCTATATCGCCACTGCTGGTCCGAAGCCCGGCAATATCTGGCTGGCTGGCCAGGCGCTGGATCGATTGCAGCTCAAGGTCGGGCAACGCATCACCCTGGGCGCCCGCGAACTGTTGATAGAGCGAGTGATCGTTCAGGAGCCGGACCAGCAATCCGGTTTTTACAGCATGAATCCCCGCGCCATGATTGCCATGGCTGACCTTGAAAGCACCGGGGTCCTCGGGGCAGGCAGCCGCTATCACCACAATTTTCTGGTTGCTGCCGAGGCCAGTGAGCGTGAAAGGATCACCCGGGAGCTGGAACCCACGTTACGCCCGGACCAGGAACTGGAGACTGTGGTTAACACGGCGTTGCGGGAGCGCGGCCCCATTCAACAGCTGTTTCTCTGGTCACAGCTTGCCATCATGCTGGTGGTTCTGCTGTGCGCAGCGGCCCTGTTTCTCACCTCACGGCACCGGGCCAGACAGCAACAGACGCTTTGTGCGGTCATGAAAACCGTCGGCGCCAGTCAGCAACAGATCGCACAACGGCTACTGGGTCATGATGCCCTTGCCCTGCTACTGCCTGCCCTGATCGGTGTAATGCTCGCCTCCCTGCTCGGCAGTGAAGTGGCGACGCGACTGGAGAGCAGCGCCCGCTTTCAATGGCACGCCGCCCTTCAGGGGCTGGCGGGTCCGGTAGTCCTGTGGCTTGGGTTTGCCGCCCCCACACTCTGGCAGCAACTTTCCCAGTCCCCGCTGGCCCTGCTGCGCGGAGAAGATGAAAAAACCAGCAAGGCTCCCCTGATTATCGCACTGATTACACCGGTACCACTGGCCCTGCTACTGACTGGCTCTTTCACCACCCTGTGGCCTTTGTTGCTGCTGACTGGCGCCGTGGCAGCAGGCTTGCCGGTGATACTGTGGCCACTGGTCATGCTCGTGGACCGTGTTCTGCGCCATGCCCCATTACCCGCAAGGCTTGCCTTTCGCAGGCTCAGCCGCCGCAAGGCCACGACCTTGCCATTACTGGCCGCACTGATTATTTCCCTCTCTGTGCTTTCCATGTCCCTGCAGGCCGGTAGACAGCTGCTGGATGACTGGCAGAGTTCCTTGCCGGAACAAGCCCCCAATTATTTTGTGATCAATCTGTTTGATGACGATCTGCCGAGTTTCCAGCAGTGGTTGAAAGGCCACGAGAGTCAGGCCCAGCCCCTTTATCCGGTGGTGCGGGCAAGGTTGACAGAAATCAACGGCGAATCTGTTCGCGATGCGGTCACCAAGGAAGAAGATCGTGCGGAACGGGCCCTCAACCGTGACCTGTCTCTGACCGAGAGCAATACGCTTCCGGACAGTAACAAGATCACTGCCGGGCGCATGGCAGAGCACCCCGGGGAAGTCACCGTGGAAAGCAAGCTGGCCAGCTCACTGGGGCTTGAGATCGGTGATCAACTCACTTTCACCGGCTCTGCCACACCGATCACCGCCACGGTCACCGGGCTGCGCGAAGTGGACTGGGAGAGTTTCGCTCCCAACTTCTATTTCATGTTCGCGCAAGGCACCCTGGCCGCACAGAATCGCACCTGGATCACCAGCTTCTTCATGCCGGAGACTAAAAGCGCCGAGCTAAGCCAGCTGGTGGCACAGTTCCCGCAAATCAGCCTGCTGGATGTGAACGCAATCCTGGCCAACCTGAAGGCCATCGTAGCCCAGGCCAGCCAGGCAGCGTTCATGGTGGGGGCGCTCTTGATGATTGCCGCACTGCTGGTGCTCGGAGCCGCATTGCTCACTACTGCTGACCAGTTACGACGTGACAACAGCCTGTTGATGACCCTGGGCGCGGATAACAGGTTATTGCGTAAAACCGCCGCGTTGCAGGCATTGTTCATGGCGGGCGGTGCAGCCCTGCTGGCCACCATGATTCATGGCATTGCCCTGTGGCCCCTGGGGGAGCGACTGTTTGATGGGCAGCTGCCCCTGAGTGGCTGGCTTGCCCTGCCCTGGCTGCTGCCACTGTTGCTTACCATTACCGTTGCTGCATTGCCGCCCATGAAAGCAAGGCAACACACTCGACAGTAGTTTCAGGACGGTGCTTGCTCGCGGGTGAGCACCAGAAACAGTGTCAGAGCGCCAACACTGGCCACCACCATGAGCAGTGCCATCGGCAGCGGCGTGCCATTGTGGAAACTGCCCAACACCGTGCCGACCACCCCCGCCAGCAGAAACTGCAGGGCGCCATTTAGCCCTGTGGCTGCCCCGCTGTCTCGTTCGAACAGACTGAGAAAACAGGCAATACCGTTTGGCATCACCAGCGCCATCATGCCGCAGACCACCATGATGAGTGGGATGACCAGCCACAAGGTCAGCAGGCCGCTCACTGCCAGCACCAGCATCAACACCGCCGCCGCACTCTGTATCATCAACCCCGTGCGCATGATGGCAGCCGTATCGTAGTAACGCAGCAAAATGACATTTAGCCGGTTCAGCAGCAGCATGGTGACCACATTGGCCCCAAACGCCACGGGAAACTGGGCTGCGCTCAGGCCAAAATAATCCATGTACAGGAAAGCGGCATCGGTGATGAAGGTGAACATGGCACTGAAGGACAGCCCGTTAGCCAGAATGAAGCCCATGGCACGGCGCTGGCGGATCACTCTGCCATAGGCCGTAAACAAGCGCTTTCGGAGCGGCTCGCTCCCTCCCTGGGAGGGTACGCCGGGCAGCAAAAAAGCCACCACAAGCCCCAACAGGACCCCATAAAGGGCGAGCATGTAGAAAATACTTTGCCAGCCAGCCAGATGAAGCAGCAACGAGCCCACAGCAGGGGCAAGCAACGGGGCCAACAGCATCACCAGACCGATCGAGGTCAGTACCCTGGCCGCTTCCTTGCCAGAAAAATGATCACGCACCGACGCGGCGGCAATCACCGCCGTGGCACCGCCCCCCAGAGCCTGAAGAAAACGCAGTAAATACAGCTGCTCCACATCCCCGGAGAACGGGATCATCAAACTGCCAGCGACAAACAATACCAACCCGGCGTACGCAACCGGCTTGCGACCAAACTGGTCCGAGAACGGCCCGCCCAGCCATTGCCCCACGGCGACGCCCAGCACGTAAACGCTGACCGAGATCTCCACGTCGTGGATGGGCACCTGAAAATGGCCGGACATACTCAACAGCGCAGGCAGGTAGGTATCAATGGCCAAGGGCCCGAGCGCGACCAGTGAGCCAAGGATAATGGCCAGTCGACCGGGGCTGATAGTTGGCATAGGGACATCCCGTTGAGTAGGCGAGCAGCAAGTCTAACCTGGCTGGCGCCGGCCTTCACGGAAAAATGAACACGATTCACGAACAGGTAAGCAAGCAACCGCTTGGCTTAACACAATCGTAAAAGGGCCCAGAAAGCGGTTGCCAGCGGCCAGACAGGCTGTGAGTATTAGCCCGAACCATTATGAGTGTACTGCATGCTTTTTGCGTCAACAGGTTTTAGTGCCAGCGTAGTTTACCTGACACGGATCAGACATATTCAGCCCCACGCCCTGCCCCGACTCACGATTTTTCCTGACTGCCAGGGTGTTGCATGCAACTAGAAATCGCCTACCAGCTAGCCATCATTACCGTTGTTGCCTTTGGCTGTCAGTGGCTCGCGTGGCGGATCAAACTGCCAGCCATCCTCCCCTTGCTGCTCACCGGGCTTGCCCTCGGCCCGCTTTTCGGCGTGGTTTCCCCGCAGGATCTGTTCGGTGATCTGCTGCTTCCCGGGGTCTCCCTGGCCGTCTCCATCATTCTTTTCGAGGGCGCAATGACCTTGCGCTTTGACGAGATTCGAGGCCTTGAGAAAACCGTGCAGCGACTGGTGACCTGGGGGGCGCTGATTACCTGGTCTGTGGTTACCCTTTCTGCCTGGTGGCTGCTGGAGCTGCCACTGGGGCTGGCCCTGCTGTTTGGTGCGCTGGTCGTCGTCACAGGCCCCACAGTGATTGTCCCGTTACTGCGCAGTGTTCGACCTGTCAGCAGCGTGTCCCGCTTGCTGCGCTGGGAAGGTATCGTGATCGACCCGATCGGTGCGATCCTCGCGGTACTGGCCTATGAGCTGGTGGTGGCCACCGGCCAGGATGGCGCCATCCTTCATTCCCTCTGGTTGTTCTTCCAGGCCATCCTCGTGGGTGGCGGAATCGGCACTGTTGTCGCCCTTGGGCTTGCAGAGCTCCTGCGTCGTCACCTGATACCGGAATACCTGCGCAGTTTTCTGGTGCTTTCCACTGTCATTGGTGAATTCGTACTGGCCAACGGCCTCAGCGAAGAATCCGGCTTGGTGGCCGTAACCGCTACAGGTATCGTTCTCGCCAACCGCAAGGGTGTGCGCACTGACGATATTCTCCACTTCAAGGAGAACCTGTCGGTGATGCTGATTTCCGTGCTCTTCATTGTGCTGGCTGCACGGCTGGAAATGGAGGAACTGAGCCGGCTCAGTGCCACGGCGCTGGCTGTGCTGGTCATCATTCAGCTGGTCGCCCGGCCCCTGTCCGTGCTGGCATCCACCCTGGGCTCCTCGCTGAACTGGCGTGAGAAATCACTGCTGGCCTGGATTGCCCCGCGAGGTATCGTTGCCGCGGCCATCTCTGCCCTGTTTGCCGAACGACTCACCCAGAATGGGGTTGAGGGAGCCGAAATGCTGGTGCCGCTTACCTTTATGGTGATTATCGGTACGGTTGCCCTGCAAAGCCTCACAGCACGCCCGCTGGCACGATTACTCAAGGTGGCAGAACCTGCCCCTCGCGGTTTCCTGATCATCGGCGCCAACCCGGTTGCCCGTGCCATCGGTTCCGCCCTGCAAAAAAACCAGTTCCCGGTCACCGTCACCGACTCCAGCTGGGAGTCTATCCGTGCCGCACGCATGGAAGGGCTGGGGACGTTTTACGGTAATCCCGTGTCACAGCATGCCGACCAGTATCTGGATCTGGTGGGTTCGGGCAAATTGCTCGGCCTGAGCCCGCGCCGCGAACTCAATACCATGTCTACCATGCGTTACCGAATTGAATTTGGTGAGCAGAATATCTTCAGTCTCCCCACCCAGAAAACCGAGAAGGAAGTGAAGCACGAGGTGGCCCCGGAGCACCGTGGCGCGACCCTGTTTGGCCCGGAAATGACCTATGCCCGTCTCGCCAGTCTGCTCAGCCAGGGTGCGGAAATTCGCAAGACCCGTCTCACCGAAGAATTTGGTTTTGACGCCTACCTGAACACACCGGGGCGTCAGGTCTGGCCGTTGTTTGCCATTGATGGCCGTGACCGTATTCTGGTCTTTACCGCCGAATCACAACCTGAGCCCAAGGCGGGATGGCATATCTTGGGGCTGGTGAAAGAAGACGTGGCGAAGGAAGAAGCAAAGGCCGAAGCTCGCGCCGAAGCCGCAGCTGAAAAGATTGCCGCTGACAAGGAAAAGGCCAAAGAGCCCGGGAAGAATAAAGACAACTAGCGGTTTGCCAGGCAATGGCGGAGACCGGCTCACCCCGTCTTCAGCCCTTGCCCTCATCCCCCACCACCGCATCAATCAAACCACACACCCGACCGTCATCCAGGTGGCAGTCGGGCTTGTCTTCCCATTCCGCCATGGCGGAGCGCATACGCTGACTCAGCGCCTGCAGTTCTCTGATTTGGGTCTCCACGTCGGCGAGACGGCATTCGATCAGGCTGCGCACCTGACCACAAGGCGTTTCACCTTCCTCCGACGCGGTGGCCAGCGACTGGATGTCCGACAGGGTAAAGCCCAACGAGCGGGCCTTGATGGCAAAGCGCAGCAGATGAAGATCTGCCAGATCGTAATGCCGATAGCCGTTCCCCGGATCACGCCGTGGCTTGAGCAGACCAATATCCGTGTAATGTCGCACCGTCTCGCTGGTGGTATCCGCCTGCCTGGCCATGTCAGAAACTCGCATGATTCACTCTCCTGTGGTTTCACTCATCCAGGGGCTCAATGCACCGGGTGTCACACGTTGCTGGTGTTGATAGTAACGTTTGATGGCCGCTGAGAGACGCTGTGGGCCTAGTTGCTCAGACAGCCGATCCAGGAAAACGGTTCCGCGGGCATCCAGTGTCTCCACATTCTGAGGAATGGCAGCAAGGGAGCATTGCAGGGCGCTGTCAGCCAGAGACCGGCTATTCGGCTGCTCCTTCCAGGCATCCTGAAGGGGGACAACCACCCAGTCGCAATGCTGGTGATGACGGGCATATATGCCAGTGATCTGCCAGAACCAGGGATCATCACCCAGCGCCGATCGCAAAGCCGACAGTTGTGAATCAACCGCAGATCTGTCGTTATCCGCAAACGCCTTCCGCAATTGCCACAGTGCTGGCTGTCCTGTATCGATCTGTGCCTGCAATGCTGCCAACTCACAGGGCTTGTCACTACACTGGGCCAGCCACAAGGCCAGGGGAGCTGCCCTGCCCTGGGCAAGCTTAGCCAGATCGGGATTTCCCGGATCCTGGCTCAGGGTTGTCATAAACATTTCCCCGGAACGGGAGGCAAGCCAGGCCTGCTGCGATCGCAGAGAAACCAGATCGAGGCCTGTGGCGTAATCATAGAACTGATCGACGGTATATTGCGTTCCCGGGGTGCCGGCAACACGGATGAAAGTGACGCTGGCGATATTATCCGTCCCCTCACCCTCCGCAAGATGCAGCCGCACACGTGCGGCATAACGTTCACTGTTCTGGTTGAATCCAGTGACGGCAAACGTCTCAAAGCGGACCTCAGCGAGCCATTTCTCCTGTAAGGATTGGGGCAGGTTGACGATGGTCTGTCGTGACAGCAACGGGCGCAACGATCCTGTTTGCAGGTCTGCACGGATTGCCGCCAGGGTATCGGTTTCACTCGCGTAAACAGACTGGCCGAATGGCCAGAACAACAAGGCCGTCAGACAAACCTGCAACAGGGACATCCATCGCATGCAGCAACCCACTCTCTGCAAAACAGTGAGCCTAGCACAGAGTCAGCGAGGAAGGCTTGATGGCCTTGGCGCCCTTGAAGAGCATCCGGCTAGCGCGCCGGGTAGCCGGTAATATGACGAATCGAGCGATACAGCGGCGCCAATCTCGGGTAAAGACGCCGGTAAACCTGCTGGTAGAGCTTGTCGTAGGTGTCAGTAAATTCTTCACGAGGTAGAAAACGTGCCCCCGGCCGTGTCATGGCAGCAACTGCTGAGCCATGATCGGCATGCACCCCGGTGGCCACGGCAATGTTGATGGCAGCCCCAAGCCCGGACGTTTCAGAGGTGTGGGGGCGCTCTGCCGGCAATCCAAAGATATCCGCGGTGATCTGCATGATGGCATCGCTCTGGGAGCCTCCACCGGACACCTTCAAGCGAGTGACTGGCACGCCATTGCGCTTCTCAAGCCGCTCCTTGCCCTCGCGCAAGGCATAGGCAATGCCTTCGATAATCGCGCGATACAGATGAGCACGGGTATGAACATCGCCAAAACCGACGATGGCACCCTTGGCCTCAGGCCCGGGGATTCTCACGCCGGGATTCCAGAACGGCTGCAGAGTCAGCCCCATGGCACCGGGCGGGGTCTGTTGCAGAAATTCCTCGAACAGGGTTTCCGGAGACACCCCCAACTGTTCGGCCCGGTCCACTTCTTCGCGGGCAAATTCCCGCTTGAACCAGTTCACCATCCAGTAACCGCGCTGAACGATAATTTCGGAGTTGTATCTCCCCGGTACTGCAGCGCCATAGGCTGGAACAAAGGGAATCGGCTCAACATATTTCTGGTTACAGGTGTTGAAGGTCGCAGTGGTGCCATAGCTGAGATTCCCCACTTCCGGCGAAAACGCACCGGCGCCCAGCACTTCACAGGCCTTGTCTGCGCCACTGGCAATCACCGGCAGACCTTCCGGAATCCCGGTGTGACGACTGGCCATTTCTGTGATGCGGCCCAGTGTTTCGCCGGGAGGCATCAACGACGGCAATTGCGTCGGATGAACCCTCAGCGCCTTCCACTTGAGATCATGGCTGGCAGCCCACTGGCCGCGCTTGTAGTCATAGGGGATGTAACCCACCTGGGAAGCCGTGCAGTCACGTATTTCACCGGTAAGGCGATAATTCAGGTAACCAGAGAGCAGCAGAAAATGCGCCGTTTTTGACCAGATTTCAGGCTCGTCCTCGGCCAGCCAGTTGCACTCTGCCTTGGCCTGAAACTGACGCAAGGTTTCGCCCTGCCCCAACAACTTTACCGGCGCCGCCAGCCAAAAGGGCAGTATCGGTGGTGACGCAGTGCGGCGCTGGTCCAGCCAGATGATCGCTGGCCTGAGAGGCTTCATACGAGAATCAAGACACACAACGGAGGCCCGCTGGGTCGTTAACGACACTCCCGTTACCCGCCCCTTCAACTCCGGAAATTCCAGCCACAGCGCCTGACAGGCCTGACCAAGCTCTTCCCAGAAATACTCTGCATCCTGCTCTGCCCAGCCTGGCTGCGCAGACACATAGGGTTCGATATGACGCTGGGATTTGGCCACCAGTTCACCGGTTGCATCAAACACCATGGCTCGAGCACTCTGGGTACCCTGGTCCAGCGCCAAAAACAGGGGGCTATCCATCAGCTCGCCTTGCGGCTTTCAAGCACGCCAGTAGGGACACCATAAAATTGCTGGTGAATATTCAGGTAGCGGTCCAGCTCCTGTTGCCAGCGCACGTCATCCCAGCCAAGTGCACTCTGGATCTGCAGACGACGCTGTTCAATAACGGCTTGCCCGGCATGGGGTCGAGTCAGACCCAGGCGGGTACGGCGCAACATTAAATCATCCAGATGCTCCACAGCCTCATGCTCCAATAACCAGTCGAAGAATGCCGTGTCATCCTGGTTAGCATGCAGAAAGTTCTCCACCGCCGAAGGTGCAGACTCCAGCGGGCGGTACATGGGATCCCTGGTTTTTTGCCCCTGACGATGCGCGGCTTCATCAATCAGGCCCGTGGCCAGCAAGGCATCCAGCGCAATGAGACGGAACGTGGTGAGCTTGCCGCCGCTCACGGTCACCACCCCGTTATCGCCCCATACCGCATGATCACGGCGCTCTTTTGACGGGTCCACACCCTTGCCTGAAGCAATGACCGGACGCACCCCCGCAATGGTGGCAAACACATCCTTACGGGAAATATCCCGGCCCGGAAACTGGCTATTGATAAGGGTCAGCAGGTAGTCCACCTCCTGACTGGATGCGCTGGCTTCGATGTCCATATCCTGCGGATGATCCAGGTCTGTGGTCCCCACGCAAGTGACCCCTTCCCAGGGAAAGACAAAGACCGGTCGGCCATCATCCGGATGCATGACCGTCAAACAGTCACTCACCGGCAGACGCTCGGGGTCCACAAAAAGGTGGCTGCCACGCAACGGCCTTACCCGGGCCTCACTGCCGGAAAATCGATCCGCCCAGGCCCCGGTGGCATTAATCACCTGAGCCGCTCGTACGGCGCCATCCTGGTCTGCTACCTGATCATTCAGGCTCACGGTGAAACCCTTTTCATCACGCTTCACCGAGGTTACCTGCAGGTAATTACACGCCACTCCACCATGCCGCGCCCCTTCCAGCAGGGTTCGCATGACCAGACGGCAGTCATCGGTGAGCGCGTCCGTGTAGCTCATGGCACCGGTCAGTCCATCGGCGTTCAGGGATGGGGCTCGCTCCTTCACCTGCTGGAGTGAGAGATAACGATGATCACGAATCCCGGCAAGAAAGTCGTACAACCACAGAATCGCCTTCATGGGCCAGCGGCCGGGAAACACTCCCTTGCGTAGCGGAAACAGATAGGTCGCCCGCTCTACCAGACCCGGCAGTTCCCTGAGTAGCCTCTCACGCTCCAGCAATGAATGACGGGTGAGCTTCACATCGCCCTGGGCGATATAACGCAGGCCTCCGTGCACCATCTTTGAAGATCGGCTGGAAGTCCCCCAGGCATAATCACGTTGCTCTACCAGCAGTACCTTCAAGCCACGTCGAGCGGCTTCCAGCATCACACCGGCCCCGGTTATCCCGCCACCGATCACCAGCAAATCCCATTGCTGATCAGCCAGCTGAGTCATGTCCTGTCGTTTGCCAAGCATGTTGTATCCCTGTCTGTTCCCTGCCCGTGTCAGTCCTGATCCTGGATCAGGCAGCCCGGATTGAGTTGCTGGCGCGGGTCCATGGCCTGCAGCAGATCCTTGATCATCTGCATACCCTGCTCGCCTTTCTCGTGGTGCAGCCACGGCGCATGATCACGGCCAACCCCATGCTGATGACTGATGGTCCCGCCATGGGCGACGATAGCCTCACTGGCAGCGGCTTTCATGGCTTGCCAGCGCTTTAGCGTCTTCTCGTAACTGTCTGAACTGCGGAACACGTAAGTGGTATAGATACTGGAACCTTGCGGATAAAGGTGTGACAAGTGGGTAAAGACATGCACCTGCTCTCCGTCACCGGCATTGTCTCTCACCGCCTGTTCCATGGCGGTCATGGCCGGGGTGACCTGATTCCAGTTAACTGCTGTCTCGAACGTATCGACCACATAGCCATGTTCCCACAGGCCATGGCGCAGATACGGAGAACGAAAACGGGATTCTTCCCATTTTCGGCCCAACAATTCGCCCACCATCACGCCGCCAGCTGCACGAATGCGGCGTTTACACGTTGCCAGGATCTGCCGGCTCTGGGTTTTGTCTCCAGTCACACCAAAGGTGATCATGCATTTGCGATCACCACAGCTCCGCACGGAAAGATAGCGATGCAACAGGGATACCAGTTTCTCATGACCGGCCAGCATCAAATGGGTGCGTGTCTCTTCCGCATTGGAAAGACGCAACATGGAAAGCGGCAGGCGGGACTGGGTCAGGCCGCGAACCAGTTCCACCGCCACATCCCAGTTCGGGGCAAATGCCACCTGAAAGGTTTCCACATCCGGCAGTGGCGTCACCCGCACTTTCACCTCGGTGATAACACCGAGGCGCCCCTCGGACCCCAGCACCATCTCACGGATATCCGGGCCTGCCGAAGAGGCCGGGATAGCGGGAATATCCAGGGTGCCGCGGGGCGTTTCCACACGGCCACCCGCAAACATCTGCTCGATGCGGCCATAACGCATGGATTGCTGGCCACTGGAGCGGCTGGCCACCCAGCCCCCCACAGTGGACAACTCCCAGGACTGGGGGAAATGCCCCAGGGTATACCCCCTCTCCTTCAGCTGTTGCTCCAGCAGTGGACCGGGGGTTCCTGCACCAAAGGTGGCTATCTGACTCTCGCAATCAAGATGCAGCAAGCGGTTCATGCGCGCCAGGGAAAGCGTGAGAATAGGCTTGTCGCTGGCCTGGGGATTGATATGACCAGCAACCGACGTACCTCCCCCATAGGGAATGACAATGATGTCTTGCCCGGCAGCCCAATCGAGGAGTTCCCTTACCTGAGCGGAATTTTCCGGCTCTGCCACCCCATCAGGGAAGTGATCAAATTGACCGGAGCGCATAGCCAGCCAATCCGGAAGACTTTGTCCGCGGGCGTGGCGCACCCGGGTTTCCGGGGCAGTATCAATAAGCGGATGGGGATTCAATCGGCTTTGCGGCACCGCCGCGATAACAGAGGCCAGTTCAGCGTCCTGCAGAGGAGAAGCATTCCCCAGCCGCGACTGAAGAAATCGCAACCCGGACGGTTTGAGAGGGTATTCGTTGGCGCTATCGCCCCAGCCATTCCAGCGTCGCATGGAATTTTCTCCTGATTTTTTCGCATGTTAGCGCTCAATCAGGGCTATTTCACTGGCGTAGCGGGACAGCTAATGAACTTTTTCGGACACGACTTCAGGCCGCATTCAATCCTTTAGAAGCCACTTTCGCCAACCCCTGCGCCGCGCCACAGAACGATCCTGATCAAGCTCTGCCAACATGCCGTGAATGGAAGTTGCCACTTCTTCGCGCAATTCCCAGCATGCCTCTTTATCTGCTGACCGCCCAGCCCAGCGTTCAGTGGAAATGGGTTCGCCAATCTGGAACCACAATGGCTCGGGTTTTGGCAGCAGCGTCGGCCCCACTCCACGGGCCAAGGGCATGAACAGATCTCCATCCCGAAGCAGCTTGTTCACCCTGCTGTTCTTCAAGATGCGCTTGCCAAACCGTGATTGTCTGAACGCATCACCATCGTAGAGAACGTCATAGGTATAATCACAGCCCGCAGAGGCAAACGGGATGATGTCATAACCATGGGCAATGGCCATTCTGGCGAATCCTGTTCGCTGCTTCCAGACCAGCCGGTGCTCTTCACCCTTGCGCATGGCAACTTCCCTCCCGCCGCCAGGGAATACCAGCACATGCTGTCCACTTTCCATAAGTTCCTGGCAATTTTCCGGAGTACCATCCACCGCGCCAAAACGCTGCAGCATGCTACCCCAACCCGGAATCACGAAATGAAAATGATCACCCAGAGCCCTCGGATACACCCCTGTTTCCCGGTACAACTCGGCCACAAACAGCGGCGAGTCAATCAAACCGTACAGGCCATGATTCCCAACGAACAAGGCCGGGCGTTGCGGGTCGACATTTTCAACCCCACGCAGTCTGGGCGCAAAATACCAGCGTTGCATACGCAAGCGTTTGTCCAGTGACTGGAGTGAGGGCGGTGTAAACGTCGAACTTTTCACTGTTTGACCTGTCCTTTGTAGGTACTGTTGGCAAAAATACGAGGCGGGACTTTACCAGCTTTTACACCGCAGCTATGGTTAAAACGCGCCTAAACCATTAAAAAAATCTATTACATTCTTTCCGTCCAAGGAGCTTCCATGAAACGTTTTGCCGGTTCTCTGGTTCTTGCCAGCGCCGTAGCTTTTGCAGGCTGTAGCACAATTAATCCTTACACCGGGGAAAAGCAGACTTCCAAAGCCACTTCTGGCGCCGCCATCGGCGCAGTCGCGGGCGCATTGATCGGTATCGCCACGTCTGACAGCGCCAAAGAACGTAAGGAACGCGCGCTGGCTGGGGCCGGCATCGGCGCCGTGACCGGCGGTGGCGTGGGTTACTACATGGATGTTCAGGAAGCAAAACTGCGCCAGAAAATGGAAGGGGCTGGTGTTTCCGTAACCCGTGACGGTGACAACATCATCCTCAACATGCCGGGCAACCTGACCTTTGACACTGACAGCAGCACCGTGAAGTCTTCGTTTGCTCCTGTGCTGGAAGCGGTAGCCGAAGTGCTTGAGGAATATGAATCCACCATGATTCAAGTGGCTGGCCACACCGACAGCACCGGTGGCGACCGTTACAACTTGCTGCTGTCCCAGCAGCGTGCCCAGGCCGTTGCCAATCAACTTGGCAGCCATGGTGTTCAGCAAGTTCGCATGGATGTAGTCGGTTTTGGTGAGACCCAACCCATCGCCAGCAACGGCACCCCTGGCGGCCGTGAGCAAAACCGTCGTGTAGAACTGACGCTGATGCCCTACACCAAGTAATCTGCGCTGACAGAACCAGATGAAGAAGGCAGGCCAGTGGCCTGCCTTTTTTATATTTCTCTTATTCGCAGAAATGCGGGATGGTAAGGCTCTGACGCCTGACCAGCCCATATCTGCGTAAGTACGTGATGCAGATTTTATCCGCACTGCTTTTTTCGGCTGTGATCACAAGATCCCGGATGCGGGCCGGGTTTCACACAGGCATCATTGCCTTATGGAACCAATGAGTCGTCCAAGCATGAATGACCACCAAGATCTGAATGCCTACCGCTGGCAGATACTGGCTTCAAGGACCCGAAATCCGCAATACCCTTTTTGCTACGCAGTGGTTACCACCGGAATCGTGTGCAGACCCGGCTGCCCATCGCGGCTACCCAACCCGGAAAACGTGCGTTTTTTCGATAACTGCCAAGACGCGCTCAAGGCAGGCTATCGACCCTGTAAACGCTGCCACCCACTTGATGACAACAAGGAACCATCGGAGCTGGTAGTGCGCGTTTGTCGGCAAATAGAACGCGACCCGGACCAGGCCAACCTGAACACTCTCGCGTCGGTTCTTGGCTACACACCTGCGCATTTACAGAAAACGTTTCGGCAACAAATTGGCATCACACCGTTTGACTACGCCAGAGCCTTGCGTCAGCAGCGCATCTACCGGGAGCTGGGACACAGCCGCAGCAATACCGATGCCCTTCTCCAGGCGGGATATCAATCCAGCAGTCAGTTCTATACGGAGTTCAAACAGTTCAGCAGTCTTCCACCCGGGAGCCATCGGCAATCCGGCAAGGGCGAAATTCTGACCTTTGCGGTCGCAGACACTACCCTGGGCGCTCTGGTTGTGGCTGCCAGCGACAAGGGGCTGTGCTGGATTTCCCTGGGCGACGACCCGCACGCTCAAGTGGAAGAACTTCAGCGACATTTTGCCAGGGCCGAGTTCTGTCCACCTGACGAGGCATTTAACCAATGGGTCAGTCAAGTCACGGGCCTCGTAGAGGCACCCGGCGAGAGACTCTCCATCCCTCTGGATATTCGCGGCACCGTGTTTCAGCGACAGGTATGGGAAGCACTGCGCAAGATCCCCATGGGCTCCACGATGGATTATCAGGCCTTGGCCGACAAGATCGGCAAACCAGGCGGAGCCAGGGCAGTAGCCAGTGCCTGCGCAGCCAATGTGCTTGCTGTCGCCATTCCCTGCCACCGCATCGTTCGGCGTGATGGCAGCCTGTCAGGCTACCGCTGGGGGGTAGAACGAAAAGCTGATCTGCTGGCGCGAGAGAAAGGCCAGGGCATGGGCAATTAACTCTGGTGAGGCACCGAACGCCTCACCAGACGCCAGGCGAGAAAGGTAAGTGGTGCGAGCAAGACCATCACCAGTAGATAGGGCCATCGATGGTCCAGGGTGTATAGCCCTGTTCCCACCAGTGGTCCCAAAATGAAGCCCAGCGCAGGACAGGCGCTGGCCAGACCCGCTACCCGCCCCTGCTCTTCGTGGCTGACACGCAGACTTGCCAGAGACATGATGGCGGGCATCCCGAATCCCAGTCCCAGCCCCACAAGCAACACAGCACCACTCATCAACCACTGCGAGTCCGCTATCCATAGCAGAACAGCGCCAGCGCCAATGGCCGGCACGGCCATGACGATCAGCAATGTAGCCGGCGCTCGCAGCCATTGCACCACAATGATCTGCCCGGATAAGGACGTAATGGCTGCCGCCATCATGGTCATGCCCAAGGTACGAGCAGCTTCTTGTGGCGACATTTGAAAATGATCCTGAAACAGAAAGCCCAGGGTCTGCTGAATCAACGCGAAGCTCATGAACAGCATGACCCCGGTCATCAGCAAGTCCCGCAAACGGGGGTCCGCATACGCCCCCAATCCTTTTCTCAGCGTTTGCATCAGGCCAAGGGTTCGCTGAGTCCTTACCTGCGGTGAAGGAGGCAGAAAAATGGCGGTGCCAATCGCCATCACCCCGGTGATGATGGCAACCGCATAAAGCGGGAACACCAGCGTGATGGCAGCAAGAATGCCACCGGAAACCGGGCCGATGACTGTCCCCAGATTATTCGCCGCTCCGATACGGCCCATACCCTGAGTCCGCTGTTCCGGGGTGGTGATATCCGCCGTGTAAGCGGCAGCGGCAGCAGGTGTTGCCGCCATGATAGCCGCTTGCAGCATCCGGCTGAGCACCAGCCCCGCCACCAGCAAGCCACCGGTAACCCAGCCACTGAGGCCCGCCTGAAAAACCAGTGCGAACATCAATGTGCCCAGGGAATAGCCGGTCAGGCCGATCACCAGAACGCTCTTGCGCCCCAGAGACTCGCTTACGGTGCCCCACACCGGACTGGCCAGCGCAAAGACAAGCGCTGAACAGCTGATGATAAGCCCCACTTCCATCTCGGCCATGCCGGTCGCTCGCCCCAATGAGGGCAACAGGGTAAACACCAGCGTCTGGCCCAGGGCTGTCACTGCCACTGCCATTAGCAGAATTGAGTGTTGCAGGGTGCTCGCGGTACGCTTGCCACTATTCATTATCGAGGATTCGCCTTGTGTCACAGCCCGCGCCCTTGTTGGCGGACTGGCTTTCCCGCGTGCCATTCACGCTGGGAATGTCGTCCGGTTTTTTTGGGTTTTTTGCCCATTTCGGTGTCGTCAAAGCCCTGGCTGAAAACGGTATTCACCCGGCACGTTTCACCGGGTCCAGCGCTGGCGCACTGGTTGGCGCCTGTGTTGCCGCAGGATGCAGTGTGACGGCGCTGGAAAGCCGTTTGCTCTCGCTGACCAAGGACGATTTCTGGGACCCCTCTCCTGGCCTGGGCCTGCTTGCCGGCAACCATTTTCGAGACATGCTGGGCCAGCTGCTCCCTGTTACAGAGCTGGCCGACTCACCCAGACCTGTTGCGATTTCCGCCTGGCACGGCCGCCATCGCCGCACCCGGGTACTGCGTAGTGGCAATGCCGTGGAAGCCATCTATGCCTCCTGTGCCGTGCCCGGACTGTTTCAACCCGCCAGAATTGATGGCCATCGCTATTGGGACGGCGGCATTGCCGACCGTCATGGGCTGGCAGGCACCTGGCCCGGCGAGCGGGTACTCTATCACCACCTGCAATCCCGTTCCCCCTGGCGTCGCCGCCACAGTCAGGCACTGGTCCCGCCGCAGCGCCCCAACCTGGTCACACTGACCATCGATGCCCTGCCCCGCAGCGGCCCGAACAAACTTGCGCAGGGGTATCTCGCCCTTGAGCACGCCTATGATGCAACGCAACAGGCCCTGTCCCAGCCCATTACTCTGGGCCGTGTGCAGGCGTTTGCCAATGACAGGGAGAAACCGGGCAGCCCACAATCGGAACAACCCGGCTAAGCGCTGCAGAGCGACTATTCATAGAGGGGGCGTGACAACTCTGCCCAGTCGACCTCACCGTCATCCACCAGGTTCTCGAACTGCAATAACCCGAGGGCTTCAAAGCGCGGTCTGACCGAATCGGTGAGCAACCCGATGCGCTTCAGGTTCGGCATGATGCGGGTAAACAGCAGATTACGGAACTGCCCCATGATGGCAGAGGACAGCACCTGTTCCCGGGCGACATCCACATCCCACCCGAAATGTTCAAACACTTCAGTGCTGATCAGCCGCTCACGCATGACCACACAGGCTTCATAGGCAAAGTGGGCGCGCTCCTCCAGTTCTTCTTGAGAAAGAGACTTAACAAAGTCCTCCAAGTAATTGACACCAAAGGTAACGTGTCGGGCTTCGTCACGAATTACCAGGTGCACAAGCTGCTTCAGCAAGGGGTCCTTGGCGGTCATTTTCAGAGTATTGAAGGCAGCCAGTGCCAGCCCCTCGATGATGATCTGCATGCCGATAAACTTCAGGTCCCAGCGTGGATCCGAGAGAATCTTGTCGAGCAGAGACTTGAGGTTGGGGTTGACTGGATAAAGGATGCCGACCTTTTCCTGCAGGTAGCGGGTAAACGCCTCTACATGCCTGGCTTCATCAAAGGTCTGGCTGGCGGCATACAATTTTGCATCATAGGACGGGGCACAGCTGGCCAGCTGCGAGGCCACCAGCAAGGCGCCCTGCTCGCCATGCATGAACTGGGCAAGCATCCACGCCAGGTTATGCCATCCAAAACGTAACTTCTCGTCGTCACTGAGTGCCTCAAAGGGTGCCCAGCCGTTGAAGGGATTAAAGGATTCATCCATGGGAATCTGGCTGCGTGGAAAGTCCTGGCTCCAGTCCAGATCCATATCTGCATTCCAGTTCAACTCTTTACCCAATTGGTAAAGCTTGCGAATCCGCCCATCTGCAGACGCATAATCCCAGTTGTAGTGTCCGGTCAGTGGTGTCTGAAAAATCTCCACCACATCCTCCACATGTTGGGTAGAAAGTTTGTCCTCGATATCCTCGGCGCCAGGTCCATCCCAGTTCTCATAAATGCTGATGTGGGTGGGCGGGGTGTTGACTCTGGTTATTTTCATTCCGGCACCTTTGGCATTGTTATGGATATCACTCCACGCTAACGCTGACCGGGATCTGAGGGAATGGGTTTGGATGACATTTGAACCGGCTGTTGGCGTGAAATCACAACCCACCATGAAAGCCATGTCGTTAGCTGCATACGGGCCGGAATGGTGCGGGAGCGTACTTGCACGCCAACCAGGGGGCTCCCTGGTCAAGGTCCTCCCCGTGCAAGCACACTCCCACAGCGCGTGCATGAATGTCCCCTGTAAATCACTAACGGCGACTTCAAAGCCGAGACAAACCGGAAAAGCCCGGCTCAGGCACAAGCTTCAGGCGTTATCGTCCGACAGCAGAAAGTGTGCACGGGCCAGGGTTATGGGCTCCTGCCGGTTTTTCTGCCAGGCGCTGATATGGACGTTGGCAATGCGCCGCCCGAGGCGGGTGACACTGCACTCAGCATAGGTGTCACGAAAATGCCCTGCGCGCAGATAATCAATGGTGAAATCGATGGTCTTGGGCACCCGCGGCTCCCCCATCTGCAGCAAGATGAAAATAATGGCCGCCTGCTCCATGAAGCCCGCTACAGCGCCGCCGTGAAGGGCTGGCAGGGTCGGGTTGCCGACCACATTGTCATTCTTCGGCAAGACGAAGGTAAGCTCATCCCCCTGGGACACAACCTGAATGCCGAGAAACCGCGCATAGGGTACGTGGTCAACCAGCGCCTGGTATTCAACCTTGCCGCTGCGGCAGTCCTCGATCAGAGATTTCAGTACATTCATTGGCCTACTACCTTGCCAGCGTTATCAATTTTCAGTCGCGTATAGGTGGCCAGTCCGGTGGCTATGGGTTCGGCGTCGCTGCCCTCTTCCCAACTGGTCAGCCGCACAAAGGCCACATGGTTAGTGAGCCGGTAGCAGCTGGCCTCACACACCACAGCGGCTCCTTTTGCCGGCCCGCGTAAATGATCGAGGCGAAAATCGATGGTGGGGGTAATTTCGAACGCCGGGAAGGTGCGACAGGTCACCGCCATGCCGCCAGCCTGGTCCATCATGGCGAAAATGGCACCGCCATGCATGACCCCGGTGTCCGGGTTGCCGACCAGATCTTCACGCCAGGGAAGACGGGTACGCACGCAATATTCTTCTGCACTGAGCACTTCCATTCCAAGCACCTTGGAATGGCGCACGGATTCCAGGAATCTGTTACAGATATCCAGGCGGGTAAACGTTGGGGCGCTGTCTGTCACGGCGGCCAATGCCTCCTTCACGGTAAAAACGTTACATTCTTGGGGCTGTTTGAGCATTTATCCGTCACTATGGATAAACGGACACCACCCCGGATCGGCAATTATACCGGTCTGACGGTAACAATGGCCCAGTCCATGTTACTTTTTTACCCGTGTACCAGACCGAGCATGGCCCAATCCGGCCACATACGCATCAGGGAGAATCGCGTTGGCATCATCGTCAAGGCTACAGACCGGCCTCCGAGCTGTCGGTCATATTGTCGAGCGGCGCCGCCATCCGCAGCGCTTCATTCAGGTGGACAAGGCCCCCTGGGATGAGATCTACCGGGACGGGATCATGGCGGTGCGTCATTACAGCCTGCCCCCCGGCGACAGCATTCCCCTCAATGACGACACCATGGCGGTTGAAAAGCGCAAGCATCGCACTCCCCTGCTGCTGATTCCGGCCCTGGGCATTCATTGCTGGACCTATGACCTGATGCCAAACCGCTCCATGGCGCTTTACCTTATGGCACGGGGTTATGACATTTACCTGGTGGATTGGGGCAAGCCCTCCCAGGCAGAACGCAGCCTGAGTCTGGATACCTACGTTAACCGCTGGCTCCCAGCGGCGGTGGATGCGGTTAAACAGCACGCCGAGTCTGATCAGGTGAACCTGATGGGATATTGCATGGGTGGGCTATTGTGCCTGATGTATCTGGGCGGGCACCCGGATGCCCCTGTTGGCAGCTTGATCACCATCGCCAGTCCTGTGAATTTTCACAAGAGCGGCCCCTTTGGCAAAGTGGCAGGGCTGGCAGCCATACCTGCCATGCAGGTGCACGACTGGTTCAAGGTTCGCCTGAAACCTCTTGATGACAAGTTGTTCCACATCCCTGCGGGCATGCTCACGCTGGGCTTCAAGATGACCAACCCACCGGGGGTGGTTCAGGCGTACATGGATCTGATCCGCAACCTGGCCGACCGGGAATACATCACCGGCTACATGACCATGGGACAGTGGTTCAATGACATGGTGGACTACCCTGGTGCGGTGGTTCGCGAAGTGATCGAAAAGATGATTCTGGCCAACAGCCTGGCTCGTGGACGCATTCGCATCGGCGGCCGCGAAGTGGATTTCTCATCCATCCGGCAAGACCTGCTGGCGTTTGCGGGCACTACGGATAACATCGTCAGCCTGCGTGCAGCACGGGACATCATGAAGCTGGTGGGCAGCCAGGATAAACGTTTCGAGGAAGTCCCCGGCGGCCATGCCGGCGTTTTTTCTGGTTCAAAGGCACCCACCCATGCCTGGCGCATCAGTGCTGACTGGCTGTCTACGCGATCAGATTAAGCTGCCCTGCAGTCTGTCCGTGAGATCGCCGAGAAGAGGGTTGTCGAATTGGTAGAGCGTCTGCCGTGCACGATTTAAAGGACAAAACGGCAGGCCGTGAAGCGTATCCAGATCAACTACACCCGAGCCGCGTTGAACGACGACAGTTTGCGGTTTCTGGCTTCAGATCTTCGGCATCAGGCGATTGAGCAGTTTTTCTGGCGGTAAATCCACGATATACCCAATAAAAAGGCGGAAATCCCACCGGGGAATCTCCGCCTTGATTTTGGGTTTGGTGAAGGCCGGCGTTTACTGCCCCTGGACCAACGCCTCAACGCGTTCCGCCACCTGGGTGGCATAACGGTAAAACAGATACGGCACCTTTTTGCTTTCGGTATCATTCATTTTCGGCACTGTAGAGCGCACAAAGGCCCAACGCTGCCCAACAAAGTCCAGCACATCGCTGGCCGCGGCATCATCCTGGTACTTCTGCTTCAATGCAGCCAGGCTCTCATCAATCTGCCTGGCTTCGCTGGCAAAATCCATAGGCTTCAACCCAGTGCCCGTGGGCAAACCCGCAGAAGGGAATGCCGCCAGTGCAAGATACTCACTGGCCACACGCTGCATGGCAACGGACAAGTCAGCAATGTCCAGATAATCGGCTTCGTCGGTCTGAGCCTGCTCGGCAACCTGAATCACCGCCAGTGTCGTGGTATTCATCTCGCTCATGGCGGCATAGTCCGCATAACCCAGTGAAGCCAGGGGATTGTCCAGCGCCCGGTCAGATAGGGCCTGCCAGGCGTCACCCAGTTCCATGGCGGCTTTCTCCTGGGCTGGCTCTGCCTTGTCTTGCAGGGCCGATGCATCATTTTGGCCCTGTGCAAGCAAGATCCTCAGAGATTCGCGGTCTTCCGGGTTGTCACCCCGAATAGCAAGCAAGTGAAACCCCATCCGGGCTCGCCATGCATTCGCTTCCACTACTGCCAGATCCGTGGCCTTGATCGCTGCATGCCCGCTCGCTGCCAATGCCAGCAGCCCACCGGTCACAGTCATCCATAACGTCTTTCTCACCCGATACCCCTTTCTACTAACTAACAAAAAACCCCCGCCGTGAGCGGGGGCATCAATGTGCAACTGAAACTTGCCGGAGCTATTCAACCGGCCCAAAGGTGGGCTTTTCCACTTCCGTGGATGCCAGGCTGATAGCTTGGTCAATGGTATCAACCATCTGCTTGGTATAGCGATATACCAGGAATGGCACCGCATTCTCGTAAAACTTGACCATGGACTCACGGATGAAGCGCCACTTCAGGCTCACCTGGCCCAGCGCCCGGCTCATGGCATCATCGCCACTGTGATTCTTGCGCGCTGCAGCCAGCATGGATTCAAATTGTGGCACAGCATCCTTGAATTCAATACGTCCTTCATCGGTACCGGCGGCCATGCCACCACTGGGATCCGCCGCCACGTTCAAATATTCGGATGTCATCCGCTGCAGATACGCTGCCAGTTCTCGCACATCATCGTATTTGCCAGCAGTGCCGCCCTCAAATGCTTCCATTTTTTCCAGCATCAATGACGGAATCACATTCACATCCTGAATGGTATAGGTGTCGGTATAACCCTGCTCAGCCATGGTGTTGGCGCTAGCGGCTTTTTCGAATTTGTTCCACTCATTACTGAGCTCGACAGCGAGCGTACGCTCCTCACTGCCTTCGGCATCCGCATCAATGCGTTTCAGAGCTCGACGTGCCTTGTCGATGGAGCCGTCCAGATCTGAGGCATATTTTTCGCCCCCAGTCATGATGGTCAGCATGTGGAAATCCGCGCGAACCTGCCACAGCCCCAATTCAAACTCTTCCAGATCGGCATTGGAAATGGCAGCCATACCATTTAGTGGCAAGATGGCGAGTGCCATAAGGCTCCCCAGCAGACGCATTGCCATCAGCTTCTCCCTTTCTCATAGAATTGTTATTGGACTTTATTGTTGTCGTTCGCCGTCAATATGCCGAGCGAATCAAAGTAAACACTATCACAAAATTCATCAAAATGAGGAATATGGCACAGCAATACCGCTAACCCAGAGCTACCAGGGAGTCACGGGTCCGTAATGGGCATATCTATGCATATATTCATTCAGTATTTCCGGGAACAGCCAGGCCGCGACCAGCAACGCCAGAGTCACCAGCAGGCCCAGGACATTTACCACCAGGTAAAGACCTCCCACCAGCATTACCAGCCATCCTGGCGGAGGGTTTGGTGTCCCATACCGGTTCACAAAACTGTCGCCATCGCCCAGAAACAGGTAAAGCATTAGCAGGGCATTAACCACCGGTATCAGGCTGACCATGGCCCACCACCCGGTTCTACCCATGTCATGGAGCCGACGAACCATCAGGCACAGCAGATAAACGGCAAGCACAATAATGACTACCAAGCTGCCAGCCACCCCTGAAGGCCGGGGCAGCAGCTGCTGAGACAGCAACATCAACAGGACAATCAGCAATGCACCAAACAGCGAGGCAACGAGTTGATAGCAGGCAAACCTAAGCCGCCCCAATCGCTGGGAAAGACTGAGTGGGGAAAGTGCCTCATAGACGATCGTGCCGTTTCCTTGATACCCGGGACGTAAATCCGGGGCATCGTAATAATCATTCCCCACCAGGATCCCCTACCTGCTGTTCTCGCCATGCCTTGTAGTTCCCAATGTCATTCTGACATTGCTTCCAGACCCGACTTAACAGTGCCAAATCATCAAGCAAGCCCAGCGCCAGTATCGGGTCGGGAATCGCATCAAGGGGCATCATGAAATAGACCAGCGCCCCAGTGATGGAAAGCAGGGTTGAGCCGGGCAAATTGGGATAACGCCCAGTTGCCCAGTCATACAGCATGTGTGCCAGTAGCTTAACCTGCCCGGCGCCCTCCCCCAGCCGGCTGGATAACTTCTCTCCACGGCGACCCGCCAGGGTCGCCAACCAGCGAGTGGCCGAGACAGACCGGGTAATCCGTCCGGCTCGGGCCAGAGCCTGGCGCCGAAACCGGTTAATGTGACAGCTCCTGGAACAGCGCCCGGTACTCATCAGTGAGCTTGTGCCGCGGCTGCATATTGACCAGCGGCGTCGCTCGCTCGTGGGATTCACGCATGACCACACTAGAGGACAGCTTGCTCTCCAGAATCGGCAAACCTTCTTCCTGCAAGGAGGCAACCAGTTCCTGGGGAAGTCGGGCACGGGGCTGATACTGGTTTACGATAATTCCTTCTACCCTCAACTCATCGTTATGGTCTTCCCGCGCTTCCTGAATATTTTCCAGCAGGGTGTAAAGCGCCTTGCGAGAGAAAGCATCACAATCAAACGGTATCAGAACCCGGTCAGCGGCAATGAGCGCGGACAAGGTATAGAAGTTATAGGCAGGCGGGGTATCAACAAAGATGGTGTCAAAATCACGGGACAGGGTTTTAAGCAGGCCTCGTAACTTGTAGATCTTGTGTTTGGATTCGAGCATATGCTCGATTTCACCCAGTTCCCCATCGGAAGGCAGCACGTAAAGGTTCTCGAATGGCGTCGCGTGCACGTACTCACGGGGCTCCTTTTCCTTGAGACGAAATGACAGGGTCTGAGCAAAAAAGGTCCCGATATTTGGCTTCGGGCCTTCCCCATGGCCATAGGCATCCATCCCCAGCAGGTACTGACTGGCATTACATTGTGGATCCAGATCGACCACCAGAGTCCGGTTGCCTTCAGCTGCGCTGATGGCCGCCAGATTTACGGTGATACTGGATTTGCCCACGCCCCCTTTCTGGTTAAACACCACACGACGCATTCCTTGTTCTCCTTAATACAGCTCGGATGATGGCCCGAACCTTATGGCTCCAAGTCTCGGGCTCAACTGCCACCCCGGCAGTAAATAAAGGCTGAATGATACACAGCTCACCAGTGGACTCACAGTGCCTGTAGCGACCGCAAGTTACTCACAAAAGCTGTGGATAAGTCCCTTGATAACCTCTTGAGCATTTCCCCGGGCCACGGTGGCGCTGAAGGTTGCCCTGACTGGCTAAATTTCAACCTGATGAGCGCACCAGGATCTGCTTGGTAATCATGTCAGGCCGTTTTGAGATCAAAGGTAGACATGATCACAAAATCTATCTCCCAACTCTTGCTCCTGATGCCCTACCGGGACTAATAGTAAACACTATGTCGACAGGAGAATAATAATGTCTCAGCCGTTAAGCACCGTCCCTGCCACCAGCCACCTCAAGGCAATTCCCGGCGACCGCGGGTTACCCGTGATTGGCAACACCCTTGCACTAATGCGCGACCCTATCGGCGTAATGCGGCAGCGCTATGATCGCTATGGCCCCATATCCTGGACGAGCAGTTTCGGCCTGCGCATCGTGCAAATGATCGGCCCGGAAGCCAACCAGTTTGTGATGTTGAACCGTGGCGACCTGTTCTCAAATCATGATGGCTGGGACTTTTTCATCGGCAAATTTTTCCACCGTGGCATCATGTTGCTCGATTTCGATGAGCACAAATGGCATCGCAAGATCATGCAGCAGGCCTTTAACCGGGATGTACTGAAAGGTTACCTGCAGCGCATGGGACCGAACATCGAAGACGGCATACAGCATTGGGAACAGGTTCCGGACTTTCATGTACTCAGTGCGGTCAAACAGCTGACACTGGATCTTGCCACGGACGTATTCATGGGCTACGAGTTGGGTCCGGAAGCCGATGCTGTCAACACCGCGTTTATTGACACGGTTCGCGCAGGTACTGCCCTGGTGCGTTTCAATGTTCCAGGAGGTCGCTGGGCCAGAGGGCTGAAAGGCCGCAAAGTCCTGGAATCGTTTTTCCGCAAGGGGCTACCAGTCAAACGTGCCAGCCAGGATTCAGACCTGTTCAGCGTGCTGTGCCACGCGAAAACTGAAGAGGGTCAACAATTCACCGACGATGATGTGGTCAACCACATGATCTTCCTGATGATGGCCGCCCATGACACCTCTACCATCACCCTGTGCACCCTGTTCTACTATCTGGCCAAGAACCCCGAGTGGCAGGAGAAACTCCGCGAAGAAAGCCGGGCTCTGGGCAAGACCTGTATCGACTACGAAGACCTGGCGAGCCTGGAAGGCATTGGCATGGCCATGAAAGAAGCCCTGCGTCTGTGCTCGCCGGTACCGTCCATGCCCCGCAAAACGGTCAAGGACGTGGAGTTCAATGGCTACCTGATCCCCAAGGGCAGCTTTATCACTGTTAGCCCCTTCTTCACCCATTACATGGAAGAAATCTGGCCAGAACCCGAGAAATTTGACCCGGAACGGTTCAGTGAGGAACGCCGTGAAGACAAGGTACACCCTTATGCATGGGTACCCTTTGGCGGCGGTGCACACAAATGCATCGGATTACATTTTGCGGAAATGCAGGTCAAAGCCATACTTCACCAGGTACTACTTAACTACCGCT
The DNA here is from genome assembly GCF_009882945.1 of Alcanivorax sp. DP30. GTDB lineage: Bacteria > Pseudomonadota > Gammaproteobacteria > Pseudomonadales > Alcanivoracaceae > Alcanivorax. The sequence goes on from NZ_WTUY01000002.1 coordinate 488,911, forward strand.
GGAGTGTCCCGGCAGACTACGAAATGCCGCTGGATCTCACCAGCCTGCCGGTACCCGGTGATGGACTCCCGGTGAATCTGGAACGTTTGTGAAAAGCAGCGGCGAGGTACGAGTTTCGAAAATCAAAGGCCAAAGCCCGCTTAACTGCGCGGATTCACCTTCGAAACTCGTAACTCGTCACTTTTCTCGCCAAGGTTCGAATCACTTGCAGTTAAGCTCCTGCAGCCGCGGCGAGGAGGCCTGTCCCTACGCCCGCAGTGCATTAACCGGCTGTCCACCTTTAACGATTAGGGGCTGGCAGTGATCAACTCCCCCTGGCGCATGGTCACCAGTTCTTCGGCAGCCGTTGGATGAATTCCCACGGTGGCGTCGAAGTCTGCTTTGGTGGCGCCCATCTTGATGGCAACAGCGAAGCCCTGGGTAATCTCCGCAGCATCTTCACCCGCCATGTGCAAACCCACTACACGGTCGGAGACGTCATCCACGATGAGTTTGAGCATTGAACGCACCTGGCGGTCTCCCAGGGTGTAGCGCATGGGCCGGAAGTTGCTCTTGTACACCCGGATTGCGCCACATTGTGCCAGTGCCTCCTCCTGTGTCATCCCGACCGTACCGATATTGGGGTGACTGAACACGGCGGTGGCAATGTTGCGATAATCCAGTGGCGCCTGTGGCTTATCCTTGCCATAGAGGTATGCAGCCAGCCACATGCCCTCGGCAAGTGCCACAGGCGTGAGCTGAAGACGGTCAGTCACATCACCCAGCGCAAACACCCCCCTGATACTGGTTTCATAGTGTTCGTCAACCTTGATGGCGCCACCGCTATTCAATACCGGCATACAGTCTTCGGCAAAGAGATTATCCAGCAACGGAACACGGCCAGTAGCGTAGAAGACTTCGTCAAATTCCAGCTGCTCACCTCTCTCGGTGAATACCTGCCGGGTGCCCCCTTCTCTTTCTAGTTCAATACGCGTCACCTCCGTATTGAATCGCAAGCTGATACCATGCGCAGCCATCTGTTCAGCTACGAATTCGCGGATGTCGGCATCAAACCCCCGCAAGAATAGGCCACCGCGGTAAATCTGCGTAACCTCACAACCCAGCCCGTGAAGAATGCCGGCAAATTCGGTAGCGATGTAGCCCCCCCCCACCACAGCGACCCGAGCGGGTAACTGGTCGAGATAGAACAGATCGTCGGAAATTCTGACCAGTTCCTTGCCGGGAAAATCAGGGACAAACGGCTTGCCGCCGACTGCCACCAGTATCTTGTCGGTGGTGACCACTCTTTCGCCCACGGACACCCGCCCCGGCCCCTCTATACGACCGTGGCCTTCGATAATGGTGACACCGGCCTGGTCGAGAATTTTCTTGTAGATACCATTCAGGCGTTCAATTTCACGGCTTTTGTTCTCCCGCAAGGTAGGCCAGTCAAAATCCCAACTGTCTACGGAGTAGCCAAAATCCTTTGCCAGTGCGAATTCATCCGGAAAGTGGGCACCGTAGGAAAACAGCTTTTTCGGTACACATCCCACGTTGACACAGGTGCCGCCGAAGAACCGTTCTTCCACAATGGCAACGCGGGCGCCGTGTCCTGCGGCCATCCGTGCAGCACGCACCCCACCAGAACCCGCGCCTATCACCACCAGATCAAATTCGTTACTCACTCGCTACTCCTTTCAAAACGGTTTTGCTCTATGGCGTTACAGCCAAAGGAAGGTAAGTGCATTGGATGCAGGCCGGCAAATTACGTTACGGCCGCCCTGTCTGCCAGCGCACCTTCACAGGCTGCTCGCTGGGGCGCCCATGCTCCAGATGGAAACCCGGCTGGACCACAGGCCACAGGTGATCAAGGGGAATCGACTCGCCGTTACTGCTTAACATACGGGCATGAAAACGCTTGAGCTGCCGGGGCTCTGTCACACCGCAGGAATGGGCGATGGTTTCCACTTCCTTGACAAGGTTATCGTGAAAATGTGCCACCCTTTGTGCCTTGTCTTCCGGCACAAGACCACGCTGCAGACGGGCATTGTGTGTGGTAACACCGGTTGGGCAGGTATTCTTGTTGCATTGCAGCGCCTGGATACAGCCCAGCGCGAACATGTAGCCGCGCGCAGAAACACAGAAGTCAGCCCCAGCAGCAATGGCCCAGGCCACCATGCTCGGATTTATCAATTTACCGGATGCGATAACACGGATGCGATCCCTCAGGCCGTAGCCATCACGCAGATCCACGACCAGAGGCAGGGATTCAGCCAGATAGAGGCCCACATCATCCATTAATGACATGGGTGCAGCACCGGTGCCGCCGTCTCCGCTGTCAATGGTAATGAAGTCAGGAGCCGATTCCAGCCCCCGGTCATGGATCGCCAGAAACAGATCTTCCAGCCAGCCCCAGGCCCCCAACACAAGCTTGATCCCCGTGGGCTTGCCGGTCACCGTTCTTACCCTATGAACAAGATCAAGCAGGGATTCCGCATCATTCACCTCCGGTTGCCCATTGGGACTGATCGACGCTTCTCCGGGGGGAATGCCACGAATCGCCGCAATTTCCTTCGTTACCTTTCCCGCCGGCAGGATGCCGCCCTTACCCGGTTTTGCGCCCTGGCTGAGCTTGATCTCGAACATCTTTACCTGTTGATGGGATGCCACTTCCCGGAGCTTGCCATCATCCAGTTCCCCGTGCTCGTCACGAACCCCATAACGGGCTGTCCCGATCTGGAAAACGATGTCACACCCTCCCTCAAGATGATAAGGCGACAACCCGCCCTCCCCGGTGTTCATCCAGCAGTTAGCCATGGCCGCCCCTTTCGATAGTGCCTGAACCGCCGGCTTCGAAAGTGCCCCGTAGCTCATGCCTGAAATATTGAAAATACTGCGCGCCACGTAGGGCTGCTCACAATGGGGGCCGACCATGATAGGTAGCGTCTCGGCAGCATTGCGTTCAAGCGTTGGATAGGGGCAATTCATGAAGATAACCCGTCCTGCCCCGATTTGTTTGGTTGAGCCGAATGCGGAGGTATTGCTCAAATTCTTGGCCGCACGATACACCCAGCTGCGCTGAGCACGATTGAAAGGTAGCTCCTCGCGATCCATGGCAAAGAAATACTGGCGGAAAAACTCGCCAATATGCTCAAAGAAATAGCGAAAACGCCCGATCAGGGGAAAATTACGCCGGATAGCATGCTTTTTCTGGAAGAAACGATCCTGGACCCATAGCCCCGCGGCGACCAACATCAGCAGCAGGACCAGCACAAGAAACCCCAGTGCCAGCCAGGCGATAATGCCCGTCAACCAGGGCTGTAGTTGTTCCGGGAACATACACTCTCCTTGTCGTGTTTTGCCAAAAACGCGTCAGGTCTTGGGCCTCAGAGGCGCAGCGAGTATGATGGTAGGCCGTCTGTGCATACGCTGGCCCTGACATCATGCCATTTTATCGGGTATGACTCGGCCATCAATGACACACCGGCTAGTATTGGGGGAATCGCCCAGTTTCCTGCGTGGCGATAGCACACAATAAAAGGCCAGCCACATCGGCCACCAATAATCGGGTACGACATCACATGAACAAGCGCGCTCTGCTGGCGCTGCTGGTCAGCGGAATCCTCGGGTTTACAGGCTCGGTCTGCGCAAGCGATATCTATAAATATCGCGCCGCGGACGGCACGATCCTGTTTACCGATCAGCCGCAGGAGCGGGTTGGCCGGGACCATACCCTGTTGTCGGTGCGCAAAGGCTGGAGCTATACCCCCCGTGCGCTCACCTCGCAGGAACGCGACCGCTATGACAGCATGATCTCCCAGGCGGCGTCACAATTCGATGTGGAACCCGCGCTGATCAAGGCGGTCATCCACGCCGAATCCCTGTTCGACCCCAGAGCCGTATCACGGGTTGGCGCCCAGGGCCTGATGCAGTTAATGCCCGAAACAGCCACCTCTCTGAACGTCAGCAACCCCTTCGATGCCCGCCAGAATATTCTGGGTGGCACCCGCTTTATCGCCTACCTGAAAGGCAAGTTCAGCCAGCTTGATGAGATCCTGGCCGCCTACAATGCCGGCGAAGGCAATGTACGCCGCTACGGTGGCATTCCTCCCTTCAAGGAAACCCAGGCATACGTGCGCAAGGTGAAGCAGCTCAAGCAGCGCTATGCCGGGCACTTCTCAAAAGGCATGGGCGAAGAAGAAGTCGTCGCGGCGCGCTAGGCCAGCCATGATGAGCTTCGAGCTAATAGAATCCTGACAAGACCACTACCCGATTCTGTTTCGATTTTCGTAGCTCGTAGCTCGTAGCTGTAACTGATTTTATGCCTCCACTCCCAGCCACGGGCCGTCATAATCAATCCGGTACTGCTCAATGCGGTAACTGTTGGTCAGGCACTGCCCTGTGCGCAGGGAAAACTCCATGCCATGCCCCGGGCAACGCAGTTGGTTGCCGGACACGGTACAACGGTCGAGAGGAAAATCCGCATGGGGGCAGCGGCGCTGGATCAACCAGCTCTGGCCATCCTCATGGATCAACAACAATTCTTCCCTACCCACCCTGACAGGCATTCGCAGCCCGTCATAGAGATCCATGGTGCGCACCAGACGATGAAACATGCTCCACCCTCACCTTCGCAATCTGTGCTCAAACATTGCTGCGGGAGCTTGCTTGCAGGCGAATGATGCAACCCGCTTACTTGCAAGAAAACACCGGCAGCAATCCCTGAATGGCCACAACGTAAAAAGCCCGCAGAAGCGGGCTTTTTACTGTGCGATGAAGCACGGGGCGGGTCAAGCGTGGCGAGTTACTCGCCGTGCGTTTCCGCCAAGTAGAACCAGGTATCCAGAACCGAATCCGGGTTCAGGGACACAGAGGAAATCCCCTGCTCCATGAGCCACTTGGCAAGATCAGGATGATCCGACGGGCCCTGCCCACAGATACCGATGTACTTACCCTCGGCATTACAGGCATCGATGGCCATCTTCAACAGCTTCTTCACCGCCGGGTCACGCTCATCGAACAGGTGACTAACAATACCGGAGTCACGGTCAAGACCCAGGGTCAGCTGGGTCAGGTCATTGGAACCGATAGAGAAACCGTCGAAGTGCTGCAGGAAGTCTTCCGCCAGCAGGGCATTGGTGGGCAGCTCACACATCATGATGACGCGCAGGCCGTTCTCACCACGCTTGAGGCCGTTTTTGCCCAGCAGATCGATTACTTGCTCCGCTTCACCAACGGTACGCACGAAGGGCACCATCAGTTCCACGTTGGTGAAGCCCATCTCGTCGCGCACTTTCTTCATGGCGCGGCATTCCAGCTCAAAGCAGTCGCGGAAGTTTTCGCTGATGTAACGGCTGGCACCGCGGAAGCCCAGCATGGGGTTTTCTTCTTCCGGCTCGTAGTGCTTGCCGCCAATCAGGTTGGCATATTCGTTGGATTTGAAGTCAGACAAACGAACGATGACCTTCTCCGGGTAGAATGCGGCGGCCAGGGTAGAGACCCCCTCCACCAGCTTCTCTACATAGAAGTCCACCGGATCGCCGTAGCCAGCGACACGCTTGTCGATGTTCTGCTTGATGTCCTGGGGCATGGTGTCGTAGTTCAACAGCGCCTTCGGGTGCACACCGATCATGCGGTTGATGATGAACTCAAGACGCGCCAGGCCCACACCCTGGTTCGGCAGGCCAGCGAAATCGAAGGCCCGGTCCGGGTTGCCCACGTTCATCATGATCTTGAACGGCAGTTTGGGCATGGACTCGATGGAGTTGCGCTGTACATCAAAGTCCAGCTTGCCTTCATAGATGTTGCCGGTGTCACCTTCCGCACAGGACGCGGTCACTTCCATACCGTCCTTGAGGACATCGGTGGCATCGCCACAACCCACAATCGCAGGCACACCCAGCTCGCGGGCGATAATCGCAGCGTGACAGGTACGACCACCGCGGTTGGTGACGATGGCAGCCGCACGCTTCATGACCGGCTCCCAATCCGGGTCGGTCATGTCGGTAACCAACACATCACCAGGCTGGACCTTGTCCATTTCCTTGATGCTGTGCACGACACGGACCACACCGGCACCGATACGCTGACCGATAGAGCGACCTTCCACCAGCACCTTGCCGGTTTGCTTGAGCAGGTAACGCTCCATCACGTTGGCATCGGAACGACTTTTCACGGTTTCCGGACGGGCCTGTACGATGTACAACTTGCCATCGTCACCGTCCAGCGCCCACTCGATATCCATGGGCATGCCATAGTGCTTCTCAATCTCGATGGCCTGACGAGCCAGGTTCTCTACCTGCTCGTCAGTGAGGCAGAAGGTCATGCGATCATCACGATCCACATCAACGATCTCCACAGACTTGCCGGCAGTGGCTTCCGCGCCGTAGATCATCTTCTGCATCTTGCTGCCCAGGTTGCGACGCAGCACGGCAGGCTTGTTGTTCACCAGAGTGTTCTTGTGAACATAGAATTCGTCCGGGTTAACCGCACCCTGAACCACCATTTCACCCAGACCGTAGGACGCGGTAATGAAGACCACATCACGGAAGCCGGATTCGGTATCCATGGAGAACATCACGCCGGCGGCACCGGTTTCAGAGCGAACCATGCGCTGAATACCCGCAGACAGAGCAACCAGCTTGTGGTCAAAGCCCTGGTGTACCCGGTAGCTGATGGCACGGTCATTGAACAGGGAGGCGAACACCTCTTTGACGGCGATCATTACGCTATCGATACCACGGATGTTCAGGAAGGTTTCCTGCTGGCCAGCAAAGGAAGCATCCGGCAGATCTTCTGCGGTCGCAGAGGAACGTACCGCCACCGGCAGGTCGGCATTGCCTTCGCCGATCTGCACGTAGGCCTCACGGATCGCCTCTTCCAGCGCAGGCTGGAACGGTGCATCGATGACCCACTGGCGAATTTCCTCACCGGTCTTGGCCAGGGCATTCACGTCCTCGACATCCAGCGCGGTCAACGCGTCGTTGATACGCTGTGTCAGGTTGTTGTGCTCGAGGAACTCACGGAAGGCTTCAGCAGTGGTCGCGAAGCCGCCGGGAACGGAGACACCCGCTGCCGACAGATTGCTGATCATTTCGCCCAGGGAGGCATTCTTGCCGCCAACGTGCTCTACGTCGTCCTTCCCCAGATCCTGAAACCAGACTACATATTCCGCCAAGGTCGTCTCCTTAAATACGTTATACCGGGTAAATCCTGATGGCGCGGAAGCTGCCGAATCCGCACTGCCCAAGGCGTTCAGCGCCTTATTCGGGCTTGCTACACGGCAATGACCGGCGTTGCCGGATCAAATCGAGCCGACATTCTACTCAAAACCGTCACGCTTTGCCTGCCCTTCACGCGAAAATGCACCCGACTTTCGGCCAGCAATGGCCCTTTCATACTGGCCAGTCACTTTAAACGCCCTATCCCATTGAATTTACAAGGATAATAGTCAGGTTACGGAAGGTCGCGGAGTGTAAAGCCATCCCCCCGCCAGGACAACGGCCAATTTCCTCAAAATGACCGTCATTTCGGTGGCATACGTCGTGCGGAGACACTAGACTGCCATGACAAAACAACGACTTAGCCTCGCACCTGGCCTGACCAATGCCCCTGTGGGAGCTTGCCTGCAAGCGATTCGCCTGAAACTCGTGGGTCAATGTCACGCCATCCCAAGGCCAAGTCGCCATAAAAGACAGACCACAGCGAACCCATCATGACCCGAACAGCCTTCTATCTTTCCGACGGTACCGGCATCACCGCAGAAACCCTGGGCCACAGCATGCTCAGCCAGTTTGGCGGTATCGATTTCCTGCAAGTCACCCTGCCCTTCGTGCAGTCAGATCAGCAAACCCGGGAAGCCGTAGAGAAGATCAACAAGGCCTTCGACCAGGATGGCGCCAAGCCCATTGTGTTCTCAACCCTGGTCAACAGCGAACACCGCGAGATTCTGCACGGCTGCAAAGGCATGGTGCTGGACCTGTTCGGCGCCTTCCTGAACCCGCTGGAAGCAGAACTGGGCATGCGCTCCAGCCACAAGATCAACCAGAGTCACGCCATTCGCGATGCCGAGTCCTACCGGATTCGCATCAACGCCGTCCACTTTGCGCTGGATAACGATGATGGCGCACGCACCCGCCATTATGACCAGGCCGATATCATCATGATCGGCGTATCCCGCTCCGGAAAAACGCCCACCAGCCTTTACCTGGCCCTGCAATTCGGCCTTTTTGCCGCCAACTACCCACTCACAGAAGATGATTTCGACGATCTTCGCCTGCCCAAGGCGTTGCAGGAGCACAAGAGCAAACTGTTCGGCCTGACCATCAACGCCGAACGCCTCAGCGCCATCCGCAGCGAACGCAAGGCCAACAGCCGCTATGCCTCACTGCGTCAGTGCGACATGGAACTGCGCGCCCTGGAAGCCATGTATAACAAGCACAATATCCCGTACCTGGATGCGACCGAGCTGTCGATTGAGGAGATCAGTACGCGGGTGTTGGCGATGAAGGGGTTGAAGCGGCGGCTGCAGTAGCAGGTAATTACTTCGAATTTGCTCGCACACGCCCAAGGTCTATGTTGGAGCGTGCTTGCACGCAAAGGGGCCAACACCCACAACAGATCAATAACTGGGAAATGGGAGACGAGACGCCGAAGGATGCTTATGACGAAAAACCCTTAGTCATCCCCTCCGCCCAGAAGACAGGGGAGCGTCAAGGGAAAATAATCAACGCTGCTCTTTGAGAATCAATGCAGCGTTCATTTGACCAGCCGGCACCACAATTGAACCAAGTTCCCGGTTACCAAATTCGACCCTGCCAACCTTAAATACATCACCTGCAGCACCAGCCGGCTGGACAGCTGCGCCCCCGAGTTTCAGTGTGTGCGATATCCGTAATTCCGGTCTGCCATGATCTGTTTCAGAACTTGTTCTTAGATCAAGCATCCCGTTATCTATTTCGATATCACCACTCAAATCAGCCAAACGAAAATCCACCGCCAAACGATCCAGTGATGGCTCCGCAAGAGATATATAAGACCCATCATCGCTCCCATGAGCCCCTCCCTGCTGATTTGAGAAATTATTAACATTGAGGTCTGTTAGACTCAAGAAAGCAGAATAGCCAAGATAGCTTTGCCCTAAAGGCGCGGGCTCAAGACCAAAGACAAAACGATCTGACTCTAAATTGATGTCAACGTAGGCCATACTTTGTGGAACTGCCATGTTCGGTATGTCTCCGCCCCCAAGCATGCCTCGAATCTGGAATCTGGCTTGCGGACTATCCAGCGACAACCCTGAATTTCCAAGCCCAACCTGCATATTGTTTGCTGCAAAAAGTAGATCGGCGCCGACGAGGCCGATGGCAAGGTTATTATCAGTATCACCAATCATGAAATGAGAGCCATTCTGCCAACGCTCTTGGTCAGTTGCTCCGAATGTTTGTAGAGCAGCAACAACGTCAATGTAAAGCCCGCCACCGAATTGAGGATATGAATAAATGTTTGCGTCAAGATCACCAAAGGTATAGATAAGCGCCCAGTTTTCATCAATAACATCACCATTAGCTTCATCTCGATAGACAACTTCAGAGGAATAGCCTCTTAGCCGCCAGTCACGAGCGATCAAAGCAAATGCATTGTCTTCTGGAGCAATATTTACTTGTTCCGGCGCAGCAACAACTCCAGAGCCACTAACACACCCAATGGCACCATTGACACCAAAATCGCCGGTGTTTGCACCGAAACAAATTCCTCCTGGACCTCGGGAAGCATGCAAAGTATCTAATGTCAGATAACCAATCTGAAAATCCTTGCCTGAATATGAGGTTGATCCGAGCCCACTTCCAAGAAGGCTTTCAGGTGCTGACAATTCTATATATGCCTTACTTCCTGCAGCCTCACCCAAAATGACCTGGTAATCATCGGCAAAATCAAATCCCAGAGAAGCTGTCAGGCCCTGGTTATGAACTTCGGACGGCCATGCACCTTTACCTTGCAGTTGAAAAAGTAAATTTTCCCAGCCTCCTCGCCAGCCGAAATGAAGAACCGGAAGATCCTCAGCAGTGACCTCGAAAGGCGAAGAACCTGACTGATCGTAAAGAATGTCAAAGGTGAGATGGAAATCGGTTCGACTACCCGGTGCGCTCCTGACAATGATCCCGTCAGAGTCAACGCCGACAGCCCCCTGCTGCATATTAAAAAGAAAGCCTAAGTTATCAAGTACAAGTTCGGAAGAACCTGCAATATTATTTTGAGCATAATAAAACTGGCTAGGGCTATTGATTGTCCAATTGCTCGGAGCGGGATCTGAAGCGTCGACAGAACCAAGGTTTATTAGAAGCCCTGCATCAGTAGCCGTGGAGTTCAGAATCCCTCCATCACCTTTTAGAACAAATCGTCCGTTACTATCAAACGCCGCACGACCAAAGGTAGCGCTCGTGTCATCAGCCATATATATCGCGCCTGTTGACACACGCATTCTTTCCCAAAAAAGATCAATTGCCAGGCTCGGCCTTCCTGAATTAGTGTTAGTAAAGGCATCAATAGCGACAGAAATATCTAGCGGAGAGGTTGCGACGCCCCCAAGAGGCCCAACAGGAACGATATCAATTTGGTCTACAAACAATGTATTGCTATCAACGACTGATGACTGGTCCGTTGCCCAAGAAATTTGGGAGATTTCTATACCGTTGCTCAGATCTGAGCTGTCACTTTGAAGGTTAATCGTCACCCCATCACGGCCCGAAACGGCAGACAGTTCGTGCTCTGAAAGAGAGTCCATTGCAACAACCTGCCCAGCAATCAAGAATAAAATTCCAGATCGGAGTGCTGTGCGAATCGTGTCAAGGTCAACTATAACCATGATATTCCCCTTAACAGAATCTGTTGTTGCCGTAGCAGTTAATTGCCGGAGTCTGATTCAATTCAATATTTGTGAGATTAACCCCCTCCCCTAAGGCAGAGATTGCATCTAATAAGTTCAAGGTTACTTGCTCACCCTGAATATTAAGAACTTTCACATCAGGCACATTCATCCACCAGCCTGTATTGGCAGTCTGAGTATATGCATTTTGATCAAAGTTTGGATAACTAATACGCTCACGCTGAAAAGATAGACCAAAATCACTTGTATCTTGCAAGGCGAAGCCGTGGATAAACCTTAGCGACTGAGAAATATCTGCACGAGCGGAACTAATCAGATCAAACAGGCCTCCGTTGTTTGTCAAATCCACATCTTGGAGACCGACTGCAGTCATTCTAGTACCCGTCACTTGCGTCGTAAATTTTTCCGAAGGGCCGCAGTCATCAGAGGTGTTCGCCGTATTACCGAAACATGCGATACCCGAAAAGCCAGCCCCGAATAAAATATTTAGCTTAATGGGAACAGCGACAGACATTTCAACACCCAAGGCCCCGCTCAAATTATTAATGCCGGAATGACAATTTAACGCATTACTCCCAGACCCGCACTGCCCGCCATTTTCATGATTTATTTGGCCGCTTTGATAGCGCCTGCCGATACTTACAAAGCCATCTGCGGACTGCGAACCAATTTTAATGCCCGCAATCTGTCGTAATGTTGGATTGTCATCGTTTTTAACTGCCAGCTCCACAAACGGACGAGTTAGCTTAAAATCAGATGTCACAGGACTCCCTGGACCACTGCCAACACGCCCCATAAAGCTGACGTAGTCGAAGTCAATATCACATCCCACAACCAGATTATCGTTCACGCCCCCACACCCCAAAGCGAGCTTGTCAATATTTGCGTTCATTGCAAGCTCAACATCAAGGCCCATGCGATAAAAACCAAATTCGTTATAAGGATCACCGTCATTGGTACCGACACCACTCACATAATCGGAAACAAACAAAGCCTGACCTGTTATATCGCTTAGTTCATCATCATCAAGGGATGTCATGGCTTTAGACGAGGGCGAGTTCAAAAACAAGCAAACCACGATCAATGAGATAGAACAGCCATGAATAAAAGCATTAACTTTCATCAGTTGGCCCCCAAACTTGTGATTTTAAGATGTTGCACCAACAAGCCTTCAACCCGAGCATCTCCGAGGTTAAACGCATTTCCTGTCATTGAGTAATTAATACTGTTGTTGCCCTCAGGGGCAGAGTTATTTGTTCTTGCGTATGCCTGAAAGGTTTCACCTGCAGGGGCTTTAAAGTAGATGCCATCCGTTGTATTTGCATCAGAATTGTTGCTACTAGGGTCACCCCAATAAACATAGCCATGGGTTTCATTATAACGTTCAGGTCGCCCCGTACGCTTGTATCCACAATCGACACCCGAATAAACCCCAGTGCAATCACTCGAGAAACTATAAAAGTCGTTATAAATATTTGCGTCGTTACCAGGGAGTCGAGTGAGTTCTATCACAAAATTCCCGTCACCTGGTGCCACATTGTCTAAAGTAATCGCTTGATAATGAAGCTGCCCCAAAGGCAGGAAAGCATCTACGTTTTTGAAATGCACACCCTCATTATCATCAAAGTTCGGAACTTCATGTAAACCGTCTGGGCCTCCATCCGTCGAATGGGCTACTGAGAAACGAAAGTCACCAGACAGTGCACTTTGGTACATAAGCCCAAAGGTAGGATCAGCAGTATTTTCAACCTTCAGAAGTCTGAGAATTGCTGGTCGCCCATCAGCAGTAATGGGTTTACCATAAATGATGGTTTGGCTTTGAAGAAAAGTTGCCTCACTGTGGTTTGAACCAACATCAGCGGGCGAACCAGCATTTCTGCCTACCTCAAGCTCCCCCAAGAAAGACCAGCGCCATGGATCGGGTACCTTACTTGGCCCAATCAACTCCAATACTGTTGGCATAGAATTAGCGGATCCGGGGGCTATTTGATTACGATACGTGCCTTGATAGTCATATCCTTCATACTGAAAAACTCGGAGGAGGAATGGGTTATAGACCGACGCAAAATCACTGATAGTCCCAACTCCTAACGGGCAAGAGAGAGGGTCGGCACTGGCGCAGCCATCACCATACCAGTCGGTCCCACTCCCTCCTCCTGTGAGAGAAAGGCCATAGTAACGAGCATCCCCACGCTGCCAATTTGCTCCTCCATCAGAGCCAGTTAGCTCAATATAGCTGGTCGGAGCCATTGCAAAACGAAAATCATCGAGAGCGACAGCAATACCTGCGCCACTAACACCAGACAATGCCTCATCACTAAGTGATGTCATCGCAGAAACATTAGTAGATATGGTGAAAATAGCTAGAAAGTTTAAAGCTGCTCTCCAGCTAAGATTGCAGCACCACCGGCCCATAGAGTTAGAAACCGAAGACATAAGCACTCCCTCTAACATCCGCCCCTGCATAAGCAGAGTTGTTATCAGCAATGCTTATCCCCAGAAATGAACCAAGGTTGTTCTGCGCATAGCCTGTGGCACCGTACTCTATTGAAGCACCACCTATCGTCAGCCCCATCCTTATACTGTCGTAACCGGAACTAACCCCACCAGTTCCAGGGCTACCAGGGGTATACGTCGGGTCAGTGAATGCCCCCCCCGAATAAGAGCCGGGCATTCTCACCACCATCGCTGGAAGGTTCTCAAACCCTACTCCAGTCGACAGATCAGAACAGTCAATGCCATTGCCTAACAAGCAATTCCCAGAGCTATCGAAGAATTTAGAGGAATCATAAGTTGCAGGATCACTATCAGCAGCTGACAAATAACCGCCATCTAGGTAGAGATTGTCAATTCGAAGGCTACCGTAGAAGTCTTTTAGAACTAGCCACTCGTTCGCTCTGTTCGCGAAATTTAGAGCCAACCTACAAGTTCCTGCAGGAGATGAATCAAAGTTTCCCAGACCGCACCCTGTTACTTGTTGAAATTGGCCATTATTAATATCAACAAGACCATCACCGTTAATGTCTACGACATTAATGTCTAGCTCGAGCCCGATTGCGATGCCTGATTGGCCAGTTACACCCTGCAACACGAGATCATCGACAGGCTTCATATCTGCGCGACACAGGCCGCAAGCAGTCAGACTTAAGATTGATGATGAGAGAAGCAAGAATGAGCGCACATTGACCTCGGTGTTTTTTGTTATTTGCTGGCAGTAAACATTCCCTGCCTGGCAGTTTTGGTCATCTTTAATCGCAAGATTACACACGGCAACCACCTATCGCAACACTTGTTAACAGAAACAATACACAATGACGAGGTTATAAATTTAGGAATTTCAGCGGGTTAGAATTACCCCATTGAAGTCACGCCAGATAGTGCACGATTGTGCTCATAATCTAGGCACGCACTACGTTACCAAAGTGCACAGTTATACATTTAGCGTTTATCCAGCAGCCTTGAAGGGGCGAAACTGGAGCCCGATAAGCGTTTATTAGCCACAAGGATAGGTAAATACTGAACACCGGTCCCATTTTCCTACAGAAAGCAGGTTTCTTGGATGATCAGAGGCTGGGCGGGCGTTTTTGGAGATGGATGTGGCTTATATGAGGTTCCAAGGGTGTCAGAGGACCAGAATACCCTTGGGTTAGTTGCCCTGGTGTGACTTTTGAGTCCTTCCCTGGATTTTCGCGTGCAAGCACGCTTCCACAGGGCTTTGTAGTGGCCTTTTGACTCAAGGGGTGGAGATTGCTGTGGAAGGCTGCTTGCAGGCGAAGGGTTTAAGTGGGCTTTTTCGTGGTGGAACCACCGCTCCTACAAACCGGGGATGTGGCAGGTATGGCGGAGATCGGCATTCGCCGATTTCCGCCCTACCCGTTTCAGCTGGCGTTGCTTAGAAGCAGTCGCCGGGGATGCGGACGTTGCCTTCCATGAGGACACGTGCGCTGCGGCTCATGCTGGCTTTGGTGGCGGTCCACTGGCCATTCTCTTCCTTGGCGCCGGCGCCGACGCGCAGGGTGCCGGAGGGGTGGCCGAAGGTGACGCTGTCACGCTCGCCGCCGCCGGCAGCCAGGTTCACCAAGGTGCCCGGTACCGCTGAGGCGCTGGCGATGGCGACAGCTGCGGTGCCCATCATGGCGTGGTGCAGTTTGCCCATGGACAAGGCACGTACCAACAAGTCGATATCCCCTTCTCCAATCTGCTTGCCGCTGGAGGCTGCGTAGGCTTTCGGCTTGGAGACGAAGGCCACTTTCGGGGTGTGCTGGCGGGCTTCCGCTTCTTCGATGTTCTCGATCAGGCCCATGCGCTTGGCGCCGTAGGCACGGATGGTCTCAAACATGGCCAGAGCGTCCTTGTTTTCGTTGATGTCGCCCTGCAGCTCGGTACCGGTGTAGCCGATATCTTCTGCGTTAACGAAAACGGTGGGAATGCCGGCATTGATCATGGTGGCCGGGAAGGTGCCCACGCCGGGGACTTCCAGTTCATCAACCACATTGCCAGTGGGGAACATGGCGCCCTCCCCGTCTGCCGGGTCCATGAAGTCCACCTGCACTTCTGCCGCCGGGAAGGTCACGCCGTCCAGTTCGAAGTCACCGGTTTCCTGTACTTCACCATTGGTGATGGGCACGTGGGCAACAATGGTTTTCTGGATGTTCACCTGCCAGATGCGCACCACGGCGATGCCGTTGTCCGGGATGCGGTCAGCGGCAACCAGGCCGTTACTGATGGCGAAAGAGCCCACCGCCGCAGTCAGGTTCCCGCAGTTTCCGCTCCAGTCCACAAACGGTTTGTCGATGGAGACCTGACCGAACAGGTAATCCACATCGTGATCCGCTTTTTCGCTTTTGGACAGAATCACGCTCTTGCTGGTGCTGGAGGTGGCGCCGCCCATACCGTCGGTGTGTTTGCCGTAGGGGTCGGGGCTGCCGATCACCCGCAGCAGGATTTTGTCGCGGGCTTCGCCGGGGACCTGGGCCGCTTCGGGCAGATCATTGAGGCTGTAGAACACGCCCTTGCTGGTACCGCCACGCATGTAGGTGGCGGGAATCTTTATTTGGGGTGTATGAGCCATGGTATTGCTCCTTTCAAAAAACCCCGGCGGTGGTACCGGCGGGGTTGGTTGTTCGCGTGCAAGCAAACTCCCACAGGGGCGTCTGCTTTAGTCCACGCTTCAACAGGGCCTGCTGATTAAGCCAGGCCCTACAGAGACTTCAGCCTTAGCCCGCTTCCGCCATGAGTTTCCTTAGCGAACTTCTGCAGAATGTCGGTTGTTCGCGTGCAAGCACGCTCCTACAGAAAGTCAGGCTGTGAGAGTCTGCCTGCAAGCGAAAAGATCGCCTGCAGGCAGGCTCCTACGGCAGTCATTGGTGTCGTATGTGGGAGCGTGCTTGCACGCGAAGTTTCGTTTGCAAGCAAACTCCCACAGGGGCATCTGCTTTAGCCCACCCTTCAACAGGGCCTGCTGATTTGGCCAGGCCCTGCAAAGACTTCAGCCTCAGCCCGCTTCCGCCATGAACTCCTTGGCGAACTTCTGCAGAATGTCGGTTGTTCGCGTGCAAGCACGCTCCTACAGAAAGTCAGGCTGTGGGAGTCTGCCTGCAAGCGAAAAGATCGCCTGCAGGCAGGCTCCTACGGGAGTCATTGGTGTCCTATGTGGGAGCGTGCTTGCACGCGAAGTTTCGTTCGTTTGCAAGCAAACTCCCACAGGGGCATCTGCTTTAGTCCACGCTTCAACAGGGCCTGCTGATTAAGCCAGGCCCTACAGAGACTTCAGCCTTAGCCCGCTTCCGCCATGAACTCCTTGGCGAATTTCTGCAGGATGCCGCCGTTGGTGTACACGGACACTTCTTCTTCGGTATCCAGTCGGCACAGCATCGGCACACGCTCCACGTCGCCATTCTGGCGAGTGATCACCAGCGTCAGAGTAGCGCGGGGAGACAGGTCGCCTTCCACGTCGTAGATCTCGGTGCCATCCAGCGCCAGGGTCTTGCGGGTGGTGCCTTCCTCGAACTGCAGGGGCATCACGCCCATGCCGATCAGGTTGGTGCGGTGGATTCGCTCGAAACCTTCGGCAGCAATCACTTCCACGCCGGCCAACGCCACACCCTTGGCCGCCCAGTCACGGGAAGAGCCCTGCCCATAGTCCGCGCCGGCCACGATGATCAGCGGCTGCTTGCGTTCCATGTAGGTTTCAATGGCTTCCCACATGCGCATTTGCTCGCCTTCCGGCTCCACGCGAGCCAGAGACCCCTGGATCACTTCGCCGTTCTCATCACGACACATCTCGTTGAACAGTTTCGGGTTCGCGAGCGTCGCACGCTGGGCGGTCAGGTGGTCACCACGGTGGGTCGCGTAGGAGTTAAAGTCCTCTTCCGGCAGGCCCATTTTGTGCAGGTAGGCACCCGCGGCGCTGTCCAGCAGGATGGCGTTGGACGGCGACAGGTGATCGGTGGTGATGTTGTCCGGCAGGATCGCCAGCGGACGCATGCCCTTCATTTCACGCTGACCGGCCATGTTGCCTTCCCAATAGGGAGGACGACGGATGTAGGTGGACTGCGGACGCCAGTCGTACAGCGGGCTGGCTGCGCGCACACCGTCACCCTTCTTCTCGAACATGGGGATGTAGGTCTTGCGGAACTGCTCAGGCTTCACCGCAGATTTCACGATGGCATCGATCTCTTCATCAGAAGGCCAGATGTCCTTCAGGTAGATCGGGTTGCCGTCCTGGTCCTTGCCCAGCGCATCTTTTTCGATATCGAAGCGCATGGTGCCGGCGATGGCATAGGCCACCACCAGTGGCGGTGACGCCAGGAACGCCTGCTTGGCGTAGGGGTGGATACGGCCGTCGAAGTTACGGTTGCCGGACAGTACTGCAGTGGCGTACAGGTCACGCTCGATGACTTCTTTCTGGATCTTGGGATCCAGCGCACCGGACATGCCGTTACAGGTGGTGCAGGCAAAGGCCACCACGTCAAAGCCCAGCGCCTGCAGTTCAGGCAGCAGACCGGACTCTTCCAGGTACATCTTCACGGTCTTGGAACCGGGAGCCAGGGAGCTCTTCACCCACGGCTTGCGTACCAGACCCAGCTTGTTGGCGTTACGGGCCAACAGGCCGGCGCCGATGATGTTGCGCGGATTGGAGGTGTTGGTACAGCTGGTGATGGCGGCGATGATCACGGCGCCATCGGGCATCAGACCGTCTTCTTCCTTCCACCCTTCCTGCCACTCTTTGGCGATACCACGGCTGCCCAACTCGGAGACCGGCAACAGTGCATGGGGGTTGGACGGGCCCGCCAGGTTACGTTCCACCTTGGACAGATCAAAGTGCAGTACGCGCTCGTACTCGGCACTCTTCAGGCTGTCGGCCCACAGGCCGGTTTCCTTGGCGAACGTTTCTACCAGGGCTACCTGCTCGTCTTCACGGCCGGTGAGCTTCAGGTAGTCGATGGTCTGGCCATCAATGAAGAACATGCCGGCGGTGGCACCGTACTCCGGCGTCATGTTGGCGATGGTGGCACGGTCGCCCACGGTCAGGCTGTCTGCTCCTTCGCCGTAGAATTCCAGGTAGGCGCCTACCACGCGCTCACGGCGCAGGAACTCGGTCAGGCACAGCACCAGATCCGTACCGGTAATACCCGGCTTCAGTTTGCCGGTCATTTCCACGCCAACGATGTCGGGCAGACGCATCATGGACGGATTGCCTAGCATTACGTTTTCGGCTTCCAGACCACCTACACCCACGGAAATCACGCCCAGGGCGTCAACCATGGGGGTGTGGCTGTCGGTGCCCACACAGGTATCCGGGAACGCCACACCATCGCGAACCTGCACCACCGGAGACATTTTCTCCAGGTTGATCTGGTGCATGATGCCGTTACCTGGCGGGATCACGTCCACGTTATCGAACGCGGTCTTGGTCCAGTTGATGAAGTGGAAACGGTCGGCGTTGCGGCGCTCTTCCACGTCACGGTTTTTCTGGAAGGCGTCTTTATCGAAACCTGGGTGCTCAACCGCCAGGGAGTGATCCACGATCAGCTGGGTGGGCACCACCGGGTTTACTTTTGAAGGGTCACCGCCCTCTTCGGCGATGGCGTCACGCAGGCCAGCCAGATCCACCAGTGCGGTCTGGCCGAGAATGTCGTGACACACCACGCGCGCCGGGTACCAGGGAAAATCCATGGTGCGCTTGCGCTCAATCAGCTGCTTGAGGGAATCGGTCAGGGATTCCGGCGCACAGCGACGCACCAGCTGTTCGGCCAGGATGCGCGAGGTGAACGGGAGTTTGTCATAGGCCCCAGGCTGGATGGCGTCGACAGCCGCACGGGTGTCGAAATAGTCCAGCTGGGTGCCGGGAAGCTGCTTGCGATATTCAGTGTTCATAGCCTGGGACTCTTTGTCAGGGACTCTATACAGGAGCTTGGGTCAAGCTGAGCCTGAGTAATGAATGAAACTGTGGGAGTCTGCTTGCAGACGAAAGATTTCGCTTGCAAGCAAGCTCCTACAAAGGGCTATAAGCTAAAAGCGATTAACCGCGCTCTGCGATCGGGGTGACCGGACGCAGATCTTCACCGGTGTAATCCGCGCTCGGACGGATGATGCGGTTGTCAGCGCGCTGCTCCATTACGTGGCCAGCCCAGCCAGTCAGACGGCTCATCACGAAGATCGGGGTGAACAGCTTGGTCGGAATACCCATGAAGTGATACGCAGATGCGTGGAAAAAGTCCGCATTACAGAACAGCTTCTTCTCACGCCACATGACTTCTTCACAACGTACAGAAACCGGGTACAACACGGTGTCGCCCACGTCAGCCGCCAGCTTCTCGGACCATTCCTTGATGATGGCGTTACGCGGATCGGATTCGCTGTAGATCGCGTGACCGAAGCCCATGATCTTTTCCTTGCGCGCCAGCATGCCCATCATTTCCTGCTCGGCGTGATCGGCAGACGTGAACTTCTCGATCATGTCCATGGCCGCTTCGTTGGCGCCACCGTGCAGCGGACCACGCAGGGTGCCGATGGCACCGGTGATGCAGCTGTGGATGTCGGACAGGGTGGACGCACACACCCGGGCGGTGAAGGTAGAGGCGTTGAACTCGTGCTCTGCGTACAGAATCAGGGACACGTTCATCACGCGCTCATGCAGCTCGTTGGGCTTTTCGCCACGGAGCATGTGCAGGAAGTGGGCTCCGATGGAGTCGTCGTCGGTGTTTTCATCAACACGCACACCATCATGGCTGAAACGGTACCAGTAGCAGATGATGGACGGGAAACAGGCCAGCATGCGGTCGATGCACGCTTCCTGGGTCGGGAACTCACCCATTACCGTCGTGTCTTCCTGCTCCAGGTTGCCCAGCATGGAGCAACCGGTGCGGATCACGTCCATGGGGTGGGCGTCAGCCGGGATGCGCTCCAGCACTTCTTTCAGGGCCTGGGGCAGGCTGCGCAGACCTTTGAGTTTGGTCTTGTAGGCATCCAGTTCCGCCTGGGTGGGCAAGTTGCCCTTCAGGATCAGGTGCGCCACTTCTTCGAACTGACAGTTTTCCGCCAGGTCCTTCACGTCGTAACCGCGGTAGGTCAAACCGGAGCCGGATACACCCACGGTGGAGAGTGCGGTTTTACCTGCTACCTGGCCACGCAGGCCAGCGCCGCCGAGTTTTTTGCCTTCTGCCATTGTTTATCTCCTAATCAATCTGTTTGCTTTCCGTAGGAGCTTGCCTGCAAGCGAAAGTCATTCGCCTGCAAGCAGCCTCCTACAATGAGGTACGGGCTGAACCTGGGTTTCAGGCTTAGAGCCCTGCACCGCTTATAAATACGATGCCTTTCTGTAGGAGCGCCTCTCGAGGCGCGAACCCCTGTCAGGGGAAATTCAAAGCCGAGTTCGCACCTCGATAGGTGCTCCTACAGAGTGGCCATTAACCCTTGTTCTGCGCGAAAAGTGCGTCCAGTTTCTGCTCATAATCGTGGTAGTTGAGGAAATCATACAGCTCCATACGTGTCTGCATGATGTCCACCACGTCTTTCTGGTGACCGTTTTCGCGGATGCTCTGATAAACCTGAAGCGCCGCCTTGTTCATGGCACGGAACGCGCTCAGCGGGTACAGCACCATATCGGCACCAGCTTCAGCCAGCTCTTCACGGCTGAACAGCGGGGTCGCGCCGAACTCGGTGATGTTGGCCAGCAACGGCACGTCGCCCAGGCCCTCCTTGAACGCCTTGTAGTCTTCCAGGGTGTGTACCGCTTCCGCGAAGATGCCGTCTGCACCGGCTTCTATGCAGGCTTTGGCGCGGTCTACCGCAGATTCAAGGCCTTCCATCTGGAAGGCATCGGTACGGGCAATGATGAAGAAATCGTCGTCTGTCTTGCCATCGACGGCAGCCTTCACCCGGTCCACCATTTCCGCCTGGGTGACGATTTCCTTGTTGGGGCGGTGGCCACAGCGCTTCTGTGCCACCTGGTCCTCCAGGTGCACCGCGCCGGCACCGGCCTTGATCATTTCCTTCACGGTGCGGGAGATATTGAACGCCCCACCCCAACCGGTATCAATGTCCACCAACAGCGGCGTTTCTACTGCGCTGGAGATGCGACGCACGTCTTCCAGCACATCGTTCATGCTGGTCATGCCCAGATCAGGCATGCCATAGCTGGCGTTGGCCACGCCACCGCCAGACAGGTAGATAGCACGGTAGCCAGTCTGCTCAGCCATCATGGCCGCGTAGGCGTTGATGGTACCCATGATTTGAAGGGGCTTTTCTTCCGCGAGCGCTTTACGGAAGCGGGCGCCGGCGGTCAGGTTTGCTGACATGGCGTTCTCCTATTGGTCCGGTTTCAGATTTTCCGCCTTGTGGGCGGCATATTGGGTTTCAATGTTCTTGCGGGCACTGCTGATATGGCGGCGCATCAGCAGCTCCGCCATTTCGCCATCCCGGGACTCAATGGCCTCGACAATATGGCGATGTTCGTTGAGGGCTTTCTGGGGGCGATTGGCCACGGAACTGAACTGATAGCGGTACATGCGCACCAGGTGATACAGCTCGCCAATTAACATCTGGCTAAGCGTCGCGTTATGGCTACCCTGGATAATGCGGTAGTGAAAATCCAGATCGCCCTCACGCTGAAAATAGGCGGTATCTTCCCGAAGATCCTGTTGCTGCTCGTGCTGGCCCAGTACATCGTACAGGCCTCGCACTTCTGCCTGGGTCATGCACTCGGCAGCCAGACGCGCCGCCATGCCCTCAAGGGCTTCACGCACATGGTAGATTTCGATCAGGTCATCAAAGCTGAGTGAAGCCACGCGGGTGCCCACGTGGGCAACGCGCTCAAGCAGTTTGCGGGATTCAAGCCGACGAATGGCTTCACGAAGAGGGCCACGGCTGACGCCGTAACGAGAGGCCAGCTCGGTTTCGCTGACCTTGGAACCGGGCGGGATCTCACCGCGCACAATATCGTCCTGCAGTCGGGCAAATACCCGGTCAGCAAGGGTTCGTGCACTTTCAGGAGAGGCAGCAGACATAAATCAGCCCGATTGTTGACAATCTATACAACCGGGCTGGACTTTACGCCCCTGGACGGGATGTTTCAAGAGTGATTGTTGACAATGGATGCTATCGAGTGGCAATTGAGGACAATTGGGCCTTCAAACAGAAGGCCCTCTGGAAAATGCTTCGCTTGCAAGCAATCTCTCACAATTTAGCCACCCTTGCCGTAGGGTAGGAACTTACCTGCAAGCGAAATCAGCCCATTAGGGAATACAACCCTCTTCGGCGAACTGCACCGCACCAGACTGCAGGGAGGCAAACACCAGACGCTCAAGATCGGCAGGTGATTCCTGACTGGACCACCCTGAGCGCTGAATGGCCGGCAGGAATTGCAGATCAACCCAGCCTGCACGAATCTGGTCATCGAAATTGGCATCACCCAGGCGGTACATGGGTGAACAGGTGCCATCCAGATCGATGCGCCCTTGAATTTCCACGTTATAGTGCGGCGCCACCCCACGAACATCCAGCCCGGGCGCCAAACGCAGGAAGACATTGACGCTATTGGAGTCAGGCAAGGTACGGGTCACCATACCAACTTCATTGGCGGTGCCACAGGCGCCATTATCACCAGCGGTAATCAAACCATCAGAACCGATAGACAGACAAAAGTCCGCCAGATCGTTTTCGTCTTCACGCACGCGCTCGGTGGTGATGTCCACGGTTGTGGATCCACGTGTGATGGATTCCGGATAGTTCGCGCCAATCTCAAGGGTTGGATTAGGGATCGACTCGCACTCACTGCCATCATCAGACTCGCCAACACAGGGCCGCATCAGGCTCACCCGATAATCCCCGACCACCGATGCCAACACTGATGCATCAAGCGCAATCTCTACCGAGCCAGTTTTGGTGCCACGCACCGGCATTGGGCTTTCCGAAGTCCCGGGATCACCATCATCCGGCCGGGGTACAGCTCGGCCAAGCAGCTCTCCAGCTACTTCACCTTTTTCATTCCCCTGCACCGTGTAAGCGGTGTTTGGGTAATCCAGATCAAAGTCACTGCCTCCCCCGGTGGATATGCCCGTGTAAATGGTTTGCCCCAGAATCCTGCCCTGCAGCTGAGCATCCGTGTTTGAAGGAGGAGTATCGCCAATCCCGGCGCCGGTCAATTGTACTGTCTCGGTCAGGGTGTCGCTGTTTACCAGCAAAAGGGTATCGGACAAAGAAGCCGTGCTTTGCAGACCCACGAAATCTACTTCCGATTCCGTGTCCGTAGAACGAATCAGCTGCCCACCCGCGAGCACCTTCCCAGTGGGAAGGACCAGGCTGTTCATGGCCAGGGCAAACCGGGAACCATCGTCAGCCCTGAAATCACAGTTATCAACCAGCAGGCACTCACCGGCACTTTCCAGTAAATAAAGCCCGGCACGGGTGCGGTTGGCTGCCTGTGTTATGCGCGCTTCATAGGCAGTTGTATCGGCCTCAAATCTGGCGACGGAGTCCTTGGACTCTGCCGCGAGTGCAGCATCGACATTGTCCAACAGATCCTGCCAGGCCAGCACGAATGCATTGTAATCACTATAACCATCAAACGGCTGGCTTGGGATGTCGCCAGCGTTTTCATCAATGACATCGTTAATGTCTACGCCTGTGCCCAGCTCCAGTTCTGCCGCGCTGCGTGTCTGAATGCTTACTTCATTATCCGCATCCCCATCATTGTCCAGCGCCTGAAGCAACGCAGAGCGATACAGCACCGAATCGTCGACAGCACTTCGGGTCGGGGGGAGAATCAGGTCAGCAACGGTGACCTGAAAGTTATCCTTGCGCAATTGCTGTGGAAAGAGGAAGGAACCGAGGGTTATCTTGTTGCCTTCAAACAGGCCATTGCCAAGGAAAAATTCGATTTCCCGACTACTGGCCGGACAAAGCGCGGTGTAGGGAGGGATTACCGTAGCTTCACCATCCGTATCCGTGGTGGTACGCTCACTGTCCGAGGTGAAAAACACCACTTCAGTGCCAGTACAGCGATAACCCACATTACTAATCTTGGGCCCGGTGAGCTCAACAAATACCTCGCCACGCACAGTCTGGTCGCAAGGCGCTCCTGCTGGACATCCGGGAACGGTAGCATCAGAAAAGTCCTCGCCGCCATTACACCCCATCAGGGCCAGGGACAAGGTGGTCAGTGCAAACACAAAACGCATAGTCAATTCCTGTGATTCTGCAGGGGGTAATCACTGGCCTATCAGGACCAGCTCCCCCTGCGTCACTTGTATTAATCCGTCGGTACCCGGCTGTTCTTCAGAATAGGGAAGGAAAACAACCAGATACTGTTGACCTGTTTCCCGCTCGAGGGTTCCCTGCAGATACCCGTAGCGGTACCAGGTTTCCGGGTATTTGCGGCTGAATGGCTGATCCACCAGCATGACTGGCGTACCCTTGGCATCCAGCCAGAGCAGCTCCACCGCCAGATACCCCTTCTTTTTCACAAAAGCATTCAATGTCAGGCCTGATAGCCCCTGATCCAGTTCGAATACCCTTGCCCGATAACCGTTTTCCCCTGTCATTCGGGGGCTATCGGCATCGAACGCCACCAGATTCTCGCTGCCTGCGTCCAGAACCGTTGCTGTTTCCAGCATATGAACACAGCAATCCGCCCTTAGTGGACGGTAGGTTTCCATGAAACCGTCGGAGGCCACAGCCTCATAGGGTGCGGGGGCGGCCTGGGCGGCGGCACGCTCTGCCCCCATGTCTAGGGGACGGCTCACTAATTGACCGGTTTCATCAATATAGGTAACGAACCGCTGGTTTTCCCGCTCGACCAGCTCCTGGTCCACCTCTCCACTGGGGCGGTAGTCATCCAGATTATCCATCCCGGCGGGCGGGACTTCAGCAACTTTCGGATTGGAGGTAGTGGCGGATGGCTTCGCCGGAGGGCTGGCCACGACGTCCGGCTTGCGCTCCATGGTCACCAGGTTGCCCTGGGCATCGGTATAGACATACAGGCCACTGGATTGATCGCCTGTGGGCATGGAGCCCTGGCACCCTGCCAGAGCCACCAGAGCCAATGCAAGAAGATGTCGCATTAAAATTTCGTTCTGAATGCCAGGCCGATCATGGTGATCTTGGCCTCAGTCTTGATATCAAGACCCGCGTACGGGTTATAGACCACGTTATCGATACCGGTGCAGTTTGCCGCGCAGCTGGTATTCGCCGGTATCTCGTCCTTGCTGTGCAGCATACCAATACCCAGGTCGATATCGGTATCTTTATCCCACTTGTAACCCAGACCCAGGCTGTAATAACGGGCCTCATTGATCGGTACCATGGGGCTGCGACGTTCTTCCGGGATCGCCGAGGCACGCGGCTCATAGCCCGCACGCAACTGGATACGGCCGGTCAGGTCATAGGCGGCACCGAACGCCAGGTTCCAGGTGGACTGGAAGTTCAGCGGGTAGCTGAGACGCGTGGGCGTAGAGCCCGGAGAGAACAGTCGTGCCAGGCTCAGCACGGCGGAACTGCGGTCGAACACGATATTGAACGCATCCCACTCCTTGTAGTCCGCCCACACCGCATCCACATTGAACTGGAGGCGCTCTGTGGGTTTGATCTTGATCCCGGTCTGGAAGGTAGCAGGCATGGTCAGATCCATGCTCACCCGCCCTACTTCGTCCTGGTCCACGTAAGACGGGACACCCAGCACAGCCAGGGCCAACGCACCGGTAGCCGAGCCACCAATACCATTGATGGTTTCCCGGGCGGCATTGGAATAAGAGATCTTGTAATCGCCCTTCATGTGGGTTTTGGCTGCCGAACGCCAGGTGGCACCCCACGCGAACCGGTCATTCGGTTCCCAGAGAATGCCCAGGTTGTAGGACGGGCTGAAACGCTGGTCCATGGACACATCCAGGGATGCCAGATTCTTGAAGGGCCCAAGCCCCTCCTGGGGGCGACAGATACCGAACAGGATCAAATCTAGTGCGATATTGGACTCGCCTGCGAACGGGGCACAGATACTTTCATCAATCACTCGAGCAAAGCCCAGCAGTTCGTTGGGTGCTCGAAAATCCTGCTCCAGCGCAATGGCCTGATAGCTCATGCCGATGGATGCACCGATGAACAGCTCATCATTGACCCGGTAACCAATGGACGGAGACAGATAGGTGATCCGCTCCAGCGCCACCCTCTCGCCCATGAAGTTACCGACGTCATCTTCGTCCCGGTAAAAGCCCGCTGCCAGCGGCAGATAGGTGGCCGTGGCAAACGTGAACTTGGAGCCCGCAGGGCGAATGGAAAATGCTGGCAAGGGGCCGGCAATCAGTGGCCCTGGCGGCAGATCCACGGTGTCATTCAGAAACGGGATATAAAGCGAGATACCCTCAACTGAGCTTGTGGCCGTTTTGAAGCTTCGGCAGTAGTCCACCCCATCGTTCGGCACGTCATCACAGACCACCGGATCATCGGAGAAACCAAACACATTGTAGCCCGGCGGTGCGGAAAACTCGGATTCCAGCGTAAAGTCCGCCCCTACAAACTGAAGGTCCATGCGACGACCGTCCAGCTTGGCCAGACCTGCAGGGTTGAAGTGAATAGCAGAAATCCCGGGGGGATCTGCCGTCACCGCATGCCCCATGCTCATGGCTTTGACATCAATGGCAATGTTATTGGCGAGCTGCGCATTGCTAACGCCCGCCACCATTCCGAGCATGGCAGCAATCAGCCGCAACCCTGGCCGTTTATAATTATTCTTCATGGCTCACCCCATCCAACTGCATTCACGGCTTAGGCACCGGGTTTCAGGCCGGAGAAATCAATCGGCATGGAAATTCCAAGCAGTACATCGGGGGAATCTTCGGTCAAACCGAAACCGAAGCTAAGGTTAACGATACGGTTGCTGGAGGTTCGCAGACCCAGAGAGGTATTCACCACACTGGACGTGGAATCTTCCGACGAAGCGGTGTAATCCTCAAAGATGAAGTCAGTTTCGAAGTTGTAGGACTGCTGGTAGCTGGCACTCAGCGAGACTTCATAGGACAGGGAATACGCCAGACCCATGGAGAAATTCAGGCTATCGCCCGGACTAACATCAGTCAGAATTTCGCCACCGCGCACCTGATTAAGGCCACTCACATCAAAGGCATAGGTGTACCCCAGTGAGCCAAACAGCACCACCGGGTCGATCACCTTGCTGACGCTCAGCCCTGCGCCCACAGAATAATAACCTGACCCACTGGAAACCTCCTCACGCACGTTCAGCTCGTAGGGGCTGTCGCCGGTCGGCGTGCTCAGGGTGGTGTAGAGGGTGGTGTTCATGGCGCCCGGCTTCACCGGGAACGGCTGAAAACGCAGACCAAAGGACACATCACCCAGCGCGGCCTGAGAGACATCCTTCTCGGTGTCGTACTTGTAGGACACCGGCAGACGGGTATTGAAGGTCAGGTTATTCCAGATGCCGTAGTCCAGGGAGAGCGACGAGGAAAAAGCATGCTGGGCATCCTGCTCGATGCGGAAACGGCTGATATTACCGGTATTTTCATCGATGGCGATATCGATGCGGTCATCACGGTAATAGTTGTAGTTCGCCGAGAAGTTCAGTGACATCTGGCCACTGGGCAGCAGTGAATACTGCTTCTCTGCAGCCTGGAACACCTCTTCCAGGTTCTTTTCCTGCGTGACATCATCTTCTTGGGTCTGCAGCGCTTCACGGGCTTCATCCACGCTGTCTGCCGCCCAGGCAACATGCTGCGCCAACAAGAGTGCAGCCGCGGCGGCCACCTTCCCAGACATCATCTTCATGCAAGCCTTCCTTTATTCTGTTTGTTATTTGCCACTGCAGGCTATTACTTACGATAGTAGGTTCGGGTGGGAACATTAATGACCCTTTCTGAGCCATTCTGGTCCGTCACGAGAACCCTTGTCAGTGTACTGGCCTTATCCGCCCAGTTTTCTATTGGCGCAGTAAACACCGGAAAAACTTCAAACGCCCAGCGATTGATGGTTCGTTCATCCAGCAAACGCAGGTCGTAATCGGTCAGCTCCAGACCATCCTGGGGCTCAAAACCGTTTGGAAACACAATAAACAGGACGTTCTGATCCCAGATTTGCAGAAACTTGCTTTCCGTAAAGCTGATATTCCCCAACGCAGGGTCTGCCACGAAAATGTGGCCATCCTGGTATTTCTTGAGAACCACGAAGTGTTTGAAACCGCCATAGGCGATGGGAACAATCGCCGGGTGATCAAGCTCCCGGATATCGTCCATCTCGGCGCGGAAGCCACCACTGGGGTGACCCAGTGCGGTAGCCAGGCGTTTCATGTCCAGCAGGGAAAAGCCCCGGCGCTCCACGATCTTGTCGGTCTCACCGAAGCGCAGCAGCCCTTCCATGATCTGACGCTCCTGGAACTGACGTCCAAGATATTGATTAAGTACGGTGGTCAGGGCAGCGGAGCCACAGGAGTAATCGTAGGCCTGGCGCACGACATTGTGGTAGCGAAACTCGGAAACCGGCTTCTCAACCACGATGCCGCGGTCTCTCAGAGGAGCAGGACTGGTCGGGTGCTCGTAGTAGATCTCCCCTTTCTTGGGGGGCTCGATCACCACGGACTCGTTGGCAGCAAAGTAGATCAGCGCCACACCCAGCATGGAAGTCAGCATGTAATGGCATCCAGCGTTATTGTTATTGTGTGTTTCTTATATGGTGACACATGTTAACTAGGTCCCACCTTGCAGGCAACCATGAAGATTCGCCGAAAAGGCAACCCATAAAGCCCAAGGGCCACCTTGAGGGATACAAAAACGGGCTTTATAAATCAAAAAGTTATATCCCGCACCTTATTCTCGCCTGTTCGACATCGTGATTTCGACCTGACTGGTCGTGCGGATCACAAAGAGAGATCGTACCCATAGCGCTCCGCAGCCTCCTTGAAATGAGGCAGCACCGGAGCCATCCACTCTGCATAGTTACGCCACCGCTCCTTGGAACTATCATAAATCTTCTGAGTCACTCCTTGGTAACTTGGCGTCGCCAAGGTCCCTCGCTGTTTAGCATGCTCGTCGTAATTAAGCACGGCATCATCCCAAGGCAACCCAAGGAAATCCAGCGCCTTTCGAGCCTCCCCTTCCAGATCCATAACCAGATCCTCATAACGGATATAGTGCATGCGATCCTTGAGATCGAACACCTCCTCATACTGCCAGAGAAGCTTCATAACGTGCTTGTAAAAACTGGCGGCGTTGTCCAAATCAAGGAAGTTAGCCATGGCATCATTCATTTTAAAGTTCTGCATATACCCACTGAGCACGCAATCGGCAGGATGACGCAGCGAGACAATAAATTTCGCATCCGGGAACAGGCGTAAGATCAAGCCTATATCGACGGTATTCAAAGGCATCTTTTCTATTAAGACACTGTTCTCACGAAGCTGAAGCTCCTGATCCACAACTTTGAAGTACGTTTCACGAAACCCCCTCACCTGCTCCTCACCAATAGCCTTGATATAGTCCATCACCGACAGCCATTGAGACTTCCATCCTGAAGACTTATGCAATAAGCCAGCTTGCGTCGCCATGGCTTGCATCCATGACGTACTCTGCCGAAGCACCGTCGCCATCGTGGGCGGCTCTTCCATGGCCTGAATTTCCGGATGAGAATCCAGTACCTGCTCAAGCAAAGTCGTCCCTGAGCGGGGAAATCCAAGCATGAAAACCGGGGTACGAGACGGACTTGACAGCTCAGACCAAGAACCCACCCAATCCTTGGTAAAAAGTGTCCTAAAAACCTCAACCCGACGGCGTATCGCGTTTTTTGAAACAAGACGAGATTCTATTTTCGATTGAATCTGATTGCCTTTAGTAGCAGCAGAAAAGGCTGCGCCATATTCTCCTTTGGCGTCCAAGGCCTTACCCAGCACCTTAAGGACTCCCCCCATATACCGATCTGCCTTTTTCCCATTGAGCCTCTGAGGAAGCTGATCGATTAACGCTTTATAGTTTTTCTTTTGAAGCTGGACATTGCCCCACAGGAGCAAGGCTCTTGATTCCGCGCCTTTGTCATTAAGCTTATCGAGCTCTGCCAGCTCCTTCAGCGCGCTGTCTGGATCAAGCAATCGCTCATAAGCTTCTGCCCTCGCAAGGAAGTACTCAGCATTTATTGAGTCAGACCATTTACGAACTTTTGAAAGAGCAGTCAAAGCATCCTGCCACCGCGCATCTGCATGGTAAGCCTGGTACATCAACTGCCAGCTTCTCCAGTCTTTTGGAGCCACCCGTACAATTGGCTCAGCCAGATCATAAATTTGCTGGACATCGTCATAACCCAATGCCGATCTAAAACAGAAATCAGCAGCGCCATAATCTACATAGCCTTTCGCCACGAAACGCAATACCAGCTGAGACGCACTTTTATAATCGCCTTTTTCACACAGAATTTTAACCGAAGAAGGGAGCTCTTTTGCCGTCAAGACTTGCTTCATAACCAACTCTTTTTAAACAAAAACGCCCGGCAAAGAGCCGGGCGTTTCAGAATAGCACCAAAGTGCTGTGGAACTTAGTGACCAGAGATAGTGATGGTTTGGCCAGAAAGATCCAGACCAGTAATGTAAACATTACCGATAGCCGGTGCAGAGCCGTCGTCAGCACCAAAAGCAACACCCATGGCAGCAATATTGATGCCTGAGAGAGCGGTGTTTGTAGCGATTTCCAGGCCAGAGGTAGTGATGTTGCCGGTAATGCCGTTAACATCTACGTTCCGAATGGAGATCTGATCAGCAACCAATGCGCCACCACCGCCAGCACTCTGATCACGCAGAGTGAGGTTATCGGTAGCATTACCCAGCGTACCAATGTCGATGGTCAAAACAGAAGTTGTAGAAAGCGCAAAGAAGTTGGCGGCCTCGGAGCCCAGCTGCACGGCAAGATCAACGTTATCCAGAGTCAGGCTTACGCTATCCAGCAACGGATCACCTGCCCCCAATGCTGTCAGCTCAGTCCCAACCTTGGCAATACCTGCAGCCACATCACTACCGTCCGTACCTTGGCCGACGTAAATATCACCTGTATCAATGGTCAGAGAAGGCACAGAAATATAGGCCTGCAGAACACCACCACCGGAAGCGGTACTGGAAGAATCGATCTCGATAGTGATGTCACCAGTAAGACCCATGTTGTCGATCAAGATCATACCTTCGCCAGTGTTAGTGCCGAAGCCATCAGTGTCTTCAATACCCACGTCCAATTGGGCGTTCAGGCTCAGACCAATAGAAATACCATCCTGACCAGTTACGCTGGACAGGGCTTCGTCCTGCATGGGCTCGAGAGCCAGGGCGCTCATGGGCGCGGCGGCTACGGCAGCTGCAAGAGCAAGTTTCTTAAAACCCATTGTTGTTCTCCTCGTGTGCACAACGTGTGTTTTTTGTAATCCTTATACGCGCCCCGGTTCTCGCAAGGCACGTATCAACGTTAACACAACAGTTACAAAAACAAATGGGTTCGTTACAAAGAAATTCCAGCACAGACAATCCTCACAAACCATTGTATTCATTGGGGTTTAGTGAAATTGAGACGAATGTCTTAGTTATATTTTTACGATACAACCCCGGCACAAGCGTCCGCAGTGTTACGCTCAGTAACAAGGTTGGGAAGATTTTCTGTAACAGGTACACTGGCCCACCCTGTTTTGACGCCAGACCATGACTTTCAGCTGCCTTTTTCCTCTTGATGGGCATATCGTCGCCCTGCCCGACCCGGATCTGACCCTGCGCGCAGAGTCAGCGGGGGATGTGCCGGCGCTGATTGAACAGATCCATTCCCGGATGGCGAGCGAGTTTGTGTTTGCCGCCGGGCTGATGCCTTATGAGTTGAACCCTGTCGTCTCCGGGGCTGGCGCCATGGTGGTCCATTTATACAAGACGGCCCCTCAGCGGCTGGAAGACCTCCCCCCGGCAGCAGTTCCACCCTTCTCTCTGGATCTTCCATTCCAGCCAGAGCAATCCAAAGATGCCTATCTAGCCAGCCTTGCAAGGATCAAGGCATATTTGGCTGCGGGCGACTGTTATCAAGTGAACCTGGCACAGCGCTTTGTGTCTTCTTATACAGGCAGCCCACTCACTGCCTGGCTGGCCCTTCAGTCCCGACACCCTGCCCCGCACAGTTGTTATTTCGATGCCGGCAATGCTCAGGTTTTTGGAGTATCTCCCGAGCGTTTTCTGTCTGTGACCGGTCGGCAGGTGGTGACTGAACCTATCAAGGGCTCTCGCCCCAGGGGAAACACGCCTGTTGAGGATGACGCTCTGGGTATCGAGTTGCGCAACAACCCCAAGGATCAGGCCGAGAACTTGATGATTGTGGATCTGCTTCGCAATGACCTTGGCGCCTGTTGCGAGCCCGGCACGGTGACCGCAACGCCTCTGTTCGAACTGCGCCGTTTCAGCAATGTCCAGCACCTGGTCAGCACGATTAGTGGCGTGCTTAAAGAGGACTTGTCGCCGCTGCATGCGCTATGGCAGGCGTTCCCCGGTGGATCAATCACCGGCGCTCCGAAAAAACGTGCCATGGAGATTATTGCCGAGCTGGAGCCCGTCCCCCGCGGCGCCTATTGCGGCAGCTTCTTCTGGATGGACAACAAGGGCAACCTGGACAGCAATATCCTGATCCGCACCCTGCAGACCGATGGCAACAAGTTGTACTGCCACGGCGGAGGCGGGATTGTGTTTGATTCGGACCCCCAGTCAGAATACGAGGAGAGTCGCTTCAAGGTGGAGAAGTTGATGGGGGCGCTGGAGGAGCGGTTTCTGGAATAACGCGACAGGCCACGCGACACACAAAAACCCCGTAGGAGCCAGCCTGCAGGCGAATGGGTTTAGCCCATGGAACAAGGCTTCGCTTGCAGGCAAGCTCCCACAGCTTGCCGCATCCCTTACAGCGGGATATCCCGTGGGCTCGCCTTGACGATTTCCTTTTTCAGGTCTTCGTAGCTGTGCACCGCCGGGAACTGTGGGAATTCTGCAATCACGTTGTCCGGCGCATGGAACAGGATGCCCTGCTCAGCTTCGGCCAGCATGGTGGTGTCGTTGTAGGAGTCACCGGCTGAGATGCAGTGGTAGTTCAGGCTGTGGAAGGCCTTGATGGACATACGCTTGGGATCTTTCTGGCGCAGTTTGTAATCGGTGATCTTGCCGTTCTCGTCCACTTCCAGACGGTGGCAAAACAGCGTCGGCCAGCCCAGCTTCTTCATCAGCGGCTTGGCAAACTCGTAGAACGTGTCGGACAGGATGATCAGCTGGAAGTTCTCGCGAGCCCAGTCGACAAACTCCTTGGCGCCGTCCAGCGGGTCCAGGGTGTCGATGACCTCCTGGATGTCTGGCAGGCCATAGCCGTTCTCGTCCAGGATACGCAGGCGCATCTGCATGAGTTCGTCGTAATCCGGGATATCCCGGGTGGTGGCACGGAGCTCTTCAATTCCGGTTTTTTCAGCAAAGTTGATCCAGATTTCCGGGATCAGGACCCCTTCCAGGTCCAGACACAGCAATTCCACAGCATTCCCCTAGGGTTGATCAGGCGCGCACAATGTAGCCGCGGCACCTGTAGAAATCAATTGGCGTGGGTTTAAGACAGGATTTGAGACAGGGTTTACCACAGAGATCACCGAGGAAAACCTTCAACTGGCTGGTGGGTGCGTTTTCCCGTGGGAACGGAGCCTTGAAAGCAAATGGGAACCCACTTGGTCAGGACAGCCATTGGGCAATACATGTCTACTGATGAGGCACAGAGCAACCGATTAAGCCGGGGTTTCAATCAGTGATCTCCGTGCCCTCTGTGGTAAAAAGGGTTTAACGAATCGGCAATTCGATATCGGCAAACAGGGCCTCACGCTCTTCACGGTTACTGGCCTTGATGGCCGCTTCCACCCGGTCGTGGGTGAGGTGCGGGGCAAACGCCTGCAGGAAGTCGAACATGAAGCCGCGCAGGAAAGTGCCTTTGCGGAAGCCGATGCGGGTGGTGCTGGACTCGAACAGATGGCCGGCATCCAGTGCCACCAGGCCTTTGTCCTCCACTGGATCCACTGCCATGTGGGCGATGATGCCCACGCCCATGCCCAGCTTCACATAGGTCTTGATCACATCCGCATCTGCTGCGGTGAAGACCACCTTGGGCTCCAGCCCCTTGTCAGTGAAGGCATCATCAAGCTTGCTGCGCCCGGTGAAGCCGAACACATAGGTCACCAGCGGGAATTCTGCCAGCGCTTCCAGGGTCAGTGGCTTCACCTGGGTCAGCGGATGCCCCTCGGGAACCACCACCGTCCGGTTCCAGCGGTAACACGGCATCATGATCAGATCCGAGAACAGATCCAGCGCCTCGGTGGCGATGGCGAAATCCACGCTGCCGTTGGCGGCCATTTCGGAAATCTGCATGGGAGTTCCCTGATGCATATGCAAGGAGACATCCGGGAACCGTTGGGTGAACTGGTTGATCACCGGCGGCAAGGCATAGCGGGCCTGGGTATGGGTGGTGGCAATGCTCAGCTCGCCGCGGGACTCGTCCCGGAACTCCTGGGCCACCCGGCGGATGGATTCTGTCTGCTGCAGGATCTCGCCGGCAATGCGCAGGATCGCCTGCCCGGCAGGGGTAATGTGGGTCAGGTGTTTGCCGCTGCGGGCAAAGACTTCCACGCCAAGCTCATCTTCAAGCATGCGGATCTGCTTGCTGATGCCTGGCTGTGAGGTATAGAGCGCTGCGGCCGTGGCCGAAACGTTAAGATCATGCCGCGCCACTTCCCAGATGTAGCGTAATTGCTGCAACTTCATCCTTGCCTCCGCACGCTTAACTGGTGGTTATAAGAATATAAGTAATTATGCAGCAAAAGCATAGCAACGTAACGCGCCGTCACTGCCGAACTGCTATTGACCACCGTTGGCCAGATTGGATATGCCGTGGGGCACATGCCCGGCCGCCACGTGTTCAGCGGCCGATTCACAGTGCCCCTGCTGGTCATCGAAGAACATGTCAGCACCAAATGCCCGCAGGAAATCCCCTTTCGGCAAACCACCCAGAAACAGACTCTCGTCCAGACGAATATCCCATTCCCGCAGGGTGCGCACCACCCGCTCATGGGCCGGGGCACTGCGCGCCGTTACCAGGGCGGTACGGATCGGGCACTGATCATGGGGGAAGCTTTTCTGCAATTGATGTAACGCAGCCAGGAACGGCTTGAAGGGGCCACCATTCATAGGTGTGCGTGCAGAACGCTTTTCATTTTCGGTGAACGCGGCCAGGCCATCACTCTGGAAGATCTGCTCGGACTCATCAGAAAACAATACTGCATCCCCATCGAAGGCCACACGCAATACCCCATCCTCTCGCTGACACTGGCCACCGGACAGAATAGTTGCGGCTGCATAGCCAGCCTCAAGCACCTGACGCACATCATCCGGATCCGTGGACAGAAACAGGTGTGCCCCGAACGCGGAAACATATCGGTGCGGGCTTTCACCACTGGCAAAGGCCGCACGGGTAATTGGCAGGCCATAGTGCTCAATGGAGTTGAAAACACGCAGGCCGGTATCAGAGCTGTTCCTGGAAAGCAGGATCACTTCTACCCTGCCCTCGCCGTCTGCCAGATCATTGATGGCCAGCAGTTTCTTCGCCAGCGGGAAGGCATCGCCGGGTTTAAGCACCTCTTCCTCGTGTTCGATCTGGTAATCCTGAAAAGCATCCAGACCCTGCTCCAGATAGACTTTATGGCTATCTGAAAGATCGAAGAGCGCTCGCGAACTGATCGCCACCACCAGCTTCCCATCAAACGACACAGGCATGATTAATCTCTTTTCAGTCTAATGCCGTCAGTATCCTGCTGTAGGTTTCAAAGCGCAATGTGATGATTGATCGCGGTAAAAATGCCTATTCTGTCCGACACAAATTGATCAATGGTTGTTCAGGTCATAGTTGTGGCATAGAGTTGCTTAAGCGCTGTTCGCAGCGTCATGCCAAGCTGTTTCATACCATCCGAAGGGGAAAGGGAGTCGTCCATGGCTGCTAACAAGGTTAAAGATACCGTTGAGGAACTTCAGGCGCAGATCCGCAAGTTGGCTGAGCGCTTTGATAAAGAACGTGAGAAGCAAATCGGCCAGCTGGAGAAACAGCTGGAAAACGTGCGTGACCGCCTCAACAAGGAAATGGAGCGTCGTCGCGAATACCTGAACAAACTCGAATCCCTGCAGGCCGAGTACCGTGAGAAGGCGACCTCCACGGTGAAACGCCAGCTGGAACGCGCACGCAAGGCTGCTGATGATGCCCGCAGCCAAGTCGATGATTCACAGGCTCGCAAGCGTATTCTGGAAACCGAGGTTAAAGTGCTGAAAGCCACCGCCAAGCAGGCTCACAGCCTGGCTCGGGTAATTGGCCAGTACGAAAAGGATCTGGAAAAGCGCGCCAAGGAAATTGAAAAGAAGGTAGCGCCGAAGAAAGCGGCCAGTCGCAAAGCGCCCGCCAAGAAAAAAGCGGCAGCCAAAAAAGCACCGGCCAAGAAAGCCGCTGCCAAGAAGGTAACGGCGAAGAAAGCGCCTGCCAAGAAGAAGGCGGCCGCTAAAAAAGCCCCGGCCAAGAAGAAGGCTGCAGCTAAAAAGGCGCCTGCGCCAAAAGCTGAAGGCTAAGACTTCTTACTGAGTCTGGAATACAGAAAAGCCCCTTCCTCACGGTTGGGGCTTTTTTGTGTTTGCACACGGATTCACGTAGCAGGAACACCCACTGCGGGGCCTGGCAGTCAGGCCTTGCCGGGAAGCACCTCTTCCATCCCCGCCAGATAGCGAATCTGGTGTTGATCCGATTCTCCCGCCACTTCCTTGAGTGTCTGGTAGGTGCGCAACCCCAGACGATAGGCCTGGCCCGCCCGCTGGCAACTGACTACTTCCGCATCCACCTGTCGCAGGATCATGGCTGGGGAATAGAGATCCAGCTTGATTCGAGCACCTGGTGACAGGCGCACCGGAGAGGTAACACCCAGCCCGAAGCGGTTGTAATCCAGCGCCTTGGCGCGGGTGACAAAACGCCAGCCGCCAAACAAACGATGACGAAACACATCCACGCGCATCTGTGTGTTGATACGTGCCAGCTTGCGCCGATTGGCGCCACGGGATTCTCTGTTGTCCATACTCTTTCCGTGTCTGTTCTTTTACGGGCAACGCCATCCTGGCGCTGTTGGTGGTCAAGTCTGTCTCACTGTGTGTCACGACCCGGTTACAAATATTAACATGGCAGTCGGCATCTGACAGAGAAAAAAAGCCGCCTTTCGGGCCATCATGCAGTCACTGGCGACCCTCTGCGACCATGGTATGATCAGGCCACATTTTTTCGGACCAGGATCACAGGGACGTGACAATTATTGCCCGTTTTGCGCCGCTGCCAGCCCTGTTCAGCATGATGCTGATCAGTGACTCCGCCTTCACCGACACCGGCGACAGTCGTGCAAAAGCCCCGGAATCTCTTTTCCCTGCCGCACTGCCCGAAGTGGAAGCCTCCTACCGTGTTGTCGTCAACGGCATTCCTCTCGGCCTCAACGCCACGATTCGCCTGACCCAGGAAGCCGACAATTATCAACTGCACTTCAAGGTTGAGAACCGTCTGTTTCGCCATGAGGAAATTGCCCGGTTCGACTGGGATAACTGCGTTGCCAGGCCCCACCATTACAGCCACGAGAGTGCAGGCTTCGGCATAAATCGCGGTGGTGAGATTGTGTTTGACTGGGAAAGCGGTACCGCAAAAGGCAGCAAGGCGGTCTACCCGCTGGTTGCCGATGCACTGGATGCGCTTAGCGTTGCCATGGTGTCACGGTGCAACATGGCCAAGGCAGATCCTGCTTTCGCCTATACCGTGGCAGAACCGGATGGGCTGGACAAATACCACTACCGTGCACTTGAACCGGAAACCATCAAGACACCGGCGGGAGAATGGCAGGCCACCGGTCTGGAGCGCGACTACGAGGAACGAGGACGCAAATCCCGTTTCTGGGCAGCGCAAGAACTGGATTACTTCATGATCCGCATGGACCATCAGGAAAACCCGTTTGTGCGTGGCCGTATTGAATTAACCGAGTTTCGTTACCTGAACGAATCCGTCGCACCCAACCCGGAACGCCAGGCGGGCAGCACGGTTTCCAGTCGCTGAGCGCAGGCCTCCAGCCGCCCCTGGTATTCTTCTTCCAGTTGCCAGCGGTAACTGTCTTGCTGATGGCGCATTCGGGGCGTCAGTGCCTTGCGGGCATTGCCCCGGTCAAACTGCTGGCAGGTTTGCGCGAACTGGTGAAAATCAGACAGATCCACCTTGGGTGAAATACTGTCCGGCAGAGTATCCAGCAAGGCGCTGATGCGGATGGCAGCTTCACTGAGCTCCACCTGTTTCTGTGCCAATGCCATGCACAGCACTTCCAGGCTGTCGAGCACGGCCACCTGTTGGCTCAACACCTCTTCCCGCTGCTTGCGAGCCATCCAGAGCCGCCACACCATCAACCCCAGCACGGTGCCAATGACCAGGCCAGTCACGGCGGCAATAACGATCTGCCAGGCTAACGTCATGAAACCTCCAGGAAGTTGATGCGTTGGGGAAAATAGGGTTTGAAAAAAACAGAAGCCGGTACCATTGTAGCCATCAGACACGCTCTGTTCACCCCGGAGACACTATTTGACCCTCTCATTACCTGACTGGCTTGCCCCGATTGCCAATCAGCTGGAACCCTGGCTGCCCGCTCTCACTGGTACCGGGATCCTCATGGCAATTGCCTCAGTAGTGGCCATACCGCTGTTCATTGCACGGGTACCTGAGAACTACTTCACCGAGCAATACCTCCCCCATACAAACCGCAACTTGCTGGGGTGGCTTCTGTGGTTCATACGCAACCTGTTTGCGCTGATTCTATTGGTGGCAGGCATCCTTATGCTGGTACTGCCCGGGCAAGGATTGCTCACTATTCTGATAGCTATCATGACCAGTACTTTTCCGGGGAAATACCGTCTCGAACGCGCTATTATGCGCCGCCCCGGGGTATACCGGGCAGCAAACTGGATCCGCCACAAATACCGGCGCACGCCGCTGCAGCATCC
Source organism: Alcanivorax sp. DP30 (assembly GCF_009882945.1). Classification (GTDB taxonomy): domain Bacteria; phylum Pseudomonadota; class Gammaproteobacteria; order Pseudomonadales; family Alcanivoracaceae; genus Alcanivorax. The sequence continues at coordinate 528,336 of NZ_WTUY01000002.1, forward strand.
TGATGGAACGAGTGAGGACAGGATCAATGGTGATTAACAGTGCCGCCATTCGCTGGCATGGTGATTTTCTCGAACTACTGGATCAGCGAGCCCTGCCCGCTGAAACCCTGTGGCTGCCTGTACGCAACAGCCAGGAGGCCGCCCAGGCCATTCGCGACATGGTAGTTCGCGGCGCTCCGGCCATCGGCATCACCGCCGCCTACGGACTCGCCCTGGAAGCCGCGCTCCAGGAAAGTAACGCCAGCCTGGACAATCTGGCCGACGCCATCGCTACCCTTGCTGCCAGCCGCCCCACTGCCGTCAACCTGTTCTGGGCCCTGGAACGCCTGCAGACCACTGGACAATCCCTTCAAGGTGCCGAACTGGCAGACACCCTGCTTAGGGATGCCGAGGCCATACACCGGGAGGACATTGCCGCCAACCATGCCCTTGGCGAGTTTGGCGCCGCCCTGCTACCCGACAGTGCCACGGTCTACACTCACTGCAACACCGGTGCACTGGCGACTGGCGGGCACGGCACCGCGCTGGGCATCATTCGTACTGCTTGGCAGCAAAAGCGCTTGCAAGGGGTGTATGCGGGAGAGACCCGCCCCTGGCTGCAAGGCAGCCGGCTAACCAGCTGGGAACTGAGTAATGATGGCATTCCGGTCACCCTGGTGGCCGACAGCACCGCCGGTCAGCTCATGGCCCAGGGCAAGATTCAGGCGGTGATTGTTGGTGCAGACCGGATCACCGCCAACGGCGATACCGCCAACAAGATTGGCACCTATAACCTGGCGGTACTGGCCAGGCATCACGGTATCCCCTTTATCGTTGCCGCGCCGGTCTCTACGCTGGATCCAGCACTGCCTGACGGTTCCCATATTGTCATTGAGGAACGGGATGGCAACGAAGTGCGGCAGATTCAGGGCAAGACCGTTGCACCCAGTGACGTACCGGTTTACAACCCGGCTTTCGATGTCACGCCCGGCGAGCTGATCACCGCCATCGTCACAGAACGGGGAGTGATTCAGGCACCAAACACTGACAAGGTTCTGGCCCATTTGCGCGGGCAATAATGCGGAGAAAGCAATGATCGAACGTCCCTATTCCACCGCCGATTTCCGCGAAGCCAGCCGGGCTCTGGCAGCAACCGGCCAGCGGATTTATCGCAATGGCTGGTCACCGGCTACCAGCAGCAATTACTCCGTACGGCTGAATGAAACCCATGTTGCGGTCACCCAATCCGGCAAGGACAAGGGCCTGCTGCGCGAGACCGACATTATGGCGGTGGACATGCAGGGGCAGCCCGCCAGTGCCGGCAAGCCCTCCGCCGAAACCTTGCTACATACCCAGCTATATCGCCGCTACCCCGACGTGGGCGCCGTACTGCATACCCACAGCCACGCCAGCACTGTGCTGACCATGCACTGGCCGGCCAATTCCCTCACTCTCGAGGGCTACGAATTATTGAAGGCACTGGATGGCTTCACCACCCATGAAAGTCGGCTGGTCATTCCGGTATTCAACAATACCCAGGACATCGCGGCCCTTGCCAATGAGGTGGATGACGCCATGGCGCAGGGTGCTGCCAGCCACTGCTATCTGATCCGTGGCCACGGGCTGTACACCTGGGCGTCCGATTTGCCAACCTGCTATCGACAACTTGAAGCGCTGGAAGTCCTGCTTGCCATCGAACTGGACCGTCGGCGCCTGAGTGGAGTGTAAGAATATGAGTGAACTGAAAATCTTCCAGGCAGATAAACCGGCCGAGCCGGAACAGCACCTGACGGACAAGCAGGCCATGGCCGAAGCCCTGGCCGCAGCCGGTGTGCGCTATGAACAGTGGCAAGCCTCCGCCCCGCTGTCAGAAAATCCGTCCCAGGATGAAGTTATCGCAGCCTACAAGGCCGATATTGACCGGCTGATGAAAAACGAAGGCTACCAGACCGTGGATGTGGTCAGCATGGTGCCGGATCATCCCGAAAAAGAGGCCTTTCGAAAGAAGTTCCTGGACGAGCATCGTCACAGTGAAGACGAGGTTCGCTTCTTTGTGGAAGGCCAGGGGCTGTTCACCCTGCATATCGACGACAGGGTCTACGAGGTACTGTGCACCAAGGGCGATCTGATCAGCGTCCCGGCCAACACCCCGCACTGGTTCGACATGGGCTCTCAGCCACGTTTCGTGGCCATTCGCCTGTTCAACAATACCGAGGGCTGGGTGGCCAACTTTACTGGCAGCGACATCGCCAGCCAGTTCAGTCGGCTGGACTGACCTTATCTCCGTAGGAGCCTGCATGCAGGCGATCAGACTTTCGCTTGCAGGGAGGCTCCTGCATCGCTTCTCGCCTCTTAACGGACAACACCATGATCAAGGCCATCGTCACCGACATCGAAGGCACCACCAGCAGCATTTCCTTCGTCAAGGAAGTCCTGTTCCCCTATGCGGCCCGTGAATTCCCGGCCTTTCTGGCGGCACATTGGGATGAGCCTGCGATTCGGGAACAGGTTATGGCGGCGGCACAGGAAAGTGGTCTTCAACTGAACGATCCCGTGTCTGCCAGTGCCCTGTTCCAGCAATGGATTGCCGAAGATCGCAAGGCCACACCACTGAAAACCCTGCAAGGCATGATCTGGAAACACGGCTACCAGAATGGCGATTACACCGCGCATCTTTACCCGGATACCGCCGCCGCTCTGCGGCAATGGAAAGCCCAGGGCCTTGACCTGTATGTCTATTCCTCCGGTTCCATCGCTGCCCAGAAGCTGTTCTTCGGTTTCAGTGACGACGGCGATCTGACAGCCCTCTTCAGCGGATATTTTGATACTACCTCTGGCCACAAGCAGGAAACCCGGAGCTATCACAACATCCAGCAAGCTATTGGCCTGCCTGCCACACGGCTGTTGTTCCTGTCAGACGTGGAAGCCGAACTGGACGCTGCTGCCGACGCCGGCTACCACACCATTCGCCTGGACCGTGAAGGCAGCCAGGGCGAAAGCAAACACACCGTTGTGAGTGCTTTCAACGAGATCGAACTGCCGAAGTAATCCGACGCTTTTCGCAAGTCCATGTTTTCATGTCGAGGGGTCGCTGCAGGAGTTTGCCTGCAGCTGCTGCCTGGAAAAGCCGAGGATTTGGGGAGTTTTTTCTGGTTTTCTCAATCCAGGCGTAGCTTGTGGCTCAGCCTATTTCGGCGCCCTGCAGGAAAACACTACAAACTTCTTGTTACTGCCTGCCACCTGCACATCGCTGAACAATCTTCCCAGCACCTTGTGATAACCGAGATGGCGGTTGCCGATGACTCTCAGCTCTCCGCCTTCCGCAAGCTGCTTGCTGGCCTGACGAAATAGGCGCCGGGCCACATGATCGCCGACAGTATGCCCGTCATGAAATGGCGGATTGAGCAAGATGCAGTCAAAACGATCGTTAACCCCGCTGAGGCCGTCACCGTGGTGGAAGGTTACTGTCGCGTGCGGACAATATTGACCAACATTCTCGCGGGCGCTTTTGAGCGCCAACCAGGATTCATCGCAAAAAGTCAGCTGCACATGCGGATAACGCCGCAGGATGCCTAGACCGATCACCCCGTTGCCACAACCAAGGTCTGCCACCGTTGCCTTTTCTGGCAGAGATTCCGGCAAATGCTCAAGAAAGAAACGCGCACCGATATCCAGTTGTTGCTGGGAAAACACACCCGCATGCACAACCAACGGCCCAGCGGGGCCCTCCACCTTGCAGGGAAAAGGTGCTTCGACCAGTATCTTGCCAGGAGCCGTCGCGCTGAACAGACGTGCCTTCTTCCAGCCGTACTCCGCCTGACCGTTCCCCAGATACCGCTGCATCATGGGTACCAGCTGCCTGGGCAGATGCTTGTCCATGCCACTCAGCCATACCGGTGTACCCTCAGGAAGCTGGCTTCCCAGCCAGGCCAGCTGGGACTCCAGCAATGCCAGCGACTTGGGCACTCGCATCACTACCTGATCAGGGGCCGCGTCCAATGGCTCATCAGGCCAACAGTGACGTATCGGCGCCATACTGTTTTCGTCAGCATTCTGTTGAATGTTGTACTGCGCCAGCCAGGAGTCGCCACTATGAATCACCGCCCCCCTCTGCCCGGCGGCCAGTGACAGCGCCCCGTGGCTGTCGTTGATCACCAGAGTCTCCTTGCCTTGCTGAGCCCGTGCTTCCAGGGTGTTGAGAAGATATTGATCCGCATTGTCCCAGGCCTGCAGGGTTTCGTTGCGACGGCGAGGCCAACGGTACAGGCTGAGTGTTCCCCAGGGGTGGGTCAGTTCATACATGTTGGCGGGCTCCGGGTGGACGGCTGGGTAGGTGCCGCATTCTGCCTGTCACCGAGCCGGTTGGCCATATAATGCGCAAACGGCCCTCATGGCAGTATTTAGGTATGGCATTTTCGAAATTCGCTGCTAGAATGCGCCAGCACAAGATCCGGAATATAGCTCAGCCTGGTAGAGCACTACGTTCGGGACGTAGGGGTCGCAGGTTCGAATCCTGCTATTCCGACCAATTGAAAAGGCCGCTCAAATGAGCGGCCTTTTTTATTGCAGCGACTCGCGTGCAGGCACGCTCCCACAAGGGGAAGACGCGCCGCTCTCCCTTACGCCAGTCGCGGGTTCAGGGTGTAAGTGCAGGTAATACTGGCAGAATCCAGAGCATGGGCCTTGATAGTCTCTACCAGGGCTGCGCCACTGAAGTCGTTTCCTGCCGGCAGGGTGTCTACATCCAGCGCGTACACTGTGAATACATAACGGTGGATGATGCTGTCGTTCCAGGGCGGGCACGGGCCGTCGTAACCGAAGTAGTCCCCTTCCATATCCGCATCGCCAGCAAACCAGCCGGTGTAGTCATTCTTGCCGTGACTCAGGCCGTTACCGGCCTCCGGACCGTTCTTGCCACGAGGGGTGATGCCGTTGCAATGTGCGCCCTCCTCCAGACGGGTCTGATCAGCAGGAATATCGAACAGGGTCCAGTGATAGAAATCCACCCGTGGCAGGGACTCCGGCACTTCCCGCCCTTCCTGATTCACATCATCCCCGGCGCTTGGCACGTCGGGATCATGGACCACCACGGCAAAGGAGCGCGTCCCCTCGGGCGCACCGGACCATGCCAGATGGGGATTGTGATTATCCGAAAGGGCAACGTGGTTTTTCGGGTCGATGATGGCAAACGCATACTTTTTATCAATCGCCGTCCCATCGGTCAGACTGTCGCTGACTAGCTGCATGATTTCACTCCTTAACAGTGCAATTGCGTTCTCTTGCAAGCATGCGGCACCTGAAGCCAAATTCAACCATCCGCAAGCGCAAATCTGGACAATGGCCGGTAACTGGGGGCTCCACCCTGCTGGCCCGGCTCGCTGGCATAGAGGCAGATTTCATTAACCGGTAGCGGCCACTGTCCCTCTTTGATGCTCATACTCTGCCCGGGTTTGGCAAGGGTGATATGCGGCCTGAGAGCCCGGGATTCTCGGATCACACCGAAGTTTACCAACGTGTCCCAAATCCGTTGGTGCAGAACCAGAAGCTGGGGGGGAGCGTCCGTGGTCAAGGCCAGAAAAGGCCCCTGAGCAGCAGGGAACGGCTCACAGCGGTCAAAAGTCAGTGTAAAAGGAGACGTTTGTGCTGCGGTAACGGACAGTGCGGGACATAACTTATCGATGAAGCCCTGCGGCCGCTCTCCCAGAAATGCCAGGGTCATGTGAAGATTCGGCCTGGGTGTTGCGGCCGGCAATCCCATGGCGAGCATGCGGCAGTCTTGACTCAACCTGCCTGCGACGTGAACTCCGATAAAACAGCGCATTCAACCTCCTGATCTACCACCCTCTGGTGGCTTCACGGCAAGGACAGCGGTAGAATTTCGCCCCCATCACTACAGTCAATCAGCCAGCCGCGTAGTCTTCAGCACACGGCCGCCAATCTTGAGGTGTTCTATGTCCGGTAAAGTCGGTTTCGTCAGCCTGGGTTGCCCCAAGGCGCTGGTGGACTCTGAACGCATTCTCACCCAGCTTCGCACCGAAGGCTACGAGGTGAGCCCCAGTTATGATGATGCCGACGTGGTGGTGGTGAACACCTGTGGCTTTATTGATGATGCCAAAGCCGAATCCCTGGATGCCATTGGCGAAGCCCTGAATGAAAATGGCAAGGTGATTGTAACAGGCTGTATGGGCGTGGAAGAGGATGTGATCCGCCAGGTTCACCCCTCCGTTCTGTCTGTCAGTGGCCCGCAGCAGTATGAGCAGGTGGTCAACGCCGTTCACGATGTGATACCACCCAGCCAGAACCATGATCCGTTCCTGGATCTGGTGCCCCCCCAGGGCATCAAGCTTACCCCGCGACACTATGCCTACCTGAAGATATCCGAGGGCTGCAACCACAAGTGCAGTTTCTGCATCATCCCATCCATGCGCGGCAAGCTGGATTCCCGCCCCATTGGCGATGTGATGGATGAAGCGGATCGCCTGGTGAAAGCCGGGGTTCAGGAATTACTGGTGATCAGTCAGGACACCAGCGCCTATGGTGTGGACCGCAAATACCAGACCGGTTTCTGGCAGGGCATGCCAGTGAAAACCCGCATGCTGGAGATGTGTCAGGCACTGGGGCAGCTCGGGGCCTGGGTGCGCCTGCATTACGTTTACCCTTACCCGCACGTGGACGAAATTATCCCGATGATGGCCGAAGGCCATATTCTCCCCTATCTGGATATCCCGTTTCAGCATGCCAGCCCGGCTGTACTGAAAAACATGAAGCGCCCCGCCCACGCGGAAAACACTCTGGAGCGTATCCGTCGCTGGCGGGAGATCTGTCCGGATATTACCCTGCGCAGCACGTTCATCACCGGCTTCCCCGGGGAAACGGATGCTGATTTTGAGATCCTGCTCGACTGGCTGGAGGAGGCTCAGCTGGACCGGGTGGGCTGCTTCACCTATTCCCCGGTGGAAGGTGCACCAGCCAACGCCCTGCCCGACCCGGTAGACCCGGACATTGCCGAAGAGCGCCGCGAGCGCTTCATGAATGTTCAAGCGCGCATCAGCGCCGACAAACTACAGAAAAAAATCGGCAAGACCCTGGAAGTGCTGGTGGATGAAGTGGACGAGGAAGGCGCCATTGCCCGTTCCAAGGCCGATGCTCCAGAGATTGATGGGCTCGTGTACCTCAATGGGGAAACCAGTCTCAAGCCGGGGCAGCGCCTTCAGGTCACCATCGAGCATGCCGACGAACACGATCTGTGGGGCACACCCGTGCCCAGTGACGCCTGACGCGTGAATGACCAACCCCTGAAAGGTGCCTTGCTACTGGTACTCGGTGAAGGTCTGTTGGCCGTCATGGCCGCCATGATCAAGACACTGTCCGATCACCTCGACACCGAGGTGATCGTCTTCGCCCGCAATCTGTTCGGGCTGATGTTTCTGATCCCCATCATCATGCACCGGGGAGGCTTCGGACAGCTGAAAACCGGTAATCTCCATCTTCACCTGATTCGCGCCTTTACCGGCGTGTCGGCCATGTTCTGTTTTTTCTACACCATCGGACACATTGCTCTTGCCGAGGCCGTGCTGGTGAAGATGACAGTGCCTTTTTTTCTACCGGTGGTGGGCTGGCTTTGGGTCAAGGAACGCATCACTACCCGTAGCTGGATTGCAATACTGGTGGGCTTCGTGGGTGTGGCCATCATCATGCGCGCGGACAGCGGGCAGATCGACCCGGTAATGTGGGTGGCGCTGGCGGGCGCAGCCATCATGAGTGTCGCCAAGGTGAGTATACGGCGCATGGCCGTTACCGAACCGGCACAACGGGTGGTTTTTTACTTTGCTCTCTTCGCTACCCTGTTCTCTGCCATTCCGTTGTTGTGGGTGCATACCTTCCCCGAAGGCAGCGACTATCTGTGGCTGATGGGTATCGGTCTGGTTGCTACGGGTGGCCAGTTTGCCCTGACCAATGCCTATCAGATGGCAAGCCCTGGTCAGGTAGGCGTCTATAACTACTCAGCGGTTGTCTGGGCAGCGCTGCTGGGTTGGCTGTTCTGGGGGGAAACCCTGGTGATCACCACGGTATTGGGCACCTTGCTGATTGTTGCGGCAGGGGTGTGGAACCTGAAGTCCAAATCAAGGTAGTGTTGCCTGCGGGCAATCGTCCGACAAGCCAACTACCCGGCATCAACTAGCGCTCTAGAATGCTGCACACACTTATGGATCGAGTACTGCACATGGCACTCCCGTATCGCCCTTTTCTTCTCTTGCTGACAACAATCTTCCTTGCCCTGCTGGCTGGCTGCGACAATGCGGCCCAGCGCGCGTATGACATGGGACTGAATCTGGAAAAGTCCCGAGCTGGTCTGATCGGCACACAGCTGGACACGCCGGACGACATCCGCTGGAACCTGTTGACCTCCGAAGGGGAGATCGACAAACCGGTGGTGCTACTGATTCATGGCTTTGGTGCTGACGCCAGTAACTGGCTCCGTTTTGCCGGCGAGCTGGAAGGCGAATTCTACTTTGTGGTGCCGGACCTGCCCGGCCATGGGAATACTACCCGAGACCCGACCCTCAATTACCGCATGGCCGCGCAGTCCCGCCGGCTGCTGACCCTGATGGATCAACTGGGCATCGACAAGTTTCATGTGGCCGGCAACTCCATGGGCGGCGCCATATCGCTGTCCCTGACACGACAAGCCCCCGAAAGAATCATCTCCATGGGCCTGATCGATTCAGCCGGCCTCACCCGTCAGACAAAGGAGTTCCGCGAGCTGCTGGCCAATAGTGATTCCAACCCGCTTATCCCGCGCAGCCCGGACGATTTCAACACAACGCTGCAGTGGGCCATGGAGGATCCACCTTATATGCCGGAATTCTTCATCGACATCATGGGTCAGGAAAAGGCCCGGAATGCCACGGTAGCACAGGCTATCTTTGAACAACTCGATGCGGACCCCGGCATGAACCTGGAAGGTACCGGCAAATTGGCCGACGTGAACACCCCGGCACTGGTGGTTTGGGGGCGCAAGGACCGCCTGCTGGGGGTGGACAACGTGGAGGCATTTCTTGCAGAACTTCCCAATGCCCGAGCAGCCATTCTTGATGACATCGGCCATCTACCCATGACCGAAGCGCCGGAAAAAACCGCGGATTTGTTCAGGACCTTTTGGCAGGAAGCCCGCCACTAACCCTCAACGGAGGCCTCCGCAGCAGCGACTTTGCGCTGCTCCGGTGGCGTCCAGTCAAATGGCACCTCGTAGCTCATCAGAAAGCCACCCAGGGTGATCAATACCCGGGAAATGCCGATATAGGAATCCGGAATACTGATGCGCTCTTCGCGGAAACGCTCCATGAGCTCCCCCATGGCCGCCACAGGCCCCTGCTTGCGCATTTGATCAGTGAGAACGAACAAAGCCAGCGCCTCCAGGGTTTCAGGGGAACCACCCTTGAAACCGGCCTGGACAAACAACTCACCGATATCGACCTGCCCTTCAAAACCCATCAGCCCGTAGAGCAACCGTGAGTATCGCCGCACCTCATCCGGTGTGAGGATCCCAATAGCACCGAAGTCGAGAATCACCACCTGGCCAGCATCATTCACCAGAAAATTACCCGGGTGGGGATCTGCCTGGTAAATACCAAAACGGGTCACTTGCTGGAGGTAGCTGGTCAGCAGTACGCCCAGCAAATCAGCGGCCTTGTCACGATGATCATCCAGATAGTCACGCAAGCGGGTCTCGCCTTCCCAGCTGGTGACCAAAATGCGCTCATTGCAAAGTGGCTTGATCAGCTCCGGGATACGAATCCGGGGGTGATGGGGCTGTCGTGAAAAACGCAGCATGTTGGCCGCTTCATTTCTGAAATCCAGCTCGATGGCGGTCATGGACAGCAATTGCTCAATTGCCTGGCGTAAATCGAACTCGCGAAAGCGTGGTGCGACTACTGCCGCTACCGCGCGGAATACCTTGGCATCCTGTTCAAACAGTTTCTTTACCTTGGGCAGCCGCACCTTGATCGCCACGTCCTGGCCATCCTTGAGCCTGGCACGGTGCACCTGGGCGATGGATGCAACCGCCACAGGGACTTCCTGGACCCACAGAAACTGGTCACGCCAATCCTTGCCCCAGGAACGAGAGAACACCTTTTCCACTGCAGAAAACGGTACCGGGTGGGCATCATTCTGTAGTTGCTGAAAGGCTTCGATATACTCGCGGGGCAACACATCAGGACGGCAGCTGAAAAACTGGGCCGCCTTGACCCAGAAACCTCCATTGCGACGACAAAGGCGAGTCAGGATCTCGGCGCCCCGGCGGTGGCTTTCACTCTTGTCGCCAAGCCCCCCGGCTGCGTATACCGCCACCAGCTGGCTCAGGGCTGCCATCGCCCTCAAATAACGCGTGCGTCCGGCAGCAATTCCCGACAGTCCGACGACACCTTCTTTAATCATTATTTATCACCCAGCCCCTGTCGTCATACGGTTCAATATTATGCACAAGTTGCAATTCGCTTTCCGGACTTGAATCGCACCGGCCTTGACCGTACTGTTTCAGGCTTTTACGGCAGTGAGCGATTATGTCAGCTTCAGGGTTAGTTATACGGGCAGGAGAGCCCCACACCATTCGCACCCGTGGCATCACCCTGCTGCGCTCCGGCCATAAGGAAATCCGCCGGCTCAAGCGTGCAAACCACACCCCCTCCATTCATGGCAACAAAGTGTGGAACTCCAGCTTCCTGATCATGGATCACCTCACCCGCCAGAAGGTCACCGCTGATCAGCATCTTCTTGATATCGGCTGCGGCTGGGGGCCCCTCTCCATCTTCGCCGCCAGGCGCTTTGGCTGCCCGGTGACCGCGGTGGATGCGGATGAGGATGTTTTCCCCTATCTGGACCTGCATGCCCGGATCAACAAGGTAAACATTGATCAGAAAGTCATGCGCTTCGAGAAAATCAGTCAAAAAATGCTCGCCGATGTGAACATCATGGCGGGGGCCGACATCTGCTTCTGGGACGAGCTTACCCCGGTGCTCTTCAAGCTGATTCGCCGGGCTCTGCGCGCAGGAGTAAAAGAGATCATTATTGCCGACCCTGGCAGAAGCCCCTTCTACGATTTGGCCAACCTGTGCGAGGACGCGGGCCTGGACTCCCGTGTCGTCGAGCGCAGGACAAAAACACCAAAGTCACTGTGCGCAGATCTTCTCATCATCAACAATTGAATTTTTCGACAGTGCCACCATGTTGTCCCCAGTTGAACGGGAAGTGACACCATGACAGACGACACCCAGAATGCCGAACAAATCCCGCAGGGCAACCTGGCCCTGCCGGACCAGCTTAAACCCCAGCGCATTTACCTTATCCCGGTGCGCTATCGCCCCTTTATGCCCGGCCTGGTACAGCCGGTCATGCTCGACAAGGAAACCTGGACACAAACCCTGGAGCGCGTCAGCCAGACCCCGCACCAGTCATTGGGCCTGGTGTATGTCGGCGACAAGGATCCTGACTCCGTCACAGCGGAAGATTTCCCTGAATATGGGTGCCAGGTAAAAGTACATGCCCTGAACGAAGAGAACGACCACTTTCAACTGGTCGCCCAGGGAGCTGCGCGTTTTCGTATTGAAGGTTGGCTGAACCGTAAACGCCCCTTCATGGCTGAAGTCAGCTACCCGGAACCGGCAAAAGAATCCGATGAGACCATTCGTGCCTACGGCATGGCCATCATCAACACCATCAAGGAATTGCTGCCGTTAAATCCGCTCTACAACGAGGGACTGCGCCACTACCTGCAGAATTTTTCCCCTACCGAGCCCTCTCCGCTTACAGACTTTGCCGCGGCGCTGACCAGCGCCAGCGGGGACGAACTTCAGGCGATTCTGGAAACCGTCCCACTGCGCCCACGCATGGAAAAGGTGCTGACGCTGGTAAAGAAAGAGCTGGAAGTCGCACGGCTGCAAAGTGAAATCACCGAAGAGGTGAACGAGAAGGTCAGCAAGCATCAGCGCGAGTTCTTTTTGCGTGAGCAGCTCAAGATCATCCAGCGCGAACTGGGCTTGAGCAAGGACGACAAGACCGCTGAGGCCGATGAATTCCGGGAACGGATGAACGCACTGGCACCACCGGAGCCCGTTCTCAAACGCTTTGAAGACGAACTTCACAAGCTCTCTGTCCTTGAAACCGGCTCACCGGAGTACGGTGTCACCCGCAATTATCTGGACTGGCTAACCAGTGTCCCCTGGGGGCAGTACAGTGATGACAATCTTGACCTGAAACACGCCAAGAACGTGCTCGAACAACATCACAGCGGACTGGATGATGTGAAAGACCGCATCGTGGAATTTCTTGCCGTAGGCGCGCTACGTGGCGAAGTGAAAGGCTCCATCATCCTGCTGGTGGGCCCCCCCGGGGTGGGCAAGACCAGTATCGGCAAGTCCATCGCTGAAGCGCTGGGGCGGAAGTTCTACCGGTTCAGTCTTGGCGGCATGCGTGATGAGGCAGAGATCAAGGGCCATCGCCGCACATACATAGGCGCCATGCCTGGCAAGTTGGTGCAATCTCTCAAGGAGGCCGGCACCGCCAACCCGGTGATCATGCTTGATGAGATCGACAAGCTCGGCCAGTCCTTTCAGGGCGACCCAGCGTCTGCCCTGCTTGAGGTACTGGACCCTGAGCAGAATCAGGATTTTCTGGATCACTATCTGGATGAACCTCTGGATCTCAGCCATGCCCTGTTCGTATGTACTGCCAATACCCTGGACAGTATTCCCGGGCCGCTACTGGACCGCATGGAAGTCATTCGTCTGTCTGGCTACATCACCGAAGAAAAAGTGGAAATCGCCCGCAAGCATCTCTGGCCACGGGCCCTTGAACGGGCCGGCGTCAAGCCCGCCCAGCTCAAGATCAGCGATAGCGCCCTGCGCCAGATTACCGAGGGCTATGCCCGTGAAGCCGGTGTGCGCAACCTTGAGAAGCAGCTCAACAAGATCATTCGCAAAGCGGCTGTCCGTCTCATGGGCGGCGAGAAAAAACTCAGCATCAGTGGCAAGAACCTGACGGATTTCCTGGGCCAGCCCTATTTCCAGACGGAAAAGACCCAGCGTGGTATTGGTGTCGTTACCGGCCTGGCCTGGACCAGCATGGGCGGAGCCACCCTCTCTGTCGAAGCCAGTCTGGTTCACAGCCGCCAGCGAGGTTTCAAATTGACCGGGCAGCTGGGCGATGTCATGAAGGAATCCGCCGAGATCGCCTACAGCTATGTGGCCAGCCATTTGCAGGATTTTGGCCTTCCGCAGGACATTCTCGACGAAGCTTTCATCCATCTGCATGTCCCGGAAGGCGCCACCCCCAAGGACGGGCCCAGTGCAGGCATCACCATGGCCTCTGCCCTTCTGTCGCTGCTGATGAAAAAGCGGCTACCGCGCAAGGTTGCCATGACTGGCGAACTGACACTGACCGGCCAGGTGCTGGCCGTGGGCGGGATACGTGAAAAAGTGATTGCCGCCCGCCGCGTTGGCATTCGCGAACTGATCCTGCCAGAAGCCTGCCAGCGGGACTTCGATGAACTGCCTGGCTATCTGAAAGAAGGGCTGACCATTCACTTTGCCGGGCAGTACAGCGATGTCTTCCACATCCTCTGGGGCTGAGTCCCCAGCGGCCCCAGCCCCTTACTACATCGTGCCCCCCTGCCACGAGCGGGTGGGCATTGTGTATCAGGATGCCGATATCCTGCTGATCAACAAACCCGCCTTTCTGCTCAGCGTTCCCGGCCGGGCACCGGAGAACAAGGACTGCGCCATCACCCGGCTCAAACAGCAGTTTGAAGATATTCGACTGGTGCACCGGCTGGATCTGGATACCTCCGGCATTATGGTGTTTGCCCTCAGCCGCGCCGGCCAGAGTCAACTCAGCCGCCTTTTTCAGCAACGTACCGTCAAGAAACGCTATCAAGCAGTGGTTCATGGTCTGGTTGAAGAAGATCAAGGCAGCATCGAACTGCCATTGATTGCTGACTGGCCCAATCGCCCACTGCAAAAGGTCTGTCATGACACCGGCAAACCTGCCCTGACCCACTATCGGGTACTTGAGCGTGACAGGGATCGCAATCGCACTCGGGTTGCGCTGAGCCCGGTGACGGGTCGCAGCCATCAGCTGCGTATCCACTGCCGCGAACTGGGCCATCCCATCATCGGCTGCGACATGTACGCCCCGCCTGAAATCGAGGCACTCAGCCCAAGACTTCTCCTGCACGCCGAATGGCTGGCCTTTAATCACCCCATCACCGGGTTATGGAGCGAATTCACGTCCCCCTGCCCGTTCTGAAACATTCTTGAAATTTAAGGTTTTCGGGACTCAAAACTCGCTACTCGCGTCTCTGGAATCCCTACCTCGCCCTGGCTTGGATCGCTTGCAGGCAAGTTATTCGCTTCGCTCACCCCTTCGGGGCCGCACTCCGTGCGTTACTCCACTGCGCTACGTTCCTGCAGCAGCCATGTAGCTGTTTTTGATTTTAGCTATTAACTATTCGCTGTTAACTATCAACTGCTTTTCATTCCCACTCATCACCATAATCATGCAGCAGTTCTTCCCCCGCCTTGATCTTCTTCAGCGCCACAACGGTCAGATCATCGTAGTAAGCCACATTGGGTTGCTTGCCATGATTGATGTATTTGAGATCACAAAGCACCTGGTATTTCTCGTTCCCGTGATCATCAATCCACAGAACATGGGCCCCTTCACCCTTGGTGGCTCTAGCCCTGCACAATCCCAGCTCGGTCCCTTTGGTAATAGACTTCGCGGCAAACAGCCCTCTTCCATGGAGTTTACTCTCGCGGACTTCCAGCAGGTCGTCACGTAAATATGGCTTGGACATATTCTTCATCATTCCTGTTTATTGTCGCTCTGGCATTTTGCCAGAGAATGTCACAGTCTTCAGGGAATCACTTTTTTATGACAGGGAAACGTTTGTGAATCTGATGCATACCGGCAAAGATCTGCTGCGCATGAACGAGCTGGCCACAATATTGTTTCGATACGGCTTTGCTGATGTCATTCGTCGTCTCGGGCTGGCCACCCCCATTGAGCAGGCGGGAAAACTTGTTCGCAGTCCGGTCAAGGGCGACATGCTGCGAATGGGTACGGCAGAAAGGCTCCGTCACGCCATGGAAGAGATGGGGCCAACCTATGTGAAGCTGGGCCAGGTACTCGCTACCCGGGTTGATCTGTTCCCCATGGACTGGATCAGCGAATTCGAAAAACTACAGGATCAGGCATCGCCAATTCCTTTCCATGATCTCAGCCCACAAATCGAGAGTGCTCTCGGCAAGCCCATCGACACCCTGTTCGCGCGCATTGACCCCGAGCCCATAGGCGTGGCCTCCATTGGCCAGGTACACAGTGCACTGACTCGGCGCGGCCAGAAGGTGGTGCTTAAAGTGCAGAAACCCGGCATTCGCGAAAAGATTGAATCGGACCTGCGCCTGCTCGACCAGCTGGCCAAGCTGGCCTCCGATAATTCCGTAGAACTGCGCCGCTATCGCCCGGTGGAGCTGGTGCGGGAGTTTCGCCGCTCCCTGTTACGGGAGCTGGATTTCACCATTGAAGCCCGCAACGCTGATCGCATTCGCAAGAACATGCGCTCACTGAAGTGGCTGACCATTCCGCGGGTTCATTGGGATCTGTCTTCCGCCACCGTACAGGTACAGGATCTGGTTCAGGGCATTCCTGCCCGGGCCGTGAAGCAGCTTGAAGAAGCGGGGCTTGATCGCAAGCTGGTGGCACGCCGGGGAGCCCTGGCTGCCTGGAAGATGGTACTGGAAGACGGTTTTTTCCATGCAGACCCCCACCCCGGTAATTTCATCATCCTGCAGGGCAATCGGATCGCCATGCTGGATTTCGGCATGGTCGGCAAGCTCAGTCATAGTCGCCGCGAACAGATTCTGCAACTGACCCGATCCGTGGTGTTAAGAGAGGCCGAACAATGCGCAGCCGTACTGGCAAACTGGTCTGACGGACAACCGATCAAATTCGATCAGCTGGTGTCAGATGTGGAGGATGTCATCAGCCAGTACCACGGCGTGTCCCTTGCGCAGCTGGATATCACTGCACTACTGGCCGATGTCACCGCCATGGTGCGCAACCATAATCTGGTGCTGCCCAGTGATATCGCCTTGCTGATCAAGGCCATTATTACCCTGGAAGGCTTCGGGCGACTGCTGAACCCGGACTTCGACCTGATGACGGAGGCGGAACCACTGCTCAAGCGCATGATCCGCACCCGCTATTCGCCGGCAAGACTGGCGAAGAGCCTGAGCCTCAAGGCTCTGGATGTGGTCGACAAGGTGTACGCTCCACCACCGGTGCCGGGCCATGGTGCAGCACAGGAGAGTGGAATTGACCCCCGTCACCTGGAGCGACTGGTCACCCGGCTGGAGCGTGGCCAGTATCGACAGGTTCAGGCACTGTTAGTACTTGCAGGCTTCATCGGTGGCAGTATCCTGTTGGCCGGCAAGGTTGCACCTGCCCCCTGGGGGGTTTCCGTACTCGGGCTGATGGTGTTTATGGGTAGTGCTGGCTGGGCTAGCTGGCTGATGTTTGTTTCCCGGCGTTTCCTGAGGGAATGGGAGTAACTAAATGAAATTACATGGAAAAATTCTGATCACGGTAATGGCTGGCACCCTGGCAGCCTGTGCCACCTCGCCATTGGGCCGCAATCAGTTTCTGCTGATGCCGGAAGACCAGATGAGCGAAATGGGCGCCACCGCCTATGCACAGATCAAGCAGGACACCCCGGTAAGTGGCGATCAGGGCCAAACCGCCTATGTTCGCTGTGTGGCCAATGCCATTACCTCTACCCTGACGGACAAGCAAGCCTGGGAAGTGAATCTGTTCGAGGACAATGCCGCCAACGCCTTTGCCTTGCCCGGCGGCAAGATCGGTGTCAACACCGGTCTGCTCAAGGTGGCCAGGAACCAATCACAGCTTGCCACGGTCATTGGCCATGAAATTGGCCATGTCCAGGCACACCATTCCAACGAGCGCATGTCGCTGGAGTATGCCACACAGAATGGTCTTGGCCTGCTGGGGGCCATTGCCGGTCAGGATACAGCCGTCAAACAGGGCATCTTTGCGGCCCTAGGCATGGGCGCTCAATACGGTGTTGCCCTGCCCTTCAGCCGCAAGCACGAAGCGGAGGCCGACATCATAGGTCTGCAACTGATGGCCAAAGCCGGCTTTGACCCCCGTGAAAGCATCAATTTGTGGGTCAACATGGCCGCCTCAAACGGCAACGAGCCCCCCGAGTTCATGTCCACGCACCCTTCCAATGAAACCCGTATCAACGGCCTGCAGTCCAAACTGCCCGAAGTCATGCCACTGTATAACAAGGCCAGGGCAGCGGGCCGCAATCCAAGCTGCGGCTAAAGAGCAGCTACCTGCTTCTAGCGACGAGTAAAACCCGCAAACAAAAAACGCAGCCAAGGCTGCGTTTTAGGTTTTACTAGTAGCTCGACGCTCGTAGCTCGCAGCTGCACCTAACTGTAGTAGGCATTATCCGTAACGGTATGATCTGTCTTGTCCCGTACACCGCTGAGTTCAGGGATACGCTCCTTCAGGGTTTTCTCAACACCGTCGCGCAGAGTCACATCCACCACTGAGCAACCCTGGCAGCCACCACCGAATTCCAGAACCGCCACCATGTCCTCGGTCAGTTCCAGCAACTGAACACTGCCACCATGGCTGGCCAGGTTCGGGTTGATCTCGGCGTACAGGACATAGTTGATCTTCTCTTCAACAGAGGCATCTTCGCTGATATCCGGCACCCGCGACTTGGGGGCACGGAAAGTCAGCTGGCCACCCATGCTGTCTTTCTTGTAGTCGATCACCGCGTCTTCCAGGTAACGAACGCTTTTGCCCTCAATCCAGGCGTGAAAGCCTTCGTAGTCAAGACGGACATCATCCGCTTCCTGCTCACCATCCGGGCAGTAGGCCATGCAACACTCTGCATGCGGGGTGCCCGGACGCTCGACGAAAATACGTACACCGATGCCGTCCTGGTCCTGCTTGCTGAGCAAATCACGCAGGTAGTCCTGAGCGGGTTCAGTAATATCGATCAACAGCTCTGCCATTACGCTTCCTGATCCGGGTATATGACCGCCAGACGCGCCAAACGCCTGCGGGACTATCCTGACTATTTTAGTCAGGTACTCGGCAGTTGCAAATGATCTCCTCTGCCAGATTGGCGGTCAGGCTGTAAGTCCAGATTATGGAGGCGTAGAATACGGCTCTCACAGACAGGCCAGTTGGCAGTTAACAGCGGGACAGCAATGACCGAACGTAACGACAGCGACAAGCAGGACAAACCCACCCTGATACAGACTATTCAGAGCATCCTGGCAGCCCTGCTGGGCGTACAGAGCGGCAAGAATCGGGAGCGGGACTTCACCAAAGGTGATGCAGGCAGCTACATTGGGGTTTACGTGGTGCTGGTGATTGCGCTGGTGATCGGCATGATCATCACCGTCAATATGGTTCTCGATGCTGCAGCCAAGTAATTTCCCGTCTATTTTAAGCGTCCCACGTTATAGAGATATGCCAAGATATTTCTTTTAACTATAAGGGCGCTTTGCTAGAGTGCCGCTCTGCCTGTAGTGGGCACTCCTTACCTATTGAATTTTCAAGCATTTAAGGACGGTATACGGTCCCATGTACGTTTATCAGGAACATGATCAGCAATTGCTGGAAGAGCGGGTGGCACAGTTTCGTGACCAGACCCGTCGCTACCTGGCCGGTGAACTGAGCGAAGACGAGTTTCTCGCCCTGCGCCTGCAGAATGGTCTCTATGTTCAACGCTATGCGCCGATGATGCGCATTGCCGTTCCTTATGGCTTGCTGTCCAGCACTCAGCTGCGTCGCCTGGCGCATATCACCCGTGCCTATGACAAGGGTTTCTGTCATGTGAGCACCCGCCAGAACATCCAGCTCAACTGGCCTGCGCTGGAAGATGTGCCGGACATTCTTGCCGAACTGGCTGACGTGCAGATGCACGCTATTCAGACCAGTGGCAACTGTATCCGTAACACCACCACCGATGAACTGGCTGGTGTGAATCCGAAAGAGATTGAAGACCCACGTCCCTGGTGCGAAATCATTCGTCAGTGGTCCACCTTCAATCCCGAATTTGCCTATTTGCCGCGCAAGTTCAAGATCGCTGTGAACGCGGTCCCGGATGAAGACCCTGCCATTATTGGTGTTCACGATATTGGTGTGCAGATCGTCCACAACGATGCCGGCGAAATCGGCTTTGAAGTCTGGGCCGGCGGCGGCCTGGGCCGCACCCCGATGACCGGCGCTGTGATTGGCGAATTCGTGCCATGGCAGCACCTGCTTTCCTATCTGGAAGCCATCCTGCGGGTGTACAACAAGTACGGTAATCGTGACAACAAGTACAAGGCCCGCATCAAGATCCTGGTGAAGGCGCTGGGCGCAGACAAGTATCGCGAACTGGTTGAGCAGGAATTTGCCGAGCTCAAAGACGGTCCCATGACCCTCACCGAGCAAGAGGTAGAACGGATCCAGAAGTGCTTCACGGCGCAGGATTATCGCTCCGAGATAGATAGCAGTGATCTGGAAGCCCGTCTGGCTGATAACAAGGCATTCAGCCGCTGGTATCACACCAATACCCACGCTCACAAAAAGCCGGGTTACCGCGCTGTCACCCTGACCCTGAAGAAAACCTCCCGGGTTCCTGGTGACATTACCCACGAGCAGCTGGATGCTGTGGCCGATCTGGCAGACCAGTACAGCTTTGGCGAAATTCGCAACAGCCACCAGCAGAACATGGTGCTGGCGGATGTGGCAGCCAGCGATCTGTTTGTCCTGTGGCAACAACTGGATACTCTGGGTTTTGCGACCCCCAACCTGGGCCTCCTCACTGACATGGTCTGCTGCCCCGGTGGTGACCTCTGTGCCCTGGCCAATGCCAAATCCATTCCCATCGCGGAATCTATCCAGCATCGCTTCTCAGATCTGGATTACCTGCATGATCTGGGGACGCTGGATCTGAATATTTCCGGTTGCATGAACGCCTGTGGTCACCATCACATTGGCCATATCGGCATTCTCGGGGTCGACAAGAAAGGCAAGGAGTTCTATCAGATCACACTGGGTGGACGCGGCGACAAGTTCACGCGTGTCGGTGAGAAGCTTGGCCCCTCATTCGAGGCCGACGAAGTCACTGACGTGATCGAGAAGATCATCAACCTCTACGTGGAAAAACGCCACGAGAACGAACCTTTCATCGATACTTACGAACGCATTGGAATGGACACGTTCAAGGAGCGCATCTATGGGTAAGGTAATCATTGATGGTGCCATCGTGGACAACCAGTGGCAGCGTCTGGAAAGTGACTCTCTGGAAAACGGCCTGCCTGACGGCAAGGTAATGGTTCCCCTCGCCTACTGGCAGGCCAACCGTGATGCCTTGCTGGCCCGTGGCGATGTAGCCGTATGGCTGGCTCCGGGTGAAGAGCCCCGTGATCTGGAAGAGGATCTGGAGCAGTTTTCCCTGATCGCCATCCACTTTCCGGCGTTCAAGGATGGCCGCGGCTATTCCTACGCGCGCGAGCTGCGTACCCGTTACAACTTCAAGGGAGAAATTCGTGCCACCGGCGATGTGCTGCGTGATCAGCTGTTCTATCTGCAGCGCTGCGGGTTCAACGCCTTCGAAGTCCGCGCAGACCGCAGCATTGAAGAAGCCGTCGCCGGACTGCGCGACTTCACCGTGACCTACCAGGGCGACGTAGCCGACCCGCGACCGATTTACCGTCGCGCCTGATTGCGCTAGCGCCCCACCGAAAACGCCGCTGTCACAACCAGCGGCGTTTTCGCATCCAGATCACTACGCCCAAGGCAATCACGCTCATCCCGCCGCAGAACCACCAGAACGCACGATCATTCTCCAGGCCCGGCAACCCGCCTACATTGATCCCGAACAGGCCTGTCAGGAAGCCCAGCGGCAGAAACAGGGCCGAGATAATCGCCAAAAGGTACATACGATCATTGATGGCTTCATTCTGAACGGCAAACACTTCTTCCTGGAGTAACGTGGCGTGCTCACGAGCCGCATCCAGATCCTCCACCAGGCGCAACAGCCGGTCCGTTGCCTCACGGATCTGAATCACATCGCTATCCGAAAATAGCCGGTCGCTCTGCAACTTCACCAACGCTTCGCGCTGGGGAGTCAGATAGCGCCGCAGGGTGATGGCTCTGCGTCTCAACAACCCCAATTGCGAGGTCAGTGAAGCCGTGGGAGAGGCATCCAGTTGTTCTGCACAGGTTTCTACCTCTGTCTCCAGATTCTCGATCACGTCTTCCATCAGCCAGGTCAGCTCATCCACCAGTGCAGCCACCAACTGGGTGGCCGACATGGCGCCCTCCCCTGCTTTCAGGGCTGCCTCTACCGTCTGCACAGATACGAGGGTGCGCTTCTGGGTACTGATGACGCCATGGGGGCCTAACCACAGGCGCAAGGCAATCATGTCTTCAGGTCGAGCGCCTGGTTGCAGGTTGACGCCGCGCAGGTAAACCAGAAGCCCACCAGCCACCTCAATGGCCCGTGGTCGGGTTTCAGCCGCAGTGAGCGCTTCAATTACCCGGCCCGGCACACCATTGGCTTCCATCCAGGACACTGTCTGTGGATGCGTATAATCAAGATGCGCCCAGTAGCACTGATCCGACTTGAGGCGCTCCTCGGGCCCAAATGTGGTGCCGCCTCCCTCGCCATCAAGGTAGCAGCCAATCTTTAACCAACTGTTGTTATCCATTCAGCATCCCAGAGAAACGGCAAGATTCTTCACCTGAATAATGGAGCATTCAGGGTGCTGGAATCCACTGCAAAGGAGCAATGAACAACCGAAAGGCATTATTGACATGAAAGGCTTAAGCACGGGTAAGGAGGATTGATCTTTAGGGGATGCCAGGACGTCGAATCCACCAGAACGTTGATCCGGTTTTCCCGGCATTTGCACCAAGCTGTATCGGCCTCTCTACAACGCGGGGAAACCTGCCGGAAATGCGCGGCCAGAAGGCCGCACAAGGGCAAAAAAACAATCAGGGTAGTCGGACTACTACGCGGCCCCGGACGCCGCCTTTGAGAATTTTGCTGACCCATTCATTCACTTCTTCCAGGCCGATCTCAGCCGCTTCGAGCTTGCTCATGCCACCGGGAATCCATTCATCAGCCAGTAGCTGCCACATCTGCTGCTTGATCTCCACGGGCAACTCCACACTGTCCACGCCGAGCAGATTGACGCCACGAAGAATGAACGGGAATACCGTCATGTTGAGTTCCGGAGAGCCAGCCAGACCGCAACAAGCCACGCTGCCACCGTATTTCACGCTTTTCAGGGCAGTGGTGAGCGCGTCACCGCCGACGCAATCCACAGCGCCAGACCACTGCTCCTTGAGCATGGGCTTGCAGGCATTCTCCAGGAAGGCTTCACGACTGATCACGTCGGAAGCACCGAGCTCCTTCAGCCATTCAACCGCATCCGGCTTGCCGGAAACCGCAACCACGTCAAAGCCCAGCTTGGCCAGAATCGCAACGCTGACGCTACCCACACCACCAGTGGCCCCCGTGACCAGCACCGGTCCCTGGTCAGGGTTGACCCCGGTGTCCAGCAAGGATTCGACACACAACGCAGCAGTGAGTCCAGCCGTACCCAGCAGCATGGCATCACGCGCAGCCAAGCCCTCCGGTAACGGCACCAACCATTCTTCAGGCACACGAATGAATTGTGCCAGGCCGCCATCGGTATTCATCCCCAGGTCATAACCGGTACAGATCACCGCGTCACCTTTTGAGAAAGGGCCGTCCCCAGCCTCTTCCACCACCCCCACAGCATCAATACCCGGTGTATGAGGGAAATTCCGGGTCACACCCTTGTTACCCGTGGCAGACAACGCATCCTTGTAGTTCAGAGAAGACCACTGGACTCGCACCAGAACACCATTACTGCCCAGTTCGGACAACTCACGATCAATCAGATCTGTCTGGTAGCCGCCGTCAACTTCTCGTGTCTGTAGAGCCTGAAATGTCATCGGTCTTCTCCTGAACGTTAGGGGTTTCAGTGAATCTGGCGCTGGCTGCCACGATGCCAGATTTTCTCAACGACGCGCTGCAGAGCGGATTCCATGGAGAAACCCAAACGTTCGCCCAGCTTGCGCTTCACTTCCCAGTTCACCTGATACAGGGTGACGGAATCCTTGCGTTGCTGCAGCAGTTCGTCACTGGTCATGATTTCGTCCACCAACCCCAGGTCCTTCGCCTGGGAGCCAAACCAGTGCTCACCGGTGGCCACCTTGTCGAGATCCAGACCACGGCGATTTTCACGCACAAAATCCTTGAACAGGCGATGGGTATCTTCCAGTTCTTCCTGGAATTTTTCCCGGCCCTTGTCGGTGTTCTCGCCCAGCATGGTCAGGGTACGCTTGTATTCACCCGCTGTCATAAGCTCCACGTCGATATCGTTCTTCTTCAGCAGCCGGTGGAAATTAGGGATCTGGGCAACTACGCCGATGGAGCCAATGATGGAAAACGGCGCTGCGACGATACGGTCTGCGATGCAGGCCATCATGTAGCCACCACTGGCAGCCACACGATCCACCGCGACCGTCAGCTTGATACCGGCGTTACGGATACGTCGCAGCTGGGAAGCCGCCAGACCATAGCTGTGAACCAACCCACCTGGGCTTTCCAGACGCACCAGCACTTCATCATTCTGATTGGCTACCTGCAGCACAGCGCTAATCTCGCGTCGCAGGGTCTCCACATCGCTGGCCTGCACATCACCGTCGAAATCCAGCACAAACAGTCTGGGCGGAAGTTTGTCTTCAGTGCCGGCTTTCTTTTTCTGCTTGGCCTCGCGCTTTTCCTGCTTCTGCTTTTCCTTGTGCGCCTTCTTGCGCTGCGCTTCTGGCAGAATTTCAGCTTCCAGGGCATCTTTCAGATCATCAAACTCATCGTTCAGATGCCGTACCTTGAGCTCTCCGTCCTCGCCACTCTTGTGACGGCCACGGGAGGCGGAGGCAGCAATGCCACCGATAATGAACAACAGAGCGACCACCAGGGTGGCGACTTTGGCGAGAAACATGCCGTATTCAGAAAGAAACGCGATCACGAGGTACCTGCTAGATTCAAGATGACTGCCTGCCTTACAGGCGGAATTCGGGTGATTCTACCGAAGCCAGGCGGCCGGGGATACGGAAGAGCGGACCAACCGGGGAGATTGGCCCGGAGTGAAATCAGTTCCAGCCGGAAATGGCTTGCTGGGCACTGCCATTCATGGGGCGAGCCACCAAGCCTGTTTGCCCGGCGGTCACCTCGAACAAGGCACCATCCGCCATCGGCAGATAGGCTGCGCTGCCGTAACGTGCATCAATCAGAAGACTCCAGCCATCCTTTGCCATTTTCCACACATCCAGCCCCACCGGGTCGCGATGAAGGCTGTAAACAGTTCGATCCTGGGAGCGCTCATCTTCCAGGGCGTAGTAACGGCCGGAGATCCGATCCAGCTGATAACCCGGCTTCAGGCCCAGAAGCGCAAACGGCATCTTCCACTTGATGACACGCGCATCCAGCTGCCACTGATCGCCTTTAAGGCGAAAATCTTCAGCGATGCCGTCGGTCCGTGTGACCGTGGCAATGAACGACTGCTCACCGGATTGGCGGAAGCTGACCGTCGCCACCGGGACTTCCTGAGCATATTCACGGTAGCCATAAATATTAAGTGCGAAGACACTCAAGTAGACCGCTACCCCTACCAGCAGCAGGCCGCCGGTTCCCTTCAGCCATTGCAGCAGCCACTTCTGGCGCAACAATATCCAGGCGCCAGCGATAACAAAAAACAGGCTGAAGCCAAACAAAATCAGAGGGGCAAGGGTGTAATTCATGATGGGTCCTTCGACTCCAGGCCGGCAATCCAGCTGTCAATCAGGGTGCGGGCAATGCTCCCGCGGGGCGGTATCTTGGGTAAGGATTGGTAATGAAACCAGTCCGCAGCAACGATCTCGTCATCGTCGATAACGATGTCTCCTCCGGCATAATCTGCATGAAACGCCAGCATCAAAGAATGCGGAAAGGGCCACGACTGGCTGCCAAGATAGGACAGACGCCCCACCTCCACACCGGTTTCTTCGCGCACCTCACGAACCAGCGCCTGCTCGGCACTCTCCCCCGCTTCCATGAAACCCGCCAGACAGGAATACATGCCGTTGGGGAAACGGGCAGAACGGCCCAGCAAGGCGTGATCACCCCGGGTAACGAGGGTGATAATACAGGGCGTAATACGCGGGTACTGGGTATACCCGCAATGGCTGCACTGCATACACAACTCTTTGCCATGAGTTTGAGTCGGACTGCCACAGCGGCTACAAAAACGGTGGTTCTTTTGCCAGCTGAGAAACTGCAGCGCCCGGCTAAACATGGTGAAAGCCGCTTCATCCAGATCCCCGGCCAGCATATGACGCTGTGGCACGGGCTGCAGACCGCCATCATCAAGCTCATGACGTGCCTGCTCACAGACATAGCAGGGCTCACCGTTCAGCCAGCCAAGGAAGTGATAATCCGGATGTTGCCGCAACAGAAAAGCCGGCATGGATGGCACTTCCAGACTGGTGTCCAGCAAGATGCTTTGATCATGGATCACATAACAACGGGCATTATCAGCGTCGCCACTCTCAGGGCGTGACAGATCAATCATCATGCCACCTTGTTAACGGGGTAACCCAGTGCCTTCATGCTTTCCTCTGCAACTTCCAGCACACCATCACCGATGGGCTTCTGCTCTTCCATGCTTTCCAGGTAATAATCTACCCCGGTCAGGGCATCGGCCAGGGTTTCCATATGCTCACGAGTCGGCGCCGTGGAGCCTTCTATCAACTGCTGGACGATGTATTTATGGCAGGACTCGGTCACGCTCTTGGCGCGCTCAAGATCCAGGAACATCAGGCCACCGGCAATGGACGCAAAGGTTCCGGGCAAATTGGACAGGTGCATGGCATCCCAGTTGCTGTCCATGAAGGAGCTAATGGAACGCTTGGCCAGGGCCAGGCCGGCCCGGCATTCTCCCACCACGGTCATTCGGGCGTCATCGAGCTGGTAGAGAGAAATGGCCGAATTGGACGCCGCGCGATGCACATCATCTTCGGGAGCCAGGCTGCGCTCCAGATTGGCCGCAACATTTTCCACCGTCAGCAAGTCGTCCACCAGAGACTGAAACGCCTCACTTTCAACACTTTGATCCGCCGCCCATTTGGCCACTTCGGCCCCACGCTGCTTGAGCGCGCTGGCCTCATCATCCTTGCCAATCATGGACAGAGTGCTGCCAAGCCGCTGAAGACTTTCTCCCACCTGCCGGTAGTCGGTATCTGCAACACCCTGGGAAGCCATGTCCAGGCTATTCTTGAGCTCACCGATTTCATCGCGCATGGCACTGGCAACGGAACGAATCACCGAGCCGCTGGCACCGGTCATCAGCGACAGCTCTCGCTGAAGCTCCTCATCCGAGATGTTGTTCTTCAAGGAAAATGCGGTCTTTATTTCATCGACCACGCCTGTGTCCAGTTGACTCAGCGAGACCAGGAACAGGCTTTCTTTCACCAGCAGCAGCGGCGCTTCCGCATCGAAGGCCTGCTCGCCCCCGTATACAAGGCTCTTCAGCTGACGATCATACTGTGACAAGAGTGCCTTGCGCGCTGGGGTCATTGCCATGTCATCGCTGAACATGGCCGTGAGCACACCCTGAGCAACCCACAGGAAGCGGCTCATGCCACAGGGGCCCGCAGCCTTGTCCAGGCGCGCCAGCGCCCGGGCCATGAGCTTGAGATTGGGTCTGGAAGCTTCATTACGAAGGATGCCAAGCAGACCCACCTGGTACATATGGCGCAGACGACGCGACAGTGCGGGCAACTCGGAACGTTTCAACTCGCTGACCTTGGCAGTCGGCGTGCGGGCAACGGACAAATCCGCACTGAAGAAATGACTTTCCTGGATCAGAGGCTTGCCATTGGCACGACGCAAGTCATTAAGACCGCCAATCAGCAAGGCCGGTAGCGTTCGATTCTTGAGCTGAACGTAATCGAAATAACGGGTAAGCAGGACAATGGCATTACCCAGAGCCTGAACGCGAGCATCTGACACCTTCTCTCGCAGCTCTCGGGCCGCCAGGCTCATCTCTTCGCTCATCAGCGCTGCTGCCGGCAGTTCCACCACCTGGCAGATGCCGCGCAATTGCTGGAACGAATCGGCGATGTAAGTCAGCTCTTCCTGGAGGCTGTGATTCTCGGAAAACACTTCCAGGCGGTTCTCCGCCTCGGTCAGAGTGCTATCGATCGCTTCCTTCAGAAACGTCAGGGAGGTGGTATTTGTTATGGCAACCATGGACTCTCCGCAAGCACCAAGCTGTTATTATCTTCAGAACCTTTCCCCAGGTGCACAGGAAACTGTAAAAAATCAGTCTCCAAAGGCACGCTCAAACGCCTTTCAGAGAGCAAACTCACGGCTCCCTGAATGTAAAACAAGGCGCGACAACTTTGGCATGCGATTAAACAATGAGTCAACTTTCATTTGTAAGCAACTGATTTATTGGATTTTTGTTAACCTATCCACACTCTGTCGACGGGGCCAACTTTCCTCCCGCTACACCGAGGGCACAGCCCACTCAATAAGACCTTGATCTAGGACAATATGTCCCACCTTTGCACTGTACTGGGTCATGGCAAGTCCTTATCATTGCGCCGCCTCCTCCTCTATACACTCGACGTCAGCAGGTAATGATGATGCCCGCGTCCTTTGGCCGTGCTTTCTTGCAAAACTTCCTGGGTCAGGCCCCTGCCTGGTACAAATACACCATCATGGGTTTCCTGGCGATCAACCCGCTGATCGCCTTCACGTTGGGACCGGTCGCTGCGGGCTGGCTGCTGCTGGCTGAATTCATCTTCACCCTTGCCATGGCCCTGAAATGCTACCCACTCCAGCCCGGCGGGCTGCTGGCCATCGAGGCGGTATTGATTGGGCTGACCTCGGCGGACACGGTGCTTCACAAGGTGGAAAGCAACCTGGAAGTCATGTTGCTGCTGATTTTCATGGTGGCAGGCATCTTCTTCCTGAAAGACCTGTTGCTGTTCATGTTTACCCGCATTCTGCTGGGTGTGAAATCCAAGGTGCGACTGAGCCTGCTGTTCTGTATCGCCGCCGCCCTGCTTTCTGCGTTCCTTGATGCCCTGACGGTCACCGCCGTAGTCATTGCGGTATGCACCGGCTTTTATGGCATCTATCACAAGGTAGCTTCCGGCAAGACCTTCCAGCAAAAGCATGACCACGGTGACGATACCGGTGTGGAGGAGCTGCACCGCGAAGATTTACGCCGTTTCCGCTCCTTCCTGCGAAGCCTGCTTATGCATGCTGCAGTCGGTACCGCGCTGGGGGGTGTTTGCACCCTGGTAGGCGAGCCCCAGAACCTGCTGATTGCCAACAAAGCCGGTTGGGAGTTCGGAGAGTTCTTCCTGCGGATGGCGCCTATCACCATTCCGGTTCTCATTATCGGTCTGATGACCTGTATATTTCTGGAAATCAGCGGCAGCTTCGGTTACGGCGAAGACATCCCCGAGAAGGTCCGCGGCATCATGCGCCAGTACGCCCTGGAGCAGGATCGCAAGCGCACCACACAGAATCGCGCGGCCCTGGTCATTCAGGCACTTACTGCCGTCTGGCTGGTGATCGGGCTGGCTACCCATGCGGCGTCCGTGGGTCTGGTTGGCCTCACCGTGATCATCCTGGCTACCTCATTCACTGGCATTATCGAAGAGCATCGCCTTGGCGCGGCCTTCGAAGAAGCGCTGCCCTTCACTGCCCTGCTGACCGTATTCTTCGCCGTGGTAGCGGTGATTGCCGACCAGCAACTGTTTGCCCCCGTCATTGAATACGTACTGAGCCTCGAAAAATCCGTCCAGGGCCCGGCCTTCTATATGGCCAACGGAGTACTGTCCGCCGTATCCGACAATGTCTTCGTTGCCACGGTGTACGTGGACGAAGTCGGCCAGGCGTTGATGAAGGGTGAGATCAACCGGGATACGTTTGATTTGCTGGCCGTTGCCATCAATACCGGCACTAACATCCCCTCGGTAGCAACACCGAATGGACAGGCCGCGTTTCTGTTCCTGCTGACTTCAGCCCTGGCTCCGCTGGTGCGGCTGTCATACGGACGCATGGTGGTCATGGCCCTGCCCTACACCATCGTCATGTCCATCACCGGCCTGATCATGACCGCCACCGCTCTGGAGCCGGCCACGGACTACATGTACGAGAATGGCTGGATCACGCACCACTCCGCCAGCGAGTTCACTGACAAGCCGGAGCCGTCGCACTAGATTAATGCTTCACGCATCACTCAACATGCTGCACGCTCAGGAAAACAATAAGGCCGCCCCGGACTAATCCGGGGCGGCCTTTTTTGTAAGCGTTCCGCTTGAGAGACAAATCCTGACGATAGTGAGGAGAATAGACGCATGGGCAGCCTAAGCCTCTGCCTGCGTCGCTACCGGACATAATCAAGGCTCTGGAATCGTTACCTCGCTTGGGCGAGGATCGCTTGCAGGCAAGCTCCTACAGCAGCTCCGGAGAAAAGAGGAGTTTTCTGGGAACTTTTTGTGGTGTTCCTATCCAATCGAGCGTAGCTCGTAGCTCAGTGAAGCTCCCCCCGCTCCAGCTTCTCCCATAAAGTCGGTTCGCCGTTGCTGCCACCTATGGCGCTCAGTTTGTCGTTGTGGCGACTGACTTCGGACTCGGTGGCACGCACCACCTTCGCCGGGGGGCGGCTGGCATCCAGCCGGCGTATAGCTTCTGCCTGCACTGCGCCGCCCTGCTCCGAGGCATCACCGCCCCCCAGTGACAACCGAGTCTGGCCACCCGTCATCGCCAGGTAAACATCCGCCAGAATTTCCGCATCCAGCAAGGCACCATGCAATTCCCGGTGCCCGTTCTCCACATCGTAACGACGACACAGGGCATCCAGATTGTTCTTCTGTCCCGGGTGCTTCTGTCGCGCCATCACCAGGGTATCCAGCACCCCGCAGCGCTGCTCGATGGAGCCATACGACGAGCCCAGGCGTCGCAATTCGTGGTTAAGAAAGCCCACGTCAAAGGGGGCGTTGTGGATCACCAGCTCGGCACCATCCACAAAGGCAAGAAACTGGTCCACAACCTTGTCGAAAGTGGGCTTGTCGGCCAGAAATTCGGTGGAAATCCCGTGTACTGCCAGTGCCCCCTCATCGATATCGCGCTCGGGATTGAGGTACAGGTGCAAGTTGTTCCCGGTGATTCTGCGATTAATCACTTCCACGCAGCCGATCTCAATGACCCTGTGGCCATCATTGGGCTCAAGGCCGGTTGTTTCCGTATCCAGTACCACCTGACGCATTAGGCGATCCCTTTCTGTCGATTCATTTCATCAATACCCTTGTTTGCCAGCGCATCTGCACGCTCATTCTCAGGGTGCCCGCTGTGCCCTTTCACCCACTGCCAGTCAATATTGTGGGGCTGGGTAGCTGCATCCAATCGTTGCCACAGGTCAACATTCTTGACCGGTTGGCGCGAGGCGGTCTTCCAGCCCCTTCGCTTCCAGTTAGGCATCCACCGGGTTACGCCATCCATCACGTAGCGGGAATCGGTGGTCAGCACCACCTCACAGGGCTGCCGCAAGGCTTCAAGCCCGGCAATGGCGGCCATCAACTCCATGCGGTTGTTGGTGGTTTCCGCTTCACCGCCATGCATTTCCTTTTCCTTGTCGCCGTAACGCAGCACCACGCCCCAGCCTCCCGGACCGGGATTGCCGCGACAGGCGCCATCCGTAAACATTGCGACTTGCTTAACTTGCTTCAAAAAGTCAGGACTCCCGATTCTGTTGACCCCAGCGGGCCACTGGCACCGGCACCACGGTATTGCGGGGTGCCTTGCGTTGGCGTGACGGCAGCGGCCGCACGATCCCGGCTCGCTTGCGAGCCACCAGAAGATAGGCGCTGCCATGGCGGGGCCAGAGCAGGCTGCCAAGCCATTCCAGCAAACGCATACGCTGCCTGCCTTGCTGGCCAAACGGCATAGTATAGAAGCCACTGGCCATCCCATCGACCTCAAATCCCAGAACCTGCAACCATTCGGTTACCCGGTTGGGACGGTAAAAACGCCCCGCCCAGCCAGGCCGCCCCCGCCAGTAGAACCAGCGAGCCAGCCCCATCATGCTTAGCGGATGAAAGCCGACGATGGCGATCTGGCCACCAGGCGCGATGGAACGGCAGGCTTCACGCAGTACCTGATGGGGATCCCGGGAGAAGTCGAGGACGTGATGAAGAAGCACCACATCCATACTGCTTTTGGCCAGTGGCAGACTGTCCAGTCGGCTTTGTACTGTCACGCCGGGAAATCCCACCGGTCCCACCGACATTTTCCAGCGCAACGGGCTGTCACGAAGCAGGTCCTGCTCGCGACTGCTGTAAACCGCCACGGCTCGCTGGCCCACCTGCCGGCGCATCCAGTCTTCGAGCATGGTACGCTCTGCATCCAACAAGGCCTGTCCGGGCTCACTGTCCAGCCAGGCATCGAAGTGCTTTTCCAGATCATGGTTACCGGCACTGAACGAGATCCGGTTGAGTGGTGGCAGCTGCATCAGCACAATACCTCTTCAATCAAAGGCTTATTTCAGGAGCGTAACACGTCATGTTAGCCAGCCCCATCGCCATTCCCGCATTTACTGACAACTATATCTGGGCAATCTGCCATCAGAATCAATGTGTTGTGGTAGATCCCGGTGATGCGGCACCGGTGGAGGGTTTTCTTGAGGAAAAAGGACTGAATCTGGCCGCCATTCTGGTGACACATCATCATCCTGATCATGTTGCCGGCATTGCCGCCCTGACTCGCAACCGGGAAATCCCCGTTTACGGGCCAGCCAATGAAACCATTCCCTGCATGACCCAACCCCTCAAAGACAACCAGATAATCAAGCTGGACTCACTGGGCATCACCCTGAAGGTAATGGACGTCCCTGGTCACACCCTTGGGCATATTGCTTACCATGACGCGGAAAATGGCTGGCTGTTCTGTGGCGACACCCTGTTTGCCGGCGGCTGCGGCAGACTGTTTGAGGGAACGCCGTCACAAATGCATACATCCCTGCACAGGCTGGCCGAACTACCCGCGCAGACCCTGGTCTACTGCACCCATGAGTACACCCTCGCCAATCTTGAATTTGCCATCGCGGTTACTCCCCACGACCAACGGGTTCAGGCCCGGCTGGCCGCGGTGAAATCAGCACGGAAAAATGGCCAGATTACCCTGCCCACAACAGTGGCCGAGGAATGCCGTACCAACCCGTTTTTGCGCACCGCTGACACGGACATCCAGAATGCCTGTGAAGCCCGTGAACCAGGCGCCTCAGGCAGTAATGTGCAATGCTTTGCATCCTTGCGTCGCTGGAAAGATAACTTTTAGCAATTTCGCCTTGCTGGGCTCTGATCCCATTCCCTAAAATTAACGAAAATATTTGCTGTCCTTATTATTATGAAAAGAATTTTAACCGTGGCCATTCTGGTCAGCCTCGGCATTGTTTCCGGCTGCGCCAGCAACCGTTCAGTGGACGAACTCCCCCCCATGCCGGCTGCAGAGCCGTCAGTGGATGACATGGATCTGGCCAACGGCATGGATGAACCCGCCCCGGTGGAGGCAAGCACCCAAACGCTCCCCGCCACCGAGAACGAAGACCTCTGGATACGTCTCAGAGCTGGCTATGGCCTGGACCTTTCAGTGGAGAATGATCGAATCCGGGTGCAGCGCGACTGGTACGCCCGACATCCCAAGTATTTTCAACGCGTTACCACCCGTGGCGAACGCTACCTGCATTACATCGTGGAACAGGCAGAGGCACGAGACATGCCGCTGGAGCTGGCCCTGCTCCCCATCGTGGAAAGCGCCTTCGACCCCTTCGCCTACTCCCATGGCCGTGCTGCCGGTCCCTGGCAGTTTATCCCCTCCACCGGGGATTACTTCGGCCTCCATCGTACCTGGTGGGAAGACCAGCGCCGTGATGTGATCAAATCCACCAACGCCGCGCTGGATTATCTGCAAAAACTGGCCAATCGCTTCGATGGTGACTGGTTGCTGGCCCTGGCTTCCTATAATGCCGGCGGCGGCACCGTTTCCCGCGCCATTCGCCGCAACGAAGAAGCCGGCAAGCCCACCGATTTCTGGAGCCTGAAGTTGCCGCGGGAGACCACCGCCTATGTGCCCAAACTGATCGCAATCGCACAAATCGTAAAGGACCCGGAAGCCTACGAGATTCCCCTGCAGCCCGTCCGCAACGAGCCCTATTTTGCGGAAGTTGATACCGGCGGCCAGATTGATCTGGCCCAGGCGGCCAAGCTGGCGGATATTTCCATCGAAGAACTCTACCTGCTCAACCCGTCCTACAACCGCTGGGCCACTGCCCCCGATGGACCACATCGTCTGCTGATTCCCGCTGAGCGTGCAGAACGGTTCCGCCTGGCACTGGCAGATCTCCCGGCTGATCAGCGAATGCAGTGGGCTCGCTACGAAATTCGTCCCGGCGACAATCTTGGCGCCATTGCCCGACGCTACCGCACCACCCCCGAAGTGCTGCGCAGCATCAATCACCTGAAAAACAACACCATCATCGCTGGCCGCACCCTGCTAATCCCGGGCCCGGCAGCAGGCAAAGACACCTATACCCTGAGCGCAGACTCGCGCCTGGCGGACAACCAGAACCGGCAACGGGACGGACGCCAGAAAATCAGTCACACCGTCCGTTCCGGCGATACCCTCTGGGAGATCTCCCGACAGTACAAGGTCGGCGTCAAGG
This sequence comes from Alcanivorax sp. DP30, assembly GCF_009882945.1. Lineage (GTDB taxonomy): Bacteria > Pseudomonadota > Gammaproteobacteria > Pseudomonadales > Alcanivoracaceae > Alcanivorax. The sequence continues at coordinate 562,220 of NZ_WTUY01000002.1, forward strand.
AACTGGCGCGCTGGAACAATATGGCTCCAGGCGACAAGCTCAGCATTGGCCAGTCTCTGGCGGTTTGGACCAAGGGAGCAGCCCCCACCACCGTTGCCAGCCGCAGCGACAGCAACATGGTCCGTCAGGTCCGATATTCCGTACGCAACGGAGATTCCTTGTATGCCATTGCAGACCGCTTTAATGTATCGGTGAATGACATCCGCAGCTGGAACAGTAAAGTCGCCAGCAAACGATACTTACAACCCGGGCAACGGCTGACACTCTACGTTGATATTCGCCAATCCTTCTAAAACGTTATTTCGCACACTGTTCTGCCTGTGCCTCAGCGCTTCATCGCTGACACAGGCGGAAGAGCCCGGCACCACCCGCAGCCACGGTTATCACCCCTTCGGCGACCTCAAATACCCCGCCGACTTTACGCACTTCGATTACGTCAATCCCGTTGCTCCCAAGGGCGGCAGCATTACTCTGTTCGGCAATGGCACCTTCGACAGCCTCAATCCCTACATTCTTAAAGGCATCAGTCCCGCTGATACGCCTGGCATCCAGATGTATGGGGTGACAGAAATTGCCGACAGCCTGCTGATGGGTAACCAGCCCCATAACCCGTTAGGTGACGAGGCCGGTGCGGCCTATGGCCTCATCGCCGACTGGATCGAATACCCTGCGGACCGCAGCTGGGCCACCTTTCATCTACGTGATCAGGCGCGCTTCCACGATGGCGAAGCCATCCGCGCCGACGACGTGGTGTTTTCCTTCAATATTCTTCGCGACAAAGGCCATCCCGAGTACAGCCTGCGACTGTCTGATGTTAAAAGTGTGGAAGCTCTGGATCCGCAAACTGTGAAATTCACTTTCACCGAAGGGCGGCGCGACCTGCCTCTGGTGGTCGGCGCCATCCCGATTCTGCCCAGTCACTACTGGCAAACCCATGATTTTGAGCGCACCACCCTGGAACCTCCGGTTTCCAGTGGCCCGTACCGGGTGGCCAGCATCAAGGGCGGCAAACAGGTGACCTTCGAACGGGTAAAGGATTACTGGGCGAAAGATCTGCCGGTCAATCGCGGTCGCTTCAACTTTGACCAGGTGATCTTCGAATTTTTCCGTGATGCCGATGTGGGTTTCGAAGCCTTCAAGTCCGGCGGTTATGATCTGCATTACACCTACAGCTCAAAACGCTGGGCCACCCAGTTTGATTTTGCCGCCCTCAACGATGGCAGGGTCATCAAAGCCGAGATTCCACACCGAATCCCGCGTCCGGTGCAGGCATTTTTCTTTAACACCCGTCGCCCGCCGTTTGATGACCCAAGGGTTCGTGAAGCAGCCAGCCTGCTGTTTGATTTTGAATGGTCGAACCGTAACCTGTTCGCAGATGCCTACACCCGCACCGTGAGCTGGTTCCCCAACAGCCCCTACACCGCTTCAGCACCTGCCAGCGCCGCCGAGCAAACACTGCTCAGCGAATTCGCCAGCCAGCTTCCCAAAGACTATTTTTCCGCAAGCATCACGCCACCGGTCAACGATGGTTCCGGGCAAATACGAAACCGCATGCGCGAGGCGCTGACGCTGCTTAAACAAAGCGGCTGGCAGCTCAAAGACAACGTTCTGGTAAACGCCCAGGGTAAACCGTTGAAATTCACGGTGCTCAACTATCACAACCCTGGCATCTATCGCATCCTCGCCCCGTGGTTCAAGAATATGAAGCGCCTCGGGATTGAAGCAGACTATCGGGAAGTGGATCCTGCCGCGTACAAGCAAAGACTCGATAATTTCGAGTACGACGTTGTGCTGTTCGTGCTGCCCATGCGTGATTATCCGGGACCGGAACTGAAGGATTACTTCCTTTCATCCAGTGCGGGGATTTCTGGCAGCCGTAATCTCGCCGGTATAAATGACCCAATTGTGGATTTTCTGGTTGGCAAGGCCCTCTCTGCCAACAATGAAGCAGATTACACCCTCGCCTTGCAGGCGCTGGACCGCCGTTTACGCTATCAGCATTACGGTGTCCTGAATTATCATATCCGCCATCACAGAATTGCCTGGTGGGACAAGTTCGCCCGTCCAGCGGAACCAATCCCCTTCGGGTTGGGTCTGGACACATGGTGGACGAAAAAATAACAAGGAGTCGATATGGCCAATCACGGCACCATTCACACAAGAATGCTGCGTGGGCTGATCATTGGTCTGTGCCTTTGTACGGGCCTGGCAGATGCCGGTATCAACAAAAGTCACGCCATTGCCATGCATGGCGAGCCCCTCTACCCCGCTGACTTTGACCACTTCAGCTATACCAACCCGGATGCGCCCAAGGGCGGCCACCTGAAATTGCAGGTAGTTGGCAGCTTCGACAGCCTGAACCCCTTCGTTCCCAAAGGGCGACCGGCAGCAGGCATGGGAGCCACGGACAACTCTCATCTGTATGACTCGCTTACCGTTCGCGGAGAAGACGAGCCCTTCACCCAATATGGGTTACTGGCAAAAACCATAGAATGGCCGGATGACCGCAGCTGGGTGCGTTACCATCTTCACGAAGAGGCCAAATTCTCTGATGGCCAGCCTGTGCGCGCCGATGATGTGGCCTGGACGTTCAACACCCTGATCAACCAAGGCCATCCCTTCTACAGCTTTTACTATGGAGAAGTGGAAAAGGTTGAGGTCAATGATCCTCTCACCGTCACCTTTCATTTCGCCAGCAACACAGTGAACAAAGAGCTGCCGCTGATAATTGGCCAGCTGCCGGTACTGCCCAAACATGTCTGGGACAACAAGGATTTCGTCAAAGCCGGCATGACCATGCCGGTTGGTTCCGGCCCCTATCGGATTATCAAAGCGGAACCCGGCAAGAAAATTGTCTACCAGCGCCGGGAGGATTATTGGGCTAGGGACCTCCCTGTCATGAAGGGGAGAAACAATTTCGGCACCATCACCTACGATTACTTCCTTGATGAAAAGGCGGCGATGATCGCCTTCAAGGGAGGCAATTATGACTGGCGCAGTGAATCCAATTCCAAAGAATGGGCCACCGCCTACAAGGGGCCCGCTTTTGATAAAGGCGAGATCAAGACAGAGGTTGTTTCCCACCATAACCCCGCCGGAGCTCAGGGGTTCATTTACAATATCCGCAAGCCACTGTTTCAGGACAAGGCACTGCGCGAGGCGATTGGCTACGCCTTCGATTTCGAGTGGTCCAACGCCAACCTCTTCTACGGGCAGTACAAACGCACTCGCAGCTATTTCGAAAATTCCGATATGGCAGCCACAGGCCTGCCATCCAAGGCCGAACTGGCCCTGCTGGAGCCCTATCGCGATCAGCTCCCGGAAGAAGTCTTTACCCGTGAATACCAGCCACCGAAAAGTGACGGTTCCGGACGCCCTCGTGAAAACCTTCGAGAAGCCCAGCGTATGCTCAAGCAGGCTGGCTACCAGTTCCGGGATGGCAATCTGTTCACTGAAGGGGGCAAGCCCGTCAAATTCGAGATCATGCTGATCTCTCCGGCGTTCGAACGTGTGGTTCTCCCCTTTACCCGCAATCTGAAAGCCCTGGGCATCAATGCCAACGTGGTGACCATCGATTCCGCTCAGTATGTGGAGCGTGTACGCAACTTCGAGTTTGATATGATCGTGGCCAGCATGGGGCAATCCAGTTCCCCCGGTAATGAACAGAAAGAATACTGGAGCTCGGAAGCCGCCGACAGCCCAAACAGCCGCAACCGTATCGGCATCAAGAACCCGGCGGTGGATGCACTGGTGGACAAGATCATTGCCGCCCCCAACCGGGAGGCTCTGCTGACCGCCTGTCGCGCGCTTGACAGGGTGCTGCAATGGAACCACTACAGCGTTCTCAACTGGTATACCGATACCTACCGGATCGCTTACCAGTCGCGCCTCAGACACCCTGATTTCGGCAAATATGTCGGCCCGGGCACCTCCCTTGATACATGGTGGGATAGCACCGCGAAATGAAACTCTACATAGGCAAACGCCTGTTATTGGTGCTTCCCACCCTGTTCGGCATCCTGCTGCTCAACTTTCTTGTCATTCAGGCGGCACCTGGCGGCCCGGTGGAGAAGACCCTGGCAGAACTTCAGGGCATCGGTACCGGTGGCGCAGGCAGCAGTTTTGCTGGCAGTAGCGCAGACACCATGACCGGGGGAAATTACCAGAATGCCAAAGGCCTGCCCCCGGAGCTGGTGGAGCGTATCGAGAAGATGTATGGCTTCGACAAGCCTGCCCATGAACGCTTCTGGCTGATGCTAAAGAATTACTTCACGGGTAATTTTGGTGAATCCTATTACCGCGACCGATCAGTGACCGAGCTGATCGTAGAGCGTCTGCCGGTTTCTGTTTCCCTGGGCCTGTGGAGCACGCTGATTGCCTATATGGTTTCCATTCCCCTCGGTATCCGCAAGGCGGTCAACGATGGCAGCCGCTTTGATGTCTGGAGCAGCACCGCCATCATCATCGGCTTCGCCATTCCCAGCTTTCTGCTGGGCCTGCTTCTGATCGTAGTATTTGCTGGCGGCTCCTGGTTCGAATGGTTTCCCTTGCGCGGGCTCACCTCCGACAACTTTGAAGAGCTTAGTCTGCTAGGCAAGATCGGGGATTACCTCTGGCATATCACCCTGCCCACCATCGCCATCGTGGCGGGCAATTTCGCCGCCCTGACCATGCTCACCAAAAACTCGTTTATGGACGAAATTCGCAAGCAGTATGTCCAGACAGCGAGAGCCAAAGGACTGGAAGAAAAACAGGTTCTTTACGGTCACGTGTTCCGAAATGCCATGTTGATCATCATCGCCGGCTTCCCCGCCGCCTTCATCAGCATGTTCTTTACCGGGGTGCTGCTCATCGAGTTCATCTTCTCCCTTGATGGCCTTGGTCTGCTCGGTTTTGAGGCCGTCATCAGTCGTGATTATCCGGTGGTGTTTGGTACCCTGTTTATCTTCACCCTGCTCAGCCTGGTGATGAAACTGATCAGCGATCTGACCTATATGTGGGTAGATCCGCGCATTGATTTCGAGCGGAGGGATCATTGATGAGATTCCTGACAGGCAATCTGCTCGGAAATAACCCACTGAAGAGCAACCCTGTGTGGGCTCGTCAGTGGCAGGCCTTTCGCAGCAACCGTCGCGGCTACTGGTCCTTGTGGATTTTTCTCACCCTGTTTGTGCTCACTCTTGGCGCCGAACTGATTGCCAACGAGAAGCCTTTACTGGTGAGTTATGACGGCGACCTCTATGTCCCCGTACTCAACAGCTATCCGGAGACCACGTTCGGCGGTTTTTTCGAGTCTGAAGCCAACTACCGTGACCCGGTGGTTGCTGAACTGATTAATGAAAAAGGCTGGATGCTCTGGCCCCTGATCCGCTTCAGCTACAACACTATCAACTATGATCTGGATGTACCGGCTCCCGCCCCACCCTCGGCGGAGAACTGGCTGGGCACAGATGATCAGGGGCGCGACATCCTGGCAGGCCTGATCTACGGGTTCCGGATTTCGGTTCTGTTTGGCCTCATGCTAACGATCCTGTCCAGTATCGCCGGCATCGTTGTTGGCGCAGTACAAGGCTACTACGGTGGCAAACTGGATCTCTTTGGTCAGCGCTTTATCGAAATCTGGTCGAGCATGCCTCAACTCTTCCTGATCATAATTATCTCCAGCTTTGTGCTACCCAGTTTCTGGAGCCTGTTGATCATCATGCTGCTATTTTCCTGGATGACCCTGGTGGATCTGGTTCGCGCCGAATTCCTGCGCTGCCGCAACATGGATTATGTCCGCTCGGCCAACGCCATGGGGGTAAAAGCACCGGTGATCATGTTCCGGCATATGCTTCCCAATGCCATGGTGGCGACCCTCACTTTCCTGCCGTTTATTCTGAACAGCGCCGTGGTTACCCTCACGTCACTGGACTTCATCGGCTTTGGCCTGCCGCCGGATGCCCCCTCCCTTGGTCGCCTTGTCGGCCAGGGCAAGGCCAATTTGCATGCGCCGTGGATCGGCATCAGTGTATTTGCCACCCTCACCCTCATGCTGACCTTGCTGGTATATATCGGCGAAGCCATCCGCGACGCCTTCGACACAAGGAAATTCCTGCAATGAGTCTGCTCAGCATTCGCGGGCTCACCATCCAATTTGGTGATCAGACCGCCGTCGACAACATGGAACTGCAGCTTGAGGCCGGTCGTATGCTGGCCCTGGTAGGGGAATCCGGCTCTGGCAAATCGCTCACTGCACTCTCCCTTCTGGATCTGTTACCCGAATCCGCTCACTGGTCTGCAGACAGCATGTCCCTTGGCGATCAGGACCTGCTGAAGCTGGATCACAAGCAAAAACGCACTCTGCGCGGCGGCCGCATTGGCATGATCTTTCAGGAGCCGCTCACCGCTCTGAACCCGCTACACACTGTGGAGAAGCAGATCAGTGAAGCCCTGTTCATCCATCAGGGCATGAGCCAAACCCGTGCCCGGGAACGTTGTCTGGAACTGCTCAAGCAAGTTGAACTGCCCGCCACGGCAGAGATGCTGCGCCGCTATCCCCACCAGCTCAGTGGTGGTCAGCGACAGCGCGTGATGATTGCCATGGCCCTCGCCAATGATCCGGAAATCCTGATCGCTGACGAACCCACTACGGCCCTCGATGTCACCGTACAGGAAACCATCCTGACGCTGATCAAGCGGCTACAGCAGGAACTGGGGCTGTCGATACTCCTGATCAGCCATGATCTGGGCGTTGTCAGCCGGTTCGCCGACGATATCATCGTCATGAACAAGGGCAAACGCGTTGAAGCCGGCCCCACCCATGAGGTGCTTGCTCATCCACAGGAAGACTACACCCGTCACCTGCTCGATTCCGAACCCCGCGGCCGCATGCCTGCTCTGGCAGCGGACAGTCCGGAATTGCTACTGGCCAGCGATATCGAGGTCACCTTCAAGGGCAAGCGCAGCCGACTGTTCCAGCCTCCCCCACTGTTCAAGGCCGTCGACAATATCAGCCTGTCGCTTCGCAAAGGGGAAACCCTGGGGATCGTCGGGGAATCCGGATCTGGCAAGTCCACTCTGGCGCTGGCACTGTTGCGTCTGATCGGTAGCCGTGGATCCGTGACCCTGGACGGCACTGAACTACATACCCTCAGCCAGGGCCAATTGCGTCCCTGGCGCCGGCGTATGCAGGTAGTCTTTCAGGACCCCTATGGCAGCCTCAATCCGCGTATGACCGTCGGCCAGATCATTGCTGAGGGCCTGGCGGTTCATGAGCCGTCCATGCCCAGAGCAGTGAGGGATGAGCGCGTTAGCGAGCTATTGAAAGAGGTGGATCTGCCTCCCCAGACCCGCAACCGCTACCCCCACGAGTTTTCCGGTGGCCAGCGGCAGCGCATTGCCATTGCCAGGGCCCTGATTCTTAACCCGGATTTGTTGATTCTGGATGAGCCAACCTCTGCGCTGGATCGCAGCGTACAGTTCCAGATACTGGAATTGTTGAAAACACTGCAGCAGCGCCATGGCCTTAGCTACCTGTTCATCAGTCACGATCTCAAGGTAATTCGTGCGATCTGTCACAGGGTCATGGTCATGAAGGACGGTAAAGTCGTAGAGGAAGGCGATGTGCAGGCCATTTTTGATGCACCGAGCCAGGCCTATACCCAGAAGCTCATTGCTGCTGCGTTTGCCTGAACGACTCAGGCCGATCAGGGGAACCACAAAAGAAACACACCGTTGCATTTCAATCAGCCGTGGATCACGTCATGGACAGCGAAATTGCCTATACTTGGCCGCACAAGCCCCTGACCAGACACACCGGGAAACCATCACACGATTCGAGGGACAATCATGGGATTTCTTGCAGGTAAACGCTTTCTGATCGTTGGTATCGCCAGCGATCGCTCCATTGCCACCGGTATCGCCGAGGCCATGCACCGTGAAGGGGCCGAACTGGCCTTTACCTTCCAGAACGACAAGCTCAAAAGCCGTGTCGAAAAAGCCGCCGAGCGCTATGGCAGCAATGCCGAACTCTGCTTCCCCTGTGATGTATCCAGTGATGACGAGATCAAGGCGGTGTTTGCCAACCTGAGCCAGAAATGGGATGGCCTGGACGGCATTATTCATGCGGTAGGCTTCGCCCCTGGCAACGAGCTGGACGGCAACTTTGTGGACGTGGCCACCCGTGAAGGTTTCAGGATTGCCCACGATATTTCCAGCTACAGCTTTGTGGCCCTGGCCCAGGCCGGTCACGAGATGATGAAGGGCCGCAACGCTGCCTTGCTGACCCTCAGTTACCACGCTGCCCGCCAGTCTGTACCCAACTACAACGTCATGGGCCTCGCCAAGGCCAGCCTGGAAGCCTCTGTGCGCTACCTGGCTGCCAGTATGGGCCCGGAAGGCATCCGCGTTAACGGCATCTCTGCGGGTCCGATCCGAACCCTGGCCGCGTCCGGCATCAAGAAGTTCCGTTCCATGCTGGACTACAATGCCGCCAAGGCACCGTTGCGCCGGAATGTGACCATCGAAGAAGTGGGCAACACCGCCGCCTTCCTGTGCTCTGATATGGCGTCGGGTATCACCGGTGAAATGACCTATGTGGATGCCGGTGCCAGCACCGTTTCCATGCCGTTCGAACTGGAAGCACAGTAAGCGAAAACTGTCGGTAGCGCCTGTTACCGGCATCGCCCACGGCGGAGATTGCCTGCGGCAATTTCCGCCCTGCGGCAGCCTTCCTCACGCTTGCTTATCCCTGCCCTGTCCTTGTTCTCATAGCGCCAAGAAAGCAACACAAACCTGCTCTGAAGAAAAGCAGAGGATTTGGGGTGCTTGTTGGGATTTGTCTATCCAGGCGCAGCTTCTAGCTGATTCTCAAAAAAAAGCCCACCAAATCGGTGGGCTTTTTTATACGGCTAAAGCGCGTTTTTACTGCGCGTCATCCGCATTTGGGCTCAGACGAGAGGGGAACAGCTCCACATCGCCTTCATCGCGCAACAAGGCAACCACCTGCCGGAAGTTACGCTGGCCTTCAACATTACCAAGCTCACGCAACGCAGCAGCCTGCTGCTGTTCGTTCAATGGTTCGGCGTTGCCATCCTCAACACGGGTGATCTGGTACGCAACCACTGAACCATTGCCCGTGCGAATCAGGGCAAGATCTGACACATCACCGTCAGCGGGACGCGGCAGACCGAATGCACCATTCACCACTTCCATGGAAGGCTCGGCACCACCACGCTGTAAGCCTTCCTGCTCCTCCACCTGAGTGTCGAACAGACTGGCCACTGTCTCAAGGTCAGCGCCTTCAGCAATTTTTGCCTCAGCCTCAGCGAACAGGGTCTGTACCTTGTCTGCTGCCATATCGCCTTTCAAACGCTCACGGATAGCAAAAGACACGTCTTCAAACGGCATGGGTTCAGCAGGTTTCTCATCGGCAATCCGGACTGCCAGATAATGACCTGGCGCCACTTCGATGAGTTCGCTGTTATGGCCGTCTCGACGCACTTCTTCTGTGCTCAGGGCCTGCTGAACCTGAGGGGTTGCCAGCGGCGCGGGCAAGGAAGACAGCGGCACCCAGTCGGTGGTCTGTACCTGGCTATTGACCTGCTCGGCGGGGGTCTGAAGATCACCATGCTCGTAGAGAAGTTCTTCGAGAGTGGCTACATCTTCAGCCAGCAGAGCTTCAGCACGCGCCTGTTTCAGATCCGCACGAATCTGGCCAGCCAACTGCTCCAGTGGTGGCATTTCGCGCTTTTCAGCCACATCGGTGACCTTGATCAGGTGCACGCCAGCATCACTGACGACCGGCTCGGAAACCACATTGGCCTCAAGGCTCGCAATGGCCGTTTCCATTTCTTCTGGCAGGGCGCCTTTTGATACCACGCCCAGATCACCGCCATCGTTGGCAGAACCCGGATCGTCGGAATATTCAGCGGCAGCATCGGCGAAGCTCATGCCGCCCTCAATGGCAGCAGCAGCTTCCATCGCGCGGGCCTTGGCAGCATCAAGATCACGGTCACCGCTCACTTCGACGAGGATATGGGAAACATGACGGGCGGTATTGCCGGCCGACTCTTCCATAATCGCCTTGCGAACTTCGTATTCTGCAGCCACATCGTCTTCAGTGACCGACACCTTGTCAGCATAGTCACTGGTCACCAGCTCGACATAGGCAATGCGGAACTCTTCCGCACGCATGAACTCGTCCTGGTTATCCGCATAGAAGGCCTGAACCTCCTCATCGCTAACAGTGAAACTCTTGCGCAGGGCATTCAGGTCCAGCTGTGCGTAACGAATATCACGCACCTGCTCACCCAAACGACGCTGCTCATCAAGCTCTACAGGTAATGCAAAATCGGTCGCCATGAAGCCGGCGCGATATTGTTCCTTGACCAGATCCTGACGCAGGCCCTGGATGTAACCTTGCGGGCTCATGCCTCGCGCTCGTAGCTCGCGCTCAAAACGGATATTGGAAAATTTGCCATCTTCCTGAAACAGCGGCTGACTCTGAATCTGGGGCGTCACCTGAGCAACAGTGAAAACCATACCGGCTTTCTCTGCAGCGCTCATGATGAGCTGTTCGTTGACCATGCCATCCAGCACCATTTGCGGACGCACGAAGGAATCAAGCATGGCAGGATTCATGTTCGGGCTTTGCTGACGCAGCATGTCCCGGACACGTTCTACACGCTGATTTACCGCATTACGGGTAATGGATGTGCCTTCCACTTCTGCAACCGTATCTGCAGAACTACTGCCCGAGAAATAGTCCAGAAACGGAACGGCGACAAAGGGGATAACAATAGCGGCAAGCAACAACTTGCCCACGGGGCCGCGGATAAACCGTCGGAACTCCTGCATGACATTACTCCGTAAGGACTTTCACGAAATCACTATTATTCTTGAGGAAGGTCTTGTTAGACATGCTTCCAAACGGAAAAAAGCGCATCCGCGGACGGCTGCGCTTTCTCAAACTGGCGGAGCGGACGGGACTCGAACCCGCGACCCCCGGCGTGACAGGCCGGTATTCTAACCAGCTGAACTACCGCTCCTGCAATCAGTTTAGTTTACCGCGTCTTTCAGCGCCTTGCCGGCCTTGAAGCCCGGTACCTTGGCAGCTTTGATCTGGATGGTCTGACCAGTCTGCGGGTTACGGCCTTCGCGAGCAGCACGCTCTTTCACAGCGAAAGTACCGAAACCTACCAGAGAAACGCTGTCGCCGTTTTTCAGGGCGCCAGTTACCGCTTCCAAAGTAGCGTCCAAAGCACGACCTGCGTCAGCTTTGGAAATGTCCGCGCTAGCGGCAATCGCATCAATCAACTCTGACTTATTCACAAAGTTTCCCCTTTCTGTTTTTTCCCGGTTTTATGTTCGAGGCGGATGCACTCTCCTAAGCGAAGCCGACTTTATACCAATGGGTATAGGGGGCGTCAAGGAAGGAAAAATGCTATCTCACCCAAGTTTTAAAAAGTTGAAAAACCAAACAGATCAATACGTTAAATTACTTTAAATATGATCCATCAGTGTGTACTGGGTCGTTTATTACCTTCCTGGTTTTTCTCTTCTGAAAGCGCCAAATCCTCATCCTGCTCCGCCTGAGAGAGCGGGCTGGGCTGATGAGTCAACGCCACATCAAGCACCTGGTCAATCCATTTTACCGGTTTGATCTCCAGGGATGCCTTGATATTTTCCGGAATTTCTTTCAAATCCCGTTCATTTTCTTCCGGAATCAATACCGTCTTGATTCCGCCCCGGTGAGCGGCAAGAAGCTTTTCTTTCAGGCCACCAATGGGCAGAACTTGACCACGCAGGGTGATTTCCCCCGTCATGGCCACATCCGCTCGTACGGGGATTCCGGTGAGAACAGATACCATGGCCGTGCACATGCCGATACCGGCACTGGGCCCATCTTTGGGCGTTGCCCCTTCCGGCACATGCATGTGCAGGTCATTACGCTCCAGGGAACGCCGGCGGATGCCCAGCGAGCCAGCCCGGCTTTTTACTACCGTCCAGGCTGCCTGAATGGATTCCTGCATCACATCGCCAAGGGAACCGGTAGAGATTACCCGCCCCTTGCCGGGAGTGGAAACACTTTCAATGGTCAGCAGCTCGCCGCCAACGGACGTCCAGGCAAGGCCGGTAACCTGCCCAATCTGATCCTTGTCTTCTGCACGGCCAAAACTGAACTTGCGCACGCCCAGATAATGCTCGACCTGATCTTCAGTGAGCTTGATGGTTTCAACGCTACCTGCCAGCAGGTTCTCTTTCACAACCTTGCGGCAGATTTTGCTGATTTCACGCTCAAGACCACGCACGCCGGCTTCCCGGGTGTAATGACGTACCACATACTGCAGCACATCCTTGTCGATCACCAATTCATCTTTCTTCAGACCGTTGTTCTTGATCTGCTTGGGAATCAGATATTGCAGCGCAATATTGACCTTTTCATCCTCGGTATACCCCGGGATGCGGATCACTTCCATGCGGTCCAGCAACGGAGCCGGAATATTCATGGAATTGGATGTACAAATAAACAACGTCTCGGAGAGGTTGTAATCCACTTCAAGATAGTGATCGCTGAAGGTGTCGTTTTGTTCCGGATCAAGCACTTCAAGCAAGGCGGACGCCGGGTCACCACGGTTATCCATGCCCATCTTGTCAACTTCATCCAACAGGAACAGCGGGTTACGCACCCCTACTTTGGACAATTTCTGGATCACCTTGCCCGGCATGGAGCCAATGTAGGTGCGACGATGGCCGCGAATCTCAGCCTCGTCCCGTACACCACCCAGGGCCATGCGGACAAATTTGCGGTTGGTTGCCTTCGCAATGGATTGCCCCAGTGAGGTTTTACCCACACCCGGCGGCCCTACCAGACATAGCACCGGCCCCTTCACCTTCCCTACCCGGCTCTGCACCGCGAGGAACTCCAGGATCCGGTCCTTGACCTCTTCCAGTCCGTAATGATCACTGTCGAGCACTTCCTTGGCATTCACCAGGTCATGCTTCACACGGCTTCGCTTTTTCCATGGCACCGAGGTCATCCAGTCCAGATAACCGCGAACCACCGTCGCTTCCGCCGACATGGGCGACATCATCTTGAGCTTGTTGAATTCACTCTGGGCCTTGTCGCGGGCTTCCTTGGGCATGCCCACGCTGTCGAGTTTCTTTTCCAGCTCATCGAGATCATTACCGGTTTCGTCCAGATCACCCAGTTCTTTCTGGATCGCCTTCATCTGTTCGTTGAGGTAATACTCGCGCTGGCTCTTTTCCATCTGCTTCTTGACGCGTCCGCGAATGCGCTTCTCGACCTTGAGCACATCAATATCGGATTCCATCAAGGCAATCAGATGTTCAACACGCTCACGAACTTCAACCATCTCCAGAACGTCCTGCTTTTCTTCCAGCTTGAGCTGAAGATGAGCAGCAATGGTATCGGCAAGACGGCTGACTTCGTCGATGGAGGACACCGAACCAGTCACTTCAGGGGCAACTTTCTTGGAAAGCTTTACGTAGTCTTCGAACTGGGCCAGCAATGACTTTGCCAATGCATCCTGTTCGGGCTCTTCCGGCAGCCCTTCCTCCAACTCGCGGACATCTGCCACAGCCCCTTCGTCACCGAAGTCCGCCTTGACAAGGTGTGCGCGCTGACCACCCTCGACCAACACCTTCACGGTGCCATCGGGCAGCTTGAGCAACTGGAGGATGGTGGAAACGGTACCGACCTTATAGATCTCGTCGACGCCCGGATCATCATCGGAGGCATTGCGCTGGGCAACCAGCATGATTTGCTTGTCTGCTGCCATGGCAGCTTCGAGGGCCGCAATGGATTTTTCCCGTCCGACAAACAGAGGGATAACCATATGCGGGTACACCACCACATCACGCAGTGGTAACAACGGAATATCTTTCAGCACGTATTGCCTCTAAATAACCAGGGTGGCGCCTTAGTCAGGCGCCACTTTGGAAGACTGCTCGCTGTTTTCATAGATCAACAGCGGGTCGGATTCGCCTTTGATGGTCGGGCTGTCGATAACGACTTTAGCCACCCCATCCATGGAAGGCACCTGGTACATGGTATCCAGCAACACACTTTCCAGAATGGAGCGCAGCCCACGGGCACCAGTCTTGCGTTCCATTGCCTTGTTGGCGACGGCTCGCAGGGCATCTTCACGGAAATCCAGCTCAACGCCTTCCATTTCGAACAGACGGCCATACTGCTTGGTGAGCGCGTTACGAGGCTCGGTAAGGATCTGTACCAGCGCATCCTCACTCAACTCTTCGAGCGTTGCGATAACCGGCAGACGACCAATGAACTCGGGAATCAGGCCGTACTTGACCAAATCTTCCGGTTCCACATCCACCAGCAGCTCGCCCAGGTTGCGGCTGTCGTCCTTGCTCTTCACTTCTGCGGAGAAGCCGATGCCACCTTTCTCGGAGCGCTCGCGGATGACCTTGTCCAGACCCGCAAAGGCACCGCCACAGATAAACAGCATGTTGGAGGTGTCCACCTGCAGGAATTCCTGCTGGGGATGCTTGCGGCCACCCTGTGGGGGCACTGACGCAACCGTGCCTTCAATCAGCTTCAGCAATGCCTGCTGCACACCCTCTCCACTCACATCTCGAGTAATGGAAGGGTTATCAGACTTGCGGGAAATCTTGTCAATTTCATCAATGTAGACGATACCCCGCTGGGCCTTCTCCACATCGTAGTCACATTTTTGCAGTAGCTTCTGGATGATGTTTTCAACATCCTCACCCACATAACCGGCCTCGGTCAGGGTGGTAGCGTCAGCAATAGTGAACGGCACGTTCAACAGGCGCGCCAGGGTCTCGGCCAAAAGAGTCTTGCCGCTACCGGTGGGACCAATCAGCAGGATGTTGCTCTTGCCGAGCTCCACCTCATCACGACCCTTGCCACTGCTGCGTAGCCGCTTGTAGTGGTTATAAACCGCTACTGCCAGCACCTTCTTGGCGCGCTCCTGACCGATCACATACTCATCAAGGGTTTCCTTGATTTCGCCAGGCTTGGGCAAACGCTCACCGCCAGTGTCAGTGGCGTCTTCCTGCACTTCTTCGCGGATGATGTCGTTACACAGATCCACGCACTCATCGCAGATAAAGACCGAGGGCCCCGCAATCAGCTTGCGAACCTCATGCTGGCTTTTGCCGCAAAATGAGCAGTACAGCAGCTTGCCGTCATCGCTCTTGCCAGTGGAATCGGTCATCGAATTGCCTCTAAACCTGTGTATTTAATATCGGGTTCTCTTTGAAGATGCAGGGAGACCGAGGCTTTTTCAAGTCCGCCGGGCCTTCCTGCCCCTCCGTTAGGACACTTTTTATACGAAAGTAACAGAATTACACCGGACGCTGGTTCAGTACGGCGTCAATGATGCCGTATTCCCGGGCTTCTTCTGCACCCATGAAGTTGTCCCGATCGGTGTCTTTCTCCAGGCGCTCAAGAGGTTGACCGGTATGGTGAGCCAGCAGGCTGTTCAGCTGCCCCTTGATCTTGATGATTTCCTTGGCATGAATCTCGATGTCTGAGGCCTGGCCCTGGAAACCACCCAGCGGCTGGTGAATCATCACCCGGGCATTGGGCAACGCATAACGCTTGCCAGCAGCACCAGCAGCAAGCAGGAAAGCCCCCATGCTGGCTGCCTGACCCACACACATGGTAGACACGTCCGGCTTGATAAACTGCATGGTGTCATAAATAGACATGCCGGCAGTGACAGAGCCACCCGGGCTGTTGATATAGAGGTGAATATCCTTGTCCGGGTTTTCAGATTCCAGAAACAGCATCTGTGCCACGATCAGGTTAGCCATGTGATCTTCCACCTGGCCAATCATGAAGATCACTCGCTCTTTCAGCAGGCGGGAGTAAATATCAAATGAACGCTCTCCACGGGCGGTCTGTTCAATCACCACCGGCACCAGGCCAAGATTGGTCGGGTCCTTGCTCAGCTCGGTCATTTCCGGAGTCATGGATTGAATACGGCTCAAGTCGATCATGTAGCGCTTTCCTTCTCTTCGATCGTCCGCGGACGCTCTTGTTTATATGGGTGCATTCAGCGCGGCATCTTTCCGCAGCTTAACCCCTTTCCTGATGCTGCTATGGGGCCCAATCAGGCGCAAAACAAGGCGTTCAGGAAAATTAAGTCTCCCGGCATCTTATGCCGGCACCACAGGGGCGTCTATAAAAGTGGACACAGGAAGGGTTCAAGTGCGCAATTCTTGGCCAGATTGTGCATTTATAGGTCAATTCAGGGCAAAAATGGCGCAAACAACCTGTACCTAGCCAGCAAAACTGGCGCAACCCGCTCAGAAAACTGCAGCCCCATGACCGGTTTTAACGTAAATGACACCTTTCCTGGCAGCAGGTGCCGTTAATGCCGCCACCCCACATCCCCACTCGCAGCTGGATTTTGCACACCTTGCCTGCAAGGTTACCCATGAAGCCAGGTCAGTGCCGCACAAAAAAAGGGGCCCGAGGGCCCCTTTTCAGCAATGAGACTGCGAATCAGGCTTCTGCCTGCTCCCGCGGCTTCACTGCATCCTGGTAGGACATGGTTTTTTCTTCCACCTTGGCGCTGGACAGCACCAGGTCGACTACCTGCTCTTCCAGTACCGCACCTTCGATCTGCTGAAGCTGCTGGGGGTTACCGTACACCCAGTTCACCACTTCTTCCGGCTTCTCGTATTGCTCCGCGATTTCTTCCACACGGGCTTTGACCTTGTCAGCGTCGGCCTTCAGCTCGTTCTGGTCCAGGATGGCACGAATGATAAGCCCCAGACGGACAGAACGCTGTGCCTGCTCAGTGAACAGGTCATCCGGCAGGATAGACGCGTCAAACTGCTGGCCGCCACCAAACTGCTGAACCATCTGCTGACGCATGCGCTGCACTTCCTGGCTTACCAGGGCGGCCGGCAGATCAAACTGGTGCAGTTCCGCCAGACCTTCCATTACCTGCTCTTTTACCTTGCCGGAAACGGCATTCTTCAGCTCGCGCTCCATGTTCTTGCGCACTTCTGCCTTGAATTTGGCTTCATCGCCATCTTCAACGCCAAAGCCTTTCATGAACTCGGCGTCTACTGCCGGCAGCTGCTTGCCTTCTACCTTGTTGACCTTGATCTGGAAGACCACAGCCTGACCCTTCAGCTCTTCGGACTGGTAGTCCTCAGGGAAGGTCACGTTGATGTCTTTCTCTTCACCGGCCTTCATGCCGACGATGCCATCTTCGAAACCGGGGATCATCTGACCAGAACCCAGTTCCAGGTTCTGACCTTCGGCGGTCCCGCCCTCAAAGGCTTCATCGCCCTTCAGGCCCTTGTAATCGATGTTGACGCGATCGCCTTCTTCACAGGCACGGTCGACCTCTTCGAACTGGGCCCGCTGCTGGCGCAGGGTCTCGATCATGGTGTCCACGTCTTCGTCGGACACGTCAGCAACCGGCTTCTCGACAGCAACACCATCGAATGCAGCCAGTTCAACTTCCGGGTAAATCTCGAAAGTGGCGACGAATTCCAGGTCCTTGCCTGCTTCGTTGGTGGTCGCTTCAAAGCCCGGCATACCGGCCGGCTGCAGCTTTTCCTGCTCAACGGCTTCGATGAAAGCTTCACGCATTACGTCAGCCAGCACCTCGTTACGCACGGCGCTACCGAAGCGACGCTTCACTTCGCCCATGGGCACTTTGCCCGGGCGGAAACCGTCCAGACGGATATTCTTTTTGGCTTCCTGCAGTTTGCTTTCTACTGCAGAGTCCACCTTCTCCGCCGGAACACCCACCGTAAGACGGCGCTCAAGACCTGAAGTCGTTTCAACAGAAACCTGCATAACATCCTCTTTAAAAAGACTTTTTGCTGCTTGTCGCCGACATGAATGCATGACGACCTGAATTCCAAGGGCGCAGATTATAATCAAACCCGCCGCGAATGCCTACATAAGCCGCCGGGATAACTCCCGCAGCTAAAGTAGCCACATACGAAAAAGCCTCCGGGTGTCCCCGGAGGCTTTTTCGTTACTTGAATATGGGGTGACTGAGGGGATTTGAACCCCCGACCACCGGAGTCACAATCCGGGGCTCTACCAACTGAGCTACAGTCACCATAAACTTGTTACTTCCCTGCCTGGCACGCCTGGCAGGACTCGAACCTGCAACCGACGGCTTAGAAGGCCGTTGCTCTATCCGGTTGAGCTACAGGCGCATTGCAGGTTCTGCTCTTAAAACTGATGGTCGGGGTGGAGGGATTCGAACCCCCGACATCCTGCTCCCAAAGCAGGCGCGCTACCAGGCTGCGCTACACCCCGTTTATCAGTCACGCCAACAGTGCTTGAAAGCGAGGCGCGCATAATACTCGGCACCCCGGTGAGCGTCAACGCACCCGGCAACAAAAAATTCTCTAACGCACAGATTTTAAACAACTTGTGACTCCACGCCCCATTGGGTCGCGCTCTTCTTTTGCGCCAATGGTCAGCCCGTGCGAAAATCCCGCGCCCTGATACCCACTCTATACACCGCAGAGAGAGACTCCATGACCGCCCAGATTCTCGATGGCAAGGCCCTGGCCCAGCAGTTCGAAGAAGAGATGCGCCAGCGCGTTGAGGCACTGAAAGCCAAGGCCAATGGCCGCACCCCCATTCTGGCAACCATCCTGGTTGGCGCCGACCCTGCCTCTGCCACCTATGTAAAGATGAAGGGCAATGCCTGTCATCGCGTGGGCATGGAATCCGAAGCCATCGAGATGCCGGAAAGTACCACCACCGAGCAGCTGCTGACCAAGATCAACGAGCTGAACAATAACCCTGACGTGCATGGCATCCTGCTACAGCACCCGGTGCCCGCCCAGATCGATGAGCGCGCCTGCTTCGATGCCATCAGCCTCGAGAAAGATGTGGACGGGGTAACCTGCCTGGGCTTTGGCCGCATGAGCATGGGCGAATCCGCCTACGGCTGCGCCACGCCGAAAGGCATCATGCGCCTGCTGGAGCATTATCAGGTTGAGCTGGAAGGCAAACACGCCGTGGTCGTGGGCCGCAGCGCCATTCTGGGCAAGCCCATGGCCATGATGATGCTGGAAGCCAATGCTACTGTCACCATCTGCCACAGCCGCACGCAGAACCTGGCCAATCTGGTCAAGCAGGCGGATATCGTGGTGGGCGCCGTGGGCAAACCGGAATTCATCAAGGCGGACTGGATCAAGGATGGCGCCGTAGTCGTGGATGCAGGCTACCACCCGGAAAAATGCGGCGACATCGAACTGGGCCCACTGGTAGATCGCGTCTCTGCCTACACCCCAGTCCCCGGTGGTGTCGGCCCCATGACCATCAACACCCTGATCTTCCAGACCCTTCAGTCCGGCGAAAAGGCGCTGGGTTAAACCAGGCGACACCACAACAAGCCGCACCCGGCAGATACTGGGCGCGGCTTTTTTATGGGACTGAACCGCCGCTCCTTACCTCGCGCAGGCTCGAATCGCTTGCAGGCAAGCTCCCACAGCGGCTCCGCATCAAATCATGACGACAATCCCGCATCTGTTCATTTTTCTCCATCAACAAAAAGGCCGCACCCAGCATCCGGGCGCGGCCTCATTCCTTCCAGCCAGTCACCGCGCGAAATCGCGCAGCTATTAACTTTTCACTGTTAATTATTAATTGCTTTTAACTGTCCTTCGGCCAGGACTCGCGCAGACCCACCGTCTGGTTGAACACCAGCCGGCCCTCGGTGCTGTCCTGATCCACACAGAAATACCCTTCCCGCTCGAACTGGTAACGGGTCTCTGCCAGGACACCACGCAAACCGGGCTCAACCCAACAACCATCAAGTACTTTTAGCGACTCGGGGTTGATGTTGTCCTGGAAGCTCTGCCCCTCTTCCGTCTTGCCCGGGTTAGGCACGGTGAAGAGACGATCGTAGAGGCGCACCTCGCATGGCAAGCCCTTGCTGGCGCTGACCCAGTGAATGACACCGCGCAATTTGCCCTGCCCTTCGTCATTCTCCGGGTTCTTGCCCAGGGTATTGGGATCATAGACACAACGAATCTCTACGATCTCGCCACTATCATCCTTCACCACATCGGTGGCGCGCACCACATAGCCATACCGCAAACGCACACGGTCACCCAGCACCAGACGCTTGAACTTCTTGTTGGCCTCTTCGCGGAAATCTTCCCGGTCAATGTACACCTCCCGGGTCATGGGAACCTGACGGGTGCCCATGGTCTCGTTCTGCGGATGCACCGGCGCGGTCAGTGACTCTTCTTTGCCCTCCTCCCAGTTCTCGATGACCAGCTTGAGCGGGTTCATCACGCACATGGCGCGAGGAGCATGTTGATTGAGATCGTCACGGATCGCCGCTTCCAGCATGGCCATGTCCACCACGGAATCTGCCCGGCTCACGCCCACAGACTCACAGAAGTGCCGAATCGAGGCAGGCGTGTAACCGCGGCGACGCAGACCAGAAATCGTAGGCATACGCGGGTCGTCCCAGCCATCGACATGCCCCTCATCTACCAGCTGCTTGAGCTTGCGCTTGCTGGTGACGGTGTAATTCAGGTTGAGACGGGCGAACTCGTACTGACGGGGCGTCGCGGCCACAGAAGTATTTCCCACCACCCAGTCGTAGAAAGGACGGTGATCCTCAAATTCGAGGGTACACAGGCTGTGGGTAATGCCTTCGATGGCATCCGACAGGGGGTGGGTGAAATCGTACATGGGGTAGATCACCCACTTGTCGCCAGTCTGATGATGGACCTTCTTTCGAATACGATAAAGAATCGGGTCCCGCAGGCTGATGTTGGGGCTCTGCATGTCAATCCTGGCACGCAGCACCGCCTCACCCTCGTCCAGATCGCCAGCACGCATCTTCTCGAACAGCGCCAGATTCTCTTCGACGCTGCGATCCCGATACGGGCTGGGTTTGCCTGGCGTAGTAAAATTGCCCCGGTACTCTGCGATCTGCTCAGGACTCAGGCTGTCAACGTAGGCCAGCTGCTTCTCGATCAGTTCAACCGCCAGCTCATAGAGTCGGTCAAAGTAATTACTGGCGAAACGGACCTCCCCGGTCCACTCGAAGCCTAGCCACTCCACATCACGCTGGATGGACTGGATGTACTCGTCTTCTTCCTTCTCTGGGTTGGTGTCATCAAACCGCAGGTGACAAGCCCCCTGATAGCTTTCGGCGATACCGAAATTCAGGCAGATAGACTTGGCGTGCCCAATATGCAGGTAGCCATTCGGCTCCGGCGGAAAACGGGTGACCACCTGACCGTCATTTTTACCCTCTGAGAGGTCGCGATCGATGATCTGTCTGATAAAATTGCTGGGCGCTTTGGTTTCGCTCATTGCCTTCGCCGGATACAGTGAAAATAAAGGTGCGCTAGTGTACAGTGCAGCCCCCTTCAGTCAAAGACTCCGGGCCTGCACATCGGCAATTTCCGCCATGGCTTACAAGCCCGACCCTGTGGAGAAAACCCAATGAAAGTGGTGCTGAATACAACCTACGGCAAAATCACCCTGCAACTGGACGCAGAAAAAGCCCCGATTACTACCGAAAACTTTGTGCAATACGTCAAGGATGGCCATTTTGACGGCACCATCTTCCACCGCGTGATCAGCAACTTCATGATCCAGGGCGGCGGCTTCACCGAAGACATGCAGCAGAAGCCCACCCGTGACACTATCCAGAATGAAGCTGGCAATGGCCTGTCCAACAAGGTTGGCACCATCGCCATGGCCCGCACCCCGGACCCCCACTCCGCCTCTGCCCAGTTTTTCATCAATGTGGCCGATAACCACTTCCTGGACAAGGAACGCAGCCAGGACGGCTGGGGCTATGCAGTATTCGGTGAGGTCTGCGACGGCATGGATGTGGTCGAGAAGATCCGCGGCGTAGCCACCGGCAACTCCGGTTTTCATCAGGACGTACCGCTTGAGCCGGTACTGATCGAATCTGCCGAGCTGATCGGGGAGTAAGCCTCATGCGCCTTGTTGTTGCCCTGATTGCCCTGCTCCCCGGCCTGCTGCTGGCGAACCCCGTGGTTCGCCTGGAAACCTCCGCCGGCCCCGTTACTGTGGAGCTCTTCGAAGACAAAGCCCCAAAAACTGTCGCCAACTTCCTCAAGTATGTGGACAGCGGCTTTTACGACGGCACCCAGTTTCATCGTGTGATCAAGGGTTTCATGATCCAGGGTGGCGGTTTCGACAAGGATGGGCAACGCAAGGCCACCCAGGCGCCGATCCAGAATGAAGCGGATAACGGTCTCAGCAACAGTCGCGGCACCCTGGCCATGGCGCGCACTGGCAACCCGCATTCCGCCACGGCCCAGTTCTTCATTAACCTGGTGAATAACCGCAATCTGGATTTCAGCGGCAAGAACCAGCGCGGCTGGGGTTATGCGGTGTTTGGCAAAGTTACCGACGGCATGAATGTGGTCGACAACATTGCCCGTGAACGCACCACCACCCAGCGCCTCAGCGGCATGATGGCCCGTGATGTGCCGGAAACCCCGATTCTGATCCTCAAGGCCTATCGCCTTGGCAAAGACGACGAGCAGAAAGGCCAGTAATCCTCATGGCCTATACCCTGTTCATTTCTGATCTGCATCTGGATCCGCAACGCCCGGAGCATCTCGATGCCCTCAAGGCCTTGCTGGAGAAACACGCTGGCAAGGTCGATGCCCTCTATGTGCTGGGAGACTTGTTCGAAGCCTGGATTGGCGACGACGACGACACCCCGTTCAATCAGAGTGCCATCGCCGCCTTCCGGCAGTTCTCCGACAGTGGCAGCAAACTGTACTTTATGCACGGCAACCGCGACTTCCTGCTCGGCCAGGATTTCGCAGAGGCCTGCGGCGGCAGTCTGCTGGACGAAGGCACCGTGGTGGATCTCTATGGCACCGGCGCACAGCTGATGCATGGCGACAGCCTGTGCACCCTGGACACCGAGTATCAGCAGTTTCGCACCCTGTCCCGCAGCCCGCAGTGGCAACAGGGCATGCTCTCGCAGCCACTGGAACAGCGCCGCATGATTGCCCAGGGGATGCGCATGCAGAGCCAGGGCAAGAACGCCAACAAGGCGGAAAACATCATGGATGTGACCCCGGAAGAAGTGGCCAGATCCATGGAAGCCGCCGGTGTTCATCACTTGATCCACGGCCACACCCACCGCCCCGATGTCCATGACGTTGCCCTGGCTAACGGTTCCGGCAAACGCTGGGTACTCGGCGATTGGGGAAAGCTGGGTTGGCAGATTGTGGCGGACAGTGAGCGCGGGTTGCGGCTGGAGAGCTTTGAGATTAATTGATAATTGAGAATGGATAATTGATAGCTGGCGCAAGCAGGTTTCAGGGTTTCCCAAACGCAATAGGCCGCGCCCAGACTTTGGGCGCGGCCTCTTTGCTTTCAAATACCGGAACAGCGCATCCGCGCCGTTATCAACTATCCATTCTCAATGATCCATTGCCTTTCGGGACGCCGGAATGAAACCGGAACTCGGAATCCGGCGTTTCGATCAATTCCTGCTCCGCCTCCTTGAAGAACGCTACCCGGTCATCAATCGGCTCACCGGCGTATTGTTCGGCCAGCCGCAGATAGTCCTCGTAATGGCGGGATTCGCTTTTCAGGAGGTAGCAGTAGTAGCGACCCAGCTCTTCGTCCACATGGGGCGCCAGGGCGGCGAAGCGTTCACAGCTGCGGGCCTCTATCAGCGCCCCCACAATCAGGGTATCCACCAGACGCCCCGGTTCAGCGGTGCGCACATGCTTTCTCAGCCCCTGGGCATAACGGGCAGGTGACAGGTGATCATAGGTGACGCCGCGCTCGCGCATGATCTGGATCACCTGCTCGAAATGCAGTAACTCTTCACGGGCCAGCTGGCTCAGGGCATCCAGCAGATCCGGGCGATCCACATACCGGAACATCAGGTTCAGCGCCGTGCTGGCCGCCTTCTTCTCGCAATGGGCATGGTCGATCAGCAGGATATCCGGGTGCTGCAGGGCCCAGTCAATCCAGGCTTGCGGAGTCGGACAGGGCAGAAATTGCTGAATGTGGGAGATATCGTGCATGAGAGACCGCATAGGCTAAGAAACGCGGGCATTATAGCCATGCCCGCCCTCCCCGACACCTCATCTCCGATCTTTTCGGTTTTCTGCATCCCGCGTCTGGCGTCTGGCGTCTGTCCCCTTATACTCTCCCGCCATGGGCAGAAAAACCAATCCTCGCATTCAGACATTCAAGGGGCACGCAGCAGTGTTGATGCTGCGGCTTATCGGCTGCCTGCCGTTTAGCCTCAATCGCTGGCTGGCCACTCTTATCGGGCATCTGGTTGCCACACTGCCCTCAGAAGCCCGTCGCATCTCGATGATCAATCTCGCGCTTTGTTATCCGCAACTGTCGGCAAACGAGCAGCGCAGACTGGCGCGCCAGTCGCTGGTGGAAAGCATCAAGAATACCTTCGAGATCGCCCTGTTCTGGTCTCGCCCAACCAGCGGCATGAAGCGCATTAACAGTGTGGATGGCGGTGATGCATTGCAGGCTGCAGTGGATGCCGGCCAACCGGTGATGATTCTTGCCCCTCACCTTGGCTGCTGGGAAGTGCTCAACTTCTGGCTGGCCGATCACTACGACCTGCATGTCATGTTTGCCCCTTCCGGTCTGCCGCAGGTAGATGAACTGGTTCGTGCCGGGCGTGAACATTTCGGTTCCACCATGTATCCAACCACCGCCAGAGGGGTAGCGGGCCTGGTCCGCGCCATGCGCAAAGGCGCCATGACCGCCATTCTTCCGGATCAGGTGCCCGACCGCCGAAGTGGTCGTCATGCCGACTTTTATGGCCACCCCGCCTACACCGGTACCCTGGCTTGCAAACTGATCCAGCAAACGGGAGCCCGCCCTTTTATGGCTTGGGCAAACCGTTTACCCGGCACACAGGGGTTTGAGCTGCGCTTTCGTCCAGCCGATGAGAACATCGCAGACCCCGACCTGGACACCTCCCTGCTCGCCTTGAACCGGTCTATCGCCGCCCTGATTGATGAGGGGCCCGAGCAGTATCTGTGGAGCTACAAGCGATTTCGACGCCCGCCGGCAGGCCAGAGAGCCCCCTACTAAAATACGCAAAGTCGCTCTGAGTGATCATGAGTATTCACAGGGTGAATGGTCAGGACAGCCGTTTCGCTTAACAGTTGATACCAAATCCGCTATACTCCGCGCGCAATTCCAACCCCCAGTTACACCCTAAAAGACTGATTTCCAAAAGAATTCAGCCAAATTGAGCAAGAGGGAAACGCTGTGCTAGAAGCCTATCGCAAACATGTAGAAGAGCGCGCCGCTGAAGGCGTGCCTGCCAAGCCGTTGAATGAGCAACAGGTCGCCGACCTGATTGAACTGCTCAAGAACCCGCCGGCTGGCGAAGAAGAATTCATTCAGGATCTGTTCGTTAACCGCGTTCCACCGGGCGTGGATCAGGCCGCTTATGTGAAAGCCGCCTTCCTGAGCGCGATTGTGAAAGGCGAAGCCAGTTCCCCTCTGATCGACAAGAAGCGCGCTGTTCAACTGCTGGGCACCATGCAGGGCGGCTACAACGTAGCACCCATGATCGAAGCCCTGGACGATGCCGAGCTGGCGGAAGTGGCTGCCGAAGAACTGAAGCACACTCTGCTGGTATTCGATGCCTTCCACGACGTGGAAGATAAAATGAAGGCCGGTAACGCCAAGGCCAAGGAAGTGATCGAATCCTGGGCTGAAGGTGAGTGGTTCACCAAGCGTGCCGACCTGGCAGAAAAAATGTCTCTGACCGTGTTCAAGGTAACCGGCGAGACCAACACCGATGACTTGTCCCCCGCCCAGGACGCCTGGAGCCGCCCGGACATTCCGGTACACGCCAACGCCATGCTGAAGAATGCCCGCGAAGGTATCTTCCCCGAGAAAGACGGCGAAATCGGCCCGCTGAAGCAGATGGAAGAACTGAAGGCCAAGGGTCTCCCCGTTGCCTACGTGGGTGACGTTGTGGGTACCGGTTCTTCCCGTAAATCTGCCACCAACTCCGTTCTGTGGCACTTCGGTGACGACATTCCGTTCGTACCGAACAAGCGTGCTGGCGGCGTATGTATCGGCGGCAAGATCGCTCCCATCTTCTTCAACACCATGGAAGATTCCGGCGCCCTGCCCTTCGAGTGCGACGTTTCCAAGATGGAAACCGGTGACCAGATCGACATTTTCCCCTTCGAAGGCAAGGTAGAGAAAAACGGCGAAGTCATTGCCGAGTTCGAACTGCGCTCCCAGGTACTGCTGGACGAAGTCCGTGCTGGCGGCCGCATCAACCTGATCATCGGTCGCGGCCTGACCACCAAGGCCCGTGAAGCCCTGGGTCTGGCACCGTCTGATCTGTTCCGCAAGCCTGAGCAGCCGGGTGACTCCAACAAGGGCTACACCCTGGCCCAGAAGATGGTCGGCAAGGCCTGTGGCATGGAAGGCGTTCGCCCTGGCATGTACTGCGAGCCGAAGATGACTACCGTTGGCTCCCAGGACACCACCGGTCCGATGACCCGTGACGAACTGAAAGACCTGGCCTGTCTGGGCTTCCAGGCTGACCTGGTCATGCAGTCGTTCTGTCACACCGCCGCTTACCCCAAGCCGGTAGACGTGGAAACCCAGCACACCCTGCCTGATTTCATCATGAACCGTGGCGGTGTTTCCCTGCGCCCTGGCGACGGCATCATCCACTCCTGGCTGAACCGCATGCTGCTGCCTGACACCGTCGGTACCGGTGGTGACTCCCACACCCGTTTCCCCATGGGCATCTCCTTCCCGGCCGGTTCCGGTCTGGTTGCATTTGCTGCTGCCACCGGTGTGATGCCGCTGGACATGCCGGAATCCGTACTGGTTCGCTTCAAAGGCAAGCGCCAGCCAGGCATCACCCTGCGTGACCTGGTACACGCGATTCCGCTGCAGGCGATCAAGGACGGCCACCTGACTGTTGCCAAAGCTGGCAAGGTTAACGTGTTCTCCGGTCGCGTACTGGAAATCGAGGGTCTGGACGATCTGACTGTTGAGCAGGCATTCGAACTGTCTGATGCCTCCGCCGAGCGTTCTGCTGCCGGCTGTACCATCACCCTGTCCGAAGACAGCGTGACCGAGTACCTGAAGTCCAACATCACCATGCTCAAGTGGATGATTGCCAACGGTTACGGCGATGCCCGTACCATCGAGCGTCGTATCCAGGGCATGGAAGAGTGGCTGGCAAACCCGAGCCTGATGCGCGCCGACGCCGATGCCGAGTACCACACCGTCATCGAAATCGACATGGACCAGATCAAAGAGCCGGTACTGTGCTGCCCGAACGACCCGGACGACGCCAAGACTCTGTCCGACGTGGCTGGCGCCAAGATCGACGAAGTGTTCATCGGTTCCTGCATGACCAACATCGGTCACTTCCGTGCAGCCGGTAAACTGCTGCAGAAAGTGGAAAGCGGCACCATGCCGACCCGTCTGTGGATCGCACCGCCGACCAAGATGGATCAGCACCAGCTGACCGAAGAAGGCTACTACAACATCTTCGGCAGCGCCGGTGCGCGCACCGAGATGCCAGGCTGCTCCCTGTGCATGGGTAACCAGGCTCGCATCGCGCCGAAGTCCACTGCGGTATCCACCTCCACCCGTAACTTCCCGAACCGTCTGGGTCAGGGTGCGGATGTGTACCTGGCATCGGCTGAGCTGGCGTCTGTGGCGTCCATCCTCGGCAAGCTGCCGTCCGCAGAAGAGTACATGGAATACGCGAACACGATTGACTCCATGTCCTCCGAGATCTACCGCTACCTGAACTTCGACCAAATGGCCGAATATCAGGACGTGGCAGACACTGTGAAGATCCCGGTTGCCCAGTCCGTCTAAGACGCGGCAATCGCTTCACCATAAAAAAGCCCGGCTTATGCCGGGCTTTTTTGTGGGTACTACGAGCTGAAATTTCAAAGTTTAATGTTGGAAAGCGCGAACTATTGGTAGTCCTAGCCTGAAAAGTAATAGCCGCGCCATGACTTTCAGCGCGGGCAAACTCGTTAAACGATTAGCTGCACGCCCTCTTCGCGTTTGAACTTTGAACTCGCTTGACCACTCAGACTTGCAACGCTTCCAGTGCATTCCTCAGGCGCACAGGAATGGGGACCGGCCTCCCGCTTTCCCGGTTTACAAAAACGTGAACCACGAAACCCATGGCCTTGGCGGGACCGGTTTCGCCGAACAGGGCCAGGCCATAACGCACCGAACTTGAACCCAACTTGTCCACCTTCATGCCGATAGCCAGCTTGTCAGGATAGGCTGCCGCTTCAAGATAATCACAGCCGGAGCTGACCACATAGGCAATGTGCTCACCCTCGTGAATATCCAGTCCGCCTTCGTCGATCAGGTAACGGTTGATGGTGGAATCAAAGTAGCTGTAATAGACCACGTTATTAATATGGCCGTAGATATCGTTGTCGCGCCAGCGGGTGTCCACCGGGCACAGGTAACCGTAGTTATCCCGTTCCGGGCGAGGGGCTTTGTCACTCATTAATACACCGCCTTGTAGATAGCCAGTGCATCGGCCTCGGTGACCTCTCTGGGATTGTTGACCAGCAATCGCTGCTGAAGCATGGCGTCAGCCGCCAGGGTTTCCAGACTCTCTTCAGTAACACCGGCATCACGCAGGCGGGTGGGCAGACCCACTTCATCAATCAGCTTCTCCAGGGCGGCAATCAATACCCCTGCCCCGTCCTCATGATCTGCAAAAGGGCGATCACTGAGGATCGGTGCCAGCTCGGCATAGAGTGGTGCCGCATCACGGACGTTGAAGCGCAGCACCTCCGGCAGCACCAGGGAATTACTCAGACCATGAGGAATATGGAAGTGGCCGCCCAATGGATAGGCCAGCGCATGAACCGCAGCCACCGGGGCATTGGCAAATGCCTGCCCGGCCATCATGGCCCCCAGCAGACAAGCCTCCCGGGCAGCCAGATTGCCCCCCTCTTTCACGGCCGCAGCAAGGTTTCCACCAAGCAAACGCAGGGCCTCACGGGCGAGCATGTCGGAATACGGGTTTTTCTTGTGGGCACTGGTATAGGCTTCGATGGCGTGCACCATGGCATCTACCCCGGTGGCCGCGGTCACATGAGGCGGCAAGCCCAGAGTGAGCTCGGCATCCAGCACTGCCAGGTCCGGTAATAGTGATGGGGCAACCACCCCGGCCTTGGTGGTTTCGCCGGTGGTGACAATGGCAACAGGTGTCACTTCCGAGCCGGTTCCCGCGGTGGTTGGCACCTGCACCAGGGGCAGTCTTGGTCCGGTGGCCAACCCAACCCCGTATATATCAGAGAGTTGCTGTCTGGCCTTGGGGTGTGCCAGCAGAGCCACCAGCTTGGCCACATCCATGGACGAGCCGCCACCGAACCCGATCACCAGGTCCGAACCCGCCGCCTTGGCCTGTGCCACTGCTTCAAGAACGATGCTGTCTGCCGGGTCTGCAGCGACTTGATCGTAAATGCTTAATGCCATGCCCGCTGCCCGAAAGCTCTCTTCCACCGGGCCCAGCAACGGGGTACTGCGAATCCCCGGATCGGTAACCAGCATGACTTGGCTAGCCCCCAGATCCTGGCAAAGCTGGGGAAGCCGGCCGGCGGCACCCGGTTCCACCAAAACCCGGTGAGTTGTGGCGAATTCAAAACCTGACATGGTTCAATCTCCTTGAAACTTCGTTGTAAATGCTATCACAGCCCATGGAGACAAATGGCGCCATGCTGGATGCCAATCAGGACAAATCCATCATTGCAACGAGATGATCGGGACGCACAAGGAAAACGGAAAAGTTCCGCACCGGTTTGACGGCATTTCAAACAACAGCACTTTCGGGAGGTTGGAGGTCGGACGCTAAAGGCGAAACCAGCCTGACTTCATGAATTTCGGGGATGCCACCGCTTACCCTCAAATCCGCAATCAACCAAAAAGCGCGCCATCTGGCGCGCTTTCGGTTATCCGTCAGCAGGCATCAACCAATAAAGTAGTTGCTCGCGTTGTCGTTGATCTGGTCGCTGACGTACTTGGCCAGAGCGTGAACAGTCCACTGGATCGGCGCACTCATGGATTCCGGTATCAGGCTGGAATCGGCCACGAACAGCCCCGGCGTATCGTGAAGCTCACCGCTGGGCGACACAACAGACTGATAAGGGTCTGCACCCATGCGGCAGGTTCCGTGGGGAGAGAAGCTGTTGGAACGGAAGGTGTACATACCCTTGATACCGTAGTCCACCTTGTCCATTTTCTCGTCCAGCTCGAACACGGAATTGGCCTCAAGACTCTGGAAGGTAGGCAGGTACACTTTCTCGGCACCACCGGAGAAGAAGATGCGCGCCGCCAGGGTGGCGGAAGCCTTCATGTTCTCGAATTCCTCGCGGCTGGGGTTGTAGTGAATGGTCTTGTCGCCGTTGTAGGCATCCCCGTCCCATTGCACATAGCCATTACCAAGATCCTGACTGAAGGCATTCACACCGGCATAGTACTTATAGTCTTTCATGAACTGGATATGTGCTTCACCAGCCTTCATATCACCTTGAGCCAGCAGGGATTCCGGTTCGGCCAACCCTGAGAAAATGGTGTATCCGTCGGTTTGGGTAAACTCGTCCACCTGTACCCCGACAAGGGCGCCGCGGAAGCCGTACAGTGGCTCCTTGAACTTGCCGAGCACCTGGGTAAAGGGCTGGATAGCCAGGTTTTTTCCCAGCTGACCACTGCGATCCGGCACCTGACTACGCTGCAGAATCAGCGGCGTATGGATGGCGCCAGCGGCCAGCACCACCATGTCCGCATCCACCTGCATGTCAGCCACATGAACCCCACTGTCCGGATCCACCACCCGTGCTTCCACACCGCGCGCGCGCCCATCCCGGGTTTTCACCTTAACCACCTCGGTATCGGAAAAGATCCGTGCGCCGTGAGCTGCCGCCCAGGGCAAATGTGTTACCAGTGAACTCATCTTGCGATCTGACGGGCACCCGGCCAGGCAATGGCCAGTCAACGCGCATTGCTTCACGTTACGCTGGGCCGGTTTCCAGGAGTACTTCATCTTCTCACAGCCCTGGATCACCTTGTGGGCACAGGCATTAATCTCATGAGCTTCATTGGTATGGATTTGCAGTTCGTCCGCGATCTTGTCCAGATAGGGGCGGAATTTTTCAGCGGACAGCGCATCCAGGCCATATTTTTCGGCCCAGCCATCGAGAACCTTGTCACCAGGCTCTTCCATCACACAGGCACCAATTACCGTAGATCCGCCTACGCAGGCACCCTGAACAAAAATAATGTCAGCGGTGGTGTTCACCTGGCCCACCTGATCCTGATAGATCTTGGTCATGGTGTCGCCAAGGTGCTCGGTAAATTCGGAGCTTGGGTAATAACGGCCAGACTCAAGCACCAGCACGTCGCGGCCCGCCTTGGCCATTTCATAAGCCACAACAGCGCCGGCAGCACCGGAGCCAACCACAACCACATCGGTTTTCAGTGTGAACCGCTTGCCGAGGCTGGGATCCAGCGCCACATCCTTGGCCTGGGTGACTGGCACACCATCTCTTGCTACACGAACAAAAGCCATAATTCCCCCTGTCAGGCTCTCGGCAACGGTGCGTTGCCGAGACGACGAACACCCCAGGTTTCAGTCACAGGACCGTGATACTCCAGCCCGGGCCAGGTGCGCTCATCACGCCAGTAATTCAGTGCGATAATCGCCTTGAGCGTAGTCATCAGACCACGCTCGAAAAAGGCACCTTCCTGCATGGCGTTCACGTACTCCAGCGCCTTCTCGTCCGACAGGGAAGTAAATTTCTTGAATTTGAAACTCATCATGGGACGGTTGTTGAACACCCAGATTCCAAGCCCCATCAAATCCCGGGTTTGCTCGGGCAGGCGCTGCACCATGGTGTCGATATTCTTGACGGTAGGAACCACTGTGGTGCTGGAAGGCAGCCCGTACTGCTCTGCGGGGAGCATGATTTCGGTGAGTCGGGTAATGACATCGATTTCGTCGGGCTTGAGGCTGTAGTACTCCAGCGTTTCCGGGGCATCCTTTCGGCCGAAAAGGCTGGCGCAACCACTGGTCAACGCGGCGCTGGCAAGTACGGTAGTGCGCAGAAAACCACGGCGGCTGAGAGGCTCAAGGCCGGCCAGATAGCCGGGCAAGGGCGCACGGTTGTTATTCTTCATCAACACCCTCTCCTGGGCAGGCCCTGTGTGGCCCTTGTTGTTATTGGTGGAGATTTCAGACCGAGTCTATAACAAACCGTAACAAACACCAAAACCTGTAGTGGCGAATAAGACAGGCACTCCAGTCAGTTCGGTAACAGGGGTGTAAACGTGAAAGCGGCCCCAGGGCCGCTTTCGATGAAAAAACTAGCTCATATGACGGGCAATTCGCGTCGCCAGTGCATAAACCGTGATTTGCGGGTTCACAATGATGGAGGTGGGCAACAGGCTGGCATCAGCGACATACAGCCCGGGCACATCATGGGTTTCACCATTTGTCTTGACCACACTACTATCTGGATCGGCCCCCATGTGGCAGGTTCCCTGCGGGTGATAGCTGACCATGCGCAGGTGCTGTGGCTCATTTTCCAGCGAATCCACCTGGGTATCGATATCTGCTTCAGAGCGGATGACCCGCTTATCGCTGGAAGGTACATAGACTTCCGTGGCGCCAGAAGCCAGATGCAGTCTGGCGGCAGCCTTGATCGCACGCTGCATGGAGGGGAAATCCACATCGCTCAACTGGTAATTGATCGCCTTGCGCTCACCATCCCACTCAATCGCCCCCACATTATGATCGTGGATGAGTGTCACCAGCCCCGCCATGTGACGGGCATTAGCCATATAATCCATAAAGGGCTCTCCGCTACCGGGTTCAGCCAGCATGGTCATTTCCACCAGACCAAAGCCCCCGTCCTCCAGCACAAAGCCCCCCTTGTCCGGATGCATGAACTCATCAACGTGAACTCCCAGCAGGGCACCACGCCAGGGGTGGATAGGCTGTGGGTACTTGCCCGCCACCAGTAATGAAGGGTGACAGGCAAAATTCTGACCGACCTTGCCGGAACGGTTGGCAAGGCCACTCTTCAGCAGCAGTACCGGTGTCTGTACGGCACCTGCGGCAAGCACCACGCGGGGCGCTTTCACGGTCATTGTCGCAGCGACTCCACCATCCTGTCGGGTGACCACGGCTTCTACCCCTGAGGCTTCGCCGTTTTGGGTCAGAACCTTTTCAACACGGGTATCCGAATAGATTTTTGCACCATGGGCCTGAGCCCAGGGCAAGTAGGTCACCAGCATGGACTGCTTTCGCTCGGTCTTGCAGCCTGACAGACAATGCCCAGTGAGGCCGCATTGGCGAATATTCCGGCGCAATGGTTTTACGGACCAACCCAGCTTTTTCGCACCCTCGCGGATTACCTGACCATGACGGGCGATTTCATGCTCGCCGTTATCGTGCACAGAAAGGTTTTTTTCCACTTCATCGAAATACGGCGCCAGCTCCGACTCCGTCAGCTCCTCCAGACCAAAATCGCGCTGCCAGTCTTCCAGAATGAAATCCGGGGTGCGGAAGCAGACACAACCGTTCACCACCGTTGACCCCCCCACACAGGCCCCTTGCAGCACCAGCAAATCGCCGCTGCTATTAGCCTGCCCCCCCTTGTCCTGATAAAGGGCATGTAAACTCTGGGTGAAATCTTCCGTGAAGGCCTGGGAGGGCACGTAGGGGCCGGCTTCCAGCACAATCACCCGCTTGCCCTGACGGGCCAGTTCATAGGCACTGACTGCCCCACCCGCCCCGGAACCCACAATCACGACATCCGCTTCCAACTCGATATGGGAATCCGTCACATCGCTAGCCTGATGAACCTGAAGGCCGCTGGCCTGCCACTTAACCTGACTCATGCCTGCTCCTGCTGTACATCAAGGGAAGATTCCTGCGGCATCGGGGCATTACCCAGATAGGCCAGACCCCATTTCTCACTCACCGGGCCATCAAACTCGGCGGGGGGCCAGGTGACCGGCTCACGCCAATAACTGCTGTAGACCAGCTGTTTGATTACCGTTGCCAGGGTGCGCTGCAGCACACTGCCCTCCCCCCAGCGATCAAACAGCGCTTTTGCCTGGGCATCGTCCAGATCCACAAAGCGGCAGCCGTGGCTGAACACCACCACGTTATCAAACAGGGAGAGCCCTGCCCCCAGCTCCTTGCGGGTGACAGGATCAAGGAAGCCCAGGGTCTGCTGTACGTTCTGCACCACGGGCACGTTAGCGCTGTCGATCATTGGCGTACCCGCAACAGGTAACAGCACCTCACGTGCACGATCAAAGAGATGATATTCAGTGGCTGAAAGGTGGCTGACCCAGTCAGGAGGGGTCATCTCGTCGCGAGGAGAACGACGCAGCAAGGCAAAACCACCCGCGGCAACCGCTGTTACCGCCGCCACACTGCCAAGTCCCCATTTGAGGAACTGTCGCCTGGCTATGCCTCGCTGCCAGATGTGCTGAATTTTTTGTGCCTGAAGCTGGCTGTTCATCGCCATTCCTTACCCTGAAATCGTCCGTTTCAAGCTAAAGAAAAGCCCAGATGAATACAATATGTTTACCGAACAGGGGGAGTTGACCGGACAGTACAGCAATCGTTCTGCTGTCAGGACATGTCAGGCTTATAAAGCGCCAGGCGGCTCAACGGACACTTTCGGGCCCACCGCCACAGGATCCAGGTGGATGATCACGTCCGCGCCGGGGAAGTCTTTCTTGATGTCAGTCTCGATGCGGTCCGCCAGATCATGGGCCATACGCAGAGTAAGATTCTGGTCCATATCAAGATGCAGCTGGATAAAGCTGGTGCGGCCACTCTGGCGAGTGCGCAGATCATGAAACCCCAGGGCTTCCGGGTGGGAGGATACAATGGCGCTGATACGGTTGCGAACATCGCCTGACATCTCCCGATCAAGCAGTAGCTGGCTGGCCTCTGAGGCAATCTGCCAGGCACTGCGCAGGATAAACAGGGCAATGGCCAAACCCACCGCCCCATCCAGCCACAGCCAGCCAAGGCTGCTCACAGCAAGCACCGCAATGATACCCACATTGACCGCAAGGTCAGATACATAATGCAGGGAATCAGCCTCAATGGCGGTGGAACCTGTCTGCCGGACCACATATCGCTGGATCAGCAACAGCCCGAAGGTGAGCACGATGGAAGCCACCATCACACCAATGCCCACCATGCTCGCTTCGATCGGAGTCGGATCCATCAACTTGAGTACAGACTGATGAATCAGAAACACGGATGAACCGGCAATGAACAACGCCTGGCCCAGCCCGGCCAAGGCTTCTGCCTTGCCATGGCCGAAGCGATGCTCCTCATCGGCAGGCACCAGGGAATAGCGAATGGCAAAGAAGTTGATCAGTGACGCCAGGGAATCCATCACCGAATCCACCAGTGACGCAAGCAGGCTCACGGAACCTGTCATCAACCAGGCCACGGTCTTGGCAGCAATCAGTACCAACGCTGTGGCAACAGAGGCCATGGCAGCCAACAGCAGCAGGCGATGTTCTCGGTTGGGACCGTCACTCATGAATTCATCCGTTTACAGGGATTACTGTCTGGGCAGATATTGCATTGGATCCACGGGTTTACCGTCCCGACGGATCTCGAAATGAAGCTGTGTGCGGTAGGTGCCGGTGGCGCCCATGGTGGCAATTTTCTGCCCTGATTTTACCACATCGCCTTCCTTGACCAGCATGGAATCATTGTGTGCGTATGCACTCAGCCAGCGGTCATTATGCTTGAGAATCAACAGATTCCCATAACCCGTCAAACCGCTACCGCGATACACCACGCGGCCATCTGCCGCCGCAATAACCGGGCTCTTGGCTCGACCACTGATGGCGATCCCTTTACGCCCGGATGAAGAAGCGGAAAATGGCTCCACCACTGTGCCGCTGGCAGGCCACCGCCAAGTCACCGGGCCCACCGTGCGAGCACCGCTACCAGAAGACACCGCAGGCTTGCTGGAAGTTGGCTTGGCCACCGGCGCGGGCTTACTGACAGGTTTACTCGATGCAGACCCAGAACCCGATGACGAACCTGCCACGGGTTTTGGCTTACTGACACTGCCAGAGGCAGCTGGCTTCAGGGCCAGGGAAATTCGCTGCCCGGGAAAAATAGTATAGGGCGCGGGAATATTATTGGCCGCACCCAACTCACGGTAGTCCCAGCCGTATCGCCAGGCAATGGAGTAAAGGGTTTCCCCTTCGCGAACCTGGTGGGTTCCCGACGTTACCTTTCTCTGGCGGCTATCCTGGCCGTAAATGTCCACCACAGGCGCAAGGCTGGCGCTGCAGCCACTCATCAGCACCAGAAAAACCATCGCCGCCATTGTGCGAATCAGTTCTGTCACTTTCCTGCGGAGGTGAGTGATACGAATTGTCCTCAAGCCTGGAGTAGTTAAACGTCTTTGCGTGTCACCATTGCGCCATTATGCACAGGAGCCAGCCAGTGCAGTAGCCACACCAGTGCAATCGCCACTACCGCTGCACCCAAAGCAAACAGTGTCTGGGCGCTTTCGCCTGTGAATGCGCTGTACTGTGCGGGGCCAAACCACTGATCCTGCAATCCGTTGCCACTGGACACACGCCAGGGCCATAACTTCACCAACGACCCCGCCATGAAACCGGCCAATAGCGCCATCATCGTGTCGTGATAATGATGCAGCGTCCATTTGAGAATATGTACAAAACTCAACAACCCGATGGCACACCCGGACAGGAAAGCCAGCAACAATGGCAGCTGGGCACCCTTCACAGCTTCAAGTACCGGTTCGTACATGCCCAGTAAAAGAAGGATAAAACTCCCGGAAATGCCCGGCAGGATCATGGCGCAGATGGCCAGCATGCCGCTGAGGAAGAACACCAGCGCCCCTGCCCCGCCAGACAACCCCGGAGCGAGGGCAATCATTACGGCGATCAGGGCACCCGCCACAAACGCCAGACCCTGCGCCAGCCCCCTTTTTTGCAGCGGCAGCAGTACCAGAAAGATACTGGCCAGAATCAACCCGCTGAAAAATGCCCAGACAGGTATGGGGTGGGTTTCAAGTAACCAGGTAATGAGGCGGGCCAGCAAGGCTATACTGGAGAAAATTCCTGCCAGCAGTGTCACAAGGAAGGTCAGGTTGGCCTGCTGCCAGGCAGCGACAAAGCCTTCACGACGCCACACCCCCAGCAATCGTGGGGTGATGCCGCCGAGGGTATCGATGAGCTCTTCATAAATCCCGGTGATCAACGCCAGGGTGCCACCGGACACCCCCGGCACCACATCAGCCGCGCCCATGGCCATGCCACGAAAGAAAATACCGGGTCGAATCATTAGCATCCTCATACATCACGCCAAGCGTCTCAGCGTGATTTCGGGTTTGTTATTCTCAAGCGCTGGAGCAGCAAGCTTCACGTTGCAAGCTACAACGCGAATCACGCATGGTCATGTCTTGAACGTTGCAGCCGCGCCCAAACTATTAAGCGCGAGCATGGCGGTGAAATATTCAATCACCCTGACCGCGCCTTGAAGCTTGTAGCTTGCTGCTTCTTTACCGCATCACCCCACGCTGGAATGGCACAAATCGCACCGCATCCAGCGACTGGGTATGGAAATCATCCCCTTCCCGGTCTACCACCGTGAGGATCTGCTTCCTGTCATCGCCCACCGGCATCACCAGGCGACCACCATCGGCAAGCTGTTCCAGCAAATCATCCGGGATGTCCGGTCGCGCGCAGGCGGCGAGGATGCCGTCAAAGGGAGCTTCGTTTTTCCAGCCAAAGCCGCCGTCAGCATGCTTGAGCTGCACCTTGGCCAGACCAAGTCGCAAAAGACGCTTGCGGGCCTGCTCCTGTAAAGGTCGGATACGTTCAACGGAATAAAGTTCATCACAGAAAGGGGCCAGTACCGCCGTCTGGTAACCACAACCGGTGCCGATCTCAAGCACCTTGTTGCGCTTGCCTCCGTCCATCAGCAGTTCGGTCATGCGAGCCACCACCCAGGGCTGGGAGATTGTCTGTCCATGCCCAATCGGTAAAGCGGTGTCGTCATAGGCCTGATGGGCCAGGGCTTCCTCGATGAAAAAATGACGCGGCGTATTACGTACTGCATCCAGCACCCGATCGTCCTGAATACCGGCTTCCCGTAGCCGCTGCACCAGACGATCCCGAGTCCGTGCAGAGGTCATGCCGATGCCGCTGAGTTGGATATCCATGTTGTACTTCGTTCTCTATGCAGAGGGCTCCATGGTGGTCACCAGCTCTGCCATGACTGTTGTTGCAAACGCACCTGCAGGCAGCTTGAATGCCAGCTCCAGGCAGTTTTCCCCTTCCCTTTCCTGCTGCCAGGACCATTGCAATTCCTGTACCGGCAACCGGGTCGCTCGGCGGATTTCATCCACGCCTTCCCGGCAGAGGCCATCTATGACCGCCTGACTGGGTGCCAGAATCTGTTGCTCCATTTCCCGGCAAGGGCCAGATGATGCCATGCCCGCCACGCCCGGCATAGGGGCGGTGGGATGCACTTCACCGCCAATCACCCGTGCGGACGCTTCCTCATCGTCATCGGCACAGAACAGGCCCCTGCTGCCTTCCGGCTGGAGAATGTCCCCTTCCAGAATCCGATTCCAGACCCCCCGGCTGACACGTTCGGCAAGCACCTGATTAAACAGGTCACTGCGCACCGCCGACAGCCAGATGCTGCGCAGAGCTTTCTTGCGTGGCGCCTCTCCGCCAGTGAGCCACTCGCGGCCGCGCACAAGATTGCCCGCCCCACGACCGAACCGCTGTTCGCCAAAATAATTGGGTATACCTTCGGCAGTAATCGCCGCCAAACGAGACTCGAGCAGCAACTTGTCACCACAAAAATCGGTCGCCCGGATCACAAACCGGTTGGCGCGATGGGTGCCACGGTTGAGCTTGCGACGGTGACGGCCAGACTGGATCAGGGCGACCCCGTCTGGCCAGGCGAAATCCGGGTCAGCCTTGCCTGGCAGATGGAGGCTGAACCATTGCCGCGTAACTGCATGCTTGTCCTTGAGGCCACTGTAGCCGACAGAAAGGCGATGCACGCCAGCAGACTTGGCCAGCCACATGGCGACATCTTCTGTATTCCAGCCGGTCTTCTCGATTTCCAGCCACAGGTGCTCGCCCTCACCTTCGGGCAACACATGCATGCATTCGAAAACCTTGAAATCAGCCGGGCAAGCCTTCAACCGGGCTTGTGCCACCGGCCCACCATGGGCATGTGGTAACAGCATTGTCGCTGACGTCATGCGGATTCCAGCAGCACTGCCGCTTGTACAGCGATGCCTTCCCTGCGCCCGGTGAAACCCAGCTGCTCGGTGGTCGTGGCCTTGACCGAAATCTGCCCAACCTGGCAGCCCAGTAAACCCGCAATCCGCTCACGCATGATGAGGATATGGGGGGCCAGCTTTGGCGCCTGACAGATGATGGTCAGATCAGCATTCCCCAGCTGCCAGCCAGCAGCAGTGATGTCCTGGTAGATCGCCTGCAGCAATTGACCCGAATCTGCACCCTTCCATTGCGGGTCCGTATCCGGGAAATAGTGGCCGATATCCCCCAGCGCCAATGCACCGAGCAGTGCGTCGGAGAGTGCATGCAGGGCCACATCACCATCGGAGTGCGCCTTAAGGCCATGGCTATGCGGAATGGCTACGCCACAGAGCATCACATGGTCACCCTCATCGAAGGCATGAACATCAAAACCCTGCCCAATCCGGATGGCCATCATAGGTCTCCCTGTTCTTCGAATTGCCGTGCCAGGTAGAAACGAGCCAGCGGCAGGTCTTCAGGGACGGTGATCTTGATGTTATCGCTGTGACCTGCCACCAGCTTCGGCCGCCAACCCTGGCGCTCCAGGGCTGAGGCTTCATCAGTCACATCCGCAAGGTCACCACTGAGCGCCTCATATAGCGCAGCCGCGGGAAACAGCTGGGGCGTCAACGCCCGCCAGATGATGTCCCGATTCAGAGTGTCATCTATCTGGCTATCACCGCCGGCCTGCTTGATGGTATCCACCACTGGCAGAGCCAAAATGGCGCCCTGCTCTGCCGTACTGGCCAGCAGACTCTGGATATCCGAGAGGCGCACCAGCGGGCGTGCCATGTCGTGCACCAACACCCAGGCGTCTTCGCCACCGTCCATCAACACTTGGGCCAGTGCATTGCGCACGGACTCTGCCCGGCTCTGACCTCCCGTCACGGCATGGACTCGGCGGTGGCTGGCCACCGGCAAGGTGGGCCACCACGGGTCATCTGCGGACACAGCCACTACAACGCTCTCGATGGGTGCAAAGGACAATAACCGTTGTACGGTGTGCTCGGTGAGCGTCTTGCCCGCCAGCGTCAGATATTGTTTGGGGATGCCGGCCTGCATACGTTGGCCGACACCGGCAGCAGGAACAACAGAAAAGAGGGGACCACGGATCACCGGGTTCACTCGGCACTTCCTGGTTGTTCAAGAATCAGAAAAAAGGTTTCACCATTGCGGATCATGCCCAGGTCCTTGCGAGCGATTTCTTCCACCGCTTCTGTGCCTTGCTTCAGGTCTTTCACATCCGCAGCCATTAGGCGGTTACGCTCATTCAGTTTGGCATTGCTCTGCTTGAGAACCGCAACCTCTTTTTTCAGGCTTGCCACATGACGCAGGCTGCCTTCACCAAACCAGAGACGTGCCTGCAAGCCCAGAAACACCAGGGCCAGCACAGCGAAAACCACCTGGCGAGCGGGCGACAGCTTTAATGCTGCACGCTTGCCCTCCAGAGTTGACACCTTGCTGGCCCGGGTACCTGACATCAGGGATTAACCGAGGAACTTGAACTCTTTGCGGCCATGATAGGCAGCACGACCCAGTTCCTGCTCGATACGGATCAAACGGTTGTACTTGGCGACACGGTCCGAGCGGCACAGTGAGCCAGTCTTGATCTGACCAGCAGCGGTAGCCACGGCCAGGTCGGCGATGGTGGTGTCTGCGGTTTCGCCACTACGGTGAGAGATTACCGCGGTGAATCCGGCATCCTTGGCCATCTTGATGGCTTCCAGGGTCTCGGTGAGAGAGCCGATCTGGTTGAATTTGATCAGGATGGAGTTGGCCACGCCTTCGTCGATGCCACGCTTGAGGATCTTGGTGTTGGTCACGAACAGATCGTCGCCCACCAGCTGCACCTTGTTACCCAGCTTCTCGGTGAGAATTTTCCAGCCATCCCAATCGGATTCGTCCATACCGTCTTCAATGGAGATGATCGGATAACGGTCACACAGCTCGGCCAGGTAATCGGCAAACTCTTCAGAGGTCATGCTGCGGCCTTCGCCGGCCAGCACATATTTGCCATCCTTGTAGAATTCACTGGCGGCACAGTCCAGCGCCAGGGTCACGTCATCACCGGCCTTGTAGCCCGCAATTTCGATGGCTTCCATAATCGCTTCCAGCGCCGCCTCGTTGCTGGGCAGATCCGGCGCAAAGCCACCTTCATCACCCACGGCAGTGTTCAGGCCGCGCTTCTTGAGAACGCCTTTCAGGGCATGGAAGATCTCAGCGCCATAACGGATGGCTTCGGCCACTGTGGCCGCACCCACTGGCTGAATCATGAATTCCTGGATATCCACGTTGTTATCGGCGTGCTCACCGCCGTTGATGATATTCATCATCGGTACCGGCAGGGAGTATTCGTTGTCATCATCCTGCAGGTCAGAAATGTATTCGTACAGGGGCTTGCCCTGATCAGCCGCCGCGGCCTTGGCGGCGGCCAGAGACACGGCCAGGATGGCGTTGGCGCCAAGCTTGCCCTTGTTCTCGGTGCCGTCGGCGTCAATCATGGCCTGATCGAGACCCTTTTGATCTGACGCATCTCTGCCAATCAGCAGTTCGCGGATCTCGGAGTTCACGTTACCCAC
Organism: Alcanivorax sp. DP30; assembly: GCF_009882945.1. GTDB lineage: Bacteria > Pseudomonadota > Gammaproteobacteria > Pseudomonadales > Alcanivoracaceae > Alcanivorax. The sequence goes on from NZ_WTUY01000002.1 coordinate 604,187, forward strand.
CGCCTTGGTGACACCCTTGCCCAGATAACGGCTCTTGTCACCGTCACGCAGCTCCAGGGCTTCGCGGGAACCGGTGGAGGCACCACTGGGAGCGCAGGCACTGCCACTGGCACCGGAATCCAGAATCACATCGGCTTCAATGGTCGGGTTGCCGCGGGAGTCGAGAATTTCGCGGGCTTTGATGTCAACGATCTTGGACATGACAGTCAATCTCTCTTCAATCAGTTGTTTTCAAAGGCAGGCAGTGCCTTGACGGTATTATCCAGGGTTTGCATCTGGGCAAGGAATGGCTCAAGACGGTCCAGGCGCAGGGCGCAGGGGCCATCGCATTTGGCATTGTCCGGGTCAGGATGGGCTTCCAGGAACAACCCGGCAATGCCCTGACTGATCCCTGCGCGGCCCAGTTCGGCCACCTGGGCACGGCGGCCATCGGCGCTATCGGCACGACCACCCGGCTTCTGCAGCGCATGGGTAACGTCGAAGAACACCGGATAGTTGAATTTTTTCATGATCCCAAAGCCGAGCATGTCGACCACCAGGTTGTTGTAACCGAAGCTGGAGCCCCGCTCACACAGAATCAACTGGTCATTTCCGGCATCTTCACACTTGTGCAGGATATGCCCCATTTCATGGGGTGCCAGAAACTGGGGTTTCTTGATATTGATGATGGCACTGGTCTTCGCCATGGCCACCACCAGGTCCGTCTGCCGGGCCAGGAAAGCCGGTAGCTGGATGATATCGCAGACTTCCGCCACCGGTGCCGCCTGATAGGGTTCGTGCACATCAGTGATTACCGGGCAGTTAAAGGTCTTCTTTACTTCCTCGAAGATCTTCAGGCCTTCTTCCATACCCGGCCCCCGGTAGGAGTTCAGGGAGGAGCGATTGGCCTTGTCAAAACTGGCCTTGAACACCCAGGGGATGTTCAGCTTGCTGGTCACCTCGGCATACGCCTCGGCAACCTGCATGGCCATATCACGGGATTCCAGCACGTTCATGCCGCCAAACAGCGCCATGGGCTTGTCGTTACCGAATTCCTGTTCGCCTAGGCGAATAATCTTCTGCTCAGTCACTGAACACTGCTCCTTGTGTACGGCTTATTGAGCCGCCTTGTGAGACAGGGCTGCCGCTACATACCCTTTGAACAGCCCATGGCCGTCGCGGGGGGTGGAGGTAAACTCCGGGTGGAACTGACAAGCCACAAACCACGGGTGGTCCGCCACTTCGATCACTTCTACCAGCTCGCCATCCACAGAGCGGCCTACAATCTTCAGACCCGCGGCTTCAAGAGCCGGCAGATAATTGTTGTTCACTTCGTAGCGATGGCGATGACGCTCGATGATACGGGTAGCGCCGTAGCAATCCGCCGCACGACTGCCTGCTTCCAGCACGCACTCCTGACCACCCAAACGCATGGTGCCACCCAGATCGGAATCTGCAGAACGCTGTTCCTTGTGGCCATCTTCGGTGGTCCACTCGGTAATCAAACCCACCACAGGATCCGGAGTATCCGGTTTCAATTCGGAAGAATGGGCTTTTTCGATACCCGCCACATCACGGGCGTACTCGATCACCGCCAGCTGCATACCCAGGCAGATCCCCAGGTAAGGCACCTTGTTCTCACGGGCATAGCGAATGGCTGCGATCTTGCCTTCGGTACCGCGATCACCAAAGCCACCCGGCACCAGAATGGCATCCAGGTTCTCCAACACGCCAGTGCCATCACGCTCGATATCTTCCGCGTCCAGGTAAAGAATATTGACCTTGGCGCGGTTACTGATACCGGCATGAATAAGAGCTTCGTTCAAAGACTTGTAGGCATCCACCAGCTCGATGTACTTGCCCACCATGCCAACGGTGACTTCGCCTTCCGGATTGAGCTGGGCTTCCACCACGCGGTCCCATTCACTCAGATCAGGTTCCGGCAGATCGAGCCCGAACTTTTCGACCACAATGGCATCCAGGCCTTGCTCGTGCATACCACGGGGCACCTGGTAAATGGTTTTGCAGTCTGGTGAAGAAATTACCGCACGGGCTTCCACATTAGTGAACAAGGCGATTTTTTCACGGGCACTCTGTGGAATTGGATCATCCGCACGACACACCAGGACATCCGGCTGCAAGCCAATGGAGCGCAACTCCTTCACGGAGTGCTGGGTGGGCTTGGTCTTGATTTCACCAGCTGTGGCGATATAGGGGACCAGAGTAAGATGCACCAACAGGGAGCGACTGGAACCCAGCTCCACACGCATTTGCCGGGCCGCTTCCAGGAACGGCAGGGATTCGATATCACCAGCGGTACCACCAATTTCGACGATGGCGACATCCGCATCGCCCGCCCCTTCGCGGATCTTGAGCTTGATTTCGTCAGTGATGTGCGGGATCACCTGCACCGTAGCGCCCAGATATTCGCCACGGCGCTCCTTGTCCAGCACGTCCTGATAGACACGGCCGGTGGTGAAGCTGTTGCGACGATTGAGCCGAGTGCGAATAAAGCGCTCGTAATGGCCAAGATCCAGATCGGTTTCGGCGCCATCTTCGGTCACGAACACCTCACCGTGCTGGTAGGGACTCATGGTGCCGGGATCCACATTGATGTAGGGATCCATTTTGATCAGGGTAACCTTGAGGCCGCGTGCTTCCAGCAAGGTAGCCAGAGAGGCAGAGGTAATCCCCTTACCAAGGGAAGACACCACACCGCCAGTGACAAAGATGAAACGTGACATGCACTCACCAGATTGCTTGGGATCGACAGGTAACGCCTCCGGTGAGGGCTGGCAATACCGCAGATTCCCTAATGGGTTAGTAGCGCACCATCAAGTGTGAACCGGCCCCAATAAAAAAAACACCCTGCTCGTGGCATCACGGGCAAGGGTTGCTCTTGGATCGGGTTGGCCAGCTACGCAAGTGATGGATGAACACCTGAAATTTCAGGGGCTTGCGCTACATCAGGACGGGAGAAAATGTTAACAGAACCGGCGGCCCGCCTCAATCGGCAATCGCCCTGTCAGGTGAATAATTTCCCGTTCCGTTTTCCGTCTAGGCGGGGCAACCGGCAAGCAGCCGAAATCAGGACTGGCTCTCGCCGCAACCGGCCAGGACTTCTGAAAACGGGGTATCCACCATTGCTGCAAAGGCCGGATGCCTGCCAAGACGGGCGCGGCTGGCTTTGGGACTGGTAATACCACACAGGAAACGGGCCAACTGGCGGGGCGTCGCCAACGCGTCATGCTGTTCGTTGCGCACCTTGCCAATGACTGCCAGATCAACCTCATTGTATTGACGTTGAGGCATCGCCACGGTTTGGCCACGGCAGGCACTGCACTGTCCGCAGGGCTCTGACAGGGTTTCCCCAAAATACTCCACCAGGGCCTGCTGATAACAACCGCTACGTTGCGCCCAGCCCGCCACCTGCTGAAGCCGCTCGATGTCTCGCTGCTCGCGCAGCTGAAACTGAGACTGCAATCGCTCAATCAATGCCTGACTGGACGTTGGCGGATTCACCATCCTGAACCCCTGTCGCACGCCAGCCACCCTCAACTCCACCATCCCTTGCTGCTCGAGATAATTGAGCGCGTTGAGAACCCTTATCCGCTCTACCTGTAGCTCCCGGGCAGCAGCTATCGGCTTGAGTGTCAGCCAGGTTCGGCCCTTTTTACCGGTGGCAAACAGTGCCTGCAAAAACTCGGCCCGGCTGGCATCGAACCGGGCCAACACCTCATCCTGTGGAGTAATGAAACCCAACTTGTATTCGGTATAGAACGGCGCAGTGGCTCGCACCACCCCTTCGAGCTCCAGGTAGGTCAGCAGAGTATTGATGACAAGAGGCCGCACATCGAACTGGCCAGACAGTTCGTGTACGGACAGGTCAAACTGTTCGGGCTGACTCAACAGCCAATGCACCAATCCTGCCAGCGCCTCCGGATCCGGGGTATCGCCATAGCTGAAATTTTCCAGCACGGTGAGATCATCCAGACTGGCCAGCAGTACACAGCGAGATGGTTTGCCATCCCGCCCTGCCCGACCAATCTCCTGCATATAGTTCTCCAGCGACTTGGGCAGGTTGTAATGATAAATGGCACGGATATCGGACTTGTCGATGCCCATCCCGAAAGCAATGGTGGCAACCACAATGTCCACCTTGCCGGTCATGAAGTCTTCCTGTGCCTGGTGCCGTGCCTCGTCTTTCAGGCCCGCATGGTAAGCCCGTGCCGAAAGCCCCTTGCGCTTCAGATATGCGGCCACCTGTTCTGCCGTTTTCTGCAGGGTGACGTATACGATTGATGCCCCATCGGGCCCCGATGACAACGCCTGAAACAGCTGCTCATCCCGCCTTGCCGGCACAACAGGCGCCACGGTGAGCGCCAGATTCGGGCGAAAGAAGCCCGTCTGAACATGGTCAGTGGCCGCGATGGCAAAGCTGTCACGTATCTGCCCGGCCACCTGGGGCGTCGCGGTGGCCGTCAGGGCCAGTACTCTGCCCACTTTCAGTTCCCCGGCGAGCCGGGCCAACTTGAGGTAATCCGGGCGAAAGTTGTGCCCCCATTCCGAAACACAATGGGCCTCATCCACTGCCATCATGCTGATGCGCAACCGTTTTAACCTTGCCAAAAACCGTTCGTTGGCAAGCCGCTCCGGTGCCACATAAAGCAACTTGATGGTGCCTTCGTCAAGCCCGCGATAGATGTGCTTGAGCGCTTCCGCATCGACACTGGAATCCAGTCGCGCAGCAGGAATGTTCAGCCTGTTAAGCTGATCCACCTGGTCCTTCATCAAGGCAATCAGTGGCGACACAACCAGGGTAAGACCCTCCAGCATCAGCGCGGGCAGCTGATAACACAGACTTTTACCGCCCCCGGTGGGGAACACCGCCAGCGCAGAACGTCCAGCCAGCAGCGTTTCTATTACCTGTTGCTGACCGGGCCGGAAGGACTGAAGTTTGAAGCTGTTCTGCAAGTGCTGCTGCATGGATGCTGTCATTGGAAATTCTCTCTTTGGGCAAATTCATGGCACAAAGCCCATTACTGACCCTTTGATCAGTGTCTATCAAGAAACAGAGTGTGGCAGAACAGCAAGAGCAACACGAGGAGCCGCCAGCGTATTTTGCTGTCAGTCCAGGCTTACATGCGAGGCTTGATGAAAAAACCCGGGCTCAGGAATTCGCTCAGGCGCTGTCAGGCACCAGGAACCATTGTTCGCTGGCTGTCACTAGCTCGCCATCAGCCAGCCCCAGCAACGGCACGGACACCAGGATATTTTCCCGGTAAAGCAGAGGCCACTGCTTACGTTGCCAGGGCGGCACGCCAGCGGCTCGCCACAGCTCCTTGACTTGCTGGTGCATGCCGTTGCGTTCAATCCGGCAGGCGCCCTTTAGGACATTGAGAGTGAGATCACCCGGTGGCCGCAGCACAGGCACGGCAGCCTCCGTGGCCTGACGACTCCAGCGCCAGGCTGGCAGCAGAGGGGGTGGTCCTCCCTCTCGCCAAAGCGCAGGCCCGGCCCAAGGCTGGAACCCCTGCCGCTCCGACAAATACAGAGACCCGCGATACAGTCGAGTCGCCCAGTTGCCCCACTCTACCCGGGCCTGACTGTCATCGGCGGCCCACTGTACCGCAAGCAACTCCGCCAGCACGGCCTGGCTAGGGGCTGTAGCACCATTGTGCTGCAACCACCAACGCACCAGATTGCGCTGCCTGGACGCGGACAAGGTCTGCAGATTCTGAACCGGAAGCACCCGGCCAGACACGCCCAGACTGGCAGCATCGCTAATGGCAATCTCCTCCAGCAATCCCGTCGCTTCGGACATGTGATCAGCGGCACGGGCCAGAGTCGCGTCCGCACCCGGCCAGGTTTGACGCAGCAACGGCATGACACGATGCCGTAGCAAGTTGCGACGCAGGCTTTCATCCATATTGCTGGGATCATCTCGCCAGGCAACCCGCTCTGCGTCCGCCCACGTTGCCAGCGTCTCACGGTCCAGAGACAACATGGGGCGCCAGACAGTTATCCCCTCACGCCGGGTGAAGGGACGCATGGCAGACAGTCCCTGTACGCCGGCCCCTCTCAGCAATCGCAATAACAGCGTTTCCGCTTGATCCGAGCGGTGATGGGCAGTGATCAGCGTAGCCCCCTGGTTGGCAGCCAGGGGCAACAACACGCCATAGCGGGCATCTCGGGCGCCAGCTTCCAGCCCTTGCGTGGCGTTTACATTGACCTGTTGGAGAATGAAGGGAATGTCATACTGCTCGGCCAACGTCTGGCAGAACCGGGACCAGTGCGGACTGTCAGCCTGGAGTTGATGATCCACATGGACCACAGACAGACGGGGACCGAGACCCGCCCGGACCAGGAGATGCAACAGCAGGGAGGAATCGAGCCCGCCGCTAAGCGCCAGCAGCAAAGGCCCGTCAGGCGCCTGTTCTGCCAGTTCGCGGCAAAACCCGGCCGGATCACTCATGGTTACTCGTCAGCGGTCTCGGCGGTAAAGTTGCCGTAGCTCATCAGGCGCTCGTAGCGACGCTCTACCAACGCGTCGATCTCCATATCCTTGAGAGTTGCCAGCTGCTTCACGAAGGACTTGCGGATGGAATCCGCAGCCATGTCGTAATCACGGTGCGCGCCACCCAGGGGCTCCTTGATCACCTGATCCACAATACCCAGCTCATGCAGGCGACCCGCCGTCAGCCCCATGGCCTCAGCGGCATCCGGCGCCTTGTCAGCACTACGCCATAGAATGGATGCACAACCTTCAGGGGAAATTACCGAATAGGTTGAAAACTCCAGCATTTGCAGATGATCACACACACCGATGGCCAGTGCGCCGCCAGAACCGCCCTCGCCAATCACTGTGGCAATGATCGGTGTCTTGAGCTGAGACATCACGCGCAGGTTGCGGGCAATGGCTTCCGACTGACCACGTTCTTCTGCGTCGATACCCGGAAACGCACCCGGGGTGTCGATGAACGTCAGGATCGGCATATTGAAACGCTCGGCCATTTCCATCAGGCGCAGCGCCTTGCGATAGCCTTCCGGCTTGGGCATGCCAAAATTGCGGCGCACCTTTTCCTTCACCTCACGGCCTTTCTGATGACCGATCACCATGACCGGCTGATCATCCAGGCGGGTGACACCACCCACGATGGCCGGATCATCGGCAAAGGCCCGATCTCCATGCAGTTCATCAAAGTCCGCAAAGATGCGCTTGATGTAATCGAGCATGTAGGGACGCTTGGGGTGCCGGGACAATTGGGAAATCTGCCAGGAAGACAGGTTCTTGAAGATCGACTCGGTCAGGCTGATGCTTTTTTCCTGCAGCTTGCCAACCTCTTCAGAAATGTTGACTTCGCTGCCACTGCCCACCAACCGCAATTCCTCGATCTTCGCTTCCAGGTCTGCGATAGGTTGTTCAAATTCGAGGAAGTTCGGGTTCATATCTGAGCCTGCGTCTTGAAATTGTCTTGGTGTAAGCCCATTCCCGAGCCTACACCTTGTTTATGCCGCCCAAGTGTAGCGGGAACCGCACAAAAAGGTCGAGACATGCTTCCCCTGTGAAGGTTGCAAACTGTTTCAGCGGGAGACGCCAAATGCAACATGCTTCAGGCGACACGCGGAGGTCTTGCGGGAGCCTTTCGACCTTTCCCGTGCTGCGGACCTAGTACTCCACCCGCACCGCATCATCACCGAACTGTACCCGCAGCTCTTCCACCAGGGAGTCATGGGGGCTGACCTTCCACTCATCACCCAGCCAGAAGCTGGCCGCCGCCACCTGATGATCCAGATCCAGCAGAACTGGTGTACTGCCGCCCTGATAGGGAGACAGAGTCTGCTGCAGTCGATCTGGCAGGGAGTCATGTACGGATGCGGTCAGTCGCAGGCGACGAGCAAAGGTTTCCCGGGCCTGACGCATATCCATGATTTCATCAGCAATCAGATTGAAGCCACCGGTGTATTCGTCATTTCGCACCCCGCCCTTGAAGATCAGCAAGGCATCTTTCTGAACCAATTCACCGAATTCGGCGAAGGTCTTGCCGAACACGGAGACTTCCACTCGACCGGTCTTGTCATCCAGGGTCACGAATGCCATCCGTTCGCCGCTTCGCTTGCTGCGAGTAATCCGCAGTGCCACAACCAGACCGGCCACCATGGCCGCCTCACCTTTGGCCGTGGGCTGAAGCGCGTTAAGACGGGAAGAGACAAACTGGCGCACTTCGCCTTCGTACTGATCAATGGGGTGACCGGTAAGGAAAAGCCCGAGGGTGTCACGCTCACCGTTCAGGCGAGTGTCATCATTCCAGTTGCGCGCACGCTTCCATTCCACCGCCGTGGCCGGGGACTCATCCACGGCACCGAACATGTCCATGATGCCTGCGGCTTCATTGCGGGCATCCTGGTCGGCGGCAGCAATGGCGTCCGGCAAGGTGGCCAGAATGGAGGCGCGATCATGGAAGCTTTCGCTTTCCGATTCCGGGGTAGGGCCCAGCTTGTCCAGCACCCCGGCGCGAACCATGGCCTCAAGGGAGCGACGATTGATTTTTTTCAGGTCGATACGACGACAGAAATCAAACAGGTCCCTGAAATCACCCTTGCCATCATCGCGGGCGGCCACGATGGCATCGATGGGCCCTTCGCCCAATCCCTTGATGGCACCCAGACCATAGACGATGTCCCCTTCCGGGTTCACCGTGAAGCGGTAACCACAGGAATTCACATCCGGCGGCAGCACCTTCAGGCCCATGGTCTTGCACTCATCAATGAAGGTCACCACCTTGTCGGTGTTCTGCATATCCGCAGAGATGGTGGCGGCCATGAATTCTGCGGGGTAATGAACCTTCAGCCAGGCGGTCTGGTAGGCCACCAGCGCATAAGCCGCGGAGTGGGATTTGTTGAAGCCGTAGCCGGCGAATTTTTCCACCAGATCGAAGATCTTCATGGCCAGATCCGGATCGACACCCTGCCCCTTGGCACCTTCCTCGAAAATCGCCCGTTGCTTGGCCATTTCTTCCGGTTTCTTTTTACCCATGGCCCGGCGCAGCATATCCGCGCCGCCCAGCGTATAGCCGGCCAGCACCTGGGCAATCTGCATCACCTGCTCCTGATACAGGATGACCCCGTAGGACGGCGACAGAATCGGCTCAAGCCATTCGTGCTGGTACTGGGGATCAGGGAAAGCCAGCGGCTCGCGACCATGTTTCCGGTTGACGAAGTTGTCCACCATGCCCGATTCCAGCGGCCCCGGGCGGTACAGAGCCACGAGAGCGATGATGTCACCAAAAACGTCCGGCTTGAGCTTCTTGATCAGCTCCTTCATGCCCTGACTTTCCAGCTGGAAGACGGCAGTGGTGTCACCACGCTTGAGGAGATCGAAACTGGCCTTGTCATCCAGCGGGATGTGGTCGATCACCAGGTTATCCTGCCCTTCCCGGTGACGCTTCACGTTGGCCGCTTTCACAGCCCAGTCGATGATGGTCAGCGTTTTCAGGCCGAGGAAGTCAAACTTCACCAGTCCGGCCGCCTCCACATCATCCTTGTCGTACTGTGTCACCAGGTTGGTGCCATCTTCTTCGCAATACAGCGGCGCAAAGTCGGTGAGCTTGCCGGGCGCGATGACTACCCCACCGGCGTGCTTGCCCACGTTACGGGTAAGCCCCTCAAGCTTGAGAGCCATTTCCCAGATTTCGTTGGCTGACTCCCGGTCAGAGTTTTCATCACTTTGCAAAAACTCGCGCAGGGTTTCTTCCTGCTCGAAAGCCTTCTCCAGGGTCATACCCGGAGTGGGTGGAATCATTTTCGAAAGCCGATCGGCCAGGCCATAGGGCTTGCCCTGCACCCGTGCCACATCCCGCACCACCGCCTTGGCGGCCATGGTTCCGAAGGTGATGATCTGGCTTACTGCCTGGCGGCCGTACTTGTCGGCCACATAGTTGATCACCTGATCCCGCTTCTCCATGCAGAAATCCACATCGAAGTCAGGCATGGATACCCGTTCCGGGTTAAGGAAACGTTCGAACAGCAGGTCATAGCCGATGGGATCGAGATCGGTAATCTTGAGTGCATAGGCTACCAGCGAACCAGCACCGGAGCCCCGGCCCGGGCCCACCGGCACTTCGTTGTCCTTGCCCCACTGAATAAAGTCAGCAACGATCAGGAAGTAACCCGGGAACCCCATCTGGTTGATGATATCCAGCTCGAATTTGAGACGATCATCGTATTCCTTGCGCTTCTCGGCGTATGCGGGATCGTTTTCATCCAGCAGCACCTTTAGACGATCTTCCAGCCCTTCCCTGGAGACTTGCTCAAAGTATTGATTGATCGTCATCCCTTCCGGGATCGGGAAATCCGGCAGAAAGTTTTCACCCAGACGGATATCCAGGGTGCAGCGGCGCGCAATCTCGACGGTATTTTCCAGCGCTTCCGGCAGGTCGGAAAACAGCGCCACCATCTCCTCTTCCGACTTCAGATATTGCTGTTCCGAATACTTCTTGGGCCGACGGGGGTCTTCCAGCGTATTACCATCATGAATACAGACCCGGGCTTCATGGGCCTCGAAATCTTCACGACGAATAAACCGCACATCATTGGTGGCCACCACCGGCAAGCCCAGCTGCTCGGCCAACGCCACTGAGGCATGCAGGCAGTCTTCATCGCCAGGGCGTGAGGTGCGCTGTACCTCCAGATAAAAACGGTCGCCATAAATGGAAGCCAGCCAGGCGGCCTGTTCAGCCGCCAGCTCATTCTTCTCTGCCAGCAATAACTGTCCAATTTCACCATGGCTGGCCGCCGACAGGACAATCAGGCCTTCATTGAGCTCTGCCAGCCATTCCGGCTTCACCAGCGCCAGCCCGCGGTCCTGGTTGGTTTGCCAGGCGCGACTGATCAACAGGGTAAGATTCTGGTAACCCGCTTCATTCTGAACCAGAAAGGACAGCCGCGCCGGTTCTTCAAGATGGGTGGACTGCACCCACAGGTCCGCGCCCATGATCGGCTTTACCCCTGCCCCCATGGCCGCCTTGTAGAACTTGATCATGGCGAACAGGTTGGAGTCATCTGTTACCGCCACGGCGGGCATGGCATTCGCGGCACAGCTCTTAATCAGTTCCTTGACCCGCACCACCCCGTCAGACAGGGAGAAATCGGTATGCAGACGCAGATGGACAAAACGCGGTTGGCTCAAAACAACTTACCTTGTGCTATTGCGGCGGAAACCGGGCCAAAGGAGCGACGATGCTCGGCCAGGGCGCCATGTTCATTCAATGCCGCCAGGTGGACCTTGGTAGGATAGCCCTTGTGACGATCGAAGCCATACTGGGGATACTGCTCATGAAGTAGCTGCATTTCCCGGTCACGGGACACCTTGGCCAGAATCGATGCGGCCGAGATTGCAGGCACCCGCCCATCACCCTTCACCACTGCCTCTGCAGGACACGGCAGTGACGGCACCCGGTTACCGTCTACCAGGACAGCATGGGCGTCAAGGGAAAGTGCCTGTACCGCACGCTGCATGGCCAGCATGGTGGCATGGAGAATATTCAGCTGGTCGATTTCGTGGGGTTCCGCCCTGCCGAGCGCCCAGCACAAAGCCTTCGACTTGATCTCATCTTCCAGCTGCAAGCGCTTCTTTTCACTCAGCTTTTTGGAGTCCGCCAGCCCGGGAATCGGCTGTGCCGGATCGAGAATCACGGCCGCGGTAACAACCGCCCCAACTAACGGGCCACGCCCTACTTCATCCACACCGGCCACACGCATACCCGCAGACCAGGTAAAGCGGGAGGGTACAAAGGGATCGTCCAGTGCGTACTCGGAAAACGGATCCATCTCAGCGCTCCAGCAACTGACTGACAGCCTCGGCAGCTTTTTCGCTGGCACCGCCACGTAACTGCTCATGCACGGCCTGGAATCGAGACACCAGAGCTTGCGCCTGATCCGGGTTGTCCAGCCAGCGAGTCACTTCCGACACGATGGCATCACAGGTCAGATCGTTCTGGATCAGCTCGGGCACCATGGCCTCCCGGCATAGCAGATTGGGCAATGAGACAAATTCACTTTTCACTAACCGGCTGGCAATGGCGTAGGTAACCTTGCCCACCCGGTAACCCACCACCATGGGCTTGGCTACCAGCAGGCCCTCCAGGGTGGCCGTGCCTGACGCCATCAGAATCACATCAGCGGCGGACATCACCGTGCGGCTCTCGCCATCCACAACCGTGACGGGCAAATCCGGGGCCTGTTGCAGCAAAGTCTCAATCTGCTCCCGTCTGGCGGTATTGGCCGCCGGGATCACAAAACGCAGCGCCGGGCGTTTTGCATTGAGGGCAACCATGGCCTCAAGAAACACCGGCATCAGCTGCGCCACTTCTCCACCCCGGCTACCAGGCAATACCGCGACCAGGGTGTCGTCGTTGCCAAGGCCAAGAGCGCCACGCGCAGCTGAGGTATCGGTGTTCAGAGGCACCCTGTCCGCCAGCGGATGCCCCACAAAGGCCACCGGCACCTGATGCTCTTCATAAAAACGGGCTTCGAAGGGCAACAGGCACAACATCAGGTCAATGCTTTTCTTGATGCCTTTGATGCGGCCCTGACGCCAGGCCCAGACTGATGGACTCACATAGTGCACGGTCTTCAGGCCGCGGTCATGGAGGCGCCGGGCAATGGGAAGCGTGAAATCCGGGGAATCAATGCCGATAACCACATCCGGCTGATGATCCAGCAGAAAGCGGATCAGTTGCTTGCGTAAACGTAGCAATTCGGGGAGATGGGAAAGCACCTCGGTGATACCCATCACCGACAGTTTCTCCATGGGAAACAGGCTATCCAGACCCGCTGCCGCCATCTCGCTGCCCCCGACGCCAATAAATCGTGCGCGGGGATAGCGGGATTGCAGGGATTTCATCAGGCCCGCGCCCAGGATGTCGCCGGACGCTTCACCGGCGATCAGGGCAATCAGCGGAGCGTCCTTGCGAAACTCCATGTTAGCGTGTGATGCCGCGCTCGGATGTCTTGAGGGAGTCGATCAGGATCTGCAGTTCGTCACCGGCAGGCATGGACTCCAGCTCCCCCAGGGCCTGCTCAAGCGTGAGCCCCTGGCGATAGATCACCTTGTAGGCGTTGCGAAGGGTGGCAATCACCTCTTTGGACCAGCCACGGCGTTTCATGCCTTCGAAGTTCATGCTGCGTGCCTGCGCCGGGTTACCGGACACCATCACATAAGCAGGAATGTCCTTGAGGACCAGGGAACAGCCGGAGGTCATGGAGTATGAGCCAATCTTGCAGAACTGGTGTACACCTGTCATGCCGCCAAGAATCACACCATTACCCACATGGGCATGGCCAGCTACGGAGGCATTGTTGGCAAGGATACAATCATCGCCAATCATGCAATCGTGAGCGATATGAACGTAAGCCATCAACAAGTTACGGCTTCCGATGCGGGTCAGGGAATTATCCTGGATTGTGCCGCGATGAATGGTCACCGATTCACGGATGACATTGTCGTCACCAATTTCCAGCCGGGTAGGTTCACCCTTGTACTTCTTGTCCTGGCACTCTTCGCCCACGGACGCGAACTGGAAAATGCGATTGTTCTTGCCAATGGTTGTCGGTCCGTTGACAACCACATGGGGACCAATCACGGTGCCGGCACCGATTTTTACATCAGGGCCGATGATGGAATACGGGCCGACCTGCACGTCCTCTGCAAGCTCCGCGGCCGGATCAATAATGGCGGTCGGATGAATCATGGTGTTATCACTTGTTCTTGATGTAAGTGTGCCAAGTATACGTCAGTACGCGACTCGATCCGACCGTTAGTTTGCCGGTTGGAGGAGCTCTCAGCTCTTGTGTTCGGCAACCAGCATTTCAGTGCTGGCAACAATCCTGCCGTCTACCTTGGCCTGACAAACAAACTTGAGAATATTGCGTTTGGTGGTGACATGCTCGGCGAACAAATGCAGGGTATCGCCAGGCAGAACCTGACGCTTGAAGCGAGTCTTGTCGGTGCCCACCAGCAGATAGTTGAAGCCATCTGCCGGCTTCTTGTTCTCGGTCACAAAGCCGAGGATACCGGCAGCCTGGGCCATGGCCTCGATGATCAGCACACCCGGCATGATCGGTTCGTGGGGGAAATGGCCATTGAAAAAAGGCTCATTGATCGTCACGTTCTTGATGGCTTCTACGCGCTTGCCAGGTTCAAGATCCAGCACACGGTCAACCAGCAAAAAAGGGTAACGGTGGGGCAGGTACTCCCTGACCTCAAGGATATCCATCATCTTGTGTTCCACACAGGCAGGGCCGCAGATTGCGGCCGTTAATCACTCAAACGTTCCAGTTTGCGTACGCGGCGGGCGAGTTCATCCAGCTTGCGGAAGCGGGCTACATTCTTCCGATAGCGGGTCTGTTCATCCGCGGGCAAGGCAGAACCATAGGTTCCAGGCTTGGTGATGGAGCTGGACACCAGGGTCATCCCCAGGACCTGCACCTTGTCACATATCTCAATGTGACCCGATACCCCGACGGCACCGCCCAGCAAGCAATAGGAGCCAATTTTGGAAGAACCGGCAATGCCGACCTTACCCGCAAGCGCGGTATGGTCGCCAATGATCACGTTATGAGCGACCTGAATCTGGTTATCCAGAATCGCGCCATTCCCAATGATGGTATCGTCGATTGCACCCCGATCGATCGTTGTCCCTGCGCCGATTTCAACATCTGCGCCGATCCTGACACCGCCCACCTGATGCACCTTGGTCCACCCTGCCCCATTAAAGGCAAAGCCAAACCCGTCGGCACCGAGCACACTGTTGGCGTGTATGATAGTGCGCGGACCTATAGTGACACCATGGTAAATTGTAACATTTGGCCAGATACGGCACTGATCACCGATGATTGAGCCTGCACCAATCACCGTATTTGCCATGATCACCGCACCATCGCCGATCTGCGCGCCAGCATCGATCACCGCATTTGGGCCAATACTGGCTGTAGCCGAAACTGTTGCGGCGTCATCCACCACAGCAGAGGGATGAATCCCTGGCTGGGCCTGCGGAGCCACCTCGAAAAGCGCACTGGCTTTTGCAAACGCCAGATACGGATCCTTGACGATCAGGGCAGCCACCGGACAGAACTCACGCTGATCATCCTGCAGCAGCACCACCGCGGCGCGAGTCTGCTCAAGATAACTACGATAGCGCGGGTTCGCCAGAAAGGTCATCTGGGTACCAGTAGCCGACTGTATCGTACCCATCCCGTCTACCGGCTGTTCGGCATCGCCAACCAGCTCGGCATCAAGGATTCGGGCAAGTTCTCCGAGCGTATGCATTACTTCATCTTGTTCAGTTGCTGACTGACGGCCTCGGTTACGTCCACGGCGTTGTCACCCACGTAAACGGCAGCCTGGGCATTGATCACCAGATCCAGCTTCTTGTCCTTCGCGACTTGTTCGATAGCCTGCTGGAACTTGGGGCCCATCTCTTCCATCACTTCACGCTCGGTGGCCTGGGCACGACCTTGCAGTTTGCGCTGCAGGCTCTTGATTTCGATCATCTTCTGCTGGCCTTTGGTGCTCATCTCTTCCTGCTGCTCAGGAGACAAGGTCATGGCCTCTTTCTGCATCTTGGCCTGCAGCTCCTGAACTTCCATGCCCAGCTTGTTGAGCTTCTCTTCGTCCGGCGCCAGCTCTTTCTCAAGAGCGGACATCTTGGATTTCACCGCAGTGGTTTCCTGGAGCGCCTGGAGCGGGTACACGATACCAATACTGGTTTCGGCCAGCGCAAGGGCAGGAAGTAGCAGCGCAACGGCGAGTAGGCATTTTTTCATCATTATTAAACTCCTAGAAAGTCTGTCCCAAAGAAAATTGAAATACTTCTGTATCGTCACCTGGCTGGTCATTCAGTGCCTTGGCCAGGTTGAAACTGAGAGGACCAATGGCGGTCAACCAGCTCAGGCCGATACCGGCTGATGTACGGATATCCTGCGGCTCAAAGTCTGCAAAAATATCATCACGCTCGGTTTCGAAGACATTCCCTGCATCAACAAACAGGAAGGTCCTTACACTTCTGGATTCCGGCGCAAACGGGGTCGGGAAAATCAGTTCCAGACTGGCCTCAGTCAACAAGTTACCCCCGATTGGGTCCGGATCCGGGTCGACGGTTCCGTTCAGGAAAAACGCCAACCCCTCTGAACGCGGCCCCAGGGAGCGAGACTCATAGCCCCGGACAGAACCGATACCACCGGAATAGTAGTTCTCAAAGAACGGCAGCACTTCATCGTCGCCATAGCCGTCGCCGTAGGCCACATCACTACGCATTCGCAACGTCCACCGCTGACTGATCGGGAAATACTTCTGCCCGGTCCAGTTGGCCCGGTAAAAGCCATAATCAGAACCCGGCACCGCCACTTCCAGACCCAGAGTGCTGGACCAGCCACGATCCGGGAAGATACCCCGGTTCAATGTGCTGGTAGACAGCGAGGCATTGAATTTGTACTCGTTGAACTCAGTGCCTTCCTTGATCAGGAAGTTGGCGATATCCACCGCCACGAAATCCCCGGTGGTAATATCGGTACGCTCATAGGTGCCGCCAAAGCTCAGTCGGGAATATTCAGAAATCGGATAGCCAAAGGTGACTGACCCCCCGAGTCGATCCGCCGCATAGGACGCCACCGAGGTCTCATCGTAATCAATCTCGGAGAAGAACAGGCTGAAGCCACGACTCACGCCATCCAGGGTGTAGTAAGGGTTGTAATGCGAGAAGCTGTACGAATCCCGGATATCGGAACGGCTAAGGGCGAAAGACACACGATTGCCACTACCTCTCCAGTTGTTTTGGGTCACATTGGCGCCAAAGATGAAGCCGGATGCATCTGAGAAACCCACGTTGGCACCAATGGAACCTGACGGCTGCTCTTCCACGCTGTATTCCACATCCACCAGATCATCAGTGTTGGGGACTCGAGGGGTGTCAGCCTGGACGACGCTGAAATACCCGAGGCGCTGCAAACGCTGCCGTGAAAGGTCTACCAGAGACGTATTGGCCGGTGCATTTTCAAATTGACGCAGCTCACGCCGTACCACCTCATCAGAGGTCTTGGCATTTCCGGAAAAGTTGATGCGGCGGACATAAACCTTGCGACCAGGCTCCACATAAAAGGTCACATCAACGGTATTGTTTTCGTCGTCGGCGTTGTGATCCTGACCACGGACTTCCGCAAAGGTGTAACCCTCATTGCCCAGCCGCCGCTTGATCAGATCATTGGTGTAGGTGACCAGCTGCTGGCTGAATACTTGCCCTTTCTTGACGATGAGCAACGGCTTGAGCTGGTCTTCACCCACCACCAGATCACCAGCCAGTTTTACTTCATTGACAGTGTACTGCTCACCTTCCACCACGTTGACCGTGATAAAGACACTGCGCCGATCCGGCGTAACGGATACCTGGGTGGACTCGATGGAAAAGTTGATATAACCACGGTCCAGATAATAGGAGCGCAGGCGTTCCAGATCGCCACTGAGTTTTTCCCGGGAATATTTGTCATCCCCTTTGATAAACGACCAGAAGCCCGTGGAATGAAGCTCGAAATCCTTCAGCAGTTCTTCATCATTGAACAGCTGGTTACCCACCACGTTGATGTCACGAATACGTGCAGCCTTGCCTTCATAGATATCAATCTTCAGGGCAACCCGGTTACGCGGCAAAGGAATGGATTCCGTCTTGATACTGGCACCATAGCGGCCCTGACTGACGTACTGACGCTCCAGTTCGCCGGCGATGGATTCCAGAGTGGAACGTTGGAACACTTCGCCTTCAGCAAGCCCGGCCTCCGTCAGCCCCTTGCGAAGGTTCTCTTCATCAATGGACTTGTTACCGGACAGTTCGATGCGGGCAATACTCGGACGCTCGGCCACCACAACCACAAGATCATCGCCATCGCGGCCCAGCTGTACATCCTCGAAATTGCCTGAGGCAAACAGGGTTTGTACCGCACGCA
The DNA here is from genome assembly GCF_009882945.1 of Alcanivorax sp. DP30. Taxonomy (GTDB): domain Bacteria; phylum Pseudomonadota; class Gammaproteobacteria; order Pseudomonadales; family Alcanivoracaceae; genus Alcanivorax. The sequence goes on from NZ_WTUY01000002.1 coordinate 622,160, forward strand.
CAACGCTGTCACGGGTCACGGTATCACCCGCCTGGATAGGCAACTCGGCATAAACCCGTTCCACAGGCAAACGCTGCAGACCCTCTACGCGAATATCGTGCACCTTGAACGGCAGCATGCCATTGGCACTGGCCAGAGACGCTGTAAACAGGCAAATCGCGACCAGCCAGCCTTTACACAGGCGGCGTGTAGTATCCCCAAATATCATGAAAACTGCTTCACCAAGTCGTTATAGATCGCCAATAACATGAAGCTGACTACCAGAGTCAACCCAACACCCTGAGCGGCCAAAAGAAAACGCTCAGGTAAACTGCGACCGCGAATCATTTCAATGATTCCAAAGAAAATCCAGCCACCATCGAGCATGGGCACCGGAAGAAGATTAATCACACCGAGAGTGATACTGAGATACGCCAGCAGCGCCAGAAAACTCGCCAACCCTACCGAGGCACTTTCTCCGGCAACCTGGGCGATGGTAATGGGCCCACCGAGGTTATCAAGGGACAATTTACCGGTCACCAGTTTGGCCAGGCTGGAAAGAATTACCTCCACCTGTTCCACAAATCGGTCCCCCGCTTCCGGCATGGCGGAAAACAGGGAAAACTCCTGGCGATAAATACCACCAGCAGCCACACCGATCCGACCAAAAGTCTGGCCCTCCCGGGTCATTTCCTCCGGAATCACAGACAGAGTAACCTGCTCGCCATTGCGGATCACCGTCAAGCCTAGCACCTGACCCGCGCTGGACATGATTGTTTCCTGCCACATCGCCCAGTCGTTCACTGGCATGCCGTCCAGGGTCAACACCAGATCACCCGCCTGCAGGCCTGCGCGTTCGGCGGCGCTATCCTCCACTACCTGACCGATAACGACGGCCTGGTTAATGCCCAGCGTCTGCAGAGGCGGGCTCTCGGGATCAGCAGACCAAAGGCCGATATCCAGCTGGCGAACCTGTTCCTCACCACGGGCATCAACCACGGAGACCGCCAGCGGTTCCTCTTCACCAAGGTGGAGGATCATTTCGTTGTAGAACGGCCGCCAGCCTTCCAGCGCCACATCGCCCACCGCCTGAATCTGGTCACCAGGGCGGAAGCCCGCCTGCTCGGCAGCCGTTTCCGGCGCAACCGGGCCAATTACCGCACGCATGCCTGACTGGCCATAGCTCGCCAGCAGCGTCCAGTAAATGAGAAGTGCGAGAATAAAATTGAAAACCGGACCGGCCGCGTAGGTAATGACGCGCTGCCAGGCGGGTTTTGATGAAAATTCGCCGGGATGCCCTTCTGCCGTTTCATCCTCACGGGCATCCAGCGGCTTGACATAGCCGCCCAGCGGGACCGCACTAATGGTCCAGAGAGTCCCTTTCTTGTCCGTGAAGTTGAGCAGCTTGGGGCCGAAACCCACTGAGAACGTCAGCACACGAACGCCAAAGGCCCGCATGGCCAGGAAGTGACCCCACTCATGGAAGGCCACAATAATGACGATGGTGACGACAAAAGCCAGAACCGTCAGCATCCGCGCTCCTTGATCAGACGGCAGGCCAGATTCCGCGCCTGCCGGTCAATATCCATGACGGCATCCACATCCACGCATTGAGGCGCGTGCTGCTTAGCCAGTGTTTGTTCCACAACCGCCGGAATGCCCATGAAATCCAGCTTCCCGGCAAGGAATGCGGCCACCGCCTCTTCATTGGCGGCGTTGAGCACTGCTGTTGCAGTCCCCCCGGTTTCCATGGCGGCGCGAGCCAGTGCCAAACAGGGAAACCGTGACGTATCAGGACGCTCGAAATTCAGCCCCGCCAGCTGGGAAAAATCCAGGCGCTGCGCGCCCGATTCTACCCGCTCCGGCCAGGAAAGGCCGCAGGCGATAGGGGTGCGCATGTCCGGTGTCCCCATTTGCGCCAGCACCGAGCCGTCCCGGTAGGCCACCATGGAATGCACCACACTCTGCGGATGCACCACCACATCAATCTGGCTGGGAGCCACATCAAACAGCCAGCAGGCCTCGATGAATTCCAGGCCCTTGTTCATCAGGGTGGCAGAATCCACGGAAATCTTTGGTCCCATATCCCAGTTCGGATGTTTAACCGCCTGGGCCGGCGTCACCTGTTCCAGCTGAGCAGAAGTGAACTCCCGGAATGGACCACCGGATGCCGTCAACAGCAACTGTTCTACCCCGGCATTGACGCCTTCCGGGGGCAAGCACTGGAAAATGGCGTTGTGCTCTGAATCCAGCGGCAACAAGGTTGCGCCACTTTCATGGACCGCATCCATGAACAGGGCACCGGTTACCACCAGAGCTTCCTTGTTGGCCAGCAAAACACGTTTGGCCGCCTTTACCGCTGCCAGAGTGGGCCGTACACCTGCCGCCCCCACAATGGCCGCCACAACGGTATCAGCCTGTTCGTGAGCGGCCAGAAAAGACAGGGCGTCATGCCCTGCCAGCACCTCTGTTTCCGACCCGGCAGCGCGCAGATGGTTCCACAGTTTCTCTGCGGCCTGCTCGTCAGTCAGGGCCGCAAAGCGTGCCCCCGTGGCCAGGCACTGCTCAGCCAGCCGCTCCCAGCGGGAGCTGGCCGTAAGGGCAAAAATTTCATAACGATCCGGGTGGCGGGCAACCACATCCAGCGTCTGCTGGCCAATGCTTCCCGTTGCGCCCAGCACCGTGATCCGCTGTGTCACAGGCTGCCTCCCGGCAGACCAAACCAGTTGAAGCCGGCCAGAGCAATAGGCATGGCCGCAGTGACACTGTCGATTCTGTCCAGCATGCCGCCATGCCCCGGCAAAATGGTGCCGCTATCCTTGAAGCCCCGCTGGCGCTTGACCATGCTTTCAAACAGGTCACCCAGGGCCGAAGCCAGTACAGTCATCAGGGCAACCAGCATCAGCGGCACCAGTGTTGCCTGCAGCACACCACTGGCGTAAACCCCCGCCACTACAACAAGAGCTAACAGGACACCACCCACCAGCCCCTCAATGGTCTTTCCTGGGCTGACCAAGGGCGCAAGCTTGTGCTTGCCAAGCGCCCGGCCCGCGAAGTAGGCACCGGTATCCGCTGCCCAAACCCATAGCAGGATAAACAGCAAGGCAAAGGGACCAGCGAGGCCAAGCGCCCCCTGATCCTGCAGCTGCACCACCGCCGCCCAGGATGGAACCAGCAGCAACAGGCCAACCAGGCTCATCAGACCAGTGCGATACCAGACACTCGCATTACCCGGGTAGCCCACCACCAGCACCAGCGCCAGCAGCCACCAGGCAGGAATGGCATTCAGCAACCAGGCCGGCTGGAACAACTCGGCCAGCACCATGACTCCTGCCAGAACAACCGTCCACAGGATTCTGACCGCCTGGGACACCTTTCCCATCATGGCCGCCCATTCCCAACCGGCCAGCACAAAAAAGATGCCGGCAACGATAGCGAAGGGGGTGCGCTCAAGGCCAAACATGGCGCCCAGCACGATCGGCAGCAGCACCAGTGCGGTTATCACCCGCAGTTTAAGCATTGTTATTCTCCTTTCAGGCTGGCCACTTCCTCTCCGGAGCGGCCAAATCGGCGCTGACGGCCGGCATAATCCTGCAGCGCTTCATCGAAGGCTTCGGCACCAAAATCTGGCCACAGCAGTGCAGAGAAACATAATTCGCTGTAAGCCAACTGCCAAAGCAGGAAATTACTGATCCGCTGGTCACCCCCAGTACGAATCAACAGGTCCGGCAGGGGAAGATCAGCCATGGCGATATAGGGTGCAAGGGTTTCGGCTGAGATCTGGTCCGGGCGAATTTGCCCTGCTGCTACCTGTTCCGCCAGCTGTCGCGCCGCATTGGCGATATCCCACTGACCACCATAATTCACCGCAATCACTACGGTCATACGACGATTATTGGCAGTCAGAGCCTCGGCTTCCGACATGCCATCCTGCAGATCCTGACTAAACGCGGAGCGATCACCAATAAACCGAATGCTCACGCCCTTGGCATGCAGCTCTTCTACCCTACCCCCCAATGCCTTGAGAAACAGCGCCATCAGATGAGCGACTTCTTCTGGCGGGCGGCGCCAGTTTTCCGAGCTGAAGGCAAACAGAGTAAGGACATCAATGCCACGGGTCGCTGCCTGGCGGATAATGGTCTGTACCGCCTGCTCACCTGCACGGTGCCCCTCTTCTCCGGGCAAGCCGTGCTTGCGGGCCCAGCGGTTGTTGCCATCCATGATGATGGCCACATGACGGGGCAAAGCACCCTGATGAGAGTCGATATCCGGCGCACTGGAGCGAGGCTGGTCACTGGACATAATACTTCCGCCAATAACAAAAGCGGGCTGGTTCACAGCCCGCCTGCATCGAAATTCGAAACCAACGACCGAATCAGACGGTCATCAGCTCCTCTTCCTTTTCTTTGAGAACTTTTTCAACTTCAGCCACCATTTTGTCGGTCAGCTGCTGGATCAGTTCTTCACCGCGACGCTGTTCGTCTTCGGAGATTTCCTTTTCCTTGAGAAGCTCTTTCAGATCACCGTTGGCATCGCGACGGATACTGCGGATGGATACACGGGCCTGCTCGGCTTCGCCACGCACCACTTTCACCAGATCCCGACGGGTCTCTTCTGTGAGCGGAGGCAGTGGCAGACGGATCAGGGTACCGGAGGTGGAAGGGTTGAGGCCCAGATCCGACGTCATGATCGCTTTTTCAATCTGCGGAATCAGGCTCTTGTCGAACGGGGAAATGGTCAGTGTCCGGCCTTCTTCAACGGAAATATTACCCAACTGCTTGAGCGGTGTTTCGGAGCCGTAGTAATCCACGGTCACGTTGTCCAGCAGGCTGGGATGAGCACGGCCGGTACGGATGCGCTTCATGGCAGTGTCCAGCGCAGCCAGGCTTTTTTTCATGCGGGATTCCGCATCTTCACGAATATCGTCAATCACCGTTATTCCTCACCATCTTTACAGGCGCGCTTATTGCGCAGCCTCTACCAGGGTGCCTTCGTTACCGCCCAGCATCAGGTTGAGCAACGCACCCTTCTTGTTCATATCAAATACGCGCAACGGCATGTTGTGGTCACGAACCAGACAGATTGCTGTCAGGTCCATTACGCCCAGTTTTTTATCCAGCACTTCGTCGTAGGTCAAGGTGTCATATTTGACCGCATCCGGATTCTTTTCCGGGTCATCATTATACACACCGTCTACTTTTGTGGCTTTCAGTACTACATCGGCACTGATCTCAATGCCACGCAGACAGGCCGCAGAATCCGTAGTAAAGAACGGATTACCCGTGCCTGCACAGAAAATGACGACCTCGCCATTCTTGAGGTGGCGGTTGGCATTACGATGGTCGTAATGCTCGACAACACCACTCATGGGGATCGCAGACATCAAGCGGGTGCGAATATTGGACCGCTCCAGCGCATCACGCAGGGCGAGACCGTTCATCACGGTTGCCAGCATGCCCATATGATCCCCGGCCACACGATCCAGGCCCGCACTCTGCAGAGCCGCACCGCGGAACAGGTTGCCACCGCCGACAACCAGACCAACCTGTACGCCGATACCAACCAGCTGACCGATTTCCAGGGAAATCGCATCCAGCACTTTGGGGTCAATACCAAATCCTTCGTCACCCGCCAACGCTTCACCGCTCAGCTTGAGCAGAATACGGTTATAGCGCGGCGAGCGCTCCTTGTTCGTCGGCATGTCCAAGTCTCCGCCACTCATGAATACCCGCCATTATTCAATTGGTTGCCGTTTCCGGCCCGCACATCTGCCGGGGCACGTTCACAGTACCGCCAAGCACGATGGTTGCAAGCACTTTCCTCGTTTCGCCCACCGACATGCGGGAGTAATACAGCGTATCCCTCGTCAACAGGCGAAAAAAACGCCCTGCTGGTATCCCAGCAAGGCGTCATTTTCTCATCGACAGGCAGCCTTAGCCTTTCGCCGCAGCTTGAACCTCAGCAGCAAAGTCGACTTCTTCTTTCTCAATACCTTCGCCGACAACCAGACGCTCGAAAGCGACGATTTCAGCGCCAGCAGCCTTGACCAGGGCGCCGACAGTGGTATTGGGGTCCTTCACGAAGGGCTGATCCAGCAGGCTCACTTCTTTCAGGAACTTGTTGATACGACCACCGAGCATTTTCTCGACGATCTCAGCCGGCTTGCCTTCCATGTCAGGCTGGGCGCGGATGATCTCTTTCTCTTTTTCCAGCACTTCTGCCGGAACCTGATCACCACTTACAACCATCGGGTTAACAGCAGCCACATGCATGGCAACATCTTTGCCCAGCTCTGCATCGCCACCTTTCAGGGCAACCAGCACACCGATTTTGGCGCCGTGAACGTAGGCACCGATAGCGCCTTCGGCATTCAGCGTGGCAGCACGACGGATCTGGATGTTCTCACCGATTTTCTGAACCAGCGCCTGACGGGCTTCCTCAACGGTAGAACCATCTTCCAGCTTCAGTTCGGCAATCTTGGCAGCGTCGGTTTCACCGGCAGCCAGGGCTGCTTCGGCAACCTTGTTGGCAAAGCCAAGGAAGTTGTCGTCGCGAGCAACGAAATCGGTCTCGGAGTTGATCTCAACCATCACGGCAACAGTGTTGTCAGCGTTGGTTGCAATCACTGCCGCGCCTTCAGCAGCAGTACGACCGGCTTTCTTGGCCGCTTTGGCCTGACCGGACTTGCGCATGTCATCAATGGCTTTTTCGATATCGCCATCTGCCTCTACCAGCGCCTTCTTGCACTCCATCATGCCAAGACCGGTACGCTCGCGAAGCTCTTTAACCATTGCAGCAGTTACAGCAGCCATGATTATCCTCTCAAAACGGTTGGTTTCGGTAAAACGGGCAGGCGGTGCCTGCCCGAACAGATCAGCCTTCGGCCTTCTCGCCTTCAGCTTCGCCTTCTACCTCGACGAATTCACTCTCACCACCGGTCTGGTTCTGGGCATACTGCTTGCCTTCCAGGATGGTGTCGGCTGCCGCTTGCACGTACAGCTGAATAGCACGGATCGCATCGTCGTTACCCGGGATCACGTAGTCCACGCCATCCGGGTTTGAGTTGGTATCAACAACCGCTACAACCGGAATACCCAGCTTGCGAGCTTCCTGCAGCGCGATGTCTTCGTGATCCACGTCGATCACGAACAGGGCATCAGGCAGACCGCCCATGTCCTTGATACCGCCGATGGAGCGCTCAAGCTTGTCCATCTCACGCTTGCGCATCAGCGCTTCTTTCTTGGTCAGCTTGTCGAAAGTGCCATCCTGGGCCTGTGCTTCCAGGTCACGATAGCGCTTGATGGACTGACGGATCGTCTTCCAGTTGGTGAGCATGCCGCCCAACCAACGGTGATCCACGTAGGGCATCCCGGCACGGGTGGCTTCGTCACGGACAGCCTTCTGGGCAGCGCGCTTGGTGCCTACGAACAGAATCTTGTTGTTGCTGGCAGCCAGCTTGTTCAGGAACGCCATGGCGTCGTTGAACAGAGGCAGGGTCTTTTCCAGATTGATGATGTGAATCTTGTTACGGGCGCCAAAGATGTAAGCATTCATCTTCGGGTTCCAGTAACGGGTCTGGTGGCCGAAGTGCACGCCGGCCTTCAGCATATCGCGCATAGTTACGCTGGACATTGGTATTTCTCCACTTTGGGTTAGGCCTCCACGCCCCCGCATAAACCCAACCCGGCTCACCTTATATAAGGAAGACAGGCACCCAGGGCAATGTGACGGGGCATGTGTGATTTCCTTCCCCTGCCTCGACGGTTACAATGCAGCACCATTGCCACAGAGCACACCGAGAGCGGGAAAGCGCGCGCTTTATACCACAGCACCCCGCCTCAGGCAACGAAAAGTCGCCTTTTTTACGCTTCTGGACAGGCACAAGAAACAGCCAAACCACTGAAATAGCTGGAGTTTCCTCGAGTCTCATGAATGTCGTTATCAAAACCCCTGAACAGATCGCCAAAATGCGTGAGGCGGGCAAGCTGGCCGCCGAAGTCCTCGAAATGATCGGCGAGCACGTCAAACCCGGGGTGACCACCGAGGAACTGGACCGCATCTGCCACGACCATATCGTCAACCGCCAGCAGGCCATCCCCGCCTGTCTGGGCTACCGCGGCTTCCCGAAATCCATCTGCACCTCGGTCAATCACGTGGTATGCCACGGCATACCCAACGACAGCAAGGCCCTGAAAAAGGGCGACATCATCAATATCGATGTGACCGTTATCAAGGATGGCTGGCACGGCGATACCTCCAAGATGTTCTATGTCGGCGAGCCCTCTGTTCTGGCCAAGCGCCTGGTGGAAACCACCCGGGAATGCATGATGGCCGGCATCAGGATGGTCAAGCCCGGCGTCACCCTGGGAGATATCGGCCACCGTATCCAGAAAATGGCCGAAGGCGAGCGCTTCTCGGTAGTCCGTGAATACTGCGGCCACGGTATCGGCGAGGGGTTCCACGAAGAGCCCCAGGTACTTCATTACGGCAAACCAGGCACCGGCATGGCCCTGGAAGAAGGCATGGTGTTCACCATTGAGCCGATGATCAATGCCGGCAAGGCCGCCAACAAACTCCTGCCTGACGGCTGGACCGTGGTCACCAAGGACCGCAAGTTGTCCGCTCAATGGGAGCACACCATTGCTGTCACCGCTGACGGCTATGAGGTCCTCACCGCCCGCGGCGAAGAAAACGACCTGTACTGATACATCCCGCTGATGACTGGCGCGCGTCCTGCATGGAAAGGTCGTCCGCTGTCATACAGCCTCACCATCACAGGATCCCAATGCAGCTCACCCCCACGCTTACCCAGCAAGCCCTCCTCGACGCCATGCAGGAGAGCCCCCAGCCAGGTCAATATGCCCGCCAGTATCTTGAGCAGGGACAGGAGCGCCTGAACCAGCTGTTTGAGGCCACCGACATCACCGACCTTGTTCACGCCCGCGCCGGCCTGGTGGACCAGGTCATGATTGCGGCCTGGAGCCTGTTCGGCCTTGCCGAACAGTCAGATACCGCGCTGGTGGCCGTGGGCGGTTATGGCCGCGGGGAGCTGCACCCAAGCTCCGACGTGGATCTGCTGGTGCTGCTGGCCAACGATCCACAAGCGGCCGTTTACGAGCGCCTGGAACGCTTTGTCGCCTTCCTCTGGGACATCGGACTTGAGATTGGCCATGCGGTCCGCACCCTGGATGAATGTGTCGAGCTGGCCCGGGAAGACATCACCGTCGCGACCAACATCATGGAAGCCCGCACCCTGGCCGGGGACGACGAACTGCGCATCAGACTGGAAGAGCGCACCGGCCCCGAACACATGTGGGATTCCGCAGCCTTTTTTGCCGCCAAGTGGCAGGAACAGGTGACCCGCCACAAACGCTTCAATGACACCGAATACAATCTTGAGCCGGATATCAAGAATGCCCCCGGTGGTCTTCGTGATGTGCAGATGATCGCATGGGTGGCCAAGCGCCATTTCAATGCCGACAGCCTGGAAGCCCTTGTCGATGCCGGCTTCCTGACCAAGGAGGAGTACTCGGTACTGCGCAAGTGCCTGGACTATCTATGGGAAGTCCGCTGGCAGCTGCACACCCTCACTGGCCGCAACGAAAATCGCCTGCTGTTTGATCATCAGCGCCAGCTGGCCTCCCGACTGGGCCATGAGGACTCCAGCACCAATCTGGCAGTGGAAGTGTTCATGAAGGGCTTCTACCGGGTCGCCCTGGCCCTGTCCGTTCTCAATGAAATGCTGCTGCAGCTGTTCGACGAAGCCATTCTCGGCAGTGATGAACCGGAAAAGGTGCGTCCGCTGAACCGGCGCTTCCAGGTGCGCAACGAATATCTTGAAATTACTCACCCGGAGGTGTTCAGCGAGCACCCCTCTGCCCTGCTGGAAACCTTCGTACTGATGGCGCAGAACCCGGACCTCAAGGGCATACGTGCCGCCACCGTCCGGGCGCTGATTTACAACCGCCGCCAGATCGACGATGCCTTCCGGGCCAACCCGGAAAACAACGCACTGTTCATGCAGTTGCTACGCAGCCCGCACGCGCTCTTTACCCAGCTGCGTCGCATGAAGCGCTACGGCATCCTCGGCAAATACCTGCCGGAATTTGGCGCCATCATCGGCATGATGCAGTACGACCTGTTCCATATTTATACCGTGGACGCCCACACCCTGCTGGTACTGAAGAACATGCGCCGGCTTCGCTATGAAGACATGCGCGAAGAATTCCCGCTGGCCACTGAAGTGTTCTATCGGCTGCCCAAGCCTGAACTGCTTTACGCGGCGGCTCTGTACCACGATATCGCCAAAGGCCGTGGTGGTGACCACTCCGCACTTGGCGAAGTGGATGCGCTGAATTTCTGTCAGCGACATGGACTCAGTGCATGGGACGGCAAACTGGTGGCCTGGCTGGTGAAGAATCACCTGGTCATGAGCGTTACCGCCCAGCGAAAGGATATCTCCGATCCAGACGTGGTCTACGAATTCGCCCGCAAAGTCGGCGACCTTGTGCACCTGGATTACCTCTACGTGCTTACCGTGGCTGACATCAATGCCACCAACCCAACCCTCTGGAATTCCTGGCGTGCATCTCTGCTGCGCCAGCTGTATACCGAGACCAAGCGGGCGCTACGCCGTGGTCTGAACAACCCGGTGGACAAGCAGGACTGGATTGATGAAACCCGCGATGAAGCCATGAAGCTGCTCACCGGGCAGGATCACAATGCCGCTGAAATCGAAGCGCTATGGGCCAACATCGGCGACGAGTACTTTCTGCGTGAAACCCCGCGGGATATTGCCTGGCATACCGAGGCCATGCTCGACCGGGAAGACCCGAACGATCCGCTGGTGCTGATCGGTGAAACCAGCCAGACCTCCATCGCCGGCGGCTCGCAGATCTTCATCTACACGCCGGACACCCGTAACCTGTTCAGTGCCACCGTGAACGCCCTGGACACGCTGGGCCTGACCATCATGGACGCCCGCATTATCACCAGCGTTGATGGCTTCAGCCTGGATACCTATATTGTGCTGGATGAGCAGGGTACCCCCATCGGGGAAGACTGGGCGCGCATTGAACAGATCCGCAAGACCCTCACTGAAACCCTCAAACATCCCGAGCGGTTTTCCACCACCGTCAGCCGGCGCATGCCGCGCCGCAACAAGCACTTCGACGTGCCCACCCAGGTGGTGATCAGCAACGATATCGTCAATGACCGCACTGCGGTGGATATCCAGACCCTGGACCGTCCCGGCCTGCTGGCACACATCGGCCGCATTTTCATGCGTTTTGAACTGCTGGTGCAGAATGCCCGCATTGCCACCCTGGGCGAGCGCGCCGAGGACGTCTTCTTCATTACCGATCTCGATGGTGAGCCGGTTTCCGACCCTGCCCTGTGCCAGGAGCTCCAGGAAACGCTCAGACAAGAGCTCGACGACAAGAACAACGGAAACAAGTAACCCATGAATCCAGACCTGGAACGGCTGCACCCCTACCCGTTTGAGAAACTCAAAGCGCTTTTCAGTGGCCTGCCGACCTCTGACAAGTCACCGATCGCCCTGTCCATTGGCGAGCCCAAACATCCATCCCCGGACTTTGTGCAGCAGGTGATCAAGGACAATACCGCAAGGCTGTCCAACTACCCCACTACCGCCGGCATTCCCGAACTGAGTGAATCCATCGCCCAGTGGCTAAAGCGTCGCTTCCACCTTAGCAGCATTGATGCCGCCAGCCAGGTACTGCCTGTCAACGGTACCCGCGAAGCCCTGTTTGCCTTTACCCAGGCCGTTATCGACCGCCAACGCCAACCGCTGGTGCTGATGCCCAATCCGTTCTACCAAATCTATGAAGGCGCCAGCCTGCTGGCCGGCGGCGAACCCATGTACCTGCCCTGTACGGACAGCACCGGATTGCAGCCGGATTTCGATGCCGTCAGTGAAGATACCTGGATCCGCACCCAGCTGCTGTTTATCTGTACCCCGGGCAACCCCACCGGAGCAACGCTGAGCAAGCCCCAGCTCAAGGCGCTGATTGAGCTGGCCGACAAGTACGATTTCGTGATTGCATCCGATGAATGTTACTCGGAAATTTATCGCGACAAGCCACCTGCCGGTCTGCTGGAAGCCTGCGCCGAAATGGGCCGTCATGATTACCGCCGCTGCGTAGTCTTCCATTCGCTATCCAAGCGCTCCAACCTGCCCGGCCTGCGATCAGGCTTTGCCGCCGGAGACAGCGAAGTACTCAAGCGTTTCCTGCGCTACCGCACCTACCACGGCTGCGCCATGCCCATTCACCACCAGCTGGCCAGCATCGCTGCCTGGAGTGATGAGACCCATGTAGAGAACAACCGCGCTCTGTACCGGCAAAAATTTGATGCTGTGCTGGACATTCTCGGTGGCCCCCTTAAGGTATCCGCCCCGGCAGCGGGCTTCTATCTGTGGCCCAAAACGCCTATCAGTGATGAAGAATTCGCCAAACGCCTTCAGGCCGAGCAGAACGTCACCGTCCTCCCCGGCCGCTACCTGTCGCGAACTGTGGACGGCAAGAACCCAGGCGAAAAACGGATAAGAATGGCGCTGGTGGCACCGCTGGAAGAATGTATTGAAGGTGCACAGCGGATCAAGGCGTTGCTGGATACGTTGTGACATCACCGTAGGAGCGTCGCTCGCGGCGCGATTCAAAACCAGGACCAAGTACAATTTCACCACAGAGCACACAGAGGCACAGAGAAAACCCATTGTTTTATCTCAGTGAACTCTGTGGCCTCTGTGGTAAAACCGCTTTTAAATAACGGGTTATCGCGCCGCGAGCGACGCTCCTACGGAAAGATTTCGAAAGGAAAGAACATGGACCTGACAATCTTCGGTATCAAGAACTGCGATACCATGAAGAAAGCCATGAAATGGCTGGATGACAACGGCATTGCCTACCACTTCCACGACTACAAGAAGGAAGGCGTGCCGGAAGCGTCGCTCAAGCAGTGGCTGGATGCGCTGGGCTGGGAAACCGTGATCAACAAGCGCGGCACCACCTGGAAAAAACTGGACGACACTACAAAAGAGACCATGGATGCCAGCAAGGCTGTCACCGTGGCCCTGGAGAATCCGTCTATCATAAAGCGGCCGATTCTGCAGAACGACACCATTCTCACCGCCGGCTTCAAAGCCGATGAGTGGCAAGAGCTTTTGAAATAAGCGCTCAGAAGCGCAATTTGATTTCACCAGAGAGGATCTCATGAGCAACTATTTCGCCATCGCACTGGGCTGCGGCACCAAGAACCGCAACGACAACTGGCTGGAAGTGTACTACCCGGATCCGGCCATCAACCCGGACAACAAGCTGGTTGAAGTCATTCGTGAAGAGCTGGGTTATGAAGGCGGTAACGCGGCAATCGAACTGACGCATCGACAGATCCAGCACATTGCCCGCGAATGGCGTGAAGCCGGCTTCGAGCACGAAGCCAGCTACGCTGTGGCGTTCCAGGAATCCGAAAGCCCGGTAGTACTGACCGTACTGGAAACCGATGCCGAACCCGCTTCCACCCCCGAGGCCTACCTGAAGCTGCACCTGATTTCCCACCGCCTGGTGAAGCCCCATGGCGTCAATCTGTCCGGCATGTTCCCGCTACTGCCCAACGTGGCCTGGACCAACGAAGGCGCCGTTGATCTGGAAGAACTGCAGGAACGTCAGCTGATGGCGCGTCTGAATGGCAAAGTCCTGTCCGTGAACAGCGTGGACAAGTTCCCCAAGATGACCGACTACGTGGTACCCGCCGGCGTGCGCATCGCCGACACCTCCCGTGTGCGTCTGGGCGCCTACGTGGGCGAAGGCACCACCATCATGCACGAAGGCTTTATCAACTTTAATGCGGGCACCGAAGGCCCGGGCATGATCGAAGGTCGCATCTCTGCCGGCGTTTTCGTGGGCAAGGGTTCCGACATCGGCGGTGGCGCCTCCACCATGGGCACCCTGTCCGGCGGTGGCAACATCATCATCTCCCTGGGTGAAGGCTGCCTGCTTGGCGCCAACGCGGGCACCGGTATTCCGCTGGGTGACCGCTGCACCATCGAAGCCGGCCTTTACATCACTGCCGGCTCCAAGGTCCAGCTCATGGACGACAAGGGCGAGGTTGTCGAAACCGTAAAGGCCCGCGACCTGGCCGGCAAATCCGACCTGCTGTTCCGTCGCAACACCACCAACGGTGCCGTGCAATGCCTCACCAACAAGAGCGCCATTGCACTGAACGAAGAACTGCACAAGCATAATTAACGCAACACGCGGCACGCTTCACGCAACATGCTGGCGTGCCGCCTATTTTCTGTAGGAGCACCTCTTGAGGTGCGAACAAGGCCGGGTTGAACCTCGGGCGGGTTCGCACCTCGAGAGGTGCTCCTGCAGCTGCCCTGAACCACCGCTACTGGAAGATTCATGTCCCGCACTCTCGACTACACCAAGGAACTCATTCGCCGCGCGTCCGTGACTCCCGAGGACGAAGGCTGTCAGGACTGGATGATCGAAAAGCTGGAAGCCCTGGGCTTTCAGTGTGAAACCCTGTGGTTCGAGGAAGTGCGTAACCTGTGGGCCCGACGTGGCACCGAAGGGCCGGTGTTTGCCTTTGCCGGTCACACCGATGTGGTGCCCACTGGAGATATATCTGCCTGGAAGTACGATCCCTTTACTCCCACCGAGGAAGGCGATCTGCTGTACGGCCGCGGCACTGCGGACATGAAAGGTTCCATCGCCGCCATGATGGTGGCCATCGAGGACTTTGTGGCCGCCAACCCGGATCATCCCGGCAGCCTGGCCCTGCTGATCACCGCCGATGAAGAAGGCCCGTCCGTGAACGGTACTGTCAAGGTAGTGGAGACCCTGCAGGCGCGCAACGAGCACATCGACTACTGTCTGGTGGGCGAACCCTCCTCTACCGACACCGTAGGCGACGTGATCAAGAATGGTCGTCGTGGTTCACTGGGCGCCAAGCTGGTGGTCAAGGGGATCCAGGGCCATGTGGCCTACCCCCACCTGGCCCGCAACCCGGTGCACGATGCCGCTCCGGCACTGGCTGAACTGGCCGCTGCTGAATGGGATCAGGGCAACGAATTCTTCCCCGCCACCAGCTTCCAGATCTCCAACATCAACGCCGGCACCGGCGCTACCAACGTGATTCCCGGCACCTGCGAAGTAATTTTCAACTTCCGTTTTTCCACCGAGCTCACTGACGCCATCCTGCGCGAGCGCACCGAGGCGATCCTCCAAAAGCACGGGCTGGATTACGACTTGACCTGGACCCTGTCCGGCCAACCGTTCCTCACCGACCGTGGCGCCCTGGTAGATGCCACCGTGGACGCCATCCGTGACGTCACCGGCAAGGAAACGGAGCTTTCCACTGCCGGGGGTACCAGCGACGGTCGCTTCATTGCGCCCACCGGCAGCCAGGTGGTTGAACTCGGCCCTACCAATGCCACCATCCACAAGGTGGACGAACACACCAGCATCAGCGAACTGGAGACCCTGACGAAGATCTACAGCCGACTGCTGGAAAATTTGATGGGAACAACTCACGCCTGACGCAAGAAAGCCCGCCCGGTGATCCAGGCGACTGCGAGGCAGGAATTTCGAGTTGCGAGAAACGAGTTTCGAAAGGCAAAACCTCAAACCTCGTGCCGGGTTGTTGTTTTGGGATTCTGGAAACTCGTGACTCGCAACTCGCTTCTGTAATCCTTACCTCGCCAAGGCTCGGATCGCGAGCAGGCTCGTTATTCGCTTCGCTCACCCTTCGGGCCAGCCTTCGGCTGTTACCTCCGTTACACTCCGGTTCCTACAGCCACATCCAAATATCCGCTACCATGTCTGGACGTTATTAACCGGGAACTACAATGTGGCTCCATGAAATTCCCGTTGGCGGGTTGCTGGTCAGTCCCATGGTGCTGTTTGTGCTGGTGGCTCTGACATGCACGGCGGCCAGCGGGTTGCTGCTGCGGCAACTGGGCTGGCATCGGGCCATCTGGAAAGGCCCCTGGTTTTATCTCTCACTTTTTGTCTGCTACCTGGCCCTGACGCTGGGCCTGATGAGCTGAGGACCCACGGACCATGTCACAACCCCTTCGCATTCTGCTCACCGTAGCCGTAGTGGTACTGGCCATCATCGCTGGCAACTGGATCTGGAATTACTATCTCTACGCACCCTGGACCCGCGACGGCAAGGTGCGCGCGCAGATCATTACCCTGTCGCCGGATGTCTCTGGCTGGATTTCCGAACTGCCGGTCCACGACAATCAGGCCGTAAGCAGTGACAGCCTGTTGCTGCGAATCGACCCACAGCGCTATCAGGCCGCGGCGTCCCAGGCCCGTGCCAGATTGGAAGTAGCCCAGACCCGCCTCGCCATGGCAGAACTGCAGCGTGAAAAGGCTTCCGGCGAAACCCGGCAGCAAGCTTCGCTGGAAGTAAAACTGGCCAGCGCCGATCTGGACATGGCCCGCGCCGAACTCACCACCGCAGAACTGGATTTGCAGCGCACGGAAGTGCGTGCCCCGGCCGACGGTACGGTGGTCAATCTAACACTCCAGAAGGGCAATTTTGCCGAGCGTGGCATCCCGGTACTCTCCATGGTCAAGGCAGGGAGCTTCTACGTTACCGGCTATTTTGAAGAAACCAAGCTGCCGTTGGTGCACATCGGCCAACGCGCTACCGTGGTACTGATGAACGGCGCCCATAGCCTGCAGGGGAAGGTCACCAGCGTGGGCCAGGCTATCGCCAACGCCAACACCCGGACTGATCAGCAGTTGCTCCCGGAAGTGCAGCAGACTTTCAACTGGGTGCGGCTGGCACAGCGCATCCCCGTGCATATCGAGCTGGACAGTATTCCGGATGACATTCTTCTGGCCGCCGGCATGACTGCCACCGTCCGCCTGCATGACGATTAACCCGAAACTCGCCGCTATCCTGACCCCGGACAGACGTTCGGTAATCTTCGCCTGCAAGGGTATTCTCAGCATGGCGCTGGCCCTGTTTCTGGCCATGCATCTGCAGCTGGAACGCCCCTACTGGGCCTTGATTTCAGCGGTATTCCTGCAGATACGTCCGGAAACCGGACTGGTGATTGAAAAAGGAATTTGCCAGATCGGTGGCACCCTCATCGGGGGGGCTGTCGGCCTGCTTATTCTGGCCTGGCTTCTCCCCTACCCGGTGCTGGCCATTGCCGCCCTGACACTGTGGATCGGCCTGAACGCCGGTGCCTCAGCCTGGGTACGGCAGGCCAATTTTATCTATGGCTTCGCCATGGCCGGGGTCACCGCCACATTGATTGTGGTGATCCCTATTGCCAACCCTGATGCAACTTCCAGCATCGGCATTTTTCATGTGGCCACGGCACGGGTCAGTGAAATCATCCTCGGCGCCGTGTGCGCTACCCTGGTCAGCAATCTGCTCTGGCCTGCTCGTGTCGAAGGCCTGCTGCGCAGCCATGCCCGTAATGCGCTCAATCAGACCCTCGCCTATCTGGAACTGGAGCTGGACCCTACCGGCACCCATCACCGCCGACACAGTCAGGTGGACAGCCTGCTTCAGGACATCTTCGCTCTCAGCGATGACAGCTCCGCCGTGACCTACGAAGGGAGCCAGGGGCCTGGCCGCGCCCGCGCAGCCACCCTGATTTGCCACAAGACCCTGTCACTGGTGGCGCGCATCAGAGTGATCGGCCGGCTGATGCGCTACCACGATGACCTGATGACCGATGAAATGCGCAAATTGTTGGCGGTATTGCGCACTGCCTTCACTGCCATGCGCGAGACCACTTCCGCCGAGCAGGCCATGCAGGAAGCCCAGGCCCTGCGCCGCTACCTGAAACAGGCACGCCAGGAACAGTCCGAGGATGCAGCGCCGCTGCAACGGCGCCTCTTCCTTGTCGCCCGCAATCTCACCAGTGATCTGATTCTCGCCCTGGAGGCCAACCGGGCGCTTTATTCCGTAGAGGAGATGCAGCTGCGAGCCCCCACCCTGAAGCCCTATCGAGACTGGCAGGTGGCCACCGCCGTGGGCCTTCGCAGCGCCCTGGTATTTGTCATCGCCAGCACCCTCTGGATTGGCACCGCCAGCCCGATGGCGATCATGCTGATGGTCATGCCGGTGATCTTTACCATCATGTTTGCCCGGCTTGCGGAGCCGGATAAAGTGCTCAAACGCGCCACCATCACCTCGACACTGGCGGGCCCGGTGGCGCTGTTTCTGACTTTGCCGCTGCTTTCCATGGCCAACCACAATTTTCTGTTGCTGATTCTCGGACTAGCCGGGCCCATCTTTGTGGCACTGCTGGCCATCAGCAAGCGAGAAACGCTGCCCTATGGTCTTGGCTTCTGCACGCCATTCATCATTCTGGTTCAACCAGGCACCCAGATGGACTTCGACATCACCCGGGTGGCCAGCAATGCCCTTGCCATCACCCTCGGGCTCTTCCTGGCCTTCATGATGTTCCGTCTGATCACGCCTCCCAACGGCCCCGGCCTTCGGCGCCGGCTGGTGCGCGACACCGCCATCGACCTGCATACCCTGCTGGGCCGACCTGCCAACCTTCGCGAAGAATGGCTCAACTCGCGCATGGCGGACCGGCTGCGCTGGCTCACGGTCTGTGACAAGGCTTTGCCTGAATCACGCCGCCACTACACGGATCTTGGGCTTACCGGCCTGAATCTGGGGCAGGTGTCGCTGTGGATACACAGTCGTATTCCGGCCCAGCCCACGGATGCCTTGCGCTCTGCCGCTGCAGACTGGCAGCACGCCCTGGCCTCGGCTTATCAATTGTCTGCCTTCGGCGCCACGGACCTGCGCTTTGAGCAGGCATCCAACGCCCTGCTCGCCGCCATGGAAGGCACCCCTTCCATCACTTACCGTCAACGCCAACAAATCGCCGGTGCACTGGAACGCATCAACCTGACCTTCCCGCGGCTGGCGGAACGCCTGGGTGCTGACTGGCAGCCCGAAGAAGTGCCCACAGCTTCGGACCTGACCTCCTGAGCGGTTCGCACCTCAAGAGGGACTTCCCGGCTTGCCCAAGTGACGCCCGAAACGGCCCAAACAGCCCTAGCCATAGTGTCTACTCTATGGTCTTCTAGGTGCATTCCGGGCGACAGCCCGACCCGATCCCCCCCAACAGGCCACTGAGTGGCCTGTCGTTATGGAGCCAACCCCCATGACTGTTCAGGAACAGATTCAGACTGGTGTCGTCGTGGACACCAACCCGGCCACAGGATCCGCCGTGGCAGAATTGAGCGAGACCGATCTCAACCAGTTACCCGGAATTTTCGAGCAGGCCCGTCAGGCGCAAGCCGTCTGGGCGGCGAAATCATTCAAGGAGCGGGCCCGTCATATCCAGCTCATGCGTGAGTACATCGTAGATCGTGCCGATGACCTGGCTCGCACTGTGAGCGAGAGCAATGGCAAGACCCTCACCGATGCCCTGGCGACCGAAGTGCTGCCCTGCGCACTGGCCTGCAAGTGGTACGCGTCGAATGCCGAAAAATACCTGAAAGGACACAACCGTCCCGGTGGAAGTATCCTGTTCTTCAACAAACGCACCCATGTGATGCGCGTGCCGTTGGGCGTGGTGGGCATCATCAGCCCCTGGAACTACCCCCTGTCGATTCCCTTTGGGGAGATTGTCATGGGCCTGATGGCCGGCAATGCCATCATCCTGAAAGTGGCTGCCGCGACACCTGCGGTTGGCCGCGCCATCGAAAACATTCTTGCTGCCGGCGAATTACCGGAAGGCCTGTTTCATCATGTGGTGGGCTCCGGTGCCAAAGTGGCCACTGGCATGTTTGAAAACGGCGTGGACAAGCTGTTCTTCACCGGTAGCGTGCCCGCAGGCAAAACGCTCATGGCGCAGGCCGCAGAGACCCTGACACCGGTTTCCCTGGAGCTGGGCGGCAACGACCCCATGCTGGTGCTGGAAGATGCGGACCTTGAGCGGGCCACGAACGGCGCTGCCTGGGCAGGTTTCCAGAATGCCGGGCAAAGCTGTGGCGGCGTTGAACGTATCTACGTGGTGGATGCGGTCTATGATGAATTCGTCGATTTGCTGGCCCGCAAGACCCGTCAACTACGCCACGGCGTGGGCTGCAAGGGCTTCGATGTGGATATCGGCAGCCTGACCACCGCCGGCCAGCTACGCACCGTACAACAGCACGTGGAAGATGCCCTCAACAAGGGTGCCCGTATAGAAGCGCAATCCCGCCCGGTGGGTGATGTTGAGAGCGGTTTTTTCTTCCCCGCCACGGTGCTGACCCAGGTCACCGAAGACATGCTCACTGTCTGCGACGAGACCTTTGGCCCTGTTGTCGCCGTGCAGCGCGTTGCCAACGAGGAAGAAGCCATCCAGAAAGCCAACGCTTCGCACCTGGCACTGACGTCTTCCGTCTGGACCCGCAACAACAAGCGTGGCCGCGCCATTGCAGCCCGACTGCAGTCCGGCGTCACCACCGTCAACGATCACCTTTACACCCACGGCCTCTCAGAGACCCCATGGGGCGGCGGGAAGCAATCCGGTATCGGCCGAACCCACGGCCCTGAAGGCCTGGAAGAGATGACCCAGGCCAAGGCCATCAACTGGGATATCCTGCCCTCCAAACGCAATATCTTCTGGTACCCGTTCGACGAAGCCACCTATAACGGCCTCAAGAACGCCCTGCATTTCGTGTTCCCGAAAGGCATCGGCCAGATGCTGAGTGCATCCCTGAAACTTACGCCTTTCCTGCTGAAGAAAATGTTTACCCGCTGGAAGACAGACTGAAGAGGCAGTTGATAGTGAACAGTGACAGCGCACGAGCTTCGCTCGGGTCCGCTGAACGAATAGAGGCCGCGCCCATGTGATGGGCGCGGTCTCTTTGGTTTGAAAGGCGAATTACTTCTGGTTGCCGGGTTCTTCGTCGTTGGCGGCATCCAGCCAGATGAAGAGGGCGAAACAGCCGGCAAAAAGAAAAACCCCGCCAATTACTGCCAAGCTGGCAATCACCATTGTATCGGTATACATCACTGTCCCTCCTCTATCCTGATACCCCCAGAATAGGCCTACCGGCAAGCTGAGTCATGACCTGCATCAAGGTCGAGGATAGAAGATGCGATTTTGCCTGCAGGCAGGCTCCCAAAGTTCAATCCTGGTATTCTTGAACGCAAGAGGCCGCACCCAATGACTGGGCGCGGCCTCTTGTCTTCCAGCAAGCGCGAACGAGACCCGCGCGCTGCCACTGTCCACTATCAACTGTTAACTGATGCTGTCGAGCCAGTCCTGCGTCGGCACATACCACCACGAGCTCATCACCGGGCGGGAAAACTCCAGCAAGCGATCCTTGATGGAGTCATCTGCAATTCCGTACATGCGTCGCAGCAGGTAATCGTGACGGTCAAGCTCGCAGGCAAAGGACACGAAATAGAGGCCGTGCTCAGTGGTGTCACCGAACGGTACGGAACGTCGCCACATCTTCTGGGGGACGCCATCCCGGTCCACATCCGTGCGGCCCACATGTGAATTCGGCGGCATCTTGTCCTCATCAAACTCAATCGCATCCGCCTTGGTGCGGCCAAACACCCTCTCCTGCTCATCCACCGGCAACGCATTGAATGCCTTGAGGTCATGCACCCATTTCTGGGTCAGCAACCAGCTGCCGCCCGCACCGGGGTGCGAATCCGGAATGAAAGTGGCCAGTTCCGCCTTTTCGCCGGTGGGGTTGCCAATACCATCCACGAATCCGGTCAGGTCACGCATGTCATGATAGACAAAGCCGCTGAGCTCCAGCTGCACAGCCAGATCATCCCCCACGGCATCCCGCACCTGCATGGCCGTATCGAACACATCGCTACGACTCTTGCCCTGGACCCAGATCCACAGGTCGCCCTGGGTCGCGGGAACGTGGCCTTCCAGCGAAAATGGCGGGAACGAAAAACGCTTGTCCAGGCGCGCCCACAGATTGGGGCCAAACGCCAACATCACTGGCGTTCCAGCCTGTTTCAGTGCATTTACCCGGTGTACCAGATCGCACACCGCACTATCTGACAGGCCACTGGTCAGGCAAAACTCGAAAAAGAGGTGATACTGAAAACTGCGGTCAAAGATTCCCGCTTGCGGTGTCGACACCTGCAACTCCTTATTCGTCTGATCCCTGGTTCAAGTGTAGCAGCCCAAAACACGATTGCCCTGCAATTATATCCGGTATTTGACCGGCTCCTGCCAAGCTGGATCAACAGGGAATGTAAATTCCTGCTCTCTTGAAACAAAATGAAATATCCATTGGTGTCCTGCCAGCGGTGCATCCGATAAGATTGGCACACATTGGTTAACTGATACCCGATATGAATCCCTGGTTTGGTTTGGATCGTCTGGCCTTCTTCCTGATCCGTATTTTTCTTCGGCTGTGTACACGTGCTAACGCTCTGCCCGGCAATCCGGCGGATCTGCAGCTCAAGCCCAACACGCCGGTCGTCTATGTGTTGCGCGATCGTTCCGCCTCGGATGCAGCGGCCGCGGACCAATCCGCCCGGCAACTTGGCCTGTCATCTGCTCTGGGCGGACTGACATTGGGTAAAACCCGGCTCAGACACAGCTACTTTCAGCTGTATCGTCGTCAGTTCAGTAACCGCCGGGAGAGTGCACCGATCTCCCCGCCGCGGCTTGAGAAGATGGTCAGCGCTCTGCGTGAAAACCCGGATGCCGATGTGCAGCTGGTCCCGGTATCCGTGTTCTGGGGACGACGCCCGGAAAAGGAAAGTTCTTTCTGGCGGATTCTGTTCTCTGATAACTGGTCCCCGGCCGGCTTCATCAAGAAGTTTTTCATTATTGTCACCCAGGGCCGTCAGCTTTATGTGAAGTTCAATCAGCCCATGTCCCTGCGCACTCTGGTAGACCAGTGCCAGACTGACGAGCAGGCTGTGCGCAAGGCGTCGCGCATACTTCGAGTCCACTTCCGACGCCAGCGCGAAGCCGCCATTGGCCCCGACCTCTCACATCGCAGGACATTGGCCACCACGGTGGTGGAATCCCCGTCTGTTCAGGAAACCATCCGTGAGGAGGCCAAACGCCAGGAAACCAGCCCGGAAAAACTGGAAGCCAAGGCGCGCAGCTATGTCATGGAGATTGCGGCGGACTACTCGCACACAGTGATCCGTTTCCTGGAACTGTTCCTGAACTGGGTGTGGAACCGTCTGTATGGCGGGCTACGGATCTACAACATGGATAACCTCACCAGCGTAGCTGAGGATCATGAGGTGATCTATGTACCCTGCCACCGCAGCCATATCGACTATCTGCTACTGTCATTCCTGGTATATCGCAACGGTCTTGTGCCGCCTCATATTGCCGCCGGCATCAACCTGAACCTGCCGGTGGTGGGCACCATCCTGCGCCGCGGTGGGGCCTTCTTCATGCGCCGAAGCTTCCGCGACAATCCTCTCTACGCCAGTGTTTTCAGCGAATACCTGCACACCATCACCGCCCGCGGATTCTCCATTGAGTATTTTGTTGAAGGTGGCCGTAGTCGCAGTGGCCGCATGCTCAAGCCCCGTACCGGCATGCTAGCCATGACGCTACGCAGCTTCCTGCGCGATTCCCGCAAGCCTATTGCCTTTGTGCCGGTGTATATCGGCTATGAAAAGGTTATTGAAGCCGGATCGTATATCGGCGAGTTGCACGGCGAGAAAAAACAGAAGGAATCCGTTGGCGGGCTGATGAAATCCCTGGCCGTGCTGCGCAGTTATTTCGGCCAGGTACATGTAAATTTCGGTGAGCCTATCAAGCTGGTGGATTTCCTTGATGAGCACCACAACAATTGGCGCCAGGAAGCCCCGATTGCCGGTGAAACGCCGCCGTGGTTCAAGCATGTTGTCGATGAACTGGGCCAGCAGGTGGTGGAATCCATCAATGCCGCGGCCGTTGCAAACCCGGTTAACCTGCTTAGCCTGGCGCTGCTGGCATCGCCCAAGCACACCATGGATATCGCCCAGTTGCGGGAACAGCTTAACCTGTACATCTCTCTGCTGAAGAAAGCGCCCTACAGCCGCTGTGCTGCCATCGCCAATGAAGACGCTCAGGCCCTGATCGATTATGGCCTGGAAAACGATTTCCTTGATCGTATCCAGCACAAGCTCGGTGACGTCGTCACAACCGATGAAAAGACCGCACTGCAGATGGCCTATGTGCGCAACAACAGCGTCCACCTGTTCATTCTGCCAGGCTTGATCTGTTCTCTGGTGATGAATGCCAGGGCTATACCCCTGCAAGCCTTGAAAAGCATGGTGCAGTTGATCTATCCCTTCCTGCGCAATGAATATTTCCTGCACTGGCGGGAGGGAGAAGAACTGGCAAAGGCCGTGGATGAAATGGTTGCCGTGCTTGAAGAAAAGCAGCTGATCAGCCGTGAAGGTGACAACCTGGTCGGTGCGGCTCTGCATACCCATGAAGCGGACATGCTGGAACATCTGGGCCAGACAGTGATGCCTTCTCTGGAGCGTTACTACCTGACGATCCGGCTATTGGTCCAGTACGGTTCCGGCATGCTCAGCGCCGAACAGCTTGGTGAGCTGGCGCATCAGACCGCCCAACGCCTGTCCCTGCTGTACGAATTCAACTCACCGGAATTCTTCGACAAGGTCGTGCTCAAGAACTTCATCAGTCAGCTGTTTAGTACTGGCCTGGTCACCACTGACGGTGCGGGTGCTCTGGTGTTTGACCGTAAACTGGAATCTCTGGACGATGAAGCCAATCGGATTCTCAGCCCCGATATCAGTGACGCCATTCAACGCGTTACCCGCGTTGCCAGTCACATCTGATCTCTGACACAGCTCCGGGCCAGCCAGGCCCGGAAGCCCCTCGACAATATGCTCAGAACTGATACAACAAAGCCAGCCCGTAATTAAAGCTTTCCAGATCCAGGTCCATCCCTTCGGCAAACGGCACCGAAACGCCTTTCAGAAACGCCCGGTCTTCTGTGGTCACCGACCCGGCGTCGGTATAGGCAATGGACAGATCGGCACTCAGGTTGTCAGTCACCCAGTACATTAACCCGCCACCCAGCTTGAACGCCCAGTCGGTATCATCACTGTCGTTAATGGTGGCACTGGTGGTTGGAATCCGGCTGCTCACACTCTCAAAGCGGTTCACCGCAAGACCAATGCCGCCACCCATGTAGGGGTCAAACCGACCTGCGCCCCGCTCACCATTGAAATGAAAATAGCCATTGACCATAAAAAGCCGGCTATAGGCTTCCGCAGTCACTTCACCTGTCACGGAAGTCCCGCGGCTGTAGGTAACACGGTCGGTATTTTCACCAGCCAGCCCCATATCCAGCGCAAGTTCCACGCGAAAATGCGGGCTGACAAAATACCCCGCGCTGAACAACACCTGATCCGCCGAACCGGGATCGTAGTTGCTCAAGGTAATTTCAGGATAACCGTCGTGCTTGATCGACATGTCCTGACTTCGAAAATCAGAATAGCCATAGCCCAGACGAATGAAAGGTCCGGCGATCAACTGACCGGACAGTATCAACAAGCCGCACATCAACGCAAAAGCCTTCATTTCCCGCTCCTTGAGAAAAGTGACGCCGTTAACAAAACAAAGCCCCATTCAAACTATGGGAATGCACGGAAAGCCTGAACATTAGCCAATGGAAGGTTTTTGCTAGAGAGGCATACTAACCAAGTGGGTAGACATCAAAGCGAACCGCCTTACCTTTTTGGCTAAATCCCGGGGTCTGCCCCCCCAGATAAGGCGCCTTGGCGGGGCGTTTTACCACTATACGGTGTGGAGATTGAGCCCTCGCCCAATCCAGCATGGCCTGTTCTTCCTCCCGCTCCGGATAGTCATTCAGCCACTGCAACCAAAGCAGGTCTTTCTTAACGGCCGCACTTTTCTCACGGGAGGGGAACATGGGGTCCAGATAGACCGCATGCAAATCGACTTCTCTTGTTTCACGGCTGTCCTGGCAGGGCAACAGACACATACGCCCAGCCAGTGCGGCAGGCGCCCGGGAAAGGCCATCAGCAAGCAGGGCATGGACCAGTGGTGAGCGCTCGATAAGCAGCACCTGAAAACCCGCCTGGGCGATCAATGCTGCATCGCGACCCAGACCCGCTGTGGCATCCAGTACGCGCCAACGATCATCACGGGGTTTGCCCAGCGCCTTGATCAGGCGCTCATGACGGACCCGCTCAGGATCCAGGCGATAGCCTTGCTTGCCATGGTTGAAATCCACCGACAGCGGCGTCTCAGGCCCTTGCGGTATCCAAATACTCAGGCGCTCCTCATGGAACCCCATGACCAGCTTGCAGCCCGCCGCTTGTGCCTGGGCTTCACTCCCTACCGGATGCCCCGGCAAGCCCGCCGGGCAATCAGGAAGCAGCCCCACCACGGCACTCATGGTTCAGGCCATCCACGCCAGCAGAGCCACACCCAGTACCAGGCGGTAAATCACGAAAGGCAGCATGCCCAGACGCTCAAGCAAACGAATAAAGAACACGATAGTCAGGTAGGCTGTAACCGCACTCACCACGGCGCCCAGTGCCATCAATCCCCAATCCACAGGGACCTGAAGCTCAAGAAGGTCTTTGGTTTTCAGTAGACCGGCGCCAAGAATCACCGGGATCGACATCAGAAAGGAAAAACGGGCGGCCTCGTCTCGCCGAAATCCCAGCGCCAACGCGGCGGTAATGGTAATACCACTGCGGGAGGTCCCGGGAATCAATGCTACTGCCTGGGCAAAGCCAACCAGCAAGGCACCGGCAAAGCCCAGCTGGGCCAATGTCCGGGAACGGGAACCGAAGGCGTCTGCCAGCCACAACAGTCCGCCAAACACCAGTGTGGTGATGGCAATGACCAGGGCGGAGCGCAACTCGCGCTCAATGAAATCATCACCCCAAAAGCCGAACACCACAGCAGGAATAGTAGCCAATACCACCAGCAAACCCAGCCGAAGATCTTCATTCATACGGCGCTGCACCACCGCTTGCCCTGCTCCGCCAATCATGGCGCCAATATCCCTGCGGTAATAAGCCATGACCGCCATCAAGGTGCCCAGATGCACAGCCACATCAAAGGCCAGCCCCTGGTCAGGCCAACCGAGCACTTCCGACGGCAGAATAAGGTGTGCCGAGCTGGAGATCGGCAGGAATTCTGTGAGTCCCTGAATCAGCGCCAGTATGAGCGCCTGAAACCAGTCCATGGGTGTTCCTTGCAGCTAGAGATGAAAACGGGCTACGCCTCGGAGGCGGTTACCTGATAACCCTTGATGAATTCCGCAGGCATGCGCCTGGGCTTGCCGGAATCCAGCGCCACGCAAACCCAGTGGGTACGCCCGCGCAACAATGTCAGGCCATCCGACTCGCGGATGATTTGGTAGCGACGGGTAATACTGATCCGCTCGTCGTTCTCCACGATCCAGGTACCGATGAGTAACTTCTCACCCTCAAATGCCGGCGCCAGATAATCGACTTCGGTGCGACGGGCCACCATGGCGCGGTTGAGCTTCTGGTAAAGATCCCACCCCAATCCAAGCTCGGTGGTGTGATGCCAGGCAATCTGCTCCATGAAGCGCAAATATTCGGTGTTGTTCACATGCCCCATCACATCGATGGATTCGGCAGGAACAGTCACTTCCAGCACATGGACGTTGGCAAGGTCCCAGTTCATCGCACAGCTCCCTGAATCACTTGGTCGCGAAGATAGACAGGCTGCGCCTGCTCGGCACTGACAGCCTCTCCACGCTGGAATGCCAATAATGCCAGCTGGGCCACCGCATGCGCATGGGGGTGGGCGTCAGGCACACAGGCGCTTGCGTCATAGACTGCGGTAAGTGCTTCCTGATACACCAGCCCGGAACCGGCAATCAGCCACTGGCCATCCAGCGCCGGCAGTGCATCTGGCTTGAACAGGCCATCCGCCAGCGCTGTATCCAGCTGGTTGCCATGCACCCGATAGGCTCCCAGGTAAACTTCGCCCATGCGGGCATCAAAGCAGGCAATCACCTGCCCCGATGACTCCGGCAAAGGAACGCTGAGCGCGCAGGCCGCCAGTGTCGATACTCCCACCACTGGGAGATCGGCAGAAAAGGCCAACCCCTGGGCCACCGCTGCGGCAACACGGACACCGGTGAACGCACCAGGCCCATGACCGAAAGCGATACAGTCCATATCTTTTAGCGTAAGACCTGCCTCGCCCAGCATCGACTCCACCATCGGCAATGCCAATTCGGTTTGCTTGCGCGGCGCGATTTCAAAAGTTTCCCGGATTTGTTGCCCGGTTGGCAGGCTATCATCCAGCAACGCCACCGAGCAGGATTCACCTGCCGTTTCCAGTGCGAGAATTCTGGTCATGCTTCGCGTTGTCCTGTTGACGATCCTGTGGAGATTTCAGCGTGGGAGTCTGCCGCAGAACGCTGTTCGGGCTGTTGCTGTTCACTGCCCTGCCGGGCCAGATAGGCAAAAAACCGTTGTACCACATCCAGCTTCCGCGTACGCGTCATATTGGGCAGACTGTTTACAAACAGCTTGCCATAGCTCTTGGTCAGTAATCGCGGATCCGCCACCACCAACAAACCGGTATCCTGCGGATCCCGGATCAGACGCCCGGCTCCCTGGCGAAGGGCCAACACCGCCTGAGGTAACTGATAATCACGAAAGGCATTACCGCCATTACGGTTAATATGCTCGATGCGGGCCGCCGCCACAGGGTCACCCGGTGAGCCAAATGGCAGCTTGTCGATGATGACACAGCTCAGCGCTTCCCCACGCACATCAATACCTTCCCAAAAACTGCTGGTGCCCAACAGCACTGCATTGCCTTTGTCCCTGAAACTGTCCAGGAGTTCACGACGGCCCGACTCTCCCTGCACCAGCAATGGATAATCCACCGCAGTGCGTAGTATTTTGGCGGCCTCACGGAGCGCCCGGTGACTGGTAAACAGAAAAAAGGTGCGCCCCCCAGCCGCTTCAATGACAGGCACCATCTGTTCAGTCAACTGACGGGTGTAATCGGGATCATTTGGCTGCGGCAGACCTTCTGGGGCGTAAAAGACAGCCTGCTTCTTGAAATCGAACGGGCTTTCCAGGCGCAAGGTATCTGAACTGTCCAGGCCAAGACGCTTCTGGATATGTTCAAAACGACCGCCCACGGACAAGGTGGCAGAGGTCAGAATCCAGCTGCAGGGATTGCGCTCGCGCTGAGCGCGAAGCTGTGCGGACACCGACAGCGGTGTACTGTGCAGCACCACCGTGCGCTTGAAGGTTTCAAACCAGTACACCCGGTTTGGCTGATCGCCCTTCAGGTAGGCCGCCAGGCAATCGACATGTTCGCTGGCTCGGCGGGAACAGGCTTCCATGCCACGGCTGGCCTTGCCCAATGGGCCAAGGAAAATATCCAGCTGGCGAAGGGCCTCCAGCAGGTCGTCGCCGGCCTTCATCACCGCCTCGTTGTCACACACTTCCGACCAGGGTGCACGTCGCTCCATCTCGCCGAGGCTGAGGCGAAAATCCATGCAGCCTTTCTCGACGCTGGCAATCAGCTGATTGAGCGTGGCCAGATCAGCGGTGGTCTGCCCGGCCTCAGACAAGCTGTCGCGTCCCAGTTCCTGAACCTGCCGGGTACTCAAAGTGTCACCGAAAAACGCGGCAGCAATCTCGGGGAGTTGATGAGCCTCGTCGAAGATCACCGTGTTGGCGCTGGGAAGCAGTTCCATACCGGCACCACTGCCCCGCAAGGCGGCATCGGCAAAGAAGAGATGATGGTTCACCACCACCAGATCCGCTTCCTGAGCTTCCTTGCGGGCGTTCATGAGCGGACATTCCTGATAGCTGGGGCAATCCGTACCCAGGCAGTTATCCGCTGTGCTGGTCACCCAGGGCCAGACCGGCGCATCTTCAGGTAGCTGTTGGAGTTCTGCGATATCACCGGTGCGAGTGCGCCCGGCCCAGTGGGCCACGATCTGCATCTGCTCCGCGGTCTCCCGGGTCAGAAACCGGGCCTCTTCCTGATGCAATTCCAGCCGGTAGGGGCATAGATAGTTGGCGCGGCCTTTGAGCAGGGCTACCTTGCGCGGCAGACCGAGAGCCTTGCGCACCATGGGCAGATCCTTGAAAAAAAGCTGGTCCTGCAGGCTCTTGGTACCGGTGGAGACCAGTGTTGGCCCTTCTGACAATAGCGCCGGCACCAGATAAGCCAGGGTCTTGCCGGTGCCAGTTTCAGCTTCCACCATGAGCGTGCCGCCACTACGTATGGCCTTTTCCACGGCATCCGCCATTTCCAGCTGGGGCTCACGGGGCTGGTAGCCTGGCAGCAGCGGCGCAAAGCGCGTCAAGTCGGTAAGATGGGATCGGGCACTGGTCACAACATATCCTGAATCAATAAACGCCGTCTTGCGGCGCCGGAGAGGATAGCCCATTCACTGCAGGAACCCAACGCAAGCAGGCATCCAATGAACGACTATACCCTGATCATTCTGGCCGGCGGCAAAGGCTCCAGGATGGGTGGCGCCGACAAAGGGCTCACCGAACTGGACGGGAAAGCACTGGTGGCGCATCTGCTGGATCACCTTCACCCCCGCCCCGCCCGTATTGTCATCAGCGCCAATCGCAACCAGACGACCTACCGCCACTGGGCAGATCGGGTGATTGAGGATCAGCGACCCGGGTTTCCCGGCCCCATGGCCGGTCTTGAGGCAGCCCTGTCTGTTTCGTCAGGTCTTTGCGTCTGCCTTCCCTGCGATCTTGTTCAGCCACCGTCTACCCTGGTGACCGATCTGCTGCACAAATCCTCCCCAGAGCACATTACCGTTGCCCGCGACCCCATTCGCCGCCAACCGCTGTGCCTGGCCTTGCATGCCGAGTCCTGGCTGGCCAGCCTCACTAACTATCTGGACAACAAAGGCCGCAGCGCTTACGGCTGGCTCGAGCAGACAACTGTACAGGAAGTTGCCGTCGCCACCCCGATCCAGAATCTGAACCACGCCGAGCATTAAGCGCTGGACACAAAAAAAGCCCGCCAGGAAATCCGGGCGGGCTTTTTTGTGTCCAGACAGTCAAAGCGTCGGGCTTCGAACATCCAGCACCAGGCCTACTACTCTCAGGCAGTCAGTTCCTGGATCTGCTTCATCAGGGCAACCTGATCAGCAGATGGCTGTGCAGTCTGCAGCACCATCAGCTTGCTCATGTCACCTTCGATGCGGATCTGGCCGCTCATGAAACCCTGCATACCGGCAGACTGGTCACCTTCAATGAAGATGCGCTTGGCCAGATCAGCAGGAAGGATCATGGTGGTTTCAGCATCACCGTGATGACCTTCTTCGATCATGCCGGCAACCAGCGCGAGCTGCTTTTCGCCGTCGTCACCGGAAACGGTGATATTGATTACCAGGTCAGCCAGGGCAGCTGGTGCCTCGATGTTACCTGCTGCATCACGCAGTTCCTTAACCTTCGCAAACCACTCGCCAGACAGAAATTCCAGACTCATTATTATCTCCTTAACTATCGTTATGGCTTCGACGCCCCCTCGCAGGAGGCCATGGGGCCAATTCAAACGAGCGTTCGAAACATACCCGTACCTTATAGAAACCCCCCGAGGGTGGCAATAGTGTGAAACGGGTCGCTCACGGACAAAAAACCCGGCACCAGGCCGGGTCTTTGCTAACGCTTCAGATTCCAGGATTAGAGGTCGTAGCCTCGCTCCTCATGCAGGGCAATATCCAGCCCCTGCGTCTCTTCATCGCCATCCACACGCAAAGTGGCGAACAGGCCAACCAGTTTGAGCAGCACCCAGGTAATCAGGGCGGTGTAGATAAAGGTGGAGACCACACCCAACGCCTGAACACCCAACTGGTCCAGCATGGTGTATTCCGGTTTGGCGAAGCCGTAGCCGGAAAACAGGCCAAGTTCTGTGGATGCGAAAATGCCAGCGAACAAGGTGCCGAGAATACCGCCCACCCCGTGTACCGGGAATACATCCAGAGAATCGTCAATCTGCAGCTTGTGCTTAATGAAGATCACCGCATAGAAGCACACCACACCCGCAGTCAGACCAATCACCAGCGCAGCCGCCGGACCGACAAACCCGGAAGCCGGAGTGATGGTACCCAGGCCCGCCACCATGCCCGTGGCGATGCCCAGCGCAGAAGGCTTACCGAACTTCTTCCACTCCATGGTGATCCACGCCAGTGACCCTGCCGCCGCAGAAATGTGCGTCACCAGCATGGCCATGGCAGCATCCCCGTTCGCAGCCAGCGCTGAACCACCATTAAAACCGAACCAGCCAACCCACAGCATGCCCGCCCCTGTCACGGTCATGGTCATGTTGTGCGGCATCATCCCCTGGGTCGGGAACCCCTTGCGGTTACCCAGCACCTTGGCCGCCACCAGCGCAGCCACACCGGCCGTGATGTGCACCACGATACCGCCTGCAAAGTCATACACACCCAGCTGCGCCAACCAGCCGCCACCCCACACCCAGTGACACACCGGAATGTAGACCGCCAGCAACCAGAGCACAGAGAACGCCAGCATGGGGCCAAAGCGCATACGCTCGGCAAAAGCACCGATGATCAGTGCCGGCGTGATAATCGCGAACGTCATCTGGAACAGGCCATGCAGGCTTTTCGGCAAAGTGCCTTCCAGGGTTTCACGGGTGATACCGTCAAAGAACACATGCTGCAGACCGCCGATCCAGGCATTCATGCTGCCCCCATCGGAGAAGGCCAGTGAATAACCGGCAATCAGCCAAACCAGAGATACCGCGCAGGTAATAGCAAAACACTGCATCAGCACGGACAGAACATTCTTGCTCCGCACCAGGCCTCCGTAGAACAGGCTCAAACCCGGCAGGGTCATGAACAGTACCAACGCGGTGGCGGTAAGAATCCAGGCGCTGTCACCGGTATCCAGACCGTCCGCCAGCGCCAGGGAAGGCAACATCAACAATGCAACAAGAAACTTTTTCATGAACATGCCCCTTAGATGGCTTCCTGCCCGGTTTCACCGGTGCGAATACGAATGACCTGCTCCAGGTCGTGAACAAAGATCTTGCCGTCACCAATTTTGCCGTTACCGGCAGACAGCATGATCGCCTCAATGGCCTGGTCCAGCTGGTCGTCCCGAACCGCCAGCTCCAGCTTGACCTTGGGGACAAAATCCACCACGTACTCGGCTCCCCGGTACAACTCGGTGTGGCCTTTCTGGCGGCCAAAACCCTTTACTTCGGTAAGGGTGAGTCCCTGAACCCCGATCTGGGCCAGTGCATCTCTCACTTCGTCTGCCTTGAACGGTTTGATTACCGCAGTCAGCATTTTCATGGATATCTCCTGATCCTCAACAATTCGCACCAACACAAAGCCGTGCCGGTAAATTTGCACCGCACAAGTGCATACAAGAATCAGGCCAGACTTTTAACCCATATAGATCAAGGCGTTATCGCACCATAAAGGCACAGCTGCACCACTAAAAAACACCAATGCACCATATATGCACTCTTTAAGTGCATTTTTAGGCCTGATTTAGCGCCTCCCCACGGAACATAGTGGTGCAGCAAAAAAGAGAGAAGGACATCAGCACAGAGCCACCCAAACAGGCGCACCAACTAATGGCAGACAGCTGCCCGTCGGGTTTGCGGTTCAGGGCGGGCACTCGCGAAATGCTGAATGGGCAGAATCAGGAAAACGAAACACCAAAAGAGGTGCCTGACATTCCCGATGGGGAATCAGGCACCAGTCGCGAAGCAGGAAAAGGCGGGGAAATTCAGTAGAGGTAATTAAACATCTTGCGACGGTATTCGCTGGCCAGGGGCTCGCCCTTGGGCAGGCATTCAAACACTTCCAACAAAGCGCTGCGGGCTACGCCTTCTTTGTAATCACGGTGATCACGGAGCAGCACCAGCAGGGATTCCAGCCCTTCCCGGAACTGGCCCGCGGCGGCCGCCTGGAGCCCGTGGGCGTAAAGATCTTCGGGGGTCGGTGACTCGCTGATACGAGACTCCAGCTCTTTGAGGCTCTGCCCTGCCCCCTCCAGTTTATCCAGCAAGGCAAAACGGGCACGGAACGGACGCAGGGGTTCTGCATCCTCAGTCACTTCCGCCAGCACCGATTGCGCTTCGTCCAATTGCCCCTGTCCCAGCAAGTACTCCACCAGAACGGCGCGAATGGCATGTTTATCCGGGCTTTGCTGCAAGGTCTGGCGAAGTGCAGCTTCTGCCTGTTCACCATGGCCTGCCTCGATGGCCATGCGCACCTGTTCGATAAACCCCTCTTCCTGCTGGGCCTCGGCGGCTTCAGGATCAACAACGGGCGCGAGCCACTGTCTTAGACTGGCCTCTGTCTGGGGACCATCAAGCTCATTGGCCAGCTGCCCCTGCACCACCAGTTTAAGACTGGGTAACGCTTGTAGACCAAACTGGCTGGCCAGCATTTGTTGCTCATCGGCATTGACCCTGGCCAGCAACAGCTTGCCCTGATACTCATTCACCAGGCGCGCAAGCACCGGGGCCATGTCCAGGCTGGCCTGACTCCGGCTGGACCAGAACTCCACCAGCACAGGGATCTGCCGGGATTGTTCCAGCACCTGTTGGATGTTTTGCTCGGTGGCTTCAATGATGTAGCTGTTCGGTTGCACTGACGCACTCCTGACTGTTTGTCTTTGCGCGCAATTGTAAGGCATGCAGTGAACAAAATCCGATGCAGACGTGTCTCAGGGATCGCCTGTCCGCATTTACCGGTTTGTGTGCAAGCCGGTGAACAGACAGGTTAGACTGAAACCGCGCCCTCACAGCAGCAATCTGTCATGCAGACCGGTTTCACGCTGTCTGCATGGCCGCTGAGTACGCTGGATAAAGTATTCATTCAGGCAAAGGAGACCGCCATGCTTAGCCTTCTGGCTATTGTAGTGTTGATTGCCACCCTCATGACCCTGTTCTATCAACAGGTCTCTCGAGGTATCGGTAGTGTTGTATTCGTCGTCATCTGGCTATTGAGCGCTTTTCTCGCGCCTTGGCTGATCAACCCCCTCGCCCTTATTGTGCTGGCTGCAGGTGTCACACTGCTTAACCACGTGGATCTTCGTCAGAAGTTCATCTCCCGGCCGGTCTACGGTGCCCTTGGCAAAGTGATGCCCGCTATCGGTGACACGGAGCGAGAAGCGATTGAAGCCGGTACCACCTGGTTCGAGGCAGACCTTTTCTCGGGCCGCCCGGACTGGGAAAACTTTTCCCATATTCAGTTTTCCACGCTCTCCGATGAAGAGCAGGCGTTTCTGGACAATGAAGTCCAGGAGCTGTGTGACATGCTGGACGAGTGGAAAATCTTCCACGATCTGAAGGATCTTCCTCCGGAAGTCTGGGACTTTCTCAAACACAAAGGCTTTTTCAGCCTGATCATCCCGAAAGAATACGGCGGCAAGGCATTCACGCCCTATGCGCAGAGCCGCATCATGAGCAAGATTGCCACCCGGTCACTCACCGCAGCGGTTACCGCCATGGTGCCCAACTCACTGGGGCCAGGTGAATTGCTGGCCGAATACGGTACCGATGAACAAAAAGATCGCTGGCTACCCGGGCTCGCCAAAGGGGATGAAATTCCCTGCTTTGGCCTCACGGGTCCCGAAGCTGGCTCCGACGCCGGCGCCATTCCTGATACCGGTGTGATCTGCAAAGGCAAGATTGATGGCAAGGAAGTGCTGGGCATGCGCCTCAACTTCGCCAAACGCTGGATCACCCTGGCCCCTGTTGCCACCGTTGTTGGCCTGGCATTCAAGCTGTACGACCCGGATCACCTGCTTGGTGATGAGGAAGAGCTGGGCATCACCTGTGCGCTGATTCCCGCGGACACCAAGGGGGTGGAAATTGGCCGTCGCCATTATCCCGGCTCCCCGTTCATGAATGGCCCCATCAACGGCAAGGATGTGTTCGTGCCGCTGGACGCCATCATTGGTGGTCCCGACATGGCCGGCAAGGGCTGGCGCATGCTGATCGAATGTCTCGGCGCTGGGCGCGGTGTATCCCTTCCGGCGCTGGCCACGGCCAGTGGCGAAATGGGTTACCGCATGACCGGCGCCTTCGGTCGTATTCGTCGCCAGTTCAATACCGCAGTCGGTGATTTCGAAGGCGTGCAGGAAGCCTCTGCCGAAGTGGCGGCCATTGCCTACACGCTGGAAGCCTATCGTCATCTGGTTACCCGCTCTCTGGAAGATGGCGCGCCCTCCGTGGTGACTGCCATGGCCAAGTACCATTCCACTGAAATGATGCGCGAGCTGATCAACCACGGTATGGACATTGCGGGTGGTCGCGGTATCCAGCTGGGTCCGCGTAACTTCCTCGCCCTGCCCTATCAGTCCACCCCCATTGCCATCACGGTGGAAGGCGCCAATATTCTCACCCGTTCCCTGATGATCTTTGGTCAAGGGGCCATGCGCTGTCACCCGTATCTCTATGAGGAGCTCCAGGCAATCCAGGCAGAGGACAAGGAAAAAGGCCTGCAGGACTTCGATGCTCTGTTCTTCACTCATGCCGGCCATACCCTGGGTAACGTGAGTAGTGCCATCGCCCAGGCGCTGGCGGGGCCCTATCTGTCTGATGCCCCGGCCAATGCGGACGCGTTCAGTGCACCCTGGTACCGGCTTGCAAGCCGCTACAGCGCGGTACTGGCAAGCACCTCTGACATGGCCCTGGCTTTGCTCGGCGGTGACCTGAAGCGACGTGAGCTGCTTTCAGCTCGACTGGGCGATGTACACAGTCAATTGTTGATTGCCTGTGCCATCCTCAAGTATCACGCCACATTGCCACGGGATGAAGCTAACGACGCCCATGCCAGTTACGCTCTGCGGCGTGCGTTCAGCCGTGCCCATGACTCGCTGGAGGCGTTCTACCGCAACTTTGGCTTCTATGGCATCGGCCATCTGCTCAAGGGCCTGTTCTTCCCGTTCGGGCGCCCGTGCAATGCTCAGGCCCCCAGTGATGACCAGATCCGCCAGCTGGGCGAAATGATCATGCAGCCCAGCTCGGTGCGTGACGCCCTGGCAGAACCGGCCTATATCTCCCAGGATCCCGAGGATGCCATTGGGCGCGTGGAAGCCACCTATAACAAGCTGCTGGAGGTGGAGCCTGCCTGGCTGGCGTTCCTGAAAGCCGATGGCAAGGGTCAGCTGGAAGGCAAGAGCGTACTCGACAAGCTCAAGGATGCGGCTGCCAAGGGCATCATCAGCGAATCCCAGGTGGATGCCGTCAACGAGTACGACGCCATGCGCTACGACTGCCTGCTCACCGACGCTTTCGACAAGAATCTGAAGAAGGTGAAAGTGCACGCAGAACGTCCGGTGATGTAGCCTCGATTTTGGCGGAGCACGGTAGTGCTCCGCCTCAGCTTTTCTAGCTCACAAGTTTCGAGTAGCGAGAAGCGAGTTTCGAAGAGCAATACCTTTGGCCCCTCAGGCTTTCTAGATTTAGCAACTCGAAACTCGTCCCTCGCGACTTCAATGCTCGAATTCCAGCCAGCTCACAGTTCAACAAAAAGAAAAAATGATCGTTTTTTAATCAAATGCTGTTTTTTCCAGCAGTTGAATCAACGTCACTCCCCGCACATGAAGATTTAACATTTTTATCACCCTTTTGGCGCTTTCCCGCGCCCTCTCTTTGGTCTACGCTTTGCCAAAATTCTGCCCCTCCGGGTTTTTCCCGCGCTCGCAGCGCCTCGCCCAGCTACACAGGTCAGGAATGACAGCAGTCGTAGAAGAAAAATCTGTACTCGAATTCAAGGGCCGCATGCTGATGATGACGGTCCTGCAGCTCAATACTCTCGATGCGCACCAGCTACATCTGGAAATCAGCCAGCGGCTGGAGGACGCAGCGGAATGGCTGCAGCATGCCCCCGTGGTAATCGACATTCCCGATACTGTGGAGATCGACACCGCCGACCTGATGCCCGCCGTGGATACCCTGCGCAATCTGGGTGTGAATCTGGTGGCTCTGGCTCGCAACGAGCGTATCGATGAAGCCACAGCCTCCATGGTCGGCCTTGGCACGCTGAGCCTTAGCGGCGGGCGCGATATCCCCCGCCGTGCGGAAGCCCCCCGCCAGGAAAATACCGCGGACAATACCCCCAGCCCTGCCGAGCAGGTGGAAACCCTGGTGGTAGAACAGCCAGTGCGTTCCGGCCAGCAGGTCTACAGCCGCGGGGACATGATTGTGCTTGCTCCGGTCAGTACCGGCGCGGAACTCATGGCAGAAGGTAACATCCATGTTTATAGCAACCTGCGCGGCCGTGCCATGGCCGGCGTGCGGGGCGATACCGGTGCCCGGATTTTCTGTCAGCAGCTCAATGCCGAGCTGGTGTCGATCGCCGGGCATTATCGGGTGGCTGAAGATCTTCCCGAGGCACACCGAAACCAGCCTGTGCACCTGTCCCTGCAGGGCGAGGCAATGCATTTTACCGCGCTTAAATAGCGCTCAGGGACTGAGAAGGTAAGGAGAAGAGCGTGACAAAGATCGTGGTCGTGACATCCGGCAAGGGTGGCGTCGGCAAAACCACAACCAGTGCAGCACTGGCGACGGGACTTGCCCTGCGCGGTTTTAAAACCACCGTTATTGATTTTGATGTGGGCCTGCGCAACCTGGATTTGATCATGGGCTGTGAACGCCGTGTGGTCTACGACCTGGTGAATGTGATCAATGGCGATGCCAACATCAAACAGGCGCTGATCAAGGACAAGAAGGTGGACAACCTGTTCATCCTCCCGGCCTCCCAGACCCGCGACAAGGACGCCCTCACCCAGGAAGGGGTGGAAGGCGTGTTCAACGCCCTGCGGAATGACATGCAGATGGATTACATCATCTGTGACAGTCCGGCCGGTATCGAAAAAGGTGCACTGATGGCGGCCTACTTTGCCGACGAAGCCGTGGTTGTCACCAACCCGGAAGTGTCCAGTGTTCGCGATTCCGACCGCATGATCGGCATCCTGGCCAGCAAGACACGTCATGCCGAACAGGGCGAAGGCGATATTCCCGCCCGCCTGCTACTGACCCGCTACTCCCCGGAACGGGTGGAAAAGGGCGAAATGCTGTCAGTGGAAGATGTGCAGGAAATCCTCGCTATCGAACTGCTTGGCGTCGTCCCGGAATCCCAGGCCGTATTGAACGCCAGCAACGCTGGTAGCCCGGTTATTCTGGATATCGACTCTGATGCCGGCCAGGCCTACAGCGACGCCGTTGCCCGCTTCCTTGGCGACAATATCCCCCATCGTTTCACCACCGTTAACAAGAAAGGTCTACTGGGCCGGCTGTTTGGAGGCTAAGGATGAGCATCTTCAGTTATCTGCTGCCGAAAAAGCAGTCTACTGCCTCTGTTGCCAAGGAAAGGCTGCAGATCATTGTCGCCCGGGAACGCTCCACCCGTGGCGGCCCGGATTATCTGCCCCAGCTGCAGGAAGAACTATTGCAGGTGGTCCGCAAGTACGTCCCGGTTGACCAGGACGCCGTTAACATTCAGCTGGATCGTGAATCCGGTTGTGAGATCCTGGAGCTCAACATTACCCTCCCCGAGGGCTGACTCCTGCTGTTGCAGAGGGCTTCGGCCCTCTCTTCAGTTCACCGCCCTACCCGTAATGCCCAGATCATTCCGTCACGACACCTGATTCCCAATACCGCCTGACAACACCAGTGCCCGTTCGGTAGATTGGCTTTGCCTGTGCCAGTATTCGGGACTATTCTGAACAAGGATCTCACGTCTCGCCGGCTGCAAATTCAGTCATATAACGAGATCAGAAAGCAAACAACAATAACGAAATCAGCCGCTGATCCATGCGATGTTGTTACCTGGACAACAACACTTCGCAACCATGATCCGGACCAGATTTGGCAAAGGGAGATGCCGATGCCCGCCAGAGCAATGTTGCAGTCTCTGCTTATGGCAAACCTGCTATTGCTTGCGTCATCCTTAATGGCACAGGACGCGCTACCCCTGTCACTGCAGGAACCGGTTGAAACCCTTCAGCTTGGCCCGTCCATGCAAATCTGGTGTGATGATGACGGTTCTGCGACCCTTGACCAGGCCAGAACCGCAGACTTCCAGCCCCTTGTTCGCAAGCAGATAAACCTGGGCTATCGCAAGGACGCCTGCTGGTTTCGTGTCAACCTTGAGAACACCTCAACACAAACACTGCCTCTTTGGTTGCAGGTCGACTACGCCATCCTTGATGAAGTCGACTTTTTTCTGGTTGATGAACAGGGGGTCGAAGCCTGGCACATGGGCGACACCCAGCCTTTCTCCGATCGACCGGTCCATCTTCGCAACTTCATCGTTCCCTTTACCCTGAAACCGACCAGCGAAAGAACGCTTTACCTGCGGGTATTTTCCCTCAGCAGTTCCATGACCGTGCCCGTAAGCCTCAGCGGCCGCGACGCCTTTATTGAGCAGCAGAGTAACAACGAATGGTTAATGGGCGGCTTTTACGGCATTGCACTGGGATTGTTCTTCTATCACCTGGTGCTATGGTTGCGCGGCCGGGAAAAAACCAGCCGCTTCTATGTCCTTAACGTGGCATCCGCCACCCTCTATGTCGCCAGCCTTCAGGGGCTGGTACAGCGTTACTGGTTTGAAGACTATATTCTGCCGCAAAGCGCCAATCATCTTTTCGGTTACCTCGCCCTGCTATCCGGCCTCCTTTTCGCCAGGGATTATCTTCGTACTCGCCAGTGGCCA
The DNA here is from genome assembly GCF_009882945.1 of Alcanivorax sp. DP30. GTDB lineage: Bacteria > Pseudomonadota > Gammaproteobacteria > Pseudomonadales > Alcanivoracaceae > Alcanivorax. The sequence continues at coordinate 662,836 of NZ_WTUY01000002.1, forward strand.
TGGCTGGATAGATTGCTGGCCGGCGTCGCAGCCATTCAAGGCATCATTATTACCACCCTTATTCTCACCCCCCCAGGCACCATTGCTTCACTGCAGGGAGTGGTTGCCCTAGTCTCGCTGGCATTACTGCTAATCTCGGGCCTGTTCTGTCTGTTTCAGGGACGCCCGGAAGCGAGAATATTTGTCCTGGCCTGGAGTATGTTCCTGCTAACCGTCACCCTGCTGGCGCTCAGCGCTTATGGGCTTATCACTCTTCCCGGCACCATGAACGTTGTGGGTGTACAACTTGGGCTTGTGATGCAGCAGGTGCTGTTGTCATTTGGGCTTGCTGGCAGATTGCGGCATCTCAAGCGACAAACCCTTCATAAAGAGCAGGAAGTGGCCCGGGCCAAAGCCGAGAATGAAGCCAAGAGCGATTTCCTTGCCAAGATGAGTCACGAGATCCGCACCCCCATGAATGCCGTGCTGGGACTCGCAGAATTGATGCGCGGCACGCCACTCGACGGCACCCAGCGCAACTATGTGGATACTATCTATCGTGCTGGTGAAAGCCTCTTGAACGTCATCAACGACATTCTCGACTTTTCCAAGATTAGTTCCGGCAAGCTGCAGCTGGAAGTCAGTAGCTTTAACCTGCAACGTCTGCTGGAAGACTGTCTGATGATCTTCCATGCCAACGCCGAGCAGAAAGATATCCGGTTGGTGAGTGACTGGAAGGAAAGCCTGCCGGAATGGGTCGAAGGAGATCAGACCCGTCTGCGCCAAATTCTGCTCAATTTGCTTTCCAATGCAGTCAAGTTTACAGAGCACGGCACTGTCACATTGAAGGTCGAGGCGTTTCAGACGCGAGAACCGGACGTTTTACTGCTGCGCTGCCAGGTCATTGATCAGGGCATCGGCATGAACGCCGACGAAATGGGCATGCTGTTCCAGTCTTTTCAGCAAGCCGACAGCTCAACCTCACGGAAGTATGGAGGATCCGGCCTGGGCCTTGCGATTTCGCGGCAGCTTGCCGAACTGATGAACGGGCGACTGGAAGCCAGTAGCGAACCAGGTGCAGGTTCCGTTTTCACGCTCGATATTCCCCTGCAGCGCAGTAAAGCCGCGCCAGACAGCGAGGCCAGGCCTACCCAGCTAGGCACCGAGTCACTAAACGTGCTGGTCGTCGAAGACAACGCGGTGAACCAGATGGTCATCGGCGCCCTACTCAAGAAACTGTCGATCACAACCACTCTGACAAGTAGCGGCACCGAAGCCTTGGCACTGCTGGACTCAGCGCAAGACAGGCCCGACATTATCCTGATGGATTGTGAAATGCCGGACATCGACGGCTACCAGACCACCCGCATGATTCGTGAGCTGGAAAAGCGACGGCAGCTACCGCGGATACCGATCCTCGCCCTGACGGCCCATGCATCCACTGAATATCGGAAACGCTGTATCGCAAGCGGGATGGATGATCACGTGCCCAAGCCGGTGACGCTGGATCAGCTCAGGGAAAAACTGCTAGCCTGGGCGCCCCGCTAGCGCGGGGGCAGTACCTGCCATTCTGGCTCGTCATACTCTCCAATCACCGTTACGGACACCACTTCAGCATGCCTTGCGAGAATCGAGCGGACTTTTTCACTGCGGGAATCATCCTTGGCATCCCGATGTGCCTTGCTATCCCAGTGAGCAATGGCCAGCACCGTATCCCGACACCCTATCTTGCGATGTAAAAAAGTACCGCGTGCCCCTGCAGACTGCTGGATGATTTCACTGGCTTCCAGCCAGCCGCTGGCGTACTCCTCCACTGTAAAACCCGGCTTCATGGTCACCTCGAAAATATATTTCATGGCGTCCTTTCTCCCTGTCGATAGAACCGGGCCAGCAACAGATACAGGTCCGGCCAGTCATGAAACAGTTGATCCGGAGATTCAAAGAAAGCCTCACTGCAAACCGCAAAGAATTCTCCAGGGCCGGTCAGCGCATAGGCATCCACAGGCATATGACGATGGCGTCGATAATCTTCCTGCAAGTCGCTAAAAGCCTGCGAGAAGGTGTCATGCCACTGCTGCGGGCTCATCCCCTGATGCAATGGTGGTGCACCGTTGGCACCTTGATATCGCATATCCAGCTTGTGAGACATCTCGTGTATCACCACATTGCTGGCACCGCCGGACTTGCACACAGCGTCCCAGGACAGTATTACGGGCCCATTCTGCCAGGCCTCACCGGCCAGCAACGGCCCTCGCGCATGGACAACCCCATCGGCGGTGCGATGCGCCCGGTTGGGAATAAAAGCCTCTTCATACAGGATCACGGTATACCAGCCGTTGTACCAATCGATTCCCAACTTCAGGATCGGCACACAAGCCATGGTCGCCACTCTCAGGCACATGGCATCGGTGATCGCAAATCCGCCCCCTGGCACCATGCTCTTGCGGGCCAGAAAGCGGAATGTCAGCGCCATTAACGCCTTTCGCTCAGCACCTTGATAGCGGGACATCACCGGCCAGTCTGCCACCGCCGACTCCCATTGACTGGCAGTAAAGCCCATCTTTTTGACACGGCGCCTATCACGCCAATTCCTCCAAGCTGCCAGCATGCAATCTCCCTGAAATGGTCTTCATTAGCGGCCTTGGTCGGCCGGTTTTGCCCCTAGGAAGCCCCATGGCGGGATTCGCCATGGTTATGGCGCCGATAGAATCCTGCCACTCACAGGCCCCATGCTACCATTCGCTCCAATTTCCCATGGAAGCGTCTCGCAGTGCCCATCCGTCAAGCGCACAAAGCCGATTTACTGCTACTGCTCGTCACTTTACTGGCGGCTATCAGCTGGATGTTCTCCCGAGAGGCAGTGCTGGCGATGCCCCCGCTGTTATTCATGTCGCTGCGATTTCTACTCGCATCATTTTTGCTGAGTCTGCTGGCATTTCCCCAGCTGGCACGGCTGGATAGCACTCAGCTTTGGCGCTGCATCCGGGTAGGCCTGGTGTTTGGCATCGCCATGAGCTTCTGGGTACTCGGACTGGCCTTTGCCAGCCATGTCGGCGAAGGTGCCTTTCTCACCAGCCTGGGTGTGGTACTGGTCCCTGTTATCGCCCGCGTGGTGTTCCGCGAATCGGTACCCGGCAGCACCTGGCTGGCACTACCTGTGGCCGTGGCCGGCCTTGCGCTATTGTCGCTGGAGCAGGGGTTGCATCTGGAAGCCGGGCAACTCCTGTTCATGACGGCTGCTGCCATTTTCGCACTGTACTTCAACCTCAATACCCGTGCTGCCAATACCCTCGCCATTCGCCGGAGCAATGGCGAAATGGTGCAACAGCCCCGGATTCCCGCGCTGGCCCTCACCACCGTGGTGCTGGCCGTGGTGGGAGCGGTAACCGGGGCCTTGTCGCTGTGGTTTGAACCCTGGCAAACAACCCTTGCCAACATGTCCGGAACGCTGGTTATGTGGATTGTGCTCAGTGCCACCGTGGGTACCGCCATGCGCTTTCTGGTCCAGACCTACGCGCAGAGCCTGTCATTGCAGAGCCACGGTGTGGTTATCATGGTACTCGAGCCCATGTGGACAGCCCTGATGGCTGCCGTCTGGTTTGGCGAGAAGATGAGCCTTTTACAAGTCTGTGGCTGTGGCCTGATTTTCCTGTCGTTGCTGGTCAATCGCTGGCGGGCAGTGCGCAAAATCATTCGTCTCGGATAAGCGCATTACCGGGCATCTAAGCCTATTACCCCAGAGAAAAAAGTTGTTCACAGCAGTTGGAACCAGGTTTCTCATCGCCGGCCACCTACCCAGGTAGCAATATTCAAAACGCTGTACATCACGGGGCAAACAATGTGATCCAGTTCCTTTTCTTGGCCATGACATAGCGCACCATCAGCAAATCAAAAACCACAATAAAATTGCTGAGCCATGGATGCGAAAAGACTGCCAATCAAAAGTCTGATAACCGCCCTGCTGGTGACCATAAGCTATAGCCACGCCAGCACCTGCGAAGACGGCACACAGACCTCCGTGATGCTCCCCAATGCCGACCGGAATCTGGTCAGTCTGCTTGATCAGCCCGCTACTGACCGGCAAGCCCCGATGCTCCTGGAGTACAACAGCCAAGCCCAGAGCATCAACAAGCCGATTCTGGGGAACTATGCCCGGTTACGCCTTGCTGCTCTCGCTTTGCAGGACGGTGATACCCATTTTGCGCGGCAGCAACTCAGCCAGATTGAACAAAACAGTCCTGCAGCGGTAGATGCGGCCCTGTTACTGGCCGAGAGCTACCGCAAGGATGGCGACCGGGAACGGGCTCGAGCCTGGTTCCTGCGCATCGCCGCACGCTTTCCTGGTAATCCCAGAGCGGTATCGGGCCTGGTTCTGGCCGGTGACGACTGGCGAAAACAGGGCGCGGTTGAACAGGCCTTGCCGGTCTACAACCTGGCACTGACCAAGGCCTCGGAAAACATGAAGGCTCTGGAAGAGCTGGAGAATAACCCCGATCGACTCTATCGCGCCCTGACCAACAGTGTTGCGGGCAACAGCACCACCGTGATGGACCAGCTGGTTCTGGCTCTGGTTCGTGACAGTGACAGCCGGGTACTGGATTCAACCCGGCAATTGATTGCCGCGAAGAATCAGATGCGCTGCCTGCAGGCAGCGCAAAAGACCCTCGACAATGCCATCGAGCACGCGTCTGCTCGCGACCTGTCCAACGGAGCATTCCGTCAGGCAGCGAAAATGGAGAAGAAAGCGACGGAGCAGGAAATTGCCGATCTGGAACGTATTCTGGTCAATGCTCCGAAGATGGTAGAGCTGCAACAACGACTCGACGATGCGCAAGGCAGGCTCACACGGCTTGAGCAACGGCTCGACTCACTGGGATCAACCGCATTGCCCCCTGAACTGGAGCAGCGAAAACAGCAAATGGATGCGAACAAGGCCGCCCTCAATCAAGCGATTCTTGTTGCCCGGGACCAAGTGCGATCGGCCCTTGAAGAGGAATTGCCCGTGCTCAAGCGTTTCTATCGCAACCTGGCCGGGGAAGCGCAACTGGGCATCGCCCAGTTGCTGCAGAACAGTGAAGGCCGAGCGCAATCATCCCTTGTGGGATACAATTAGCGCGTCGACTTTCTCGATATATTTCTGCTTGGCGGCATCTGCCCCCATCCCTTTCAATTTTGCCCAGGCGTCATACTTGGCACGCTTCACCATATCCAGCATGCCTGGACGCTTGCCGCTCACATCCCCTTCGCTGCCCTGTTTGAAATGGGCATACAGGAACAGTAGATCATCATTGGAAGGCTTGCGGTCCAGGGTCTGAACGTCTTTTTGGGCTTGTTCAAAACGAGCGGTATCAGTCATGGTGATTCCTGTTATTGTCTGTCATCGGGATCATCGGCATTCACGATGGTCGTGCCTGCCTTTTGCAGAAATAGTGCGCGGTGTCTTGCCTATAATCAACTTGCAGAAAAAAACACCACACATCCTTAACGCTTCCGCTACGGATGGTGCATGGTCTTGAACGGCGCAGACAGCAATTCGGGGTGGCGCGGAACAATATCCCCTAGCATTTCCACCATCTTTGCAAGATCGGCGTCCATGTCACCACTGGGCGTGACGCTGCCCATCACCCGAACCTGACGCCGCCGGTAACAGAAGCCCAGCACCACAATGGGAATACTCTGCGCCTCGGCAATTCTGTAGAACCCCGTTTTCCAACGATCAGCTCCCTTCCGGGTTCCTTCCGGCGCAATTCCGAGCCAGCAGGGCGCCTGCTGCATGGCATGGGCGGTCTGCTCCACAAGATCATGGGCGTTATCACGGTTCACGGGAATGCCACCCAGCCAGAACATGAACCGGCCGAGGCGTCCTTCAAAAAGGGTGTGTTTGGCCATGAAACGCACATGAACCCTTAGCGCCTGAATAGCACTAAGGCCGATGACACCATCAATGTTGGACGTATGGGGGGCCACCGCAAGCACCGCTCGATCCACATTGGGCAAGGTGCCGACGATGCGCCAGCCCATCATTTTCAGGATCAAACGCCCTAGCCCTGCCAGAAACCAGTGGCCTCGGCGGGGCACTGCGGGCCCCGGCGTTGCAGGTGTAATTGCCGGCAATTCCCGTTTCATGCAAATACCGTAAAGGTCTGGCGGCTCAGAGCCACTGCCTTTCCCTCCGCATCCCAGATTGTCGCCTGACTCTGGCCATAGCCATCGCTGCACTGATCCGTATGAACCTGATAACGCCACAGGGTATCGGCAGGACGGCTGGCAGGGTCATTCAGCAGCTCCATGGTCCAGGTCAGCGAGCTGGCCGGGGCCGGCGTCTTGAGCATGGATAGCACCGAAGGTGGCCAGGTATCCACCAGCGCGATCAAGGCGGCCGTGCTCATGGTTGAAGGAGGCTCCCGGAAGCCCATGTAACCGGTAAAGTTGGCATCATCACTGCCACAGTAAGGAGGCTTGCCCTCGGCATAGCGCAAATCAAAGAACTCAAGAAAATCCGGGGTGACACCCTTGATAGTAGGTAGCACCAGACTGTCTTGCGGTGCCTTCATGCCTGGCATGTTCGGCGCAGGTACTGTTACCGACGATTCCCTGGCGGCCCCCATGCTCGCCAGCATGGCAGCCACCACCTGCCCCTCCTGACGCGCCGTCACCATGGCCTGCATGACCGATTTGCCTTCCCGAAAGACCTCACTGGTCAGAGATACGGGCCCCGGCACCGCCGGAGCCACAAAAGACAGCGAGAAACTGCGCAACACCCGACCTGGCGCCACACTCTTTTGAAGATGATCAAAAAGCACCGCGCCCACCAGACCACCAAACAGGGCACGGCCCTGCCCCCAACCCTCGGGCAGCAGACCATTTCCCTTGCCATCTACGGTGGATAGTATTTCATCAAATGTCATCGCTCGATCCAACTGCTTGATTGTGCAAGATTAATAGCATTACGAAGGGCAACGATAAAGGCGTAATCGGGACAAACCCGAGGCAATCTGCGACGTATTGCCTGCCACCGTGATTTTGCCATGCGCAGCGTCCCGCTAAACGGTAGCATAGGCGCCAATTTTACTGATTCGCCAGCTGGAGACAAAAATGACCTGGTTGAAATCCCGCCGCTTGCAGTACCTGTTGGCCATCACCGCCTTGTTTTTCGGGCTGATGGTTATACTGCGCGCGACCTTTTACTTTGGCTTTTCTGAAGTTCCCTCCTCGCCTGAAGTGGATCAGGAAGCCGTAAACGCGGCCCTTGGAGTAGGCCTTCGCTTCGACCTTCGCCTCGCCTTGCTGATGATGCTGCCGTTGGCTGCACTGGCTTATCTGCCTCGCATAAACCTGCTGACCAGCGGCTTCATGCGCTTCCTGGCACACAGCTATCTGATCATTGCGCTGGTGCTGCTGGGACTCAGCTATATTTTCGATTTTGGCCACTACGCCTACCTGGGTGAACGCCTGAATGTCACGGCGTTGCGCTTCCTGCAGGACACCCGCGATTCCACCCTGATGGTATGGGAAAGTTATCCTGTCATCTGGATCACTCTGGGGCTGATACTGACGGTTGCGCTGAGTGTCTGGCTTGCCCGGGTGATCGAGCGAAAGACGCTGCTACGCGCCCCCGCTGGCATTTCCCTGCTTCAGACCACCATCGGTTTTGTGGTTTGCTTTGCCCTGTTTTTCTTTGCCATTCTGGGCCGGGTCACCAACATCAACATCCTGAACCCAATCCCCCTGCGCTGGAGCGAAGCCTTCGTTTCCGGCGACCGGGCCATCGGTGCACTGGGCCTGAACCCGGTACTTTATTTCCGCGACACCCTCCTGATTCCGGTCTCACCCTTTGACAAGCAACAGGTCGCCAACTATTACCCGCTCATGGCCGAGCACCTGGGCATTCCCGACGATCAACAACGGGATCTTAACTTTGTCCGCACGGTGGATGAGCAGGGCCACAAACTGGACTACGATCGCGCACCCAATGTGGTAGTGGTCATGCTGGAGTCCCTCGGCGCCAGCCGGGTCAGCAGCTACGGACTCCCCATCGAAAGCACCCCCAATCTGGATCGTCTCGGTCGTGAAGGCTGGTTCTTCAGGAATTTCTATGTACCAGTCACCGGCACCGCCAAAACCATCTGGGCAACCTTTACCGGTATCCCCGATGTTGCACCCACGGAAAGCGCAAGCCGCAACCCGTTGACCAGCCATCAGCGCATGGTCCTCAACGAATTTGAAGGCTACCGCAAGTTCTACTTCATTGGTGGTAACGCCGGCTGGGCCAACCTGGATGGTCTGGTGCAACAGAGCATCGATGGCCTTGATCTACGCCAGGAAGGCGACTGGCAGTCTCCGGATGTGGATGTCTGGGGCATCTCCGATCTAAACCTTTTCCGCGAGAGCAATCAGATCCTTAATGATCTGGACAATGACAAACCCTTTTTTGCCTTTATCCAGACTGCCGGCAACCACCGGCCGTTCACGATTCCGGACAACAACGGCGATTTCACGCCGCGTAACGACCTTTCAGAGGAAGAGCTGGCAAAACACGGCTTCCGGAGTAACGCCCAGTACAACGCGGTGCGTCTGCTGGACTACAACGTGGGCGAATACATGAAATGGGCCAGGGAAAGCGATTACTTCGACAACACGATTTTCGTGTTCTTTGGCGATCACAACAATCGCATCACCTCACTGCCCCATATGCCGGCCATGGACGCCCTTGGCCTGGAAAGCAACCATGTGCCACATATCATCTATAGTCCCCACTACCTCAAGCCACGGGTGATTGATGACGCGGTTGGCCTGGTAGATGTGATGCCCACCGTAGCTGGCCTGCTGGGCCTCAACTACCGCAACACGACCCTGGGCCGGGATATACAGATGTCTGCACCGGAAGGTGAGCGCGCCAACTTTGTGGTGTTACTGGAAGGCCCTCACCCGGTCTATGGCATGGTCACCAAGGATTACTTTGTCCGCATGAACGACGACGGCAGCAATGCTACCCTGCATGACCTGCATAGCAAGACGCCCAAACAGGACGTGTCAGAGCAGCACCCTGACGTCTTTAAGCAGTTGTTCGATCTGGCGCGCGCCCAATACGAAACAGCTCGTTACATGATGTACGACAACGTGGATGATTGATTCATCGCACCTGCCAGTTCACTTGATGCAACAACGCAGATAACGTTCTCCTTCGAGACAGCCCATAAGGCCGCACCCAGACTTTGGATGCGGCCTTTTCATTGAGCCTTGACGGACTAGCAGTAAAGCCATATCGCTTTCGGAGCACAGAGGAGACACTAATCCCGCCAAGGAGACGAGACATGTTGAAACGCTTTCTCGCCTCTTCCATTTTCCTTCAAGGCACTGTTTCAGGGGAGTAGATTTGGGAACGCGATTCCGGCGTGATCTGACGGTGCGTGTAGAGACTCAATCTCCGTCGAAAGAATAGGTTCCCGTTCAACGGAGGTATGACGTTACGGGTAATGCCCACAGTGTTTTTTTACCATTCAACATCGGGTAACTGTGCGAATGCATCACGCAACCCCTTGGACCAGGCGTCTCCCAAAGCACGGAAATTTGTGTCTTCATTGGTCACATCATGGTGGTTGGACAGATCAAAACTATTACTGCGGTAGATCAATACATCCAGCGGCAGGCCAACCGAAAGATTGGAACGGATCGTGGAGTCCAGACTGATCAAGGCACATTTCGCTGCATCCTTGAGAGGCAACTGGTAATCCACTACCCGGTCCAGAATGGGCTTGCCGTATTTGATTTCACCAATCTGGAAGTACGGTGTGTCCGGGGTGCTCTCGATGAAATTACCTTCCGGATAAATTTGGAAAAGACGGTGGCTCTCACCATGAAGTTGTCCGCCAACAATAAAGCTGCTGCCAAAGTCCACATTACCCTGGCTCTGACCCGCATCGCGGCGAATGACTTCGCGGCAGGTACTGCCCACGATCGTGGCAACCTCATACATGGAACGAGCCCCGAACAAATTGGGCTGGTCACTATTGAGACGCATGTTAAGCAGACTGATCACACTCTGGGTAGTCGCCAGATTCCCTGCACTGAGAATGACGATCGCTCGCTCGCCGTCAATCATGAACTTGTGCAATTTCCGGAAGGTAGCAATCTGGTCTACTCCGGCATTGGTGCGCGAGTCCGCCGCAAATACCACCCCTTTTTCCAGGGACATGGCGACGCAATAGGTCATTCCTGGCTACTCCTGTGATTATCCATGCCGATCACTGCATGCGTTCGGACACAGTACGGTTGACCTGTGCCACTGCCTCCAGCGACTCGACGCCACCGCCGAAGCGTACACCACGGACCGGACAGGCATCCATATAATCCATCCCCACCGCCAGCTTCAAATGGTGCCGAGGGCGACAGGTCTGATTGGTGATATCGAAGGTCTTCCAGCTGTCATCCTGCCAGACTTCCGCCCAGGCATGACTGGCCACATGTTCGGAGTCCTTGCTGTACAGATAACCACTCACATAGCGGGCTGGCATGCCCAGCGCCCGGCAGCAAGCCAGGAACACATGGGTATGGTCCTGACATACCCCCTTACCCAGTTTCCAGGCTTCCCGAGCGTTACTGGCTACACTGGTGATTCCTGGCGTATAGGGCATTCCCTGCAGGATAGACTCACTCAGGCGTTCCAGTTGCATCCCGCCGGCCCCATCATGTCGATGGGCCAGCTCATCCAGGGATTCATTGGACTCGGTGAGAACGGTCGGCCGCGTGAACACCAGCGGCGACAAACGATGATCGCTGTCCTCACCGTCTTCATCGGTGATTTCCACAACTCCCCTCACTGTAAGAGCAATCTGCTGATGAGGCTTGTCCAGCGTCAGAACGTGAAGGATGTTGTTGTAGCCATCCGATCCCTCATCTGCTTGTTCCGGCAAATCCAGTTCCCAGCTTAGTACCCGTTGCCGAGCAGAAGGTCGTGGCGTAAGTCGCAGATACTGGGTGCTATGTTTTACCCGCTCTGAATAGCGGTATTCCGTGCTGTGTTCGATGGACAGTTTCATACCAGCTCCAGATATTCGCTTTGAATGGTGTCCGCCAGCTCATTGATGCGGCGGAGGAAGTCCGTCAGATAATCGTGCAGACCAATATCGAGAATATGCTCCATGTCGCCGTACTGGAGTCGGGCCAGCTGTACGGCAGCCAGCCGCTTCGACTGCAACCCCGCATCGCCCTCAATGGCCGGTAACAACTCACACAGCATTTGCAGACAGGACAACAGCGAGCGCGGTACTTCTGGACGCAGGATCAGCATTTCTGCCACGCGCTCGCCATTGATGGTTTCACTGAACATTTCCCGGAATGCTTCATAGGCCCCCACCGAACGCAACAGCGCATGCCAGCGGTAATAGTCCAGCGTGGTATTGGATTCGAGCTGGCCCTCGCTGTGCTTCACATCCAGAATCCGCGCAGTGTTGTCGGCCCTTTCAATAAAAGTTCCCAGACGCAGAAAACGGAAGGTATCGCTTCGCATCAGCGTACCGTAGGTGGCCCCCCGGAAAAGATGCGAGCGATTCTTTACCCACTCGAAGAACGCGGTTTCCCCGTAGGCCTGAAGCCCGGTCTGGCTAATTTCCTTTAGTTCCAGCCAGGTGCTATTGATGCTTTCCCACATCTCGCCGGTGATCTTGCCACGCACCGCATGGGCGCTGGCGCGGGCCTGACGCAGGCAGGAATAGATGCTTGCAGGACTGTCCGGGTCCAGCGTAAAGAAGAAAAGTACATTCTGAACGGTGACCTTTCCGTAGCGAGAACCGTAGTGATCGCCGGTACCGGTAATGGCCAGCGGTGCCGCAATTTCCGCCTGAATATCCACTGCAAAGCGGATCAGCGACAGGTTCCATACCACGTCCAGCATTCGCGCTGTGTTTTCCGCGCGTTCGAAATTACGGGATAGCCAGTAAAGGTCAGAAGCGGTACGACTCAGCATGGACAGTCCTCCCCGCTTTCCAGCACCCAGGTATCCTTGGTGCCACCACCCTGGGAAGAGTTCACCACCAGGGACCCGGATTTCATGGCCACCCGCGTCAGTCCGCCGGGCACCACTCTGGTATCGTTGCCGCTCAACACAAAGGGCCGCAGATCAATGTGACGGGGCGCAATGCCCTCTTCTACAAAGATCGGGCAGGAGGACAGGGAAAGCGTGGGTTGGGCGATATAATTACCCGGATTCGCCAGCAGGCGAGCCCGGAACATGTCGATCTCCGCCTGACTGGCCGCAGGTCCCACCAGCATGCCGTAACCTCCAGCACCGTGAACCTCCTTGACCACCAGCTTCGGCAATTGATTCAGCACCTCTTTCAGGTCATCAGGCTTTCGGCATTGCCAGGTGGGCACGTTATGCAGAATGGGCTCTTCATCGAGATAGAAACGGATCATGTCCGGCACATAGGGATAGATGGACTTGTCATCGCCCACCCCGGTGCCCACCGCGTTGGCCAGCACAACATTACCCTGCCGATACACTGACAAGAGCCCTGGCACGCCGAGCATGGAATCGGAACGGAACGCCAGCGGATCGAGAAAATCATCATCAATACGCCGATAGATCACATCCACACGCTGCGGCCCGGCCGTGGTTCGCATATAAACGAAGCCGTCTTTCACAAACAGGTCTGCCCCTTCCACCAGTTCAATACCCATCTGCTGGGCCAGGAAGGCATGCTCGAAGTAGGCACTGTTGAACTGTCCCGGCGTCAGCAACACTACCGTGGGGTTGGCGTAACTGGCGCTCTGCTGCAAGGTTTCCAGCAGCAGGCTGGGATAATGCTCCACCGGCGCCACGGTCTGTTCCGCAAATAGCTCCGGGAAAAGCCGCATCATCATTCGCCGATTTTCGATCATGTAACTCACCCCGGAGGGGGTGCGAAGATTATCTTCCAGTACATACCAGTCGCCCTCTCCGTCACGGATCAGATCCACGCCACTGATATGGGAATACACCTGATTGTGCAGATCCACATCCTGCATACAGGGCTGATACTGGCTGTTGCCGAAGATCTGTTCGGCGGGGATGCGACCATCACGGATGATATTCTGGTCGTGGTAGATATCGTGGAGAAAAAGATTGAGCGCGTTGACGCGCTGGATTGTGCCACGTTCCAGCAAGTCCCATTCGCTGGCAGGGATCACCCGAGGCAGGGTATCAAACGGAATCAGCCGCTCGGTGCCGCTGTCTTCACCGTAAACATTAAAGGTGATTCCTACCCGATGAAACTGTAGTTCTGCTTCCTTTCGCTTGCGTTGTAACAGGCTTCGGTCCTGTCGCAGCAACCAGTCATGATAACTCCTGTAGTGAGGCCGCACCCCACCGCCGGGCGCTATCATTTCGTCGAAACCGGACACCGCCGGCAACTTTAATGACCGCATGGCGTATTCCTTGGTCCTGAAGCACACTACAGGCATGCCCCTGTAAGCACTTCAGCAAGTCCTGTGCCAGAATGAGCATAGCGACAATGCCATTTGAGCCGTGGCACGAACCGCAAAGTTCCAAAACAGGGCATAACCAGATACATGGGGCTGAATACGCCCAAATCCGGGCAGAGAAATGGAATCCGTCGAGACTGTAATCATTGGCGCCGGTGTGGTCGGCCTGGCACTGGCCAGGGCACTCTCCCCCACCCGTTCGGTGGTGGTGCTGGAACAGGAGGCCCACACCGGCACACACCTCTCTTCACGAAACAGCGAAGTCATTCATGCCGGCCTGTATTACCCGCCAGGCTCGCTCAAGGCCCGCCTGTGCCTGCAAGGCAGTCAAATACTGTATCGCTACTGTGAAAAGACAGGAGTCCCATTTCGACGCTGCGGCAAACTGCTGGTCGCCCAGGCAGGACAGGAAGCACAACTTGAGGCGCTGCATCTCAACGCAAATGCGAACGGTGTGGAAGGTCTTGCCTGGTTGCCCCGCACACAATGGCAGCAGGATGAGCCGTGGCTGAATGCCAGCCAAGTGCTGCACAGCCCCCATACCGGTATCATCGACAGCCATGGTCTGATGGTGCAACTGCAACGGGACGCGGAACAGAACGGCGCAGTGATCAGCCTGCGGCATCGCGTTAGCACCATTCACTGCGAACCCCGCCGCTTTACCCTCACTGTAATAGACAGTGAGGGCCAATCCTTTCCGCTGCGTAGTCAACAGCTGATCCTTGCCGGAGATCCACGGCCTCGGCATCCATCTCACCGTGGATCTTGCAGGTCAGGCCCGCTTCGGCCCGGATGTGGAATGGATCAGCCACACTCTCCCTCCGGACTATCAGAGCAACAGAGATCGCAAGGCCGACTTCCTGGACGCTATCCGCCAGTACTGGCCCGATGTGGACGCCACACGCTTACACCCCAGCTACGCAGGCATAAGGCCCAAGCTTTATTACAATGGCAACCCGTTATCGGATTTCCTGATCCAGGGAGAAGACCATCATGGCCTCAAGGGGATGATCAATCTACTCGGCATAGAGTCGCCGGGACTCACCGCAGCACTTGCCATTGCAGAAGACCTGCGGGCGCAATGAGGTTAAAGAAATGTCTGTTGCGGTAGATGCTCATGCTTGCATGGACGATTAACGGCTTGAGCAAAAAATTGAAAGCGCAAACGCCCAGAGTTCGGGGCAAAATACTTGCAGGCTGCGCCAACCTTTCGTCGAGTTAAACGTTGAGCTTTCCCATTTTCCTATCTGTGGCGCCCCATCACCGCACCCGCCAGGCGAACCACCCAGGTGTCAGGAAGACAGCGCGTCAGCCCTGTCATGAAGCGGTATAGCATTCCAGGAACAACCACAGACTGTCCTCTGGCCAGCCCCAGCAAACCGGCCCGCGCCACCGGCTCCACCGGCATCATGGCCTTCTCCAGCGAGGGGTCCATCTTTCCGCGGGCCTTGCAGGAGAACTCGGTACGGGTGCCTCCCGGACTCAGCGTGGTCACCGTGATGCCGGCGGGCTTGAGTTCTTCGTGCAAGGCCCGACTGAGGGTCTGCACAAAGGCCTTGCTAGCCGCATAGGTGGCCATGCCGGGAATGGGAAACCACGCCGACACGGAACTGACATTGAGAATCCAGCCCTCCCCACGCTCCACCATGGGCTGCGCAAACAGTCGAGTCAGAGCCAACAAGGCGCGATCATTCACATCCACCATACCCAGCTGCTCTTCCAGACTCATTGCCAGCAAGGGTTTCTGGAAGCCGAAGCCGGCGTTATTGATCAGTACATCCACCTTCAGGCCACGGCGGGCCACCTCATCAAACAGCCTTTGCGGCGCAAGGGGATCTGATAGATCCAAGGTGATCACCTGCACAGACACCTTTGATAGTTCTTCTGCCAACGCATCCAACCGTTCGGTCCGTCGTGCCACCAAAATCAGCTGGCAGCCCAGCGCAGCCAGCTGGCGCGCCATTTCTGCGCCAATGCCACTGGAGGCCCCGGTAATCAGTGCCGTTTTTCCTGAAAACATGTTTTCTCCGTTTCAACAACGCCGCAGCAGGAACGTAGCGTAGCGCAGTAACGCCCAAAGTGCGGCCCTGAAAGGGTGAGCGAAGCGAATAACGTGCCTGCACGGGATCCGAGCCTTGGCGAGGAGAAGAAGTTTCGAGTTGCGAGAGCCCAAACCTCGCGGCCTCCCCTCGTTTTTGATCTTCGAAGCTCGCTTCTGGAACCCTTACCTCGCTTAGGCTCGGATCGCTTGCAGGCAAGCTCCTACAGCGGCTTCGTAGAAATCACGTGACACGCGGAGCTTTTCGGCCCCTGCCATTCCAATCAAGCTTGCAGCTTGTAGCTCGTAGCTCAAAAACAAAAAAACCCGGCACAAGGCCGGGTTTTTTATGGTGCGGAAAGCAGGCTTTTTACAGCTTGCCGTCCAGCTCCGGTACTGCTTCAAACAGGTCAGCAACCAGACCGTAATCCGCCACCTGGAAGATCGGGGCTTCTTCGTCCTTGTTGATTGCAACGATGACCTTGGAGTCTTTCATACCGGCCAGATGCTGGATGGCACCGGAGATGCCCACAGCAACGTACAGGTTCGGGGCAACGATCTTGCCAGTCTGACCCACCTGCATGTCGTTCGGTACGAAGCCTGCATCAACGGCAGCACGGGATGCACCCACGCCAGCGCCCAGCTTGTCAGCCAGTTTGTACAGGATTTCGAAGTTCTCGCCGTTACCCATGCCACGACCACCGGAGATCACGATCTCGGCAGACGTCAGCTCAGGACGGTCGGACTTGGCCAGCTCTTCGCCCACGAAGGAGGAAGTGCCAGCGTCCTTGGCCACGTCGATGTTCTCAACGGCAGCAGAACCACCTTCAGCGGCAACGCCGTCGAAGGAAGTACCACGCACGGTGATCACTTTCTTGGCATCGGAGCTCTTCACGGTAGCGATGGCGTTACCGGCGTAGATCGGACGCTTGAATGTATCTGCGTCGATCACTTCAGAAATCTCGGAAACCTGGGCTACGTCCAGCAGCGCAGCAGCGCGCGGAGCGAAGTTCTTGCCAGTAGTCGTGGCGGCAGCCAGAACGTGGGTGTAATCGGCAGCCACTTCGGCAACCAGATCACCAACGTTTTCAGCCAGCTGATGCTCGTAGGCATCGTTGTCAGCGCACAGTACCTTGGAAACGCCATCGATCTTGGCAGCTTCTTCAGCAACGGCGCCACAGCCCTTACCAGCAACCAGGACGGTGATATCACCACCGATAGCCTTGGCAGCAGCAACTACGCTCAGGGTGACCTTGTTGAGCGCGGCGTTATCGTGTTCGGCGTAAACTAATACACTCATCAGATCACCTTCGCTTCGTTCTTCAGTTTCTCGACCAGCTCGTCAACGGAGCCAACGATGATGCCAGCCTGACGCTCGGCCGGTGCTTCAACACTTACAGTGGTCACACGCGGAGTCAGGTCAACGCCCAGATCAGCTGCGGTCTTGGTGTCCAGCGGCTTCTTCTTGGCTTTCATGATGTTCGGCAGAGACGCGTACCGCGGCTCGTTCAGACGCAGGTCAGTGGTCACCACCGCCGGCAGGGTCAGCTCTACAGTCTGCAGACCGCCGTCGATTTCACGGGTCACTTTCACTTTGCCATCGGCAACATTCACTTCAGAAGCGAAGGTACCCTGCGGCATACCGGTCAGAGCAGCCAGCATCTGGCCAGTCTGGTTGTTGTCACCGTCGATGGCCTGCTTACCCAGAATAACCAGCTCAGGCTTCTCTTCATCAACGATGGCCTTCAGCGCCTTGGCAATGCCCAGCGGCTGAACGTCTTCGTCGGTTTCTACCAGGATGGAGCGATCAGCGCCCAGTGCCATGGCAGTACGCAGCTGTTCCTGAGCGGTCTTGGGACCGATGGAAACGGCAACGATTTCGGTAACCACACCCTTTTCTTTCAGACGCACCGCTTCTTCTACAGCGATTTCACAAAAGGGATTCATGGCCATTTTAACATTGGCGAGATCAACACCAGTGTTGTCAGCCTTCACGCGAACCTTGACGTTGTAATCAACGACCCGCTTGATGGGTACAAGAACCTTCATAGGATCCTCGGAATGTTCCATTGGGTGACTTGTAGAAGGAGGCGACATGACGCCGTTGCCGGGTCCACCCCCGCGAAAGAGCCGCTATCTTGAACGCTCGGCCACAGCAGGTCAATAGGCCGAAAATCTGTAAGCAGATGATTTTGCTGCAAATAGGTCACTACCGGCGTGACTTCCCGGTCGGCCATTTTCTTGAAAATCAAGCATCTAGCAAGAGATAATCCAAACGGTTGTTTGAAAACGTCTCTGATCACGACGCTGTGACACCGGCTTCTGCTATATAGAAGCTACCCATCCTGACAGAATCAGCGGTCAGCAGGGTCAATCAGAGAAACCCTGACAGTGGTGCGGATACTTCTATCTCTATATACTCCGCGCCACCCCAAGTCTGGCCACGGTCGGCTGCTGAGAAAGATTTTCTGCCAGCAAAGAGGTTTCTCCTCTCCAGAACGTCTTTCTCAGTGGCTTCCGGGCCGAAACGCAATCCGATAGCGAGGAGAAGGCTGTGGAACGCGAATCTATGGAAGTCGACGTAGTCATCGTCGGCGCCGGTCCTTCCGGTCTGGCAACTGCTTGCCGTCTGGGCCAGATCGCCCAGGAAACCGGTCAGGAAATCAGTGTTGTTGTTGTAGAGAAAGGCTCTGAAGTTGGCGCCCATATTCTCTCTGGTGCGGTCCTCGAGCCGCGCGCCCTGAACGAACTGTTCCCCAACTGGGAAGAGATGGGCGCCCCGGTGAACACCAAGGTAACCGGTGACGAGATCTTCTACCTGACAGGCCCGGAAAAAGCACAGAAAGTGCCCAACCTGTTCGTTCCCAAGACCATGCACAACGAAGGGAACTACATTATTTCCCTGGGTAACCTGTGCCGCTGGCTGGGCGAACAGGCTGAAGGTCTTGGCATCGAGATCTTCCCCGGCTTCGCTGCCAACGAGATCCTCTACAACGAAGACGGTTCCGTTAAGGGTATCGCTACCGGTGATTTCGGTATCGGCCACGATGGCGAGAAGAAAGATAGCTACATGCCGGGCATGGAGCTTCACGCCAAGTACACCATCTTCTCTGAAGGCTGCCGTGGTCAGCTCGGTAAAGAGCTGATGGAAAAGTACAGCCTGCGTGACGGCACCGATCCGCAGCATTACGGTATCGGCATCAAGGAACTGTGGGACATCGATCCGGCCAAGCACCAGGAAGGTCTGGTGGTACACACCGCTGGCTGGCCGCTGAGCGAGTCCGGCTCCCCGGGTGGTGCTTTCCTGTACCACATCGAGAACAACCAGGTTGCCCTGGGTCTGATCACCGATCTGGCCTACTCCAACCCGCACGTGTCTCCCTTTGACGAGATGCAGCGCTGGAAAACCAACCCGGAAATCAAGAAGCATCTGGAAGGCGGCAAGCGCGTTTCCTACGGCGCCCGTGCCATCGCCAAGGGCGGCCTGCAGTCCCTGCCGAAGATGACCTTCCCGGGTGGTCTGCTGGTAGGCTGTAACGCCGGCACCCTGAACTTCGCCAAGATCAAGGGCACACACACCGCCATGAAGTCCGGCATGATCGCCGCCGAGATTCTGGCTGAAGCCCTGAAAGGCGGCCGCGGCAGCGATGAGCTGACCGAGTACAAGGAAGCCTTCGACAAGAGCTGGGTTTACGAAGAGCTGCACGCGCAGCGTAACTTTGGTCCTGCCCAGCACAAGTTCGGCAACTTCATCGGCTCTGCCTTTGCCTTCGTGGACATCAACCTGTTCAACGGCAAGCTGCCGATCACCATGCACGACACCACCCCGGACCATGACACCCTGAAGCCGGCGGACCAGTGCAAGAAGATCGACTACCCGAAGCCGGACGGCAAGATCACCTTCGCCAAGCTGGACAGCGTATTCCTGTCCAACACCAACCACGAAGAAGATCAGCCCTGTCACCTGACGCTGAAGGACCCGAGCGTACCGCTGCAGGTGAACCTGCCCAAGTGGGACGAGCCGGCCCAGCGTTACTGCCCGGCAGGCGTGTACGAAGTGGTCGAGGACGAGAACACTGGCGACAAGCGTTTCCAGATCAACGCCCAGAACTGCGTACACTGCAAGACCTGTGACATCAAGGACCCAACCCAGAACATCAACTGGGTGGCGCCGGAAGGTACTGGTGGCCCGAATTACCCGAACATGTAATTCGAACCAACCTTCGTGTCACTGAAAAGGCGTCCTCCGGGACGCCTTTTTTATGATTGATGATTTAGCGGGATACAGACTGCTCCGAGATCTGACGTCACCCGCAGGAATATTGTCGCAGGAGAGTGCCTGCACGCGAAAAACGCCCCATTTCAATACTGACCTCTTAAACCTTTTTGCCAGAGCCCCGCGAATCCAGGCCACACGTCAAAGCCGCTTCCCTCCCTGCCCTTACACTCCACGCTAAACCCGACTGACGAACAAGTTGCTGATACCAGCCCCATGCAATCAGCAAAATTCATGCACAATCGAACCAAATAGGCACACTTTCCTGTTCTTTCACTGATTTTTTGTCATGGGAAACAAATGATTTAATTTGTCTCATTGTGTAATGGCGCCTTGCTGGATAGCATAAATGAAACGAGCGTATGACCGGCAGTTTGCCGGCCTTCGAGGAAGACCAATAATGACTGCACAAGCCACTGCTTTCGATAACAAAACCCGGCTTGAGCATCAGTGGCCAACACCGCTGACTGCCAAAGAGCTGGACAAGAAATTCCCGGGCATCATGGATCTCACTGTGATCCTGTCGGCTGGTGCCAATATCATCATGCAGCTCGCCCTGCCCCAGGTTGGGTATGGTGTTGCGGAGAGCCGCGTGAAAAGTGGCTCCATCATGCATCACCCGCTCAAGCGCACCCGTACCACCTTCACCTATCTGGCGGTTGCCATGATGGGCACCAGCGATGAAAAGCTGGCCTATCGCCGTGCGGTAAACGGCGCACATAAACATGTGCATTCCACCTCGGAATCTCCGGTGCAATACAATGCCTTCAATCCGGAGCTGCAACTGTGGGTCGCCGCTTGCCTGTATTGGGGGTTTGTGGATACCTACGAAAAAGTACATCGGCCTCTGAGCCGCGCCGAACAGGAAGAGCTATATCAACTGTCGCATCCGCTGGGCACCACGCTGCAAGTGCGTCAGGACATGTGGCCAAAAGACCTTGAAGCCTTTGAGGAATACTGGGAAAACGGCTTGAAGCAGCTGCATATTGACGACCGTATCCGTGAGTTTCTGATGGTCATTGCGGACCTGAAGTTTCTCAGCCCAATTACCCGGAAACTGATGGGCAATTTTAACCGGCTGATGACTGCCGGCTTCCTCCCCCCGGAGGTCCGCGAACAGATGCAGCTGGAATGGGATGACGACAAGCAGCGCAAGTTCGACCGTAACCTGCGTTTCTTTGGCAAAAGCATGAAGTTTCTACCCCGTCCCATTCGACAGGCGGCCTATATCCTGCCATTGCGCGACTTCCGTCGTCGCCTTGCCAAGGGCAAACCCCTGATCTAATCGGCGATGGTTTTCACCTCATGTTCCGTCAGCGCCCGGCATTCGCCGGGCGCGAGCGTTTCATCCAGCCTTACATTCCCCACCGCCAGCCGGTGCAAGGTTTTTACCTTGTTTCCCCGATGCGCGAACATGCGCCGAACCTGGTGGTAACGCCCCTCCTGCAGCCACACATCCGCCTGGTTCGAGCCGCGAATCACCAGCCGGGCTGGCCGCGTCACCAGGCCCTCGAATTCAAATCGCATACCTGCCGCGAAGGCCGCCACATCGCGCTGATCCAGAGCCTCTTCCAGCGTCACCCGGTAATGCTTCCAGACTCCGGTTTCCGGCTGACTGAGACGTCGTGACCAGGCACCGTCGTTGGTCAAAATCACCAGGCCAGTGCTGTTGAAATCCAGCCTGCCCGCCAGATGCAGTTCGTCATTAAGCTCCGGCGGCACCAGATCCAGCACCGTGGTGTGCCTGTCGTCGCGGGTGGCACTGACCACCCCGGGCGGCTTGTTCAACATCAGATAACGGGGCTCCCGGTCCTGAAGAAGCCGCTCCCCCAGCTCGATACGGTCAAACGGTCCCACACGGCGCTGACGATCCATCACCACCTCACCATTCACGCGCACGTTCCCCGCTGCCAGCAAAGGACGCAATGACTGGCGGCTTTGTTGCAGGGCGGCACTGAGAAAACGATCGAGTCGGCCATAGCGGGATGTCATGGGCTCATCATACCTGAGAGCAACTCATCAATAATGCCTATGAAACAGTCGTCATTGCCTATTACAAATATTATCGATACTGCCTTTCATTACGAATCGTATATTTATAATCATCTTCCCTGTTTCCTTGAGAGCCCCTCATGATGTCCCAGCTGCCTTTCCGTCTTGCCGCCCTCACCTTCCCTTCGCCTGCCTCTCGGCCTCGGTGACCCCGGCCGAATCACCCGGCACTGTTAACGAGCTGGAAACCATTACCGTTCAAAACAGCGCGGATGCCTCCAAAGAAGGCCTTAGGGAAGCTTAATCGGGGGTCAGGTCGCAGAAGGTGGCTCCCTGGGCATTCTCGGCAAACAGGATGTCATGAGTACCCCCTACAACACCCCACAACAGGAGGAGCATTATGGGCCGCATTTTCGCCCCGCCCCTGCTTATTGGCCTTACCAGCACTGCGGGGCTGCTGGGCGATGGTATCTACGACGGTCTATCGTGGCTAGGCTTGGGCATCCTGTGGCCGCCGTGATTTACGCCTGCGCCAAACGACACTGAACGGCGCTCAATACGTTTGATTACGAAACCCCGGCTCACCCGAAGACTGATGGTTAACCCACGCCCCTTGAGGGTGGGCCACATTAAATGGCACCAGCAGAACACGTCCCGCCAACCGGATACCACAAAACCCCACCCATCAGGTAAGCGTCACATCGAAGGTGACAAAGTCTCTTTTCGGCAGGTTGGCATCATCCCGATCACGCACCCGCCAGGCATCGACCTTGAGGTTAACATCGCCCTGGCCATTGCGCTGGAACGCTGCTGTCATGAAATGCTCAGTGGTGCGGTCCCTGGGATACGCCGACAGCAGCCAACCCTTGCGGATACTCACCGCCGCGGATTCAGAGCATTTCACTTCAGAGGGTGTCCAGCCGGGAATGGGGATGGATGAATGCGGGAATGGTCCGGGCTCCAACTCCGCCGTTGAGGTGGCCACCCCGTCCAGGTAGGTCAGGTTAGACAGTGGTGAAGCAATTACCTCTACCAGCTTGCCACCCTTTGGGCCGAGCATGGTGGTGGCGATCCTGCCAAAATGCACATCGCCGCTCATTACCACGATGTCATGGCCGGTGCTGCCCAGTGCCTCGAGCAGGCGTTTGTACTGACCCCGGTAACTCAGCAGATTTCGCTCCAGTGGATTGGGAGCCACGATCAGGGGCTGTGGAATTACTAACACACCCGGACCATTTAACCCCCGCGCCCAATCCGTCAGTTTCTTGAAATCAGCATCAGGGAGAAAGCGCTCATCGTCCCGATAGGAACGAAGATCCGCCATACAGAATGACAGCTCATCAATACTGAAGGTCTCAACCCGTGGGCTTTGCTGAATACGGCGAACACCATCTTCGGACGCCTTGGTCCAGGTTTCACGGACATCATCGATTTTCAAGGCAAGCAAGGTGGGAATAAGGGAATCGTAGAAGGGGTAATCGTTCCAGTACTCATGATCATCCGGCAACATCCAGGTGGCACCACGGCTGAGGACACTGCCCAGCAACTGCCAATGCTGGGCATAATCATCGGCCACCCGCTCACGAATTTCGCTGCGCACAAAAGACAGGGAGTCAAAACCAATATCCAGATACACCTGGTCCCCAGTCAGGAAAGTCACATGGGGCCGGGCGTATTCAGGTCCTCGCTCATACAGTGCACGGTAAGAACCCGCCGCCTGCCCACCGTCACGGTGCGCATAAAAACAGCTGCCGAGCGCCACAGTGAAGGGGCGCTCTCCCGCCACGGGCAAGCTGGCAGGCAACGTATCAAATTGCCCATGCCGAAGCACCTGCCACTCCTCAATATCACGGTAGATAGAATCCGTTCGGCGGATAAATTCCACTTCGTAGTGAGTACCTGGCTCAAGATCCTCGAACTCAATGGTGGTGTAAAAGCGCTGATAGACGTACCGGAAGGGACGCTGCCAATCCTTGCTGCCGATATCCTTGCGGATACGTGTACCGTCTGGATGAATCAGCTCGACACAAGCCTGCTCCGGTTTCCTCAACGTATGGAACAGTGTCCCGACCCACACCTTTGCCGTGGTTTGTGAAACCCGCAGCACCGCTAAGGACCACATCCCCTTACTGGTATTCAAACTCAGTGTCATTCCCCACCTCTTCCCTGAAACGAACTTCATTTTTTATGTTTTATCAGGGAACAAGATTGCCCTGATCCCCAACAAGCTACAAGCAACCTGCTTGCAGGTTTAAAGGATATGGATATCACCCTCCAATCAGGCAACCACAAGGCATGCGTTTTGCCAATTTTCTACTACTCCCGCAGGAGCATGCCTGCAGGCGATCCGAGCCTAGACGGGACCAAAAGAAGCGAGCTTCGAAAGGCCAGGCTCTTACGACGAAGGGTGTTGGCCGCAGAACGACATAAAAAGGGGCCGAAGCCCCTTGATAAGTACCACTGTATTTTCTCAACAACACTCAGGCAGAAACCGCTTCTTTTTCTGTTTCCTCCACATGCACAAATTCATAATCGGTACTGCGCACCTGCCGTGTCTTCAGCCAGTAGCGCCAGGTGGAGCCAGGCCACAGGGCAAAGTTCTTGCCATCTTCCTGCTGGTACCAGCTGGTGCACCCTGACGTCCAGGTGGTGCCCTGAAGCCGACGTTGCACATCATCATTAAACGCCTGCTGGGCGGCCGGTTTCACATCCAGATAGTCTGCCCCTTCCGCTTTCAACAGATTCAGGCACTGCATGATGTAGTTCACCTGACACTCGATCATGAACACGATGGAGTTGTGACCCAACCCGGTGTTTGGGCCCACCAGCATGTACAGGTTCGGATAACCACTCACTGTCATACCATAGTAGGCCTCGGAAGAATCCGCCCAGTCCTTGTGCAGATCGCGTCCCGGCAACCCGGTCATCGGGAAATCTTTCATGTAGATACGCGGATCGACCACAAAGCCGGTGCCAAGAATGATGCAGTCTGCCTCATGCTCGACGCCGTCGTCCGTCACCACACTATTGGCTTTCACTTCCCGGATACCCGCGGTGACCAGTTCCACGTTGTCACGATTGAACATGGGGTACCACTTGTTGGAAATCAGCACGCGCTTGCAGCCAAAGGCATAGTCCGGCGTCAGTTTTTTGACCAGCGCCTTGTCTTTTACCTGAAAGCGGATGAACTGCTTGCAAAGAGTGCCCAGCAGCCTGGCAGCCCGAGTGCTGGACGCCGGAGCCACACGGGATTCGTTGGTCCAGTACAATCGTGCGCGGTGGAGTTTTCGCAGCGCCGGGAATCGCTTGAACAAGCGCTGCTGTACTGCCGGGTAGCCCCGCTCATCACGGGGAATCACCCAGGCCGCCGAGCGCTGGAAGACCGACAGTTTTTTCACCTTGGGCGCAATCTCGGGACAATACTGAATGGCACTCCCGCCCGTCCCGATGGAGACCACCTTCTTGCCCACCAGATCATAGCCATGATCCCACTCCGCAGAATGCATCACCTTGCCCTTGAACTGGCTCAACCCTTTGATGTTCGGCTTGTTGGGCACATGCAAAGGGCCGGATGCCAGCACAAAATGTCGGCACTCGATGGTGGAGCCTGCAGCCGTTCGCACCGTCCATTTGCCGTTGGTGTGGTCGAAGTGGGCTTCATTCACTTCTTCCTGAAAGCGAATAAAACGGCGCAGGTCATACTTCTCTACGGTATCGAGAATGTAGTTCTCGATTTCATCCCGCGGCGCGTATCGCTTGCTCCAGTCCGCCTTCCCGGAAAATGAGAACGAATAGAGATGGGACTGCACATCACAGGCGGCACCGGGGTAACCGTTGAAATACCAGGCACCACCGACTTCGCTGGCCTTTTCCAGAATCACGAAGTCTTCATTACCCGCTTCCAGTAACTTGATGGCCATACACAGGCCACCAAAACCCGCGCCCACAATAGCCACTTCCTTCTTCAGCGTTTTGGTCGCAATTTTCACTTTGCTATTCATGTCTCGCTCCCTGCTCAGGCGACCTTGGCCTGATTCACGTCAAAATTGGCCACTTCATCCATCAGCGCATCGGCCTGGGCAAGAAAGTGACGGTTATCGTGCATCCAGGGGTGAAAACCTGGACGGAAGAAATCCAGCCAGTCAGGCACAGCCCGGCGCAGCACGCCAGGGCGGCCAAATGTCAGATTCAGAACCTTGCCCCAGCCTTTCAGATTCAGCAGGCCACCACCCTTGATCACCATGGCGGTGTAGAACGGCACATACAGACTCCAGAACAACACATTGGCGATGATAAAAGCTGCCACACGCAAGCCGTAGGCCTGAACGCCCTTGCCCATGACCTGCTCATAGGCATCGAAACAGACCGCCTTGTGTTCAGTTTCCTCAATGGCATGCCAACGCCAGACGGCGGAGAAATGTGGCTCGACCTCCTCCAGCAGTGAATCGTTGCGAAGCAATACGTCACCCAGCACCGCGGTGAGATGCTCTAGGGCCACGGTGGCGGCCAGCTGGAATGAGCGAGGGGTCTTCTTGACCAGCTCCAGCAGCTTCACCACCAGGGAATCCATTGCCTCAACGGGCATCCCCGCTGCCACTAGCGCCTCGTTGTATTCCTCGTGCTCACGGGTATGGAAACCTTCCTGACCAATGAACGCGGAGATCTGTTCCTTGAGCTCGTCTCCCACAATCTCCTTGCGGTAATTGCGTACGCTTTGGATGAAAAAACGCTCACCGGCCGGGAAGAAAATCGACAGCGTGTTAAAGAATTGAGTGACATGCAGCCCTGCTGGATTCCAGCTGATGGCTTTGTCTTTGGGTAGGCCGAACTTGAGGTTTCGGCGGATGGGATCAACCTGAATTGTCATTATCATGCCCCTTCGCAAAATCGGAATAACCCGATCCTAGAGCGGCATTAGTGACACCATCAATGGTTACATTGCGCAATGTAATCGTTTCTTGATTCAGATCAATCAGGCACAACCCGCAGGCTCTAATACTCCGACAAACCGACCGCTAAACGCTTTGTCATTGACCGGATAACGGCAGCCTGACATCGTCAGGGCACGTCTCAATGCAGAGGGAAACAACAAGATGCGTTTGATTGGGTTACTGATCGCCTTGCTGGCCGTAGGCTGGCTGGTGATGACACAACTGCAAAGCACGCCCCCAGCGGCAGTGACCACCGTTGATCAAAATGGCGATACCAGCACTATACGCGCCCCACAGAATGCAGAGCAGTTGAAAACGTTCGAGGCACAGGTGAACAGCTTGGCAGAGCAGCAAAATAGCAAAAGCCAGGAAGCGCTTGAACAGATCCAGTGAAAGTGGCCGCTCGACGCTTGCGCACCGTTAACGGGCTGCCAGACGAGACAGCCGCCCTACTCTGCCCCGAATTGGGCGAAAAGTTCTTCACCAGTGAGGTTACGGGTCTTCTCGGCGAACGAGTAATAGCCAGGCTTGCTGTCGATAAAGACCTGCTCGGCGAGCTGCCAATGGCTATCCCCATCCAGCACGCCCACCGGCACCGCATAGAGCCCGCCCTCTTTCAGGCGGTAAAACAGGTGAGTACCACACTGCTTGCAAAAGCCCCGTTCAGCCCAATCCGATGAGGCGTAAATCCCCACGCTGTCATCGCCGCTAACCTCCACATTCTCACAGTCCACCACTAATAGAGGGCCGCCACCCCACCTACGACACATATCACAGTGGCATGCGCCAAGATGTTGGCTTTTCGGTGTGGCGGTCAGGCAAACCTTGCCGCAAAGGCAGTGGCCGTTCACAGGGGAAAGTTCACTCATGATCATGCTCCATCCATGGCAAAAATGATGCGAAGAATTACCTGGCTTGCCCCCACCTGTTAGCGAAAAAGGCCATTCAGGCGAACAGCGCCGCTAGCAAGATAAATACTGCTGCGCCAATCAAACCCACTATCTGAAGGATAGCAGCCATCATCGCTGCCGGGCGAGTCCAGCCTTGACGATCCAGCAATAACAATAAAACCCCGATACCAAGACTCAAACCACCCAGCATCGAGCTGTCGTCACCCCGTTCGCCTCCCACATTGCTGGCAAACAGAATCACAGCGCCCATGAACAGATCCAGCACTGCAATAACGGTGACACCCCAGCGCTCGATCATACCGACAAAATTCATCTACTCAGGGTTGCGTGTCGAACGTTTGCACCCCGTCAGGGATGGGGAACCAGGCCTGCTTCTCACTCACCCACACATGCGCCTGTGGCTGGATGATACTGGTGTCTGAAAGGTTTGCGGGTTTAAGCTTGATCTTGTCCGGTTCGTCAGGGTTAAAGTGATAGATACGATTGCCGCAACCGGGACAGAACTTGGCACCATTCATGTTGCCGCTCTCCGCCGTGCGCCGCCATTCCTTCATTTCTCCCTGAAATTCAATATCCTCGGTACGGACTACGGCGGTCAGGCTGAAAGCACTGGTGGACAGTTTTTGGCATTCCTTGCAGTGACAGGCCACTACCATCAAGGGCTCAGCCAGCAAACGGTACCGCACCCCACCGCACTGGCAGGCTCCGTCAATGGGATAGGTTGCCATGCTGAATCTCCTCAATTATTCCATCGTGCTCGCTGTGTCATCTTGCGGCGCATAGCGGTAGTGCCCGGTGATCGGGTAATCGAACAACATGTCTTCGTGCCGAGGGCCGGCGCCGATGTTATGCACAATGCCCGGATGGCCCGTGTCGGTAAAGATCGTGTCCGTGACGATACCAATATGCGGCAGATTGTCGGGCAGCATCCAGGTCACCATATCGCCAGGCCGATAGTCTTCCGGATCATCAGTAATGGGCAGCGACACTCCGTGACGAGTGAAGAAGGTCTGCAGGTTGGGCACCCGACGATGGTCGATATTACGGTCGGTGCGGGTCAGTCCCCAGATGCGGCGGGAAGGATAAGCATCAAAGTGGGCGGCCATGTCTTCGTGGACCTTCACTTGCAGGTCGATATCCAAAGCCCGGTAAGAACGAATCACCACATCAGTACAGACGCCAATGTTCGCAGGTACATCACCGTTCGGATACGCCAGGCGGTAATAGGCTCCGTTGTAAGTCACATTATGCTGAGTACGCTCCATGGCCGCAGCCACCAGCTTGCTATTGAAGCCCTCGGCCCAGCTGCCTTGGCAGGCCAGCAGCAAGACGATCATGCCAACACACAGCCGGCCCCATTCCTTGATCATGCCCCCCTCTCTCCCATGTTGGTTGCGTTATGCAGTGAGCGATTCCCGATAGCGTTCCAGAATGCGAGCCTTGTGTTGCGCATCCGTGGCATCCGCTTCCAGCAGCGGCACCATCCACTGGCAGCCAGCCAACACACAGTGTCGCCGCCAGCCGCTGAAGCTGTCCAGATTCTCCACCGCCAATGCCACGGAACCGCCCCGCTCTGCAAACCCGCCACCAATACTCTCTCCCAGTACTACCCAAGCTCCATCACAAAACGGCTTTATCCCCACAGAATAGACGTGGTGACGGCTATCCTGATCGGTGGGCGCCTGGTTAGTCATGGCCACGGTCAGCAGCCCCTGGGACAGCTCTTCCGCACTGACACAAGCCGACCACTCCAGCAGAGCCGGAATATCCAGCGACGCTTCCTGCGCCCAGACATTCTGGCCATCCCACATCAGAGTCTTGTCGACGGGCTGCCACTGCAAACCGGACGGCATCACATCGCAGGCACGGAGTTTGGTGGGAAAAGCCAGAAACCACAGCGGTGTCTCTGCTACACGGGTACCAGGAAACTGACGCAGGCTGCCATCATCGAATTCGATAATCAGTTTGAACTGTTCCAGCGGCACCACCCGCTTGATGCTCAGCCCCATACTTCTCTCCTTCTCCTTTCCACCCTTCTTTACTGGCAGGCGGCAAGAAAGACGATGTACAGACAGCAGCCCATCCCCACGGCATAGACCACAGAGCGCCACCAGGCCAGATTGGCGATATACAGAATCGGATGCAGCACCCGCGTAGCCAGATACAACAGCGCCACCCAATCCAGACGATTGAGGTCCAACCCCGAGGCATAGGCAATAAAACACACCATGGTGAAAACAATCAGCGATTCCCAGGCATTGGCCTGCGCCGCTTGCACCCGCGCCCCGGTTCCCTCGAGCGCCGCCTGCTGTTGACGGGGATGATAATTATCAAAGCGACCAAACTGCTTGATGCGGAAATACACCCCGGTCCAGGCCATGAAGATGGGCAGGAAGGAAATGGCAAACAGGGTGTAGAGGATGGTTGGCATGATCGAGTCCCTTCAGGTTTCGAGGCTCCATCTTAGACCACTGGACAACCGAAAGAGGAGCAGAGCCAGGATCAAAAAGAGGATCTGGCTCCAATCACCCCTATGCTCGCCGGGACATGAACACCCAGGCAAAAAACAGCATGAACGCCAGATCATTGAGTCCATAGATGCTATAAAACACTCCGGCAAACCGATCCTGCTCATACACCGCGCCAAGGCTGTGGTTCGCCATCCACATTCCCCACACCACCACATACACCAGCTTTTCGATGGCAAAGGCCGCCGCCAGCCAGCGGATATTACCCTGAATAAACGCCGCACCCAGATAGGCCAGCCCCCACACCACAATCATCAGCAACCCGAAGTTGGACATCACCACCGGATCGGCCTGGTTGATGGCATCATTGGTGAAGGCACGGGAAAAAAGCAGGACGCCGCCGATATTCATCATTGCTGCAGCGATAAAACCATACTTGATCAAGTTGGTATTCATGGAGTCTCCACGGCTATAGTCATCACGTTCTGGCACGAAATCATCCTTTCTTCCAGTCCAGACTATAAAGATCATCCCGCCGATCCCGTAAATTGGTTACCGAGCCTTCGCGGTGCAGCAACTTCAATTTCTCAAGATCCACATCCGCAAACATGAGCATCTCGGTATTGGGAACTGACTCACTGATGATGGCATCGTGGGGAAAGTAGAAATCACTGGGGGAGAAGACCGAGGACTGGGCGTACTGGATGTCCACGGCGTCTACCCGTGGCAGGTTGCCTACGGAGCCTGAGATGGCTACATAGCATTCGTTTTCAATGGCGCGGGCCTGGGCACAGTGGCGCACACGCAGGTAGCCGTTTTTGGTATCAGTCCAGAAGGGCACGAACAGGATGTCCATTTTCTCTTCGGCCAGCAGGCGGCCCAGTTCCGGAAATTCCACGTCGTAGCAGATCAGGATGCCTACTCGACCGGCATCGGTATCGAACACCTGCAAACGATCGCCGCCCTGGATGACCCAGTCGCGCCGTTCGTGGGGAGTGATGTGGATCTTGTACTGGGATTCCACAGAGCCATCACGACGCATCAGATAGGCCACGTTGTAGACCTTGTCATCCTCGATCACCGGCATTGAGCCACCGACAATGTTGATGTTGTAGCTCACCGCCATGTCGGCCAGTGCATCGCGAACTTCGTCGGTAAAGCTGGCCAGGAAACGTACTGCTTCCACGGAATTCAATTCCGGACGCAGTCCCATTAGCGGTGCGCTGAAGAATTCCGGGAGCACGGCAAAATCTGCACGGTAATCGGATAACGCATCAATAAAAAATTCCACCTGGTTAAGCAGGTCTTGCACATCGCGGGCAGCACGCATACGCCGCTGCACCACACCCACGCGTACCACAGTCCGGCGCGGCCATTCCGCATCGTCATCCTCTGGCTCGTAAAGGATGTTGTCCCACTCCAGCAGCGTGGCGTAACCGTGGGAATCTTCGTCTTCCGGCAGGTAGGCCTTCATCAGACGTTTCACATCGAAACCGTTGGCCAGCTGGAAAGACAGGATCGGATCGTAGATGGCGCGAGCTTCTACCTGCTCGATGTATTCAGTGACCTGCATCTGATCCGCATAGTTGGTATAGCCAGGCAGACGGCCGCCCGCCAGGATTGCACGCAGGTTTTCGTCCCTGCACAGTTCCTTGCGTGCCTCGTAGAGACGGCGGCCGAGACGATAACCTCGGTATTCCTTGTCCACGAACACATCCAGGCCATACAGGGCATCGCCTTTCTTGTTGTGAGAGCGCACCTTGTCATCGGTGATAAGGTCTTCATAGCGGTGCGGGTTGGAAAAACGGTCGTACTTCACCTTGATGGTGAGTGCCGTGGCCACCAGTTCGCCATTGTCTTCGATCACCAGCTGCCCTTCCGGAAAAATACGGATCAGGGTACGGATGGTGTCTTCCGGCCAGGCGCCACCAATATCGTGGTAGACCTGGTCCATCAGCTTGGCCAGCGCCGGATAATCCTCTTCCGTGAGAGTGCGAAGGCGTAGTCGGGTGGTTTCTTCGGCCATAAAAAACTCCGTTTTCGCTGCACGCATCACCAGATGCGTAACAGCGCGATATGTGTCGATTAACTTCTTCAGTACCGGTCCAGCGTTTCAACACGGCGTGCCGATCATGACGATTTTGCTTTTCCTGTGTTGCGTACCGCGTGCTGCATGTTGCAGCTTCACGCATTCAATGGCGGAAACGGGATCAGCCAGCTCATGTCCCGATTCTGCAGTGCATCGGGACCCGTGGGATAGAGGGCAATGCCATCCGGACGAATAAAAAGCACCCCGCCCTGGTTAAGCCCCACATAGCCGGACTGATGCTCGCGCACATAGCCGCAGGCCTCCTGCCACTGCGGTTGCAGGGAGGCTGGAATGGATTCGTATCCAATGACACCATTGGCAAGGGGATCGTCGATGGCGATACGATCCCGATATAAGCCAACGGCATCTTCCCCCACCAGCAGCACCATGCCCTGGTGAAAGTGCAGCAGGGTCACATTGCCACGGCCGTTGAGTGTCAGATTTTCCTGGCGATCGATAATGGTATCCATAGCAACCTTGGCTGATCGAGAAGATAAATGGCTGAAAACATTGTAATACTTACCGGCGCGGGAATCTCGGCAGAATCCGGCATCAAGACCTTCCGGGCGGCGGACGGGCTGTGGGAAGACCACCGGGTGGAAGATGTGGCCACGCCAGAGGCCTTTTTTCGCAATCCCCTGCTGGTACAGAACTTTTACAACCAGCGCCGTCAACAGTTGAAAGGGAGTGGCATCAAGCCCAATGCCGCTCATCAGGCCCTGGCCAAACTGGAAGCGGCCTACCCGAAGGGCAAGGTGCTGGTGGTAACCCAGAACATCGACAATCTGCATGAACAGGCTGGCAGCAGCAACCTGATCCACATGCATGGCGAACTGCTCAAGGGCCGCTGCCAGACCAGTGGTGGGCTGGTGGACGTGGATCACGACCTGTCCCCGGCCCTTCCCTGCCCCCTGTGCGGCAAGCAAGGCTGCCTGCGTCCCCATGTGGTGTGGTTCGGAGAAATGCCTCTGCAGATGGAAACTATTTACCGCGCGCTGGCCCTGTGCGACCGCTTTATCAGCATTGGTACCAGCGGCAATGTGTACCCTGCTGCAGGCTTTGTGGAAGAAGCCAACCGTCACGGCGCGCACACCATCGAACTGAACCTGGAGCCCTCCCAGCAGCTCACCGCCTTTGCCGAGCACCGGCATGGGTTGGCCACGGAACTGGTGCCGGCCTATGTGGAGGAGTTGATCGGGCTGCTTTAGGGGCGAGCTTCAAGCTACAAGGCGCGAGATGTGCTCTCATGGGATTCTAGGCACTGCCCGCGTTCCTGGCCGCATTCGCTCGACAAGCCGAGCCTCCCCCCACACCTTATGCCATGCCCGCGGCCAGGGTGTAGAGGCATTGCAAGGCCATACTCCGACGTCGCAGCGGGGAGTAAAGCCCTGGCAACCCCTACCGCCCTTTCCTGCGCCTCGCAGCTTGTAGCTACATTCCCCCGCCCGTATTTCTATAGCTGCCGGTTTCCGCTAGACTCCTGAACCTCTAAATATAAAGGAGTGCCCGCTTTCAGGGTCCGTCACAGAACGGGCCGGGGGCTCCCGCAACGACAGGTAGTCAGGACCACCATGACCGATAAACAGGTAGACGATCTCAATATCGCCTCGCAGGAACTGCTGATCACACCAAACGCCCTGAAGGAAGAGCTGCCGCTCTCCGAGAATGCGCGCCAGACCGTGATCGAAGGGCGCGAGACCATTCGCAACATCCTCGACCGCAAGGACCACCGTCTGTTTGTAGTCATCGGCCCCTGCTCCATCCATGACACCAAGGCAGCCATGGAATACGCGCAGAAGCTGAAGGCTCTGGCCGAGGAAGTGAAGGACACCATCTACCTTGTGCTGCGAGTCTATTTCGAGAAGCCGCGCACCACCACCGGCTGGAAGGGGCTGATCAACGACCCCTACATGAACGATTCCTTCAAGGTGCAGGATGGCCTTCACATTGCCCGCAAGCTGTTGCTGGACGTGGCCGAGCTGGGCCTTCCGGCGGCCACCGAAGCGCTGGACCCGACCACCCCGCAATATGTGCAGGATCTGATTGCCTGGAACGCCATTGGCGCCCGTACCACCGAGAGCCAGACCCACCGGGAAATGTCCTCCGGTCTGTCCAGCCCGGTGGGCTTCAAGAACGGCACCGATGGCAGCCTGGATGTGGCCGTGAACGCCATGTTGAGTGTGCAATCTCCGCACCGTTTCCTGGGTATCGACCCGGAAGGCCGGGTGGCGCTGACCACCACCAAGGGCAACCAGTACGGGCACGTGGTACTGCGTGGTGGTGGCGGCAAGCCGAACTACGATTCCGTATCCGTGGCGCTGGCCGAGAAAGCGCTGGAGAAAGCCGGTGTATCCACCAACATCATGGTGGATTGCTCCCACGCCAACTCCAACAAGGACCCGGGCCTGCAACCGCTGGTCATGGAAAACATCGCCAACCAAATCCTGGAAGGCAACCAGTCCATTGTCGGTCTGATGGTGGAATCCCACCTCAAGTTCGGCAACCAGAAGATTCCGGCCAACCTGGACGATCTGGAGTACGGTGTGTCCATCACCGATGGCTGTATCGCCTGGGACACCACCGAAACCGCGATTCGTAGTATGGCCGACAAGCTGCGTGATGTGCTGCCCAAACGTAATGGCTAAGGCTGCCCCCGCATTGAAAAAGCCCGGCCTTCGCGCCGGGCTTTTTTGTGTCCGGGATTATACCCTTGTAGGAGCGCCTCTCGAGGCGCGAACCGGTATTAGCCCCACGTTCGCAAGCCGCTCCGCCCTGTCGTGCACGACCTCGCTACGCTCGGTTCGCGCCTCGAGAGGCGCTCCTACTAAGGGAGAATCCATAAAAAAGCCCGGCGCGAAGGCCGGGCTTTTTCTGTTGCGTTACTGGGTCAGACTTAGAACAAGCCACCCAGCAGGTCTTCGAACAGATCCGTCAGGGCGTTGCCGGATTCCAGGGACAGGCCATCGCCGGTTTCCTGGTTCACCAGACAGGCCAGACCCAGGGTCAGCGACAGATTACCTTCATCATTGAAGGCACTCAGCAGCGGACAACCGGGCAGCAGACCGATTTGTTCAGAGTTGAGCAGCTCGACTCTGTCCAGAGACTCGATAAAGCACTGGGCCGGATCCACAGTACCGGTTCCGGATGTGTCCGGGCATACCTGATCGGTGAGCGGGTTCGGCTCAGTCAGCGGGCCCAACAGCTCTTCCAGTGCAGCCAGGCCAGCGCCGGCTTCGCTCAGGCAGTCGGTCGGCGTGGTCGGACCCACACCACCGGCAGCGGTTTCCGGACAGAACTGTTCCAGCAACGGCGCCAGCGGGTTATCCCCACCGCCGCCACCGGGCAGACCGCCACCGGCCGCTTCCATGAAGCAAGCCGCCGGATCAATCGGTGCATTGGCAGAGGCTTCCGGGCACAGGGCTTCGGTCAGCGGGTTGGAACCCAGCAGCAGCTCTTCCACGTTGCCGAAGTTGTTACCGGCTTCGGTCAGACAGTCGATCGGCGTGGTCGGACCCAGATCCGCATCAGCGGTATTGGGGCAGAACTGCTCCAGTGCCGGCGCCAGCGGGTTGCCATCGGCACCCGGCAGGCCACCGCCGCCCGGGTTGAAGCCGCTGGCCGCTTCCATGAAGCAGGCCGCCGGATCAATCGGGCTGTTGGCCGCCGCTTCCGGGCACAGTTGCTCGGTCAGCGGGTTGGCGCCCAGCAGCAGGTCTTGCACGTCGCCAAAGTTACCACCGGCTTCGGTCAGACAGTCGATGGGGGTGGTCGGACCCAGGTCTGCTTCGGAGGTGTCCGGGCAGAATTGCGCCAGTACCGGCTGCAGCGGGTTGCCGTCGGCACCCGGCAGGCCACCGCCACCCGGGTTGAAGCCGCTGGCCGCTTCCATGAAGCAGGCGGCAGGATCAATCGGGCTGTTCGCTGCCGCTTCCGGACATAGTTGCTCGGTAAGCGGGTTGGAACCCAGCAGCAGGTCCTGCACGTCGCCGAAGTTACCACCGGCTTCGGTCAGACAGTCGATCGG
>NZ_WTUY01000002.1:699038-699316 GCF_009882945.1 Alcanivorax sp. DP30
CGTGGTCGGCCCCAGGTCTGCTTCGGAGGTGTCCGGGCAGAACTGCGCCAGTACCGGCTGAAGCGGGTTGCCATCGGCACCCGGCAGGCCACCGCCGCCCGGGTTGAAGCCGCTGGCAGCTTCCATAAAGCAGGCCGCCGGATCAATCGGGCTATTCGCTGCCGCTTCCGGACAAAGTTGCTCGGTCAGCGGGTTGGAACCCAGCAGCAGGTCCTGCACG
This sequence comes from Alcanivorax sp. DP30, assembly GCF_009882945.1. GTDB lineage: Bacteria > Pseudomonadota > Gammaproteobacteria > Pseudomonadales > Alcanivoracaceae > Alcanivorax. The sequence continues at coordinate 699,259 of NZ_WTUY01000002.1, forward strand.
TCGCCGAAGTTACCACCGGCTTCGGTCAGACAGTCGATCGGTGTGGTCGGGCCCAGGT
>NZ_WTUY01000002.1:699324-825319 GCF_009882945.1 Alcanivorax sp. DP30
CGGCCATTGAGGTTTCCGGACAGAACTGCGCCAGTACCGGCTCCAGCGGATTGCCATCGGCACCCGGCAGGCCACCGCCGCCCGGGGCAAAGCCTCCGGCTGCTTCTTCAAAGCAAGCTGCGGGATCAATCGGGCTGTTCGCCGCGGCTTCCGGGCACAGTTGCTCGGTCAGCGGGTTGGAGCCTAGCAGCAGGTCCTGCACGTCGCCAAAGTTACCTCCGGCTTCGGTCAGACAGTCGATCGGTGTGGTCGGACCCAGGTCCGCCTCGGAGGTGTCAGGGCAGAACTGGGCCAGTACCGGCTCCAGCGGATTGCCATCGGCACCCGGCAGGCCACCGCCGCCCGGGGCAAAGCCGCCGGCCGCTTCTTCGAAGCAGGCAGCCGGATCAATCGGGCTGTTCGCCGCCGCTTCCGGGCACAGTTGCTCGGTCAGCGGGTTGGAACCCAGCAGCAGGTCCTGCACGTCGCCGAAGTTACCACCGGCTTCGGTCAGACAGTCGATCGGTGTGGTCGGACCCAGATCTGCTTCGGAGGTGTCCGGGCAGAATTGCGCCAGTACCGGTGCCAGCGGGTTGCCGTCGGCACCAGGCAGGCCACCACCACCCGGGTTGAAGCCGCTGGCCGCTTCCATAAAGCAGGCAGCAGGATCAATCGGGCTGTTCGCTGCCGCTTCCGGACACAGTTGCTCGGTAAGCGGGTTGGCGCCCAGCAGCAGATCCTGCACGTCGCCAAAGTTACCACCAGCCTCGGTCAGACAGTCGATCGGCGTGGTCGGACCCAGGTCCGCCTCGGAGGTGTCCGGGCAGAACTGTGCCAGTACCGGCTCCAGCGGATTGCCGTCGGCACCCGGCAGGCCGCCGCCGCCCGGAGCAAAGCCTCCGGCTGCTTCAGAGAAGCAGGCTGCGGGGTCGATCGGGCTGCTGGCTGCCGCTTCCGGGCACAGTTGCTCGGTCAGCGGGTTGGCGCCCAGCAGCAGATCCTGAACGTCCTGGAAATTGCCGCCGGCTTCCGCCAGGCAGTCAATCGGTGTGGATGGTCCAAGGTCCGCCATGGCTGTTTCCGGGCAGAACTGCTCGAGGGCAGGTGCGAACGGATTGCTCCCACCGTCGCCGCCACCGCCACCATCGCCGCCATCTGGAATACCGCCACCCATCAGGGCTTCAGCAAAACACTGGGGCGGATCAATGCGGCCATCCTTAGCATCATCGGGGCAAATCTGCTCGGTCAGTGGATTAGTGGCGGTGAGCATATCGTAGATTTCTACGTAGGCACGGCTGGCCTCGTTGAGACAGTTGACAGGCGTTTCCGGGCCCAACTCCTGTTCGCCGGTTTCCGGGCAGAGCTGAGCAAGAAGCTGGTCAGAACCGGGCAGACCGCCATCGCCACCGGGCAAGTCGCCACCGCCACCTACGGCTTCCGTGAAGCAGGCAGCAGGATCAATCGGGCTATTTGCCGCCGCTTCCGGGCACAGTTGCTCGGTCAGCGGGTTGGAGCCACCGATCATGTCACCGATGTTCTGGAAATTACCGGCAGCTTCCTGCAGACAGGCTGCCGGGAAGGTGGCGGAGCCGTCGAATGAAGTATCGGTATCGTAAATGAAATCCTGATCCAGCAGTTCACCATTAAAGGTAAGCGTGGCATCGAAAGCCTCAGCGGCTTGCGGGCAGAACTGCTGAACCACAGGATTCAGGGACAGCTCATAGCCGGTATCTTCTTCAGCGCCGTCCTCGCCTTCCTCAAGACAGGCTTCCGGGCTGATGTCCCCCAGCTCATCCGGAGCGGCGCTGGTCAACGGACACAGGGCATCGGTGAGTGGATTTTCCTGATCGATAATCGCTGCGATCTCAGGTGGCAGTGCGCGGGGTGCTGCGCCGGCATCTGCAGCCGGCGTGGAGCTGCTGCCCCCGCCACCACAGGCTGTCAGCAGTGCCGCCAGGGCGCTGGTGCCGACCATGAGTTTGATTTGATTGGCCAAGATGAACCCCTCCATCATGCTTTGTCATTATGTCTCACGTGGTATACGGGAGCGTGCATGATGGACTATGGGAGGGATGTGCAATCTACTGTAGAACATGGAGGTTGGCGATCTGTAACCATGCGTAGCCTGCGTAACCATTCCGTGTCTGACTCTGGCTCAAAACTACACACTGCAAAAAAGTGGCGATTATTTAGCCTCTTTGCTGGTCAGGAAATGACCGGGCTAATCGTTTTTCATCTCTTTATTCAGCACGCAAACAACATGACACATGCAGCCGAAACCTGACGCATCCAGGACTGGATTACTCTCGTCCGCGAACAACTCTGGCATGGGCGCGGACATGCCCTTGGTCATCACGCTGGCTGAGATGATCATGAACAAAGGCGCCAATTTCCTGCAGCGCCCGTTGCGCTTCCGGGATCCATGAGGCCAGTGCATGGAATACATGAGGCATGTTCTCCCACACCTGGAGTTGACAGGGAACGCCCGCTCTTTTCGCCTGTTCTGCTACCCGTTCAGCATCACTCAGTAACACTTCTGTACTTCCCACCTGCACCAGGATGGGAGGCAGACCAGTGTAATCAGCAAAAACGGGGGAGATCAGCGGCGACGCAGGGTCGTGCTCCCGGCTGTAGGAGCCGGAGACAAAATTCAGCGCCCCCATGGGAATCAGTGGATCACGATCTCCATTGGTAGCGACACTGTCACCGGAACAGGTGAGGTCTCCCCATGGGCTGATCAACACCGCACAGGAAGGTTGCGGCAGACCAAGTTCGCGCAGACGCAGCATGGTAACCAACGACAGGTTGCCGCCGGCGGAATCCCCGGCAAAGACAATGTGATCGGGATCGTAGCCCAGCTCCAGCAACGCCTTGTAGGCACGCACCGCATCATCTATGGGTGCCGGGTAAGCCCAATCCGGTGGCTGGCGATAATCCAGCGCCAGTACCTTGGCCTTGCAGTACTGGCTCATACGCCAGGTCACTGCCCGGTGGGATCGCGGCGATCCAAAGAAATACGCGCCGCCATGAAAATACAGCACCACCCGGTTGGAACGAACACCCCGCCCGGCAATCAGCCACTCACCCGGCACACCACCGACCAGGGCCGGCGAGATGTGAACATCAGAGTGAACCGGCAACGCCAGCGTGACGGTGTCAAAACCCAGCTGGGAAAACTTCATGAAGCGCCGGCTGAAACGGATCCGGCTCACCACCGGTTTCACCAGGGATCGCATGGCCGTGGTAATCACCTTGCCCTGCCAGCTGGTTGCCGGGAACACCGTATTGTTGTTTTTGTTCATCTTGGTATGCACTCAATATGGCTGCCATTCAGACTAAGTGGTCATCCGATTCGTAACAAGCCACAATAGCTGCAGCTTTGTTGATACAACGAGATCAGAGAACCTGCATGGAAAGTCTGCGACAGCGCTGGCGGCACATTATCTTCGGAACGGACACCCCTGCGGGTCAGATGTTCGATGTCATCCTGATCGTTGCGATTCTGGGCAGCGTCATTGCCGTGATGCTGGACAGCGTCTCCAGCCTGCATGATGACTACGGTGTCTGGCTCTACGCCGCAGAGTGGTTCTTTACCATACTGTTCACGGTGGAATACGGCATTCGACTTTGGGTCAGCGAGCGCCCTCTGCGCTATGCGCGAAGCTTCTTTGGGGTGGTGGACCTGCTCTCCATCATCCCCACCTACCTGAGCCTGTTCGTGGTGGGCTCCAATTATCTGCTCACCATTCGGGCGCTACGGGTATTACGCGTCTTCCGGGTCATGAAACTGGCCAAGTTCATGGGAGAAGCCAATCAACTTGGCCTCGCGCTGGTCCGCACCCGCCGCAAGATCGCCATCTTCATGTTCTCGGTGTTCGTGGTGATCATCATCTTCGGCAGCATCATGTATGTGGTGGAAGGCCCTAAAAACGGGTTTACCAGTATTCCGCGCAGTATCTACTGGGCGATTGTGACGATTACCACGGTGGGCTACGGTGATATTTCACCGCAAACGCCCTTTGGCCAGTTTATCGCCTCCCTGGCGATGATTACCGGCTATGCCATCATTGCTGTTCCTACCGGCATCGTCACCGCCGAGATTTCAGCAGCACGCACCAGCATGCAGTACGAGCGCGAGTGCACCCAATGCCATCGCCACTCTCATGACCCGGATGCCCGGTTCTGCAAACAATGCGGAAATGAGCTGCCGAAGTTGTCGTTAACGGGCCAAGAATGAGTATCGCATTCCTCAGATCAACTCTCTATCCATCAGCACCCTGATAAACAGTGATGGCTCAGGGCGAACCCGGTAGTTATCGGTGAGGTGCTGATAGATCAGGCGCCCTTCCCCATCCAGAATCAGTACCGTCGGCATCACCGTGTCACTGTCATACCCTAACGCTTCCAACCCTGCCGGTGTGCCGCCGGCATCAATGATGCCGAGAACGTTTGCCGCCTGGTTGTCATCATCGCGCAGGTACTCAAACTGCACCGAAAACTGTTTCGCCAGTTGTGCCGACTGCTTGTGGGATTGCGGGCTAACCAGCGCCACACGGATCCCTTTCTCCTGCAAAGACTGATATTCCGCCGCCACTTCCCGGATCTGCGCCATGCAGAGTGGGCACCAGTTACCTCGAAAGAAAAGCAGCACCAGAGGCTGACCCGCAAAGCTTTGCGGCGTAATGACCTTCCCTTCCAGATTCGTGAAGCTTACCGGTGGCAAGGGCTCGCCCAACTGGACCACGGGCCCCCTTTGTTCATAACGGCTGTACCAACGGATATAGAGGTGCACTCCGATCAGGTTGAGTACCGCCAGGGTGGTCATCAACCAGCAGGCATGCCCAAGCGCAAACAGCACTAACACCAATAGGGTTCCCGCCAGGCTCGGCCAGAAGACCCACGGCAAATTGGCACTGGTGCGTGCCGGCTGCCTAAGAAATAACCAACCCAGAAAAACCAACAGCGGCAGCGCCGGCAACAACAACGCCGGTGCCCAGAGATTGCCGCCAGCGGTGAGCCAGACCGCCACAATCACAGAACCAACTGCCAGCGTAATCTGACCTGAAATAAACAGAGACTTGAGACTTTTCATGGAAACCCCGCAATACACTCTTGTTTCGATGCACTGCAGGGTATGTTGTTACAGCATCAGACCGCTAAGGTTTCCAGCAGACCGCGCAGTTCAGGAATGCAGGAGCCACAGTTGGTGCCTGCCTTACAGCACAGGCCGATGGCCTCTACGGTATCCGCGCCCTCTTCCACCGACGCCTCGATGGTCTTCTGACGCACTTGGTGGCAACTGCAGATCACCGGCCCAAGATCCGGACCGGCATCGGCGGGTTGCCCTGCCAGAATGGACAAGGGTTGCACATCTTCCACTCCGGCAAAGCAGCTTGCCAGCCATTCCACATCACACAGCGGCAGGCTTTCTCCGATGGCCAGCCAGGCGATGAGCTTGCCTCCAGCATCCAGTGCCGCGCGACGGTAATGGCCGGTGGAGGGATCATTCAGCGCCAGCCATTGCGCCGCCTCCGGCATCCATTCATGAAGTTGTTGTTCAGTTAGGTCCGCATCACCGGCCAGCCGATAGCGTTGTACCTGGCCCGCCTGCAAAAATGCATCGACGGGAACTCGGGCCCAGTACTCCACAGCGGGCGGGGTAGCCGCTGTGAACAACCAGCCATGCCAGCGGGGTTGCCAGTCGCTGACATTAACCGGCGTATGTTTGAACGCAGGCTGGCCGGAATGCGGATCCAGACGTGCCGGCACCAGGGCATCCACCCTGGCCCGGCGAGAAAACTGATCAGTCCAGTGCATGGGCATGAAGGCGGTTCCGGGGCGCTGCCCGGCATCACTTTTCACCCGCACCAGGGCATCACCGACCTTGCTGGTGAGGCGGACAAAACCACCATCACTGAGTCGATAACGCTCGATATCGTTGGGATGCAGCGCCGTAAACGGTTCACTCAAGTGGGCAAACAATCGCCCCGCGCGGCCTGTACGCGTCATGGTGTGCCACTGATCACGAATACGACCACTGTTAAGAATAATCGGGAAGGCCTCCCCGATCTTGTGCACGACGGGGTTCTCACAGACGATGAACCGGCCACGGCCATCCGGTGTCGCGAATTGGCCATCACCGAAGCAGCGCGAGCCCCCGTTGAGAGGCCACTGTTGCGGTTGCCAATTTTCATATTGGTCGGCGCTCAATTCCGCGGCAGCAGTCAGATCAAGCCGCTTGCCAAACCGTCCTGCCAGGGCGGTGAGCGCCGAGTACTCGGCAAAAATTTCGTGTTCGTTCTGGTACGCAAACGCCGTGGCAAATCCCATACGTCGAGCCACTTCGGTAATAATCCACCAATCGGCTTTCGCTTCACCCGGCGGGGCGACAAAAGGCCGCTGGCGGGACACACAGCGCTCAGAATTTGTCACCATGCCGGACTTTTCTCCCCAGCCCAGCGCAGGTAGTCGAATGTCGGCACAAGCCAGCGTATCGCCGCTGGCGACACAGTCGGAGACCACGACGGTGTCACAGGCCATCAAGGCATGGCGAACCCGATCTGCCTCTGGCAGTGAGTCCACCGGGTTGGTCGCCATGATCCACACGGCTTTCACCTGGCCACTTTCTACTGCATTAAACAGATCGACGGCAGTCAGACCATTCTTGGTGGCAAGAGTCTCTGTCTGCCAGAAATCGGCAACCGCAGCATGATGCTCGGCGTTATCAATATCCAGGTGTACGGCTAGCTGGTTGGCCAGTCCTCCGACTTCCCTGCCCCCCATTGCATTGGGCTGACCGGTAATGGAAAACGGGCTGGCACCGGGCTTGCCCACCCGGCCAGTGGCCAGGTGCGCATTGATGATGGCATTACCTTGATCGGATCCATTGCGAGCCTGATTAACGCCCTGGGAGAAGACCGTTACGGTACGTTCGCAGGCAGCAAACCAGTGATAAAACGTGGTGAGATCGACGTGGGAAACGCCCAGCTGGTTTGCCAGGGCATCCCAGTCATTGCCCTGTTCACGGGCTGTCGCCAGAGCGGCATCAAAACCAGAGGTATGCGCATTGATATAGCCTGTATCCAGCGCATTATGGTCGTCGAGCCAGGTCAGCAAGCCATTGAACAGCGGCACGTCCTGACCGGGCCGTATCGCGATATGCAGATCGGCCAAATCGCAGGTGGCTGTTCGGCGGGGATCGATGACCACCACCTTCATTTCCGGGCGAGCCTGCTTGGCAGCGGCAATACGCTGGTAGACGATCGGGTGTGCCCAGGCCGTATTGGAACCGGTGAGGATCACAAGATCGGCAATTTCCAGATCTTCATAGCAACCGGGCACCACGTCTTCGCCGAAGGCACGCTTGTGCGCCACCACCGCGCTGCTCATGCACAAACGGGAATTGGTATCGATGTTGGCGCTACCGATGTAGCCCTTCATCAACTTGTTGGCAACGTAATAATCTTCGGTGAGCAGTTGGCCTGATACGTAAAATGCCACCGAATCCGGGCCGTGCTCTTCGACAATACGGCGAAAGCGCTCGGCCACTTCGTCCAGTGCCTGATCCCAGGTCACTCGCTCGCCATCAACGTCCGGATACAGAAGGCGATCCTGATCGCCTAGCGTTTCCAGTACCGAGGAGCCCTTCACACACAGACGGCCGCCATTGGCAGGATGGATTTCATCCCCCTGAAGGGTCTTGCCATCGGTGCGAATGCCGCAACCCACGCCACAGTAGGGACAAGTGGTACAGATACTACTCATGCGGCAATTTCCTCCTCGCCGTCACCGCCTGCTGCCTTGCAGAACGCCTCGCCCATTAGCAGAACCTGGCGCAACGATGCAATATTGGTGCGCTCCCGCCACAGGTTTTCGTAATACGCAGCGTCAGTCACATCGCCATACAGCACCATACCGACAATCCTGTCATCGACGATCTGCAGACGGCGATAGCTGCCCGGCAAAGACAGTTGCAACATCTGCCCCTGTCCATCGAAATCGCCCAGCGAGACGAGATCGATCCCGGAGATTTTCAGGCGAGTGGCGTTATCGGCAAACAGGTAGCGCCGATGACCCAATTCCGCCAGATGACTGGCGCAGACCGCAGCCTGCTCATACAGTGGCGCCACAAGGCCAAAGGTACGGTTACGGTGCTCCACGCATTCGCCAATGGCGTAAATGGCAGGGTCAAACGTTTGCAAGGTATCGTCCACGCGCACACCTTGGTTAACGGTTAAGCCTGCTTGATCGGCCAGCTCAGTCCGCGGCAAGATTCCCACGGCCTGAACCACATAATCCGCGGGCAGAACCTGGCCATCCGCCAGATTCACGGCAGTGACAGCGCCCTGCCCGTTATCCTGGATGGATTCAGTACGAGCCTGCATGACAAACTTCACGCCCCGTTTTTCCAGGTCATGTTGCAGACGATGGCCCGCCTCTTCATCCAGCTGTTGGTTGAGCAGGTGGCCGCGGCTGTGAACCAGGGTCACGTCATGCCCCTGTTTGACCAGCGCATCGGCAGCCTCCAACCCCAAAAAGCCGCCGCCAACGACCACCACACGGGCGGCCGAGAGCGACAACAACTTGCGCACGTCATAGAGATCACGAAAGCTCATGACGCCATTTAATTCGTTGCCCTCAATGGGCAATTGGCGGGGCGCAGCCCCGGTAGCCAGCACCAGGCGGTCGTAGTCCAGCTTGTGGCCGGCGGCGGTGACCACCTGACGACGGTGGCGGCGGATAGCCACCACCGGTGAACCGGTTATGAGTCGAATATTCCGGTCCCGGTACCACTGGTGCGGGTGGGTGGTGATAGCGACTTCGTCGGTACCGCCACCCAGTAAAGGCGAGAGCATGACCCGGTTGTAACCGGCAAAAGGTTCGTCGCCCACTACCGTGATCTGATACAGATCCGGCGCCAGACGTGTCACCTCTTCAAGCAGGCGAATCGCCGCCATGCCGTTACCGATTACCACCAGTTTTTTCATTACTGCATCGCCCTTGCGGTCAGTGTGTGGCTGAGACAGCCACTTCGATCACGTCACCCTCCACCCGAACCGGGTAGACATTCAGGCTGACGGTTTCGTCTTCGAGACACTGACCGGTTTCCAGATCAAAGTGCTGTTTGTAAATCGGTGAGGCGACCACTTTCTTGCCCGCCAGAGAACCCAGCAGACCCCGACTCAGGACATTGGCGTGGCTGAATGGGTCCATATTATCCAGCGCAAAGAATTTACCATCGCGGGTACAGAACAGGGCTGCCTGGCCCTGGGGCAGGCGCACGCCAACCCCAGTGCCCGGCAACACATCGCTGACGTTACAAACGGCTTTCCATTCCACAGCAACAGAACTATTCATGATCAGGCCTCCTCCACCAATTCAATCCGTTCGTGATCATAGGCCGGACGACGCTGGCCACGTTCACGGACATACTTGAGGTTGTCATCCGCGGCATCATCGTTGACGAAATGCTTGAAGCGTTTTAGCGCTTCCTCGTCTTCAATGGTGGTCTTCCACTCACACTGGTAGGTGGCGATGACATGCTGCATCTGCGCTTCCAGCTCGTCGCCAATACCCAGAGAGTCGTTAAGAATGACGTCTTTCAGGTAATCAAGGCCGCCTTCCAGATTCTCCAGCCAGACGCTGGTACGCTGCAGACGATCTGCCGTCTTGATGTAGAACATCAGGAAGCGGTCGATGGTTTTGATCAGTTCTTCGTCGGAAAGATCGGACGCAAACAAATCGGCGTGACGAGGGCGCATGCCACCGTTACCACACACATAAAGGTTCCAGCCCTTTTCGGTGGCGATTACCCCCACATCCTTGCTCTGGGCTTCGGCACACTCACGGGTGCAACCACTGAACGCCATCTTGAGTTTGTGCGGGCTACGCAGCCCCTTGTAGCGCTCTTCCACCTGAATGGCTGTACCCACGGAGTCTTTCACCCCGTAGCGGCACCAGGTGGAACCTACACAGGATTTCACGGTACGCAGGGACTTGCCGTAGGCATGACCGGTTTCAAACCCGGCATCCACAAGAATTTTCCAGATCTCGGGGAGCTGGTCGACGCGGGCACCGAACAGATCCACACGCTGACCACCGGTGATCTTTGTGTAGAGGTCGTACTGCTTGGCCACTTCACCCAGAACGATCAGCTTGTCCGGGGTAATTTCGCCACCCGCCACACGGGGCACGATGGAGTAGGTACCATCGCGCTGCATGTTACCGAGGAAGTAATCATTGGTATCCTGCAAGCCGGCGTGGGGCTTCTCGAGAATATAATCGTTCCAGCAGGATGCGAGGACAGAGCCCACGGTGGGCTTGCAGATATCACAGCCGTCACCACTACCGTGTTTTTCCAGCATCTGGTCAAACGTCTTGATCTCGCCCACACGCACCAGGTGATAGATCTCTTCACGGGAATAGGCGAAGTGTTCACACAGGTGGTTGTTGACTTCCACACCGCGTTTTTCCAGTTCACTGTCCAGCACCTGTTTCACCAGCGCCGTACAACCGCCACAGGTAGCAGAGGCCTTGGTGCATGACTTGAGATCACCAACCGTCATGGCGCCATCGTCGATGGCCGCGCACAGATCGCCTTTGGACACGTTATTACAGGAACAAATCTGCGCGGTGTCGGGCAGTGCATCGGCCCCCAGCAGCGGCGCGCCATCGGAAACCGGCGCAACCAGTGCCGCCGGCTCTCCAGGCAGATCCATCTCATTCAAGCAAAGCTGCAGCAGATTGCCGTAATCGGCAGCATCGCCCACCAGCACAGCGCCGAGCAATTTCTTGCCGCACTCACTGATGACCGCCTTCTTGTAGACGCCGGCGGTCTGATCCATGAACACGGTGCTGCGACAGCCGGGGGTGTTGCCATGGGCGTCACCGATAGACGCCACATCCACCCCCATCAATTTCAGTTTGGTGCTCATATCCGCACCCTGGAAGGCATTCTCACTCTTGCCCATCAGGTGCTCGGCGGCCACTTCTGCCATCTGGTAACCGGGCGCCACCAGACCGAAGATGCGGCCATTCCACAGCGCCACTTCACCGATCGCATAAATGTCTTCATCGGACGTGACGCAGTGATCGTTGACCACAATGCCGCCCCGCTCGCCCAGTTCAAGCTCACAGGCGCGAGCCAGCGCGTCCTGCGGACGGATACCGGCGGAGAAGACGATGACATCGGTTTCCAGATGCTTGTCATCGCCGAAGTTCATGCGATGTTTGCAGCTCTCGCCGTCGATAATTTCCTGGGTACCGGTGCTGGTATGCACGGTCACACCCAGTTCCTGAATCTTGTCTTTCAGCAGGCCGCCACCAAAGTCATCGACCTGTACGGCCATCAGACGCGGAGCAAATTCAACGACGTGGGTCTCAAGCCCCAGGTCATGCAGCGCCTTGGCGGCTTCCAGACCCAGCAAGCCCCCACCCACCACGGTGCCCACCTTGCCGTCCTTGCTGGCGGCAATCATGGCATCCAGATCGTCGATGGTCCGGTAGACGAAACAGTTCTCACGATCATTACCCGGGATCGGCGGAACGAACGGATAAGAACCGGTAGCAAATACCAGCTTGTCGTAACTGAGCGTCTCACCCGTATTGGTGGTTACGGTTTTCGCTGCCCGGTCGATACTGTCGGCACGGGTCTTGAGTTTCAGCGAGATGTCATGCTCTTCAAAGAAACCCAGCGGCACCAGGGACAGATCATCCGCGGTCTTGCCGCTGAAGTAGCTGGTCAGCCCTACCCGGTCATAGGCCGGCAGCGGCTCTTCACAAAGAACGGTAATGTCGTATTGCTCACGGCCGCCCTGGGCAACCAGCGATTCCAGATATCGCTGACCTACCATCCCGTGACCGATCAAAAGAAGTTGTTGCTTTGCCATAAGGCTCACCCTCGCGGTGCGTAACTGACAGCGCTACCTGAGCAAGGCCTATGCCAAATCAATAACCCCCTGTTTTTAATATATTTATTTATTTATTCTTATAATTCTTCACTTAGCCATGCATTGATTTAATGCGCAGATGCACGACGAAGATGCACTTTTTCGTGCACCTTTATGAGTCAATTGCGCAGATCCGCGAAGCACAGCACTGAAAACCAGCACCCGCTCCGTTCCATAAACTCATAACACAATATGGATCCGCCTCTTACCAGGCCGCTCCCTTTCCGATCTTTGATCTGGACAACTGTCTGGAAAGGTATTTCCCGATCAGAATGCCATCATCGCTCTGCCTGCATACCGCGAGTGCGTATGCGGTCCACGCCTTGGTAGATGCTGCATCGCATCCAAAACACGACGACAAACACACCGGCACATTTTGGGCGCCCAACCGGAGCCCTCATATAAGGCAGAAATCAAAAACAAGATATTTGCACGTATTTTGGGCAAAATTTTCGCCCCATCATGCAGCCTCAAGCATCACGATCCCGCACTAAAATCACAGAACAGCAACGCCAACCCAAGATTTTCCAATAAATATCAACAAGTTAAATATTGGCACGAGCATTGCTTTGCCATAGCCCATCGACCAACCGCCCGTGGACGGAGTGATCATGAGCGCCGACAAACTGAATCTTCTTAATTTTTCTGCACCGCGAATCCGGCTGCTTCATCTGAGCTGGATCGCATTCTTCATCACCTTTGTGGTGTGGTTTTCACACGCACCACTGATGGGACACCTGCGCGAGGCCTTTGACCTCACCACGGACCAGGTCAAGGCGCTTCTGATCCTCAATGTGGCACTGACCATTCCAGCACGCGTGATCATCGGCTCCCTGGTAGACCGCTTTGGTCCGCGCAAGGTATTCGGCCTCCTGCTGATCATTTCAGCATTTCCATGTTGGGCATTTGCCATGTCCACCAGCTTCGAACAGCTGGCCGTGACCCGATTGCTAATGGGCTTTGTCGGTGCCGGATTTGTGGTGGGTATTCGCCTGATCGGTGAGTGGTTCCCTGCACGCGAAGTGGGACTGGCCGAAGGGGTATATGGTGGCTGGGGTAACTTTGGTTCTGCCGCTGCGGCAATCACACTACCCACTGTAGCCATGCTGTTTGGTGGTGAAGACGGCTGGCGATGGGCCATTGCCAGCACCGGCCTGATCGCGATGATCTACGGCGCGATTTTCCTGTGGCGCGCACGCAACACCCCCCAAGGCTCCTCCTACTTCAAGCCAAAGCGCAGTGCCGCCCTGGAAGTCAGCACCAAGCGCGACCTGTATTTCTACCTGGCCATGAGCGTGCCACTGTATGCGGCCCTGCTGGTCATCGTATGGCGCCTGGGTCCAACCAATCTTGCCCTGTTCGGCACCACGGCCCAATACATACTGGTCTCCCTGATCCTTGCACTGGGTATCGTGCAGATCGGTCAGGCCTGGCGGGTAAACCGCGAGCATCTTAAAGAAGGTGTGGATGAACAGGATCGTTACAGCTTCAAGCAGGTCGCCATCCTGGATCTGTCCTATCTGGTGACATTCGGCTCCGAGCTTGCGGTCGTCTCCATGTTGCCGCTGTTCTTTGCTGACACATTCAAGCTAGAACCGGTAATGGCAGGCTTGCTGGCGTCCGGCTATGCCTTCATGAACCTGGCGGCCCGCCCTAGTGGTGGCTGGTTGTCAGATAAATTCGGCCGCAAGAAATCGTTGATCATTCTCCTCGCCGGACTGATGGTCGGCTATGGCCTGATGAGCCAGATCAGCAGCACCTGGCCGCTGGCACTGGCAGTGATCGCCACCATGTGTTGTTCCTTCTTCGTGCAGGCAGGCGAAGGCGCGGTATTTGCCACTGTTCCTCTGATCAAGCGCCGCCTGACCGGCCAGATTGCGGGCATGGTGGGAGCCTACGGAAACACCGGTGCGGTCATTTTCCTTACCGTGCTGACCTTTGTAGAGCCAAGCACCTTCTTCCTGGTTATTGCAGCCAGCGCCGCCGTTGCCTTCGTGGCCGTGCAATTCCTGGATGAACCCAAGGGACACATTGCCGAAATTGACGAGACCGGACAGGTCCAGCTGATCAACGTGGGCTAAGATGATAATGGCCGGCCCTGGGCCGGTCTGTTCAGGATTGAGCACAGGGAATGACCATGGACGTTTCGATTGCAACGCAAACGCCCGATGCCGTGAATGATTCCCCTATCAAAAGGGAACCGGAGCTGGCACCCCGGGTACGCATTGGCCAATACAGTGACAGTGGCCCCAAGCTCCACAATCAGGATGCGCTGGCCATGCGGATTCCCGAAGGGAGCCTGCTGCGCACCAAGGGCATCGTGTCAGCACTGGCTGATGGTCTATCCACAGCGGGCGCTGCACGAGAAGCAGCCGAATCCTGCGTGCTGGGCTTTATCAGTGATTACTATGCGACACCGGCATTATGGAGTGTTCCTCGCTCTGCCCAGAAAGTGCTTGAAGCATTGAATCGCTGGTTGTGTCGGCAAACCCTTGCCGGTGAAAGTCACCTCTGCACCCTGTCCCTGCTGATCCTGCGATCACAAACCGCTCACCTGTTTCAGGTGGGCGATTCCCGCATCTGGCGCCTGCGTAACGACAAGCTGGAATGTCTGACCCGCGATCACAGCCGCATGCTCGGTGATAACCGCCAGGTGCTGACCCGCGTCATGGGAGGAGACACCCGCCTGGATGTGGACTACTGCAGCAGCGATCTTCAGGTCGGTGATATCTTCCTGCTGACCAGTGATGGCGTGCACGGCTTTCTCAGTCGCTCGCGGATGCAGGGGATCCTGAGGGGTTGCTCCAAACCGGAGATCTGCTCCCAGGCATTGGTGGAAGCCGCGATCGCCAACGGCAGCGATGACAATGTCAGCTGCCAGGTTCTGACCATCGACGCCCTGCCCGATGCCGGTGCCGATGAAGTGTTACGGCAACGGGGCAATCTGCCCCTGCCGCCTCCACTCACTCCCGGTGTCCGTGTAGATGGTTTCACAGTCATTCGTGAATTGTATGCCAGCGTGCGCAGTCATCTTTATCTGGTGGAAGATGCGGACGGAGAGCGCTCGGTGCTGAAAACCCCCTCTGTCAATCTGGAGGATGACCGCTTTTCCCTTGAACGGTTTGTCATGGAGGGCTGGGTTGGCAACCGGCTGCGCAACCCACATCTGCTCCGCTACCTGCCTATTCAGGATAACCCCAGTTGCCTGTACCAGCGCCTGGAATTCATTGATGGCGTTACCCTCAAGCAATGGTTGAACGACCACCCCGACGCCCCGGTGGAAGAAAAACTCTACCTGGCGGATCAACTGCTCAACGGTATCCGGGCCCTGCACCGAGCCGATGTAATCCATGGTGATTTGAAACCCGACAACATCATGGTGGACAGCAACGGCTTGGTCCGAATCGTGGACTTTGGCAGCTGCCACTGCCGGGGCATGGAGCAGATAAACGCGGGTATTCCCCTTGGCACCCGTGATTACAGTGCACCTGAGCTGGTGGAAGGCACAACCCCGTCAGAGCAGAGCGATTTATTTTCAGTGGGTGTCATCATCCACGAGATGCTCACCAGCGCCCTGCCCTGGCACGGCCGCTACGAGAAAGCCACGCATCAACCCTTGCCAGCGCTGCAGGGACAAAATGCCTTTATCCCCCTGTGGATCAACAACGTGCTGCAAATCGCCTTGCATCGCCAGCCCAATCAGCGCTTCGCGGACGCCGCCGAATTCCGTGACGCCCTGCGCCGGCCAGTGCGCAGCACCAAAGCGGCGAAGGATAGCAGCGTCAATGAATTACGGCTTTGGAAAGGAGCATGCGTAGTACTGGTGATGTTGCTGTTAATCAGTGTCAGCCTTAATCAATGAACGACAGGATAATTAATAATGAATAGCTGCGCGAGCAGCGACTGTCTTCATACCAAGCAATGAGGCCGCGCCCAAACTCTGGGCGCGGCCTCATGCGATTCAAAACACGAAAACCCGTCTTGCGACGTTATTAACTATTCATTATTCATTCTTCCAGAGCCCCCAACTCAAACCGCTCCCCGCCACTCTCAACCACCAACCTGCCACCCTCTTCCCTACCCCAGTCGATCAGCTGGTAGAAAGCACTGCGGCCAATAAGGGCTTCAAGGTTCTTGCGTACAGTGATGTAGGGGGATGGTTCACCGGTTTCAGGATCAGTCACTACCCGGATGGGGTGCTCGGCAGAGGCGACAACGTGGCTACCCACATTGGTGGTGAAGACCAGTTTGCCATCCACCCGTTGCACCTCTCCCGCCACGAAAGGCGCATCATCCACCTGGATACGCAGCTTCTCCACCGGGGTAATGAGAAAGTAATCATCCCCTTCGAGCAGCAGGATGGTGGAGAACAAGGCCACCATTCGCTCGCGCTCAATGGCTGAGCCTTCGTAGTACCAGGTACCATCACGGGCAATGCGCATATCAATGTCCGCATGACGCTCCGGCTTCCACTGCTCCACCGGCGGCAAACCCTGCTCGTCCAGGCCTGCTTTGTCCAGCAGCGTGAGCAGGTCTTCCGTCTTGCTCATCGCGGGCCCCGCTGGCCCTTGTTACCCATGCGGATGCCTATCTCGATCAGGAAATCGAGGAAATCTTCCTTGTCCTCGATCAACCGCTTGTAAAACGGCGATTCCATCAGCGCTACCGCACCGTGGGCCAGCGCCCAGGCGGAACAGATATGGTAGATGGGTGGCACCTCTTCCAGGGAGCCTTCTGCCATCCGGGCTTCCACAATTTCGGTAAGACGGGCGAAATTGGCCTCGCGAATGCTATGCAGCTTTTCCACCAGCTCTGGCAAGGCATGATCCTTGATCACCTTGTTTTCCAGGCGATCAAACAGCTGGTAGCGCTTGGGGTCGGAAATGCGGAAGCGGAAGTATTCACGCACCAGCCTTTCCTTGTTGTCCGCATCCGAGATCTGCTTGAATACATCCGCCAGATCTTCCTCGTAGCGGATCATCAGGAGCAAATAGATCTCGTTCTTGGTCTCGAAGTGCTTGTAGATGGTGCCCTTACCAATCCCTACCCGGTCGGCAATCATCTCCACTGTTACCCGGTCTTCGCCTTCCTCAAGAAACAATTCCAGAGCGGCATCAAGAATCTGCCGTTCACGCTGACGAAATTCCTGCGCTTTTCGCGTGGCTTTTTCCAGGTCACCCATCCAATTCTCCTTGAGCACAACAGGGCTGCTAAGCGCCCCGAAACCATCCGGATTCAGGCTGATTGGTGCTGCCTGGCGTTTTCCGGTGTTTTGCAGGTGTGATTCTAACGTATTCCTTTTTTGTACGCATACGGCAGCAGCAGATTACCGGCAAACTGTTACCCTGTTAAACAGTCACTGAATAACGCCTTCAAGGCCGGTAGCATGACATCAACGTGTTACCTCCACAGGAGCCACCAGGATGTCGTTCCCAGCCGATCACCCGGACTTTCCCCAACAGGAAGACCTTGTCTACCTGAATCACGCCGCAGTGGCCCCCTGGCCAGAGCGCACCCGCCAGGCCGTTCATGCCTTTGCCGACGAGAATTGTCGGATTGGGGCACGCGATTACCCGCAATGGCTAAGGGTAGAGCAGCGCCTGCGCCAGCGGCTGGCCTGGCTGATCGGAGGCGTGAACACCGATGAGGTTGCCCTTCTGAAGAACACCTCGGAGGGGCTGTCCGTCATCGCCCAGGGCCTGACGTGGCAAGCCGGGGACCAGATCGTGATCAGTGACCAGGAATTCCCGTCCAATCGTATCCCCTGGCAGGCACTGGCCCAACAGGGGGTCGAGGTTATCGAAGTCAGCCTGGATGCGGATGACCCCGAACAGGCGGTCATTGATGCACTGGGCGAGAAAACCCGGCTGGTTTCTCTGTCTGCCGTGCAATACGGTAGCGGCCTGCTGATGAACATGGCGCGAATCGGCCAGGCCTGCCGTGAACGCGACATTCTCTTCTGCGTTGATGCCATCCAGATTCTTGGTGCCCTGCCCTTCGATGCCCGCGAAGCCTGCGCCGACTTTGTCGTGGCCGACGGCCATAAATGGATGCTCGGACCGGAGGGGCTGGCGCTCTTTTATTGCCGGCAGGAGCTGCAATCGCACCTCATTCTGCGCCAGCATGGCTGGCACATGATTGCCAGGGCCGGCGACTACACGCAGAACCAGTGGCAAATCGCTGACAACGCCAAACGGTTCGAATGCGGTAGCCCGAACATGCTGGGTATACACGCGCTGGATGCATCGCTGTCCCTGTTACAGGAAACCGGCATGCAGGCTGTACAAAGCGAGCTGCAGGCACGGGTTCAGTATCTGATCGACGGACTGAAGCAGAAAGGCGCCACCCTTCTCAGCCCCACCAGCACAGAACGCCGGGCAGGTATCGTGACATTTTCAATGCCCCATGAATCACCCGCCGAGACCTTCCAGCGACTCAAGCAGCAAGGGGTAGTCTGTGCAGAACGGGGCGGAGGCATTCGCTTTTCTCCGCACTTTTACACGGCATTTTCTGTCATCGACCGGGCGCTGGGGCTGTTGTAAGCTGCCTGCAATGTGGAACAAACCATGAACAGCGAGCAACAATGAGCAAACAGCGGGCGGTGTATGAATGGTGCTGTCGACAGCTTCAACGTGATGAAAGCCACAGCGGCCAGCCCAGTGCTGACCTGGACAGCCTGCGTACCGTAATCCGGTCCTGTGATGTACTTCTGGTCGCCGGCCACAGCAGCATTGATCGCACCTTCAAGGTGATCGGCGACAGCCGTTATGCTCGCGCCGTACTTTATGTGGGGCGTTTGCACGACGTGGCTGACCCTGCCCTGCGTGCCCTGCTTGCCGATTACACCCCCTGCGAACCGGACACCCAGCTGGTTATTGATGCCAATCTTGAGCGCGGCCTGATCGTGGAACCGCTGTCCGCACTTGAGGGTCGCCAGCTTCGCGTGTGCCGTGCCCAGGGTCTGAGTGACAACGAAGCACAAGACGTGCTGCGTTATGCCATCAGCCGGATCGGTGCCGGAGGTGGCCGCTCCTGGGGCGCGCTCAGTCTGATGGCACTGATTCCCTGGCGCTGGATGCCGCTGCGCTGGCGCAGCGGACTGTTTCGCCGTTGGGCTGGCGACTTGATCAAGGCACTGAGTGGCACCGTAATTTCCGATGCCTTCAGCTTTGTGCAATTTCCGGTATTACCCCTGGTGAAGGAAGATGGCGCAGGGGCTCGACTACTGCGCCTGCAGCCCCGCGCAGTCACTGCGGCGGACTTCGATCATTCACCCTACTTTGAAATCATCAAGGCGCCTTTCCAGCTGGCGGCCATCCCCAAGGGAATGGATGCCGTGCCCTGGAAAGGCAACCAGGGCGCGCTGGCACCAGAGCGTCAGCGCCACCTGTCACTGGTTGAGACCCCGGCGAACGGCGCCCCCAACCACTAGCAGCAACACCAGGCCTGACAGCGCACCGCCTCCACCACTGCCTGACCCCGCCCCGGCGTCGGTGGCACTACTGTTACTGACCACACTCCTGGCAAGCGCCGGGTAGCTGGCCGCCTGGTTGTCCCCACTGGGGAAATCGCCGTTATCGGTCCAGACCTTGATGGACACCAGGCCATTCCCCTGGCCTTTCATAATCAGTTGCTGCACAACGACTGCGCCTGGTGCCAGATCACCCAGCCCACACTGCACCAACGTCTCCCCGAAACAGCTCTCTGGCACCTGTGCCTGCCAGCCATTCGGCATCTGGAAGCCCAACCGAACGCGAGATGCCGCTCGATGAGTCGCCGCATTCTCTACACGGGCTGTCATCACTACCCGACCATCCGCCCGGCGTTGACTGGACACATTCAGCACCACATCGGGTTGATCACTGAACACCAGTTTGAAACTTTCGGACGCCACGCTGAAATAGTCATGACCATCACTATAAGGCAACACACTGACATTACCTGCCCATTGCTGGCCATCGTTTCTGAAACGCAGGGCAATCGAACCCAGATCATCTCCCACATAAAGATTTCTGCCTGCTGTGCAACGGGTCTGTTCAGCCCCCATCGCCACACAGCTCCAGCCCGGCACGGAAACCGCCAGACCCGCAGCGTGACGCACGGTGACCCCCACATTGGTGGCCTTGTTGATAATGCTGCGATTCACCAAACCCGCGCTCAGGCTCAGTGTGGTCCCTGGCGCTTGATAATGCTTCTCCGGCAAACCAACCGTCTCCAGATCTACCAACAGGCCGGACGTGGCGCTCTCCAACCAGTCAAGGTAGCTATCAATACGGGTATACACCGCCGGCACACCGCGGGTGGCGCAGGTTTCATGGCCGTAACTGGTAACCCCCACAAGCCACTGCTGGCCGTCTTGGTTGTAGATCAGTGGGCCGCCACTATCACCACGGCAGGTATCCTGAGGCTGCGGCGCAGGGTCCATTTCTCCAGCACAGATCTGCCCTTTCCAAAGCTGGCTCCACTGGCTGGCACAATAGCTGTCAGAAACATAATCCAGCTGGACTTGCTGCAGGGTATCGGACAGTGTGCCGTTGCTATTGCTGGTATAGCCCCAGCCCAGTGCCAGCAGCGACTCCTTCGGACTGGCAGCAACCGACTTGATCACTTCGGTCTTGGCCAGATCCAGAGTCTGCAATTTGCTGACCGACCCCAGACGCAGCAAGGCAATATCGTTGTGGTAGTTATCGGAACGGTAGTCGGGATGCACCAGTACAGCGCTGACGGCATGTTGCTCCAGAGCACGACCAAGACGATGGGTTCCGCCCAAAGAGACGAAGAGAATATTCGGTGCAAGTTTGACACCTTCACCCACGACACAATGTGCCGCCGTCACGACCCACTGGGGTGCAATCAGGGTGCCACCACACAATGTGGAAGAATTGACCGGGTCTCCGGATCGGCTGATTTCCACCTCGGCCATCCACGGCCTGATCGTTGTTACATCCTGTCCCCCGATGATGCGGGGCTGGGCGTCTATTGCCGATGCCGTCTGAACCAGCCCCGCACAAAGACACAGAACCACCATCAAACGATACATAGTTAATACCCATAGCTAGACACTCGTTACAAATGGATACTAACCAAGGGCTAAGGGGTTTACATGTGACGGAGTTCTGATATTACGACGATAGTACGAGCGCTCTAGATGGCACTCTTTTGCGACTGACAAGTCAGGTCACTTTGTTGGATTTTCGGTGCAAGATGTGGACATTTGGCGGCATATTTAAAATATTTTTATTGCTATTTCATTTATTAAAACTATTTTTATATAAAGTAAACATTTTACATTTCGGCACGACATTGTTCGACAGACCCGTCAGTCAGGTGAATCTTCTTCATCAGATCGTGGCAACGCCCGGCGCGCCTTGGCACCGAGATCAATCAGCTGATTGGCCTGACGCAACAGGTTGCCCCTGCCCTGGGTAAGGCGATTGTGGGTGGTTTCCCAGGCGCTGTGCGCCTTTTCGAGCTTGTCGCCCAGATCCCCCAGCGACTCATCGATCAAGGACACCTGATCGCAGATCTTGCCAGCACGATCTGCGATATCCAGCGCATTACGGTTCTGGTATTCATAGCGCCAGATGTTCTGGATCGTGCGCAACGTCACCAACAAGGTTGTTGGGCTGACCAACACGATATTGCGCGCAAACGCATCCGTGTAGAGACTCGAATCCTGCTCCATGGCCACCATAAAGGCGCCTTCGATGGGGATGAACAACAACACGAAGTCCAGACTCTGAATGCCCTCCAGACCACTGTAGTCCTTGATATCCAGGCCCTTGATGTGACTGCGCAGGGAAGCAAGATGCTCGCGCAAGGCCTGTTCCCGCTCTTCCTGTGTCGTGGCTGAGGACAATCGCTCATAGGCCAACAGGGACACTTTGGCGTCCACTACCACGTCCTTGTTTTCCGGCAAACGCACGATGGCATCCGGCAACCGCCGCTGGCCACTTTCATCCTTGAACGCTATCTGGGTTTCGTATTCACGTCCTCGGGTCAGGCCGGACGATTCCAGCACCCGCTCAAGTATCATTTCGCCCCAGTTGCCCTGGGTCTTCACTTGCCCCTTGAGCGCGTCGGTCAGATTCCTGGCGTCCTCATGCATTTGCTGGTTAAGCCCCTTGAGCTGGCTCAACTGCTCCATCAGCGTGGCCTGGGTGCGGGTCTCGTCACTGTGGATCTGATCCACCCGGCGGCGGAAATCGGTTAGCTGCTCTCGGAACGGTTTCAGCACACCATCCAGCCCCTGATGTTGCTGTTCCTGAAGTTGCTTGCTGCGTTGCTCGAAAATTTTCGCGGACAGATTCTCGAATTCCTGTTTGAGCAGCTCGCGACTTTTCTCAGCGAAAGCCAGTTTCTCTTCCTGGCCGGCCAGGCGTTCCTCCAGACGGGCTTTCTCTGCCGCCAGGTGTTGAGCTCGCTGCTCGGCTTCTCGTTGCTGCCGGCTGGCGTTACCCAGTTGCTCCTTGAGCAGCGGCAACTGCGCCAGGGGTTCTCGCAGCGCGTGTTTTTCCTCCTGCCACTGCAGAGCCAGACTCCCCTGCCTGCGACGCTCCAGCAGCCAGACCAGAATCGCAGCCAGTACCGCACCGGCCAGCGCCGCGAGAGCAAGCATCAGGGTTTGATTCATCGTTGTGCCTTGTTAAACAGGGTAAAGAAATTATCCGCGGTGATGTCGGCCAGGGTCTCCACACTCACGCCTTTCAACTCTGCCACGCACTCTGCCACCTTGGCTACAAACCGCGGCTCGTTGGGCTTGCCACGAAATGGCACCGGCGCCAGCCAGGGGGAGTCGGTTTCAATCAGCAGTTTTTCGATGGGCAACGCCTTGACGGTTTCACGCAGGGACTCCGCGTTGCGAAAGGTGACAATACCGGAAATTGAAATATAGAACCCCAACTCGATGGCCTGCTGCGCCATGTCCAGATCTTCCGTAAAGCAGTGGAGCACACCCGTCACTTCGCCACCGCCATGCTCGCGGAGCAGGTTCAGGGTGTCTTCCTTGGCACCGCGAGTATGCACCACCAGCGGAAGGCCCGTTTCCCGCGCCGCCTGAATGTGAGCGATAAAATAACGCTTCTGCCAGTCCCGCTCTTCCTTGGCATAGAAGTAATCCAGGCCGGTCTCGCCGATGGCGACCACCTTGGGATGACTGGCACGCTCCAGCAACTCAGAGACTGAAGGCTCACGGGATTCCTTGTAAAGCGGATGCACACCGACGCTGGCGAATACCTGCGGGTAGCGCTCAGCCAGTGCCTGAACATCCGCAAAGCTTTCCAGGTCCACACCGATGCACAACATATGGCTGACCCCAGCTTCTGCTGTGGCCTCCATCATGGCCGAAAAATCTCCGCCATGGGCATCCAGGTTGAGGCGATCAAGGTGACAGTGGGAATCCACAAAAGTGGCAACCGACATGAAGGACTCCGTATAAGCCGCACCACGCAGCACGCAAAACACAAAAAAACATCAAGAATTTAAACGTCAGAGGCCGCGCTCATGCGCGGCCTCCGGGGATAATACAATAACAGAAACATAGCCTGCGTTGTTACGACACGCGAGGTGCGTGAAGCATCACATCGTATGCGTTGGTCGATCCGATTCCAGTGAACCGGCCAAGTGGTTCTCAATGGTGACGCGGGCGGTGTCATCCTGATCCGAGAACTGTACACCAATACCCGCGCTGCGATTGCCCTGGGCGCCTTTCGGGGTGATCCAGACTACCTTGCCGGCCACCGGGATCTTGTCCGCCTCGTCCATGATGTTGAGCAACAGGAAGATCTCTTCACCCAGCTTGTATTGCTTTTCGGTGGGAATAAACAGGCCACCATTGGTGATAAAGGGCATATACGCCGAATACAGTACGGCCTTGTCCTTGATGGACAGTGAAAGAATCCCGCTTCGTCCGCCGGGCATCTTCATAGGGGTTGCCTCGTGGTCGTTGTGGCTGCCATGACAGGGCAAACCGGTACGACTTTATTATTAAAGTTGTCTAAAGGTTAGTGGCCTGCCGGCGCAGCGTCAACGCCTACCAGTACCAGCAACCACTGCTCGTAGAGCAGTTCCTTGTTGGGGTTGGCCCCGGACAGTAATGCGCGGCGCCCTTCCAGCACCCGCTGGGCCGCACGCAACAGTCGCGCAGCCGGAACTGCAGCGGCCAGCCGCTTCAACAAGGGAGCGAGCTGAGGATCCGCACTCTCAACACCGGATACGGACTGTTTCAGGCTCCGCCCCAGCCAGCCGTAAATCACGGTGGCCATTTCGATCGGGTCATGTTTGGCCAGCACCGATGAGGCCTGTGCCGAGGATTGACGCCCTTCCGCCACAGACACCAATGTCTCCAGCAAGCGGGAACGATCCGCAAACCAGTCCGCCTGTTCCAGCACCAGGGCCTGCAACGGCGCCCCCTGGGCCGCATCCAGCAGGGACTCGGGATCACCGGTCTGGCCTTGCAGCCATTCCAGCGCCTGCTCACGGGCAGGCAACGGCAAGGTGCGCTGCTGACAACGGCTGCGGATGGTGGGTAACAGTAGCGTTGGCTGGTGACTGACCAGCAGCAACAACGTTTTGCTCCCCGGCTCTTCCAGGGTTTTCAGTAGTGCATTCTGGGCGTTACGGTTGAGCGCTTCGGCCGGCGCAACGATGGCGATGCGGTAGCCATCGTACTGGGCCGTGCGAGTGGCAAAGCTGACCAACTGGCGTACCTGATCGATCTTGATCGCCTTGCTGCCATCTTCCGGACTGAGCCGATGATAATCCGGGTGGGTACCGGCAGCGCTGAGCTGGCAGCCCTGGCACTTGCCACAGGGGAAATCGCTACCGCTATTACAAAGCAGAGTCTGGGCCAGGGATTCGGCCAGACGCAGTTTTCCAATACCCCGTGGACCGCTAAGCAGCAGCGCATGGGGCAGCCTTTCCTGACGATGCTGATCCAGCAGCCGTGCCATTTCATCCTGATGCCAGGGAAGTGGCACCTGCACCCGGGCAGTTACGGCCATGTCAGCATCTCCGTGATCAGTGGCTCAAGCTGGGCGCGCACCTGCTCCAGTGGCTGCCCGGCATCCAGAACCCGAAAACGCCCTGGCTGCTGATCTGCCCGCTGAAGATAGCACTCACGGATACGATCGAAGAAGGCGCGGTCTTCCTGCTCGATACGGTCCAGTGCGGCACGCTTGCCCGCCCGGGCCATGCCCACATCCACTGGCACATCAAACAGGATGGTCATATCCGGCTGGCTTGTGGCCACCACCAGTTCTTCCAGCGCCCCGATGGCGTCCTGATCCAGCCCACGTCCAGCGCCCTGATAGGCCCAGGTGGCATCTACGAAACGATCACACAGCACCCATTCGCCACGCGCCAGAGCCGGACGAATCTTTTCTGCCAGATGCTGGGCACGGGCGGCAAACACCAGTAGCAGCTCGGTATTGTCGGCCATCTCTTCGTCACTGGGGGCCAGCAGGACTTCACGAATGGATTCCGCCAACGGGGTGCCACCCGGTTCACGGGTCAGCAGCACCGTTTTACCGGCAGCGCGCAATTGCTCAGCCAGCCATTCCATATTGCTGCTCTTGCCAGCGCCCTCGCCCCCCTCAAGGGTTATGAAGCGTCCACTCATTGTGACGCTCCCGGCGAAGACCGATATCCGTTACGACGCCGCAGTTGGTAGTCGCGGACCGCTTTCTGATGCTGGGCCAGGGTTTTGGAGAAGTAATGGCTGCCATCGCCACGCGCCACAAAGTACAGGGACTCCGTGGCTTGAGGGTTCACGGCGGCCAGAATTGCGTCCTTGCCGGGCATGGCAATCGGCGTGGGGGGCAACCCGAAAATGGTGTAAGTGTTGTAGGGGGTAGGCCTACGCAGATCAGAACGACGAATGTTGCCCTGGTAACGCTCGCCCATGCCATAGATTACCGTGGGGTCGGTCTGCAGGCGCATGCCTTTGCGCAGCCGGTTTACAAACACCCCGGCAATTTCGCCACGCTCTTCGGGCACACCGGTTTCCTTCTCCACGATGGAGGCCATGATCAGCGCTTCATAGGGATCATCGTAAGGCAGGTCATCGGCCCGCTGGGCCCAGGCATCATCGAGAACCTGCTGCTGGCGCGCCATGGCACGCTGCAATAACGTCAGATCCGTGGTGCCGCGAGTATAGAAATAGGTTTCCGGAGCAAACCAGCCCTCAGGATGACGCTCCGGATAGCCCAGCTTTTCCATGATCTGCTGATCACTCAGGCCATCCAGCGTGTGAATGAGCGATTCCTGTGCGGCCAGGCGCGTTCGCAGCTCCCGGAAATTCCAGCCTTCCACCAGGGTAACGCTGCGCTGCAACACCTCACCGCGATCCATTTTTTCCAGCAACGTCAGCAGGGAGTCGCCTTCAGCCAGCTGGTACTCGCCCACATGCAGGCGACCATCCATGCCGGTAAAACCGCTGTAGAGACGCGCACCCAGACGCCGCAGGGTGGCGTTGTGCCCTTCTCCCAGCAAGCCATCGCGCTGCAGGTTGTAAAGTACCTGGCTTAGCCCGGCGCCTTGTTCTACCACCACAATCTGAGGCTCGATCACGCCCAGGGGACGGTGCAGATAACTGCTAACCCAGGCACCCGCCAAGGGGATTGCTGCTACCAGTAGAAGCACCAGCAGTCCAAAGATTCGAATTTTTTTTCGCATAGAAGAATTGTAGGGCCTGTTAACAGGAAAGCTAGCGGGAATGATTTCGGGAGGTACGCTCTGGGCGATCAGGCGCCAAACAAGGCATCCACCCGACTTTGCAGGTTACGCACCGAAGTCGGCACACTCCACTGCCACTGCGCCAGTTTACGCACCGGGAGCACGCCGACAACACTGTTGGTGAGAAACACGGCCTGCGCGTGGCGAAGCTGTGACAGCGGCCTCAGATCGCATTGTACCGGCTCTGCACGGGTATTCAGGTGATCCAGCAACCAGTCACGCATGACACCCGCCACGCCAGTGTTGGCCGCGACCAGGTCCGGGGTCCACCACCCATCTTCAAACCGGGCAAACAGGTTCATGGCTGTTGCCTCCAGTGGCTGACGACGAGCCGACAGCAGCAAGCCTTCCTGCCAGCCCTGTCGGGCCACCTCGGCGCGGGCCTGCACCTGGGCCAGACGGTTGAGATGTTTGTGGCCGGCAAAAGGATCGACCTGCAACGGCCGGGAACAGAGCCCCATCACGATGCCCTCGCGTCGATCGCGGTCATTCCAGACCGGCAGCTTGCCGGTTTGCCAGAGCAAGGAGGGTGTTGGATCCGCCGGCGGCAGGTAGCCCCTGCCCCCCACGCCCCGGGTAACCATAAGCTTGATGAGGCCCTCACCGGCCAGAGACGCCCGCGCCTTTTCAACAGCCAGCTCCAGTCGTGCCGTGGAGGGAACGGGAATACCCAGCGCCTGGGCACCTCGTCCCAGCCGCAGGAGATGCCATGCCAGTAGCGGGATGCTCCCATCCGCCGCCACCCGCATGGTTTCAAACAACCCGTCACCGTAGGCAAGGCCCCGATCACTACTATCAAGCATGGCCGGTTGCCGCTGACTCATGGCTGCTCCATGGGCAATGACTCAAACCTTCTTGAACAGCAGCGAACCGTTGGTGCCACCAAAGCCGAAGGAATTGGACAGCGCATAGTCGATATTGCGCTCCTGGGCCACGTTCGCCACCAGGTTCAGATCGCAGCCCTCGTCCGGGTTATCCAGGTTGATGGTCGGCGGTGCAATGGAGTCACGCATGGCCAGAATGGAGAAAATCGCTTCCACCGCCCCTGCTGCACCGAGCAGGTGACCAATCATGGACTTGGTAGAGCTCATGCACAGCACGTTGGCGTGCTCGCCGAAAAGGGTTTTCACCGCCGCCACTTCGGCCAGATCCCCCATCTGTGTGGAGGTACCGTGGGCATTGATGTAATCCACTTTCTCCGGCGCCACACCGGCATTCTGCAGGGCGTTGCGCATGGCGCGCATGGCGCCGTCACCGCCCTCAGCCGGGGCGGTAATATGATAGGCATCATCGCTCATGCCATAACCCGCCACTTCGGCGTAAATGGTGGCGCCACGAGCCTTGGCGTGTTCATACTCTTCGAGTACTACAGCACCGGCGCCGTCGGCCAGTACAAAACCGTCACGGTCCTTGTCCCAAGGACGGCTGGCCGCCTCGGGGTCATCATTTCGGGTAGACAGCGCACGGGCGGCGGAGAACCCACCCAGACCCAGGGGCGTAGAACCTTTCTCGGCGCCACCAGCCACCATCACGTCGGCCTGGCCCAGCTGGATCTGCTGGGCGGCGAAACCAATGTTGTGGGTACCGGTGGTACAGGCGGTGACGGTGGCGAAGTTCGGGCCTTTCATGCCGTACATGATGGCCAGGTTGCCAGCAATCATGTTGATGATGGTACCCGGGACAAAGAACGGACTCAGCTTGCGCGGGCTGCCGTTCAGCATCTTGATGTGGTTCTCTTCGATATTAGTCAGACCACCAATACCAGAGCCGATGGCGGCACCAATGCGCTCGGCGTTTTCCTTTTCCATGTCCAGGCCGCTATCACGCACCGCCTGAATGGCTGCAATGAGTCCGTACTGAATAAAAATATCCATCTTGCGAGCGTCTTTCGGAGAAAGATACTCAGAGACATCAAAATCCGGCACAAGACCGGCAAAGCGGGTGGCAAAGGGCTCGGTATCAAAGTGTTCGATGTTGCGAATACCACTCTTGCCTGCCTTGATAGCTTCCCACGTGGAAGCCACATCAGCACCCAGCGGAGTCAGCATTCCCATCCCTGTGATTACAACACGCCGTAATGTCACCCGAATTCCTCCAGTACGCTCAAATGTGGAGCATTAAACTCTATTGAATGCGACAAGATTACTACAAAGCCGCAGAGATCACGCCGCGATTATGTAAGCGGCTGTTATGTTTACCCAGACAAGAGGCTACCTGAAAACCAGCCACAAAAAAGCCGCAAGTTCGTGGAACCTGCGGCCCTTTCATGTTGCTCAGCAGCTAAAGAATTAGCTGTGGGCTTTGATGTAGTCAACAGCGGACTGAACGGTGCTGATTTTCTCAGCTTCCTCGTCCGGGATCTCGGTCTCGAATTCCTCTTCGAGAGCCATCACCAGCTCAACGGTGTCCAGGGAGTCGGCACCCAGATCTTCAACGAAGGACGCTTCAGATTTTACGTCTTCCGGCTTAACACCCAGTTGTTCTACGATGATTTTTTGTACGCGCTCTTCGATGCTGCTCATGATCCTATAACTCTCCTGATTGATGGTGTGCTAGCACCTGTCAGCGGCTATTCTAGGTGAACGCCGTTTGCGCTTGCAAGCGAACTGACCCGGTGCGGTTCCTTCAAGTTTTTCCAAATATTTTTCTCAGTAAAAACAGTAGATTACACTGCCCCACAGAGAAACACTCTTCTGCCCACTTTTAACGCTAGCCGGTAAACATACCGCCATTCACGTGCAAAGTGGTACCGGTAACGTAGCCGCCACCGTCGCTGGCAAGCCAGGCAACTGCACTGGCAATCTCTTCCGGCTGCCCCAAACGGCCCAGCGGAATACCTGACAGCAGAGACTCTTTCTGGGCTTCCGGCAATGCATCCGTCATGTCGGTCTGGATGAAACCCGGTGCCACGGAGTTCACCGTGATGTTACGCGAGCCCACTTCGCGAGCCAGCGCACGGGTAAAGCCTTCCACCCCGCCCTTGGCAGCCGCATAGTTGGCTTGTCCCGCGTTACCCATGGTGCCTACCACAGAACTAATATTGATGATCCGCCCCCAACGTGCCTTGGTCATGCCTTTCAGGCAGCCCTTGCTGACACGATAAAGGGAATTGAGATTGGTGTTGATCACATCCTCCCACTCATCATCCTTCATCCGCAGCATGATGTTGTCACGGGTGATGCCGGCATTGTTCACCAGTACCAACGGCGCACCATGCTCCTCAGCAATGCTTTTCAGCGTTTCAGCAACGGATTCCTTGTCGGTCACATTCAGCACCTTGCCGGCACCGTTAGCGCCCAGGGCTTCACCGATGGCCGCAGCGCCCTGCTCGGTAGTCGCAGTCCCTACAACAAAGAAACCGTCTTCGATCAACTTGTTGGCAATGGCGCGGCCAATGCCTCGGCTGGCGCCGGTGACCAGCGCCACTTTCTTGTCTGACATCCTGTTTTCTCCTGGCAAATCCGTTTACAGGCCCAGCGCCTTCTCGAACGCATCGCTGCTTTCCAGCGGGCTGGCTGTTATCTCGCGATCAATACGCTTGATCAATCCGCTCAACACCTTGCCCGGGCCGCACTCATACACGTTAGCAACACCCTGCTCTTTCAGCGCCTGGATGGTTTCCACCCAGCGAACCGGAGAATACAACTGACGCACCAGCGCATCACGGATCTGTTCCGGAGCAGTTTCTGCCACCACATCCACATTGTTGATAACCGGGATTTCTGCAGCATGAAACTTGGTGGCATTGAGCGCTTCAGCCAGTTTTTCTGCAGCGGGCTTCATCAGCGCACAATGGGATGGCACGCTCACCGGCAGCGGCATGGCACGTTTGGCGCCCGCCTCTTTACAAGCCCCGATGGCGCGTTCTACCGCGTCGGCAGCACCAGCAATCACCACCTGACCCGGCGCATTAAAGTTGACTGCTTCAACCACAGAGCCCTCTGCCGCCTTGTCACAGGCCGCACGGACCTGATCATCATCCAGCCCCAGAACTGCGGCCATCTTGCCTTCGCCTTCAGCCACCGCCTGTTGCATCAGCTGACCGCGGGTACGCACCAGACGCACCGCATCACCCAGATTGATGACACCGGCGCAAGTCAGTGCGGTGTACTCGCCCAGGCTGTGACCGGCCAGAAAATGCGGACGCGGGCCACCACTCTGCTCCCACAAGCGCCACAGCGCCATCCCGGCGGTGAGCAGCAAGGGTTGGGTATTTTCGGTCTGGTTCATGCGTTCCTGAGGACCTTCCTGGCACATGGCCCAGAGATCCAGTTCCAGTGCGCCGGACGCTTCCTGGAAGGTCTGCTTGACCGCAGGGCGGTCAGCAAAATCCGCCAGCATTCCCAGTGACTGGGAACCCTGACCGGGAAAAATAAAGGCTGTCTTGGACATCTCTTATCCTCATTTCACGCGCCGCAGTATGCCCGGTTTACCGTGATCTGTCCGGGCAAGGCTGCAACAAAGTATTGCCAAATCAGGCGTTAACGTCTGCTGTCTCTTGCGGCGCCAGCGCATCACGGATCAGGGCCGGCACATTGCGCCGCGCCTCCAGCTCTGCCACTTCCAGCGCACTGATAAAGCCCTCGATACTGGTGCCGCCGTGACTCTTCACCACAACACCTTTCAGACCCACCAGGCTGGCGCCATTATAACGATCCGGATCCATACGCTTCTTGAGGCCAGCAAGCACCGGCAAGGCCAGCAGACCGCTGAGTTTACGCAGCCAGGACTGACCAATTTCCTCACGGATCATGTTGCCAATCATCTTGGCGACACCTTCCATGGTCTTCAGGGAAACGTTGCCAACGAAGCCGTCACAAACCACCACGTCTGCCTCTCCGGCGAAAATGCCGTTACCTTCCACGAAGCCCACGTAGTTCATGTCTTCGCTGGCTCGCAACAACGCCGCCGCTTCCTTGATCTGCTCGTTGCCCTTGATGTCTTCCTCACCAATATTGAGCAGCGCCACACTAGGCTGTTTCACACCATCCACTGCGCGCACCAATGCCTGGCCCATGAGCGCAAACTGGACCAGATGAGCCGGCTCGGAGTCTACATTTGCGCCCAGATCGAGCATGTGACAGTGGCCTGTGGCCGTAGGAATCGCCGTACAGATAGCCGGACGATCCACCCCCGGCAGCGTCTTCAGTACAAAGCGACTGACCGCCATCAGAGCACCGGTGTTACCGGCACTGACTGCCGCCTGGGCCTTGCCCTCCTTGACCTGATTGATGGCCACGCGCATGGAGGAATCTTTTTTCTGGCGTAACGCCACCGCCACAGGGTCATCCATGGCCACCACTTCGGCAGCAGGCTGAATGATGATGCGATCATGCCCCTGCAGGCCATGTTGTTTGATAGCCTCGGCCAGCGCTGCAGGCTGACCAACGAGAATGATATTCAGATGATCATGGCGGGAAAGCATCCGCGCTACGGCGGGCACCGTCACGGACAAACCGTGGTCGCCCCCCATGGCGTCAACCGCCAACGTCACAACCGACATGGGCTGCTTCCTATATATGCGATTATTAGATTTGAGGCCGACATTCTGACAAAAAACGCGCAGGGAAACAGGTTCCCTTGTATCCGCTTACAAAAAATCCTCCCGGAGGAGGATTCAAGTGGCCCATACAGACCAAAACAAAACGGGAGCCTTGGCTCCCGTTGTTTGAAGATTTTACTCTTCGTCGTCAGTCTCAGCCTGACGAATCACCTGACGGCCACGGTACATGCCATCCGGAGAAATGTGGTGACGACGGTGCACTTCACCAGTGTTGGTGTCCTCAGTCAGCGCAGCAGAAGTCAGCGCATCGTGGGAACGGCGCATGCCGCGCTTGGAACGGGTTTTACGGTTCTTTTGAACAGCCATTTCGAGCTCCTCGGGCGTTAAATCAGCCTGAATTTACTTGCCTTGACCCTTTAACTGGGCCAGCACGGCAAAAGGATTATCCGCGTTTTCGTGTTTCTCAGGTTCACCGCTGTCATGCGGTAAAGCTGTCGGGCAAGGGTCATGCAGTGCCACCAACGGCATGGCCAGCAAGAGCTCCTCTTCGAGCAGATCAGTGAGAACCATGGGGTCATCGCCAATCAGCCAGGGGTCCAGTCGCTCCGGCAGCGCCTTGGCCTGATCCTCATTCCACACCAGTGCCACATCGATCATGGCCTTGACGTCATAAGTCACCGGCTCCAGGCAGCGCTGACATGGCAGCACCAGTTTCGTGCTGACCTCGCCCTCAATACGCCGATGCCCCTCTTCGTCACGGCCGAACGCCAGCGATATCACTACCGGCTGGTCCAGACTGTCCTTGTAATCCTGCAGGCGAGGCAGGTCGCGGACAGTGAGCTGGCCTTCAACGACGCGACCCTGATCCGCGTATTTACGGGGGTCGAGGAACTGTGGCAGTTGCCCTGAAAACATAAGCGCGCAATTCTAGGGCTGAGAGGCCCATCTGTCAAAGTTAATGTAAGGCGCTAACCACTTGAACCGTAAAGATTTTTTCCAAAACGCGAAAAACTCTTTACCTTTACTGAGTGTTTTTTGCCCGGCGGCGGGCATTTTACCCTAAATCCGGGCCAACAAACCTTCTTCCGGCAATATAAAATCACTACACTCTGCCCGCTCACAGCGGAGATCGAACCATGACCCACACCCCTGCCCTGCTACTTGCCTCTTCATCCCCGTTTCGGCGGGAACTGCTGGGTAAACTGAAGCTGGATTTCAGCCACCAGAGTCCGGACATCGACGAAACCCGGCATGAGGGCGAATCCGCCACCGAGCTGGTCAGCCGGCTGGCCAGGGAAAAAGCCGCCGCCTTGGCTGACGCCCACCCTGATACCCTGATCATCGGTTCCGACCAGGTGGCGGTACTCGGTGACAAGGTGCTGGGCAAACCGGGCACTCGGGAAAACGCCATCGAACAGCTGAGCGCCGCCAGCGGACAGCGAGTCACCTTCCTGACAGGCCTGTGCCTGCTGAACACCTCCACCGGCCGCACCCAAACCGCCTGCGAACCCTTCAATGTGCAATTCCGCACTCTCAAGCCCGCCCAGATTGAACGCTACGTGGATCTGGAACAGCCGCTCAACTGCGCCGGCAGCTTCAAGTCTGAAGGCTTGGGGATTGTCCTTTTCAAGGCGCTGGAAGGTCGCGATCCGAACAGTCTGATCGGACTACCGCTGATCACTCTGACCGAGTTTCTGGCGGCGGAAGGCGTTCAGCTGCCGCTATAGCTACGAGCTACGAGCTACGAGCTACGAGCTACGAGCTACGAGCTACGAGCTTTCAGAATGATGATCCAAGCAGACTAAAGCGCAATCCTTAAAAGCAAAAAACCCGGCGCCGCCGGGTTTTTGCTTTTCCTTGTAGCTGGAAGCTCGTCGCTCACAGCTGCTTTACCGAATACTCGGCACCGCCGCGTCCAACCCGATCTGGCTGGCAATACCCGCGCCGATTGATACCCCGAACTTGCGCAGAAGCTCCTCCATGGGAGAACGGCTGGCGCTGTAATTCACCAGCTCATCCAGGCCCACCACATCACGCGCAACGTCGCCCGGGCTCTTCAGGCCATCGATCAACCCCATGGCCTCCGCTCGCTCGCCCGTCCAGAACAGGCCGGAGAAGATTTCCGGGTTCTCGGCTTCCTTGAGGCGATCTCCGCGACCGTTGCGTACCGCAGTGATGAACTGCTGATGAATCTCGTTGAGCATGGTTTCCATGTGCTTGCGATCCGAGGGGCGGATCGGTGAGAACGGATCCATGATGGCCTTGTTGTCGCCGGCCGTGAGCACACGGCGCTCCACTCCCAGCTTGTCCGCGGCCTCTTCCAGCCCGAAACCAGCCATGATGACACCGATAGAACCCACGATGCTGGCCGGATCGGCATAGATTTCATCCGCTGCAGAAGCGATATAGTAAGCACCGGACGCGCCCACATCGGTAATCGCCGCATACAGTTTCTTGTCCGGATATTCGGCGCGCAGTCGCTTGATCGAGTTGTAGACCTGATTGGACTGCACCGGTGAACCACCGGGACTGTTGATCTTGAGCAACACGGCCTTGCTGTTTTCGGCCTCAAACGCGCGGGTCAGCCCGGTGACGATAAGATCCGCACTGGCATCCTGATCCGGCGCAATCACCCCGTTCACCGTGACCACCGCCACATGGTCCTCCACAGAGGAAAGACCGGTGGAAGAACCACGCCCAGACAACATCATGCTAAGCAAGGCAAACAGATAGACAAACGTGAGGATCTTGAAAAATATACCCCAGCGTCGTGACTTGCGGTGTTCTTCCTGGGCCTGGCCCAGCAGCTTCTCAATGAGTTTCCACTCTTTCTCATCAGCGGGACGCTGCGAGGAACTCTGGTTTTCCATTTACTGGCTCTCCATGGACAATTCATCCGCTCCCAAAAGCGGCAGCAAGTCGTTCAATCTATCAATCACTGCCAAGGGTTCACAAGGCAGAAGCCGATCGACGGGGTGCGCACCATAGCTGACTGCCACCCGATCAACACCGGCATTACGCGCCATATCCAGGTCAAAGGTGGTGTCACCGACCACCACTGCACGCTCTGCAGGCACGGCCATTTCTTCCAGCAGTTCAAGCACCATGTGCGGCTCAGGTTTGGAGCGGCTCTCGTCAGCACAGCGTGAGGCATGAAAGTAGCGATCCAGACCGGTATTACCCCATACCCGCTGCAAACCCTTGCGACTTTTTCCGGTGGCCACCGCCAGCCTGAACCCCCGCTCGCGCAACGTAGTCAGTAACGATTCGGCCCCGGGGTACAAGGCGCTGGGGGTACTTTCTGCGGCGATAAAATGAAACGCATATCGCTCACGCATGCGTTCGATATCATGACCACCCAACACCGGATACAGCGTCGCAATGGCCTCCGGCAAACCCAGCCCAATGATGTCCCGCACCGTCTGATCTGGAAGTGAAGGCAACCCCAGGTCCGTTGCAGCCAGATGCATGCAGCTGACAATACGGCCAGTAGAGTCCATTACCGTGCCATCCCAGTCAAAAATCACCAGGTCATAGTTCATGGGGTCAGGCCTTCTTCTTGCGCAGTGCGGCCAGGATGACGTCAAAGTCCTCATCAAGAGGGGCAGTTACCGCGATTTTCTTGCCGGTGTCCGGATAAGGGAAGCTCAGGCTACGGGCATGAAGACACAGACGCCGGCGGCCAATCTGCTCAAGCAAGGCGGCCCCTTTGGCTGTACCGTATTTGTCATCGCCAAGCAGCGGAAAGCCGCCAAACTGGCTATGCACCCGAATCTGGTGAGTACGGCCGGTTTCCAGCAATGCTTCAACCAGCTGCGCCTCCTGCAGGCGCTCGATCATGCGGAAATGGGTAACCGAGGCTTTCCCCTCCCGGGAAACCCGCACCACCCGCTCATTCCCGTTCTGCATCTTCAGAAGCGGTGCATCCAGGGTGCGCTCATTGCCCTTGAACCCCTGACAGATGAGCCAGTAACGCTTCTCAACCTTGCCGCTCTGCATCAGCTTCTGCAGTTTGCGCAGAAAGGAACGGCGACGGGCGACCATGATCAGGCCACTGGTATCCCGGTCCAGGCGATGCACCAGCTCCAGCTCACGCTCCTGGGGGTAGATCACCCTCAGCGCCTCAATCAGCCCGAGACTGACCCCGCTACCGCCGTGCACTGCAAGACCAGCAGGCTTGTTGAAGATATAAAGGTTGTCATCCTCATACACACAGGCACGGGCAAGGCGCTCGGTAAGACCATCACTGACCTTGGGAGGCGCATCGGACTCACTGGTGCGAATGGGAGGAACCCTGACCACATCCCCGGCTGACAACCGGGTTGTCTGCTTGGCGCGCCCCTTGTTCACCCGTACCTCTCCGGATCGGATGATCCGGTAGATACGCGACTTGGGCACCCCTTTGAGATGGGTAAACAGGAAATTATCAAGGCGCTGACCCTGCCGCCCTTCGTCAATGGTGACGAAGCTGACACGGTCCGCCGCTGGGGCATCATTTGGCATGCGGCGATTCTATAGAAACCGGTGAAAAGTGAATAGCCAACAATCCATGACCTGATCTGCGCGGGGCTTGCCGGCCAAGCCATCCAAGAGCATAAATAGCATCAGACTTATGTTTTTTGGTTATCAGGCATCTTCAAACCACTGTTAACTGCCTTTATCTATCTGATTGATCACACAAGCCTTTTGTTGCTATAGTCAAGCGTCGACCTGAATTAAGGCAACGGCGACGCGCAGCGAACATTCGCCGTGTGGCCCGCTCCGGCACAGCCGAGAACGACATGGGCCCCGCCTCATCAAGGTCTGACAGATAGCGTTACCGCCTGCCCCTCTCCCCACAAGGGCAAGAGCCAGGCAACAACGCTGCAGCGCAATCCATTTAAACAGCGTCCATGTATGGACCCTGAACATTAACATTGGTGGCCTGCAGCGCCGGTCGAATGACCTGGAAAACAGACAGACAAGAGTTTACATATTGTTGTGCAGCCCTGGAGCGAACACAGTCTCCCACCGCCACAGCAATCGCGTGAAGTATTACCCGCTGGCCACATTGCCAGCCACAATTACGCACTAAACATTGCAAACAACTCGGAGAGACGCTCACTCAGGCACTGAATCACCCAGGAAAGCGAAACCCACGTACTGCGTGCGCCCTGGCCGTGAGAGGCCTGAAGCCCTCCCCCTGGTCTGCTACCGGTTGTAACCCGGCCCTGCCCAGTGCCACCACTAACGTGTGGTAGCACCATGAAACGTATGCTTATTAACGCCACTCACCCTGAAGAGGTTCGGGTGGCACTTGTCGATGGCCAGCGTCTGTATGACCTGGATATTGAACACAGAACTCGCATTCAGAAAAAATCCAACATCTACAAGGGCAAGATCACCCGCGTAGAACCCTCTCTCGAAGCCGCCTTTGTGGACTTTGGTGCCGAACGTCACGGCTTCCTGCCGCTGAAAGAAATTTCTCGCCAGTACTTCCAGAAAGACCCGAAAGACATTCAGGGTCGCATCAACATCAAGGAAGTGATCAAGGAAGGCCAGGAAGTCATCATCCAGGTCTCCAAGGAAGAACGTGGCAACAAGGGCGCGGCCCTGACCACTTTCATCAGCCTGGCCGGTCGCTATCTGGTACTGATGCCAAACAACCCCCGTGCCGGCGGTATTTCCCGTCGCATCGAAGGTGAAGAGCGTGCCCAGCTTAAAGAAGCCATGAGCGCCCTCACCGTGCCGGATGAAATGGGCGTTATCGTCCGCACCGCCGGCCTGGGCCGCAGCGCGGAAGAGCTGCAGTGGGATCTGGACTTCCTGCTCAAGCAGTGGAGCTCCATCGATGAAGCGGCCAAGGAACGCAAGGCGCCCTTCCTGATCTATCAGGAATCCAATGTCATCATCCGCGCCATTCGCGACTACCTGCGCAAGGACATCGGCGAAGTACTGATCGACTCCGAGAAGGTGTTCGCCGAAGCCCAGGGCTTCGTCCAGCAGGTGATGCAGGACTTCCAGAGCAAGATCAAGCTCTACAATGACGAAACCCCGTTGTTCTCGCGCTTTCAGATCGAATCCCAGATCGAGACGGCGTTCGAGCGTGAAGTGAAGCTGCCCTCCGGGGGGTCCATCGTTATCGATCCGACCGAAGCCCTGGTCTCCATCGACATCAACTCCTCCCGTGCCACCAAGGGCGCGGACATCGAGGAAACCGCCCTGCAGACCAACCTGGAAGCGGCCGAGGAAATTGCCCGTCAGTTGCGCCTGCGCGATATCGGCGGCCTGATTGTGGTGGATTTCATCGACATGGGTCCGGCACGCAACCAGCGTGAAGTGGAAAACCGCATGCGCGATGCTCTCGAAGCTGACCGTGCGCGTATCCAGCTGGGCCGCATTTCCCGCTTTGGTCTGCTGGAACTGTCCCGTCAGCGCCTGCGTCCAAGCCTGGGCGAGACCTCCAGCATTGTCTGCCCCCGCTGTGACGGCCAGGGCCATATCCGTGATGTGAAATCCCTCGCCCTGAGCATCCTGCGCCTCATCGAAGAAGAGGTAATGAAGGAGCGCACCGGCGAAATACAGGCCCAGGTTCCGGTCGCCGTTGGCACCTACCTGCTGAACGAAAAGCGTGACCCGTTGCGCGCCATCGAGCAGAACCACAAGGTTCGCGTCGTGATCATCCCAAACCCGAACCTGGAAACCCCGCACTTCGAAGTGGAACGCATCCGTGACGATCAGGTGGTCTCCCAGCTGAGTCACGAGATGGATCTGATGGAAGGTGCCGCCGAAGGCGAAGCTCCCAATAGCCAGGATCCCGGCGTCAAACCGCAGGAACCGGCCGTGAAACTGATGGCACCGGACACCGCACCGCCGCCGCCCAAGCCCGCTGCGCCGGCCCCCGCAGCCCCTGCCGCTGCCCAGAACCTGGGCTTGCTGGCACGCTTCTTCACCTGGCTGGCTCAGGTCTTTACTGCCCAGCCCAAGCCGGAGAAAAAGGCCAAGCCCCAGCAGAAAGGCAATAAGGGACAGCAGAACAACCGTAACCGCAGCGCTGGCGGCAACAACCGCAACCGCAATGACAACCGCGGCGGCCGTAACGACAACCGCAACAAGCTGGATGGTGGGCGTAACGGCAACAAGGGTGGTGACAAGGACAATCGCAACACCCGTAACCGCAAGCCACAACAGGACAAGGACGACAACCGCAAGGACTCCCGCCAGTCTGACAACAAGCGCAATGATGCCCGTGACGACAGCGGCAATGAGCAACGTCGTGGCCGCGATAACCGTCGCAACAAGCAGGACAGCGGCAAGAGCGGTGATAATAACGACAACCGCAACAACCGTAATCGCAAGCAACAGGATAACAAGCCTGACAACAAGGCCGACAAGTCCGAAGGCGGTAACAAAGGTGGCAATAACGACAGAGGCGCCAAGGCCCCTCGTCGCACTGACGCCAAGGATGACCGTCCGCTGCGCGAGCGCAAGCGTCCGAACAAACAGCAGGCAAGCGAGAAACCCGCTGGCGAGCAGCCACCGGCCAGGCAGGAAAAGCCACAAGCAGCTCCGGCTCCGGTAGAAGATAACCATCAGCTGCAGGGCGCAGAAAGCCACCCACCCGCCAAGCTGGTTCCCGAGCAGGAGCCCGGCAAGGCCAACGCTGAACAGAAAACCAGCGCCCAGCCCAAGGCTAATCCAGCCCCCGCCCAGCCGAAGCCGGCAGCGGAGAAAGCTCAGCCCAACCAGGCAGTAGCAGAAACCCGCCAGCAAGCTGAGCAGGCCCCCAAGGCCGCCGCGGCAGAGAAAACCGAGGCTGCACCGCAAGCAGAGAGCAAGCCGGCGGAGACTCAACCTGTGGCGGAGAAACCCGCGCCGCAAGCTGAACAGCCTGCACCGGCTGCAGAGCCTCAACAGGCAGCAGTGAAAAGCGAGGCGAAGCCGGAAGCCAAGGCTGAAGCAAAACCTGAGCCGACGACGCAAGCCCAGGCAGAGCCGAAGCCTGCCGAAGCACCCGGACAGCCCCCCCAGGCCAAGGCGGAAGAAGCGCCGGCAGCAGATTCAGCGGAACCGGTTCGCGCGAGCAACGATCCACGCTCCCCGAACTACAAGCCGCAGCAGCATGCTCCGCGTCAGAAGGCCGAGAAACCGAAGCCTGCTCCGGAAGCAAATCCGCTGCCGAGCCGCGCTACTGAAGTGAAGCCTGCCGCCGCCCAGGCCCAGCCCGCTGCCGCCGAGCAAGGCCGTGCGTCCAATGACCCGCGCGCCCGTCGTCGCCAACAGCAGGCAGAAGCTGCTGCGGCCAAGGCTGCGGAACAGGCGGAGAGCCCGTCCGAGGAAACGTCCTCGGACAGCTAAATTTGTTGCGAAGCCCACAAAAAAGCCCCGCAAGAGCGGGGCTTTTTTGTGGGCCTCAACATGCTTCACGCAACACGCCTGACGCCAACAATCGTAACCCCGCAGGAGCCAACCTGCTGGCGAATGCAGCCTGGAGACAAGGTTATCGCTTGCAGGCAAGCCCTTCCGGCAGGAAGCGGGGAAAGCCAGGCTTTCAGAGGCTGGGCGGATACCCTGAATGCTGCATCAGGAGAGGCCGCGGATTACGGTTGCAAGGAAGTCGAAAGAAAATGATTTCGGGCTGGTCGGCTAGGCTACCCACACACAATCGGCACTCACCGGTTTCAGGCACAGAGCCTTCCACGTAACGGACCCGGTGACGGCCACCGCCCCGGTTACTGGATACCTGAAAGATCCGATCACGCTCGTCGCTCATGCCATGCCTCCGCATCCCTTTCAGGGTAGCACAACAGGCTCTTGCTCCAGCTGGACACCAAAACGCTGCCAGACATCGCCGCGCACGGCTGAGGCCAGCACCTGCACATCGGAGGGCGTCGCTCCCCCATAGTTGACCAGCACCAGAGCCTGCTCCCGGTGCATACCCACAGGGCCCAACTGCTTGCCTTTCCATCCCGCGGCCTCAATTAACCAGCCTGCGGCCAGTTTCACACCGTCTTGCTGGGCATAACACACCAGCCCGGGAAACGCTGCCTTGAGTGATTCAGCCTTGTCGGCACTCACCACGGGATTCTTGAAAAAACTGCCGGCATTGGCCAGTTCCGCTGGATCCGGCAACTTGCTTTGCCGAATGGCAATGACCTGGTTGCGCACCGCTGCCGCCGTTACGGCCTGTGGCGGTTGATCCGCAAAATGCTGCTCGAGGGGCCCATAGCTGATATTGCAATGCGCCTGGCGATTCAGCTTCAACTCGATACCGGTAATGATGTAACGGCCCTTGTCACGCCCCTTGAAACGACTGTCCCGATAGGCGAACTCACATTCTTCACAGGAATAATGGGTAACTTTTCCGGTGGCGATTTCCATCACCGTCACCTGCTCCAGTACCTGGGCAAGTTCGACACCATAAGCGCCGATGTTCTGATAGGGGGCCGCACCGGCGGTTCCCGGGATCAGGGACAAGTTTTCCAGCCCCTGCCAGCCCTGCTCCACCGTCCAGGCCACCAGATCATCCCAGTGAACGCCTGCGCCAGCCGCCACCCAGACATGCTGGTCGGTTTCCTTCACCCTGGTCATTCCATCAATGGCCAGCGAGATGGTCAGCCCGGGAAGATCGCCCTGAAGAACCAGATTGCTGCCTTCTCCGATCACATACAGCGGCGCATTCGGATCACGATCCGCCAGCACCTGCTCCAGTGCGTCCAGTG
Source organism: Alcanivorax sp. DP30 (assembly GCF_009882945.1). Taxonomy (GTDB): domain Bacteria; phylum Pseudomonadota; class Gammaproteobacteria; order Pseudomonadales; family Alcanivoracaceae; genus Alcanivorax. Next base: position 741,189 of record NZ_WTUY01000002.1, read on the forward strand.
TCGTCGGGCGAACCAGGCATGCCGCCCGGGCCGGCAGGCCCAGCGTATTCAAACGGCTCAGATCGGCATTGTACTCCAGACGCAGACTCACAGACGCTCCTGCAGGGACACCAGCAAACCGTCTGCGCCCTCTTCCACAAGATTGAGCACTGCAGCAAAGCCATCCTCACCACCATAGTAAGGATCAGGGACTTCGCGCAGGTCACTGTGGGGGGCGTAATCCAGGAAACGCTTGAGGATCACTGAGGAACCGGGAGGCTGCATGGCGACCAAATCTGCCAGATTGGCATCATCCATGGCCAACAACACGTCAAACCTGGCAAAGTCGTCCACGGTCACCTGGCGCGCACGCAGGCTGCTCATGTCATAGCCTCGCTCTGCTGCCGCATCCTGGGTGCGCGGGTCCGGCGCACGGCCAATGTGCCAGTCTCCGGTTCCGGCGCTATCAATCAGGATGTGTTGCTCCAGTCCGGCAGCCCGAACCCTGTCGCGAAATACGACTTCCGCCGTGGGAGAGCGACAGATGTTGCCCAGACAGACAAAAAGTACTGATATCGTCACGCCCGATCTCCTGTTACTTCGCTGCCAGCAAGGCCTGCACCCGCTGCAGGTCTTGGGGGGTATCAATCCCGCCAGGCACAGGTTCGCAGGACGGGGCGATATGAATGGATTCACCATTGGCCATGGCACGAAGCTGCTCAAGAGACTCCAACTTCTCCAGTGCCGCCGGCGCCCAGGTCACATAGCGATGCAGGAAAGCCACCCGGTAGGCGTAGATGCCGATATGACGCCACCACTGCCCACCGGAGGTGTCACGGGCACCGTCAGCAAAGGCATCACGGTGCCAGGGAATCGGCGCCCGAGAGAAATACAGCGCCTTGCCATTGTCATCGAACACCACCTTGACCACATTGGGGTTGAAGACATCCTCGCTATGCTCAATGGGTTCACACAACGTGGCCATCTGGCAATCCGGGTTGGCCGCAAGATTGCGGGCGACCTGATTGATAACGGCAGCAGGAATGAGTGGCTCATCCCCCTGTACATTAACGATGATATCGTCATCGGCAAGGCCAAGGCTTACGGCCACTTCCTGCAGCCGGTCTGTCCCGGAAGGATGGTTGTCGCGGGTCATGACCACCGACACCAAACCCTCCAGGGCATCAGCAATGCGCTGATCGTCCGTAGCCACATAGACGCTGTCAGCCTCACTCAGCTGACAGCGCTCCGCCGCCCGCGCCACCATGGGTTTGCCTGCCAGATCCGCCAGCGGTTTACCGGGAAGTCGTGTAGATGCATATCGCGCCGGCACCACCACATAAAAGCTCATGAACCACCTCTTTGACTAATTCAGGCGGAGTTGAAAGTTTAACGTTCAACTCTCCTTTTCATCCCTTCCCAGCGCCCGATCCAGCATCTGATCCAGCAACCCGTCAGGCAAATCCGCCGTCACCGGTAAAAACCACCAGTGGGGCTCTGCAAACGCCGCACACTTTACCGCATCCTTTTCCGTCATCAGCACCGGCAGGCCATCGGCAAACGCCAGGTCTGCGGGTTGATAGGCATGGTGGTCCGGAAAAACATGGGGCTGGGTACTGAGACCAATAATACTGAGAAGATTGAAAAAGCGGCGGGGGTTGCCAATGCCGGCGACAGCATGGACAGCGGGGTGCTCGCGAAGAAAGGCGCTGACATCCAGGGTACGTCCATCAGCCAGATTTTCGATCTCACCCGGTCGCATGATCATTGGATAGGCGCCGCTCCAGCCTCCGCCGGTGCTGATGACAAAGTCCACTTCCTTGAGCCTGGACGCGGGCTCCCGAAGCGGCCCTTCCGGCAGGCAATGGCCATTACCGAGACCGCGCTGACCATCGACCACAACGATTTCAGCGCTGCGAGGCAAGGCATAGTGCTGCAGGCCATCATCACTGATGACCAGATCCGGATTAAAGTGATTGATGGCCACATCCAGGGCATTACGGCGATCCGGATCGAGCACCACCGGCACACCCGTGCGGCGAGCGATCAGGACAGGCTCATCCCCCACCTCCAGCGCGACGCTGTCGGCGGTGACGGTTATCGGGTACTGGTCCGTCTTGCCGCCATATCCACGGGATACCACAACCACCTTCAGGTCCCTTTGCCGGGCAGCCTGCACCAGCGCGATCACCAACGGGGTCTTGCCGGTGCCACCCACAGTGATATTACCCACAACCAATACCGGCACTGGCGGGCTGGGCCGCTGGGCATTGAAACGACGCAAACGTCGACGCGCTTCCAGAGACACCAGCATGGACAGCGGGCGCAAGGGCACTAGCCAGGGACTCCCCTTGTACCACCCTTGTTGAATCCAGTCGCTAACCTTGCTCATGAACCTGCTCGACCTGATACGCCATTAGAATTGCAATTACTCTTCGGCAAAATCCATCCGGTACAACTGGGTATAAATACCATTACGGGCCAGCAGCTCTTCATGGGTACCCTGCTCCATCAGCTGCCCCTGATCGAGAACCAGAATCCGGTCCGCCTTTTCGATGGTGGACAGACGGTGCGCAATCACCAGCGTCGTGCGCCCTGCCATCACCCTTTCCAGGGCCTGCTGGATGTGATGTTCTGACTCGGTATCCAGAGCACTGGTGGCTTCGTCCAGAATCAGTAACGGGGAGTCCTTGAGTAACGCCCGTGCGATCGCAATGCGTTGACGCTGACCACCTGACAGCTGCACGCCGTCCTGCCCAAGACGCGTATCCAGGCCATGCTCCAACTGCTCAATAAAGCGCCAGGCATGGGCATCACGAGCCGCTTTTTCAATGGTCGCATCATCGGCGATTCGCAGTTCACCATAGGCGATATTATTGCGGACTGTGTCGTTGAATAGCACCACCCGCTGGCTGACCATTGCAATCTGGTGACGCAATTCAGCAAGGCGGTATTCCGACAGCGGCACGCCATCCAGCAGAATGCGCCCGTGATCAGGATCAAAAAAACGCGGCAACATGGCGCTGATAGTGCTCTTGCCCGCGCCGGAGCGTCCCACCAGTGCCACGGTCTCCCCGGCCTTGATGGTAAACGACAGATTGCGCAGCACCGGCGACTCCGGCTCATAGCCAAAGGTGACGCCGTCAAATTCCACATCCCCACGCACTCGCTGGGCCGGCACATAGCTGCCGGTATCCACTTCTTCAGGCGTATCCAGCAATTCAAACAGACTGGACGCACCTGTGACACCGCGCTGCACCTTCACATTCACATCAGTGAGCTGCTTGAGGGGTTTCTGGATCATCCCGGCGGCAGCAATGTAGGACAGGAAGCCCCCTACTGTGAGATTTTCTCCCATCAGGTGAATATACAGGTAGGTAATGGCACCAATGCCCACAGCCACGAACAGCTGAACGATCACCGTGCTGGCGATCTTGCTGGCATTGAGCTTGACGTTCTGCTTGGCGAAACTGCGGCTAACCGTATGAAAGCGACCGGCCTCCTGCTCCTGTCCACCGAAGATTTTCACCTCACCACTGCCTTCAATGGCCTCTCCCAGAAAATGGGTAATGTTGGACATGGAAGACTGGATACGGCGGCTGATCTTGCGGAAACGTTTGCTGGTGATATTCACCACCAGTGCGATCAGCGGCGCCACTGACACCAGGATTAACGTCAGCTTCCAGTTTTGCCAGAGCAGAAAGGAAAAGAGACCGATAACCGTCAACCCTTCTCGCACAATGACGATAATGGCATCGGTGCCGGCACTGGTGACCTGCTGCGCATCAAAGATGATTTTCGACATGATGCGCCCGGAAGCATTGCGGTGATATTCCGACTGAGGCAGTTTGAGCACATGGCCAAACACATCGTTACGCAGCACGTAGACCAGTTGCTGGGCGACCCAGTTCATACTGTAGCTGCCCATAAACTGTCCCAGCCCCTGAAAGATCACCAGCACCAGGGGCGCAATGGACACCACCATGACGCGGAAGTCCGTGGGATTGACAATGGTATCGCCCAAAAAACCGGCCAGTTGTGCCCCTCCAGCCTGGGTAGCGGCATACAGCGCATAGCCAATCACACTGATCAGCAGCATGAACCAGTGGGGACGGACATAGGACAGCAACCGTTTATAGGTTGGCCATACGTCATCGTTGGAATGACTCATTGTGCCTCGTTGGGGGATTCACGGGTGGTGAGTGACAGCTTAACAAAACCCAGCTGCCCCGCCACATCATAGACTCGGACCACCGACTGATAAGCCACATTGGCATCCGCATAGATTTGCAAAGGCATATCTGCCTTGTCCTGCCCCAGCGACATCAGCGCAGTGCGCAAGGTCTTGCTGTCAGACGCTGCCAGCTTCTCCCCGTTCACCAGATAATCGCCGGTAGAGGTAACTGTCACCGTCACCTGATCGGCAGACTGCGCCAGCGCAGCCCCATCGGCTTCCGGCAAGGTGATGGAAAGCTGTGTCTTGTCATCAAAGGTGGTAGATACCATGAAGAAGATCAGCAACAGAAACACCACATCAATTAGTGGTGTCAGGTTAACGCTGATCTCTTCCTGGCTGGGCCGAGGGAACTTCACGCCTGCTCTCCCGGCTCGGCTTCACGATCACCATGTACCAGATCCACCACGTGGACGGCGCTTTGCTCAAGCTCCACGGTAATTTCTTCCACCCTGCGAACAAAGAAGCGATGAAAAAAGATCGCCGGAATTGCCACTACCAGGCCCGCAGCCGTGGTCAGCAGCGCCTGCGAAATGCCTCCGGCCAGCTGGGCTGCATCACCGGTGCCATGAATCATGATGGCAGCAAACACATCAATCATGCCCACCACGGTACCCAATAGCCCCAGCAGCGGAGTGATGGCCGCAATGGAACCCAGCGTGCTGAGAAATTTTTCCAGCTCATGAATCACACCGGTAGCGGATTCCTGAATGCTTTCCTTCATGATCTCGCGACCATGTTTGGCATTGGACAGGCCCGTGGCCAGAATCCGGCCCAGCGGAGAACTGTCACGCAACTTGATCAGATTCGCGCTGTTCAACAGGCCTCGTTTCAGCAATGTCTGCACCTGCGGCACAGTATCGGCCGGAGCCAACTTGCTGGGACGCAATGTCCAGAAACGCTCAGCCACGATGGCCAATGCCACCACTGAACAGATCAGGATCGGGAGCATCATCCAGCCCCCGGACTGCAAAAGATCCTGCACCTTGTCTCTCCCCTTACTCACTACATTGCCCGGTTGGGCATAGTCGGGTTACCAGAAACGCCAGCCGGCTGGCTGTTGCCACGGCCGGACATACTCTTGGCGCCATTTTGTTATAAGCGGAACATTATCGTGGCCGTACCCGCGAAACACAATCATGCCGTCTTCGTCGGTACGCAGAACTGTGACTCCCGACTTGGCAAGACGCGCCAATACCTCCGCATGTGGATGACCAAAATAATGCTGGTAGCCCGCACTGGCCAGCGCCCAGGAGGGGGCCACTTCCCGCAGTAACGCGGCGGAGGTACTGGATTTGCTGCCATGATGAGCCAGCACCAGCAGATCCACCTGCGGCCAGTTACCCAGCAGCTGATATTCCACATCTCGCCCCACATCACCGGGCAACAGTAAACTCATGCCGTTGCCCTCGACCAGAATCACACAACTGGCATCGTTTCCCTGTGGGGCTGTCAGTGGAGGCCAAAGCACCGAGAAACGCACTCCATCCCACACCCATTGGTCACCAGCAACGCAGGGAACACTGCCACTCACCCGCTCTGGCTCGCCACTCAACCGGGGAATAGCGGCATCAAAGTCACGGTTACCCCCGGCATGATCGTTATCACCATGGCTGACCACCAGCCGATCAGGCGTTAATTGATTACGCGACAACCAGGGCACGATGATGGATTGGGCCATACTGCCGCCGGACCACGAAGCGCCGGTGTCATACAGCAGAAGGTGATCACGGGTGCGAACCGCCAGCGCCAGGCCCTGCCCCACATCGAAGGCCGTCAACTCCCACTGTCCCTGCTCAAGCGGCGGCAGCGATTGCGTTAGCCAGGGCAATAGCCAGAACGGCAGCAATCGCCGTGGAAACGGCACCGCTGGCAACAGTAAAAGAAACAGCCCGGCCATAAGACAGAGCGCACTCGCCAACTCAGGCAGAGGTAAAATCTTGGCCAGCGGTTCCGACCACCGTGATAACCCCTCCATGATCACTACCGACAATTCCACAGCCGCCCCTGCCCCTTGCAGCAACACCTCCAGGCCAGTAATCGCTCCAAGAAGGGTCAAGGGAATAATCAACAGGGAATAAAGCGGAATCAGCAACAGATTGGCCAGCGGCGAAAGCAAAGACCACTGGCCGAACAAGGCAGCAGATAACAGTGTCATCAAGACCGGTAACAACAACATCAACCGGCGCCCACTGTGCCCGTTCATCAAGGCAGCAATCACCGCCACCGCAGCAAAGGACAGCCACAGGCTTTCTGACAGCGCCGACAACGGCTGCAACAGCAACACCACCAGTAAAGCCCAGCCCAGACTGGACCACAGACTCACCTCGCGCCGGCACAGGCTGGCCAACGCCACCACTGACAACATGACAAGGGCGCGCTGCGTGGGCAGGCTGAACCCGGCCAGTGCACTGTACCCCAATGCCACCCCAAGCGCGGGCAACCACCCCAGTTGCTGCTGGGTCAGGCGCCGGGACCTCGGCCACAGCCAATGACACAGTGGCCCGAACACGCCCCTGCCGAACCACCAGACAGCGCCCGCGACTATTGCCACATGCAAACCGGAGATTGCCAGCAGATGTGCCGCACCGGTGGACTGAAACCCGGACATTAACGTCGTATCGAGCCCGGAACGGTCTCCCACTACCAGTGCTGGCAGCACACCGCGGGCCGCCGGCGATGTCTGTACCGCGCGGTAGATGGAAGCGGACAACTGCTGACGCCAGTAAGCAAGACCTTGCCCTTCGGAAATCAGAACCGCTTTTTTTAATGTGGATCGGGCAGCAATCCCCGCCGCCAAATCATGGCGAGCCAAATCCATACCTGTGGCGTTATACAGCCCACGTCCTGCTTTGAGCTTCAGACTGAGCCGTAAATGTTCGCCGGCGTTTACCAGCCTGTCGGGCCCATAGCTACTGATGCGTATCCGGTGCTCGCCGGGCCAGCGCGGATGGTTCCCGGCCTGAAAGATAAAATGCTGTTCCTGCTGCAAGCGCCCGAAGCGAAAGCGTTCGCGGTTCTCAGGTACCGACATCACGGTACCTGCCATGGTCAGAATCTCGCCTTCCAGACCGGCCGGAAGCCGCTGTTGAACGCCAAGCTGCAAATGCCAGGCACCGTAGAAACAAGCCACAGGCAGCAATAACCAGATGTTGAGGCGACCACGTGCCAACAGCAAGGCAATCAACAGGCAAGCCAGTACAGCCCCCAAGGCACCCGTCCCGCTGCCGGCAATCATGGCAAACGCCATTCCCCATCGTCGCATTGCCTCTCCCGAAGACGAATCCTGCTGCAGGTGTATGCCTTTTCTGTTCGAGTGGGCATAATAGCCAGCCGCAGGCATCAACCGGGTAAGCTTCTGACCCGATCTTCTGCCAGCCATTGGCTACACCCCTGTCGTGCAATCACGGCAACATGACCAAGGTCTGACAGGCTGATCAGAGGATTTCTGACAGTCTTGACCCCAAACCGGAACGCCGCCACCCGACAGTGGTGGCCAGCAGATGCGAATACATGCCTAGAAGGATTTTTCGTAAATACCTGCCCAAACCGGAACGACTGCGAGAGCACAAGTCGTTAAGTTTTCTGGGTGAGGTTCTCTCTGATCCCAACCTCTGGCATATCAACCGGCGGTCACTGGCGGGTGCCGCCTTTATCGGGATTTTTGCCGGTCTGCTGCCCATCCCCTTGCAGATGGGCCTTGCCGCCCTGCTTGCGGTTCGCTTCCACTGCAACCTCCCGCTTTCCGTGGTACTGGTGTGGATTTCCAATCCGGTTACCTATGTACCGATTTTCTACTTCAATTACCGTATTGGCGCCTGGCTAATGGGAATGCCCCCCCACAGCGGGGATGCCATTACCGTCGCCTGGTTTGTTGAGCAACTGGTGCCTCTCTGGCTGGGCTCGACGCTCTGTGCAGTGGTATTTGGTGGGGCCGCCTATCTGACGGTAAAGATTGCCTGGCGCCTGGCGGTGATCCGCAGCTGGAACCTGCGCGCGCGCAATCGCGAGCGCATCCTGCGCAGGGAAGCCAGGAAGGCGGAAAAAGTAGAGAAGGAACAACAAAAACGACAGGATGAGCAGTCACAGACCACCCTGCCCAACAACGATTCTGACAACCACTGAAGTCCGTCTCAGACCCGGTTCAGCAGACCATCATGTAATTCGTACTGCTGCGGACAACGTGCCGCAAACTCCCGATCGTGGGTCACGATCATGAATGCGGTATTCAGCGATTTATTCAGATCCAGCATCAGTGCTTGCACTTGCTCGGCCGTTCGCTCATCCAGATTGCCGGTGGGTTCGTCTGCCATCACCAGAGCCGGTTCCGTGACCAACGCACGGGCAATTGCCACACGTTGACGCTCACCGCCACTAAGCGCAGAAGGCTTGTGTGTCAGACGATGGCCCAGCCCAACCTTCTCCAGCATGGTCGCCGCCCTCCCCTGACAATCCGCCGGTTTGTCACCGCGAATCAGCAACGGCATGGCCACGTTCTCCAGTGCGGTGAATTCCGGCAACAGGTGGTGAAACTGATAAACGAAACCCAGGTAACGGTTGCGCAAGCGCCCGGTACTCCGGTCATTCAGGGTACTCAGATCATTACCGGCGATCATCACCTTGCCACGGGTGGCATCATCCAGCCCCCCCAGCAAATTCAACAGCGTGGACTTGCCCGAGCCGGACGCCCCGATGATGGCCAGAATGTCACCTTCCAATACCGTAAGGTCTACCCCGCGCAGCACCTCCAGCTCGCTGGGGCCTTCCTCGTAACACTTCACCAATTGCGCAGCCTGTAAAACAGGCACGACGGCATCATTCATAACGCAGGGCCTCCGCAGGCTGCACCCGGCTGGCGCGCCAGGATGGATACAGGGTGGCCGCAAAGCTGATAAACAGGGCGATGGCGACAATGGTGGTCACATCCCCCCACTGCAGCTCCGACGGCAGGTAATTGACGAAGTAGGCATCGAACAAACGGGTATTGAATGTCTTCTCGATCCACGCGGCCAGATTGCTCACATTGGTCGCCAACAGCACTCCGAGCAAGGTACCCAGCAAGGTACCCACAAACCCAATCAATGTGCCCTGCACCATGAAGATTCGCATGATCGCACCCGGCGATGCGCCGAGGGTGCGCAATACTGCGATATTGCCGCGCTTCTCGGTGACCAGCATCACCTGGCTGGAAATGATATTGAAGGCCGCCACCGCCACGATAAAGCTGAGAAGCAGCGTCATCATGGTTTTTTCCATCTTGATCGCCTGGAACAGATTACCGTGGGTGCGGGTCCAGTCACTGGTGTAGTAGCCCGGCCCCAGTTCGCGCTGCAAGCGCCAGCCCAGTGTGGGAGCGGAGAACAGATCTTTCAGGCGCAACCGCAGCCCCTGCACCGCCCCCGCTTCGCGCGCCAGCTTGGCCGCATCTTTCACATTCACATAGGCATAGAGCGAGTCGACTTCAGCACGAACACGGAAAATGCCAGTGACCGTAAAGCGCTTGAAGCGAGGCATCACGCCCGCCGGAGAAATAGTGGCTTCTGGCAACACCAGCGTCACCTTGTCCCCCATATCCAGCCCCAGCCGGCGCGCCAGACCATAACCGATGACCATGCCAAACTCGCCAGGCGCCAGTGACTCCAGCCGACCCTGATCCATGTAGTCCCCGACGATGGATACCTTGCGCTCCGCCTCAGGCTCAATGCCGTGAATCAAGGCCCCGGCCACTTCACCACTGTGAGTCAGCATGCCTTCGAGCTGGACGAATGGAGACACCGCTTCGATTTCATCATGATGGTCCAGTCGTTGTGCCAGCGCTTGCCAGTCCTGAACGGGCTCACGGCCGTGAACAGTCAAATGGGTGACCATGCCGAGAATGCGCGTCTGCAACTCCCGGTCAAAACCATTCATGACGGATAACACGGTAATCAGCACCGCCACCCCCAGCATCAGGCCAAGGGCGGAGATCAGCGTGATCACCGAAATAAAACTGTTTCGGGCTCTGGCGCCGGTATAGCGCAGGCCGATATATACGGAGAGAGGTCTGAACATGGAGCGCATTTAACCCGAATCCCGACACAAATACTACGCCCAGCCTCCGCGCGGATAGCGGGAATGGTGGTCTTGTTCACCTTTGTGAACCGGGTCTGCGTCCGGCTTCTAGCAAAATGGTTGAATAAGTAAGCCTAACTTTCTAATATCGAAAGAAAATACCTTCGCCGGGGGAAAGAATGAAAACGAGAATAAAGCCGCTGCTGGCCATTGCTGCGCTGGTAATGCCCGCTGCAGCCCTGTCGGCAGAGATCCCCCAACGGGGTCTGACAGAGTCCCAGGTCCGTAACCAGTTCGGTTCACCCAGCTCCACCCGAGGACCAGTCGGCACTCCGTCCATCACCCGCTGGAACTATGATGGCTTCACCGTCTACTTCGAAAACGGCATCAGTCTTCATACGGTGGTCGACCGCCCGGCTCAACAGGCACCTGACGTTGTCTCCGGCGCCGATGCCCTGCCCCCTATTGATGAAGTGAGCGAAAAGGCCACAGCTCCTGCAGCAACAGCGGTACCGGAAACACCTGCGGCCGCGCCTGAGGCGGAGATGGCCTTCGACCCGGTGAGTGGGCGCTTTGTACCCACCGAAGCCACACAGCCGCCTGCAGCCGCCGGCCAAAAGGCCGAGGAAACAGATACACAACCTGAAGCCAGGAACGCAGCGGCGGCTGAAGGAACGTCCGTCGCCAGTGAGACCACCGAAAGCTCGGAGGTCGCCGAACAGGCTGCAACCCCAGAACCCGCTCCGGCCCCTGAGCCCGCTGCAACCCCGCAACCAGAACCTGAGCCAAAACCCGAACCCAAGCCCGTTGAGAAACCCGCTTCTGCGCCACCACAGCCCCCTGCAGCAGCACCAGCGTCGGACGGAGAATTCCGCTTCGATCCGGTAACGGGTCGCATCATTATCGCTGGCGAAGAAACCCCCGCACAGGCTGCTGCCCAATCCGAAGCTGATGCAGCCATTGCCAAAGCCAAGGAAGAAGCCGTGAAAGCCTCCGCAGAAGAAGCGGCTGAGGACGCCAGGGCCACGACAGAAAAAGCGATTGAAGATGCCTCTGAAACCGTCGACAAAGCCGCAGAATCTGGCGCCAAAGCCAAGCAGGAAGCCGTGGACAAAGCCGCCGATGAAGCTTCCGATGCCGCCGAAGACGAAGGTGGTTTCTATATTGACTGGGGCGCCCGTCAGTAGCACACTCGCGCGCATGTGACTTCCCTGATGGAACCTCCCTCCCATGCGCCGATTCCTACCTGAATGGCACCCCCAGTGGGGGGTGCTGCTCGCCTGGCCCGATCCTGATACCGACTGGGCTGATCACCTTGCCGAAGCCGAACAGTGCTACCTGAGTCTATTGGCTGCGCTGCTTGATCACGAACATGTCCTGCTGATCTGCCGCAACGAGACTCTCAGCAATCGCATCCAGCGTCTGGTTGCCCAACGCGGCATCCCTACAGAGCGACTGCGCCTCATCATTGCAGATTACAACGATACCTGGGCACGGGACTTTGGCCCACTGGCCGTGGAAAGCAGCGGCACGGTAGAACTGCTGAACTATACCTTCACAGGTTGGGGCGGCAAGTTTCAGGCCGACAGGGATAATGCACTTAACGCCTCCCTACCCTGGTCCCTGCCTCTGCATACTCAGGATCTGGTCCTTGAGGGTGGCGCCGTGGACACCGATGGTCAGGGCCATCTGCTGACAACGCGCCACTGTCTGCGCAATCCCAACCGCAATCCGGCTCTGACCGACGAAGCACTCACCGCCCAGCTCAAGGAACAACTGGGGGTAAAGGAGATCTGGTGGCTGGAGCATGGTGAGCTGGAAGGCGATGACACTGATGCGCACGTGGATACCCTTGCCCGCTTCGTGGATGCCCGCACCATTGCCTATGTGCAGTGCACAGATGCCAGTGACAGTCATCATCCCTCCCTGCAACGCATGGAAAAGGAGCTGCAGACGCTTGCCCACAAGCATAACCTGAGTCTGGTGCCGCTGCCGCTGCCTGTCGCCCAGTACAGCCGTGAGGGCGAGCGGCTGCCTGCCACCTATGCCAATTTCCTCATTACCAACGAAAAGATTCTGCTGCCGGTGTATGGCTGTGAAACCGATCAGGCAGCCATTGATGCGCTGAGTGCCGTAGCCGGAGAGCGCAGGGTGACACCGGTGGATTGCCGGGTCTTGATCGAACAACATGGCAGCCTGCATTGTGTCACCATGCAGCTGCCCCAGGGCGCCCTGTAAGCGCACTGCTTTTCACATTATTCAGGAAGGATCAGCAATGCGAGTTGCCGTTATCCAGCAGAAAAACAGTGCGGATCTTTCCGCCAATCTGGATCACTCCCTGTCCCTGGTGCGCCAGGCGGCCAGTGCGGGCGCGGAATTGGTAATGCTCCAGGAACTACACCGCAGTCTGTATTTCTGCCAGACCGAAGACACCTCGGTGTTCGATCTGGCAGAAAGCATTCCCGGGCCCAGCACCGACAAGCTTGGCTGCCTGGCCAAAGAGCTGGGCATCGTCATCGTCGGCAGCCTGTTCGAAAAGCGCGCCACCGGCCTGTACCACAATACCGCCGTGGTTCTCGAAAAGGACGGCAGCCTGGCAGGCATCTATCGAAAGATGCACATTCCAGACGATCCGGGCTTCTACGAGAAATTCTACTTCACCCCCGGCGACGCAAATTTCAATGAGGGACGCAGTGGTTTCAGCCCCATTGATACCAGTGTCGGTAAACTTGGCCTGCTAGTGTGCTGGGATCAGTGGTACCCGGAAGCGGCACGCCTGATGGCATTGGCGGGGGCGGATCTGCTGCTCTACCCCACCGCCATCGGCTGGGACCCGGAAGACGACAGGGACGAGCAACAGCGACAACTCGACGCCTGGATCACCATTCAGCGCGCCCATGGTGTTGCCAACGGTCTCCCCGTGCTGGTGGCTAACCGTACGGGTTTCGAACAGAGCCCTGCTGATGACAGTGGTATCCGTTTCTGGGGCAACAGCTTCGTCTGCGGCCCCCAGGGCGAGTTCCTCGCCCAGGCCGACAGCGACAGCGAGCAGGTACTGCTCGCCGATGTGGACATGCAGCGCAGCGAATCAGTACGCCGCATCTGGCCCTATCTGCGTGACCGCCGCGTGGATGCCTACCAGGATCTGAGCAAACGCTATCGGGATTGAAGCCAAGATCCATACCCACTTATGAACGGGCGCCAAAAACATGCGTTCGTCCTTGCTACTCGTCGCCGTGACTGCACTCCTGAGCGCCTGTGCCACCCCGTCCACCACCCGCTTAGCGGGTGGAGAGCCGCCCCGGGGCACCCGTGGTCATGGCCTGTGACTACATCTGATGCAACGCCCGAAAGTGGATTGGCACCAGGGCTTGCAGAAAACCTCGGGGCAATGTCAGCGTTGGGGGTACAACGGCGCTATTCCAGCTGGCAAACCCAGCCAGCGTTGCAAGACCGAAACCCAGCAAGGCAATTCCATCGGCTGGGCCTACAGCGCCGACTTTGAGTGCCCCGCCCCGGCAGAACAAAAATTTGAACGCCTTAGGTAAAACACAACCATTCACCGTGGGAGCTTGCCTGCAAGCGATTTGCCCTGCAAAAAGCTTTATCGCATACAGGCGAGCTCTTACAGAAGTTTCATGGAAATACAGCAATCCGGAACGTTAAACCCTTTCCCAATCGAATCGAGCATAGGTCATAGCTGACACGGACTTAATCCACCATGCTGAACTCGTAACCCTCTTCCTTGCGCTTCACATACTCACTCACCAGAAATGCCGGCTTGAGGACGTTGTAGAGGTTTTCATCCGTCACTTCCATATACTCACGGCGCTCGCGTTCAAAAGCGCGAAAACTCTGCTTGTAGTTCAGATAGTAATCCTGGATTTCCTTGAAACGCTTGGCAGCATACATGGAGTCCAGTGCTTCCATAGCCGACTTGGGATGGATACCAATGGCGGTGTTGAACTGGTCAAAAGCACGATAGATGTCACGATTGCGATTCACATAAATCAGAGAATTAGCGTACTCGTAGTGAACAATGGCGAGGTCATCTTCCTGCCGGAAAGAGGCTTCAAACCCATCTTCCACCCGGCTCAAGCGCGCCCCAAACGTGAGCCGGCCAAGCAGCTTGCCCACCACGCGGATAATATTGGCATCCTTGGCGGCCTGCATTGCCAGCGCCACGGGGTGGTCGGGATCGATTTCAACGGCATCATCAAGAGCCCGGCTGACCTTGAACAGATAGTTATTCATCAGCGCTTCCATGGGCGTCGCTTCTTCTGCCAGCCGGCCAATGGCAAACGCATAACCAAGACGCAGGACCATATAGTCATCACGGAACTCAGGCTCATCCTTCATACCTTTGAGCACGTCCACATAGTCGGCAATCTGGTTGGTCACATCGTTCAGCATTTCCAGCTTTTCATCCCGACTCTCAGTCAGATACAGGGCCTGGATACTCTGCGCAAGATACGCCGGCAGCTTGCCATAGGCCCCTAGCTGAACACCGAAGTCCTTGGCTGCACGAAAGTCACCACGGAAAAACAGACGCCAGGTGTGCAATACCTGTTGAGACAGGGCCTCGTAGTCACCATCAAAATCTGGCCCCAGTTCTTCTCTGAGGACCGGGAATCGCTCAATTCTTACCTGTAGATATTCCGGAGAGGGATAAGGCACTCGAATCGCCCGGGTCAAATCAGACCAACGAGCCTTGAGTTTTTCTGGCGGGTAGTCGAAATAACGAGTCTGGAACGGCACGGCATTCCAGGCACCCTCAATCACCGATTCGTCGACATCCACTTTTTCCGTCTGCCAGACATCATTCTCATCAACTGATTTACGGCTCTTCTCAGCCATGGCCCTGAGCTCACTGCGGCTGTAATCCTCATAATTCTTTTCAGCCAGCACCTGACCGGAGACAACAAAACCGGCAATGGTCAGCAGGGTGATACCAACGTGACGTTTCATATCCCTTTTCCGTATTGTTATTTTTGATAACTGAATGACTGAACCGTCAAAAAGTATCGCGTCCAGCAGAGGGAATGAATGTTCTGTTTTATCTCAAAATGACATCATCCTACACCCAGCCGACCAGTGGGGCTTTGCAGGAGAAAAAGTAAACACTTCAGGCAGAAGCGTAAGCGCCTGAGGGACAAAGGACAGGACGAAACCGGCTAGAGCAACTGACGCGGTAGCCACTCAGGATCCCCCAGTGCGGCATAGTCGTGAAATTCCGTCACGCGAGCAATCAGGTTAGGGATCTGTGACGCCAGATGGCTGGAAAGATCGAAGGGATGCAGCCCAATCCGAACCGGCATCTGCTGTGCCTTGGCACGAGCCACATTGTAGCCATTGAAAAGTTTCAGAAACCAGGCGCGAAATACCGTATCCGCCTCAAAGCCTACCAGCGGCAATCGAGTCAGGGTTCCGCTTTGGGTATCCAGCACGCCGGCGAGAGTTTCCAGATAACGGAACGGCAGCTGGTGATAGTGCTCCGGCCGCAGACTGCCCAATGCCCAGGCTGGTGGAACATACAGTGGCGACACGCTCAGACCCTGTTCCGCAAACCAGCCATGACAATCATTCATCAGCTGGATAACCCCGTCAGCACTGAACGATAAATGCTCGGCAACCTGACGGGACAACAGGGCACTGTGAAGCTTGTGATAGAGGGTAACCGGCGGTTGGCATTGATGAATCCAGCCGTGGCCGGCAAGAGGATGCCCAACTTGCTGAAGTCCGCGCAACCAGACCAAATCATCCCTGGACCAGTGCCTGCCCGGCACCACCAGCAATGTGACGGCCTGGGCAGGCAACGACAACGAGGCCAGCATGGCGCTGACCTGGGGACGGGTTTCCGGCATCACATCATGGATGCTGAGTAACGCTTTCAGACCGGTCATACCCTGCGCCATCCCACGACTTTCAGGCATGGTGACTGCTCAAGCGTCGCAGCAATGCCAGCGTTGGCGAAGGCAGGCTCGAAGGCACCGGTTTCATGGCGGCACAGTGCGCAAGCACCGATCCCCAGTGAGCAATGGCATCGTTGTTCATCACACAGGCTGCCTCACGGGCATCAAGGGCTTTTGCCTGGCGCTGGTTTGCGGACAATTCCTTGAGACGGTCCAGGGTCGCAGACAGGTTTTCCCCCTCTTCCATGATCCACAGACCACGAGCCAATGCAGGCCACTCATTGATGCCACAGGCGGGTGTAGTGATCACCAGTCGCTGTCTTGCCATTGCCTCCAGCGCTACGGTGCCGAAGGCTTCCACCGACGATGGCAGCACCAGTACCTGGCTGCGGTCAATGAGTTCCACCACCTGTGCACGGCTACACCAACCCAGCAAAGTGAGGTTGTCATGCCGTTTGCACGCTTCTTCAACCTTGCTGCGCAATGGACCATCCCCAGCCACTTCAAACTGGAGATCCGGGCGACAAGCAGCCAGCTCAAGGAAGGATTCAATATTCTTTTCCGCTGCCAGGCGGCCCACATAGCATACCCGCCGCACATCCCCAGCCAGCGGCTGAACCGGCGTCTGCACAAACTCCCGTGCCAGCGGTGTGCCGACCAACTGAGGGTTGCGCGCGCCCGCGGTTCGCGCCTGGGCAATCATGGATTCGCAGATGGTGGCCGCCGTTTCGCTGCCCTGGAACAGGGTGCGATTGACCCAGTTCAGAAAACCGCCCGCCAGACGCGCCAGACGCTTGCCCCAGTACAGTTCTACCAGGCGGTTGTAATCGGTCTGGAAGGTGACACAAACCGGGATACCCCACTTCTTGGCAATCCAGTAACCGATCATGGAGAAGATGCCGGGGCCAGGAATGACAATCACATGGGGCTTCATTTCCCATACCAGGGCACAGAGCTCCCTGATTTTTGGAAAGAACAGCCGCTGGGTCGGATCGCCGGGAATCGGCATGGAAACCCCCTGACAGGGATGGGGATCCTGCAGACAGGGTTGCACCAGCTCAACCCGCTCGACCTGGCCTTCCAGATGCGACACCAGATCCTGGAAATAGGCGCCGACGCCATTCCGACCTTTGATCGCATCCACCACAAAAAGTACTCGAAGCGTTTTGGTATCCATGGGGCGAGTATTCACCCCGGGTATGTCGAAAATGTGACACCAGGAAAACCGGTAGCATCAAGATGTGACAGAATTTTTCAGCGGTGAGACAGAGACTGAGTGATAGCGCGCCAGGAGGCGTTGGCGTCATTTCACGGGACGGGGAAAACCGAAACGCTCATACACCCAACCAAAGGTGGCGTTCAGGGTCTCCGCATCCACCCCCAGGTTTTCCAGCGAATAGGTATGAGCACTCTGGTATTTTCGGGCCTTGTGATCCTGCTCAAGCAGTCGGGTATGGAATGCCTCATCCACCTGCCAGCCAAAGACATCATAGAAGCCCAGCACCGTGGCGGCGGGCGCCTTGGTCAGTTCTTCCATCACAGACAACGATTGACGCTGTGATGGCATGGATTCCAAAGCAGACAACAGGTGCCGATAATAGTAGTCCAGCATGGCAAGAAAGCCCTGTCGCCAATAGACCGTGGTATCCCGCCCATCAAAGAGCTTCGCGCCGATAAGTATCGAGTTAATCTGTGACGGCACTGCCTGGTTCGGGCTGCGCAGGCAACCTATGAAACGGGCATCAGGAAAGCCTTCCGATAGCGTCTCCAGCCAGGGCGTAAAAGACGGATTTTTGGAGAGCAGCTGTTTGTGTTCGCCATGGAAGTAGAGATGACGTTGTATGAAACGGCGATAGGCGGTCATTACCCGCACCTTTTCCTCTGCGCTGCCATCACGGTCCAGGAATGTCAGTCGCCACAGTGCCGGTACCGGCACTACCAGCACCAGCAGGAAACAGCCCCATACCGGGATCAAACCCAGATAGTCCTCTTCCGGGTCAAGCAGCCCGGTCTTGTGGACATCATCCAGCCCCCCCAGCAGCCGTCGCTCCAGCCATCCCAGCAACCGGCCAAGAGGTCGCCCGACAGCACGATCCAGTCTGGCCAGCCCTGTCCAGAAGTAGCGCTGTGTAATGGACGGGGCAAACAGCAGTTCCCACAATGCGGTGGTGGTAAAGCCCTCATCCAGCGCTAACAACCGATGGAGAAACGTGGTGCCGCTACGCGGCACACCTACCACAAAGAGAGGTTCGCGCACCTGCACCCGCCGGAAATCGGGAAACAACACATGATCCAGCATCAAGCCAATGCCATTGATACCCTGCACCATCAGAAACAACGGCCAGAACACCAGCATGACCAGCCAGCGCTGCACTGAGCCCCCCTTTATCCTGCCCTCGTAATCCGGCAACCAGCTGGCGAGAAAGTAGCGCCCATAATCCCTGATCAGTGACAAAGTGCCTCCGCCTCTTCATGTCTTCGAGGTTGAACATGACACGCAGGTTACACCGTTAAAAAGTCACAAAAATGACACCTTGCCCTCTTGTATCCGGGTCATAGCGCTGTCATCTTTCTCGAAAACAATGTGACCATGAATATTGCGATGACACAGCCACTCAATGCATTCCATTCCCCCGCCCTGGTGGGCCACCGCGGTGCCCGTGGGGAAGCACCGGAAAATACCCTCGCCAGCTTTCAGGTTGCTGTGGAAGCAGGGGTCACGGAAATGGAGCTGGATGTACGGTTGTCATCCGATGGTCAATTGATTGTACTGCACGACAGTGACATCACCCGTACAACCGGCATGAAAGGCAATGTGCGTCAGTACACCCGTGCCCAGCTGGGCGTAATGGACGCTCGCCGTAACACGCCGGGCTGGCACAGCCCCACCGGCATCCCTTCGCTACAGGAAGTGGTGGATCTGTGCGGTCCTGACATGCGCTTCCAGTTCGAGGTCAAAGGGGCCGATCGCATCATCCTGCATCAACTGGCCCATCACCTGACACACATGATCCATGAACAGCAGCTGCAGGCCAGAGTTGTGGTCACCTCCAGCCATACCGGCTTCCTGCGCATGATGGCCACCATGGCACCGGATATTGAGCGGGGGTATGTCTGTCAGTACCGTTATCTTCAACCCACCCGGCGCGCACGGGCGCTGGGCTGCAGCTGGTTGATTGCCCACTACTCGCTGGTCACTCCGGCCTTGATGCGTCGTGCCCGCAAACGCGGACTGAAAGTCTCCGTATGGACGGTGAACGATCTCACTGAAGCCGACCGCCTGAGCCGCTTGAAAGTCGACAGCATCATCACCGACTATCCCACCAGCTTCGTCACCCACTTCCTACGCAAACACCGTTATGAGGATTCGGCCTCCGTCTGATTGTCCCCTGCCCCGGTTTCCAGCAACGGTTCCTGACTGAAAAACGCCTCTATCTCTTCCTTACGGGCCATGGCATCCCTGTAACCCATGTCGATCAGAGCCCCGGTGAAACCCGGCTCAAACAGCAGGTAACTCATGGCACTGGCTCCCGGGGAACGGGTGGCCCCCGACCCGCGGAGAAAGAAACGCAAGGTACGCGGCAATTCCTTAAGGTGCTCGGCGGCGATTTCATCGATGGGACGGGACGGATAGATTTTCAGCACATCCACTTCCCGTAAGGTAATGCCATGCTTGCGGCGGGCCCGCTCCCCCAGCGCTGAGAGGGTATGATTGATGCGCTCCAGCCGTTCCACATCCCCTTCCAGGGTGTCGACAAAAACACTGTTGAGCACATGGCCGAGCACCTGGGCCATGGACGGGTAACCACTGAGTATCCGCTGACGGCCAGCCGTGGCATTGCCGGAGACACCTATCACCAGCAGCCGCGAAGCGCCCAGATGCACCGCCGGGCTCAATGGCGCCAACTGGCGCAGAGCGCCATCGCCGTAGTAGCCACCATCCACCTTGCCGGCGGGAAAAAGGATTGGAATTGCCGCAGAGGCCAGCAGATGCTCGACCCCAATACGGGATCGCTTGCCCTTGCGACGGGCACGGACCCAGTCCGCCAGTTCCGGGGCACCCTGGAAAAAACTTTCCGATTCACCGGTGGCATAGTTGGATGCAGTAATGGAGATAGCGCGCAGGTGCCCCAGGTCAATGTTTTGCTGAATGCGCTGGAAATTGACCACAAGAGTCAACAGCCGCTGTAGGGGAAGATTATCCAGCAGGGCACTTCGATCCGGTGTGCGTCCAGTGGTAAAACCGGAAAACAGCCAACGCACGATGCCTTTGATACAGGCATAAAGATCCGTCCGGTATACCTGCTCTGCCGTCAGGTTCGCCCAAACCCGCTCAAGGCCACGTACCGCAGTGCGATAGTTTCCGGCATTGGCCGCCAGTGCTGCCGCATTGATGGCGCCAGCAGAAGTGCCGCAGATGATCGGGAAAGGGTTGGGTGTGCCACGATCCAGCAACTCGGCAATCGCCGACAGCACACCCACCTGATAGGCCCCGCGGGCCCCGCCCCCAGAGAGCACAAGCCCCCGAACCGGATCCTGTTGCGGCATTACGTCCCTCCTGATTAATGACTTCAGTATGCCGCGGGTACGACGTGGCTGCCACACCGGCGGGTAATGCTTATGTGATTCAGGGTCCTTTCTGATTTCGAGTTGCGAGAAGCGAGTTTCGAAACGCAGAAACGGTGGCTTCATAGGGGTTTTGCTCTTTCTCTTCGAGACTCGCTTCTCGCAACTCGCCCTCGTATCAGTTACGCCAAGATTCCTCTAGCCCGTCATATCGCTGTTGTCTTATGCTGGGCCACTCTCAAGGAACAAGGATCATGTGCCCCGTCACCCTCCGCCCTGCCCTTCCCAGCGATCTGGATGCGCTCACTGCACTGGAACAACGTTGCTTCGATTCGGACCGTTTATCCCGTCGCAGTTTCCAGAAATGGATCAATCGTCATCATGATGGCCTCATCGTGGCGCAAACCGATCAGCGCCAGCTGGCCGGGTACGCGCTGGTACTGTTGCAGCCGGGTACCCGTTTGGCGCGCCTGTATTCCATTGCCGTGGATCCAGCCCAGCGCGGACAACGACTGGGCGAACAGCTGATGGAAGCTGCCGAAGACTATGCCCATCAGGAACGACGACTCTACTTGCGTCTGGAAGTCCGCAAGGACAACCAGGGCGCCATCGCGCTTTATGAGAAACGTGGCTACCGTCTGTTTGGCCTGGCTCCAGACTATTACGAAGATCACCAGGATGCCCTGCGCTACCAGAAGCGGCTGCACTACCAGCCCGCCAACGACGCACAGCTTCACCTGCCCTGGGTGCAGCAAAGCACACCGTTTACCTGTGGCCCGGCCTGCCTGCTGATGGCGCTGGCGGCTTTGAAGGGACACACCCCGGACACCACCGAGGAACTGCTGCTGTGGCGAGAGGCCACCACTATCTACATGACCGCTGGCCACGGTGGCTGCCACCCCATGGGGCTGGCCATTGCGGCTCGCCGGCGTGGACTTGCAGCCACGGTGTGGTGCAACCAGAAGGGCCCCTTGTTTGTGGATTCGGTACGCGATCATGACAAGAAGGACGTCATCACCACCCTGCACCACTACTTTGTCAAAACCTGCAAGCAGGAAGGCATCGCCGTTAACTATCAGGACTTCACCGCAGACGATCTGGATAATGCCATCAGCGCCGGAAAAATTGTGCTGGTTCTGATCAGTACCTGGCGCCTGGATGGCCGCAAGGCGCCTCACTGGGTCGCCATTAGCGGCAATGATGAAGAATGCTTCTACATCCATGACCCGGACCCCGGGGAAGACCAGGTGCCGCTGGACTGCCAGCATGTGCCAATCACACGGGAAAAATTCGAGCAGATGCGTAAATACGGCCAGGCCAAATTGCGCACGGCGGTGGTGCTGGGGGGCTGAGAGTCGTTGAAAGTGTAAACTTGAAAAGCGCGAGCTTTACAGGGGGGCTTAAAGAATGCGGAATTTGCTTGTTTAGCCGGTTCAGCGCGGGCACAGCCTTTCTGTCCAGACAGGCCCGGTCCGCGCTTTTCAACTTTGAACTTTAAACGTTCAACCTACAAAAAAACCCGCACAAGGCGGGCTTTTTCTGCAAGGCACAGAACCTTACATCTTCATCACGTCGCGGCCCAGCGCAGCGGCTTTCTCGCTGTTCACTTTCTTGCTGTTCTCTTCACACTTGCCGCGATCTCCACCACAGATTTCGCAGCCTTCCTTAAGCCCCAGGTTAGCCAGGCCACCACAGGAGCCTTCCAGAGGCTTGTTCGACATAATCACGCCAATGGCCATACCGGCAAACAGGAGCCCCATAAAAATCACGGCCACTACAATAGTCATCAACATGTTACATCTCCTCCAGGATTGCTTCGAAGGCAGGCGTCATCAATTCTGTTACGCCTTCATCTGTTCTGACAATGAAAAACACCGCCAGTTCATGAGCCTTGGCAAACGCCATTCCGTCTTTCGGTCCCAGCACTGTCATTGCGGTTGCCAGGCCATCCGCCATCATGGCGCTTTCATGCAGTACTGACACCGATGCGAGCTTGTGCTGAACAGGGTAGCCCGTGCGCGGATCAATGGTGTGTGAATACAGTTTACCACCGGATTCGAAAAAATTCCGGTAATCGCCACTGGTCGCCACCGCCATGTCTCTGAGCGTCACAACCTGCTCCACCTCGCGAACCCCGGGGATCGGGCGCTCAACGGCAATCCGCCAGGGCTGGCCGTAGGGTTTAGTGCCGCGGGCACGCAGCTCCCCTCCCACTTCCACCAACCAGGAACGCAGACCATGCTTGTCCATGAGGTCAGCGATCTTGTCCACCGCAAAGCCCTTGGCAATGGATGACAGATCCACGTACACATCACCAGGTTGCAGAAGGCGAGCCCCATCAAGTAACAGGGCCTGCCAACCCACCCGGCTCATGGCTGCCTGTAACTGACTGTCTTCCGGAGGCTCGAAACGATCCGCTCCGGGCCCAAAGCCCCACAGGTTCACCAATGGACCCACGGTCACATCATAGGCACCACCCGTCATTTCAGAGATGGAAAAAGCGGCCTGCATCACCGTTACCGTATCCGCAGGCAAATCCATGATCGTCCCGCCAGGCGCCTGGTTGAACTGGCTGAGTACTGAATCCTCACGGTAAGTACTCATCTCCGCATTCACCTGCTCCAATGCGGCCTCAATATCCGCCTTGAGGGCATCAACGCTCTCATCCGGGTTGCCGGTAAACTTCACACTCCAACTGGTACCCATGGTGGGCCCGCTAAGCACAGAAAGGCGATTCTTGCTGTCGTCACAGCCGGACAGCAACAGCGTCAGGGAGAGAACCAGCAGGAGGCAGATGCGGGTCATGGTTCGGATCCGGTGGGTTGCACGAGTAGTTCAAAGTTTAAAGTTCAAACGAGGGAACCCCCGCCAGGAAATAATTTGAACGCGGGGTGCAGGGTCTGAATCCAGGCACTTCTGTAGCCACGGTTTCAACTTTAAACTTTGAGCTTTCAACTAAACCAAAAACGCCGGCCCGAAGGCCGGCGTCTCTTAATCAGCCGCCGAAATCATCCAGCAGGATGTTCTCCGGCTCAACGCCAAGGTCCTCAAGCATCTTGATGACCGACGCGTTCATCATTGGCGGTCCACACATGTAGAACTCGCAATCTTCAGGGGCCGGGTGGTCCTTGAGATACTGCTCGTAAAGCACGTTGTGAATGAAGCCAGTGAGCCCCGTCCAGTTATCTTCCGGTTGCGGATCGGACAGCGCCAGATGCCACTGGAAGTTGTCGTTCTCTTCTGCCAGCTGATCGTATTCTTCGGTGTAGAAACACTCGCGAACACTACGGGCACCGTACCAGAAGCTCATCTTGCGGTCAGAATTGAGACGCTTGAGCTGATCGAAAATGTGGCTCCGCATGGGCGCCATGCCCGCACCACCACCAATGAACACCATCTCGGCATCGGTCTTCTTGGCGAAGAACTCACCAAAGGGCCCGAATACGGTGATCTTGTCGCCCGGCTTCAGATTGAAGACATAGGAGCTCATGATACCCGGCTGGATACCCTGCGAGCCCGGAGGCGGCGTAGCGATCCGGATGTTGAACTTGAGGATGCCCTTCTCTTCCGGATAGTTGGCCATGGAATAGGCGCGAATCACTTCTTCGTTGTTCTTGCACTTCAGATCGAAGAAGTTGAAACGTTCCCAGTCACCGCGGTATTCCTCGGCGATATCAAAGTCAGAGAAATTGATATCGAACGGCGGCGCTTCCAGCTGCACATAACCACCCGCGCGGAAATCCACGTTCTCGCCTTCCGGCAGTTTCAGAGTCAGCTCTTTAATGAAAGTAGCCACGTTATCATTGGAGATAACCTCGCACTCCCATTTCTTCACCCCGAAGAACTCTTCCGGCACCTGGATCTTCATGTCCTGCTTCACGTTGACCTGGCAGCTAAGGCGCCAGCCATCGCGAATTTCACCCTTGGTGAAATGGCCTTCTTCTGTGGGCAGAATGTCACCACCGCCGTCCAGCACCTGACACTTGCACTGGGCACAGGTACCACCACCACCACAGGCGGAAGACAGGAAGATACCCTGATTCGCCAGGGTCCCCAGCAGCTTGCCGCCAGCCGGAGCATCAATGCCTTTGTCTGCATCGCCATTGATATCGATGCGTACGTCACCGGTTGCCACCAGACGGGAGCGGGCAACCAGAATTACTGCCACCAACGCCAGCACGATGGCAGTGAACATGACGACACCGAGAATAATCTCAACACTCATGATTCAACCCCTTCCTTACAGCTGCACGCCGGAAAATGACATGAAGCCCAGTGACATCAGACCCACGGTGATGAAGGTGATACCCAGGCCCTTGAGGCCGTCAGGAACATCGCTGTACTTCAATTTTTCACGGATACCCGCGAGCAGTGTGATTGCCAACGCCCAACCGGTACCGGCACCCAAACCATAAACCACGGACTCACCGAAGTTGTAGTCGCGCTCTACCATGAACAGGGACGCCCCCATGATGGCGCAGTTTACGGTGATCAACGGCAGGAAGATGCCCAGCGCGTTGTAGAGGCTGGGCACATACTTGTCCAGCGTCATTTCCAGGATCTGTACCAGCGCCGCAATCACGCCGATGTAACTCAGCAGGCCCAGGAAGCGAAGATCCAGCTTGGCCAGCTCGGGAATGCCAGTCCAGGACAAGGCGCCTTCGTTGAGAAGGTAGGTGAGCAGCAGGTTGTTCACCGGCACGGTAATGGTCAGTACCACAACCACCGCCACACCAAGACCGATTGCAGTCGAGATTTTCTTGGATACGGCGATAAACGTACACATACCCAGGAAGAAAGCCAGCGCCATGTTTTCAACAAAGACGGCGCGGACGAACAGGCTTACATAATGTTCAAACATTCCTCGTCTCCGTTAAAACGCGTCGCTGACACGGGTGTTGGGCTTCATTTTGAAGTCATCGGCTTCCACCTGGGCTGGCTTCCAGGCGCGAATTGCCCAGATGAACAGACCAATCAGGAAGAACGCGCTCGGCGGCAGCAGCATCATGCCATTGGTCATGTACCAGCCGCCGTCGGAAACCTTCGGCAGAATCTGGTGACCGAACAGGCTGCCTGCACCCAGCAACTCACGGGTGAAGCCCAGACCCAGCAGGATCACGGAGTAGCCCAGACCGTTACCGATACCGTCCAGGAAGGACGGGAGCGGCGGGTTCTTCATGGCAAAGGCTTCAGCGCGGCCCATCACGATACAGTTGGTGATGATCAGCCCCACAAATACCGACAGCTGCTTGGAAATGCTGTAGGCATAGGCTTTAAGGAACTGATCCACCACGATTACCAGCGAGGCAATAATGGTCATCTGCACGATGATCCGGATGCTCGACGGAATCGAATTACGGATGGTGCTCACGAAAAGATTCGAGAATGCGGTTACCGCGGTCAGAGCAATACACATGGTCACGGTAGTGCTCAGGTTGCTGGTGACCGCCAGCGCGGAACAGATACCGAGAATCTGCAGCGCGATGGGGTTGTTGTCGAAAATCGGACCTAACAGGATGTCCTTGGTTTTCTCCGCCATTACGCGTCTCCTTCCGGCTGGTCGCTGGATTCCACCGTGTTGCTGACGTCTATCACACTGTCCTCTTGCTGCATGCGCTGCAGGTAGGGACGGAAGCCGTTTTCACCCACCCAGAAGCGCAGCAGGTTGCTGACACCCTGGCTGGTCAGGGTAGCGCCCGCCAGGCCATCCACCTTGTGCTCGGCATTCGGCGTGTTGCTTTCCACGGTACCCTTGATGACCTGAATCTCAACTTCACCCTGGTCACCGTAAAGCTTCTTGCCATGCCACAGGGCTTTCCACTTGGGATTGTCCACTTCGCCACCCAGGCCGGGAGTCTCTGCATGCTCATAGAAGCCCAGTCCGGCAACCGTATTGGCATCCGGCTCCAGGGCCAGAAAACCGTACAGCGTGGACCACAGCCCATAACCGTGAACCGGCAGAATGATTCGGCTCAGATCGCCATTCTCATCCTTTGCTAGATAAACCTCAGCCACTTTGGCCTGGCTCTTGATGGAAGCCGTATCCACATCACCCGACAGGCGCTCGGACTGCTTGGGATCCTTGGCCGCTTTACGCTGATCGTAGGACTCAGGCATCTCAACGTAATCACCGCTGTCGATGTCAACGAACTTGCGCTCGATCAGCTCGAACTGTTCATTAACACCCTTACCGGCATCGTACATGCCTGCTGCCTGAAGAATATTCTTGCGCTTGTCGAGAAGCTTGTTCTCGTTCTGCACCGGGCGCAGGCTCACGGCGGCGGTGGCAACCACCACACCGCAGACCACACACACCAGGAAGGCAACCAGCAATGTCTTGCTGACGCTTTCGTTATTTCCAGCCATTACACTTCTCCCCCGGTACGACGCAGACGACGACGAATGTTTGCCTGAGTGACAAAGTAGTCAATCAGCGGCGCACACAGGTTACCGAACAGGATTGCCAGCATGATGCCTTCCGGGAAAGCCGGGTTGATCACCCGGATCAGAACAGTCATCACACCGATCAGGGCACCAAAGACGTACTTGCCGGTATTGGTCATGGACGCAGACACCGGATCAGTTGCCATGAAGATCATGCCGAAGGCGAAACCGCCTACGGTCAGGTGCCAGTACCATGGCATATCGAACATGAAGTTGGTGTCAGAGCCCACCGCGTTGAACACTGCAGACATGCCCACCATACCCAGAAACACACCCAGCACGATGCGCCAGGAAGCGATCTTGGTCAGCAACAATGCCGCGCCACCAATAAGGATCGCCAGGGTGGAGGTTTCACCGATGCTGCCCTGAATATTACCCAGGAAGGTGTTCATCCAGGCCAGGCTGGACGTAGCAGCCGCAGCGCCTTCATTGAGTGCATTGGCTGTCAGGCCCACCGCGTAGTCCAGGTTGCCGGAAGCGGCCAGAGACAGGGAGGTGGCGCCAGAGAAGTTATCTACGGCAGTCCATACTGCATCACCGGACATTTGAGCCGGGTATGCGAAGTACAGGAATGCGCGACCGACCAGTGCCGGGTTAAGGAAGTTCTTGCCAGTACCACCGAACACTTCCTTGCCGATAACTACACCGAAGGAAATACCCAGGAATACCTGCCACAGCGGGATCGCCGGGGGCAGGATCAGGGTGAACAGGATACCCGTGACGAAGAAACCTTCGTTCACTTCGTGGCCACGCTTCCAGGCAAACAGGCCTTCCCAGATGAAGCCACCGATGTACACGGTCAACAGGATCGGAATGTAGTAAACCGCACCGTGCAGGAAGTTCGCCAGCATGCTGCCGGGATCAAACCCGGTCAGGGCCATCACCAGATCGCTGCGCCAGCCGGCAATCGGGGTTGCCCCCAATTCGGCAATCTGCATGTTCGCCTGATAACCGGTATTCCACAGGCCAAACAGAATGGCCGGAAACGTGCAGAACCACACCGTCATCATGATGCGCTTCAGATCAAGACCATCACGTACGTGCGAGCCGGACCGGGTTACGGAATCCGGGCTGTACAGCATGGTGTCGAACATTTCATAGAAGGTGTAGTACTTCTCGAACTTGCCGCCTTCATGGAAATGCGGGGCAACCTTCTTGTCCAGGTAATTTCTCAAGCCCATGCTCAGCCCTCCGCTTCAATGGTGGTGAGGTTGTCGCGCAGGATCGGACCGTATTCATACTTGCCCGGGCACACAAAGGTACACAGGGCCAGGTCTTCCTCCAGCAGCTCCAGAGCGCCCAGCGCAGTTGCGCCGTCAGTATCCCCAACAATCAGGGAACGCAGCAGCTGGGTGGGCAGGATATCCAGCGGCATCACTTCTTCATACGCACCCACCGGTACCATTGCACGCTCGGAGCCATTGGTGGTGGTGGTGAAGTTGAAGCGTTTGCCGGGCATCAGCTTGGACAGATAGATGTTCATGAGCGAGAAGCGATTGACGCCGGGGGAGATGTAACCCAGCAATTCACGCTCATGCCCTTCTCGAAGGGCCGTCAACTGGTTGGCAGTGCGGTTCAGCCAGGCCAGCGGGCCGCGGGCGTTGTGGCCGTTATGCACGGAACCGGACACCAGACGGTTATCACCGCTCTTGAGTTCACCCTGGGTGAAATCTTCCACGCTGGCACCTACACGGGTACGCAGCAGGCGCGGCGTCTTGGCCTGGGGACCACACAGGGCAACAACACGCTCACTGGAGAGTTTGCCATTGAGGAACAGGTTGCCGATGGCAATCACGTCCTGATAGCCCAGCGACCATACCGTCTTGTTCATGCTGACCGGGTCCAGGAAATGGATCTGGGTACCCACGTTGCCAGCCGGGTGCTTGCCCGCGAAGGTTTCTTCGCGCACCTGACCGCCAGCGAAACTGGGCAGATCTGTCTTGGGACCACGGCATACCCACACCGGACCGTCAGTGAGACGGCTCAGCACGGTGAGACCGGCACGGAACGCCTGCTCGTTTTCCTTGATCACCACTGCCGGCTCCATGGCCAGCGGATTGGTGTCCAGAATGGAAACGAAAATGGAGTTCGGGGTGGACTCAAGCGCCGGCACCTTGCCGAAAGGGCGAGTACGCAGCAGGGTCCACTCACCGGAATCCACCAGCTGCTGCTGGACAGCAGCGCGGTCGATGCTGGACAGCTGGTCGATGCTGTAGGAGGTAAAGGTGACTTCATCTTCCTGATCGGCCACTTCAATCACCACGGATTGAAGTACGCGCTTGTGGCCGCGGTTGACCGCGATCACCTTGCCAGCCGCAGGAGCGGTGTATTTCACACCCTCGGTTTTCTTGTCTGTGAAGATAACCTGGCCCTTTTTGACCATGTCGCCTTCGCGGACTTCCATAGTGGGCTTCATACCCACATAGTCACCGCCGAGCACGGCAACAGAACGAACCTGGTGACCTTCCTCAATCTCCTGGCGCGGTGCACCAGTGATGGGCAGATCCAGGCCCTTCCTGATTTTAATCATAGTTACTCGCCCACGTTGCGTGTTGCTGAAGTCGAGGCAAATCTCCAGAAAT
This sequence comes from Alcanivorax sp. DP30, assembly GCF_009882945.1. Taxonomy (GTDB): domain Bacteria; phylum Pseudomonadota; class Gammaproteobacteria; order Pseudomonadales; family Alcanivoracaceae; genus Alcanivorax. Next base: position 770,957 of record NZ_WTUY01000002.1, read on the forward strand.
CACCCGTAAACTGGGCAATCGCCGGGGATTCACGCAAAATCCGGAATTTGCACTTGGGAGCCAGCCATAGCTGGCGGCGCACATTATAAAGACGCGACTGCTTATCCGCCAGAGGCTTGGCGACCGACTTTTGTCGCATCGCACCAGTCAGGCGCGCCGAATGTGCACGTTTTTGGCGCCATAAGGTAGCCGAAAAAAAGCCCGCAGTGCTGCGGGCCCTTTTCATTGCTCAGGTTCAGTCCTTCGGATACTGCGGGTATTCCACCCCGGAGATCTGCTGAAGGATACGCAAAACCTGACAGCTGTAGCCAAACTCATTGTCGTACCACACATACAGTACGCAATGGCGCCCGTTGACAATGGTAGCCTCGGCGTCGATGACGGACGCGTGACGGGAACCGACGAAATCGGTGGAAACGGCATCCGGGCTGCTGACAAAGTCCACCTGACGCTGCAGCGGAGAGTGCAGACTCACCCAGCGCAGGTACTCATTCAGCTCTTCCAGGGTGGTTTCCTTCTCCAGGGTCAGGTTCAGGATCGCCATGGACACGTTCGGAGTAGGAACGCGGATGGAATTCCCGGTCAGCTTGCCGGCCAGAGAAGGCAACGCCTTGGCGGCGGCAGTAGCCGCACCGGTTTCGGTCAGCACCATGTTCAGCGGCGCAGCACGACCACGACGGGGGCCTTTGTGGAAGTTATCCAGCAGGTTCTGGTCATTGGTGTAGGAATGCACCGTCTCTACGTGACCAAACTCGATACCAAACTTGTCTTCCAGCGCTTTCAGCGGCGGCACGATGGCATTGGTGGTGCAGCTGGCGGCGGAGATGATCTTGTCAGCATCTTCGATGGTGTTGTTGTTCACACCATGAACAATGTTTTTCATATCACCTTTGCCCGGCGCCGTCAGCATCACGCGGGACACACCCGGACGATTCAGGTGCTGGGACAGGCCTTCCACATCACGCCATTTACCGGTGTTGTCGATCACCACGGCATTGTTGATGCCGTACTGGGTGTAATCGATGGTGTTCGGGTCGCTGGAGTAAATCACCTTGATGAAGTTACCGTTGGCGATGATGGCATTTTCTTCTTCATCAACGGCAATGGTGCCGGCAAACGGGCCGTGCACGGAGTCGCGACGCAGCAGGCTGGCTCGCTTCTGCAGGTCGCCCTTGCCGGATTCACGTACCACGATCGCTTTCAGGCGCAGACCATTGCCGGAACCCACTTTTTCAATCAGCAGGCGGGCCAGAATGCGGCCGATACGACCAAAGCCATAGAGCACCACATCGGTGGGTTCAGCCAGGGAAACCTTGCTGCTCACGGCTTCTGCCAGCTCTTCACGGACATAATCTTCAATGGACAGACCGCGGTTATCTTTCTTGTACTCCACCGCCAGCTTGCCCACATCAATACGGCAAGCACCCAGGTCCAGCTTGGCCACTTCCTGCAAAACCGGGAAGGTGTCCACGACAGACAGCTCGGAGTCCTCGATTTGCTTGACGAAACGGTGTGCTTTCAGGATCTGGATAACAGACTTGTTGACCAGGGCGCGGCTGTAAACGGTAGTGGTCACGTTCTTTTCGCGCTGCAGGCGGCCGATCATCGGAATCATGCCTTCTGCAATTTCTTCGCGGTTCTTCCAGCGGCCGAAATGGTCTTCCAGTTTGCTCACGGAGATGCCCCTCTCAGTTTGGGTTCAGGCGACGGAAACCGTTTCATGGCTCTGGAGGGCCCGGCTTCACTGGTCACCAGCGGTGGAGTTTGGGGCGCGGATGATACCGCCAAACGGCGCGTTTATCCAGCCGGGGAGTACATCGCGATGGCATATTTTGCGGGAGCGACGGCTCGTTGGCCAAACGGCGGGGAGGCGAGTTACGAAGAACGAGTGTTGAAAGGCAAAAAGGCCTGAGGCCAGCACAGGCAGGAAGGAAGGGGGTCGCTGTTCGCGACTCGCATCTCGTCACGAGAAACTTCCCAGCCCTCAGAATAGGTTATAACACGGCCCCCACCCTCTCCCGCAGCACTGGTAGCACCTCCTCCTCGAACCAGGGGCGCTGGCGCAGCCACAGGCGGTTGCGGGGGCTGGGGTGTGGCAAAGGGAAAAAACCGTGCTCAAGGGCCTTGCGGTATTCCCGCACGTTATCGGTCAGCGTCTTGCTCGCCCCTGGCAGGTAATAGCGCTGGGCATACTGCCCCACCAGCAAGGTCAGACGCAGGTCGGGCAGTTCCGCCAGCAGCGGCCCGTGCCATTGGGGCGCGCACTCCGGCCTGGGTGGCAGATCGCCCCCCTTGCCTCGGCCTGGATAGCAGAATCCCATGGGAATAATGGCAATGCGCTGCTCATCGTAAAACGCGTCCCGGTCCAGTTGCAGCCAGTCACGCAGGCGATCCCCGGAGGGGTCATTCCAGGGAATACCGGTTTCATGAACCCGGGTGCCCGGTGCCTGGCCTACGATCAGCAGGCGAGCACCCTCCCCCGCACGCACCACAGGCCTTGGCCCCAACGGCAGATGCGCTTCGCACAGCCGGCAAGCACTGACCTCTTCAAGCAGTGCCGGGAGACGTTTCATCAGGCCGGACTGTCGGACGGATGCTGACGAATCAGGCCTTCCTGTGCCACGGACGCCACCAGGGTGCCATCCTGACGGTAGATCGATCCGAAGTTCATGCCCCGGGAGCCCCCCGCGAAAGGACTGTCACTGCGGTAGAGCAACCATTCGTCAATTCGGAAGTCATTATGGAACCACATGGCATGGTCGATGCTCGCGCACTGGGTATTGGCCTGCCAGAAATTCATGCCATGAGGCAGCATGGCCGTACCCATCAGTCCGAAGTCGGAACAGTAGGCCAGCAGCGCCCGTTGCAGCATGGGACTGGCTTCGACCTTGTCCACGACCCGGAACCATACTTCACGCACCGGCGCCTTGGGTTCAGACGAAATAGGGTCCAGCGGGGTCACCGGACGAAACTCAACCGGGCGCTCAAGGAGAAAATCCTTGCGATACTGTTCCGGCAGGCGCTCAACCAGCTGCAGCCGAATTGCCTGATCCGTATCCAGGGTTTCCGGATCCGGCACTGTTGGCATGTCCGCCTGATGCGTAGCACCCTGCTCCACTTCCTGATAAGACGCCGCCAGGGAGAAAATCGGCCGGCCATGCTGGATTGCGTTTACCCTTCGCGTGGTAAAGCTCTTGCCATCACGAATCCGGTCCACGTCATAGACGATGGGCACATTGAAATCACCAGGGCGCAGAAAATAGGCATGCAGAGAATGAACAGGCCGATCCTCCGGCACAGTGCGAGAGGCGGCCAGCAACGCCTGCCCGGCAACCAGCCCCCCAAAAACACTCCGCTGACCATTGGCCTGGGTCTGGCCGCGAAACAGGTTGTTTTCCAGTTGTTCCAGGTCAAACAAATCCAGAAGCTCCCGAACTGGTGCTTTCATCTTTCACCCTCAGCGCAAAGCAAAACCACATGGTAACGCCAAAGGCCGATCTTGTTCAGTCAGGCCGGGCCGAATGTCAGAACCGGCCAGCAACGAGTCGCAACTGACTGGTTTGGAGCGGCAAGCTACAAGCTGCAACACGAATCATGATCCGTAGCCACCCATCAAACGCCCGAGCCGCGCCGCAGCGCGGGCTATCGTTACCACAGCCCCATCAGCGCGAAGCACCTCGCCTTTCAAGACACGACAAACCATCCCCGTGTTGCAGCTTGTAGCTTGAAGCTTGCTCCTCCATGGCCCCTTGACGCCGGCACGGCTACAATACGCTGCCTTAATCCCCAGCGAACAGCAGGAACCGGGACTGAATGAAGTTACTCCCCGACAGCAACCTCTTCCCCAGTGGACGTGAACATTTCAAGGACTGGTCCGGCCTCGATGCAGGCAGCATGGCCGCGGTACTGGCCGAGCTGGCGCGCAGTCAGGATCATCTCTTTGTAGTACTGGCGCCCAACACCGGGCGCGCCCAGCAGATTGCGGACTCCCTGAGTTTCTATCTTGCCGGCAGCGGCACCACCGTCATGCTGTTCCCGGACTGGGAAACCCTGCCCTACGATCACTTCAGCCCACACCAGGACATCATCAGCGACCGTATCCGCGTACTGCACCAGCTACCCACCACCCACAAGGGTATTCTGGTGGTGCCGGTGAACACCCTGATGCAACGTCTGGCGCCGCCACTGCATGTCACCGGCAACAGCTTCCTGCTCAAGGTCGGCGACCTGTTTGATATGGAAGCCACCCGCGGCAGGCTGGTGGCCTCCGGGTACCGGCAACGAGACAACGTTTACGAGCACGGCGAGTTCGCCGTGCGCGGTGCCATCATGGACATCTATCCCATGGGGGCCATCCAGCCGTTCCGCATCGAACTGTTCGATGATGAAATTGAATCCCTTCGCCTTTTTGAGGCAGAGAGCCAGCGCTCCACCGGCAAGGTTGACGACATCACCCTGCTGCCGGCGGCAGAGTTCCCGCTCAGCGCCGAAGGTATCGCCCGCTTCCGCAGCAACTTTCGCGACACCTTCGATGTGGACACCCGCCACGTGCCGCTCTACCAGGATGTCACCGACGGACTGGCCGCCCCCGGGCTGGAATACTATCTGCCCCTTTTCTTTGACCATATGGCCACGCTCTTTGATTACCTGCCAGACGATGTGCGACTGGTAGAGCTGGCGGATTGCCAGCCGGCCATCGAGCATTTCTTGGAGGATGTGGAGCAACGCTACGAATCCCGCCGCCATGACATCCACCGTCCCATTCTGGCTCCCTGGCAGCTTTACCTGCGGCCGGAAGAACTGGGCGCCGCGCTGAAGCAACATCCCCGGGCACGACAAAATGAAAGCAGCACAAACAATGAAGAGCGGGCCATCCGGTTCGATGTGGCCCCGATGCCTCCTCTCACCGCCGATGTGCGTGCCAGCAATCCCCTGGCGTTGCTGCACACCTTTTCCGACGCCCATCCGGATACCCGCATCCTGATCTGTGCAGAAACCGCAGGTCGCCGCGAAGCCCTGCTTGAGCTGATGCAGAAAATTCATATCCAGCCGGTGATGAAAGACAACTGGCCGGACTTTATCGCCGAACCCGCTCGCTGGAGTCTCACCCGCGGTGAACTGGATGCGGGCTTTTATGCCCCCGAACACCAACTGCTGGTGGTCACCGAAAACGACCTCTACGGTGAGCGGGTCTTGCAGCGCCGCCGCCGAAAATCCAGCAGTGACGACGGCGCCGCGGAGCAGGCCTTCCGTTCCCTTGGCGAGCTCACCGTGGGGTCTCCGGTGGTACATCTGGAACACGGGGTTGGCCGCTACCTGGGCCTGACCCACATGGAGGTGGACCGTCAGCAACACGAATTCCTGCTGCTGGAATACGCTGGAGGCGACAAGCTCTATGTGCCGGTCTCCTCACTCCATCTCATCAGCCGCTACGGCGGTGGAGACACCGCGCCACTCAACAAGCTCGGCACCGAACAGTGGAGCAAGGCGCGCCAGAAAGCAGCCGAAAAAATCCATGATGTGGCTGCCGAGTTACTCAACACCTATGCACGCCGTGAAGCTCGCCAGGGCCGCCAGTTCGATGTGGACATGAGCGACTACGAGCGTTTCAGCGCCGGGTTCCCGTTTGAAGAAACCCCGGACCAGCAGGCCGCCATCGCCGCTGTGGTGGCAGACATGCAGTCCAGCAATCCCATGGACCGACTGGTGTGCGGCGATGTGGGCTTCGGCAAGACCGAAGTGGCCATGCGCGCGGCTTTCGTGGCGGTAGAAAACCAGACTCAGGTGGCGGTGCTCGTGCCCACCACCCTGCTCGCCCAGCAGCATTATGAATCCTTCTCTGACCGCTTCGCCGACTGGCCGGTGAACATCGAAGTGCTGTCGCGCTTCCGCAGCGCCAAGGAAAAGACCCAGGTGCTGCAACGGCTCAAGGAAGGCAAGGTGGATATCCTTGTGGGCACCCATCAATTGCTGCAGGAAACCGTGGCATTCGACAATCTTGGCTTGATCATCGTGGACGAGGAGCACCGCTTCGGGGTGCGTCACAAGGAACGCCTCAAGCAAATGCGCGCCGAGTGCGACATTCTCACTCTTACCGCGACGCCAATCCCGCGGACGTTGAACATGGCCATGAGCGGCATGCGCGATATTTCCATCATCGCCACCCCGCCACAGAAACGCCTGTCCGTTAAAACCTTTGTGCAGCAACATAACGACACCGCCATCAAGGAAGCCCTGCTGCGGGAACTGCTCCGTGGTGGCCAGGTCTATTACCTGCACAACGACATCGACACCATGGAAAAGACCGCGGAAGACATCCGCAGACTGGTTCCAGATGCCCGCGTAGGGATTGCCCACGGTCAGATGCGCGAGCGGGAACTGGAAGCGGTGATGAGTGACTTCTATCACCGTCGCTTCAATGTGCTGGTCTGTACCACCATCGTGGAAACCGGTATTGATGTGCCGAGCGCCAACACCATTGTTATCGACCGGGCCGACAAGCTTGGCCTGGCCCAGCTGCACCAGCTCCGTGGCCGGGTGGGCCGCAGCCATCACCAGGCCTACGCCTACCTGATAACGCCAAGCCCCAAGGTGATGACCAAGGATGCACTCAAACGCCTGGAAGCCATTGAGCAAGCCACCGATCTCGGTGCAGGTTTCATGCTCGCCAGCCAGGATCTGGAAATTCGTGGTGCCGGAGAACTGCTGGGCGAGGAACAGCACGGCAACATCGAAACCATCGGTTTCAGCCTCTACATGGAAATGCTGGAGCAGGCCGTAGAAGCCCTGAAACGGGGTGAGCAACCGGACGTAGAGAAACCACTCAGCGGCGGACCGGAACTGAATTTGCGCATCCCGGCACTGATTCCCGAGGACTACCTGCCGGATGTCTTCAGTAGACTGACCCTGTACAAACGCATCGCCGGCTGCAAGACCCGCGACGGTCTCAGGGAGCTGCAGGTAGAAATGATCGACCGCTTCGGGCTGTTACCGGAACCGGTGAAAAACTTGTTTGCGGTCACCGAACTCCGGCAACAAGCCGACCGACTCGGCATCATTCGCCTGGACGCCCACGCCACTGGCGGCAAGGTGGAATTCGGCGAACGTACCCCGGTAGACCCGCTGACCATCGTCAAACTGGTTCAGTCCGGTCCCAACCGATTCAAGCTGGAAGGCGCCAACATGCTGCGATTCGTGGAAAGCAGTGAAACAGCTGAAGAGCGTATCGAAGCGGTGGAAGCCCTGCTGAAACGGCTGTCAGCGCAAAGCATTAAGAAGGACTAAGAGCGAGCTGAAAGTTCTAAGTTGAAATGCGGCCTGGTGTGGAGACAATCCGAACCCCTGTCTCCGCGCGCCAGTAACCGCAGGCGCGGACACGGCATTTATAGAACAGCAAACCCGATCCGTGCTTTTGAACTTTCAACTTTCAACTTTGAACTGAACCCGCTCCCCTCGTCACAATTTTCCCTCGCCGGCGGTTTTGCCCGGTGAATTAGGCAGCCAGAGTGGTATAGTTTGCATCGGTGTCAACGCCTGAACCTCAGGCGGCAAAAGGAGTTTTCAATGCGTCGAGCATTACTGTTGATGGTACTGGCCACAGCGGCCAATTCTGCCCTGGCAGCCGGCTGGTACAAGGTAGAGGTGCTGGTGTTTGCCCGTAACCATCCAGTTTCAGAGGAAATCTGGAATACCGCGCTACAGCCCCGTTACGCTAGCCAGTCCGTTACTATTGGCGCGCCGGAGCAAAGCGATCATGCCAACCCCGGCGATGTGGCCCGGGGCGCCTGGCAACCGCTCTCCGAGGAAGAGACCTCTCTGCAGTACATGATGGAACGCATGGCCAGCACCGGTGACTACCGCGAGCTTTACCACGCGGGCTGGCGCCAGACCATTGGCAACAAGGCTGATACCACCCCAGTGTATATTCGTGGCGGACAGACCATCACCACCGACGATGGCGAAGTCCCTGAACTGGAAGGCACCTTGCAATTCAGCGAATCCCGCTTTGTGCATGTGTCTCCACGCTTGTGGCTGAACACCGAAAACAACGGCGAACGCTTCTACGTAGACATCAGCGAAAGCCGCCGCCTCACCGGCAGCGACGTCTATTACTTCGACCATCCCATGTTCGGGATGCTGGTGCGCGTCACACGCTAGCGGGCTGCTTGCCAGATGCGGCAAAGCCAAAACGTTCATCTCCAAGCAGAAAAGAGCAGCCATTGCCTGCTTGTTTGAATCTTCTCTGACGCAGACCAGGTGCTTTAGCGACACAGATGAGCACCCGATTTGTTCCCCGAAGCCTGCCTGTCGCTTCAGCCCGCTGGCGGCCGGCAGCTCTGATGATTGAGCACCTTCACCGTATAACGCCCCTTGCGGTCGCACAGCATTACCACCTCTCCTTCTGACCTCATCGCCGCCGCACGTGCTTCTTCAAAATCCACATAGCGATGCGCCCAGGCCGGCGTTGCCACGTAGGCAGGAACCGCCAGTGGGGCAGGAACGGACCCGTGGCTGCGAAACTCACCGGTGCGGCTGTCACGTACCACATAGCCAAGAAAGTGGTCCTGATTGCGAGAAAGGTTCTGTTCCATGGTGCGGTCCTCAGCGCAGCGAATGTGGAGGTATCTTCGCTCTGACTGAAACTGCCGGGCTTGACCTCCGTCAAGACAACCGCATGTGTCACAAAAAACGAGGTATCTCAGGCGTTCACGCTAAACCGCCTTGAAAACAAAGATTGACGGCTAGAGCGCCAGCAGTTCGGTGAGAAAGTCCTGCCACAGATCATAGATCAGGAAATGCCCCAGATCAGGGAAAGAGCGGAAACGGACATTGGGGATTTCCGCGGCCAGACTGCGAGCGCCATCAATGGAAACAATGCCATCAGTCTCACCGTGCCACTGCAATACCGGGATCTGGATCTTGCCCGGATCCACCCCCAGCGGCCGCAGATGGTTCAGGTACTCTTCCATCATCACCCGCGCCCCCTGGAAATGGCTGCGATGGGTGCGGCGAATGGTGCGGGCAAGATAATCGGGGTTGTCAAAGAAGGCCTTGTCAGCACTGGATAAACCGCGAGCCAGCATCCGGTAAAACTTTTCCGGCGCTTTCTGTACGCCCCGCACCCCCAGCTTGCCAATCAGCATGAACAAGCGTGGATCACGACGGGAAATCTGTACGCACATGCGATGCAACGGATCCAGCTTGTCCACTTCGAAGTGTTCGATAGCCAGTGTAGTGCCCAGCAACCCCAGACACGAAAAACTGTCCGGATACTGAACCGCAGCACACAGAGCATAGGGCCCACCGCCACAATAAGCGGCGAGAGCCGGCTTGCTGATCTTCAGATGCTCGCAAAGAAACAGGATATCCTTGCCAAAATCCTGAAACTGAAAATTTGCCTTGTAAGTCGAAATACCATAGCCCGGCCGAACAACCATGATTACCCGCAAGCCCTTCTCACGGTACCAGGCATCGAACATGGAATGATCGGGCATGGAAGCACCCTGATTTTCCAGGGAAATCACCGGCCGTCCCTGCGGGTCACCATACTCATACCAGCTCAACACCCGGCCATCCGGCAGGGTCACCGTCTGTTCTTCGTCGTCATCCACATCCTTGGGGAGTCGGGCGACCTGCGCCAGAGCATGCCCCATGGCATGGCTGACCAGCTGCACCTGACTTGAGGCACCGACTTTGCCCATGATCGACTTCAGCTGGGAGCGTGCCGTACTGATCTTGATATTCAGCAGCTGGGCACATTGCTGAAGGTTGCCTATCTTGCAGAGCAAATGCAGGAGGCGGGATTCTGCCTCGGTGATACTGAAAAGCGAGCGCAGCAATTCCGGTGACGGGGTCACGACACTGTGGCCATCCAGCACCCAGACAATGGTGCGAACCAGACTGATCGGCCCCGGCGCATCAGACTTTCGCACCGGAAGACAAAGCAGTGAAATGCCGTTTTCCGGAGAGGCAAGCAACTGTGGTCCGCGCCCATCGGCCAGCTGGTTGACCCGCTCAAGGGATTTTTTCAGCTGACGGTCCTGAAATACCAGCTCTCGATCAGTCCTCAGGCGGACCGGTCCATCAACCAGCACCTGGCGTGCCACTGCATTGCATTCCAGCACATGCAGATTTTCACCCAACATGAGCATCGGCCAGGGCATCTGGTTGTACATGGCATTAAGCACACTGGTCCGGTCTTCCAGCGCATGCATATAGGAGCTGGAACGAACGGCACGCTCCAGATGCTCAACCAGCGCGTCCACTTCTGAGTGCTGCTGGGCGGGAAGATCCTGATTAGGACGCCCTCCGCCAGCTCTGCTTTCGTGAGTCACTGCAGCCGGTGCCGAGGAATCCGTCCAGCCGGCCATCGTACCAAGCAGATCCACCCAGTCACCTGGTGACAGTGCCGTCTCATAGATCTTGCCGATCACCTCGTGTTCGTCGCGCTTCAAGGAACCCCCTGCCAATCAATAATGATCATGGTTTTTCACAGGAAAATACGGCAAACAATCCGCAACCGGCACATAAACCCAAACACCGCCACCAGGGAGCGCTGGCGGCAATAAATCACAGCTCCACGTTGTGATAGACGTTTTGTACATCGTCCAAATCGTTGAGCATGGCCAGAAATTTCTCAAACAGCTCCCGATCATCCCCTTCCACCGTGGTGTAGGCATGGGGAATAAACTGGATCTCTTCCACTTCGAAATCGATGCCTTCAAATGCCTCGGTGAGCGCCTGACGGGCCTTGGCGAATTCGGTATTGGGCGTGAAGACAGTGATCATGCCGTCTTCACTTTCCACATCAGTCAAATCCACGTCGGCTTCCATCAGCGCTTCCAGTACGCTGTCTTCATCCTCACCGGCAAAGCGGAAAATGGCAGCGTGGTCGAACATATGCGCCACGGTGCCCTGGGTGCCGATCTTGCACTTGGTCTTGGTGAAAGCCACCCGCACATCGCCGAAGGTACGGTTGGGATTATCGGTGAGGCATTCGATGATGGCCATGGAGCCACCCGGGCCATAGCCTTCGTAACGGGCAGGTGCAAAGTCTTCACCGCCCGCACCACTGGCCTTGTCCAGCGCCTTCTCGATTACATGGGAAGGAACCTGATCCTTCTTGGCACGTTCAATCATGCTGCGCAGAGTCAGATTGGCGGACGGATCGGTCCCTCCGGACTTGGCGCAGACGTAGATCTCACGGCCATAGCGGCTATACACCTTGGCCTTCATGTCCGAGGTTTTGGCCATGGACTCTTTGCGGTTCTGAAAGGCGCGCCCCATAGTCTTGCTGCTCCGAATGTGAATGGAAGAGACAAATTCTAGGGGAAAACCGCCCATTTACCTATGCCAGAAAGCGGCATTCACCATCCCGGCTGCCTGATTCGGCCCCCCCCCCCGCCGAGCTTAGCCATTCAAATAGCGAACACCGGTTAGCGCTTCAGACGCATCCCAGAGACGTTGCGCCACTTGCCGGTTTGAGGCAATCCGCCGGGCATAGGAACGGGCGGGGTAGCCTCGCAGCTCAAAGAGCCGCCCATCCGGGCCGTAATAGCCTCCAGGCTCTACCCCATCGCTGGTGGCCGCCATGACGCCAGGCAAACAGCCCATGCTGGCTGATTGAGCCATCATCTTGTTGAAGATCTGCCCACCGAGCATGGTGTCCTGCAGGTGTGTGGCCGAGTACCCCGGATGAGCCGCAAACGCCTCAATTCTGGAGCCCGCCTCCTGCAAGCGGCGGCTCAAATCCCGGGCAAACACCAGGTTGGCCAGCTTGCTTTGACCATAAAATGCCCACCGTGAATACCCTTTTTCTGCGTTCAGGTTGTCCCAGTAAAACTTGCCAATGCGATGCATGACGCTGGAAATCTGTACCACCCGGGGGGCTGGCGCCTTCTCCAGAATTTCCAGCAACTGCCCCGTGAGCGCAAAGTGCCCCAGATGATTTGTCCCGAACTGCATCTCGAAGCCGTCTTTGGTGCGTTGCAGAGGCGGCGCCATCAGGCCAGCGTTGTTCAGCAGTACATCGATCTTGTGAAACCTGTCTTTCACCGCTTTTGCAAATGCACCAATGGAATCCAGATCGGCCAGATCCAGCGGCATGATAACCAGATTCGCCTGAGGTGTTGCCTGCCGCACCTGCCCGGCTGCATCTTCTGCCTTGGCCGTGTTGCGGCATGCCATGATTGCCTCGGCACCGTTGGCGGCAAACAGTTTCACTGCTTCCAGACCAATGCCACTGTTGGCCCCTGTCACCAGAATGGTCTTGCCCCTCAGATCAGGAATCAATCCCGGATGCCAGTTAGACCGCCCCATTGCGTTTCTCCTTGTAAAATCCTGTTGGCATCCATCTTGCGCCGTCACAGCCCCTGATGGGATGACCCAAATTGCTTTATCGCTGGTTCACCGGGCAAGGAAAGGTACAGGGCGAGCATTTAGTGACCCTTGTCACAACTCGCTTTTTTTGCTGGCTGACGAGGAACTTCAGTAGCCAGACCTGTCCCACGAAACAGGCGCCCCTTAAAACGGGCAAATGTCGCGCTTCGTTACCGGGGCGCAACGGGAGAACCTAAATGAAGAAGACAACCATTCTGCTCGCCTCACTCGTCACCGCCACTCTTGGCCTGGCAGGACCGGCAGCCGCACAGCAACCACCGGAAAAGCAACACTCCCTGGTTGCCCCCAGTCAAGCGGCCCTCCCCAGTGCCGAAGATTTTTCCCAACAGCAGCTTGAGAGATTCGTCGACACCCAGAAACAAATGGGACAGATTCAGCAGGAATATTCACGAAAACTTCAGGACCATCAGGACAAACCTGAACAGGCCATGACAATAAAGAAAGAAGCGCAGCAGGCGCTGGCTTCAGCCGTGCAGGAAAGCGGCCTGAAAGTGCAAACCTATAACCAGATCATTCGTCTGGCACAGCAGGATGCCGACTTCCGCGCGCGTCTTCAGGGTATGATGTAAACCCATGACCAGCGCTGACATCACAGCGCTGGTCACCTTTTCACAAGCCAGCCTATGACATTTCCAACGTGTAACCCTGGCCCCAAACCGTGCGAAGCGGCGAACCGGGCACCGCTGCCTTTTTCAGTTTTCTGCGCAGGTTACTGACATGCAGATCAAGACTGCGATCATGTCTCCCGCAATCCCGGCAGAGCACTGCCTGATAGAGAAAACGCTTGCTCAATACCTGTTGTGGGTGCTCAAGCAGTACTTTCAGCAAGCGACCTTCTGTACTGGTCAGGCCAAGCGTGACACCTCGATAGCTGAACTGTTCCCCGTCAACGGATAACTGCCAATCGCCCTGTTTCTGAAGCGCAAGCCCTGGTTGACGTCCCAGCTTCACACGCCTGAGTAAAACCAGAATTCTTACCCAGAGTTCCTGCTGGCTGAATGGTCTGGGGAGATAGTCATCCGCACCTGCCAGTAAGGTTGCGATTCGAGCCTGCTCGTCAGTGTGGGCTGATAGCGCAATCACGGGGGCCGTACTGATCTTGCGCAAGGCCACCAGCAAATCAGCCCCAGCCATCGGCAAGTGCCCATCCAGGTCCAGCAAGATCAGGTCAAAGTCCACCCTGGCGGATTCCGATAGCGCCATCGCCGCGTCCTGAAAGGCCGTTATGGCAACGGCCCCATCGACCAACTCTGTATCCAACTCACTTCTCTCCCCCATAAGCAGAAGATGCGGAGCAAAGGCATGAACATTACTCATCCGCAAATAGTAATCATTATCATGTGTATTTAAAACCTTAAGATTACACAATTCCCATCGCAAGCAGGGTCCTTACATTCTTTACAGTTCCTCCTCTACCCAAAGATAACAATTCTCATTACGATTCCGGGCTTCATGCTGCCGTGAGCCACACCGTGAATAAAAAACGCAAGGCCTTCTTGCTGAAACAACTCCACCAATGGCACTGGGTAAGCTCTGCGCTTTGCCTGATTAGTCTGATGCTATTCAGCGCCACGGGGATCACTCTCAATCATGCGGCTGACATTCCGGCCAGTCCCAAGCGGACCCTCCATGAAGGCCGGCTTCCGGCTCCACTGACCCATAACCTGCAAAAAACAGGTCAAGGCCCTCTCCCAGCCAACATTCGTGACTGGCTGAATCATCAATGGGGACTAGGTATCGGGGAGGAGTCTGCGGAATGGAGCAGTGACGAAATCTACTTGGCCCTGCCCCGGCCGGGCGGGGACGCCTGGCTGGCCATTGACCGCATGGATGGACAGGTTGAAGCGGAAATCACTGACCGTGGCTGGATCGCGTTCTTCAACGACCTCCACAAAGGCCGCAATACCGGTGCGGCCTGGGCCTGGTTTATCGATATTTTTGCCGTGGCCAGTCTGCTTTTTGCCTTCACTGGGCTGGGACTGATGGTGCTGCACGCCAAACGCCGCCCGGCCACCTGGCCGGTCACGCTTGCGGGGCTGGTTCTGCCCTGGCTACTCATCATTTTCTTCATGCATTAAAGGAAATCACCATGCGTGTACTTCTGACTGCTTGTCTTGCCCTGCTCGCGGGGCAAAGTTTTTCGGCCAGTTTCCAGGTTGACGTGGAAGTGCAACGGCTGCGGGTTGCCGAATACCACTCGCCCTATGTGGCCTTCTGGGTAGAAAACCCGGACCGCTCCACCATTCTGCCCCTTGGGCTGTGGTACGACGATCAGGAGAAATGGCTCAAGGATATCCGCCAGTGGTGGCGCCGCACCGGCCGCAGCCAATCCAGTCCCTACGATGGCCTGACTGGCGCTACCCGTCCGCCGGGTAAGCACAGCATTAATTTTGGTGAACTGGATGGCCTGCAGACACTGCCAGCCGGTGAATACACGCTGGTGGTAGAGGCCGCCCGAGAGGTGGGTGGTCGTGAAGTCCTCCGCCTGCCCTTCACATGGCCAGCTCAGGAGCCCCAGACACAACAGGCTGACGGAAATAACGAATTGGGATCGGTCACTCTGACCATTGATCCCTGATATCGAAGTAAACATACCCCCGTAAAGGAGAGTCGAATGCATTCCCTGTCCAGAAACGTTGTCATGGTTGCCCTGCTGGCTGCTACCCTGCCCGCCCACGCACACAAGCTGTGGTTACTGCCCAGCCATACCGCCGTTTCCGAACCTCAGTGGGTTACCGTGGACGCCAGCATTTCCAATGAGATTTTCGGTTTTGAAAGAGCGTATCCCGTTGAGAGTGTTGTTGTAACCGGGCCAGACGGCAAGGCTGCCACCGTTGAGAACATCGCAGCCATGCACACGCGCAGCGTGTTTGATGTCAGGCTGGAACAGGAAGGCAGCTATCGCATTGCCGTCGCCAAGCCCGGCTTCTTCCTGATGTACGAGGTGGACGGAGAGCGCAAGCGTGCCCGGGGCGATGATGCCGACAAGATGCTCAGCGCCCTGCCCGACAACGCAAGCAACATCAGGATCATGGAATCACATAACAGACTGGAAACCATCGTCACCCTGGGCGCCCCCAACAGCGAGCCGCTCAGACCATCCGGCAAGGGGCTCGAAATCCAATTCCTGACCCACCCCAATGATCTGTACGCGGGCGAGACGGCCAAATGGCGATTACTGGTGGACGGCAAACCTGCCAAGGGGCTGAAGGTGGAACTGGTGCCCGGCGGTACGCGGTACCGAGACAGCCAGCACGACTGGAGTGCCACCAGTGACAAGGAAGGCATGGTGGAAATCCGCTGGCCTTCTGCCGGGCGCTATTTCCTTCAGGCTGGCACCTCCGACAAGAAAACCAGCCACAAGAAAGCTGACGAACGCCGGCTGCAATACCTGGGGACATTTGAAGTCTTGCCAATGTAGAACACCAAACGCCAGATGCTGAGCGCCTGACGTAAAAAAGCGCCGTATTCGAACGAATACGGCGCTTTATCTTCCGGCCTCCAGCGTCAGGCGTTCAAACTATCCATCAGATCCCGCATGTCTTTCACCGCCTGATGCAGGCCGCTGATCACCGCCCGGGCGATGATGCCGTGGCCAATATTCAGCTCGTTCATGCCCGGGATAGCCGCAATCGGCAAGGTGTTATGGTAATGCAGCCCGTGCCCCGCATTGACAACCAGACCCAGCTCAAGTGCCAGCGCCGTGGCTTCACGAATACGCTCCAGTTCCTTTTGCTGCGCTGCAGGGGTTGCTGCATCGGCATAATGGCCAGTATGAATTTCAATGGTGGGAGCGCCACACTCAACGGCCGCACGGATCTGTGCCGCATCAGCATCGATAAACAGTGACACGTCTATCCCTGCATCTCCAAGCCGCTTGCAGCACTGCGCTATCCATTCCTGATTTCCCACCACATCCAGGCCACCTTCGGTGGTCAGTTCTTCCCGCTTTTCCGGCACCAGACAGCAATGGGGTGGCTTGATGCGCGTGGCGATAGTGACCATTTCTTCTGTGGCGGCCATTTCCAGATTCATGCGCGTCTGCAAGGTCTGCGCCAGCAGCTCCACGTCACGGTCATTGATATGCCGGCGATCTTCACGCAGATGAACAGTAATCCCGTCCGCCCCCGCCTGCTCCGCCACCAGTGCAGCCTGTACCGGCTCCGGGTAACGGGTACCCCGCGCCTGGCGCAGGGTGGCAACGTGATCGATGTTAACGCCGAGGAGGACTCTGGACATGAAATTCACCTTAGAACGCTTTTATTAGGCCCGGCATGCGCGGACTCTCGGAATATTTCTTTAGCTTCTGGCTCACAGCCCGTAGCTGATTGTCACTTCTCCCGGAACAACTCGCGGCTCTTCAGGGGCTTGTCGCCCAGATGCGGTGCCAGCAAGGCTCGGCATAACTGCCTGGCTGTTCGGCGTGTGTCCGGTTGCCAATCACCGTTGAGCATGGCCAACAGATCCGAGCCCGGGTAGCCCTGGCTGGCAGCCAGCAAACCCTGCTCCGGATCCAGCTGATAGTAGCAGTCCGGGCGCACCGGCTCGCCCTGAATATCGTGCCCCAGATCAATACCGTAGCCCAACTCTTCCAGCAGGCCGGTCTCGAATTGCCGCAACACCACATCCAGTATCTCGCCATGTTGCAGGGCTTCAAGGGTATGCTCGTAAAGAGGCCACAGATCCGGATGAGGGTCATCACGATGGAGCAGCCGTGTCAGCAGCTCGTTGACATAAAAACCGCAGTACAGCGCCTTTCCCTGCAGGCTCATTGCCGGCGCGCGGGGCTCACAGCCTCGCAGGGAATACATTTCACCTGACGCTTTGAGCTCCACCAGCAAGGGCCGAAAAGGTGACAGGCAGGGATCCTTGCGCCCGCCCCTGACAACCGCTCCGACACGCCCCAGTTGTGGCACAAACAGCTCAACAATCAGACTGGTATTACGAAAAGGCCGGCGATGCAACAGCCAGGCGGGTTGTAGCCCCTGATCAGTGCGGCTCATCATAGCCGAGGGAACGCAGGGCCCGCGCATCATCAGACCAGCCGGCCTTGATCTTCACCCACAGATTGAGCATGACCCGGCGTTCAATCAATCGTTCGATATCTTCCCGAGCCTGGGTGCCAATCTGTTTGATCCGGTCGCCCTTGTCACCAATCAGGATCTTTTTCTGGCCACGTCGCTCTACCAGGATTGCGGCCGAAATATCAGTGACTCGCGGCCCGTCTTCCCACAGCTCCACTTCCACGCTGACCTGGTGGGGAACTTCCTGGCCCAGCTGACGCACCACCTTCTCACGGATGATTTCTGCCACCATGAATCGCAGGCTACGATCCGTCAGCTGATCCTCGTCATACCAGAAATCCCCCTCCGGCAGACGCGCAACCAGGGCCTTCTCCAGTTCATCCAGGTTCTGCTCCTTCAGGGCAGACACAGGAACCACAGCATCAAAGGGGTAGCGGGCAGTCAAGCTCTCGATGTAAGGCAGCAATTCCGCCTTGTCTTCAAGGTTGTCTACCTTGTTGATGATCAGCAGCACCGGCACATCCGGTTTGCCAGGCAGCAGTGACAGCACATGCTCATCGCCAGGCGTCCATTTCAGGCCATCTACCATCATGCACACCACATCCACACCGCTTAGCGTGGAAACCGCCGCGTCATTCATTGCACGGTTCAAAGCCCGGTCCTGTCCGGTATGGATACCTGGCGTGTCAGCAAACACGATCTGAAAGTTATCCCGGGTATGAATCCCATGGATACGATGACGGGTCGTCTGGGGCTTGCGGGAGGTAATACTCACCTTTTGCCCGATCAGGTGGTTCATCAGTGTCGACTTGCCCACGTTGGGGCGGCCCACAATGGAAACCATCCCACAACGGGTAGGCGTTTTGGTTTGATCAGTCATACTGCTGCTCCAGCCAGGTCAACGCGTCTGCCGCCGCCTGCTGCTCTGCCTTACGGCGGCTGGCCCCCTGGGCCACGAAGGTTTGCTGCATCTGTTCCAGCTCACAGGTGACATCAAAGGTCTGCTTTGGCGCCAACCCCTCCACCCGGGTCACCTGGTAGGTCGGCAGTTCAAATTTGCGAGCCTGCAACCATTCCTGCAAACGGGTCTTGGCATCTTTCTGTGCATTCTGCGGATTGGTGGCCTCAAGGCGCTCAGCAAACCAGTTCAGCACCATCTTGCGGCATGCCTCTTCACCGCCATCCAGCAGCGTGGCTCCGATGATCGCCTCCAGGGCATCAGCAAGAATGGAATCACGCCGATACCCCCCACTTTTCAATTCGCCTCCCCCGAGAAGGAGGTGCTCACCAAGGCCAAGCTCCCGCCCCACTTGTGCCAGTGTCTGGCCACGAACCAGCGACGCCCGCATACGGGTAAGCTGCCCTTCTGCGGCATCCGGAAACTGTTCAAACAGGGCGACCGAAATTATCTGGCCAAGCTGGGCATCACCGAGGAACTCGAGCCGCTCATAGTTGCGGTGGCGGCTGACACTGCGGTGAGTCAGGGCCAGCGCCAGAAGCTCTTGATCTTTGAACTGATACCCCAGGCGGGGCATCAGGCGGTCCAGATTCTGGGTCACTGGCGCACGTCTTTACTGAACTCTTTCTTGAAGGTCATGACGATGCTCACGTTATAGAACATGGGCTCACGAACTTCGTAGTCGATCTCGGCTTTGAGCAGTGCCCCTTCCTTGTAAATTTCCACATCATCTGACGTAATCACTTTAACCTGATTAAGCATGAAGCGTTTGCGAATCCCTTCCCTGACTTCACCCGGGGACATCATCGCCGCCCTGCTGTCCTGCAGCGTGGTGCGGATAGTAGTGGCAACGGTGTTGTATTCCATATAAGCCGGCACCATCCGAAATGCGGCAGTTCCAAGAATCACCACAACGATCAGGATCACCATCCAGCTGATCAGGGAAAGTCCACGTTGCCGAGAGGGCATTGTCATCATTTTAATTCGCCTCCACCTTGTCTATGGCGCCATTTCGGGAAAAGCTGGGCAGTGACAAAACCGGCTTCCAGTGCATCCAGATCAGGAAGGCTTCACCCATCACCAGCCCTTCCGGCACTATACCCCAAACCCGGCTATCGTTGCTGTTGTCGCGGTTATCACCCATCACGAAGTAAGCCTTTTCCGGCACGGTCCACTCGCCATCAATGCTCATATTGGAGACTTTCTTTCCAGTGAACGGATTGACCTTGCCTTCCTGCCAGATGAAGTGATCTACCCCTCCGAGGGTTTCAATATACTCAGATTGCCAGTAACGGCCATTATCCACTTCACGAACCACATTACGGGATACCAGCTCATCGTTGATGAACAAACGGTTATCACGAATCCTGATTTTATCCCCAGGCAGGCCAACGACCCGCTTGATGAAATTCTGGTTCCGGTTCTCAGGGAACTTGAACACCATGACATCGCCACGCTCCGGCTCGCCGGTTTCAATGATCTTGGTATTGGTTACCGGCAGGCGCAGCCCATAGGCAAATTTGTTGACCAGTATAAAGTCGTTTACCTGCAGCGTTGGCAGCATGGAACCTGACGGAATAGTGAAAGGTTCTACAATAAACGAGCGAATCACCAGCACCACAAAGAAAACCGAAATCAGGGAGTTGGAGGTTTCAACGGCACTGCCAACCGCGCCCCCTTTCTGCTTCAGCTTGAGTGCCCGGTCCACACACCACACCACCACCGTAATCAGCAGCGCAAGGGACAGCCAGAAGCCAATATCAATATCCATTAATCATCCACCTTGAGCACAGCCAGGAAGGCTTCCTGTGGTATCTCCACATTACCGACCTGCTTCATCCGCTTTTTACCTTCTTTCTGCTTCTGGAGCAGTTTCTTCTTACGGGAAACATCACCGCCGTAACATTTTGCGGTCACGTTCTTGCGCAGCGCCTTCACGGTCTGGCGGGCAATAATCTTGCTGCCAATGGCGGCCTGGATCGCCACATCGAACATCTGTCGCGGCACCAGCTCTTTCATCTTTTCGCACAGGGCACGGCCGCGATAGGCAGATTGATCCAGATGACAGATCATGGCCAGGGCATCCACCTTGTCACCATTGATCAACACATCCACACGCACCAGCTTGGTGGCTTCGAAACGCTCAAAAGCGTAGTCCATGGACGCAAAGCCCCGGCTTACCGACTTGATGCGATCGAAGAAGTCGAGCACCACTTCGGCCATGGGAATGTCATAGGTCAACGCGACCTGCTTGCCCAGATACTGCATATTGATCTGGGCACCGCGGCGCTCAACACAGAGGGTGATCACATTGCCCACATATTCCTGGGGTACCAGGATATTCACCCGGGCAATGGGCTCGCGGAATTCCTCGATCTTGTTGCCTTCCGGCAGTTTGGACGGATTGTCCACGTGAATCGTCTCACCGTCAGACAGCAGAAGTTCATACACTACCGTCGGAGCCGTGGTGATCAGATCCAGATCGTATTCTCGCTCCAGACGCTCCTGGATAATTTCCATGTGCAACATGCCCAGGAAACCGACGCGGAAACCAAAGCCCAGAGCATCAGAGGTCTCTGGTTCGAAGAACAGGGAGGCATCATTGAGGGTCAGTTTGGCAAGCGCATCGCGGAAATCTTCATAGTCATCCGCACTCACCGGAAACATGCCCGCATAAACCTGTGGCTTGACCTTTTTGAACCCGGGCAGAGCCTCTACATTCGGGGTCTTGGACAGCGTCAGTGTGTCCCCCACCGGGGCACCATGAATGTCCTTGATGCTGCCACTCACCCAGCCCACTTCCCCGGCTTCAAGGTGCTTTGTCTCGGTGCGCTTGGGGGTAAAGATACCCAGCTGATCGACCACATGGGTCTGCCCGGTGGATTTAACCAGGATCTTGTCCCCTTTCTTGAGAACGCCTTCCTTCACACGGACCAGAGAGATAACGCCAAGGTAATTATCGAACCAGGAGTCGATGATCAACGCCTGCAGGTCCGTATCACGGCGCCCTTCCGGGGCGGGGATTCGTTCCACCAGCTGTTCCAGCAACTCATCGATGCCGACACCGGTCTTGGCAGACACGCGGCAGGCATCGTGGGCATCCAGACCGATAATTTCCTCGATCTCGTTGATCACCATATCTGGCTCGGCCTGGGGCAGATCGATCTTGTTCAGCACCGGCAGCACTTCCAGATCCTGCTCGATGGCGGTATAGCAATTGGCCACCGACTGGGCTTCCACACCCTGAGCCGCATCAACGACCAGCAAGGCCCCTTCACAGGCTGAGAGGGAGCGGGATACCTCGTAAGAGAAATCCACATGGCCGGGGGTATCGATGAAATTCAGCTGGTAGGTCTCACCATCACGGGCCTTGTAATAGAGCGTCACGCTCTGTGCCTTGATGGTAATGCCACGCTCCCGCTCCAATTCCATGGAATCCAGCACCTGCTCCTTGAGCTCACGCTCGGAGAGTCCGCCACAGACCTGAATAAAACGGTCTGCCAGAGTGGATTTGCCATGATCGATATGAGCGATGATGGAGAAGTTGCGAATATTCGAGATGTCAGTCATAGGGCCTGTAAGCAATCAGTCGCTGCCGCACCGGCCCTGACAGAACAGGGCCTTACACCACCGAAGTACCAGTGGCACCAGAAATCAGAAAACGGCAAACAAGGGCCGCGATTCTAGCGGATAACAGGGGGCAGTTGCACGGTACAGCCATACTGCACCGTGAAATTCTGCCCCCAAACGCCCTATTTCAGCTTAAGAGCCAGGAAACGGGGGTTCCCATCCCTGTTGATCAGCGCGGCAACCGTGCCTGTTTCCGGCAAGCTGGCCACTGCCTCAGCAAAACGCTCAGGGCTTTCCATGGGAATATTGTTCAGCGTAACCAGCAGATCCCCGGTGACAATCCCGGCCTCCCTGGCGGGCCCTTCCTTCACATCGGTGACGACAACGCCGGCCTTCAGCCCAAACTTCGCCAGCTCCGCCTCGGAGGCCGTCCGCACCTGCAAGCCAAGGGCATCCGCACCCTCCTGACCCGGCTCAGCGCCGCCGCGCATGGCCAGCGCGGGATCATCCGGCAACAGACCGATAGTCACGGTCAGGCTCTCTTCCTCACCGTCACGAATCACTGTCAGATCGGCATCCTCACCCGGTTTCACCAGCCCCACCCAACGGGGCAACTCGGAAGAGCGGTAAATCGCCTCGCCGTTAAACCCGGTAATGATATCGCCCGGCTGCACCCCTGCCTCTTCGGCTGGGGACCCTTTCAGCACCTGCGACACCAAGGCGCCACGAGGCTGATCCAGACCAAACGACTCAGCCAGATCACGGTCCACTTCCTGAATCAGCACACCCAGCCAGCCCCGGCTGACTTTGCCGTGTTCCTTGATCTGGGACACCACATCCATGGCCATATCAATGGGGATAGCAAAACTCACGCCCATATAGCCACCGGAGCGGCTAAAAATCTGGGAGTTGATACCGACCACTTCACCGCTCAGGTTAAACAGGGGCCCCCCGCTGTTGCCGGGATTGATTGCCACATCCGTCTGAATGAACGGCACATAGCTGTCGCTGGGCAGACTCCGCCCCTTGGCACTGACAATACCGGCTGTCACGCTGCTGTCGAATCCAAACGGAGCACCAATCGCCAACACCCACTCACCCACTTTCAGGTTGGCCGAAGAACCGATATCCGCCACCGGCAGGTCTTCAGCCTCCACCTTCAGCAAGGCGATGTCACTCTGTTCGTCGGCACCGATCAGCTCAGCCTTCAGCTCACGTCGATCCTGCAGACGCACCATGATTTCGTCGGCTTCAGCCACCACATGATTGTTGGTCAGTACATAACCATCAGTGGAGATCAGAAAGCCGGATCCCAGAGAACGGGCTTCCCGTTCCTGCGGCACGGAAGGCATTCCCTCCCCGCCGAACTGCTCAAAGAACTTGCGGAAAAACTCCGGAACCTGCTCCAGCTGATCACTAAGATCACCCTGCTCCTGATGGGTTACGGTGCTGATATTGACCACCGCCGGGCCTTCCTTCTCCACTAACAGGGTAAAGTCCGGCAGACCAGTAACCAGTGGCGCGGGGCGTTCAGCATCGGAGGAGGAATCGGAGCAGCCAGCCAAAAAACTGATTACCACCATCAGCCAGAACACGGCCACAGGGCGCAATCTTCGCATGGAGTTCTCCTTATTTTTTTACGGGTTGGACCTGAATCACCTGGCACTCATCATCCCCTGATGACACCAGAGCAGGTTGATATGCCTGATTATGGCCACTTCGGCGACTCAAAACACGATTAATCACGAAGCCAGCCAACAAGCCACCCATGCCCAGCAGCGCCGAGGCATCAATGGCCGTAACAGGAAGAGAGGCACCGAGCAGCGCCCCCAGAAAAAGCAGTAGCAGTGGCAAACCGTAGACCCACAGCGCACCACGCATGAGGGCACCTTCCGGTAGCCCCAGAGTGACAGAATCACCGACCTGATATTGGGATGCGGCACTCACCGGCACCCGTAAGCGCGCCCGTTGACCGGATTGTTGCTGGTTGATGAGGTGATGCCCGCAGGCCGATTTGGCCTTGCAGGCTCCGCAGGTTGAGGCACGGACTGTCTCTACCCAGACCGCATCCGGGGCCACAGCCACTACCACTCCCTGCTCGTATATCATCAGTGGCGTGCGTCCCTGACGCTAACACCCTGGATGACACGCTCGGCGGTGGACTGGGGAACTTCGCCAACCAGCGTAATGAGGTACGCTCCGCTGGGCGCGGTCAGACGGCGGCTTACTGCCACCGTTGGCCCCACTCGGCTTACGCCTTCTTCCACGGCGCCCTCGCCCACGGTTTCAACAAATACCGTAAAGGCCGCCAGACCGTCGGAATACCCTTGGGCAGCCACGGGCTTGCGTTTACCATCGCCACTGCGCCAATCCTGGTCCGCAGCCACAAACCCTGCAGGCAACCAGTCTGTTTCCACTCGCATGTGGCTGGCCTCGTGGCCCTGCCCCAGAGGCTGCAGCTTGCTCTCGCTCAGCGATGCAGGAATATCAAAATGCGCCAGGGATAGCCCCGGCGCCAGATCCAGGCTGACAAACTCAACCCGTTCCAGCGCCACGCCGCTGCCATCCACCACTTCAGACTTGAGCAGCAAACTGGATTCCTTGTCCATCCACAGACGATAGCCATAACGGTGGGTGTCCAGCGGTGCTACACGTACCCGGGTCGCCTGACGACCGGCAACGCGCCCATCACCATCCACCAGAATGTTGTACTGATCCGGCACATCATCAGCAAGACGCTGGGCAAGGGCCATCGGCCCCGCCTGCCCCTTTCGCATCCGGGTCAGACTACGATCCGGATGCACACAGATCACCTCGTCTCCCCGGCGGAGCACTTCCACCAGACGACCATCAAGGTGAGTCAATCGCTGATATTCATGGCCATCGATCACCGCGTGGCTCACTTCCATGGTGCTCACTTCTGCACCGAACTGGTAAAGAAAGCGACCGCTGTATTCGAGGGATCTGTTGGCCTGGGACATGGCCTGGAGCTGGGCGTGCGCCGGCGATTCTTCCGCCGGCGCCATCAGAGGGGCAAGTAGGGACAGGGAAAAGGCTAGAGCACGCAACTTCATCCGTTATTTGGCTCCGCTACGGGCATCCATACTGACCAGGCGAGCAAAAGGCATCATGCCCTGGCCACTATTACGCGCGGCGAAATCGCTGTGTCGCAACAGCATTTCATTAACCCGCGGCGATGTCGTCACCGGCGTTGTCGCTGTAGCGCTGGTACCGAAGGACTGAGACACCAGCGATGCCTCGGCAAAAGGACGGTTCAAACGGGAGTCCTGGGCAGCCGCCAGCGCAGGCGTAACATCACCGGCTCCACCGATATTGCCTTCCCAGGTCTGCCAGCCCACCACGGTAGCGGCAGCCACAGAAGCCGCCACTGCCAGACGAGCCATGCCTCCCAGCCAGGCCGGCCGTTTTGCCGGCGCACCTTCAGCAGATAGCGCCGCAGACAGGCTGGCATTGAAATCCACTGGCACCTTCATGGTGGAATGCCCCTGCAACACATCCTGTGCGAGCTGCCAGCGAGACAATGTCTCCAGCTCCGACTCGTCGATATCACGCATCACACGACGGGTTTCCAGCTCGCTGGTTTCTCCGTCAAGGAAGGCAGATAGCGTTTCCAAATCCCTGTTCATACTCTCACCCTTTATCGCCTCGCTGCGTGCCCAACAAGGGCCGAACAGCCGTATCAATCGCTTCCCGTGCCCGGAAGATGCGCGAACGCACCGTGCCAACCGGACAGTCCATCACTTCCGCAATGTCCTCATAGCTGAGACCTTCGAACTCCCGAAGGGTGACAGCCGTTTTCAGCTCCTGGGGCAGTGCCTCGATAGCCGAGTGAATCACTGCCTCCAGTTCTTCTGACAACACCAGAGACTCCGGGGTTCCAATTTCGTGCAGCATTTCTGCCCCCGCATATTGTTCAGCCTCCGCCGCATCAAGGTCTGACCGAGGTGGGCGCCGACCAGCGGCCACCAGGTGGTTCTTGGCGGTATTCACAGCGATGCGATAAAGCCAGGTGTAAAAGGCGCTATCCCCCCGAAAACGGGGTAGCGCACGCCAGGCCTTGATAAAGGCTTCCTGAGCCACATCCTGCACTTCGTCCGGGTCGCGTACATAACGGCTGATCAGCGCGAAAATTCTCTGCTGATACTTGCGCACCAGCACCTCAAAGGCACGCTGGTCGCCGGATTTGGCTTTCTTCACCAACTGTTCGTCTGACACCGATCCCCCGGATCTTTCGCGAAATGCGTGAGTATCTGCCTGGCCGGTTTCCCGACCCCATAACCCACTATTGTAGCAGTTGTTATCATTACGACCACATTTGAGGCTGTGGAGAGCCTTGATTTAGCAAGCTTTTCACAATACCCGCTCATTTCTGAATGTTTCCGACTCCCCAAGGGCTGATCAGTTCCAATAAACAGCAATTAAATACGCTCCGCCGACATTTCCATCATTTAGCCACCACCCGTTTCACCGCTATACTGGCGCCGATTCCAAGCCATCCACACAGGACCGCCCATGGCTACCTACCGACACGATGTACTCATCATTGGCTCCGGCGCAGCCGGACTCACTGCAGCCCTGCGGCTGCCCGATGAGTGTCAGGTTGCCCTGCTCTCCAAGGGAGAGCTGACCAGTGCCAGCACCTACTATGCCCAGGGCGGCGTTGCCGCCGTCATGGATCAGAAAGATTCCCTGGAAAGCCATGTGGCCGACACCCATGTGGCCGGCGCAGGCTTGTGCCATGACGATGCGGTGCGCTTTACCGTGGAAAACGGCCCCGACGCCATTCGTTGGCTGATTGATCTGGGTGTCGATTTCACCCGTCTGGATGGCGGTGATGACAGCAGCACCCTGCCCTACCACCTGACTCGCGAAGGCGGCCACAGCCATCGGCGCATCATTCACGCTGCCGACGCCACTGGTAAAGCCATATCCCGCACCCTGATCGGCCAGGTGAAGGAGCGGGACAATGTCACCCTGTTCGAGCATCGTGTGGCCGTCGACCTGATTCTGCAGGAACATGAAGGCCAGAAACGCTGCTGTGGCGCCTATATCCATAACATCCTTACCGGTGAAACCGATGTCATCCTGGCCCGCTCCGTGGTGCTTGCCACCGGCGGCGCATCCAAGGTTTACCTCTATACCTCCAACCCTGATGTGGCCACCGGAGATGGCATCGCCATGGCCTGGCGGGCAGGGTGTCGAGTGGCCAACATGGAATTCATGCAGTTCCATCCCACTTGCCTGTATCACCCCAAGGCAAAGAGCTTTCTGGTCACCGAGGCTATCCGCGGCGAAGGCGGACATTTACTGCTGCCGGATGGCTCACGCTTTATGCACCGGTTTGACGAGCGCGGCGAACTGGCACCCCGCGATGTGGTCGCGAGGGCCATCGATCACGAGATGAAACGACTGGGCGCAGATTGCCTTTACCTGGACATCAGCCACAAACCCGCCGACTTCATCATTGAGCACTTCCCCACCGTCTACGCCAAGTGCCTGCAACTGGGGCTGGACATTACCCGTGACCCCATGCCGGTAGTGCCCGCCGCCCACTACACCTGTGGTGGCGTGATTATTGACGAGCACGGCCAGACCGATGTCCCCGGTCTTTATGCTATCGGCGAGACCAGCTTTACCGGTCTACACGGCGCCAACCGCATGGCCAGCAACTCACTGCTTGAGTGTTTTGTCTACGGCAAGGCCAGTGCCGACCATATCAGTGCCAGCCTGGCCTCCATCCCGCTACCCCGCGACGATGCAGAATGGGATGAATCCCAGGTGACAGATTCCGACGAAGACGTGGTCATCAGCCACAACTGGGACGAGCTGCGTCGTTTCATGTGGGACTACGTGGGCATCGTGCGCACAGAAAAACGGCTGGAACGGGCACTGCACCGGGCAGAACTGTTAAAAAACGAAATCACCGAGTACTACAGCAACTACCACATCAGCAACGATCTGCTGGAACTGCGCAACCTGGTGGTCATCGCCGAACTGATCATCCGGTCGGCCCTGTCACGCAAAGAGAGTCGCGGCCTGCACTTCATGCGGGATTATCCGGACAGCATTGAGAATCCGGTGGATACGATTCTGGTACCGGGGACGTTCTAGGCAAGCCGCAAATCGGGAACTTTTTGGCATTCGCTAATCCAATTGAGCGTAGCTTGTAGCTTGTAGCCATCATCTAACCCGATTCACCCACAGCCACTGATAAATCGGCTGCAGCTGCTCCGGGGGCGCCTGGTCCTCGAACAGGTGCAGCCACCCTTTGGGCGTCTGCATGGCCAACCAGGGGCCCAGCCGTATCACGCGACCCGGCCGCTCCAGGACCTGCACTTTGTGAGTGGAGACAGTCAGCATACTCTCCCGCAATTCCATCATCCCGATGACAGGCAAACGCCAACCACGCAGCAACAGGACAATAGCCAGCAACAGCAAGCTTTTAGCCCACCA
This sequence comes from Alcanivorax sp. DP30, assembly GCF_009882945.1. GTDB lineage: Bacteria > Pseudomonadota > Gammaproteobacteria > Pseudomonadales > Alcanivoracaceae > Alcanivorax. The sequence goes on from NZ_WTUY01000002.1 coordinate 799,382, forward strand.
TGGCCATGCCACCAGCCAGACCACCGGGGCCACGCTCAACCCCGCCAGCCATTGCAGCCAGCGAGGATAGCGGGAAGGCGCAAGCTCAACCTTTACCGTGGGCGACCAGCTTGAGGACATGTTTCACATACTCGCGCATCTCGTCATCCTGCGGCTCACTGCGGTAGGTAAACCACTCGAACATATCCGCATCCTGGCAGGCCAGCAGGCGCTCGAACCGGGCCCGGTTTTGGTCCGTATCCTGGTCAAAATGATTATCCAGGTAGGCATACAGCACCACTTCCACCTCGGAAGCACCACGCCGGCATTGCCAGCGGTATTTACGTTTCAATTCTTCATTGCTCATTGCATCCGGATCCTGCTCGGTAGCGTGTGACTTTCAGACTGCGCGCGCATTATCTATCATGCCCGCTGAATTCTCGATACTTCACTATACAGGTTCCAACAGGAGTCCCATGAGCTGGTCTGCGTTCCTCGCCAAGCAATCCCTGACACCGGCCACCGAGGCCCCCTACCTGGCGCCGGCAACCCATCTGACGCTGGTCCGCGCCCACGGTGCAGAAGCCGGCCACTATCTGCAAGGCCAGCTTTCCTGTGACCTGCGTGAGGTGGATCAGGGCGCTCATCTCACTGGCATGCACCTCAGCCTCAAAGGCCGGGGAGTGGTCAGCGTACGTATCGTTCGCGACGGCGATGACTACCTGCTGCTCACGCCCGCCGGTATGGGTGACGCCCTGATCAAGGCGCTGATGAAGTATCGCCTGCGTGCCAAGGTGGAATTTGAGCAGACTGAGGATACCCCCCTGATCATGCTGGCCGGGAAACTGCCCGCAGGCCTGCCCGAGCCAGGGCAAAGCCTGCGCAACGATCTGGGCCTGTGGCTGCGCTACCCCAACACGGACCACGCCCTGCTTATCCCTGACAGCGATCAGGCCGAAGCCGCCTGGCAACAGCTGAGCAGCGGACGTCAGCCCGCCAATGCCGATGCGGCCCTGCTCGCCGACATCGATGCCGGGGAAGGCATGGTCTATCCAGGCGCTGAAGACCTGTTTCTACCCCAGGTACTCAATTACGACGTGACCGGTGGCGTGAACTTCAAGAAAGGCTGCTATACCGGTCAGGAAGTGGTCGCACGCATGCACTTCAAGGGCAAGCTCAAGCAACGCATGCAGCGTATCGACTTAAAAACCGGGATCGACCTGCTCCCGGGAGAAACACTTAGGGATGCCGACGGGAAGGCTGCTGGCGAAATAGTCATCAGTGCCAACACCGCCACAAGCTCAGCCGCTCTGGTGGTGCTCCGCCGCGAGAGCGACGGCGTACTCTACAAAGACCACACACCGCTGAACAGCCAGCTGGGGAAACTGCCCTACACCCTGCCCTGGAAGGACTAATTGGACATCTGACGCAGCAGCAAGGCCCCGGGGATGAATGCTCAGTTCCGGGGTTTAACCAGCCAAGGCCTGGTTACCTTGCGGACAAATAAGGCCAACAGCTCAACAGACTCTGCTAGACAACCTCCAGAATCCTGGCCGAATAAGGGTGAAAGAAAAGGCACCAGTGGCACCCTCTTCCTGCCCACTACCGGACACTCTCAGGCGACGCTTTCCCTACCCAATTTGGCCAGGGGGTGCTCCGGTGCCGGACACCGGAAAAAGCCATCAATATAGGATCGAGGCACATCAGCAACACTCCGGTGGCGAAAGCCCGGCTTCCCATCCTTGTCGATCAGCAGAGCCCTTACCCCTTCGCGAAAATCCCCGTGCAAAGAACACTGCACGGCCAGGCACCATTCCATCCGGAACACCTCCGCGAGGGACAGATAGGTGGATCGCTCCAGCTGCTCCCAGACCAGATGCGCCGTTTGCGGGCAACCCTTTTCGAGATTACCCAGCGCCCGGTCCAGCCAGCTGTCGCGCTCAGTAGCCGATAACAACTGCTCGACAACGACCTGGAGATTTTCGCCATCACACAAGACATTGATCAGGGGAAGGTGCTCGATCAGAGGATGCGGCAGAGCCTCCATATCGGCAGCTTGCTCCTTGAATTGACGGTATAGCACGGCCTTATTATCACGAGGTTCCGATGAAAAACGCTGTCCGGCCAGAGATGCCAGCAGCGCGTCAGCATCATCTTCCACCATCCGGTCCGCGAGACCGATTTCCACAGCCTCGCGTCCATTGAGGTGCACACCGGTCAGGCCGAGAAACAGCCCGGCCTTGCCAGGCAACCGGTTGAGAAACCAGCTGCCGCCAACATCCGGGAACAGACCAATGGTGATCTCCGGCATGGCCATGCGAGAGCGCGGCGTCACCAGGCGGAAATCGGCGCCCTGCAACAGCCCCATACCTCCGCCCATGACAATACCATCCCCGTAAACCACCACCGGGATGCGGGAACGGTGCAGACGATAGTCCAGCGCGTATTCTTCAGCAAAGTACTGCTCGGTAAACGGATTACGCCCCTCTCCGGCATGCTTCACCATGGACTTGTGCATCTGGACGATATCACCACCCGCACAAAATGCCTTTTCGCCGGCACCATCCAGCCAGAGCGCAACGATATCGTCTCTTTGCTCCCACTCATCGAGCTGGCGATCCAGTGCCTGGATCATATCCAGCCCAAGCGCATTCAGGGCCTTGGGGGCATTCAGGGTAGCCCGTGCAATAACTTGGCCACAGGCGGTAGGCAATTCGGAAAACAATACGCAATCAGACACTTTCTCTCCAAAGCCGGCTTAACGGCGCCATTCAATGGCCATGGATACTAACAAAGGCAACCGATACCTTCATTGGTGATTTGCGACGGCGCCTGAGCAAGACCATCCAAAACAGAAGGGAAACCCTGCGCTCCACTGGCCGCCTTCGAGGTAGGGAAAAAAGTAAAAAAAACGGGTACCCAAGGCGGGTACCCGTTAAAAGACACCACTAAGGGGTTAGCGGTGTGCGCTACAACACTGTTTGGATTACTCGCCTTTCTTGCGCGAGCGTTTAGCCGTTGGAGCCTTCTCTTCAGCACTGTCCAGGGCCTGAGTCAGCTCCTGCACCCGCTGTTCCAGCTCTTCGACTTCGCGCTTGTTCGGCAAGCCCAGGCGGGACAATGCCTTGTTCAGCCGATCATCGAAGGCTCTTTCCATTTTTTCCATGGTTTCGCCGGTGTGATGGCGAACCCGCTCTTTAATTTCTTCAACCCGGGACTCTGTCTTGTCCTTGGTCTGTTTTTCCACTTCACGCCCCGCCTCAACGAGAGCATCGAAAAAACCGCTGCCCTCTTCTTCAGCGCGAGCGAAAGCGCCCAGACCGGCCAGCCAGATCTGGTGGGTATATTTGCGAATATCTCTGGAAGCACCAGTCAGTGCTTTCAGCGGGTTCGCTCGCCCGTCTTTCTCATTGTGATTCTGATTTTCGTCGGACATGGTCCAAACTCCCGAAGGCAATTCCACGAGCGAATGCAGCGGGAACAACACACAACATCTTCAACGCGTGGAATAATTATAGGAAAGGCTTGAAACGGAAAGCCGGAGAGTTGTCGAACAATCCGGCAAATTTTGTTTATGTGATCAATTTCTCAGCGAATTAGCGATCCACATCATCATCTGACTCATCCAGGGAGGATCGTCGTACCCCACCGATCAACCCCATACCCCGTGCAAGATCCCTGGCCCGATCACGAATTACCTCCCGCGACCGTCCGGTTAGCAGATCCACAAACCGTTTACGGAGGTTCTCCTCAAGGCGTTGGGCACCTTCTTCCAGACGAACATCGATCTTTCGCTCCACCCTGGGCCCCACAACGAAGTGCCCGAGGACCGCGACAAGAATCAGTGTCAGCAAAGAGGAAGCCCCTGCTGCTGCAAACAACAGCCACCCCAGGGTGGCAATGTCGATCTGCAGCGAGTCCATCAGGCGGCCCCGAACATGAACAGCAACTGGAAGAGACCCGCAGTCGCCCCCAGGAAGCCACCCACCACGATCAAGATCCACTCATCTTCCTGAAAGGCCGGGCGCAACAGATCCTGGAACTCTTCCGAGCTTAGAGCCTGCATCCGGTCAGACATGATTTTCTCTACCAGCGCGCCACGTTCGCGGTTGAAGCCCTGATCTTCAAACGGCTCCACAGCCAGATCCACAGCCTTCTCTTCCACTGCTTTCTTGAGATCCGCATACCCTTCCGGGCCCACCGTCAGCTGCGCTGCAGTGCGAACAACACCGCCGTTCAATAATGGCTTGAGATGACGTTTGATCAGCGCCTTTGTGCGGTCCCCCCGAGGGCCGTTCACCACCTGGTACATGATATTTCGCAGGGTGATAACTTCCTCGGTGGAAAGACGTGCAAACGTCTCCGCCACATCCTTCTGCCGTTTCAGGAACAGTCCCTGCACGCGGAAGGGGCCCACCTTGACCGGGTTCAACGGACGGAAGATCAGGTTCAGCGCCAACCAGTTGGTTGCAACGCCGACGATGAAACCAAACAACGGAAGCACCCAGTTTTCCGGCATCAGGATAAAGACCGGCACCTGGATCAGGCCGAAAAGAAAGCCGAAATACAAACCTGAGTTGGTCACAAAACGAAATTCCGGATCACCTACCTCACGGAACATCTGAACCATTAGCTGTTTATCCTCCGCCATCTGGGAAATAACCATGTGCTTCATGTCCACCAGGTTATCCAGATTACGGCTGATATCATCCACCACGCTGTCCATCACCGAGGGAATCGCCCGTCGCGCACGGCTGTAGACCCGCTTGCGTACCAGCAATGGGAGATTTTCCCAGAGCACGGCATTACGCTCGGTCATGACTTCGTCAGTGTATTCTTCAATACGAGATTGGATGGTGCGGGTCAGGTGGGCAGAGATTTTCTCCGGCTCCATTTCCCGAAAAAATTCGTCAAGACTACCCAACTTGGAAAGTGCCTTGTCGACCACGATCCCGGCCATCTTTTCGACCTTGGACGGGATGATCCCCTGCCAGCCGAAGAATGGCCGCACCCCAACGAATTCCAGGGGATAGAAGGTCATCTGAACCGCCATCCAGTTGGTGGTCCAGCCAACAGCACCTGCAATAAACGGAATACTGACGTACTTCCAGAAATCCGGGTACGCAAGCAAAGATTCCAGCATTTAGTAACTACTCCCCTCCAAGGGCTGCCGCACAGTAACAGGCGCAACAGAATGTAAACAGATTGCGTGTTCACCCATCCCGGTCAAATAAGCCAATGTTGTCTTGTTATGAAAATGCATAGTATAGGGAGCCGGGTTTCCAAATATAAGCAAGATAACGTAATTTTTGGCAACAGAAAGAAGACTCAACTAAACAAACCGGCCTCATACAGCACAGGAACCGTCAGAATCTATGGCCCAAACCGGTAGCTTTCCACAGTTAATTGTGCTTGGCGGGCTCGAAAGTGCACTTAATCAGGCGCTCACTGCCACCCCCGCCGGACAGCAGCATCTTGCAGATCTGCATGGCACCGTTGTGCGCATCCGCGCCGAGCGCCCCATGTGGGTACTGTACGTGCTGATCTACGAAGACGGTATTGAGCTACTGCCCGAGTATGAAGGGAACGTCGATGTGCGCATCCGTGGCCCACTCGGCGGCATGCTGCACTGGTTGTTTTCCAGCAACCCGCTGGAGGATCAGGAAGAATTGCGCGTTACTGGCCATGAAGACCAGATTCGTCAACTCACCGCCCTGATTGATCAGTTCAGCCTCTGGCCCCTGATACGCAACTGGCTGGACGACCATGTTCGTCTCAAGGAACTGCTGGCAGTGCTGCGCCGGGAGGACCCGGTGTGGCTTGAAAAACTGGCCACCCTCCCGGAACAGATGGGTCAGCTGGCCGAACAGGTTGCACACCAACAGTTATTGCAGGAAGACATTCTCGAGGAATTGCAGCAGCTGCGCGGGGAACTGCGTAGAAACCGCAAGCTGGATTTGTTCTTTACCCTCACAGGCACCCTGCTGGTGCTGCTCTCCGTTCTCAAAGCCGCCGATCTCTGGTCCCTGACCTGGCACGCCCTGCAACAGGACATGTTGTCCCTGGCCATGCTCAGCCTTGGCATCGCCTGCCTGGTGGCGCGCTTGCTCCCGGCAAGAAACTGACTGCGGACCCTGCCTCAACGTTCAGTGAGTCGAAGTTCCTGCACACCGCGCCCTACCCCTTACGATCCTTGCGCGGCCCCCCGAAGATCTGATTCAGTCGATCGCTGACCAGCTCCGCGCCACTGCGTGCCAGGCTGCGGCTGGCGCCTTCCAGCATCTCCTTTGAGGGCAGGTTTCTCACCCCCTCCACCAGGCCACGACGCACCCCCTCCTCAACCCGCTCTGAAATCACCCTGGCCGCTGACTCCACCTGTTCATCCAGTTCGCGCTGCAGGGTATTGCGCAAGCGAGGCTGAAAATAGAAATGCCCCCAGATGGCCACTACCAGCAGAGTCAGCAGCGAACTCAACACCGCGCTGACGATAATTGCGAAGATACTCATGATATGCCTCTTGCAGCCCGTGAATGCAGCTGAAACCCCTGAAATCAGGTGCTACAGCGTTACAAATCCCGGCATTGTTGTTAAATAAAGTATGCACTGACTGCCAGCGTACAGGGAACCGACTAGGATCATTGTGGGCAGGACGCCATACACTCGCAGGGAAAGCATCTTACCGTTTTGGATTCAGGTGCCAATGACTGCCGCGACAGCCCAAAGTCTTGCAGAGAGTCACAACCAGCTAGCCATTAAGCAGGCACTGTCTTTATGCCAGCGCCATCATCACCCGGTGACCCTGCTCGCCATGGATGTGGAAGAGCCCGACAGCCTGCTTGCCGACATCGGCGAAACACGCATGGAAACACTGATACGTGTACTCGCTGAACATCTGCAGCAATTCAAGAGATGTGAAGACCTGCTCGTCATCAACCCGGACAGCCACATCATGCTGGTTATCCTCCCGGCGACAGACATTCATGGTGGGTACTGCCTTGCACAGCGGCTGATATCACGCTTGCGCGGCGAAGAGATTCAGCTGGATGAGTTCCAGATACCGATATCGCTACGAATAGCGTTGCATGGCTGCGAAAATCTGGACAACTCCGAGTCACAACCGTTGATTGACGCCACCCTGAAGCTTCTGCAAAACCCCGACAACAATCAGCAACTGATCCTGTCTGACACTGCCAGACAGAACCTGGACACCCCCTCTGTGCCGGCCAAAAACAGCCTGGCCGCAAGCCTGGTAGCCCAGGCCAGTCAAACAAGCGATGAGGACTTACTCGACACGCTCAAACCCGCATTCTCCAGGCTGCCGGAACACGAGCGGATGAGGGTGGTGGATCATCTGCTGGAGCTCTCCACCCGGCTTGAGTCAGGGCTTGCGAGCCACTAGCACCGCACGGCGCGGCGCCGGATAACCCTCTCGGGTCAGGGACGGATTCTCTGCGTCCAGGAAATCGGGCAGCGACTGGAAGCGCATCCAGTCCGTGGCGCGCTGCTCGTCAAGGGTAGTCGTGCACTCATCCACGCAGCGAATATCCTCAAAGCCGCAGCGCTGCAGCCAGATCTTGAGCATGGCCACGGATGGCAGGAAAAACACATTTCGCATGGCGGCATAACGGTCTTCCGGCATCAGCACTGTGCGCTCATCGCCTTCCACTACCAGAGTTTCCAGCACCAACTCGCCACCACTGACCAGTGCGCCTTTCAATTCAAGAATATGATCCAGCGGTGAGCGGCGGTGATACAACACCCCCATGGACAGCACCGTATCAAAGTTCTGCTGTTCCGCCGGCATCTCCTCCATGCGTACTGGCAGGAACCACACCGGCGTTGTCGGCGCGAACCGTTTCACTGCCAGATACTGCACCAGAAACAGAATGGTCGGATCGATACCCACCACCTGGGCGGCACCCTCCGCCGCCATCCGCCAGCAGTGGTAACCACTTCCACAGCCCACATCCAGTACTCGCCGCCCCGCCAGGGGGGAAAGGTGTGGCGCCACTCGCTGCCACTTCCAGTCCGAGCGCCACTCTGTGTCCACCGCAACGCCGAAGAAATCGAACGGCCCCTTGCGCCAGGGTATCAACCCCTCAAGTGCAGCCCTCACGGCTTTTGGATCCTGTTCACCCGCGACGCCTATGCGCAGTGCATCCGCGCCTAGCTCACACTCCGCAGGTCCTGCTGGCAATGCCTCCAGCGCCGCCATCCAGCGCGGCAAGTCGCCATGAGGGCGTTCAATCAACCGTTCACGAGTCAACGACAGCAGCGTATGACGTGGGGCATCCGCAAAAGTCTCGGCCAGGGCGGTATCGCAGTCCTGCAAATAAGTATTCAGATTCATGGCTTGATCATTCGTGACTGTCACACTGGAAATGCGCCTCAGCGCACCGCCAGTAACGACATGAAGTTGAAACAGCGGAACCAGACATGGATATGACGGTACCCCGCTGCGCGAAGCCGCGCTTCATGATCCGCCAGCGTCTCGGGGATCAGCACATTTTCCAGCGCTGTTCGTTTCTGGCTGATTTCCAGATCCGAGTAGCCATTGTTGCGCTTGAAGGCATGATGCAGTTCGGTCTGCAGGGCATTCTCCTCATCATCCTCGAAGCGAATCTTCTCGGACAACACAAGAATCCCCCCCGGGGCCGTGGCCGCTGCGAGTCGCTTGATGAAGCCATCACGATGCTCAAGAGGAATAAACTGCAAGGTGAAGTTGAGTACCGCCATGGAACAGGGCTCGAAGGCCATTTGCGCCACATCCCCTTCTACCAGCGAAACCCGCTCGGCAAGGCCAGCATGATCCAGCAGCATGGAGGCCTGCTTGATCATGGCCGGGGAGTTGTCCACGGCAATCACGGGATTGCCCTGCTGCTCGGTCAGCGCGGCCATGGCGGTAGTAGCTGCGCCCAGAGAGCAGCCCAGATCATAGAGGCTGGTGTCTGGCTGGGCATAACGGGCCGCCAGCACCCCGATCATGTCGATGATGGTCGGATAACCCGGCACAGAGCGACGGATCATGTCCGGAAAGACACGGACCACGGTCTCATCGAAGGAGAATCGCCCTACCTGCTGATGAGCGGTGGCGTAAATGTTGTCCAGCTGATCCGACATGAGGGCCCCGGTTAATGCATTGCGGACGGGATTATAGCCGCTGAGACTTCAGGGATGTAGAGGATAACCAGGGAGTGACAAATGGCACGGGGTTGCAAGATGCGACCGACAAGGCGCAGGCGCGATGAAATTACGGTCTGTTCATGACCCAGCCCGCACACAGACATTTCTTCGCGAGTTAAGACGCTGGCAATGTGCAAATACCAATTCGCGCTGAACCTTGCCGCTTGCTTATGCCACATAACGCAAAAACGCCCGGGCAATGCCGGGCGTAATGCCTGCAACAGCAGCATTGCAGGGAAGACCAGAAAGCAGCGGGGTTATTTGAGGCTCAGCAACAGGTTCGGGTTGAAATCCTCATCAGCCAGATCGCTGAGGTAGCTTTCCACGAAGTCCCGGGTTTGCGCATCGCCTTTCGCCGCCAGCACTTGCATGGCATCAGACAAAACGAGGGTTTTCCCATTGAGTTCCACCTGCGATGAAGACAGGCTAAGTCCCATATCGATCACTGCGTATTCCAGGTTTTCCGCCTGCCGGGAAAGGACCATACGGGACAACACCGTCTGCCCTTGGCCGCATTGCAGGGAAAGCAGCTCCTCGCCACCGGACAACGTCATTGCGTCCCGCTCAATAAGGCCATCTACCAGCACCCCAAAGGCGCTGTCTTCACCAGCTGCCTGACACAATTGCCCGACTACTGCCTGATCAATCTGAGCCTGTGACGTGGATGCACAAGCCAGGAGCACTGCACTTGCAAGAATCCTCATGACGCTTTCCTCTGCTTTCTGGTTAGTCATTGAATTTGTTACGGGGCGAATTATACGAACAAATAATTACACAGTGTAACTACTATGAGGCAAAAACATTGATCTTTTATGACGTATGGCAATGCGAAATTCGGGCCAAATTCATATTTTTGTAATGCCTGAGGCTGATCTTGGCATTGAAAACCGGAGTTTGGCGCATGAATCGAGGCGCCGCTGTACAGAGACGACAGAAACAGGCATGTAACTTGCCTGCTCACAAAGAAGTAAATAAATAATGCCGAAATGGCTACCACCCCAGCACGGAGGCTGGCAAACAGGAAGCACTCTCCATGTCATTCACCACAACGGATACCGCGCAGTTCCCCCGAATCTCAGCAAGGCGCTCGCCCATGATCAGCCCAGTAACACTCCTTGCCGTCACTCTGACTCTCAGCGGCCTGGTTATCGCTGTACTCGACATTCGCTGGTCGCTACAGCTGGTCAGCCTGAGTTGTGTCTATTCTGGTGCACTGCTGGCCAGTCTGGGGCTCGTCGTGCATTTGATGCGCGGCCATCTGGCCTGGGCCGCCGAAGGCGGCATGTTACTGACGTTGGCAGTTCTGGTACTCTGCAGCCCTTTGCTGCCCGCCAACATGCAGGACTATCTCGAATATTTGATGCCTTGAGAGGGGCTCCCGGGAAGAGCTCTGGCTGAGTAGGGGAAAACGTGCACCAGCCGTTAGCCTCCACTGGCTTTGAGGCCGAGATACTCGGAAAGTACACGGGACATGGCTGCCAGTGAAAGCGGCTTGATAATCTGTCCGTCCATACCAGCGCGACGAATTGCGGAGGCCTGTTCGTCAACCGCATGGGCACTCAGGGCAAGGATCAAGCTCGCAGAGCGTCCTTCCCGCTGCTCAACCTGACGCATGGCTGCCGCGCTCCGAAAACCGTTCATCTCAGGCATATCCAGATCCATCAGCACCAGATCAAAAGGCTCCTCGCTGGCCTCAAATACCTCCAGGGCCTGCCTGCCGTTATTGGTCATTTCCACCTGTTCCACCCCCAGCTTCTCCAGATAACCACGGGTCACCAGCTGGTTAATGGGGTTGTCTTCAGCCACCAGCACATTCAACTGTGAAATGGACGCTACCGCTTCCTGACGGATCGGCGCCCCACCCACTGTTATGCCCCCGGAAAAGAGGTGGAGCAGCTCGTGAACGGTCAACACTGATCGCCTCAGCAAACGCACTTGCTCTGGTAACCAGTCCGGCACTTCACTGCGCATACCCAGCATCAAAATCACCGACGTTTCCGGGCTGCTCGCTTCCAGCCATGCCATAACCTCCCGCAACGCCTCACTGGAGGGCAGACCATTGATCAGCAAATGCCGGCCATACTTTTCCGGCATCTGGCCAAGGTCTGGCGCGGTTGGCAGGGAATGCACCTTTTGAAAACGCGCATCGTCACCAACCCAGTCAGCCAGATTACCCTGTACATCCCAGAGCAGGGACGAAGGCGCAGCCATTTCGGCCATGGGTAACGCGGCCTCATCCACGTGCAACTGAATGCTGAAACTGAATCTGGCGCCCCGCCCTGGTGCACTGTCTACCCGGATATCCCCGCCCATCAGGCTCACCAGCTCATGACTGATTGACAAACCCAAGCCGGTCCCGCCAAAACGGCGTGAGGTATCCGGTGAAGCCTGAGAGAAATGCTGGAACAGGCGAGACTGCTCTTCCTGACTCAAACCAATCCCCGTATCAGTGACCGCAAAGGTCAGCAGAGGATCCGCTCCCGGGGAGTACCGACAGCTCAGGGACAACACGACCCTGCCCCCACGGGTAAACTTCACCGCATTGGCAAGCAGGTTGATCAGCACCTGACGTAGCCGCACCTCATCCCCGACAACGGTAGACGGTGTGCCGGAGTCCACATCCAACAACACCAGCACGCCATTATCACTGGCGGAGAGCTGGAACATCTGGGCGCATTCCACCAGCACACCTGGCAGATCGAAGGGTTCGTTGACCAATTCCAGTTTGCCGGCTTCAATCTTGGCGAAATCCAGCACATCGTTAATCAGCGCGCTCAGGGTTCGCCCTGCACTGTCGATCAGGGCAATATACTCACGCTGCCGGGGGGAGGGGTCTGTTTCCCTCAGCAATTCCGCCAGCCCGATCACCCCATTCAGCGGTGTACGGATTTCATGGCTCATGCGGGCGAGAAACAGATCCTTGGCCTGACTTTCTGCACGGGCGCTAATGGCACGGGAATTATTGCGATAAACCATCATCCCAAGCCCCAGCACCAGCAGATAGACCAGCACCACCCCGGCAATCAGGAGGATGGTTTCATTGACCTTGTCTTCCCGGGAAGCCTCCAGCAACTTTTGCGCCAGCTCCATAAGCATGTCAGACATACCATCCAGCGACTGGATGGCGTGGCGACTGCGGTCGTAGGCCTGCTCCCAGGTAAGGGTGACTTGGGGTGCCAGAATCAGATCCTGTTCAGTCCAGTCGAGAAAATCCTGAATCTCCTGACGCACAAGTCGCCATTGCTGCTGTAGCTGCACCGCCCCGGTTCGCGCTGCCAGCGCCTTGATCTCCCCATCAATAATGGTCAATTCCCGTTGCAGCTGCTGCCAGGCACTCTCCATGCGGCGGGCATCGTTATCTCCCAGATAACCACCACGCAAGCTGACGTAAAGTGCCAGGGCCCGGATCAGGCCGATATTCTCTTCGCTCTTGCGAAAAGAACTGAGCGGCAGCGACAACACTTCATTGGGCTGCAGTCCGGGACCAATGGACATGTCGGAAATATAGAGAATGGTAGACAGCGTGCTCGCGACCCTGTCCGCCACCTGATTGACGTTATCAAAGGGACCAGATACATCCTCAATGGGGATGCCGGTCTTCACCGTTAACCCGGCCCAGCTCTCGCTGATCAGGCCGGCTTGATCGTTCAGGGCAGGCAGGTTACGTTCGCGCAGGGATTCAAGAAAAGCATGCATACGGCTTGCCGTGCGAGCACGACTGAGCTCATAGCGGGACAGGATTTCCGCATCTTGGGTATGAATGGCAACCGGAGCAAAATCCCGCATGTCTTGCAGCGGGCGCAGCGCAGCCAAGCCATTTTCAAACAACATCAGATCCTGGCGCATGCTCGCATTGGCTTCCAGAATCTGCATCCGGTGCTGCATAATCAGCGCCAGAGCAATCAGAAACGGAACCGTCACAATGGCAAACAACATCGCCATGGCCGTTCCCGTATGCAATCCATTATGTGATGGTCTTTCCATCGGCCAGTCCCGAAAAGGGCTACTATTCCATCTTGCCACTTAGCTGCGACACCAAGACACTGCATTCCTGATGACAACAATACCTTGCACCAGTCGACGCCCCAAAACTGTAAAAGTTTGCTATTTGTTGCTTATTACAGCCGGTCTCGCGCTCTCAGCCTGCCAAAACGCCCGGCAAACAGAGCGTGAAGCCGAGACGCACCACTACGCCAGGAAACTGCCACCGCTGACTGTGGAACAGTCCGACGGCAAAACCGTGCCTTACTCCATGCCAGCAAACCGCACAGATCTGTCGCGCTTCCAGCTTCCCCAGACCCTGTCCGGACTCAAACTTGACGGAGAAATTAGCTCGGATACCGCCCGAACCTTCCGTTACGTGGATGACTCCCGGCAGGAGAACCTGCAAATAATTCTCACCAACCTGCCGGCCGGCTGGGACACCATGGATCCCCAACGTGCTGTCGCCAGCTATTACAGTGAAGCCCGGCAACGGCGTGTCCAGAAGGCCCTGAGCAACCCGGCAAATGCGCTATCCATCCTCAGTGAGAATCTGATGGATCTCGAAGGCGAACCTGCCGCCCAGGCCCAGATGCGCTGGATCGAGCCCAACCGTCCCATCCAGAACCAGTCTCTGTTGATCACCCTGGTGGATGGAACCTTTATCCGCATCAGCAACGCCAGCTATCAGCAAAGCACCCGCTGGCTGCTACAACAGGCCAAACGCACCCTGGCGGAATTCAAGGCCGCACAAAACTAGCTTCAGGTTGCGACATCAGGCGGTGCTGTCCGTGCTGTACGCGCCCTGGTCGGCTCCGTGCGGCGATCTCATCAAGACAATGTAACGTGCCCGGGAACAGCAGAGAAACAGGAATTTTTCCAACTCACTCTATCCCGCTTGTCGCTCGCAGCCAAAGCCTCTGGCCTGTATATTTCTCTTTTACCCCGGACACTACACCTCATCTTTCGTCGCGGCTCCGGCGCTCCCCCCCATGACCGCCCGGCATTCGCGTTGCAGCTTGAGGCTCGCAGCCTGTCCCTCGTAGCTCACAACTCGAAGCCAGTAACTCATGACGACCCCCTCCTTTGCGCCCATCCGGCCCGCCAACCTGGACTGGCAAGACAGCACTCCCGTTGCCACAGATTATAATGATCCGTACTTCTCCAGGCAGGACGGCATGGCAGAAAGCCGTTATGTATTTCTTGAGGGGAACCGGCTCGCGGATCGATTCAGGACCATGGCGCCAGACCAGTATTTTGTCATTGGGGAAACAGGATTTGGTACCGGGCTAAACTGTCTGCTTGCTGCCCAGCTGTTTCTGGCACAAGCCCCAAAGGGCGCCCGGTTACATCTGGTCTCGGTGGAAAAACACCCACTCCGCCCAGAAGATCTGCAAACTGCCCTGGCCCACTGGCCAGAACTGGCGCCTCTGGCCGCTAGCCTTCTGGCCGAATATCCAGCGCCAGCACCTGGCCAGCACCGGCTGGAGCTTCACCCCGCCATCAGCCTGACCCTGCTCTACGGGGAAGCCGAGCAGCTCTGGCGGCTGTTCAACCATCCCATGGATGCCTGGTTTCTGGACGGCTTTGCTCCGGCATGCAACCCGGACATGTGGCAACCCGCCGTGTTCGCCGAGCTGGCACGCCTTAGCCGCCCCGGCACCACCCTGGCCACCTTCACTGCCGCCGGCTTTGTACGTCGCGGCTTGCAGGAAGCGGGCTTTCAAATGGAAAAACGCAACGGTTTTGGCCACAAGCGCCATATGCTCACCGGAACAATGAATACCGCCTCACCGGCCAGACAACAAGCCCGCCCCAGCATACTGGTGGTGGGCGCTGGCCTTGCCGGTGCCACCACGGCAAGGGCCCTGGCTGAGCGGGGCTGTCAGGTCACCGTCACAGACCCTGACGGCGTCGCCTCTCAGGCATCAGGCAACCTGGCCGGCGTGGTCTACAGCACCCCCAGCGCACACCTCACGCCCCAGAACCGTTTCTACCAGCAAAGCTACGACCATGCGCTTCGCTGGCTGAAACGGCATCAGTTCCCGGACCAACCTGATCAGGGACGTCTGAACGGAGTCATTCAGCACTTCGTGGATGACAAACAAAAAGACAAATTGAATCAGGCCATGGAAACCGGCGCCTGGCCGGAGGCACAACTCCGTGCCGCCGGCAATCAGGCGGTTGAACTGGTCGGTGGCGGTTATATTCAACCCGCAGTCTGGTGTCGGCAGCTTTTGGAACATCCGAACATCACCCTCATCCAGAGCACCGTCACCGGTGTTCAGGAAGGCAATCCCGCCATCGCCCATTGTGCTGACGGCCGCCACCTGTCCGCCGATGCCATTGTGCTGTGCACCGCCGGCAGCACCGCCAGGTTGCCGGGGCTGGAATGGCTGCCGCTCAAACATATTCGTGGACAAGTCAGTTACTGCCGCGCCACGGAAGCCTCCAGCCGCTGGGAGAAAGCGCGATGCCATGGCGGCTATCTGACACCGGCCTTGAGCGGACTGCATTGCGTTGGCGCCACCTTCAACCTGCACAATCCGGATCCTGCGCCCTGCGACAGTGATGATGCCGAGAACCTCGCCCAGCTGAAAAACTATCTGCCTGAGTACTGGCAGCAACTGGGTGGAGATCACATCGAGATCGTCGAGCGGCGCGTGGCTTTTCGCTGCCAGAGCATCGACTTTCTGCCGTTGTGCGGACCGTTGCCCGTGGCCGCGGAGAATCCTCACCGTAGCGCCGCCGGCATTTACCTGAACGTGGCCCACGGCAGCCGCGGCATCACCGGTACACCACTGTGTGCGGACCTCCTTGCCGATCTGATCTGTAACTCTCCGCTGCCCGTAGACCAACAACTGGTTGACGCCCTCGCCCCGGAACGGTTTATTGTCCGCAAACGACGCAAACAACCTGAGTGGAAACCATGAATCTTGTGAGCCTGCCGATTACTGCCATCTACGCCGCCCTCAGCGGCTTCCTGATCATTGCACTGGCCGCCAATGTGGTGCGCTTCCGTTTGGGCAAGCACGTCTCCCTGGGTGATGGCGGTCACAAGGACGGCAACCGCGCCATTCGGGCCCACGGCAACACCGTGGAATACGTGCCCATGGCCCTGATCCTGATGGCCCTGCTGGAACTTAACGGCGGTGGCGATACTGCCCTGCATATCTACGGACTGCTGCTCGTGGGTGGCCGCATCCTTTATGCCTACGGCCTACTGTTTCCGAAACCCAGCGCCAACCTGCCCCGCCAAATCGGTGTAGTCACCAGCTGGATTGTGATTGTGGCCACGGGTGTGCAGTTGCTGATCCTCTAAAGATAGCTGCGAGCTACCTGCTTCGAGCTACGAATCGCGCCAGAACTTGCCACGTTTTGAACGTCCGTACCCGCGTTCAACCCGTTGGCGCGGGCAGTGACGGGAAACAACTACACAGCTGTTCCGCGCCTCGCAGCTAGAAGCTCGCAGCTCATAGCTGGTTTTTGCGCTATTCACTATTCACTGTTAACTATTAATTGGTCTTTATGCCTCTCATCGTTCCCTGGAAAGACATTCCCGCCGACACACTCGACAACCTTATCGAGGAATTCGTCACCCGTGACGGTACCGACTACGGCGACACCGAAATTGCCACCAGCACGAAGGTCGAGCAGGTTCGTCGTCAGCTGAAAACAGGTGACGCCTTTGTGGTGTTTGATGAAGCGACGGAGAGCGTCTCGGTGATGGGGAAAGAGCAGGCGGATGAAGCAATTAATAGTTAATAATGAATAATTAATAGTTGCGCGAGCAGCATTTGATTTGATCTTAAAGCAATGAGGCCGCGCCCAGAGTCTGGGCGCGGCCTCATGCGTTTCAAAACATGAAGAACCGTCTCGCGACGTTATTAATTATTCATTATTAACTATTAATTGCCTCACGAAATCGCCCCCTCCCGCGCCCACTCACACCGCACTCTCAGGGGCATATCGGAAGGTTCGTGGTATACGTCAGCGCTGTCCCAGACAAAGGTATGGAAGCCGGACAGTTCGGTTTCCAGATGCACCACGGCGTTCACCCAGTACATGTTCTTGAGCAGGGACTCGAACTTGGCAATCCAGTGTTCCCACTCGTATTCCACCGCGCGGTAGGACATGCCGAAATGAATCACCTGGGTCTGGAAGGTGCCGCCCATGAGGTCGTCCCCGGGCACGGAAAACATTTCCCGGCACAGAAACGGCCACTCATCTGCCTGAGGCAGCTGGCGAATGGCTTTGCGGTTCTGGAAACAGCTCGCCTTGCGCTCCTGAATGGAGCCGAACGGCAAATGTTTGATACAACCGTAAACGATGGATTCGTTATCCAAGAAACACCTTAACTGCAGAAGCTAATTTCAAGTTGCGAGATGCAACGCGATAAAGGTTTTGCCTAACCTACCAAGTTTGGCGCTTCGATTCACCGGTTTGTTTGGCACCCCCCCTTCACTTCGCCAGGGGTCGGATCGCCTGCAGGCATAAATCGTAAGGCTTTTCTGCGCGCCTGCTTTTGTGGGAGCTTGCCTGCAAGCGATCCGGGCGCAGCGAGGCGACCGAAGGGAGTTGATAGAAATGCGGCTTTGGAATCCTTACCTCGCTTAGGCTCGGATCGCGAGCAGGCTCGCTCCTACAGCAGCTTCGTAGCGATTTTTGGTGGTTCTTTTTGAACTTTCAACTTTGAACTCAGCCCCTGCCACAACCCCGCATCTGCTGCTGATACTGGTTCGCCATCTGCGCGGTGCGCTGGGCTGCGCCTTTCATCCACTGGTTATTCTTCCAGGTGCCGCGGGCATAACCGCCATGACCGGCATAGTAATTGAGATAGAGGTTGTAGGTATCGTTGCGGGCAACGCCGTTTTTCTTGTAGCTCTGGTAGTGATACCAACCCACAAATTGCACAGCATCCTTGAAGTCATCGCGGTCCGCGCCTCGGCGCCCAGTAACGTCCTTGTAGTGATCCCAAGTGGAATCCAGCGCTTGAGGATAACCGTAAGCTGTAGAAGGACGCTTCCAGGGTATAAAGCCCAGCAACTTGGTTCTCGGCGGCTTGGCCTTGGCGTTAAACCCGGATTCCTTGTAGATGGTAGCCATCAACACCGGTACCGGCACACCGTATTCCTTCTCGGTGTTCTTGGCGTATTTGTACCAGTTGTTGAACCAACCACCTCGCTGGTCAAACACCGAACAGACATTGTCGGTATTGGTAGGCGTACCGGCACAACCACTCAGTATCCCTACCAGCAACAACAACATCAGGCGGATTTTCATAATGCTCCCGGGTCAATACCGTGTTCTTCAAACAACGACACCAGCGCGGCCTCATCACAAACCTCAACCCCGAGGGACTCCGCCTTGGCGAGCTTGGAACCGGCAGCCGCACCGGCGGCGACCATGGTAGTGTTTTTTGACACCGACCCGGCCACCTTGGCTCCCAGTTGCTGCAGCGCCTTCTTGGCCTGATCCCGGGTGAACTGCTCCAATGTGCCGGTCAGTACCCAGGTTTGGCCTTCCAGTGGCTTGCTCTCGGTCTGTGCCGGAGCGCGAGCCTGCAGGTCCGCAGCCATGGCCTCGGCCTGCTCCAGCTGCGCCTGCCAGCCATTCTCAGCCAGCGCCTTGCGCAACTGCAGCATCACACCGGAACGTACCCCCTTGGGTTCCGCTCCGGCCCCTTCGGCGGCGCCGGCGACCAGTGCCGCCACGGTCTTGTAATGACTCGCCAGCGTCTCCAGGGACTTGTCACCAATGCCTTCCAGATCCATGCCCAGACGCTTGGCCGACTTGAGCAGATGCGCCAGAGTCAGGGTACCTGCAAATGCCGCAGAGGGCTCGCCACTGGACTGGGGCGACACCCCTTCCGTCAGCAAACCGTCAATCACCGTCTCGTTATCCGCTTCGGCAAAAAATGCGCCGATGGCCTTGGCCACCTCCATACCCACGTCCGGCACCGCCAGCAACAACATGGGCGGCGCACGGCGAATCGTTTCCAGATCGCCAAAACAATCCGCCAGATTCTTGGCCGTCTCTTCACCAATCTGCAGGATGCCCAACGCAAAGAGGAATCGGCCAAGGGAGACCTTTTTCGAGGCTTCCAGCGCGGCAATCAGATTATCCGCCGACTTCTCGCCCATTCGCTCCAGGCCCGCCACCTGCTCCGCTTTCAAACGGTAGAGGTCGGCGATGGTGGCAATAAGTTCCTGATCCACCAGCGCATCCACCAGCTTGTCGCCCAGGCCATCAATATCCATGGCCCGCCGGGAAGCAAAATGCTTGATCGCTTCGCGCTGCTGGGCGCCACAGATCAGACCACCGGTACAGCGGGCCACCACCTCCCCGTCACCACGGAGAATATCGCTGCCACAGACGGGACAGTGAGACGGCAGGGAAATCGTTTCGGTATTGTCAGGGCGGCGCTCGGGAATGGCCCGCACCACTTTGGGAATCACATCCCCGGCGCGGTACACCACCACAGTATCGCCGACACGAATATCAAGACGCTGGATTTCATCAATGTTGTGCAACGTGGCATTACTGACGGTGACCCCGCCCACGGACACCGGTTCGAGGCGAGCCACTGGTGTCAGCGCCCCGGTACGGCCCACCTGCCAGTCCACGCCGTTCAGTACGGTGAGCTCTTCCTGAGCCGGAAACTTGTGGGCGGTGGCCCAGCGCGGCGCACGGCTGACAAAACCCAGATCCCGTTGCCAGTCGAAGCGGTCCACTTTGTAGACCACGCCATCGATGTCGTAATCCAGGTTGTCGCGCTTGTCGAGAATGCCGTGATAGAACGTCAGCAGCTCGTCCACGCCCTTGCAGACCCGCACCTCCGGGTTCACCCGCAGGCCCCAGCCACGCAACATATCGAGCATGCCGGAATGGGTCGCCGGCTCTTCCACGCCTTCCAGCTGCGCCATGGAGTAGGCATAAAACTCCAGCGGCCGCTCGGCCGTGATCCGCGAATCCAGCTGGCGCAGGCTGCCTGCCGCGGCATTACGCGGGTTGGCAAACACCTTCTGCCCCGCCGCTTCCTGGCGTTCATTCAATCGGTCGAAACCGGCATGGGGCATCACCACTTCACCGCGCACTTCCAGCCGGGCCGGAATCGCATCACCTCGCAGGGTAAGTGGCACCGAACGGATGGTGCGCGCATTGCTGGTGATATTTTCCCCGGTCTGGCCGTCCCCGCGAGTGGCCGCACGCACCAGCTCCCCGTTTTCATACAGCAGGGAAATCGCCAGGCCATCCAGCTTGGGCTCGGCCACGTAATCAATCTCACCCTCCACATCCAGGCGCTCGTGAATACGCTTGTCGAAGGCTCGCAGCTCATCATCCTCGAACACATTATCAAGGCTGAGCATGGGCACTTCGTGCTGCACCTGATCAAAGGCATCCAGCGGCACATCCCCCACCCGCTGCGTCGGCGAATCCGCCGTCACCAGCTCGGGGTTGGCCTCCTCCAATGCCTTCAGCTCCCGATAAAGGCGGTCATATTCCGCATCAGGAACCGCAGGATCATCAAGCACATAGTAGCGGTAGGACCAGTCATTGAGCTGGTCGCGGAGGGATTGGGCTTTTTGGGAAAGGTCGTTGTTATTAGGCACGTTTTGAGGGCAATTAATAGTTAATAATGAATAGTTAATAACGAAACCCTGAGGCTTCGCCCGTAGGGCGGAAATCGGCGAAAGCCGATCTCCGCCAAAAAAACGGCGGAGATTGCCACCGCAATTTCCGCCCTACGTTTTTGATCTTACTCGTAGCTGAAAGCTCGAAGCTCGCAGCTGCCTTTAAGCACTCGGCACCCGCTGTCGCCGCTCGAACTCCTGAACCCGCTGACGCAGGTGTTCCATGGTCTGAGGGGTCAGCACACTGTGCTGCTCGTCTTTCAGCTCGCCATTCAGCTCGCTGGCAAGACGCTTGCAAATGGATAGCATCTTGTCGAGAGAACCGATGGCGTCAGTCGGCCCCGGCAGCTTCATGAAGAAGGTCACGCCGGCAAAGGTTTTCTCTTCCATGGTGTCCAGATCGAAAGTGCCAGGCTCTACCGCATTGGCCATGGAGAACTGCAACTGATCCGCCCCATTCACTTTCACATGGCGGTGGAAAATATTCATCTGGCCGTAGCGCAGACCGGATTCCAGCAGCATGCGCAGCAACTCTCCACCATCAAAAGGCTCACCCCGACGGGCGATCAGGTGAACCACAATGACTTCCAGCACCGGTTGCGGCTCGCGAGGACGCTCAGGCTTGCGTGCGGCAGGCTGCGGTTCTACACGCGGGGCCGGTTCGGGTTCAGGCTCAGGTTCGGGCTGCGCTTCGGCGCGGGGTGGCGCCGCCGGTTCGGCAGGCGGCTCATCACCCTGTGATGCATCATCCCCGGCAAACAGGCTCTGTTGCTCAACCGCACGGGCCTCACTGACAGCCTCATCAGGCTCCATCATGGTTGGCGGCAGCACATCCGGCTCGGCGCTGTCAGGCTCATCAGCATAGACCGGCGCATCGCCACGACGCACCACCCGCGCAGCCCCGATGAGCTCCGGGTGGTAATCGTCCTTTTCCTCTTCCTCCGGTGCATCCCGGAAGCGTGGATCGATGCGCATCCGCAGCCGCCCCTGGCGTTCGCGGAACATACGCCGCAACCCATCCGCCAGGATCAGCAGAATCAGGATTACCAGAATTCCAATCAGTGTTTCCAGGTTCAGGCCCATTGCCTCTTCTTCCTTGCTTACGCTGACAGGCCGCTCGCCGGCGGCACCCCATCATTCCCGCTTGAAATTGGTTTACATGGCCGCCATTTCGGCGGCCTCTTCCACATCCACGGCAACCAGTCGAGATACGCCCGGCTCGTGCATGGTAACCCCCATCAGGGTAGCAGCCATCTCCATCGCAATCTTGTTATGTGTGATGTAGATAAACTGCACTTTTGCAGACATTTCCGACACCAGGTTACAAAAACGCCCCACGTTGGCGTCATCCAGCGGCGCATCCACCTCATCCAGCAAACAGAACGGGGCCGGGTTGAGCTGGAAGATACTGAACACCAGTGACAGGGCCGTCAGCGCCTTTTCCCCACCAGAAAGCAGGTGGATGGTGCTGTTGCGCTTGCCCGGAGGACGCGCCATGATCGCCACGCCGGTATCCAGCAGATCCTCGCCGGTAAGCTCCAGGTAGGCATGGCCGCCACCGAATACCTTCGGGAACAGCTCCTGCAGACCGCGATTGATGCGATCGAAATATTCCTTGAAGCGTGACCGGGTTTCCCGGTCGATCTTGCGAATAGCGTTTTCCAGTGTCTTCAACGCATCCTCAAGATCCTCGTTCTGACTGTCCAGATAGGTCTTGCGTTCCGACTGTTGCTCATACTCATCGATGGCTGCCAGGTTGATCTGGCCAAGTCGGGAGATCCGCTGGCCGATCAGGTCCATCTCCTGCCCCCACTCCTGCTCGTTGGCTTCTTCGGGCAGGTTATCGAGGATGGTTTTCAGATCGAAATTCAGTTCTGACAGCTGCTCAGCCACCGTCTGACGTCGGGTGCTCAGATCCTGCCACTGCATGCGCTTCTGATCCATGGCGCTGCGAATTTCCTGGGCCTGACGCTCGAACTGGCCTCGCTGCCCCTCCAGATTACGCATCTCGTGGTCCACCGCTTCCAGCTCACGGCGGGCCTCGGTGAGCTTGTGCTCCGCTTCCAGACGCACTTCCAGTTTCTCTTCCAGCTGCTCTTGCAACTCAGTGCCAGGTTCATCCCCTTCCCGGGTCTGTTCCTCCAGCAGCGCCTTGCGCTCGGCCATGGCCTGAACCTGGGCTTCCAGACGGGACAGGTTCTGACGCAGGGAATCTGCCTGGGTTCTGGCCCCCTGCACTTCCATGGCGATCTGATGGGACTGGTCACGGTCGTGACGGGCCTTCTGGCGGGATTCATCCAGCCGCAGACGCAGTTCATCACGACGGGACAGCAGCTCCTCACGTTGCCCGCTGTCGGCTTCCATGAGGTCCAGCGCCTCCGCCAGCACCGCACGGGCCTCTTTCATCTGTTCTTCTTCCTGCGACAGCTGCTCGCCGGTTTCTTCCATTTCCTTGCCGAGACGCTCGCGACGCATGGTGATCTGTTCCAGGCGCACCTGACGGGCGCTGACCTGGGCATTAATCTCACCCAGATCCCGGTTCAGGCGAGCCGCCTGCCGCTGCACCTCTTCGCGCTCCTCTTCCAGCTCACCGATCTGCTCACGGGTGCTTTCCAGCTGCTCCTTGAGTTCATCCACAGTGACCTGAAGGGTGTCGATCTCGTCTTCCAGGCTTTCCAGCTCCCGGCGGCGCTCAAGAATACCGGCTTCCTGATCCTGCTCTTTGGAAACTTTCAGCCAATCCGGCCCCAGCCAGATACCGTCACGGGTGACCACGGATTCGTGAGCGGCCAACTGGCCACGCAGGGTCAGGGCAGCATCCAGATTGTCCGCCACATAAACGCCTGCCAGCAGCCCTTCCGGGGCCTGACCGTCTACCTTGTCGCGGAGTAAATCAGCCAGACTCCCCTCGCCCTTCACGGATGCCGGCCCGACCAGTGTCAATCGACCGTGGTCCAGATCGCCAAGCCAGTCGCTGACCTGGTCCAGACCGCTAAGTGCCACCGCCTGAATGGCGTCGCCCAGCACCGCTTCCAGGGCTTTTTCCCAGCCCTCGGCCACCTGCACCTGATCTGCCAGACGCGGCTCATCGTCCAGTTCATGGCGGTTGAGCCAGTCACTGACAGCGCCATCGTCGCCCATGGCCGCTTTTTGCAAGGCTTCCAGCGACGTGCGACGGCCTTTCAGGGTCTGCAGCTTCTCGCGGGCCTCTTCCAGCTGGCGGCCGCGGTCGCCGTTCTCACGGCGCATCTGGTTAATTTCTTCCTGCAGGGACTCGCTGCGTAGCTCGCTTTCTTCACTCTGGGCGCGGAACTGCTCCACCTGCTCTTCCAGCTGACGCATTTCCTGGGCCAGCGGCCCCGCGTCCAGGGATTCCTGTTCCTTCTTGAGGCGCTCAATCCGGTCATTGAGCCGCTCCTGGGATTTCTCCAGATGCTGGATACGGGATTGCTCCACCTCGGCCTGACGACGGGACTCACCGGACTTGCTGTTGAATTCTTCCCATTCCTGCTGCCAGCCCTGCATGGCTTCTTCTGCCATGGCCAAGGCCTCATTAGAGGCTTCCTGCTGCTCGCTGAGCAGCTCAAGCTCCGGCTCACGGTCGGCCAGAATGGCATCCAGTTCGGCCACCTTCTCGGTGTCCATCTTCAGGTGTTCATCAGACTCGCGGAAGCTGGCGTTGATCTGGTCCAGCTCTTCGTACAGCTGCTGCTTGCGCTCACGCTGGTTCTGGATGTTCTGTTCCAGGCGGGCCACTTCGGCACCCAGGGCGTAAAAGTGCTGCTGCACCCCATTGAAGTGCTCCTGCACCTCGTGATGTTTCTCGCGCAGGCGCTCCACTTCCGCATCCACATGGCGCTGCTCCGCCACTTTCGCTTCCATGGACACGTCCAGCTCGCCGATCACGTGGTCCAGCTGCTTCACCTGGGTATCCAGGCCTTTCCAGCGCAAGGCCTTGAGTTGCGCCCCTTTCAGGCGCTCCTCTTCCTTCAGCTGCTTGTATTTTTCCGCAGCACTGGCCTGACGGCTCAAGCGCTCCAGCTGGCGCCCCAGCTCATCACGGATATCGGTGAGACGCTCCAGGTTCTCGCGGGTACGGCGGATACGGTTCTCGGTCTCACGGCGCCGTGCCTTGTACTTGGAGATGCCGGCGGCTTCTTCAATGTAGACCCGCAGCTCTTCCGGCTTGGCCTCGATCAAGCGGGAGATCATCCCCTGCTCGATGATTGCGTAGCTGCGCGGGCCAAGGCCGGTACCCAGGAAGATGTCGGCAATGTCCTTGCGGCGGCACTTGGTGCCGTTGAGGAAGTAGTTGGACTGGCCGTCCCGGGTCACCTGACGCTTGACAGAAATTTCGTTGAACTTGCCGTATTCGCCAGTGACGGTGGCGTCGGAGTTGTCGAACACCAGTTCAATGGAGGCCTGGGCCACCGGCTTGCGGGCGTTGGAACCATTGAAGATCACGTCCGCCATGGACTCACCACGCAGGTGCTTGGCAGAGGATTCGCCCATTACCCAGCGAACCGCATCAATGATATTGGACTTCCCACACCCGTTGGGCCCCACCACCGCGGTGAGGTTTTCCGGGAAATTGGTGGTGGTAGGGTCCACAAAGGATTTGAACCCGGCCAGTTTTATGGATTTCAGTCGCATAGTGTCTGCTTAAACTCGGGCCAGCTGGCCAAAAATTGGGCGAAAACAACCATTTCCGCCGCCCACGGATGCCATTACGGCGCACCGCGGGCATTAAAAGGGGTAAGTCTAGCGACAACCGCAGTCGAATTCATCAGGCGAGATACCGATAAAGCCGCAACAGGCTTCACGCAGCACGCAACATGCCAAAAACCGGCGGCGGTTTTACCGGAATTTGATGATTTCGGGGTCCTGCCCGGCCTTAACGCTGCCCCTTGGTCTTGCGGAAGCGGTGGTTCCACCGCAAAGGTGAGGAAGCGAGTTACGAGTCACGAGTTTCGTAAGGCAAACACCACCGGTGGCAGGTTTTTGGGTTTCGAAACTCACTTCTCGTGACTCGTAACTCTCCTTTTCCTCGTCAGGACTCGGATTCGCACCTCAAGAGGAGCTCCTACAGCAGCTCCGACCTCCGCCCAGAGGTCACTGTAGGAGTTCCTCTCGAGGGACGAACCGCGCGCAGCGCGTCGAC
>NZ_WTUY01000002.1:825326-840968 GCF_009882945.1 Alcanivorax sp. DP30
CGCAGGGAGAGGAGATTCCAGGGGCAAGGGCACAGAAGCGAGTTACGAGTTTCGAAAGGCAAACACCACCAGAGGCAGGTTTTGGGTTTCGAAACTCGCTTCTCGTGACTCGTAACTCTCCTTTTCCTCGTCAGGACTCGGATTCGCACCTCAAGAGGAGCTCCTACAGCAACTCCGACCTCCGCCCAGAGGTCACTGTAGGAGTTCCTCTCGAGGGACGAACCGCGCGCAGCGCGTCGACTCTGTGCATCCCGAGGCCCGGCNAGGTACCATTCAGCACAATGTGTCTTTTCTCGCAGCGAGAAGCTCGTAGCTAGTAGCTGCTTTCAACAAAGGATTGAACGTGTCCCAAATCGCCGATGCCGTCAGCTACCTGAAACGCAGCCTGGACCTGGCCCGCAGCAAGGAACTCCGCCCCTACGTCA
The DNA here is from genome assembly GCF_009882945.1 of Alcanivorax sp. DP30. Classification (GTDB taxonomy): domain Bacteria; phylum Pseudomonadota; class Gammaproteobacteria; order Pseudomonadales; family Alcanivoracaceae; genus Alcanivorax. Next base: position 825,752 of record NZ_WTUY01000002.1, read on the forward strand.
TCATTCCGTTGATTTTTAACATCGTGGTGTTCGGCGGCCTCTACTGGGCCAGTGGCAGCTGGATTGGCGGCTGGATTGCAGCGTCCACCGCAGACTGGGCGTTCACTGGCTTCTGGGCGTTTCTCAACGGAGCCATCGAGTTCATGCTGGATGCTGCCATTATCCTCGTGTGGATCCTGCTGCTGGCCCTGTTCGCCAGTATCTTCTCCATCGGTGTACAGCTGATCGCCGCCCCTTTCATGGGTTTTCTGGCGGAAAAAGTGGATTTTCAGGTCACCCGACACCCCATGCCTGACGAAACCATTCCCGCCATGATTCTGCGGACCTTCAAGCGGGAACTGCGCAAGACCTGGTACTGGCTGTGGCGAGCGGTGCTGGTCCTGTTTGTGGTGGGGGTGATCTACTTCATTCCCGTGATCAATGTGTTTGCCTCAGCCATCTGGTTCCTGTGGTCCGGCTGGCTACTGGCCATGCAATACATCGATTTCGGCGCCGATAACCGTCAGGTGCCATTTGAAGTGATGCTGGAGCGCCTGAAAAGCAAACGCTGGCTGGTCCTTACCTTCGGCGCCATCGTCATGGGCCTGACCATGATCCCGCTGGTGAACCTGTTCATCATGCCGGTGGCAGTGATTGCGGGAACGCTGATCTGGGTGGAGCAGTTGAGTTCTGAATTAATAGTTAATAATGAATAGCTGCGCGAGCAGCGATTGTCTTCATACCAAGCAATGAGGCCGCGCCCAAACTCTGGACGCGGCCTCATTCGTTTCAAAACCTCAAATAACGTCTCGCGACGTTATTAATTATTCATTATTAACTATTAATTGCTCTCTAATTAGCGCATAAAACCGAGCTCACGCAGCTGATGAATCCTGTCCCGAGTCGCCGCCGCGTCCTCGAACTCCAGGTTCTTGGCGTGCTCCATCATCTTCGCTTCCAGCTTCTTGATTTCCTTGGCCAATTGCGCCGGCGACATGGCTTCATAGGGTGACGTTTCCGCCGCCACTTTCTTGTGCCTGCCTTTGCCTGCCTTGCGATCGAACTGACTGCCTCCGGTATCGTCCATAATGTCGCGGACCTTCTTGTTGAGGGCCTGCGGCGTAATGCCGTGTTCCTTGTTGAAAGCTTCCTGTTTTTCGCGACGACGGTCGGTTTCGCCGATGGCCCGCTCCATGGAACCGGTCATCTTGTCCGCATAAAGAATGGCGCGGCCGTTCACGTTTCGTGCCGCCCGTCCGATGGTCTGGATCAGGGAGCGGTCTGAACGCAGGAAACCTTCCTTGTCCGCATCCAGAATGGCCACCAGGGCCACCTCTGGCATATCCAGGCCTTCTCGCAGCAGGTTGATGCCCACCAACACGTCGAACTTGCCTAACCGCAAGTCGCGAATAATCTCTACCCGCTCCACCGTATCGATGTCCGAATGCAGATAGCGCACCGCGATACCATGTTCGTTCAAGTACTCAGTGAGATCTTCCGCCATACGCTTGGTGAGCGTAGTCACCAACACACGCTCGCCTTTGGCGATGCACTCCTTGGCCTCGCCCAGCAGGTCATCCACCTGGGTAGACGCCGGACGAATCTCAATCTGTGGATCCACCAGGCCCGTGGGGCGCACCACCTGTTCCACGACCTGCCCGGTGTATTTCTCTTCATAGGGCCCCGGCGTCGCAGAGACAAACACCATCTGCGGCGCCAGGCGCTCCCACTCTTCGAACTTTAGCGGGCGGTTATCCATGGCCGAAGGCAGCCGGAAACCGAAATTCACCAGGGTTTCCTTGCGCGAGCGGTCGCCCTTGTACATGGCACCCAGCTGGGGAATGGTCACGTGAGATTCGTCGGCAATCAGTAGCGCATTCTCGGGCAGGTAATCGAACAGGGTGGGCGGTGCCTCACCCGGCGCACGTCCGGAGAAGAGGCGGGAGTAGTTCTCCACCCCATTGCAGTAGCCCAGCTCCTGCAGCATCTCGATATCAAATCGGGTGCGCTGCTCCAGCCGCTGGGCTTCCACCAGCTTGTTCTGCTCTTTCAGTTCCTTGAGCCGCGCATCCAGCTCTTCCTTGATCATGTCCACGGCCTTTAGCACCACGTCCCGGGGGGTCACATAATGGCTCTTGGGATAGATGGTGATGCGGCTCACCCGGCGGATCACCTCCCCGGTGAGCGGATCGAAGATGCTGATGGATTCCACCTCGTCATCGAACAATTCGATGCGAACCGCCTCTTTTTCCTCTTCTGCCGGAAAAATATCGATCACATCCCCGCGCACCCGGTATGTGGCCCGGCGGAAATCCATCTCGTTGCGGGTGTACTGCAGTTCCGCCAGACGGCGCAGCAGATCACGCTGGTCAATGCTGTCGCCGCGCACCAGATGCAACACCATGGCGTGATAGCTGGCCGGGTCACCCAGACCGTAGATGGCTGACACCGTGGCCACGATGATGGTGTCCTGGCGCTCCAGGATCGCCTTGGTGGCCGACAGCCGCATCTGCTCAATCTGCTCGTTTACTGAGGCATCCTTCTCGATGAAGGTATCCGAGCTCGGCACGTAGGCTTCCGGCTGGTAATAGTCGTAGTAAGAAACGAAGTATTCCACCGCGTTTTCCGGGAAGAACTCCTTGAACTCCCCGTACAGCTGAGCCGCCAGCGTCTTGTTGGGCGCCATGATGATGGTGGGCCGCCCGGTCTGCTGGATCACGTTGGCCATAGTGAAGGTCTTGCCCGAGCCGGTTACCCCCAGCAGGGTCTGATGTCCCAGACCATCATTGATCCCCTCGATCAGTTGGGCAGTGGCCGTGGGCTGGTCGCCCGCCGGCTGGTAATCGGAATGGAGCTTGAACAGGCTTTCAGACATGGACACACCCTGATATCCGCCCACCCGGTCGGGCAGGCAGCAAAATCGAACGATTCAAAATCGGCACATAGTGTAGCAGAGCCGGCTTTGCAAAGGCGTGAATTACCCTTTCCACGCCGGGGCTAAGATTCGCGCCTCAATGGCGTATTCGCTGCGCTCACCCTTCGGGCCGCACTCCGTGCGTTACTCCGCTCCGCTACATTCCTACAGCAACCTTAAGCGTTTGGGCGAGAAAAGAACGCCATTGCCTTCAGCAGGGTATATCCCCGTTAGAGAGAGTCGGGGAACGGAGCCCTGTGACGGCGTAGAGCAAAAAAACCTGTCTGAGCGGAGCGAGTCTTTTTTGCGTCCGTCACAGGGCGAGTACCGGAGTGTGCCTGCGGAGCAGGCCGAACGGAGTCGGGGTGGCGGGGAGTCCAGAGGGGGAGCCAGTTCCCCCTTTGGGCCCGTCCGGCGAGGACAAGCACGTATCATGGTGCGATGGCATCTCAGCAGATACTGCGTCACTCAGGTGGGGCCACCATCACCTCAGGTTTGCACCTCGAGAGGTACTCCTACAGGGGCACGATTAAGCGCCGGAACAAACCTGACCCTGGTCAGCCTGGGCGCCCCCCCTCCCACCCTCAGGAAATACGGGACATTCCCTGCCAAGTCCGGTAAAATGCCGGCCCCTTTCTGCGCCAAAAGCGCAGCCATACGACTCTTTATGACGAACGAGGAGTGCATGTCCGATATCAGCCTTTCCGACCGCGTACAACGCATCAAACCGTCTCCTACCCTGGCCATCACCGCCAAAGCCGGTGAACTTCGCGCGCAGGGCAAAGACATTATTGGGCTGGGCGCCGGTGAGCCGGATTTCGATACCCCGGATCACATCAAGCAAGCCGCCATCGAAGCAATCAACGCCGGCAAGACCAAATACACCCCGGTCGACGGCACTCCCGGTCTGAAAAAAGCCATTATCGACAAGTACAAGCGCGATAACGGTCTGGACTACGAAGCGAGCCAGATCCTGGTCTCCAGCGGTGGCAAGCAGTCCTTCTTCAACATGGCTCTGGCCCTGTTGAACGACGGCGACGAAGCCATCATTCCCGCTCCCTACTGGGTAAGCTACCCGGACATGGTGCTGGTTGCCGGCGGTGTGCCGGTGATCCTCGAAACCGACGTGAACAGCCGTTTCAAGATCACCCCGGAACAGCTGGAAGCGGCGATCACCCCGAAAACCCGCCTGTTCGTGATCAACAGCCCGTCCAACCCGTCCGGCATGGCCTACTCCATCGAAGAGCTGGCCGCCATCGGTGAAGTGCTCAAGAAGCACCCGAACATCATCGTCGCCACCGACGACATGTACGAGCACATCCTGTGGACCGGTAAGCCGTTCGTGAACATCCTGAATGCCACCCCGGAGCTGTACGACCGCACCGTGGTCATGAATGGCGTCTCCAAGGCCTACTCCATGACCGGCTGGCGCATCGGCTACGCCGCAGGCCCACAGAAGCTGATTGCCGCCATGAAGAAGGTGCAGTCCCAATCCACCTCCAACCCGGCCTCCATCAGCCAGGCCGCAGCTGAAGCTGCACTCAATGGCGATCAGGGCTGCGTTGACGAGATGGTCAAGCACTTCAAGGAGCGTCACGACTACCTGACCGCCGCTCTGGATGCCCTGCCCGGCGTCAAGTGCGCCCAGGGTGACGGCACCTTCTATGCCTTCCCGGACTTCTCCGACGCCATCGCCAACATGGACGGCGTCGAAACCGACACCGACCTGGCCGCCCTGCTGCTGGAAACCGCCGAAGTAGCCCTGGTACCGGGTTCCGCCTTCGGCGCACCGGGCTGCATGCGCCTGTCTTTTGCCGTTGGCATGGACACCTTGAAGGAAGCCATCCGCCGAATTGAGCAAGCTCTGGCTAAATAATCGGCAAACGCACCACGGGGGTGTTGACGACCCCCAGGTGCGTCACTAATATACGCGCCTCAAGACATTCCGCCTTAGCTCAGTTGGTAGAGCAAATGACTGTTAATCATTGGGTCGCTGGTTCGAGCCCAGCAGGCGGAGCCAAACAGAAAAGGGCTTATCCAAACGGGTAAGCCCTTTTTTCTTGCCCCAATGATTGGTTGCCCTGCGGTCAACAGTTAATCATTGGTGAATTCAATTGAATTCACCTGGTTCGAGCCCAGCAGGCGGAGCCAAATAAGGAAAGCCCGGTATCGCAAGGTACCGGGCTTTTTCTTTGTCCAATGACTGGTCGCCCTGCGGCCAGAGGCTCGTCGCTGATTCCCCTTCCCGTAGGAGCGTCGCTGGCGGCGCGATCCGAGACCAGGATCAAAAGCATTTTCACCACAGAGGATACAGACGTCTTAGAGGAAACCGACTTCCCCTCAGTGTTCGCCGCTCCTCTTTTGACCTTCCTTGTATTGCAGCTTGCAGCTTGCGGCTTGAAGCTGCTGCCACCCCCTCCGAATTGTGGATAGCTTTCAACATGGTAGAATCCCCCCTCGCCTGACAGTTGCCTACGACATGGAGACAGGCTTTGACACTGCCCACCCACAATGAGCTGAGCATGCACCAGGACCCCATCACCATCTCGCCATCACGCCACAACCGCTGGTATGAGCGAATTCTTCTGAATCCGGTGATTGGCCATTTGCTCGCATTGGCAGCCATCATTCCCGGTGCACAGTTCATCAGCTATCAAGCCTGGATCCAGAATGACAACCAGGCCATTACTCTGGGACTGCTTGGCGTTTGTTACGTCATCAGCATTTATCTGGGCAGGAATATTGCCAAGTTCGCAGGTGGCAAGGCGGTATCGCATATTCTTGGGACCTGCCTGGTTGCAGTGGCGCTCATTATCGCGCTGGTATTACTCCTCAGAATCGAATATGCACGCACATCACTGTTTTTGGGAGTCATGCTTCTGCTAGCAACTCAGGTGGTGGCCGTAATTATCAACCGCCGCTTTCGCAGTCTGAAACTGGCTCTCATCCCTTCAAAAGCCATTGAAAAACTGCTGCCCCGAAATGCCAGAAATCTTGAATTTCGGTTACTGGAATCGCCGTCGCTTGGTGACACACGCTTTGATGGCATTGTTGTCGATATGGATGCAGACCTTGAGGACGAATGGATCCGGTTCATCAGTCACTGCAACATCTCCGGCATGCCCGTATTCAATGCCCGCAAGGTCACGGAAACACTGGATGGCAAGGTAAACCTCTCCACGCTGCAAAGCACAGATTTGGCCAACCTCCAGCCGCAACCAGTTTATCTGGCCGCCAAAAGGGCATTCGATATTCTCATGACTCTGCTGGTGGCGCCCTTCCTGCTACCAATCTGCCTGATCGTGGCCGCCCTGATTCGCCTCGACTCCCCCGGCCCGGCCCTGTTTGTCCAGCACCGCATCGGTAAAGGCAACCGCGTATTTCGCATGTATAAATTCCGCTCCATGCGTCCCCATGATAACGACAACCTTGCTCCACAGTTTGCAGATCAGGATGCACATCGAATCACACGACTCGGCGCCTTCATTCGTAAATTCCGCATCGATGAATTACCGCAATTCTTCAATGTACTGAAAGGCGACATGAGCCTGATCGGCCCTCGCCCCGAACAACCCGGCTTTGTGGAAAAGTTTGAAGCCGAAGTGCCTTACTACAGCTACCGACACATTGTGCGACCCGGCATCACCGGTTGGGCCCAGGTCAACCACGGTTATGCCGTCGATACCGAAACCACCAGGGAAAAAGTGGAACACGATTTCTACTACATCAAGAACCTTTCCCCGGCGCTGGATTTCCTGGTCATCCTGCTCACCCTGAAAACCATCGCCACCGGCTTTGGTGCCATGTGATGGCAACGGCCTTGCAAAGAATCAGCATCATCATCCCCATCTTCCAACACTGGGAGCTCACTGTTGTCCTTTTTGACGCCCTGCGAGCACAAAGCCTGAGCCAAGAGCTCTGGGAGTGCTTTATTGTTGATAATGGGTCCGATCAGGTGCCCGATCAAAGTGAGTTACCCGATTTTGTGACTCTGTTGGAGTGCCCTACGCCAGGTTCTTATGCAGCACGTAACAAGGGGCTGCAACACGCACAGGGCGAGTTACTGGTATTTACCGATGCTGACTGCAAGCCCCAACCTGACTGGCTGGAACGACTTTGGCATGAGTACCAACAACAGTCTGCCCCTCAGCTAATCGCTGGCGGGGTAACAGTCAAACGCTTCCTGTCCGGCACGCCTAACGCCATCGAAACCTATGACATGGCCATGGGGCTGCCCCAAGCTCGCTACATACAGCGCGGGTATGCCGTAACCGCGAATCTTTCCATTCCCCGCAGGGTGTTCGACGCCATTGGCAACTTTGATGATCAGCGCTTCTCTGGTGGCGACGCAGAAATCTGCCGACGGGCTGCGGCAAATGGATTTACGCTGACCTACCTGCCCAATGCCGAAGTGCTTCACCCCGCCCGCGATTCCTGGGAAGAGCTGATCACCAAGCTGAAACGGCAGAAAGGCGGACAGGTACGCTCCGGCCCCAAGAAACAACGTGTAAAATTCATCATCAAAACGTTGATCCCACCTGTCTGGCTTTTCTGGTACGCGATGCGCAGTGACAAGATCACGTCTCGACAAAAGATTACCGTCCTGCGAGTACAAACATTGCTATGGCTGGTGGAAATTTCTGAAACTGCGAGATTGCTTGCCAATGGCAAACTGGAACGCAGATAGCCATGAATGAGCCACTGGTTTCAATCATCACTCCTTGTTTCAATGCATCAGAGACTCTTGGCAGAACCGTCGTTTCCATTATGGAACAGACCTTTATGGACTGGGAGCTACTGCTCGTTGATGACTGCTCAAGTGATGACACTTGCAAAAAGGCGGAAGCGTTCAGCGCAAAAGATTCGCGCATCAAATTGATTAGACAGCCCCAGAACGGCGGAGCTGCACGCGCGCGCAATGCGGGTATTGATCTGGCCAAAGGCAGATACATTGCCTTCCTTGATGCCGACGACAGCTGGCACCCTGAAAAACTGCAACGCCAGTTAGCGCTCATGCAGCGCAACCAATGGCCGCTTTCCTTTACCAGTTACACCCGTGTTACTGAAGACGGCGCCATCCTTAACCAGGTAGGCGTGCCCGAAACTGTAACCTACAGGCAGCTTTTGAAGACCAATGTCATTGGTTGCTCTACGGCCATGTATGACACAGCCAGGGTTGGCAAAGTCCACATGCCAGACATGCGCAGACGCCAGGATTTTGGCTTGTGGTTACGAATTTTGAAAATCATCCCCAAAGGCTATGGCATCAATGGGGAACCGCTAACCGTTTACCGGGTGATGGAGAAATCGCTCTCTTCCAACAAGGGGGAAAGCGCCACCTACAACTGGCATTTATACCGCCGAGAAGAAGACTTATCCCTCATCATGAGTTGTTATTATTTTGCTAATTATGCATTAAGAGGAGCGCTGCGCAGCAAATTGCCTGCCCTTGCGAAATTGCTGGGCTGGTTACACGAGCCGATAATAAAATAACCTCTGTCCCAGCCCCGAATCAGGCGTACCCATCCGGATTCTTTTTTTGCCACGACCAGTGATCCCGGCACATGCCATCAATGTCGTGTGTCGCCTTCCAGCCCAGCACCTTCTCCGCATGGGCAGGATCCGCATAGCAACTGGCCACATCCCCCGGTCGGCGCTCTACAATCTTGTAAGAAATTTCTTTGCCTGAGGCTTTGGCAAACGCCTGAACCATCTCCAGTACGCTATACCCACGGCCCGTTCCCAGATTGGTTGTCAGCATGCCGGCATTCGCGCCCAGAGTCTCCAGCGCAGCAAGATGCCCTGCGGCCAGATCCATCACATGAATATAATCCCTAACGCCAGTGCCATCCGGCGTCGAGTAATCGCCACCGAACACACTCAGAGAGTCTCGCTTACCCACAGCTACCTGAGCGACAAATGGCATCAAGTTGTTGGGGATGCCACCTGGATCCTCTCCAATCTCACCGCTTGGATGAGCGCCGACGGGATTGAAATAACGAAGCAGTGCCAACCGCCAGGTATCGTCAGATCGATACAGATCACGCAACATATCTTCGATATGCAGCTTGGTGGCGCCATACGGATTGGTGGCACTGAGGGGAAAGTCTTCCTTGATAGGAACAGAGGCTGGATCACCGTAAACCGTCGCCGAAGAGCTGAACACTAACGTTTTGACTCCTGCCTTCTGCATGGACTCCAGCAATCGAACAGTGCCCACAACATTGCAGTCATAGTAACGCAATGGCTGTGCGACGGATTCGCCGACTGCCTTCAGGCCGGCAAAATGTATCACCGCAGCAACGTCGTGCTCATCGAACAGCTTATCCAGGCAATCCTGATCACGGATATCACCCTCGATGAAAGTCAGTACACGACCAGTCAACCTCTGCACCCGGCGCAGACTCTCCTCGCTACTGTTGGAAAGGTTATCAAGCACCACGACCTCGTGCCCGGCTTCCAGGAGAAGCAGAACGGTATGAGAACCAATATATCCAGCCCCACCAGTAACCAGCACTTTCTTCATTGATGTCATCCTGATCCGCCTCCTCCTTGAGGTAGTAACAATTTTACCGCTGTAGCTCTCTGTGCCCTTTAGGGTATACCTGCAAGCGAAATCGTATTATCGACTCGCTTCAGGATTATGCCGCTAGCCTGGAGATCGCTTGCAGGCAAACTCCTACGCCTTCAACTGACAGCCGCCATGGCGGCATTCACATTCGCCTCGAATAGCGCGCGAATACGGCCCAAGGCCACCTCATTATCCGCCTCGAAGCGTAATACCAGCTTGGGCGACGTATTCGACGCCCGGCACAGGCCCCAGCCATCCGCATAATCCATGCGAATACCGTCAATCACCCGACGCTCGCCCTCACCGAAATCTGCCTTGCTCTGCAGATAGTCCACAATCGCGAACTTGTTCTCCTCGGTGACCTCAATGTTGATTTCCGGGGTGGTGCACAGCGACGGGAAACGGCCGAACATGGCATCAGCATCCCCGTCAGAGCGGCTGATTATGCCGAGAATCCGCGCCGCTGCGACCAACGCATCATCAAAGCCATACCAATCTTCGGCAAAGAAGATATGGCCACTCATTTCCCCCGCCAGCAAGGCGCCAGTTTCTTTCATTCGCGCCTTTATCAGGGAGTGGCCGGTCTGCCACATTTCCGGCTCGCCCCCCGCCTGACGAATCACGTCAAACAGGGTACCGGTACACTTCACATCGAAAATCACTTTTGCACCCGGATTACGACTCACCATATCCTCGGCGAGCGCCATCAACAGGATATCCGGGTAGACCACCTCTCCTGCCGGCGTGACCACCCCTACCCGGTCACCATCACCGTCAAACGCCAAGCCCAGATCGGCTTTTTGTGACTTCACCGCGGCAATCAGGTCAACCAGATTTTTCATATCACCCGGATCCGGGTGATGATTGGGGAAGGTGCCATCCACCTCGGTGAATAGAGGCACCACTTCACACCCCAGGGCAGCAAGGGCTTGAGGAGCCTGCACGCCGGTAATGCCATTACCGCAATCCACTACTACCTTCATCGGGCGTGCCAGCGAGTGAGCGGCCAGAAACGCTTGCTGATAGGCTTCCAGCACATCACATTCCCGATAGCCCCCCCGCTGCTCTGACGTCTCCAGATCACCCTCAATAATCCGCTGACGCAACGCCTGGATACGATCACCTGACAAGGTAGTGCCATCAATTACGATCTTGAACCCGTTGTAATTGCCGGGGTTATGGCTTCCAGTAAGCATCACTCCGGAATTGAGTCCCTCGAGATGGTATGTCGCGAAGTAGAGCCCCGGGGTGGGCACCATGCCCACGTCCACCACATCACAGCCTGTAGCCCGGATACCGTCACTCAGCGCCTTTACCAGCGCCGGTCCTGACAATCGGCCATCCCGCGCAACCGCAATAGCAGTTTGCCCGTGCGACAGGACTTCAGAGCCGATGCTTCGCCCGATCAGATATGCCCATTCATCGGTCAGCGTGTCTTCGTAAATACCACGGATGTCATAGGCTCGGAAAATTGAGGAGGGAATGGGGGTACTCATTAGGGAAATCATCCTGATAACTGGCCGAATGCTTAAGGCGCCATCATACGTTAAATGCGTTGGAATCGCAGGCCGGCGAGACTCCAGCCACAGCCAATTCTATGGAGGCCTCACGAATGCTGAAAAGTCGCAAAAGGCGCCGCAAGTGATGCTCAGCCCGGCAGTTTGGCTTCCGCCAATGAACGCCCCTGAGCGTCTTTTTCGGATAGCAGCACCGGCCCCTTCTGAGGCCAACGAATAGCGAGGTCCGGATCAGCCCAGTGGATACATTGCTCCGAATCTGGAGAATAGAATTCAGTGCATTTATACTGGATTTCTGCAAGATCACTGAGCACAAGAAAGCCATGAGCAAAGCCCGGAGGAATCCAGAACTGGGCCTTGTTGTCGCCAGACAGATAGGTCCCGACCCACTGAAAGCGGGTGGGCGAACCCATCCGCAGATCAACAGCCACATCAAAAACCTCTCCCCGGCTACAACGCACCAGCTTCCCCTGAGGCTGATCAAGCTGGTAATGCAACCCGCGCAGCGTGTGCCTGACCGAAAGACTATGATTATCCTGAACAAAATCTGCCGCGATCCCGACTTCTGCATACGCACGTGCATTCCAGCTTTCCATGAAAAAGCCGCGTGAGTCATCAAAGACCTCAGGCTGGATCAGTTTCACATCGGGAATGCGGGTAGCAGTGATCAGCATGTGAGCTCGTCCTCATCAAGGTGCACTTTGGTGCCCCAAAGGGGTTACTGGCCAGAAAAGACACACCGTCCCGGTCTTTCCAGGAAAGTCATTTCTGCTTACTGGAAATATGCCGGGCAAGAGCCAAAGAGGAAGCATCCAGATCCGCCGCCGAGTCTGGGTCCGCCAGCACCTCCAGCATATCGGTGGCGATCACCTTGCCCATCTCTACCCCCCACTGATCAAAGGGGTTAATCCCCCAGATCACTGCCTGCACAAACACCTTGTGCTCATACATGGACAGCAAAGCACCGAGTACACGGGGAGACAGTTCATCCAGCACCAACGTGGTACTGGGCTGATTACCGTGATAACGCTTATAGGATGGCAACGCCAGCGCAGGGTCCAGAGCTTTCTCTCCCAGTGCCAGAAGACGAGACTGAGCCAGACAATTGGCATTCGACAAAGCATGCTGACTTTCCAACTCGCCCAAGGCCTCGGAATGCACCGCTTCGGTGTAACGCCGTGCCGTCATCAAAAACTCGCAGGCGATGGCCTGTGTGCCCTGGTGCAGAAGCTGGAAAAACGCATGTTGGGCATTCGGTCCCACCTCGCCCCAGATCACCGGGCAGGTGTCGTATTCCACTGGCTCCCCGGAGCGGGAAACGCTTTTGCCGTTGGACTCCATTTCCAGCTGCTCGAGATAGGCCGGTAGGTGCTTTAGGCGCCCATCGTAAGGCAGCACAGCCCGGGCACGAATATCCAGAAAGTTGATATTCCAGACATCGACCAGCGCCAGCATGACCGGAATATTGGTCTCCCACGGTCGGGTACGGCAATGCTCATCCATCTCATGGGCGCCGGCTAGCATCTCCCTGAAACCGGCCATACCTACCGTCAGCGCAATCGGCAAACCGATGGCAGACCAAAGCGAGTAACGACCGCCGACCCAATCCCAGAAAAGCAGCTGGTTGTCCGGTGTGATGCCCCACTCGGCCATGCGCTCCGCATTGGCGGAAATACCGATGAAATGGCAACGCAATAGCGCTCCATCGTCGTAATCCAGCCCCAGCCCCCGAGCCAGCCACTGCCTAGCAGTTCTGGCATTATGCAGTGTGTCGACGGTAGTAAAGGATTTGGAGGACACCAGGAACAGGGTTGTCCTCGGGTTCAGCTCCTGCAGTATCTGGGAGACCTGACTGCCATCCATTGAGGAAGCGAAGTGAATACGGGGACGGCACAATCCTTCAGGAGGAAGGCAGGACTGCAAGGCAAAGGCAGCCATTAAGGGACCTAGATCTGACCCCCCCACGCCCACATTCACCACATCCGTGATGGCATCACCCAGTACCCCCCGCCAATGGCCCTTGAGGATACGATCCGCCATCCCCTCCATGGCATCCAGCTGTTCATGCACCCCCGGCGCCTTGTCCGCAGGCTCACGCAGACACCAGTGTTTGGCGGCACGCCCCTCGGTACAATTCACTTCGGCGCCGCCAAAAAGGGCATCCATCCAGTGTCTTAATTGACGTTCGTCTGCCAGTTTCACCAGCAGGTCCCGGCTCTCGTCGGTAAGGCGCTGCTTGCTGAAATCCGCCAAAAGCCCAACATCTTCGAGACTGAAACGGCCAAAACGGTCCTTATCCGACGCGAAAAACTCAGCCAGATGAAGAGATTTTTCCTGTTCGGCACGCTGCACCAGCTGTGACCAGATCGTACTGATAGTAAGAACGTCCTGTTCCGGAACCATGATTAACGCCCTATCCCTCTATACACCAGCCCCTGCTCCCTGACAAAGGCGGGCTCATAAATATTTCGGCCATCCAGAATCAAAGGCTCACGCATGACTCGCTTCAAACGCTGCCAATCCGGGCTCCAGTAGGGCTTCCACTCGGTAATCAGCATCAGCGCATCGGCGCCTTCTGCTGCCTCATAGGGGTCGTTACACAGGGTCAATGCACCACGCCCCTGGGCCCAGTGTTCCAGGTCCGCCAGGGCTTTCGGATCATGTACAGAAACCTCGACCCCCTGCGCCCACAGGGCTTCAATCACTTTCAGGGCAGGGGCATTGTCTACCCGATGGGTGCCGGGCTTGAACGCCACGCCCCACAGCGCCACCTTCTTACCCGCCACATTACCCTGATGGAACTGCCAGAACTTGCGGAACAGCACTTCCTTCTGTCGCTCATTGGTCTGCAGTACCTGCTCAAGGAGGCCGGGCTCCGCGGCTCGCTCATTCAGCGCATCCACCAGCGCAAGCACGTTGCGGCTCAGACCGGGCCCACCGAATCCACAGCCCGGATACAGGTAGGACTCACCAATGCGCGGGTCGGCTCCCATGGCGACCCGCACCACATCAATATCGACACCCAACGATTCAGACAAGCTGGCCATGTCGTTCATATAGCTGATACGAGTAGCAAGAATGCCGCTGATGGCAAGCTTGGAAAACTCTGCCTCACGCAGGCTCATGACCTGGATCACATCCTTGCGGCGATTGAAGGGTCGCAATAGCTCACGCACCATGCCCTCGCCTTCGCCGTCTTCACAACCAAGCAGAATGCTGTCCGGGCGGGTGAAGGTCTGGAAGGCGTTGCCTTCCTGAATCAGATCAGGCAGCGCGACCAGTACCGCACGGGGATCTACGCTCTTGAGGATTGTGCGAAGCTGCTCCGCCGTGCCTACTGGCCCCACCGTCTGGTTTACGATCACACCACACCCGGTTGAGCCTGCGAGCGTTTTCACCAGCTGCTCTGCCACGGCTTCCTGGCCGGGCAGCAAGGCCAGAAACACCGCATCCGGTATTCCAGAGGGGGCATCGTCCCAGAAGCCGGTGGTCAAGCGGCCGCTCTCCAGCTGATCCGCACACAGACGATCCAGTCCCTGCTCCCGAAACAGCGGACGCCCTTGGGCAAGTCGCTCCCGAGAGGCTGGCTCCACCACACACCAATTAACCTGATGCCCCGTCTGAGCCATGGCTGTGGCCGTCACCTGAGCACACAAGGTATCGCCATAAACTGTTATCTGCATAGAACCTCAGCTACGAGCAGCTAGCCTCAAGCCTCAAGCTGCAAGGAAAAACCTCATCGGACTGCCAGCCCGACGCCATGAATAATTCACTGCATTCGTGACAACTGCTCAACCTCTTCAATCCATCGGCCACTCACCACTTCGGAGATACAACCGATTCGATGACCAATGTCCATCTGTGTACGTAATTCGCCTGCGGAACCTTCCGCGTAATTGAGAAAAAGAGCCTTTTCCCGATCAGACTGTCTTTCAAAGCCTTCCGCAATGTTTGAAGGTAAAGAAAGCGACGATCGAGTTATCTGGTCTCGAAACCCAAAATCGCGATGCCCTTCAAAATGCACAGAAACCTCAACGCTCAATTCCACCGAGCGCTTCCAGATCTCCAAACTCTCAAACCGCATCCCTGCTCATTATAAAAGTTTCCATCCTTGGGAACTTTTTCAGTTTTCTATATCTCACAAGTGTAGCTTGTAGCTTGTAGCTTGTAGCTTGTAGCTTGTAGCTTGTAGCTTGTAGCTTGTAGCTTGTAGCTTGTAGCTTGTAGCTTGTAGCT
>NZ_WTUY01000002.1:841013-845052 GCF_009882945.1 Alcanivorax sp. DP30
GCATTTCCGCCGCCATCATTGCCCGCACCTGCTCGCCAAGCTCAGGGTGACGCGCGGCGTAATGGAAAATCGCCTGCAAATACCCGGCCTTGTTACCACAATCAAAGGTACGACCACGCATGGCATAGGCCTCCACCGGGGCGCGCTCGAGCAGTGTTGCAATGGCATCGGTCAACTGGATTTCACCGCCTGCACCCGGCGGAGTCTGTGCAAGAATCCCCATGATTTCACCGGGCAAAACATAGCGCCCCACCACGGACAACCGGGACGGCGCCTGATCAATCGCAGGCTTTTCCACCACTGCGGACATCGGCGCAGAGTCGCCCGATGCCGGCACCTCGGCTTTCAGCGCCACAATGCCATACTGGTCCACACGTTCGGCGGGCACTTCTTCCACCATGATCTGTGCAGCGCCACTGGCCTGATAATTCGAAACCATAGTGCCCAGATCTTCGTCCAGCCCTTCGCAGTCCACCAGCACATCCGGCAGCAACACAGCAAACGGGTCATCACCCACCACCGGCGCCGCACAGGCCACCGCATGGCCCAGCCCCAGAGCCCGATGCTGGCGCACCGAAATCACACTGACGCCCTCCGGTAGAATGTCACGCACCTCCGCCAACAGCTTGTCCTTGCCCTTGTCGGCCAGTTGCTGCTCAAGCTCGAACTGGGTATCGAAGTAGTCTTCAATGGCAGTCTTGGCCGAATGAGAGACCAGGATGATCTCCGTGATACCCGCTCGCACTGCTTCCTTAACCACATACTCAATGGCGGGACGGTCCACGATCGGGAGCATTTCCTTGGGAATCGATTTGGAAGCCGGTAACATACGCGAACCAAAGCCCGCCACCGGTAGCACCGCTTTTTTAACCATCACTCCCTCTTTTCAACAGCTGTCTACCCAGCCACAACACAAACAATCCAATAACCGTGCCAAGCGCATTGCCGGCCACGTCACTCCAGCTTGTTGAGCGGTAGGGGATCCACAACTGAGCCAGCTCAATGAAGCCACCCAGCACCATTACCAGGACAAACACCCAGGGTGCAGGCACCCCATTCCACCCTAGCAACAGCGCGATCAGAGCACAAAAGAAAAGGTGCGCGTAGGCATCCACTCCGCCAAGTGAAAGTGCCTTGCTGACCATCTCCCGCAGCTCACCTGGCAACATGGCACCACATACAAACAACAGCGTGATGACAGTCAGTATCACTACACGCCAGGAAAAGCGGATCATGGACGGCACTCAGTCGCTGCCGAACAAATCGCGGGTATACACCTTATCCGCATAGGGAGCCAGTTCCTCGACCATCCGGTTGGAAACAATGACATCGCTGGCTTCCACAAACGCCTCGAAACCCCGTATTACCCGCGAGTTGAAAAAGGTCTCATCTGGCAAGGCGGGCTCATAGACCACCACCTCGACGCCCTTGGCCTTGAGTCGCTTCATCACCCCCTGAATGGAGGAAGCCCGGAAGTTATCCGAACCTGCCTTCATGACCAGACGATAAACCCCGACGCGCTTCGGCCCACGGCGCAAGATATCCTCCGCCACAAAGTCCTTGCGGGTGCGGTTAGCATCGACGATGGCCTGAATCATGTTATTCGGCACATCCGCGTAATTAGCCAGCAGCTGCTTGGTGTCCTTTGGCAGGCAGTACCCTCCGTAACCAAAGGAAGGATTGTTGTAGTGATCGCCAATACGCGGATCCAGACAGACCCCATCGATTATCTGCCGGGAATCAAGACCATGGGATGCCGCGTAGCTGTCCAGTTCGTTAAAGTATGCAACGCGCATGGCCAGGTAGGTATTGGCGAACAGCTTGATGGCTTCGGCTTCCGTGGAATTGACAAAAAGCGTCGGCGCATCATCAACGACTGCCCCTTGCGAAAGCAGCCCGGCAAAGGTTTTTGCCAAGTCGCAATGCCCTCCGACAATGATTCGTGAAGGGTAGAGGTTGTCGTAGAGGGCTTTACCCTCTCGAAGAAATTCGGGGGAAAACAAAATATTCTCGACCCCGAACTGCTGCCTGAGTGAGGCGGTATAGCCCACCGGCACTGTGGATTTGATGATAATGGTCGCAGAAGGATTGATCGCGAGCACATCACCGATCACCGCCTCCACAGTGCGCGTATTGAAATAGTTGGTTTGCGGGTCGTAATCGGTGGGCGTCGCCACCACCACAAAGTCTGCCCCCTCAAAGGCTTCCTGCTTGTCTGTCGTCGCCAGCAGATCCAGCGGTTTGCCCGCCAGATACTCCTCGATCAGCGCGTCCTCAATGGGCGACATCCCGTTCTGGATCTTCTCCACTTTGGCCGCATCAATATCCAGCGCAATCACCGTATTGTGCTGGGCCAGCAACACCGCATTGGAAAGCCCCACATAGCCGGTTCCGGCTACCGCAATCTTCATTCTCGACCCCAACCGTCAGACAACAACCCGGCCATCCAGGCCGGACAAGAGAAAGCAGCCCAGTATACCGCTCAAGCGCCTCAACCAACACCGCCACAGCGCGCTGCCACCGCTTACAAAATCACCACTCCAGCCCCCGCGCAGGAGTCACGCCCCGTCCGCAGGACGGCCCCGAAAGGGTGAGCAAACCAAAACCCCGGGGAGTGGTGGCTCCACACAAAAAAGGCGTTCCACGGCCTGGACGTTGACTTCCCTTGCAGCTTGAAGCTTGTAGCTCGCAGCTGTTTTGCCTTTCCTCACAACTCACAGCTAATAGCTGCCACAAAAAAAGCCGCGCCCAAACCCTGGCACGGCTTTTATTCTTCTCTGCTGTGGGAGCTTGCCGGCAAGCGAAAGCGGCTACATTCAGCACCTATCGCTTGCAGGCAAGCTCCCACAGAGCAATCAAACGATAGCGGCAATCAGCTGCTTCACGCAGGCTTCAATATCATTCTCTGCAGTGTTGATCACCACTTCCGGCTTCTCCGGCGCCTCGTAGGGGCTATCGATACCGGTGAATTCCTTGATGATGCCCTGGCGCGCCTTCTGGTACAGGCCTTTGGGGTCACGCTTCTCACACTCTTCCAGCGGCGCGTCTACAAACACTTCCACGAACTCACCGTCTTCGAACAGCTCACGGGCGGAATCACGGTCAGCGCGGAACGGGCTGATGAAAGCCGTCACCACAATCAGTCCTGCATCTACCATCAACTTGGCCACCTCGGACACCCGACGGATGTTCTCGGTACGGTCCTCGTCGCTCATGCCCAGGTTCTTGTTCAGGCCATGACGCACATTATCCCCATCCAGCAGATAGGTGTGCTTGCCCTGCTCGGTCAACGCCACTTCCAGGGCATTGGCCAGAGTGGATTTACCAGAACCGGACAGACCGGTCAGCCAGATGCACTTAGGCTTCTGATCCTTCACCTTGGCACGGTCAGCCTTGGAAATGTTGGATTCATGCCACACCACGTGGGCTTTGGATTCGTTGGCTTTTTCCTGATACGGAGACGACATAATTACCTCGCTTTGTTCGAAGGGCAGCTCCAAGCCTCAAGCTACAAGCTGCAAGGAAAACCACACCGGACTGCCAGCCCGGCACCATGAATAAATCACTGCATTCGTCTGATAATCGCGAACAGCATTCGTGACAGCTGCTCAACTTCTTCACTCCATCGGATCCCAACAGCCTCCGGGATGTACCCAATACGACTGCCAATATGCACCTGCGTCCTTAACTCGCCGGCAGATCCTTTCGCATAATTGAGAAATAACGCTTTCTCTCTATCTGAATTCCTCTCATAACCTTCAGCTATGTTGGAAGGCAACGACAGTGAAGACCTCGTAATCTGGTCTTTAAAACCAAAATCACGATGACCTGAAAAGTGCTCATAGATCTCAACGCTCAATTCAACAGAGCGTTGCCAGATCTCCAAATTCTCAAACCGCATCCCTGCTCCTTATAAAAGCTTCCATCCTTGGGAACTTTTTCAGTTTTCTATATCTCACAAGCGTAGCTTGTAGCTTGTAGCTTGTAGCTTGTAGCTTGTAGCTTGTAGCTTGTAGCTTGTAGCTTGTAGCTTGTAGCT
>NZ_WTUY01000002.1:845089-847287 GCF_009882945.1 Alcanivorax sp. DP30
GTAGCTCGCTTCGCTAAAAACCCCAAACCATCGGAATCACCGTCAGCGAAATCACCGCCACCACCACACTCATCGGCAAACCAATCCGCACATAATCCCGGAAGGTATACCCCCCCGGCCCCATCACCATCAGGTTGGTCTGGTAGCCCAGCGGCGTCATGAAGCTCGCGGATGCGGCGAACATCACGGCAACGATGAAGGGCATGGGGCTGATGCCCAGTTGTTCCGCTACGCCCAAGGCAATCGGAAATACCAACACAGCAGCAGCATTATTGGTGATCATCTCAGTGAATGCCGCCGTCAGCAGGTACACAATCACCAGAGCCATAAACGGCGAAAGGCCGCTTTCCGGAAAGGCTTCCTGCACAATCCAGGCGGCAGCACCACTGGTTTCCATGGCCTTGCCCAGCGCAAAGGAGGCCCCAATCACCACCAGCACCGGCAGGTTTACACTCACGTTCATGCGTGAGCGGTTCACCGTCACGCAACGCAGGGCCAGCATCAAACCGGCGGCCACCATAGCGGCTTCCAGCGTAGACGCAAGCCCCACCACATTAGCCAGCACCATGGCCACCAGCACCGCCACCGCCGCCGGAGCCCGGCGGAAGTCCGGTGGCGTGGAATCCTGCAGGGGGCTCACCAGCATAAAATCACGCCGGTAGCGGTACTGCTCCACGAACTGCTCACTGGTCTCCAGCAGCAGGGTGTCGCCCACCCGCAGTACCTGCTCACCCACCTTGCCGGCCATCCGCTGGCCATTGCGGCTGATGCTCAAAATCGCCGCCTGGTAGCGGGTCCGGAAGCCAGTCTCTTTCACCGTCTTGCCAATTCCCGGGAACTCCGGGCTCAGCACCACTTCTACCAAATGCCGCTGGTGATTATTCAGGCCCAGCTTGTGCACTGCGCCGTGGGCAGATTGCAGACCGTTGATACGCTGCAACTCACGGGCACACTCCGGCACCCCCACAAACGCCAGCAGATCGCCCTCCTGCAGGGTCATCTCCGGCCCCACCGCCGTAAACAGCTTCTCGCCACGCTGGATTTCGGTCAGGTAGCCGTAGGTCAGGTTACGCAGGCCCGCATCCTGAATGGTTCGCCCAGACAGATTGCTGCCCTTGGCTACAATCATTTCCACGTGGTACTCGCGGGCATGTTCCCACTGCTCTGCCATGCCCTCGCGCTCGGGCAGCAGGTAACGGCTTACCAGCAGCATGAACAGCCCCCCGCCCAGAAGGACAGGAATCCCCACCCAGGCCACATCAAAAATACCGAAGGCCGGCAGCCCCTTCTCCTGCACCAGACCGTCCACCACCAGATTGGTGCTGGTGCCGATCAGGGTACAAGTCCCCCCAAGGATGGCCGCATAACTCAATGGCAGCAGCAGCTTGGAAGCGGAGAGCTTGAGCCTTTGGGCCCACTCCTGCACCGCCGGGATCATCATGGCCACCACGGTGGTATTGTTTAGAAACGCACTGAGCAGAGACGCGGGGGCAATCAGCCGGAACTGGCTGGAGCGTTCGGATTTCGGCTGGCCGAGTAGCCGGTGGGCCACCCAGTAGATGGCCCCGGTATCCCGCAGGGCAGCCGCCACCACATACAATGCCGCAATGGTCATCAAACCCGGGTTGGCAAACCCCGCCAGCGCCTCGGCAGGGGTAATGATGCCGGTCACCAGCACCATCACCAGCGCAGCCATCATGGTCAGGTCCGCAGGCACACGGTTAGTCGCCAGCGCACCCAGCACCGAGGCCACAATCAGCAGGGTTATCAGAATTTCCAGGCTCACTCAGCGAATCCTTCCGGTGCAGCACACATGATCATAAAAGCCGCATTTTACAGCTAAAAAGGGATATAAGAAGGGGTTATTGATTCGAAATAAGAATAAGCAAAGGTCCTTCAGCACCGTCCGGTGACTCCCCAAACCAACGAGGGGCTTAAACCGTTTGAGGGGTGTGGACAAAGGATTTGACCGACATTGCCCAAAATCGGCCATGGAGACAACGCCCCACCCCATTTTGCCGTCAGCGGGCTTACAGCTGTGCCAAGGCCTGCAGAGTGGCGATGTCACCAAAATTCGGCAACCGTTTCGCGACCGGCACCACCCCTGTGATCCTGCCCAGTACTGATGGACACCCTGTTAAGCGAGTAAACTACGCGACAGAGGTGAACTATGGCAAGACAGACAACCCCCAAGAAAA
>NZ_WTUY01000003.1:0-414898 GCF_009882945.1 Alcanivorax sp. DP30
GTGCCTACGCACTTAATACATGCTCAGTTCGTCATCTGAATTAACAAAAACTTTGTTGACTCGTTCAGAACTGAAATCTCTTAAAGATCCCATCCCGAACAGGTCCCACACGTTTGCTTGCCTGATTGTTAAAGAGCGTCTCAACCGAAGCACCGTCTTGCGTTGTTGCCCCGTCGAGGAGTGCGCATTCTAGAGATTTTCCGGGGGGCGTCAACACCTTTTTTCGAACAAAAGTCAGAAATAGTGATTTCCGCTGCGTAGGGGTGTATTTCATGGCCAAAATGCCGAAAAAACAGCCAGTTGCCCGAGAATTGGTGCCTGCCGCAGCGCGGCTGGTAAGCTGTCATGCCCTCACGTTCTAATGCGCTGTATAGGCTTTGGGCACAATTGCAAATAATGGCATTTTCCAGCGGCACGCTGTGAGCCCCTCTCGACCCAACCTGGGAGGCGCCACACTGGGACCCAATAATGTCAGGATGCCCCCATTTGGGTGCCAGGGATGCAGGTTCGCTGCAGGCACACTCCCACGGCTATTCCACCTAGAACGCCGAGACGCCGCCATCCACCGCCAGCGCCTGACCGGTCATGTAGCTGTTGGCCGGGGACAGCAGCATCAGCATGACGGTAACAATCTCTTCCGGTTGTCCCAGGCGCTTCATGGGACTGCCGGAGGCCAGCATGGCGTGCACCGTTTCCTTGTTCTCTGACAGTTCGCCCTCGTCCACCATCGGCGTGTGAGAGTAGAACGGGCAGATGGCATTGATGCGGATGTTACGACGGGCATATTCCACCGCAGCAGTTTTGGTCATGCCGATCACCGCATGCTTGGCTGCGGAGTAGGCGCCAATCTTGGGTGCGCCCCCGAGCCCCGCCATGGAACTGACATTGACGATGGCGCCACCGCTTTCCTTCATGGCTGCGATCTGGTGCTTCATGCCGTACATGACGCCCTTCACGTTGATGTTGATCTGCTGATCCAGCACCTCGTCAGTGAGCGCCTCAAAGGGGATAAATCCATGGGCGATGCCGGCGTTGTTCACTGCCATGTCAAGATGGCCGAACTGGGCCAGGGCAGTGTCCACCATGGCCTTGCAATCCGCTTCGCTGGACACATCGCAGCGCACTGCCGCCACCTTGATGCCCTGCCCGGCCAACGTGTCCGCCACCGCATTGAGCGCATCCATATTGATATCGCCCAACACCAGACAGGCACCGCGCTTGCCCAGCTGTTCCGCCAGCAGCTTGCCAAAACCACTGGCCGCACCGGTGATGATGACGCTCTTGGCAGTGAAATCGAGGATTGGATCCATGGGTGTTCTCCTTCGTTGAACAGCTGCGAGCTACAACAGGGGATGGGCTGGCAGTTAATGAACCGCGCCGGGCTCCTCGCGGCAACGGGATTGGTAAAACATTGCCATGTGGCCGCTGTAGGAGCGCCGTTCACGGCGCGAAGACGATGACTTCGCGCTTTATGCAGGCCTCCAGGCAGCAGGATCTGGTGTGATCTGAAATCCCTGATCCTCCTGCGGTGGATGCCGTGCCGCGCACGGTTCGTCCCCTGGAAGGGAACTCCTGCAGCGGCTTCTGCGCTCGTAGCTCGTATTTAGATGGTAAAGCCGCCGTCCACCACCACACACTCGCCAGTGACATAGCTGGACGCATCGGAGACCAGATACAGTACGGTGCCAGCCATTTCTTTCGGCTCGGCGTGGCGGCGCATGGGGATCTGGGCGATGGCGTGCTTGTAGATGTCATCGTTGGTAAACAGGGCGCCAGCGAACTTGGTCTTGGTCAGACCGGGCAGCAGCGCATTCACGCGGATATTGAATGGGGCGCATTCCTGGGCGAAGGATTTGGTCATGCTGATAACCGCGGCCTTGGAGATGGAATAGATGCCCTGCATGTCGCCTGGATGCAGGCCGTTGATGGACGCGGTGTTCACAATGGCACCGCCACCGTGCTCTCGCATCAGCTTGGCCCCGTTCACTGACATATAGAAGTAACCACGCAGGTTCACGTCCACCGTCTTGTCGAAGGCATCCACCGGCGTATCGAGGATATGCCCGAAGTACGGATTAGCAGCGGCATTATTCACCAGAATATCCAGCTTGCCGTGGGTCTCGCGGATATGGGCAAAGATTGCTTCGATCTGCGCCATCTCGCCAATGTGGCACGCGAACCCTTCGGCACTGCCGCCGTCCGCGTTGATGGCATCCGCCACCGTCTGGCAGTCATCCTGCTTGCGACTGGAAACGATCACATGGGCGCCCTGCTCCGCCAGCAGGCGGGCTATCTCTTCACCGATGCCACGGCTGGCGCCAGTAACCAGGGCAATCTTGCCCGTTAAATCAAACAGCTTGGTACTCATCATTACTCTCCCGGAAAAAACGCTTCAAGCTACAAGCTGCAACGCGTGAGACGGGGGCTTCCATCCGGCAACGTCCTGCCCGCGCATCATGGTTGTTTTTAGGTTTTATTGAAGCTTGTAGCTTGAGGCTTGGGGCTGTTACGCCCCGTTATGGATAATATCCACCGCCATGCTGGCCAGTGGCTCTACCAGTGCGCCAACGGTGACTGCCTCCTTGCTGGAGGCATTGCCGTCTTCAGCGCGTTTGGCCACACCCTGGCAGATGGCGGCCAGGCGGAAGAAGCTGAAGCACAGGTAGAACTCCCAGTTGTCGATTTTGTCGATACCGCGTCGTTTACAGTATGCGGCCACGTACTCTTCTTCGGTGGGGATGCCAAGTGCCTTGCGATCCACCCCGGCCATACCCGCCATCTTGGCTTTACCCTGCGGCATGCGCATGCCCATACACTGATAGGCCAGGTCCGCAAGAGGGTGGCCCAGGGTAGACAGCTCCCAATCCAGTACGGCGATCACTTTCGGTTCGCCGGGATGCCACATCATGTTATCGAGACGGAAGTCGCCATGGGCCAGGGCCACCTGGCCATCGTCTTCCGGCTGATGCTTTTCAAGCCAGGCCATCAACTCATCCATGGCAGGAATCTCTTTCAGCTTGGACGCTTCATATTGCTTGGTCCAGCGGCCCAGCTGACGCTCGAAATAATTGCCCGGTTTGCCGTAATCGCTCAGACCTGCCGCCTCCAGATCCACACTGTGCATGGCCGCCAGCACCCGGTTCATCTCGTCATACATGGCCGCGCGCAGGGCATTCCCCTCTTCGCCTTCCCCACACTCCGGCAGGGAAGCGTCCCACAGGATGCGCCCTTCACAGAACTCCATGACATAGAACATGGAACCGATCACGTCACGGTCTTCGCACAGGTGCAACACCCTGGGCACCGGCACATCGGTGTCCCTGAGAGCATCCATGACACGGTATTCACGATCTACGGCATGGGCAGACTTGAGCAGTTCACCCGGCGGCTGGCGGCGTAATACATAAGCACCGGACGGCGACGTAATCTTGAAGGTGGGGTTGGACTGGCCCCCCTCGAATTTGTCAGCTTCGATGGGACCCTTGAAGCCATCAATGTTTTGCTCGAGGTACTCGGCCAGTTTTACGGTATCCAGCGAATCCACCTGGGACATGGAGCTCTCCTGTTATTCTGTCTGCTGCGCAAATGGCTCATCACGACACGCCCTGATTCAGGGCGCGCCGGACACGATCGGTTCAGGCGAATTGCTTGGCCAGGGTCCGGCCCAGCTGCATCATGTGCACCTGATCCGGTCCGTCTGCCAGCCGCAGGCTGCGGGCATAGCTGAAGAAGTGGGCCAGCGGCGTATCCTGACTGACACCCACGGCACCGTGGATCTGAATCGCCCGATCGATGACATTTAACGCCATATTGGGCGCAACCACCTTGATCATTGCGATCAAATCCTTGGCGACTTTGTTACCTTCGCGGTCCATCAGGTCCGCCGCCTTCAGAGTCAAGAGGCGAGCCTGCTCGATTTCGCACCAGGATCTGGCCAGATCTTCACGCACGGAACCCTGTTTGCTCATGGGCTGACCGAACACTTCCCGCTCGTTAACCCGTTTGGCCATCAGCTCGAAGGCTTCCTGAGCCGCCCCGATCAGACGCATGCAGTGGTGAATACGACCCGGGCCCAAGCGACCCTGGGCGATTTCGAATCCCCGCCCCTCGCCGAGAATGATGTTTTCCCTGGGCACCCGCACGTTCTCGAAAATCACTTCTGCATGCCCTTCCGGCGCATCGTCATAGCCGAATACTTTCATGGGGCGCACGATCTTGACCCCCGGCGTGTTGGTGGGCACCAGCACCTGGGACTGCTGCACATGGCGGCTGGGGTTATCCGGGTCGGTCTTGCCCATGACAATGAGGATCTCACAGCTCTTGCGCATGGCCCCGCTGATATAGAACTTGCGGCCATTGATGACATAGTCGTCACCGTCGCGCTCGATGCGGGTTTCGATGTTGGTGGCGTCAGACGACGCTACCTCCGGTTCGGTCATGGCAAAGGCGCTTCGAATTCGGCCTTCCAGCAAGGGCTCCAGCCACTGCTTCTTCTGCTGCTCATTGCCGTATTTGGCCAGCACTTCCATATTGCCGGTATCCGGCGCGGCGCAGTTGAACACCTCGGACGCTATCAGGCTACGGCCCATTTCCTCCGCCAGCGGCGCATATTCCAGGTTGCTCAGGCCGGCACTGTACTCGCCATATTCCTTCGGCAGAAACAGGTTCCAGAGCCCCTTCTCCTTCGCCCTGGCCTTGAGTTCATCCATCACCGGCGGGGTTTCCCACGGGTTGGCCGCCAGTTCCTCACGGAACCGGGCTTCGGCCGGACGGATTTCGGTGTTGATGAATTCACGAACCTGAAGCACCAGATCCTTCATCTTGTCGGTGTATTGAAAGTCCATGCAGCTCTCCCTGTGCGCCTTGGCGCCTTGTCTGATTGCAAACGATAGGCGGTCTTGCTGCCGCCCTTGAACGCTGCGTACGTTGCTGTCTAGAAATAGGTAATGGCGTCGAACCGGTCTGCCCGATCCAGATGCGGCACATTATTGAAGCTGGCCACGCGTACCGCCTTTCGATTAAAGAAACCGTGAATTACGCTGGTGTTGCGGATCTGCAGGTTCAGCTCCACCACGGTGTCATCCGCGGTGTTGAGGGCATGCTTCATGAACATACCCATGGCGCCACCGGAACTGACGATGACCACCTTTTCCTTGTCGCTGTAGTGGTGCTGAATGTGGTCGCGAGCGGCGGCAACACGGTCAGAGAAATGTGCCCAGCTCTCCGGCAGCTCGCCATCCAGCTCACCATGACGCCAAGCCTGCATGGCGGCCTTCAATGCCTTGTAAAAAGCAGACGCATGAGCTGCATCAGCTTTAGCGTTGTCTTCAGGGTGCTGTGCCTGCCAGGCGTTGACGATAGCGTGGAAATCGAATTCATTGAGGCCGGTGTGAATCTCGGAAGGCAACACGATACCCAGCCCTTCGCAGATCCCCGCACCGGTTTCCTGGTGACGCACCAGATCGCCAGTGATCAGCCCATCAAACTGCATGTCCCGTTCGGCAAAGTACTCGCCCAGCCAGCGCGCCTGCTGGTGCCCCAGCGGAGATAGCTGATCGTAGTTATCACTGCCGAACGACGCTTGTCCGTGCCGGACAAGGTAAAACTGGGCCATGCGCTTCTCCATTGGGGCGATTTTCAAAGTAAGCCCAGACTAGAACAGGCCGCACTGTTAGTGAAATTGATATTTTGAATCCCAACCAATAAGTTTCATGCATACCAAACAAATGGAGAAAAGCTGGACGGGACGTCATGGCCGGACAGGCGATTGCCCGCGAATTGATCGGGGAGAGAACGCTGAAGGGTCAAGGCTGGTGGAAAAACGGAGAACCCCCTGTGCGAACGGGCAGCGCCATCTTCTCTGTTGATAGACGAAAGCCGACTCCCGGCGAGGGCAAGATATCCTGTGTTGTACTCAGCCGGTCCGCATCACACCCTGCAGGGCCACGTCCACCACTTCTCGCACCAGATGGTCTAATTGCTCAGGCGTTTCGTGGTCGCGGGGGTGGTACCAGTTGATCACGGAGTTCATGGCACCAAACACCGGCTTGATGGCCACACGGGGCCGACGGGCACGCATGGATCCTTCTTCTATCCCCTGCTCCAGCACCGAAAGAAACAAGCCTTCGCATTGATTGCGCCGCGCCTGCAGGCTGGTGAGTTGCTGGCGCTGGGTTTCCGTGGTGGAACTGCGCAGCAGCATCTGCACGGCTTCCGACACCGTGCGCTGGTAGTGCCGAGTGAGAATCAGGGTACGCACATAACGGTGGGCCATTTCACTGAATCGCTGGGAAGCGGGCATGTCGGCCGAGGCTAGCGGAGTGACTTCATCCAGCAGGGCATCCATGGCCCGGTGGTGAATCTCAAAGAACAGTTCAGCCTTGGAATCAAAGTAGTGATAGACCATTCCCTTGGTGGCGGACAGTTGCCGGGCGATATCGTCAATGCTGGTGGCACTGAATCCACGCTCCATGAAGCACCATGCCGCAGCCTCCAGAATGGCATCACGGGGGTCACTGGCCAGGGCTTCGCTTTGTTGCACCATGGTGGCTGTCCTCGGTCTTCTTGTTTTACACAGGAGTAAATACTTACCTTCTAGTCTGGCACAGGGCTGGGGTTACACCATTGACCTTGCGGCGCAGACAACACGTTGGCGCGCCCTACTGTTGGGCATTTTTTGGCCCGATCCCACCTCTACATGTTTTGCTGCAGGGGTTATAGCCGTGCACTATCCCTGCAAGCTGGATTTTTGCTTGCAGCGATGGCGGACGCTGGTTAGTCTGATGCCATCTTGAACAGGAAAGATTGATGATGAACGCGATTGCCACTTCACAACTGCACCAAACCGCCTCTGTGTTGGTTCGTGCTGCCGTGTCTGTCGCTTTCTATTTCGGGTATTGGTTTAGCCGCTCGCGCGCCTGACTTTACCCAGGCGCGCCCGCTACGGGACGCCTGCCGAAACCTCTGAAAACCCCGGTCGGTATCCCGCCCGGGGTTTTTTTATGCCTGATCGCCTGACAAAACATCGAGACGCCACACGGGAGAGACACCATGTATCGATATCAGCCGACAACACTGCAGCTCAAGGGCCTCTGGCCACAGATCCTTTTGACATTACGACGATGAATGAACGCGTGCCGTTGCACGCAGAGCACAAGGAAAGACCATGCAACAGCTTCAGAATAGTGCTATCAGCAGCCACACCGATGAATCCCGGCGCAGCCTGCCGCTGCCCACACCATCGGTGCTGCGCGAGCGCCTGCCCGTGGACACCGATCTGGCCCGGCAAATTGCCAGCCACCGCCAGACCATCCGTAATATTCTCAACGGCGACGATGCGCGGCTGCTGATCATCACCGGGCCCTGCTCACTTCACGATCCCAAATCGGCGCTGGAATACGGCCACAAGCTCGCTGCACTGGCGCAAAGCCTGTCTGATCGCGCTTTCATCGTAATGCGTGCCTACGTGGAGAAGCCCCGCACGACGATAGGCTGGAAAGGCATGCTTTACGATCCCCATCTGGATGGCAGCCATGACATGGTCACCGGGCTGAATGTGTCCCGTCACCTGTTGCGGGATCTGGCCCGGCTGGGTTTACCGCTTGCCACGGAGCTGTTACATCCCATGGCGGCGGATTACCTGGGCGACCTGCTCAGCTGGGCGGCCATCGGTGCGCGCACCACTGAATCACAGGTTCACCGGGAAATGGTCAGCGGCCTGCCTATGCCCGTGGGCTTCAAGAACGGTACCGATGGCAGCATCGGGGTAGCCTGCGATGCCATGGGCTCCGCCGCCCATCCACACAGCCACATGGGCATGGACGAGCAAGGCCATGCCGCCCTTCTGCAAACCGCCGGCAACCCGGATACCCACCTGGTGCTGCGCGGCGGCCATGATGGCCCCAACTACGATGCCGACAGTGTTGCGCAGGCGGTGGCAGCGCTGCAGCAGCGGGGTCAGAATCCACGTCTGATTGTGGACTGCAGTCACGCCAACAGCGGCAAGGATCCATTGCAGCAGCCTGCGGTGATGCGCGATCTGTTGGCACAACGGGCCGCAGGTCAGCAGCACATTGCCGGGGTGATGCTGGAAAGCCACCTTGAGGATGGGCGCCAGGGCCAGGACGGCGAGCTGGCTTACGGGGTGTCCATCACCGATGGGTGTCTCGGATGGGAGAAGACCTGTGCGTTGCTGGAGGGAGTTTAGCTACAAGCTGCAAGACGAGGGATGGGTGGTGAGTCATTTGAACCGCCCTGCCCGCGCAGCATCGATGGCCTGGCTTTTTCTGATGGATGTTACCTGCAAACAAAACAGGTAGGCTGAAAGGCTTGGCTTGCAAGCAATCTCCCACCGATACCCCTCTGTCGCAGTGGTGGCTGAAATACCCTTCGATAAAAACCCGCCACTGCCCACCGGATTTCATTTTCGACTTTAAACTTTGAACTTTTAACTGAGTCCCGCGGGCACAGCCTTTCCGTCCAGAACTCCCTACCCCGCGCCTTGCAGCTTGAGGCTTGTAGCTTGCAGCTCTTTATTTGCCCCGCTGGTTTTTCAGGTAGACCACGAACGCTACACAGGCAATCACCAGCAGAAAAATTACCAGAGCGGTGAGCCATTCATACAGTGTCAGATCATTCAGCACAGTCTGCTCCCGGTTACTTGATCACAGTTCAGGAATACAGCAACGAACCGACACCCATCTTCACCACCTTCCCGCCAATACGACAACGCAGCGCCTTGCCGGCATGCTTGTCGAACTCTGCCCGTAACAGGCTTTTGCGGGTATCAAGACTGCCGCGATCAATAGAGAAAGTATGGGTACCCTCTGCGGTGTCTTTCTGTTCAGCCAGGTACGCAATAAATTCCGGCATCACATTGCCAATGGGCGGATAGACATCCCTGGGTAAATTCGGGTTGAGAATCCTGCCATGGAAATCGGATTCGCCGGTAATGGTTCCCGGCGCGAACAGGAAAAGCTCAGTGGTATAAACATGTCCGCTCAATGCCGCCCAATAGCCGGTATTCAAACTGGCGGCCAGCACATGCTCTGGCTTGGTAAACGGCACGATCAGAGTGGGCTTGTCCACGCTGACCACCATGGGTTTGTACTTGCTGAAAGAGATATGTTTTTCGTGCGTATTCAGGGCCGCTGCAAGCTTGCTGATTTCCGGGGTGTAATGATCGATAGCGGGATCCAGCTCACGGGCAAACTGGATGGCACCAGGCCCGGCCTCGCCTTTGTCCACAAAACTCTTGATCAGCTGGTCATTCTGTTTCAGCAGGAAAGACGCAAAGGTGCCCTCATCCTTGGTCAGGCCCATTTCATGGGCGACGTAGGAGGCGGCCAGAATGGTATGGGCACCGAACAGCTGCTGGCCTCGTCCATTGAACACGGACACCGGGGAGCGACTGTTGCCGGGTTCAATAAAGACGGTTTCCGTTTGCTGGAACTCACTGGCAATTGCGGCCTTGCCGCGTGCATCAATGGGTTCACTGCCAAGCGTTACCACGGGTATTTGCGTACCCTGAAAGGGGGCGCCAGCGAATACATCCAGCAAGGCATAATCGAGGGCCATAACATCCATCCTGTTTATTGTTTTTCACCCTTCGACTATGCCCTACAGATGATTTTTTGCAATGGGGATTGGGCGCCCAACGCCGAATGCCAGAGGCATAACGACTCGGGCTATGCAGGAATGCTGTGCCCGGCATGTCAGCGGGTTTAACGTGGAAAGTTAAAACTCAAAACGGGTCGCGTCGCGCTGTACAACTTTAAACGTTGACCCTGCAACTCGCCCGTATGGCTTCCCGCGTCAGGCGTCCTGCCTGTTAGGGCATCGGCGCGGTGATGCCGCCGATCAGGAAAGGCAGCAGACGGCGGGTAATGTCTGCCTCAGTGACTTCCATGTTGAAGTCGTTGCGGCTGATTTCCTTGAGGGATTCCATGCCAGACAAAGTGAAAATGGCTGCGCCCAGCCCAAACTGGACTCGCCAGAACAATTCGCGGGGCGGCATCTGCGGCAGGGCTCGCTGCATGTGATCCTGTAGTCGGCTGAAAACCGCACCGTATTGCTTGTGAAGATACTCGCGCAAATGGCCCACCGGCTGGCTATAGGCTTGCCCGGAAAGTCGAAAGAAAATGGCGGCGCGGCGGGGATCGTCAGGATGCGTGCCGAGTGCGAGACGAGAGATCAGGGACAGCAAATTTTCCGGCGTATCCGGTGTGCCGGTCTCTTCCATTTCAGCCAATTTGGCATTCAGCGCTTCGGAAAACGGGGACAGGAACCGTTCGAACACGGCCTGTATCAGCGCTTCCTTGGAACCAAAGTGATAATTGACTGCGGCAAGGTTAACCCCGGCCTTGCTGGTAATGGCTCGCAAACTGGTTTCCGCAAACCCTTTCTGGGCAAACAGCGCCTCCGCCGTATCCAGAATCCGGTCCACTGTTCCCGGCTGTGCCATACCCTGCCCCTAGCGTTCAAAACATACGTTTCAAACATACGTTTGGCAGAAGGCGCGGTCAAGGCTTCCTGACTGGCTACAGCCTGAATCGATGACGCTGCTGCCAGGGCTTTGACCAGGCGCCGCAGTGCGGAAGCAGAGATGGCCTCCCTTCCAACTTTTAACTCAATACTCAGAAGTAATACACCAGTTCCGCCTGCACAAAATCCGATCGACTGATCGGGCCCAGGCCCGGGTTGGTGTTCACGTTACGCAGGGCATCGCGATACAGCGCGGATGGACTTCTCGGGTCTGCGGCATCGGTGTAGAAACGGGCTTCCAGGGTTGCCTTCAGGTTATTGCCGAAACGCCGGCTGGACTCCAGGCTGATGGCCTTCTCTTCATCCTCGGTGTCATAGATGATGCCGGCAAGAATTTCTGTGGAGGCCACATCGTTGAAGGTAAACCGGGTACCCAGCAGTACATCGCTGGCCACCGGAGAGGCCAGGCTGTCGTCCCTATCTTCCCAGATGTATTCCAAAATCCAGCCCAGATCCGTGGCGCTGCCGAACAGACCTACCTGGGTATATTCAAAGCCGCCATCCAGTGCGTTGAAACGTTCGCCCTGTCCGGACCGGCTGATGCCTTCCAGTTTCCACAGCCAACCGTTGCGCAGGTACTGCAGCTCCAGGCCGGTCTGATCGATGACGTTATAGAGCGGAGTAAATTCCGGATTGGTACCGCTCGGTAACTGTCCGGTGGCCAGCAAGGTCTGCACTTCTGCCAGCGTCAGGTTCTGGGGAATCAACAGCGGATCCCGGCTGGTACCGGAAAAATGCGACAGGGCCAGTTCAATGCCGTTATCGAAGTATTGCTGGTAGCGAATGGCGAAATCCACCCGTCCATCTTCTTTGGATGATTCATACACCGCATCGTCGGATACCGGCAGCGGTGTGCGCGGGCGCCCTTCTTCACCAGCGAAGGTTCGCTCGCGGAACCCCGGCAGCACGAACAGGTCGATGATCCCCCAGTCTCGCACCAGGGACAGGTTGATCATGGGCTGACCAAGCTTTTCCTCGCCGTCCACCTGATCCACCTGATCGGTCTGGTTGATGATATCCACCAGATGTCGCCCTTCAGTCACACCCCAGAACACCTTGCGAATGCCCACCCGGGATTCCCAGCCATTGCCCACATGAATCCACGACAGTTCGCGGATATCCCAGTGCGTTCGCTCGCTGTCGTTTTCGTCCACACGGACGTAGGGAATGAACGTGAACAGGTCATCCCGGTTGTTCCATTCGTGGAGCAATTCGGGTTTCAGGTACGCAGAGCCGTTGCTGGAGTAATCCGCTTCGGGGTAAGGCGATTCCTGGGTGAAGTAGCGACCTTCCAGTGCCGCTTCACCGCGGAATTCCCAGCCCGGCGAGAGCAGCGGCAGGGCCAGCAGCGATGCCGTTAAAAAACATTTTTTCATGGCTTAGCGGGCGCGCTTGAGGCTGTTCTTGTTGAAGTCCGCTTCGCCAAGACCAGTGTCATACTGGTAGTTGCTCCAGAACAGGTCGGTTGCCTTGCCGGTCTGGTGGTTAACCATGGACATCTTCGCCGGCTGCCAGAACTTGCCCTTGTACTGGGTAAAATCACTGGATTCCAGGGTCTTGAGCAAGCTGCCACGGCGGTCGTAGTAATCCACTTTCCAGGTCCGGTATTCCTGCTGATCCAGCCAGACCACCATTTTGGTATAGCCGGAGTGTTCATCCGTGGGGTAACGCTCCATCACGTAGCAGGTCAGTTCACCACAGGCTTCGTCGCGCAGGTACTTATAGGTGTACTTTTCCACTTCCTGGCCACGCATGTCCTCGAAGCTGAATTCACTGCCCATGAACGGGCCGGACTTGTTGCGCGAGGCAATGGTCTTCACCCGGCGCAGTGCCGGCAGGTACAACCATTGATCATCGTCTTTGGTCTTGTAGCTGAAAGTCAGCATGGCAGTGCCACGGACATCGCGGGGGGTATCGAAAATGGTCAGACTCTTGTCACCCTCTGCCTCGCCGCTGCCTTCCAGGGTTTTGACGCGCAGTTCGCGCTCGGCCTGATCGCCACGCTTGGTGATCAGCACCATCTTCATCTCCGCCTGAAAGTCACCAAAACCTTCCCCGCGGGCATCCGCTTCGCGGGCAATTTCCAGCCCCTTTTCTTCGGGAGTCTGGGCAGCTGCAGAAAGGGGAAAAGCGATGGCCAGTGCCAGGCCGGCAGTCAGCAAACGAGATGTCATGGGTGTCCTCATACTGTCAGGGATCGTTGTTGTAGCGACGACGTGGGCAACATCGTGTTTACCATGATACCTGCCCCGCCGGAAACAGCGATGCCTATGAGGCCAAAACTTCGGACGGCAGTGTCAATTAATATCACTGTCCCGATATAGATGTCAGATCGAGGCCCCCGCCCTGCTGAAATAACCGTATTCAAGAAAGGCTAGAACCTGTTGGATGACCGCTCTTTTTCGCATGATAAAAGCATGGCTGGCGGGCACTACCAGATAGTCTCGCATTTCCTTGAGGCGGGTGCTGGGCAGCGAGACCTTGCCGTCATCATCGCCGGGAATCATCCACGACAACCAGGGATCCACTGTGCGGGTACCGGCGATGACACCGATTTCCGCCGCCACCGGCTCGAGTCTGGCGGCGATACCGTCAGCGCCGGTACCCAGCTGCTGCCCCGCCGGGCCGGTGAGTTTCTGAAACAGCCACCAATCCTGCATTCGATCCACCACTTCACTACCGTGATTCGGCGGCGCCAGCATCACCACACGGCCCAGTTCCGGGATTGTCTGATCCTGCAGATAGCTGCGCACCAGAATGCCACCCATGGAGTGGGTCACGAAATGAACGCGGCCGGCGGTCCGGCTCCGGCACCAGCTCAACGCCTGGCGGATTTCCTGATTGGCCAGAGACTGCACCGGTGCAGAGGTGGAAGGATAATCCTGGTTGTAGACCAGGTAACCGGCTTCGTTGAGAGAATCCTCAATCCGGGACATGGCCCAGGCAGAGCGACGCAAGCCATGGAGAATAACCACACAATCGGACTGCTCTTGCGTCAGTGCTGGTTGCTCATCCGCCCTGGCTGGCTGCATGCTCGACAGCATCCAGGCAGACAGGACAAGCAGCAAGAGGGTGGTCACGCGGTAAGGGCGAGTCATGGTGGCTCCGGCCAATCATTAACAACCGGCCACCTTTGTAGCAGCCCGGCATGCCAAGGATTCAGACTGCCGGAGGCTTTTTCAACGTTACGGGTGCCTGACGGTCGTCTGGACGGACCAAGGCACCGGTTACCACTCTTCCAGGTAACCCACGCAGTGTTCGATCAACTCGCCAACCCGGCTTGCCGCCTGCGACAGACGCTCCAGATCACCTTCAGCCAACGGCGCATAACGATCTTCCGCCATCAGGTTAAGGGCATTGGCTTCGCTGGGTGGCGCCGGGCGCCGGGCCAGACCAGAAGCCCCCAGGGCTGTCTGCATCTCACTATCCAGCCAGGCCACCAGATCGCCTCGCTCCTTGCGGGCCTGTGACAACACAGCGACCTCCGGGGCTTCCACTCCGGCCTCGACAAAGGCCTGCTCAAGAGCGGACAAACTGAACAACGAATCCGCTCCTGCCACCTGATAGGTCTTGGCGGACTGACGAATCATGCCAACCAGGGCGGAATAAAGATGAAACACCACCGCACCGCGCAGGGCCAGACGAAGAGTCGGCGTGGCATCACGCTGATCATGGGTCAGCTGACGCAACATGGCATTGGCAAAATAGATCCGCTCACGCAGGCCACTGACGGTGTTTTCACGAACCATTCGGGACATAACAAAATCCTGGAAAAAAGCTGCAAGCTACAAGCCTCAAGCTGCAAGGCGCGGGGGAGGCCATCGTGGAAATAGGGCCCGTGCCCGCGCTCCTGTTTCGTCGCAGCACGGAGCACAGAGCCTTCAGAACAATAGATGCGAGCCTCGTGTTGTAGCTTGCAGCTTGTGTCTTTACTTCTTCGCCGCCGTCTTCTTTTTGGCAGCAGGCTTCTTCTTCGCAGCGGCTTTTTTCTTGGCGGGGGCTTTCTTTTTAGTCTGCTCCTCAACCCATTTACCGTCGCGGTAGAACGCCATCCAGCCCGTCGCCTTGCCGTCGATCTCGCTCATCACGTACTGCTCTTTGGCCTTTCGGCTGTAGCGCAGTACACCAGGGTTGCCATCCGGATCTTTAGCCGGCGCCTGGGCAAGATACTTGTGCTTGGGATCGAGCTGCTCAGCCACGCTCTGGATTTCCAGAATCAGCGGCGGACGGGTTTCCCGGTTTTTCGGGAATTTGCTGGCCGCCATGAACAGTCCGGACGCACCATCACGCAGCAGGTAATGATCGTCATCGTACTTTTCACACTTGAGGTGCGGCATGGGGATCGGGTCGGCACGGGGTGGCGCCGGCTCGCCGCTCTTGAGCAGCTTGCGCGTGTTGCCACAGGCTTCATTGGTGCATTTGAAGAACTTGCCGAATCGTCCCGTGCGCAGTTGCATTTCGTGATTGCACTTCTCGCAATCCAGGGTCGGGCCATCGTAACCCTTGATACGGAATTCACCCTGCTCGATGACATAGCCGTCGCAGTCCGGGTTGTTACCGCAGACATGCAGCTTGCGCTTCTCGTCGATCAGGTAGTTTTCCATGGCGGTGCCACATTTTTGGCAGCGCTTCTTGTTTCGCAGTTCGGTGATTTCCGCTTCGTCGTCGTCCGCTTTTACATCTACCGCTTCTTCTCCGGGCAGCAGATTCAGGGTCGCGGTGCAACGCTCCTTGGGCGGCAGGCTGTAGCCGGAACATCCCAGAAACACACCGGTAGAACCGGTACGGATCTGCATGGGACGACCACAGGTGGGACATTCGATATCCGTGTCCGTGGGCAGGTTGGCACGCATACCGCCGATGGCCTGCTTGCCTG
Source organism: Alcanivorax sp. DP30 (assembly GCF_009882945.1). Lineage (GTDB taxonomy): Bacteria > Pseudomonadota > Gammaproteobacteria > Pseudomonadales > Alcanivoracaceae > Alcanivorax. The sequence continues at coordinate 15,419 of NZ_WTUY01000003.1, forward strand.
ACCCTTCGCCCTGGGCCGCTTCCAGCCGGGCCACAAAGTCCTTGTAGAACTCGTCGAGCACGTCTTTCCAGTTACGCTCACCCTCGGCAATCTCGTCGAGGGTTTCTTCCATGCTGGCGGTAAAACCATAGTCCATCAGGTTGGGAAAGTTTTCCGCCAATCGATCCGTGACAATGTCACCCATCTTCTCGGCATAGAAACGGCGGTTGTCCTGGCGGACATAGCCTCGATCCTGAATGGTGGAGATAATCGCCGCATAGGTAGACGGGCGGCCAATACCGCGCTTTTCCAGTTCCTTTACCAGGCTGGCTTCGGTGTAACGGGCTGGCGGCTTGGTAAAGTGCTGTTCCGCATCCACCTGGTCGATGGCGAGCACATCGCCTTCCTTCACATCCGGCAGCAGGGTGTCTTCCTGACCTTTGCGCGAAGCCGGCGGCTGGATGCGGGTCCAGCCGTCAAATTTCATGATCCGCCCTTTCGCCTTGAGCTCGTAACCGTTTCCGGTGGCGGTGAGCGTGCTGCTCAGGTATTCCGCCGGCGGCATCTGACAGGCAATGAACTGGCGACGGATCAGCTCATAAAGACGCTGGGCATCGCGCTCCATGTCCTTGAGGTGCTCGGAGCGACGGTTTACGTCTGATGGGCGAATCGCTTCGTGCGCTTCCTGGGCACCTTCCTTGCTGGAGTAGGACAGCGGCTTTTCCGGCAGGTACTTGTCACCCAGATTCTCACCGATCCACTCACGACAGGCCGTCACCGCATCCGCGCTAAGGTTGGTGGAATCCGTACGCATGTAGGTAATGTGGCCGGCTTCGTAGAGCCGCTGTGCCATCATCATGGTCTTCTTCACGCCGAAGCCGAGACGGGTACTGGCCGCCTGCTGCAACGTGGAAGTAATAAAGGGTGCAGAGGGCCGGGACTTGGTGGGCCGCTGCTCACGCTGGGTGATGGTCAGCTGGCCTGCCGCTTCCAGCGCCTGGCGATGAGCGCGGGCATCATCACCATTGTTGGGCCGGAAGTTTTCGCCGTTATGCTTGGCCACCTGCATGCGCAGGGCTTCGCCCTGTTCACTGTGGGTGTCGCTGTACATCTCCCAGTATTCTTCCGGGGTAAAGGCGCGGATTTCGCGCTCGCGCTCCACCACCAGCTCCACCGCCACGGACTGAACCCGCCCGGCAGACAGGCCACGGGCGATCTTTTCCCAAAGCAGCGGGGAAACCATGAAGCCCACGACACGGTCCAGGAAACGACGGGCCTGCTGGGCTTCCACCCGATGCAGATCCAGCTTGCCAGGCTCTTCAAAGGCCGACTGAATGGCCTTCTTGGTAATTTCGTTAAATACCACCCGCTCAAAGCGGGCGTCATCGCCACCGATCACTTCCCGCAGGTGCCAGGCAATGGCTTCCCCTTCGCGGTCCAAATCCGTTGCGAGATAGATGCGGTCGGCTTTTTCTGCCAGTCGCTTGAGTTCGTCGACCACCTTGTCCTTGCCGGGAAGGATCTCGTAATGCGCATTCCAGCCTTTTTCCGGATCAACCCCCATGCGGTTGATCAGCTGAGCCTTGGACTTCTTCTTTTTATAGGCTTCGCGCTCTTCCTTGGGCAGGGAACGCGTATACGCCGCTTCCTTGGCACGCTCCTGAGGGGTGCTTTTTTTGGAGCCGCCACTGACCGGCAGATCCCGCACATGGCCGACGCTGGACTTCACAATGAAGTCATCGCCCAGGTAGCGGTTAATGGTTTTTGCCTTGGCAGGCGACTCCACAATGACTAGCGATTTTCCCATTCTCAGGTACTCAACATCCGATCTAAGGCTTGCGATGGGCGCTATTTAGACAGCGCCAGCATGGCCGGGTCAAGCAGGATCTGACTCGGCCTTCCTTTTTTAGTACTAGACCAGAGCCCCCACCGAGAGCAAGCCCACGTACTGAAATAGCTCATGTACAAGTACAACCTACCTGCCTCAAACCCGCATGAGGCAAGGCCTTGATCCGGGTCAGAGAATCATGACGACAGTCTCTGGAAAGCCCTCCAAAGACCGTTATACTCAGGGGAACAGCCGCTCATGGAGAAGATCGTGCCTACACCCTATCGCAAGATTCTGGTCGCCATTGATGGCAGTGACGAGTCATCTCAAGTGCTTTCCCGCGCTGCTGGCGTGCTCTCGGGCAATGAGGGCGAGCTCCACCTGATCCATGTGATCGAACCGCTGGCGCTGGCCTATGGGGCCGATGTCCCCATGGATGTCACGGATCTGCAGACTGGCCTGATGGATCAGGCCAGGGCCATGGCCTCACGCTATGCCTCGCAGTACAGCATCGACGATGCCAACGTACACGTGGAGTTGGGGTCCATCGAAAAAACCATTCTCGACATGGCCGACAAACTGGAAGCCGACCTGATAGCCGTAGGCAGCCACACCCGCAGCGGTTTGGCCCTGCTGCTGGGCTCCACCGCCCGCGGCCTGGTGCCGGGAGCGCATTGTGATGTGTTGGCGGTCAAGGTGGACCAGAACAGTAATTAATCGTTAATAACGTCGCGATGCGATGTTTCTGCTTTTAAAACGCATGAGGCCGCGCCCGGATCCGGGCGCGGCCTCATGCGTTTTAAAAGCAGGAATTCGCTATTTCGCGAACTATTAATTATTCATTATTAAGCGTCTTCTCAAGTGAGCTGCAACGCTCCCGTATTCCCCTGCCCTTCCTCATTCCAGCGACACAGCAGCTCTGCCAGGCCTTGGGCCTGGATACGCAGGGCCTCAAGCTCTTCTTCGCTGCCTTTCTCACCATTGAATACCGGTAACTTGCGCATGGACTGGACCAGTTCATGATCGGGCTCGGCCATCCGTTTGACCTCCAGGGTCCAGCGGATGTGATGGACGATCATGTGGTAGAAAGCAAGCCGAGTGGCCAGAGTATAGGGGCTGTCGTCTTCGCTGAAATCATTGAAGTCCAGACTGGCAATGACCGCCTCCCGGGAGTTTTCCGATACGCGAATATCCGCACTGCGCGGCGTGCCCAGCAACATGGACAAGGTGCCAAACACCTCCCCCGGAGACACGTAGTAGCGCGGTGGCTGCCCATGGGCGTCATCCAGCACTTCCAGTTGCCCCCGCAACAGAAAATACAGGGCGGAATCCACATCCCCGGCACGAATCACTTCATCACCAGACCCCGCAAGCCACAGGCGCGTGTTGCTTTCCAGCAGGTAAAACTGGCCCGCATCATCGCGGAAAATCTCATTGAAGAAAGGCACTCCAGACAACAGTTGCCGAATCCTTTCCTGGCCATAATCGTTGTTATCGGCCTTTTCCATCTGTTACCCCACAAACGCTGATGGACTGAAAGTCTTAATCCTATTCGGCCTGAGAAATGAGAACAATGTCTCATAGAAGCAGATTCACAAATATCGGTGTAAATGGCCCGTTTGGATTAAAAAATCACAGAAGGCCCATCTCATCTGAAGTCAAATCGACAGGCCTGTGACCTTATGGACAGGGTGGACAAATAACACTGTTCATATCATCAGTAGTCATGCTAGGATCAAAAATATCGCACAGCTTGTCAGCTTTAGCTGACACGACGGACTCTGTGCCGTCACCCTCTGCGCAAACATGGAGAAGGTTATGAGCAGCAAACTCACCGATCGTCAGCAGCAGGTACTGGACTGTATTCGCGAGTGCATCGCGGACACCGGCATGGCCCCCACCCGGGCGGAGATCGCCGACATCATGGGCTTCCAGTCCAAGAATGCTGCTTCAGACCACCTCCGTGCCCTGGAGCGCAAGGGGTATATCCGTCTGCACAGCGACCGCTCTCGCGGCATCCAGCTGTTGGATAATGCCTACTGGTCCGAGGAAGAGCTCCCCATCGTGGGCAAAGTCGCTGCCGGGGTACCCATCGAAGCCATTGAGAATGTGGAACGCACCGTGCCGGTTCCCCAGGGCCTGTTCAAGCAACGCCCCACCTATCTATTGAAGGTACAAGGTGACAGCATGGTGGACGCGGGGATCTTCGACGGAGACCTGATTGCGGTTCGCAAATCCAATGTGGCCCGAAGCGGCGAAATTGTAGTGGCACGCATTGACGAAGAAGTCACGGTGAAGACTCTAAAGTTGAACAAATCCAGCGCCACGCTGTTGCCAGCCAATGAGGCCTATGAACCTATCAAGGTTCCGGCAGATCAGCTGGTGATCGAAGGCATTTTTGTGGGGTTGATCCGTGATCCGAATTCTTACTAGCGTTTTGCTTATGGTTTTGAGTAGCAGCGTCATGTCCGATAACAACTTGCTCGCACCGTGCCCGAACTCCCCCAACTGTGTGTCCAGCCTGACCAGCAGTGACAAGCACAGAGTGGAGCCTCTGGCGGTTTCCGACAGTCGCGAAACCAGCATGGCGCGCCTCAAGGCCGTTCTTGATGCCCAATCCCGCGTGGAATATGACGTGGTCGGCGAATCCCGCATCCAGGCCCGCTTCAAGAGCCTGATACTGCGCTTCACTGACGACGTGACCTTCTATGTACGCGAGAGCGGTGTGGTTGAGGTGCGTTCCGCCTCCCGGGTGGGATACTGGGATTTAGGTGCCAACCGTCGTCGGGTAGAATCCCTGCGCGAACAGCTGGCAGAGACCCGATCCAATGACCAAAGCGCAAAGCTCAACAACGAATCCGTCCGTCCTTTGGGCTGATATCGGTGTAAATCTCACTGATAAACAGTTCCACGATGACCGCGACGCGGTCATCCAGCGGGCTCGGGAGGCCGGTGTGTGCTGGCAGTTGCTCACCGGCACCAACCTCGACGAGTCCCGCCTGGCCATCGAACTGGCCGGGCAACATGATGATCTGTTTGCCACCGCCGGTCTCCACCCCCACAGTGCCCGCTTTTACTCCCCGGACCTGGAGAAGGAATTCCGCGAATTGCTGCGCCACCCTGCCGTGCGTGCCGCCGGGGAGATGGGTCTGGATTTCAACCGTGACTTCTCTCCACGCCCGGACCAGGAGGCCGCCTTTGAAGCGCAGCTTGCCCTGGCGGTAGAGGCTCGCTTGCCGGTCTTTCTCCATGAACGGGATGCTCATGAGCGATTTCAGCCGATTCTGAAAACCTTCAGGGATGATCTGGTGGGCGCAGTTGTGCATTGCTTTACCGGTTCCAAAACCGCCCTGTTTGATTATCTGGATCTGGATTGTCATATCGGCATTACGGGCTGGGTCTGTGATGAGCGACGCGGCAAGTCACTGGCCGGGCTGGTGCATAACATTCCCGATAACCGCCTGCTCATCGAAACCGATGCCCCTTACCTCCTGCCCAGAGACCTTCCTGAAGCGCCCCCCAAAAAGCGGCGTAACGAACCGTCTCTGCTGCCCTGGGTCGGGCAGCGCATAGCGACTTTGCGACACCAGGACGTGGAAACCGTGGCAGCCATGACCACTGCCAATGCGCAGACGTTGTTTGCCGCAAGGTAAGTCAGTCTACGAAAGACGGGGAAGCTGGGCCGGCAGAGGTCTGGGCGGGTTCGCATTGCTCCGGGATTGCCATCACTTTAAGGCGAGCGGTTGCCTATTCAGGCGTGGTCACTGCGCCAGTGAAAGTTCACCCTGAGGGGCGGAATCACCTCGCCTTCCGGCTGACCCACCATCTCGGCATGGGCGGAGTGATGAAGCAGAGTAGCCCTGGCCGTGGACACATGGCTGAGCTGGTTATTGGCATGCTCGGGGCCATTGAAACGCTGGATCTTGCCGTTCTGGTCAACGACCCAAAACCACTCCCCTTTGACCCGAACACGGACGGTACACACGGAAAGACAGGCAGAGGTAATTTCGATTTCCTCCACCTGCCGCTTGCTGAGTTTGCTTGCTGTGATCGTTTTCATGCACACAGGATTACGCGTTCACGGTGAATCCTGCGTCATGAGTACAATGCTCAGTTTTGCTGCAGAAAAGCCTGCACATCCAGCAGCCCAAATGGCCACCCCAACTCCTGCCCATTGCGGGCCAGTACAGGGATTCGCTCACCATAGCGAGCAATCAGATCATCATCTTCCGCCACATCCACCGCGTCAATTTCCACCCCGGGATCCACCATCAGCAACAGTTCCCGGGCCTGGTCGCAAAGGTGGCAGCCCAGAGTGGTATAGAGAACGACTGTCATGGCTCCTCCACATGGCGGATGGCGTAGAGCACATGGATTTTGTCATTGCGCCGGAAGTCTTCAGGAATGCTCCAGCGAGTCAGATCTTCCACTGCATACCACTTGGTGATGGATTCATCGAGTTTGAAACGACGGTAGTTACAGGAGAAATACAGCACACCGCCCGGCTCCAGCCTGCGCATGATCTTGCGAATCAAGTCACCGTGGTGCTCTTCCACCACGAAGTCACTACGCGACTTGTTGTTGGAAAACGTGGGCGGGTCGCAGAACACCATGTCGAACTGTTCCTTGCACTCATCAAGCCAGCGCATGGTGTCCGCCCGCTCCAGGCTATGCTGATCGGTGGAGAAGCCATTGAGCGCCAGATTACTGGCCGCCCATTCCAGATACTTTTTGGAAGCATCCACAGTGACGGTGCGCTTGGCGCCGCCGACGGCCGCGTGGACGGTAGCCGAACCAGTATAGGCAAACAGGTTGAGAAAACGCTTGCCTGATGCCTCTTCGGCGATACGCAAACGGATCGGCCGGTGATCAAGGAACAAGCCGGTATCAAGGTAATCCTGAAGATTCACCAGCAGTTGTGCCTGGCCTTCACGCACTGGCCGATAATGACCCTGGCCGTCCAGTTTCTGGTACTGCTGATTGCCCTTCTGACGTTCTCGGGTACGCAGATGCACCTGCTCACGATGCACACCAAGCGCGGCGCGCACCGCGGTCACCGCCCAATCCCGGCGCTCGCGGGCCTTCTCCGGGTCGATGGTCTTGGGCGCCTTGAATTCCTGTACCAACACCTGATCGCCGTAGATATCCACCGCCACATTGAATTCCGGCAAATCCCGGTCATATAACCGGTAGCACTGGATATCTTCGCGGTCCAACCAGCGTCGCAGGTGCTTGCCGTTCTTTTTTAAACGGTTCACCAGCGGCATGGCCCCTTCAGGCACATCGAAAGCGGCGCTGTCAGCCACCCGTACCACCTGGGCGGGCTGTTGCTGGCGCGGGGAATAGAGGCGAATAAAATTATTGAAGGGGCCATTTTTCAGTCGCCACTGGCTCTCCAGGTTCATGCCTGAGCGATCCATGACCTGAGCATCTGCGCCGAGCAAAATCACTGGCCAGTTCGGCGCCAGGCGCGCCATGATCCGGCCCAGTCCCAAGTGCAACCAGCCCGCCTGCTCCTGCTCGTCCAGGCGCTCCCCCCAGGGCGGGTTGGTAACCAACACACCCTGATCCGCCACATCGCGGGGCCGCAGAGCGCCCAGTTCACGGCGCTCGAAATGGATAGCGCTGCGCACCCCGGCGCGCTCGGCATTCTGCTGAGCCAACTGGATGGCCTTCAAATCGGCATCGAAGCCTTTCAGGGACAGTGGTGGCACAGGCAAATCAGCGCTGGCAGCGGCTTCATCCATGGCGGCCTGCCAGAGCTGACGACGACAGCCCCGCCACTGCTGGAAGCCATAGTGTCGCCGCATCAGGCCCGGGGCACGCCCGGCAGCCATCCACGCGGCCTCAATCAACAGCGTGCCGGATCCACAGAACGGATCCAGCATGGCACCGGGACGATCCGGCTTGTTCCAGCCCGCCGCCCAGAGCATGGCCGCCGCCAGCGTCTCCCGAAGCGGCGCCCGCCCCCCGGCAAGCCGATAACCCCGGCGGTGCAGCGGATCACCGGCCAGGTCCAGCCACAGATGTGCCTCATTGGGATCCAGACGAGCACGCACGCAGCAGCTGCCACGCACATCGCGGGAAATTTCAAACTGCGACGGCAACGCCTGGATAAAACGCTTGGCACTGATACGGTTGTCGCCACGAACGCCGGCGCCATGCTCCACATGGATATGGATCGGAGCATCATTACCCACCAAAGCGGGCCAATCCTGACTCGCAGCCAGTTTTTCCGGGGCGATATCCGGTGTTACCCCCAGCGTGGCCAGGTGTAACAACACTCGCTCAGCCAGGCGCGACCACAGGCAGACCTTCAGAGCATCGGCTGTGCCACCAGAGAACGCCACATGGGCTCTCCCCGTCTCCGTTACCGATATGCCCAGAGCGGTCAACTCGTCAGCCAACAACGGCGCGATTCCCGGCATACTGGTGGCAACAAATTCCATTATCAGTTCCTCGTAAGTGACTGTTTTGTGCAATCACAAAAATGTTTTTTCAATGCTTTCAGTGCGTTACACAAATGTCATCCCGCTGTCCTTTATACGTCATATGCTTAAAGAACGACGATGATATTGCTACTCGGTATTCGACACTACTCTACCCGTTTTCCATACTGAATTTGTCGACCCCGGAGGTGAAGTCCACAACACAACGGGCCTGTTCGCATTGCCCGGGGTTATTTCTTTTTGTACCGATGTATGTGAAAGGAAAGCGTCTATGAAGCGACAAAAACGAAACAGAGACGACCGCGCCTTCAACCGTGGCTACAACGCTGGCCTCGATGGAAAATCCCGTGAAGACTGCCCCTTTGGATCCCTCCAGGCCCGAACCAACTGGATGGGTGGATGGCGTGAAGGCCGTACCAATCTCGCTCAAGGCATGCTGGGTGTGGCCAGCATTCAGAATCTGAAGAACATCGGTTAATTTTTTCCTAGTTCACCAATGCGCCGACGCGTTCGCGCGCCGACCCACAGGGCCCCACCAGGGCCCTTTTTAATGGCAGTTTCACCACAGAGGGCACAGAGCACACAGAGTAAGCCCCTTCTTTACCTCAGTGATCACTGTGGCAAAACCCGTCTTGTCTTATCAGATATCTACTTCCAGGCTCGGGCAATTCTGTTGACCAGGCCCGGGCCCTGATAGATCAGGCCGCTGTAGATCTGCACCAGCTCGGCGCCCAGGACTTTCTTGGCAAGGGCATCATCAGCGCTGCGAATGCCACCCACGCCAATAATCGGGATCCGGCCATTGAGTGCCTTGCTCATTGTTTCCAGCGCCTGATTGGCTATGGGGGTTAGTGGCGCGCCGCTGAGGCCACCTTGCTCATCACCATGGGGCAAGTCTTGAACGCCCTCTCGGGATAATGTGGTGTTGCCGACACAAACGCCATCAATGCCATGTTTCACAAAGGCCTCGGCCATGGCCTGCAACTCTTCTGCGCTGTTGTCCGGGGCAATCTTGATCACCAGCGGCACCTTGCGGCGATGTTGTTGATCCAGGCGGTCCTGGGCTTCCCGCAGGGTCGCCAGCAAGCGGTCCAGGGCGTCCCCGTGTTGCAGCTCGCGCAGGCCGGGGGTATTTGGCGAAGACACATTGACCACCAGATAGGTCGCATAGGCATGCACCTTCTGCTGGCAAATCAGGTAATCCTCCACCGCATCTTCCACCGGGGTGTCCTTGTTCTTGCCGATATTGATGCCCAGCACCCCCTCATAGTTGCTCTGCTTCACCGCATTCACCAGATAATCCACACCCAGATTATTGAAGCCCATGCGGTTAATGATGGCTTCAGCTTTCGGCAACCGGAAAAGACGGGGCTTCGGGTTACCCGGCTGGGCGCGCGGGGTAATGGTGCCAATCTCGATAAAGCCAAATCCCAGATCTGCCAGCCCATCGATGCAATCACCGTTCTTGTCGAGCCCGGCAGCCAGCCCGACGGCATTGGGGAACTCGATGCCCATGACCTTCACCGGTGAAGACACCTTGCCGGCAGGCCAGAGTTTGCCAGCACGCTTGCGCAGCATGGCAAGGGTGAGGTCGTGGGACTGTTCGGCAGAAAGGGTGAACAACAGGGGTCGGGCAAGGGAATACAGCATGGATGGGTCCGCAACTGGTGAGCTGGCGGGCATTATAGCCAAGGGGGGCGGTGACTTCGATGCTTTGTGTCGGACAGAGAGGCGCGGTGCGCGGCATGCCTTACCCACACGCCAAACCCGGGATACATTACCTCCTTCCAAACTAGAAGCTTGTTGGCAAACGATACGGGTTTCTTCATGGGGTAATCACCTGCAGGCAAGTTGCCACAGGTTTTGCCTGTTGGGTGTTGCATGTACAGCCGCGGAGCGGCCACAAAAAAAGCCCGGCTTACGCCGGGCTTACACACACAACCAACGAAATCAGCGCGCCGGTTATTTCGCGGCGCTGGCCGGCTTGAGCAGGAAACGCGCCAATGCCGGAAGTAGCCACAGGGCACCGATCATGTTCCACAGGAACATGAAGGTCAGCAGGATGCCCATGTCAGCCTGGAACTTGATGGAACTGAATACCCAGAAGATCACGCCAACGGCCAGGGTAATACCGGTGAATGCCACCGCCTTACCCGTGGTCTTGAGGGTTTCCTTGTAGGCCGACTCAAGATCCATGCCTTGCTTCAGGTACTCGGACAGTTTGCTGTAGATATAGATGCCGTAATCCACACCGATACCCACACCCAGCGCGATGACTGGCAGGGTCGCCACTTTCACACCAATACCCATCTGCGCCATCAGCGCCTGACAAAGAATGGAAGTCAGGCCCAGCGGTACGATGATACAGATCACCGCTCGAATGGAACGGAAGGCGATCAACACCAGGATGGACACCACCGCATAAACCAGAGCAAGCATCGGATACTGGCTGGCTTCAATGGTCTGGTTGGTAGCGGCTTCCACACCCGCATTACCGGACGCAAGTTTGAACTCGATGACATCCGTGCTGTTGCGGGTCTCGGAGAAGTCCGCTACCGCCTTGGTCACCCGATCCAGAGTCTCGGCCTTGTGGTCATCAAGGAACACATAAACAGGGGTCAGTGAACAGTCCAGGTTGTAGAGACTGTCCGGCATGAAACCCATGACGTTGTTAAGGGCATACTGATCCCGGGAAATGGTGGCCCACTTCAAGGAGCCCTCATTCATGTTGGTGGAGATCATCTTGGTGGCGGAGGAAATGGTTACCACATCCTGCACCCCCTCCACGTTCTGCAGGGTCCACGCCAAGTCATCGGCAGTCTGCATGGCCTGGTAGGTATTACAGGCTTCCTGCGGCGTCTTGCCCATTACGACAAGCACATCGGCACTCACCGAGTAGTTGGAAACCAGGAAGTTCACGTCGTGGTTATAGCGGTAACGGTCCTTGGGCTCATAACCACGGGGGCAATCCCTGTCTTCACACGGGTCCGGCCACAGTTCGGGCGCCCCCTTGTCCAGATCCCCAATTTTCAGATCCTGGCTCAGATAGATGCCTCCGGCATAACCGATCACCGCCAACAAAATGGATGCTGCTGCCATGCCAGGACGGGTAAAGCGTGCAAACATGCCAGCCAGCGGATGGTCCTTCTTCTCCCCGGCCTGAATCTTGCGAACTGCCGCCTGGCCAACACCCACGTAGGACAACACCACCGGCACCACAATCAGGTTGGTGATGATGATCACGGCGACCCCGATGCTGGCAGCCATGGCCAGTTCACGGATTACACCGATATCGATCATGTACAGGGTCAGGAAACCGATGGCATCTGACACCAGCGCCACCATGCCCGGTACCACCAGCGCCTGCAGGGTGGACTTGGATGCGTCCAGGGGAGACTGCCCACCGGCCACATAGTTGGCCAGGGTATTCACGATCTGCACCCCGTGTGACACCGCAATGGCAAACACCAGGAACGGCACCAGCATGGAGTAGGGATCAATGGTGAAACCCAGCGAGCTGACGATGCCCAGCTGCCAGATCACCGCCACAAAGGAACAGATGGAAACGGTCAGCGCACTGCGGATACAGCGGGTATCCAGCAGCAGCAGCAAGGCAATCAGACCCAGGGTCATGAAGAAGAACATGGCCACTTCCTGGGCCGCAGACATGACGTCACCGGCTTTCTTGGCCAACCCGACAATGTGAATGCGCACATTCGGGTACTTGTCCTGATAGGTCTGGCGGATCTCTTCCAGGCTGGCAGACAAGGCAGGGATATCCACCCCGTCGTCGCCCAGTGCATCCAGCAGGTACGCATGCACCACACTGGACTGGAAGTTATCAGCGACCAGACGGCCCACCTGCCCGGAGCGCAGCACGTTGGTGCGCAGCTGCTCGAGACTTTCCGCGGAACCATCGTAGCCAGCGGGGATCACTTCCCCGCCCTGGAAACCCTGCTCGGTCACTTCGTTCCAGCGTACATTGCTGGTCCAGAGCGAGCTGATTTTACTGGGATCCACCCCTTCAAGCGCGAACACCTCATCGGTGATCTCTTTCAGCGCCGTCATGTACTCGGCGTTGAAAACATCCTCGCCCTGGGTTTCCGCCACGATCAGACGAATATCATTACCCAGACTGAGATCATTTTTATGTTCAAAGTAATTCTGGATATAGGGATGGCCCAGCGGCACCATCTTGCTGATATCCGTGTTCAGTTGAATCTTGGACGCCTGATACCCAAGCAGTGCAGTCAATGCCACAAAGAGGATCAGCACAACCTTGCGCGCCTTGAACAGCCCGCCGGCGATGTTTTGAGAAATGCTACCTGACATGCTGAGCCCCTTTATTTCACGTCTTCAATCACACGCACACCACCCCGACCAGCGATCAGGATGCCGCCCTTTTCACGGGGCAATACGGCGGAGATAGATTCACGGTCCGGCAGGAACCGAAGAGAAAAGCTTTTGCCTTCGTCATGGCTGGCAAGAATGCCACCGGCGTTGGTGACCAGCACCACAGTGCCGTCAGCGAGTACCGCACCATCATTGACGCCACGGGTCAGACCACTGGGCACCCTGCTCCAGCTGACACCGCGGTTGCCGGTCAGCCAGATGTTGCCCTGCAAGCCATAAACCAGTGCCTTGGCATCAGACAGCACCGTAGCGCCAAATAGCGTGCCGCTATAAGGGCTATTCAGACGCTCCCAGTTGGCACCCTGATCCAGTGAGCGGAACATGGCACCTTTTTCACCAACCAGATACCGCGTGGAGGTATCGGCCGCCGCACTCAGATCGTAAAGATGCCAACCGTCTCCATTTTTCAGGGTATCGAGCTTCTTGCTCCAGGTAGCACCACCATCGGTGGTCTCCAGGTAGTAGCCATACCCCCCCACGGCAATAGCGCGATTCCGGCTTTCGCACTGCACGTCCAGCAAGGGGGCACCGGAAGTATCTACCGGTCCGTTGGAGCTGGAGGCGTTATCCGCGTAGGGATCATCGCTATATAGATCGTCCCCATAGGGATCATCACTGTAGTCATCTTCAGCGTAAGCATCATCGGCATAAGGGTCGCCGTAAATGTCGTCCATGGACAGGTCATCCACCGCAACATCACCCTGAGATTCGGTTTCCTCAGTACCATCACCACCCAAGGGGTCGCTGTACTGTACCGCCCAGGTTTCGCCGCCGTCGCTGGTGCCAAGCACCAGAGCATCGTGCCCTACTGCCCAGCCATGACGGGCGTCAGCAAAACAAACGCTGGTCAACAACACTTCCGTTGGTGAGGCCGCGACTTGCCAGTGCGCCCCTTCATCATCGGAGTAGAGGATTTTTCCGCGATCCCCAACAGCAACAACACGACCACCTGCATCAGCCAGATCCAGATAGGTATTTGCCGCCACCAGAGGGGAATCATTTGCAACAAACTCTGCCTGCACAGTTGCAGACAGCACGGCCGAAACAGCCAAAACAGTTAATTTTTTCATTGTCCCATCTCTTCCCGAGGGCCCCTTCACAAGGAGCCGAGTACAAAACGACCGGGGTGATGTGCCCCGGCCGTCTTGTGCATGCGATCATGCAATCGATCGCGTTTTTTCTTTCTTAGCCACGACCACGGCGACGCAGGGCTGCCGGGTGGAAGTAACGGTCATCCGGTACCGGCTGGCTGTAGTCGAGAATGGACGGCTCTTCATTATCCAGGAACTGCACGTGATAACGCTGGGAGCGCAGATCATGGAAGGCGTCCAGCGCGGTCCACTGGGTCGGCACTTCATAGTAGTTCTTGATGTAGGCCAGGCTGACACGCCACAGCTCGCCACGACGGTCATACTGGTCGATGGCGGCAATCTGCCAGGAGTCCGCATCAATATAGAAACGACGTTTCTGGTAGATGTGACGCTCGCCTTCTTTCAGGTTCGCTTCCACTACCCACACACGATGCAGCTCCCAACGCTGATAATCCGCGTTTACGTGACCTTTCTGCAGCAAGGTCTCGTAGCTAACATCCGGGCTGTCCATCTTGTAGTTGTTGTAGGGAATGAACATCTCGACCGGCTTGGCATGAACCAGCTTCCAGTTGTACTTGTCCGGTGCACCGTTATACATATCGGTATCATCGGCTGTACGCAGGCCATCTGCAGCAGCGATCGGGGTATCGTAAGCCAGGTTCGGCGCACGACGGACACGACGCTGACCGGCGTTATAGCCCCAGGCCTGACGTGGCATCTTCTTCTGATCAAGCATTTCGTGTACCAGTACCGCACCGCCAGCCAGACGTGCCGGCGCCTTGGTGAAGGACAGGTAGTAGAAGATCACATTGTCCAGGCTTTCGAAGTTGTACTTGGGATCGTAGTAACGGAAGTAGATTTCCTGTTGGGAAGTAATCAGCGAGTAAGCGCCGCTACGCTGGACCGCCACTTCAGAAGCACGACGAACCACGTACAGACCACGCCAGCGCAGGATATGGTTCCAGATTGCCTGCAATGCCTTGTCTTCATTACTGCCACTCAGTATCGGGAACGGAATACCACCAAACGCCTGATCCACACCGGTTTCACCCAGTTTGGCCTTGCTCGCATTACTCTTGGTATTGTCGTAAACCCACTGTGGCGCCGAGGTAGAACGATGACTCGGGTACACATTCAGCTTGAAGGTATCCGGGTAGGTCTTGAGCATCGCTTTGACCCCATCCGGAACCTTGTCAGCATACTGACCGACGTTCTGATTGGTGATGGTAAAAACCGGCTTCTCATTCGCATAGGGGTCAGGGTGATGCTGCCCCGGACGGGTGTAGCTCTTGGGGATGTCCTTGCGCTGAATGCCACCAGTCCAGTCAGGAATACCCAGACCGGTAGAGACAGCTTTACCGTTGCCTTTTACTTCAGCACCGAAGGGAGTAAGGGTCTTGCCCAGTTTGGCTGCCTCGGCAGCGGGAACCGCCGCCTGAACCGTGGCCGCCACGCTGATAGACAGCGCCAGCGCGCTGCCCATTGCGGTCAATTTCTTCAACATGATTTGCTCTCCGTTAAACCGGGCCGCACTGCGGCCCGCAACAAAATTAGAAAGAGTACTTAACAGAAACCGAAGCGTTGTTTCGGTCGGCCAGTTTGTTGGAATAGTCAGCACCCCAGAAAGTGGTACCAGACATGGCCACTTCCAGGTTGTTCAAGTACACAAAATTAACGCCAAGAGTGGCGGCTTTACGGTCTTCCATGAAGTTGCCACCGATGGGGGAATTGCCGTTCACGTCATGGGCGAAACGCACACTCGGGCTCATGGAGATACCGGCGAAGACATTGCTGTAGTCCGCTTTTACGACCGCGCGGTAACCCCAAGAAGTGGGATCGAGATTATACTCGTTGGGATTCTCCGGGTTCAGAATCTCGGCTTCGCTCCCAAGAATCGCGGCAGTAGAGTTGTAATCGAGATCCGGGTTTTCCAAGCCTTCGATATGCTCCACGCCAAGCTCAAGCAGAGCGATAAGGCCGTCTGCTCCAAAAGTGGGGCCGAAGTTATAAATATTCACCAACGAGCCGTTGTAGCTTTCTACTTCGTCATAAAAATAGTAAAGCTGACCCGCTTCAACCTTCTGAGAGCCATCCAGACAGCTTCCACCAAGCTCAATCCGCACACAATGAGAGGTGAAGTCAGCGATCTCCGGGCTTGGGTTCACAGCCACCCGAGCCAGGTTCTGAATGAGGTTGTCCCCCACTTCGTTGATGATGGCCCGATTCGGACGGTAGGCGATCTCACCCGCGACGGACAAGTTGCCAAAAGCGGTATTGAAACTACCACCAATCATGTCCTGGTCTTCAACGTAAGCCATTTGATACTCAGTGGTATCAATGGTCTCCGGTGCTCCAGCAGGCCCCAAACCATTAATCTGATTCAGACGAGACCCAACAACCGGGGTTTTGGCGTGTGTTCGAGTGTAGTAGAGAGCAAACTCTGTACCATTCAGGCTATCGGCAAAATAACGATAGGCAAAACCAAACTGGCCACTGTTGGATGCCTCTTTGTCACGAATTCGATCAACCGTCACCTGAGTTGCTTCGTACTGGTAATCGGAGAACTGAGACGTGTAGGCAGCAAACGCGTTCTCAAGCCCTGGTGCACCTGCACCCGCAGCAACGACCCGACCATCAATAATGACATGATCTGCCCCATTGCCCGGGAAAGCATCGTGCGTAGAGAAGTAAGTACCTACAGGAGCATCTTCCGAATTTTTCCAGTCGAACTGATAAAATGCTTCTAACGTGGCATTGAAAGTCAGACCGTAAGAAAAATAGAGGCTGTTGAGAGGCAGCAATGCTTCCTTGATCTCCGAACCCGGCAGGCGCAGGGCGTTGAGATCGAAGTAGTTGGCGGTGTTAACACCATTCTGCAGGAAGAGTGCTTCACCCCAGTTAATCACCTGCCGGCCCAGACGAACATTTAAAGGCTTTTCGAAAAGATCGAAGTTGCCCCACACATAGGCGTCCAGCATTCGGGCACGCTCACCGGCATAACGCTCAGCGTCACTGGTGAAGTCATCACCAACACCGTTATTGGCATAATCGGAGTAAGTGGCATAACGAGTAAAACCATTACCCGGTACGAACGGGGCAGAATTATTCAGCACACCGCCGTCATGGCCGCCGCCCATGATTTGCTGATCGTAGAATGCCGTACCACGAAGAAACAGGCCGTACTTGCCCTGCCAGCTCAGATCGAGTTCCGGTGTGATCTTGTAAACCAGTGAAGCCAGCCCGGTATCGAAGTTGTTGTTGGCATCGTTCTTGTTGATTTGAGAACCAAAGCCTTTGCTGGTCATGTCCACCACATCACCGGTTGCGGCGAGCATGGCATCCTGTGACTCGGTCCGGAACAACGCACCCACTGACAGAGTGGTGTCCAGTCGGCCTTGCCAGTCCGGATTATCGAACTGAAGCTGAACCGCCGAAGCCGGTGCAGAGAAGGCCCCGAGGGCGGTGATACTGGCGACAGCCATCGCCAGCCTGGTTTTACGCAGGTGGTTATTATTCATGTAGCTACTCCGAGTTGCCAAATGGCTTTATTGTTCTTGCTGCTGTGTCCCTACACGAGGTTCAGATCCCATCTTTCCTACTGAAACACGCCACTAACAGCTAATACCTAATTCTTACACATTAGAACCTAAAATAAATCCCCCCTGAGGGGAGATTTACGACCAGCCAGTCACGATGCATTTCGCCCATCGAGATATGCAAATATTGACTCCTACTCCGCCAGTATCCGTGCCAGCACCTCTCGCAGGTTCGGGGAGGCCTTCTCACTCACGGATTTGAGTAAACCGCGGAAGACCTGTTGGCGGGAAGGCTCCAGTCGATGAAGTCGTGCCGCCGCATTGGCAATGCGAGCCGCAATCTGGGGATTGAGTTCATCCACGGTGGCCAACGCGCTGGTGAACACCTTGTAGCCCTTGTCTGTATTGAACGCAGAAGGGTTGCTGCCGGCCAGGGCGCCCAGCACCGCCCGGACCCTGTTCGGCACCTTCCAGTCAAAGGCCGGATGTGCCAGCAGCCTTTCCACGGTATCGATGGTCATCTCTCCCGGCGCGGAGGCTTGCACGGAGAACCACTGATCCATCACCAGCGCTTCATCTTTCCATTTTCGTGCAAACTGCTGCAGGGCCTGCTCTGCACCGGGTAAGCGGTGATGCACCAATACCCTCAACGCGCCCAGCTCTTCGGACATGCACAGCGGCAACTCGAACAATTCCACCGCGATACGTGCAGCCTCATGGTGGCCTCCGGCAGCCAGGTAATCCAGTGCCAGATTACGTAGCTGACGGCGCCCCATTGCCACACCGTCCATTTGCAACTCGGTGGCCAGCAGGTTTTCAGACAGCGACAACCATTGAGATTGCAATACCTTGCCCAAGGCCTGTTTCAGGTTCTGATGCGCCATGTGAATGCCAGACGGATCCAGAGGAGAGTGGCGATCACCCAATGCGACTTCCGTTGGCAGCGTCAGCAACAAGGCAGCCTGGGCAGGGTCTTCCCCGGCCCGGTCAATGACCTGCTCAAGCACCGGCGCCAACCGGACAGCCTCCTCATCCGCATTACCCTGCCCGCGTACCAATCTATCAAGCGCGGCAAAGTAAAGCCGTTGGGCAGCTGACCAACGGCAATAACCGTCGGTGTCGTGGGCCAGTAATGTGGCCAGCTGATCCGGACGATAATCAAACTCGAGCACCACCGGTGCCGAGAAGCCCCGTAGCAGGGAGGGCGTTACCGATTCACTGACAGGAAAATGAAAGCTCTGCGCTTGCTGATCCAGTATCAGCACCGTTTCTCGCAAGCCGTCCTGATCCAACGCCACCGGCGCGCCATTCTTGTCCAGCAAGGCAAGGCGCACAGGGATTACCAAAGGCTCCTTGTCAGCCTGGCCCGGGGTCGGCGGAGTATGCTGCCGAAACGTCAGCGAATAATCGTCACCCTCCTGCTCGGCCTCAACAGACAGAATTGGCGTCCCTGCCTGGCTGTACCAGCGACGGAACTGCGCCATGTCCATGCCGGACACCTCTGCCATGCAATCCACAAAATCATCACAGGTGACGGCCTGTCCATCGAAGCGTTCGAAGTAGAGATCCGTGGCTTTGCGGAACTGTTCGGCACCCAGCAGGTGGTACTGCATGCGAACAATCTCTGCCCCTTTCTCGTAAATCGTCAGTGTGTAGAAATTGTCGATTTT
This sequence comes from Alcanivorax sp. DP30, assembly GCF_009882945.1. GTDB lineage: Bacteria > Pseudomonadota > Gammaproteobacteria > Pseudomonadales > Alcanivoracaceae > Alcanivorax. The sequence goes on from NZ_WTUY01000003.1 coordinate 34,385, forward strand.
CTGGTACTCGGAAGGGCGAACCGGATGCGCCATGGGCCCCTGGTCTTCCGGGAACTGATGATTCACCAGAAAATCCACGTCGCCCACTCGCTGTACCGCCGCCGAGTTCATGTCTGCGGAAAACATCTGGTCGCGGAAAACGGTAAAGCCTTCCTTGAGGCTGAGCTGGAACCAGTCGCGGCAGGTGACACGGTTACCGGACCAGTTGTGAAAATACTCATGGGCCACCACGGATTCCACCCGCTGAAAACCGGCATCGGTGGTGGTAGCCGGGTGCGCAAGGACACAGGAGGTATTGAAGATATTGAGGCCCTTGTTTTCCATGGCACCCATGTTGAAGTGGCTTACCGCCACGATCATGTAGATATCCAGGTCATACTCGCGCCCATAGGTTTCTTCATCCCAGCGCATGGCGTGCTTGAGGGACTCCATGGCGTGATCCAGCTTGTCGAGATCGCGATGCTCGGCATACAGACGCAGTGCCACTTCACGCCCCGAAACCGTGGTAAACGTATCTTCCAGGCAGGCCAGATCACCAGCCACCAGGGCAAACAGATAGCAGGGTTTCGGGAACGGGTCTTCCCAGGTCACCCAGTGGCGCCCGTCCTCTTCGCCCTGCTCTACCGGATTGCCATTGGAGAGCAGCAAGGGATACTTCTTCTTGTCCGCGCGCACGGTAGTGCGGAACCGGGACAGCACATCCGGGCGATCAGGGAAGAAAGTAATATGACGGAAACCCTGGGCTTCACACTGGGTGCAGTACATGCCGTTGGACATGTACAGGCCTTCCAGGGCGGTATTTTTTTCCGGTTCGATGTCGACAACGGACACCAGTGTTGCCTGCTCCGGCAAACGGCTCAGGGTTAACTCCCCGTTTTCATAGTGGTAGTCGGCTTCCTCCAATACCTTGCCATCCAAGGCCAGAGAGCGAAGAGTCAGCCCCTCGCCGTTGAACATCATGGAATCGGAAATCACTGCATCAGGATTACGCCGCAACGCCAGCTCACTAGTCACCGTGGTCACACCGTCATGGATATCCACATCAAGCGTCACGCTATCCACCAGATACGCCGGGGGCAGGTAATCCTTGAGGCGGGTAGTGGTTACAGCAGCGTGGGCAGTTTCCATCAAACAACTCCTGACATTGGCTTTGGAATAACAGTTTAACGCGTCCCTGAAACGACAACACCCCGCCGAAGCGAGGTGTTGCAACAACTTCACATTGAAGGAAAAGCTTACGGCGCAGGAACCTCAACATCCCCTGGCGCCTGAGAACCAATCGCCACCTGGGTGCCGCCGGAGAGTACAAAGCTCATTACCTGAGCCTGCAACTCTGCCGTCACTTGCGGCGCGCCACCGGACGGGGTCAACAGGGAGCCATGGCCTCCAGCTGTCATCTTGACGATGCCGGCATTACCCTGGCTTGTCAGATCAACAGCACCCGGGGCCAATTGGACAGCGCTAGACAGTGACGCCAGACCATCCGTTCCCATCATCGGCAGAGACGGATCACCATTCGGCACAACCGTATCACCATTGATTTGCTGCAGCAGCACGGGCTTTCCTGCCGCTGCCAGAGCACCCACAGAGCTAGCGAAGCTCACCGGATCCCCTGAAGAAACTGTACTCTGCGCGACGTAGAGGAAGCTTTCATAGTCAGAAGTACCCACATTCACCCCGTTGGCTGCCAAACCAGCCTGAATACGCGGAGCAAACGCCTGTGAGTTATTCAGCAGATGGGCAAGCTGGGTTCCGCCTACCGACACAACCAAACCATTAAGGCTGTTCAGGTTGCTGCCAAAGTTGGCATCCGCCTGAATCGCGACCTGGTTAATACCGGTATAGGTAGTCCCAACGATGCCGCCAAGGGAAGCACCAACCAAAGTCACATTGTCAGTATTGAGTGCACCGTTGCTGTCAATATCCAACGCACTGATCGCACCGAGACTCGCGTTCAGGTTCAGCAAATCCATCACTGCCTGACGCAAGTTATCACGGGTGTTCTTCAAATCGGCAAGGTTAATAAACCAGCTGCCGGAACCATCAAGCGCGGTCGGAGAATCGAAGTTCATAGGGGCCGGATTACCGGAGGCATCCTGGGCCACATTGAAATGACGCTCATGCAGATCCAGACCATCATAGATGGTGGAGAATGGGATCAGCGCACTGTTTTCCACATTCAAGGCACCCGCAAAAGCACTGTTTGCAGGCACACCGTGAACCGGCAAATCGATCGCAACGGTAGCGATACAACGGGAAGCCAGAGTATGCGCCAACGCCATCACGGAGGTGCGATCACTGGTAATACCGTGGACATAAATCACGGTCGGGTAGCCAGTATTGTCCCTGACATTGGCACAGCTGGCACCACCGAGTTCTGCCGGAGTCAACGCCGGGTTAGGCAACGTCACCTGCAGCGGAACGGTCTCTGTACCTGTTTGAGCCGCAAAGGGATAGCGGTATGTAACATTATAGGAACCATCCACATCCATCGGCGGGATACCCATACCGAGCTGGGACCCCAGCACCTGATCGGCCGTCCAGGACTTCTGCAGGAAGCTGAAATCCAATGCGCTTGCTGGCGCGGACTGGTAATACGGCAAATCAATCGCCCCGGTGAACAGCTTGCCAACATCTGCTGCGAGCGCCCCCTGGGTAAGCGTATTGAAATCCACGCCAGTCATAGCGCTGACGGCAACATCCCGTGCCTTTGGAGTGCTTAAAAGGCCAAGGCCCTCGAGCGCGCTCGCGCCGGCCAGTGCTGTAGAAGGATCAACGCCCGCCTCAATCTGGGACAGGGCAATCGCTCCTCGAGGAGCCGCCATTGCTGTCAGCGGGGTTTCCGGGTCGGTTGTCGTAAAGGTATAGGAAATCGCCACGCTATCCTTGGCAACATCAACCGGAATCATGTCACCAGACAACGCATTAATCAGACCACCTGCAATCGTTTCCCAACCCTGGATGGCGCCACGCACCGCCTGAAGGGAAGCAGTTACCGCAGGCTGATTCTCGCCCAACAGATTGTAGGCTGTGGACGCTTTAATCGGGTCGCCATTGGTGTCCAGCACGCTGTTGGTAACGAAAACCAGGTACTTGGTTTTTGCCAGCAAGGGCTGCAGAGGAGTAATCCGCAACGTATTGTCGGTGCCCCCATTCAATGACACAACAGAAGCGCTGATTGCTGTCGAGCCAAACGCGGTCTGGTTAACTCCAACAATGTTTGCAGGGTTCAGTGCATCACCGTCACCACCGCTGGTATCCAGAGGCACAAGATATACGTTTGGCAGGCCAGCACATCCACCCGGAACACAGATGGTGGACTCATCGATGCTGCCACCAGCAAAACCGATATCGAAGTAAGCGGTGCGGGAAAAACCGTCGAGCGCATTCACTGCAGCTTCAATGGCATTTTCCGGCACACCCACGTTTGCCGTGCCGTCACTGGTGGCCGCATCGGCAAAGATCAGATCCGTGTTGAGGGGCAGATCCGACGTTACCGGGTTGAATTTGGGATAGGTACCAAGGAAAGTCGCACCTTCACTCTGGTCCTCTACACTGTCACTGCCGCCACCACAGGCAGCCAGAGCCATAGCAACTGCGACAGGCAGTACTTTCTTGTAGATATGCATGTGGTCTCCCGAACCATTTGTTATTTAATTCTTTTATTACCCATTTGGGTAAAAAATTTCGCTACAGGCAGGAAATCGCTAATCCCTGCGGGCAGGCACAAAATACCTAGCCCGGTTTTGGCCTTATACGAACAATACAGTATGTAGCGCTATCGACCAACGCCAGTAGAAAACAAAAAGGCCCGGAGGGCCAATAAAAAGATGACCTGACAGTCACTCTTCACGCGAACCCCGCTATTGCAGGGTATCCGGCCCACGCAGAGTCACTGCCTGCTCTTGCGTGTCACCCTTGTCACCCTTACAGGCCTGCTCCATGTAGCCGGTACGCTGCTCTTCCGGCAGGTTCTGTGCTTCCCAGGCCAGCACTGCCTGCATGCAAAGTTCCCGCTGCTCCTTGCTCAGCACACGGCCATCCGGCCATTTTCCCAACTCCACGGCCTTGCGCATGTTGTCGCAGATTTCCGGGGTCATGGTGGCGATCAGATCTTCAAAGCTTTGGTAAGTCATGGTGTTTTCCGGTTTTGACGGCATGTCGGCGAAGATGGGCCTGCACCCATTACCGCCCTACGAAAGCCAGAGGTTTGTCTCTTACCTTCGTTGTTAACTATTCGTGATTAACTATTAATTGCTCTTCAGTTGCTGTCACCAGGCCGGGTGCTCCAGCCCAGTTTCGAGCGACAGGCCTGATAAAAATCGTGCCCCGGCGGGTGAATCAGATACAGCCGGTGGGGCTTCTTGCGAATCACGATCACGTCATCCACCTGCAGACGAATGCCCTCGGTGCCATCACAGCTCACCAGGGGACGCACCTTCTCGGTGGTAATATGGATCTTGATTTCCGAATCCCCGGCCACCACCAGCGGGCGACTGGTGAGGGTGTGCGGGTTCAGTGGCACCAATACCATGGCATCCAGTTTGGGGTGCATGATGGGGCCACCCCCGGACAACGCATAGGCTGTAGACCCCGTCGGCGTGGAGATGATTAGACCGTCGGAGCGCTGGCCATAGACAAAGTGGCCATCGATACCCAGCTCGAAATCGATCATGTGTACACTGTCACCGGACAGCAGAACCACATCATTCAGGGCACTACCCTCACCCACCACGGTCTTGCCGCGCCGCACCTCCAGATCAAGAAGAAAACGTTTTTCGGTGGTGTATTCGCCGTCCAGCACCTGCCCCACGCGGGATTCGATTTCGGACGGGAGAATATCGGTAAGGAACCCCAGATGCCCCCGGTTAATACCCAGCACCGGCACCTTGTAACGCGCCAGGATACGGGCAGCACCGAGAAGACTGCCATCACCACCGACCACGATCACCAGATCACAGGACTCCCCCATCTGGGCAGGGGTGGCTGCCTGCAGCCCCATTTCGGGCAAGTTTTCGATGATTTGCTTATCGAGGATGACGGTGCAATCGCGACCGTGCAAAAAGTGGATCAGCTGGCGCAGCGAATACAGCGCCTGCTCACTCTCGGAACGGGCAATCAGACCGATATTGCGAAATTTGTCGTGAACCACATTGATCCCGGGGCAGCGACGGCTGCTGTCGGTTGCGGGGGCCGCCACCGTCAGCAGCGATCACCCCTGGGTCATGCTTTCGTTCAGGGTAGCAGCATTGGCATTCAGGCCGCCATCCAAGACGATCACATCCAGGCCGGCGTTTTTTAACAAAAATGCCGCGGTTGCGCTACGTCTTCCTGTATCGCAATAGGCCGCATAGGTTCTTGAAGGGTCCAGAAGGCGGGATTTCAGGCGCAATACGTTGAGCGGCATATTCGCAGCGCCCCCCAGATGCCCCTGGTCAAATTCGTCACTGGTGCGCACATCCAACCAGGTGGCGCCCTTCTCCACCGCCTCCTGCACCTTGTCCACCGGCAGGGTGTTGATGATCGGCTCGCGTAGCAGGGCATCAAAATCCTTGCGGTCCAGGCGCATCAACACCCCATCCGTAGCCATGGCCACAGTGGCATTTCTGGGCTTGCCAGACAGCAACGCCTCTTCCCCAAACCACTGCCCCTCCTCAAGCATGGCCACCGGCGTCGGCTCATTGTCACCCATGCTCACCGCCACCTCGCAAACGCCTTCCTTGAGGATGTAACAGCAATCTGCCGCTTCGCCCTGGCGAATAATCACGTCCCCCTCTTTCTGGCGGAAGGCACGCAAACGACGGAAAATTTCGAGAATATTGGTGGGCGGTACCCGATGAAACAGCTTGGAGCGAAGCAGACGAATCATCCACTCGCGATCGTTCTGGTAGGCCGAGTTGGCGTTGATATCAAGAATCACATAGCCGGCAGACTGATCCCAGGACAGGATGGTATCCAGCCGGAAGCTGTCAAAGCGGACCACACTGACTTCTCCCACTGCCCGTGCCGTGCTGCGGCGGGGCTGGGCATGATCCAGGGGATGCCAGGAGGCGGAGTCCCCGGCACTGACCACTTCAGCCACTCCGTTTTCGTCAGTGAGTTCCACCTTGCCGCTGAGCAGGTAGATGGTGGTGTTGTCTTCATCACCTAACGAAAAAAGGACATCACCTGACACATAGCGGCACACCTCCTGCTGATCCAGCAACCAATCCAGCTGGTCGCCGGACAGTGCATTGACTGGCACAAACGTCTGCAAAAGGCTTTTATCTATGGATTCTCGAGCCATCACTGCCGCTCCCGGTCTTTTTGAACTCGTATATTCTGGTTATATCCAGACTAACTACTGCAAAAAGCCGACCACTTCCGCATTCAGCGGAACTGGTCCACAGATTTTGCTTACCGGAACTTCAGCACATTATCGATGGCTGAGTCGTTCCGGCAGTTCGGACATCGGTTGGCATTACGGTCCGAAACACCAGGCTTGAACTGGTTGGGCACCTCCACACGAATGACGCGCTTGCCACACACCTGACTGTCCACCCCTGCACTTACCTGGCAGACCGGATTTTCATAGTGCGCCAGCCATGCACGATAATGATCCTCCGTCACCAGACATTTGCGTGCTGCAAAGGCCACTGGGTTATCCATGTATTCTGACATCTGCTCGGCCGGGATAGAGATATGCCCGGCGCCGGGATGAAAGGCGATAAAGCTCAGCCCAAGATCCTCCAGCTTCTCCAGCACCTTTTGAGCGCCACTGCTGGCTTCTTTACCCTGGTTACGCTTGAGCTCACTGATCTGCTCTTTTAACTGACCGATAACATCATCGCGGGTCAGCACATCCATTTCCTTGGCGTGGATCTGCTCTGAGAGCTTCGCCCGCTCCTCTTCCAGCCGCTGCTCCAGGGCCAGCTTGTACTGTTCGGTAAGCACCTCAAGTTCGCTGCCCTGGTTGGCGCTCTGGTGGCTCTGCTCCTCAAGACTTCGATTCAGGCTTTGTACTTGCGCCTTGAGTGAGTCATTCTGCTCGCGCAGGGCACCGTTCTGGGATTTCAGGGCCTTGAACTGCCCCAGCACTTTCTCCAGCTGGGCATTGAGAATCTCTTCCTTTTGCTGGGCCGCATAGCGTAGCTTCGCAACTTCTTCAGTCTGGGAGTTTTCCATCGTCTGCACCCGCAGGCGCAACTCTTTGATGATCCGTGCCAGTCGCACACGCTCTGCATCTTCCTTCTTGCGGGAGTCGTCATCGTCTGGAGTGACGGTGGGCGCCTGCCCGGCCAACACTGGAGGCACTGCTACGCTGGTATCCATGTCATCATCGATTTCCAGCCCCATCTTGGGACCACGCTCGAGAATCAGATCACGAATAGCAATAAAGTCGTTGGCCCCCGGTTTCATCCCCGGGTCCCACAACTGATCCTGGTGCCACGCCACCGGGCACTGACTGCGACAGGCAAGGCGAATCGGCCCCGCCCCCATGTCAGGCCCCTGGGCACCGTGTTCAGCCAGGTGGCGCAGAGGTACGTTCCAGGTGGTATCGGCCATACCATCTTCATCAAAATCGATGGTAAACAGCACCATCGCCTTTACTTTCAGGTGCCCGTTCACCAGACAGTAAGCGCCGCGAACCTCTTTATCGGCAAACTCCGGCACGCCCACCATGCCATCGAGAATCGCCTCAAAATCAGAGTACAGCATGCTCTTGCTGATACCCCGATGATCAAAAAACAGAATGGCTTCGGACGTCACTGCGGATGCAGACATGTGTGCCTTTCCTTTCCCTGAAATTATTGTAAGTGGCCAACATCACGACACAGTGCCACACCCAGAAAGTGACGCCCAGAGTCAATGTGTTGCCAAATATAGTCAGCCCCAAAAGCAAAGTGTGGCCTGAATGGCTCCCAAAAAAAAGCACATTCGTCGACTGTGCAGGATGCCGTAGTCAGGCGTCGCCAACCACAACCGGGATCACGTTGCGAGATATATCCCGCAAAAATGGGTTAGCTGGAACTACTCTGCCAGCAGGGGAAATCAGGATAAAACGCAACAGGAGGGAGACAGACAGGAGAAGGGAATATCAGATGAGAGGGAGAGACGGGAGGATTACAGTTCCTCGCCGTCGTCAGCCCAACCATCGTCTTCCAGCCATTCATCCAGGCTTTCCATCATCTGCCTCTCCTCAAGGCGCTCTTCAAACAGTTCTTCCATGGTATTGCTCCTTTTTTTTCATTGGTTCGCCATTTCACATGGCAGTCAGGGAATTAGACACGGCAAACGTGACAAGTTCATTAATGAGGCGTCAGACGCTTGATACTCGACGCCCGACAAAGACAAATCACCAAATAGCACGAATCAAGATGTGGCGGCCAGGGCGGGGAACAACACAAGAGGAGAAAGAGAGGCTTTGCGCTATGCATTCGATATCAGGCGTCTGGCGCATAAACAAAAAAGGCCCTCCTTTCGGAGAGCCTTTCATGCTGAATAGTGGCGGAGCGGACGGGACTCGAACCCGCGACCCCCGGCGTGACAGGCCGGTATTCTAACCAACTGAACTACCGCTCCACATTCCTTTCGGAATTCTTTCAAAATCTGGTGGGTGATGACGGGATCGAACCGCCGACCCTCTGCTTGTAAGGCAGATGCTCTCCCAGCTGAGCTAATCACCCATGTTCGCGTCGCTGCGAAGTGGGCGCCATTTTAGGGATTGGGCCGGGGGTGTCAACGGCTTTTTGCAGAAAAGTGATCGTTTGCCTACAAAATGGCCGAAACGGCTAAAAAAGCAACGAGCCACGAGCATCTCGCCCCTGGAAGCTCGTGGCTACTCCCTTTCCAGGGCCTCAATCTTCGCCTTGGCCTCTTCCAGCGTATAGCGCCCGGGAACCGGATCACCGTTGGGCCTGGCGATCAGGTAGTGGTGGACATCCAGCGCCCAGGTGTCGCGGTTCAGCTCACCCTCTTCAAGAATGCTGTAACCGGTTTCCCCCCAGGCAATGGCATTGCCGATCATGGCTGCTCTCCAATGACCCGGGCCAGGATGATCTCAGCCAAATCATCCAGGGTCATCGGGCCGTCCCGATCGAACCAGTTTGGCGCCCAGCCGGTCATGCCGGTAAGCAGGCGACGCATGATAAAGGGATCGGTTTTCATGGCTCCCTGCGCATGCAACTCATTAAGAGCATCCAGCCACAGCTGTTCGTAGATACTGCGCAGGGCGAGTGCTTTACGCTGCTTGTCTTCACTGAGACAGCGCCATTCCGTGACCATCACCGTCATGGCCTCGGCGGTATCACCAACAATGGACTGCAGCTCAGCGCGAATCAGCGCGCGCAGCCTGCCCTCGGCGGTGGATTCCGCGGCCACCGCCTGCTCGAGACGCGCGGTATTGAAGTGAATCACCTCTTCCATCACGGCATAGAGGATGTCCTCCTTGCTTTTGAAGTGATGGAAGATGGAACCGCTCTGGATGCCCACGGATGCGGCAATATCCCGTACGGTGGTGCGATCAAACCCCTTGTCCCGAAACAGGTGTGCCGCCGCACTGAGCAACCGCCCGCGAGGAGAATCATCAATTCCGTTGATTGCCAGTGATTCAGCCATTGTTACCCTCATCAATATAAGCCGCGCATTATCCCGGTTTGAGGCAGGTAGCGGCAAGGCAGGAACGAGTTGAACCTTCAACTGTTCTTCACCCTTTACAAACCAAGCGCTTGCTTGGTAGCTTACGGAACCATGCTCAAACAGGCAAATGGAGCCAACATGACCGATCCGATTCGCATCGGCTGTGCCGCCGGTTTCTGGGGCGACACCAACAGCGCGGCCTTTCAACTGGTCCGTCAGGCCGATATCGATTATCTGGTATTCGACTATCTGGCCGAGGTGACGCTGTCCATCATGGCCGGCGCCCGCATGAAAGACCCCACCGCCGGCTATGCCCATGACTTCGTCAACAACGTCATGGCCCCGCTGGCCGCGGACATCAAGGCAAAGAAGATCACGGTGATCAGCAACGCCGGGGGCGTCAATCCGCGCGCCTGCCGCGATGCGCTGCAAAAAGTCTTTGCCGAGGCCGGGGTGGAACTGAATATTGCCCTGGTGGAAGGAGACGACCTGAATCCTCGCCGCGGTGACTTTACCGATGCCAGGGAAATAGACAGTGGCACGACCTTGCCACCCATGACTCTGACCATGAATGCCTATCTGGGCGCCCTGCCCATCAAGGCGGCTCTGGATGCCGGCGCCGATATCGTTCTCACCGGCCGTATCGCCGATTCCGTCCTGGTGCTTGGTCCGCTGATGCACGAATTCGGCTGGGCCGACGACGACTATGACAAGCTCGCCCAGGGCTCCTTGGCAGGCCACGTGATTGAGTGTGGCGCACAGTGTACCGGCGGTAACTTCACCGACTGGCGCCAGGTTCCTGATTTTCACAACATGGGCTTCCCGATTGCCGAATGCTTCGAGGATGGCCACTTCGTCATTACCAAGCCTGCCAACACCGGCGGCCTGGTGAGCACCGCCACCGTGGGCGAGCAGATTGTTTATGAAATTGGCGATCCCCGCGCCTACCTGCTGCCCGATGTGGTCTGCGACTTTACCGGGGTCACGCTGGAGCAAGAGGGAGATAACCGGGTCAGTGTCAGCGGCGCCCGGGGGCGTGCCCCCACCGACAGTTACAAGGTGTCCGCCACCTACCCGGATGGCAACAAGATCACCGCCTCCTTCCTGATGGGCGGCATCGATGCGGCCGAGAAAGGCCAGGTCGTGGCCGACGCCATCCTCAAGAAAGTGGGCGGTCTGTTCACTCAACTGGGCATGGCCCCGTTCCGGGAAACCAGCTTGGAAATTCTCGGCAGCGAAAGCACCTACGGTGCCCAGGCCCAGCGCAGCGACACCCGCGAGGTGGTGGTGAAGATTGCCGCCCTCCACGACGACAAGAAGGCCCTGGGCCTGTTCGCCCGGGAAATCGCCCAGGCAGCCACCGGCATGGCACCGGGACTTTCCGGGCTGGTAGGCGGTCGCCCCAAACCGTTCCCGCGTATCCGCCTGTTCTCCACCCTGGTGAACAAAAGCCAGGTGCCGGTGACGGTGGATGTGAATGGCGAAACCGTTGCGGTGGATATCCCCGCAGGCCAGCCCTTTGCGACTAGCCAGTTGCCTGCTGACGCTACCCTGGAAAGCCACACCGGTGACGTCACCGTGCCGCTGGTTAAACTGGCCTGGGCCCGCAGTGGCGACAAGGGTAACCATGCCAACATCGGCGTCATTGCCCGCAAGAACGAGTATCTGCCTTTTATCAATGCGGCGCTCACCGAAGAGTCCGTGGCGGCCTACATGCAACACGTGCTCGACCCGGATACCGGCAGCGTCAGCCGCTGGGCCATGCCCGGCATGAACGCCTTCAACTTCCTGCTGAAAAATGCCCTGGGCGGCGGCGGCATCGCCTCCCTGCGCATTGACCCCCAGGGCAAGGCGTTCGCCCAGCAACTGCTGGATATGCCTGTTCCGGTTAGCCAGGCCATCGCCGACGAAGTGGGTGCCTGAACGTGATTTTAGCGTCGGACGTACGACGTACGACGCTTTCAACCAATAGATAATGGAGTCCCCATGTCATACCGTTCCGTCTTTAAAGCCGACCTGTTCGCCGGCAAGAACATCATCGTCACCGGCGGCGGCTCCGGAATCGGTCGCTGTACCGCCCACGAGCTGGCGTCCCTGGGTGCCCGTGTGGTGCTTATTGGTCGCAAGCAGGAAAAACTGGATTCGGTGATCGCAGAGATTGAAGAGGATGGCGGCAGCGCCATTGGTTTTTCCTGTGACATTCGTGACGAGGAAGCGGTCAAGGCCACGGTGGCAGACGTCTACAAGGCCGTGGAAGTCGTTCATGGTCTGGTCAACAACGCCGGCGGCCAGTTCCCTTCTCCGCTGGCACTGATCAACCAGAAAGGTTGGGAGACCGTGGTGCGCACCAACCTCACCGGTGGCTTCCTGATGGCCCGGGAAGTATTCACCCAGGGCATGAACAAGAACGGCGGCGCCATCGTCAACATTGTCGCCGACATGTGGGGCGGCATGCCCGGCATGGGCCACTCCGGGGCTGCCCGGGCCGGCATGGTGAACTTCACCCAGACCGCTGCCTACGAATGGGGCAGCTGTGGCGTGCGTGTTAATGCGGTGGCCCCTGGTTGGATCATGTCCAGCGGCATGGACACCTACCCGGAAGGTTTCAAGCAGACCCTCAAGACCCTCAAGGCCGCCGTGCCGCTACAGCGCATGGGCAACGAATCGGAAGTATCCGGGGCTATCTGCTTCCTGCTCAGTGATGCCGCCGCCTTTATCAGTGGCGACACCTTGCGCATTGATGGCGCGGCCAGCCAGGGTAACGTGGCAATTTTCCCCCTGCCCGCCCACGACAAAAGCCAGCCGTTTGACGGCTTCCACCGTGCCACCACTCCGGACGTCTTCAAGGATCTCTAATGTCAGTTATCGAGTCTGCGCTGGATACCCAGAGCGAGGAATACCGCCAGAACCGCGAGGCCCTGCTGGCCGCACTGGCTGAATTTCGTGGCATCGAACAAGCGGTGATGGATGCTACTGAAAGCAAGCGGCCCAAATTCGAAAAGCGCGGCCAGCTGCTGCCTAACGAACGGATCTCCCGATTACTGGATCCAGGCTCACCGTTTCTCAGTTTGATGAACCTGGCCGGTTACAAGATGCACGACGACAAGGACGGCACCGAAGCCGGCGGCGGCGTCATTGCCGGAATTGGTTATGTCTCCGGTGTACGCTGTCTGGTTACCGCCTCCAACTCGGCGATCAAGGGCGGTACGGTGACCCCCTCCGGACTGCACAAGACCCTGCGCCTGCAGCGCATTGCCCTGGAAAACAAATTGCCGGTGGTGAGTCTGTCAGAATCCGGCGGTGCCAACCTGAACTACGCTGCGGACGTCTTTGTAGAAGGCGCCCGGACCTTTGCCAACCAGGCACGCCTGTCTGCCGCCGGCGTGCCGCAGATTACCGTGGTTCACGGCAACGCCACAGCTGGCGGCGCCTACCAGCCCGGTCTGTCCGATTATGTGATCGTGGTTCGCAACCGCGCCAAGATGTTCCTGGCCGGCCCCCCCCTGCTGAAAGCCGCCACCGGCGAAGTGGCTACCGATGAAGAACTGGGCGGCGCAGAGATGCACGCCGGCATTGCCGGTACGGCCGAATATCTGGTGGAGAACGATGCGGATGGTATCCGTCAGGCCCGAGATCTGATGAAGATGCTGGGCTGGCAACGGGCAGCGCAACCGGCACCGGCACATCAACCTCCCGCCTATGATCCGGAGGAACTACTGGGCGTCATTCCCGCCGATGCCAAGAAACCCTATGACGTGCGTGAAGTCATTGCCCGTATTGTCGACGGCTCCGAGTTTCTGGATTTCAAGAACGAGTGGGACGGCGCCACCGTGTGCGGCTGGAGCACCATTGAAGGCAAGCCGGTAGGCATCATCGGCAACAATGGCCCTATCACCCCCCGGGGTGCTGCCAAGGCTGCCCAGTTTATCCAGCTGTGTGACCAGACCCGCCGGCCTCTACTGTTTCTTCACAACACTACCGGCTTCATGGTGGGTACCGATGCCGAACAGAACGGCGTTATCAAGCACGGCTCGAAAATGCTGCAAGCGGTGGCCAATGCCCGGGTACCCAAAATTTCCGTGGTCATCGGCGGCTCCTACGGTGCCGGCAACTACGCCATGTGTGGTCGCGGCCTGGACCCGCGCTTCATCTTTGCCTGGCCTAATTCAAAAGTCGCCGTGATGGGTGGCCAGCAGGCAGGCACCGTGCTGCGCATCGTGGCGGAAGCCAAACAACGCGCCGCCGGCATTGAGCCGGATGAAAAGGTGCTGGATATGCTGCAACAAAGCACCGCCCAGAAACTGGACAGCCAGTCCACTGCACTCTACGGCACCGCAAGGCTGTGGGACGACGGCATCATCGACCCAAGAGACACCCGCAAGGTGGTCGCCTACGCACTGGATGTATGTGCAGATGCAGACCAGCGGGAACTGCACCCGAATGCGTTCGGGGTGGCAAGACTTTAAGCGACGAGCTGCGAGCCTCTAGCTACGAGAAAACACTCTTTTCTTAAACTCGAAGCTCGTAGCCAGCAGCTGCAATCCCTCTGATCGTCAGTTGCAACACAAACAACCAAACAGAACAGAACGAACACGACAGGAATCAGACCATGATCTTTACTCAAGAACACGAAGAACTTCGCCGTACCGTCCGCAATTTTGTGGAGAAGAAACTGAACCCCCATGTCCGTGAGTGGGAGGACGCCGGGCGTTTTCCGATTCATGAGGTGTTCAAGAAGATGGGCGATCTGGGCCTGCTGGGGGTAACCAAACCCACCGATTTCGGCGGTATGGGGCTGGATTACTCCTACGGTCTGGTAATGAGTGAAGAGATGGGCCGCGTGCACTGTGGTGGCGTGCCGCTGGCGGTGGGGGTACAGACCGATATGGCCACTCCGGCCCTGGCCCGTTTCGGCAGCGATGAATTACGTCGTGATTTCCTCGCCCCTGCCATCGCCGGTGACATGGTGGCATCCATTGCCGTATCCGAACCCCATGCCGGTTCCGACGTGGCCAACACCAAGACCACCGCCAAAAAGGACGGCGATGACTATGTGATCAACGGCACCAAGATGTGGATCACCAACTCGCCCAGTGCCGACTTTTTCTGTCTGCTGGCCTGTACTTCCGATGACAAGCCCCACGTCAACAAGTCCCTGATCGTGGTTCCCAGGGATGCCGCAGGCATCACTGTGGACAAGCCCCTCAACAAGCTGGGCATGCGTTCCAGCGAAACCGCCCAGGTGTTCTTCGACAACGTACGTGTCCCCCAGCGCAACCTGATCGGTCAGGAAGGCATGGGCTTCATGATGCAGATGATGCAGTTCCAGGAAGAGCGCCTGTTCGCTGCCGCCAACAGCCTGATGGGCATGCAGCACGTCATCGACGAAACCATTGCCTATGCCAAGGATCGAGACGTTTTCGGCATGCCACTGATCGACAACCAGAGCGTGCACTTCCGTCTGGCGGAACTGCAAACAGAAGTAGAAGCCCTGCGCGCCCTCACCTATCGCGCCTGCGAAATGTACGTGGGTGGCAAGGACGTCCTGCAGCTGGCCTCCATGGCCAAACTGAAAGTGGGCCGTCTCAGCCGTGAAGTGGCAGACAGCTGCCTGCAGTACTGGGGCGGCAATGGTTTCATGTGGGAAAACCCCGCCGGCCAGCTTTACCGGGACGGCCGCCTGGGCTCCATCGGTGGCGGCGCGGATGAAGTAATGCTGGGGATTATCTGCAAGACCATGGACATTCTGCCGGGCAAGAAGAAGTAAAGGAGCAAGCTACAAGCTTCAAGCTGCAAGGCGCGGGTTGGGCCTCTTTGAATTTGAGCGCTCTACCCGAGCTTAGACCATGAAGCGCGGACAAGGCGGACATCGACAAAAAGCGGCCTTGTTCGCGTTGAAACTTGCGACTTGAAACTTGCTCTTAAGTAATAGCGCCTCAATCGGCGTTCCTGCGGCGGCTCTGTAGAGAGGATTTATGACTTTACCCACAACCGAAACGCTGAACCTGAACCAGGACGGCCCGGTTCTGCATATCACCCTGAACCGTCCACAAAGCCGTAACGCCATGAGCCTGACCATGGTGAATGAGCTCATGGCCGTGTTCGAGGCGGTGAAGGATGACACGGCGGTGCGGGCCATTGTGCTGCGCGGTGCCGGTGGCCACTTCTGTGCCGGCGGCGACATCAAGGATATGGCCGGCGCCCGTCAGAAGGCCGCTGAGGGTAACAGCGATGCGTATGTCTCCCTGAACCGTCGCTTCGGCGAGATGATTACGGCTGCCAATCAGCAGCCACAGGTGATCATTACGGTGCTGGAAGGCGCCGTACTTGGCGGTGGTTTCGGTTTGGCCTGTATTTCCGATGTGGCCATTGCGCACACAGACGCCACCTTCGGACTGCCGGAAACCGGGCTGGGGGTGATTCCGGCACAGATCGCCCCCTTTGTGGTGGAGCGGATTGGCCTGACTCAAGCCCGCCGCCTTGCGCTTACCGGCATTCGATTCAAGGGAGAGGAAGCCCTTCGTCTCGGCATTGTCCATGAAGTGGCCGCCGATGACGCAGGGTTGCTCGCATCGCTGGAAAACACCCTCAGGGCAGTTCGCCGGTGCGCCCCCAATGCCAACCGGGTGACCAAGGCACTGGTATTAAAAGTGGGACACGAACCCATGAATACCCTGCTCGACCAGGCGGCCCTGGACTTTGCCGCTGCCGTGAATGGCAATGAAGGCCAGGAGGGCACCATGGCGTTCGTACAAAAACGCCCTGCGTCCTGGAACAACTAAAAGATTGATTTACCACAGAGGACACAGAGTTCACTGAGTAAAACCATAAGCAGACAAAAACGCCGAGGGATGACGAGAATGTGGACTCTTGCAGCCCAACCGAACCGTTTTTTTTTGCTCTGTGAACTCTGTGCCCTCTGTGGTGAAAAAGCATCACGACCACCGGGCCCAAACACCGGTAAGGGAACATTATGAGTTTTGAAAAAATCCTGATTGCCAACCGCGGGGAAATTGCCTGCCGGGTTATTGCGACAGCACAGTCCCTGGGCTATCGGACGGTGGCGGTCTATTCCAAGCCGGATGCCGGTGCCCGCCATGTACAAATGGCTGACGAGGCGATCTGCATTGGCCCAGCTCTGGCCAGTGCCTCCTACCTCAACGTAGATGCCCTGCTGGATGCCTGCCAACAAACCGGTGCCGATGCAGTACACCCCGGATACGGCTTTCTCTCCGAGAATGCCGGCTTCGCCAAAGCCTGTAAGGAATCCGGCATCACCTTTATTGGCCCGGACGAGGACGCCATTCACCTGATGGGCTCCAAGCGGCTCTCAAAGATCGCCATGATTGAAGCCGGGGTGCCCTGCATTCCTGGCTATGAAGGCGAAGACCAGAGCGACAAAGCCTTGCTGAAGGAAGCAGAACGGATTGGTCTGCCATTGATGATCAAGGCCAGCGCCGGTGGGGGTGGCCGGGGCATGCGCGTGGTAACGGATGCCAGTGAGATCGCCGCCCAGCTGAAAAGTGCGCGTCAGGAAGCCGCCAGTGCCTTTGGCAGTGATGAGCTGATTCTGGAACGGGCCGTGATGCAGCCCCGCCATGTGGAAATCCAGGTATTTGGCGATCGCCATGGCAACGTAATCCATCTGGGTGAGCGCGACTGCTCAGTGCAGCGCCGTCATCAGAAAGTGGTGGAGGAAGCCCCCTCCCCGGCGGTAGATGCCTCTCTGCGGCAGCAGATGGGCGAAGCCGCCGTCAACGCGGCCAAAGCCTGCAACTACGTTGGCGCAGGCACCGTGGAATTTTTGCTGGCTCCCAGTGGCGAGTTCTACTTTCTGGAAATGAACACCCGCCTGCAGGTGGAACACCCTGTCACCGAGCTGGTCACCGGCCTGGATCTGGTGGCCTGGCAGATTCGCGTCGCCCGTGGCGAGGCTCTGCCGCTCACCCAGCAGCAGGTCAGCCTCACCGGCCACGCCATGGAAGTGCGCCTGTACGCGGAAGATCCGGCACAGAACTACATGCCGCAAACCGGCCCGGTGCTGCAGTGGCAACCCGCCACCGGCGAGGGGGTGCGCATTGACCACGGCCTGGTACCCGGTCAGCAGATCGGCAGCCACTATGACCCCATGCTGGCAAAGATCATTGCCTGGGGTGAAACCCGTGACGATGCTCGCCGGCGGCTTATCCGCGCGGTGGAAGACACCCGCCTGATGGGCGTAAAGGACAACCGTCAGTATCTGGCAGCCATCCTGCGCCACCCGGTATTTGCAGAGGGCCAGGCCACCACGGCCTTTATTGGCGACGATTTCGCCACCGACACCAGTCTCTCAGAAACCCGTGTGCCGGATAGCCTGTGGGCGCTGGCCGCCATCCTGCTCAGTCGCCAGCACAGCACCCACCCCCACCTGGCGGGCTGGCATTCCAGCTCCGTGGGCCAGCAACCCCTGCAACTGGGCTGCCAGGGTGAGACAACCACGGCGTCGCTCAGTTATCACCCGGATTGCACCGAGGTCACCCTGGGCGAAAACACATTGACGCTGGTGGAATCCGGACCGGACCGTATCAGCGTGGACGGGATTAGCCGTCATTATGCTGCCATCCACCATGACAACCAGCTGTGGCTGGAATTCATGGGACAAACCGCCTGTTTCGAGGACCTGACCCATGCGGCCGTTGGCAGCGCCGAGCAAGCCGGTTCCGGTCAGATCCGCGCGCCCATGGATGGCGCCATTGTCGAAGTGCTGGTGCAGGCAGGCGAGACCGTCAGCAAGGGCCAGGTACTGGTTAGCCTGGAAGCCATGAAGATGGAGCACAGTCTCAAGGCGGACTGTGACGGGGTGGTGGAATCCCTGTCGCTCAAAGCCGGGGACCAGGTTAAACGCCAACAGCTACTGATTAACCTGACACCCACAGACAGTGCCCGGGACAATGCACAATAATGGCATCAATTTAAGACCGTGCATTTTGAGCCAAAACCGTTCCAGCCCCCGCGCCCCGCGGACTGGAACGAAGGTGGCAACTTGCCCTGCTCTGGTGCTGCGGTTAAGGTAAGCGCCCCGCTTGCCAAATTCCAGGGCCTGACCGAGATGTCAGGGGTTACAGTTATGCTCCGCCTCAGCCAGGGCATTGTTGTATCCCGGTGAACCTCTCCGGCCTTCCCAAGAACACACAAATTGGAGCACCCATGAGCAGCGCAGACATTATTACGTTGCCCCAGATTCTGTCCCGGGTTCCCGAACTGGTTTCCAATCTGCCGGCCATGATCAAAGGGTCGCGGATGGCCAAGATCACCGATACCAACAAGCCACTCGGGCTCGGTATCGCCATCGAGCGCGCCACCAGCATGAACCCCAACGGCGCCGCCGTGATCTACGAGGACACCGAGCTTACCTACAAGCAGTTCAATGCCTGGGCCAACCGTATCGCTGACTACTTGGCCTCCATCGGCCTGAAGAAAGGCGACACGGTCGCCGTGGACATCGAGAACCGTCCGGAACTACTGGCCACCGTGGTTGGCTGTGCAAAGCTCGGCGTCTGTGCGGCGCTGATCAACACCTCCCAGCGTGGCAAGGTGCTGATCCATTCCTTCAACCTGGTGGAGCCGAAAGCGGCCATCGTCGGCCAGGAGCTGGTGGAGGCCGTTGAAGAGGTGCGTGACCAGCTGGACCTGAAGGACAACTTCTTCTACTTTGCTGATCAGGACACCCTGGACAACCCCGGCGAAGCTCCGGCTGGCTACAAGAACCTGGCCACCGAGATCAAGGATTGCTCCAGCGAGAACCCGGCGTCCAGCAAGCAAACCTTCCTGCGAGACCCGCTGTTCTACATTTACACCTCCGGCACCACCGGCCTGCCAAAGGCGGTCGTGTTCAACCATGGCCGCTGGGAAAAGGCCTTTGGCGGCTTTGGTTTCTCCGCCGTGCGCCTGAACAAGCAGGACCGCATCTACACCACCCTGCCTTTCTACCACGCCACCGGCATGGTGATTTGCTGGGCATCCGTGATCGCGCCAGCCGGCACCCTGGTCATCTCCCGCAAGTTCTCCGCCAGCCGTTTCTGGGAAGACATCCGCCGCTACAACTGCACCGCTTTCGGTTATGTGGGTGAACTGTGTCGCTACCTGCACGAGCAACCGGAAAAGCCCAACGACAAGGACAACCAGATCCATACCATTGTCGGCAACGGCCTGCGCCCGAGTATCTGGAAAGGCTTCAAGGAACGTTTCGGCATTGATCGTGTGGTTGAACTGTACGCTTCCTCCGAAGGCAACGTGGCGTTCACCAACGTGTTCAACTTTGACAACACCGTGGGCTTTTCACCGGTGAGCTACGCCATCGTCAAATACGACAAGGAACGTGATGAGCCGGTCCGCAACAGCAACGGCAACATGATCAAGGTGGGCAAGGGCGAATCCGGCCTGATGCTCGGCGAGATTACCGACAAGACCCCGTTCGACGGCTACACCGACCCGGAAAAGACAGAAAAGTCCATCTTCCGTGATGTCTTCAAGAAAGGCGACGCCTGGTTCAACACGGGCGATATGATGCGCGACATCGGCTTCCGTCATGCTCAGTTTGTGGATCGCCTGGGGGATACTTTCCGCTGGAAAGGCGAGAACGTATCCACCACCGAGGTTGAGCAGATTCTGGATGGTTTTGATGGTATTCAGGAGTCTGTGGTGTACGGGGTAGAAATCCCTAACACCAACGGTCGAGCCGGCATGGCGCAGGTACGTCTGACCTGCAGCCACGACGAGTTCGATTTCCAGGGCCTGTGTGATTACATGAAGCAGGAGCTGCCCCCGTACGCGATTCCTGTATTCCTGCGTATCAATGAGCAGGAGATGGAAACCACCGGGACCTTCAAACACCAGAAAAACAAGCTCAAGGAGCAGAAGTACGATCTGGCCCAGCAGGACAACCCTGTGTATGCCCTGCTGCCCGGCGAGTCCTGCTACAAGCAGCTGAGTGAAGAAACCCAGAAAGGCATTGATGGCGGTGAATATCGTTTCTAGGAAACGCCGCAACCATCACGCCTGACGCTTCATACGCAGGCAAATAAAAAGGCCGCCCTGGTTACAGGGCGGCCTTTTTTGTGCCCGCCAGGCGGGAGTAGCACGCTGTACGAAGCAAAATCGCAAGGCGTACCACAGCGTTCACAGAAACAAGGAATCGAGCCCCCCTGCGGCTCTGGGTGCCCCGGGATACAAGGCTTTGGTTTCAGGCGACATTCGCCTGCAAGCAAGCTCCTACAGGCAAAGACGAGGTTCGTGTGCAACCCGGCTCTCACAGGGAGGTAACCCCGGTTATTTTTCTCAGGGGTGCAGCCGCAGAGCGGCCCAATAAAAAAAGCCCGCCATAAAGGCGGGCAGCTGTCACTTGCGTCGAGGAAATACTGGCCGGGACACCTCGTAACAAGGTACCCGGCCTTATTATTTTAGAACTTGTGTTCCATGCCGATACCGAAGATGGTCTCTTCAGTGTCAGCCACGTCGAACTCAAGCTGGGTACCGTAAGCGTAGACTTTGCTGGCTTTAGCCAGTTTGTAGTCGGCGCCCAGGCTCAGCTGAGTCACTTCTTCTTCAGACACGTCGCCTTCGGTCATGCCGTACTGGGCTTTCAGCTTCACGCGATCAATCTTGAAGGCGGCACTGGCCACTACGGAATCTTCTTCACCATCACCTTCGGTCTCTTCAGCCATCTGGTAGAGCAGACCCAGTTCCAGGTTGCCCGGCTTGAAGCCTACGGCGGCGCGGGTGATGTCCAGAGTCACGCTGGTACCGGTTTCATCGGATACCAGTTCATCTTCCATGTCGGCATCGTGAGAGATGGCACCGAAGAACATGTCCTTTTCAGCCACCAGAGATACAGAGATGGTGTCGGTCAGGCCGTTTTCGTTCTCGCCATCGCCATCGAAATCATCGCTGTCTTCGTTGGGGATGAACGCTGCGTTCAGGGTCAGCATGTCAGCCAGCTTGGGAGTGCTGTACTGAATGATGTTGGAAGCACGGTTTTCACCCGCCAGGATGTTCTTGATATCACCACCGATATCGTTGAACTGGTCGATTTTACCCTGGGCTTTCTTGGTGGGAGTGTCGAATTTACCCGCTTTCAGGGTACCGAAACCGCCTTCCAGGCCACCGTAGATGTTACGCTGGGTGATGGTCTGGCCACCCTTGTCGCCGTCATCAACGTTGATTTCGAATTCAGCCTGGTAGATGGCTTTCAGGCCAGCCACGTCCAGATCGAAATCACCTTTAACACCCAGACGGGAAGCGTTGCTGTTCAGCTCCCACTTGTCTTCGTTCTTCGGCGCTGCCGGCTCCGGATCGACCTTGGCGTTTTCCAGGGAAATGTTAACTTTACCGTAAACGGTCGGACCATCAGCCAGGGCCAGACCAGGCATGGCTACGGCAGCCCCCACAGCGATCGCAAGCAAATTCTTCTTCATTCCAACACTCCTTCAATCAGGCAATATGTAATCAGCAGGGGTCAATCAGGCTGACGCCCTGTCTTTTAAGCATCGCTTCTGCTTGGGAGGGCAGTATGGGGAGAGGTAATGACGGAAAAGTTGCTCTTATGTGAAGTTTTTATTTCACGGGAACGCGGGGCAGCTTCGACAGGTCATCGTGCATTTTTTTTCGCTGCCTGCCAGGCCAGCTCAAGGGTCTCCGGGTCCAGTGAATCCAGGGGCTCTGGATGGTCCCGTTCCATGGCACGGAATCGTTTCTCAAATTTGGCGGAGGCTTTTCTTAAGGCCTGTTCGGGGTCGATTTTCAGGTGGCGGGAAAGGTTCACCAGGGTAAATATGACATCACCAAGCTCATCTTCGATGGCTTCCTTGTGACCGTTCTGCAGCGCTTCATCCAGTTCCGCCAGCTCCAGATTCACCTGTTCACGCACCGGCGCAACCTCCGGCCAATCGAACCCCACTTTGGCGGCCTTCTTCTGGATCTTTGCGGCTCGCTGCAAGGCAGGCATGCCCGCTGGGACACCATCCAGCGCACTGTCATGGTCCCTGCCCTTTGACGCCCGCTCCTGCTGCTTGATCTGCTCCCAGTTGGCTTTCACCGCCTGCTCGTCCGCAGCAGGGTCATCCCCAAACACATGGGGGTGGCGCCGAACCATCTTGTCGCACAGCACCTGCACCACATCATTGAAATCAAACAGACCCTGCTCGCGAGCTATCTGAGAGTGGAACACTACCTGCAACAGCAAATCACCCAGTTCTTCCTTCAGCTCCGGGTAATCCCGCTGGGCGATCGCCTCTGCCACCTCGAAGGCTTCCTCAATGGTATAGGGGGCGATGGAATCAAAGTCCTGTTTAATATCCCAGGGGCAACCGGACTCCGGGTCACGAAGTTGGGCCATGATCTCAAGAAGCCGGGTTATGGGAGTGGTAGGCATGCTTTCCCCTGCTGATAGCGGCCGAACGTGCGAATTACGCAGGACCGGAATGAATAATTAATAGCGAAGGACAAAACCCAACGTGCGAGATTGCCCTTCGGGTTCCGTTATTAACTATTCATTATTAATTATTAACTGCTACTTCTTGTAGCGCCGCACTTCAAGCACACCCTTGAGCTGGTCCATCTTGGCCAGCACCTTGCCCAGGTTACCCAGGGAGGCGATTTCCAGGGTGAGGAGCATGGTGGCGGTGTTGTCGTCCTGGTGGGACTGGGTGTGCACCGCAGTGACATTCACCTTCTCGTTGGCCAGAACCGCAATCACGTCCTTGAGCAGCCCCTGGCGATCCCAGGCGCGCAGGAAGATGTCCACCGGGTAGGTAATCCGGTCTGCCTCCCCCCAGCTCACCTCAATCACCCGGTTGGGATCATCACTCTGCATGGCCAGCAGCTTTTCACAGTCCGCCCGGTGTACGGTGACTCCCCGCCCCTGAGTAATGAACCCCATGACTTGATCGCCCGGCACCGGCTGGCAACAGCCCGCCATATGGGTGAGCAAATTACCTACGCCCTGGATGGTCACATCACCACTCTGGGTGGCCTTGGGGCGGGAGGGCACAAAGTCCAGCTCCTGCTGGCTGTCATCAGGCTGGAGGGACTGCACCTGATTGACCACATGGCCGGGACGCAGATCTCCGGCCCCGAGGGCCGCCAGCACATCGTCCCCGCTCTTCAGGTTCAGATGCGGCGCCAGTTCATTCAGGTCCACCTTTTCCAGAGCCAGGCGGGACATCTCCTTCTCGAGAATCGCCCGGCCCTGGGTAATGTGTACGTCACGATCCTGCTTTTTGAACCATTGCTGAATACGGGCACGGGCAGAGGAGGTCGCCACATAGCCCAGGGACGGGGTCAGCCAGTCGCGGCTTGGCCCCCCTTCCTTTGTCGTAAGAATGGAGACCTGCTCACCGGTATTCAGAGTGTAATTGAGCGGCACAATATGGCCGTTAACCTTGGCCCCACGGCAGCGATGACCCACTTCGGTATGAATGTGATAAGCAAAGTCCACCGGGGTGGCACCGGACTCCAGATCCACCACGTGGCCTTCCGGGGTAAATACATAAACCCGATCGCTGGCCATGCCATGGCGCAACTCATCCACCATGGTATCCGGGCTGTCATCGCCCAGCTCTTCGTGCCACTCGAGCACCTGCCGCAGCCACGCAATACGCTGCTCATAATCGCTGACGCCGCCCTTGCCTTTCTTGGCGCCTTCCTTGTAGCGCCAGTGGGCACACACGCCCAGCTCCGCCTCTTCGTGCATATCAAAGGTACGGATCTGCACTTCCAGCATCTTGCGTTCCGGGCCGACTACCGCGGTATGCAGGCTCTGGTAACCGTTGCCCTTGGGGCTGGCAATATAGTCGTCGAATTCCTTGGGAACATGCTTCCACAGGGAGTGGACGATACCCAGGGCGGCATAGCAGTCACGCACTTCCGGCACCAGAATACGCACAGCGCGAACATCGTAGACCTCACCAAAATCCAGATGCTTTTTCTGCATCTTCCGCCAGATGCTGTAGATGTGCTTGGCGCGGCCGTGCACTTCGGCCCCGTGGATACCGCTTTCTTCCAGATACCCCCGTAGCTGCTCAAGCACATCCTGAATGTACTCTTCGCGGTCCAGCCGCTTTTCATCCAGCAACTTGGCGATTTTCTTGTAGGCACCGGGTTGCAGGTAGCGGAAAGACAAATCCTCAAGTTCCCACTTGAGCTGGCCAACCCCCAGTCGGTGCGCCAGCGGGGCATAGATATCGAAGATTTCCTGAGCCACCTTGCGCTGCCGATCCGGCTCAGCCTCTTTTACGGCCCGGATAATGACCGTCCGTTCAGCCAGCTTCACCAACGCCACGCGGACATCGTCCACCATGGCCACCAGCATTTTTCGCATGTTATCGAGCTGGCCATCCTGCTGACCCAGCACCGCCTTGCGGGTGGGATTCAGCGACGTACTGATGGCCGCCATGCGCAGCACGCCTTCGATCAGGCGAGCCAGATCCGGGCCGAACTCCTTTTCCACTTCCAGCAGGGACATTTGCCCTTCGCGCACTGCCCGGTAAAGCACCGCCGAGGGCAGCACATCGGTATCCGCGCCCAGATCCACCAGTACCTCGGCCATTTCCAGGCCGATGTCCAGACAGCCCTTGCCATAGGGCCAGTGGCGCCCTGCCGCCTCTCCAGCCTGCTGGCATTGTTCCGCCCGCTCACAGGCGAGTTCCAGCTGCTCCCGGTTTCGCAGGGGCGCGCGGGATTCCAACTGGGCCAGCCAGTCACGCCAGTGACTTGCCGCCCCTTCAGGCTGACGACGAACAGTTACCATTAAAGCCTCTCCGAGGCGCAGGATGCTGGGAGCCGAACACAGAACGCTGAGGGTCACTCCGCGTCAGGGGTCCGGTATCAGGCGTCCGGCGCTTATTATTTCTTTTCAAACAACGCGATGGACTCCACATGGGTGGTATGCGGAAACATGTCCATCACGCCCGCCGCCTTGAGACGGTATCCCAGGGCGGTGAGTTCCCCAGCGTCCCTCGCCAACGTTGCCGGGTTGCAGGAAACATACACAATCTTTTTTGCACCAAACCGGGGCATCAATTTAATCATCTCCAACGCACCGGTGCGGGGTGGATCAATCAGAATACGATCATACGCCTTTGACGCCCACGCCTGCCCTGCAATGTCCTGGCTCAGATCCCAGGCATGAAAGTCCAGATTATTCAGGCCGTTACGGGCGGCGTTTTCATAGCCTCGCTTGACCATGGCCTGACTGACCTCCACGCCTACCACTTTAGCAGCCCGCTTTGCGGCAGGAATGGTGAAGTTACCCAGCCCACAGAACAGATCCAACACGGTGTGCTCCGGCGCTATATCCAGCAAATCCAGTGCCAACGGCACCATCTTGCGGTTGATCTCGCCGTTCACCTGGGTGAAATCCGTGGGATGGAAGGCCAGCTCCACATCCGCCGAGGGATGGCGGTAGTAAAGCCGCTCTTCGTGCTCTGCGCCGGTGAGCGCCGGCCAGATACGATGCACCGTACTTTCATTGCCCGGTTGCAGATACAGATGCCAGCCAAGGGGCTGACAGAACGCCAGTAGCGCCTGTTGATCATCTTCCGGCAACGGATCCAGATGACGAATGATCAATGCCACGATCTCATCGCCAGCCGCCAGCTCAATCTGCGGAATGCGAGAGCGGCTTTGCAGGCTGTGCATGAGGGCACGCAATTCATCAAGGCGATGCCCCACCTGCGGCACCAGAACCTCACAGCCATGCAGCTGGGCGATGAAGCTGTTGCGCTTTTCCCGGAAGCCCACCAGGGTTTCATCCTTGGCTTCCACATACTTCACACCCATGCGCGCCTTGCTGCGGTAGCCAGTCACCGGGCCGGTCAACGGCGCCAGCCATTCCTTGGGCTCGAGACCACCAAAGTGCTGCAATTGCTCGCGCAGCACCGCTTCCTTGCGGGCAATCTGTACCTCCGGGCTCATGTGCTGCAGGCTACAGCCGCCACACAAATTGCTGTGTTCACAGGGCGGCGTCACCCGATCCGGTGAAGCCTTGACGATTTCTACCGCCTTGCCTTCATCGAACTTCTTGCGCATATAGGTGAACTTGAACATCACCTCTTCACCGGGCAGGGCGTTGTCGATAAAGGTAGTTTTGCCATCCCGACGGGCAATGCCCCGGCCATCGTGACTCAGGGATTCAATGCTGGCGGGTTCCGGGGTTTCCGGAAGAGGCTTGCGTTTACGTGCCATGAAATTCTCAACGTTGATGGCAGAGATTGGCTGACGCCAACTTCCGCACTACGGTTCATATACGGGTGGAGCGTATGGGCAGGGTGGAAATTGGCGTCAGTCAATCTCCGCCGGGGTTCACCCCTGCCAGCTATCAAGGAAAGACTGGAAATGCGGCAGGCCTTCTTCGGCAAGGTAGTCTTTCAACAGGCTCAACTCTTGCTCATAGCCGACTGGATCCAGATCCCCTCGCATGAGCAGGAAGCGCACATAGACCAACCAAGTATTAAGCACATCGGTTTCGCAGTAATCACGAATCCCCTTGATGTCACCGTCCTGGAAGGCATCAAATACCTTGGCGCCGCTCATACCCATCTTGCCGGGGAACCCCAGCAGGGTAGCGATCTGATCCAGCGGCGCATTGGCGCGGCCATTGTACATGGCCAGCACATCCATCAGGTCCAGATGACGCTGATGATAACGACTGAGGTAGTTGTTCCACTTGAAGCTGGAGTCTTCATTGCCGCTTTCCCAGTAACGGCGGGCCTGCACACCATGCCTGAGCGCGCGGTAATGGAGCACCGGCAGGTCGAAGCCACCGCCGTTCCAGCTCACCAGGTTCGGAGTGAACCGTTCGATGCCGTCATAAAAGCGCTCAATCAGCTCCTTCTCGGTGCTGTCTTCATCCCCCAGGGACCAGACCTTGATGCCCTGTGCAGAGCGCAGTACCACGGAAATCGCCACGATGCGGTGCAGGTGCAATCGCAAAAATTCGGTGCCGTTTTCCTGGCGGCGCAGGTTGAACAAGGCGCTTGCGGTGTCCTTGTCGCTGAGCCCATCCAGATCGTAAATCTTGCGGCCGCCCTCCAGGTCCGGAATGGTCTCAATATCGAATACCAGTACGTTCATGCCTGCTCCTCACTTGCCTGAAAGACGCCGGTGGAAAGATAGCGATCACCGCGATCGCAGATGATGGCGACAATCACCGCATTCTCCAGCTGTTCGCTGAGGCGTAGCGCCCCCGCCACAGCACCGCCGGACGATACACCGCAGCAGATGCCCTCTTCGCGGGCCAGCCGGCGCATGGTCTGTTCCGCCAGTGCCTGATCCATATCCATGACCAGGTCTACACGACGGTCGTCATAGATGGAGGGCAGGTATTCCTTCGGCCAGCGACGGATACCGGGAATCGCCGAACCTTCCGTGGGCTGCAGACCCACAATCTGGATGTCCGGATTCTGTTCCTTGAGGTACATGCTGCACCCCATGATGGTACCGGTGGTCCCCATGGAACTGACGAAGTGAGTAACCCCGCCCTCCGTATCACGCCAGATTTCCGGGCCGGTACTTTCGTAATGGGCCAGCGGATTATCCGGGTTGGCAAACTGATCAAGCACCCGCCCTTCCCCACGGGCCTGCATGGCCTGGGCCAGATCCCGCGCCCCTTCCATACCCTCTTCCTTGCTCACGGAAATCAGCTCGGCGCCATAAGCGGCCATGGCATCACGGCGCTCCTGACTCTGGTTGGCCGGCATGATCAGCTTCATCCGGTAACCACGCATGGCAGCTGCCATGGCCAGGGCAATACCGGTATTGCCGCTGGTGGCTTCGATCAAGGTGTCGCCGGGCCGGATCTCGCCACGGGCTTCTGCCTTGAGGATCATGTTCAGGGCCGGGCGATCCTTCACGGACCCTGCCGGATTATTCCCTTCCAGCTTCACCAGAATGGTATTGGTGGTCTCGCCCGGCATCCGCTGCAGGCGTACCAGGGGCGTGTTGCCCACAGTCTGTTCGATGGTTTTCAGATTCATGGCGCGAATTGTACCTAATTCCGTGGGCCTTGGCGGCACCTGTGAAAATGGCTTTGCTGTACCGGTTGCCGGCACCATGGCAGCGCCGGCATTCTCGGGCATAATGGACGCAAACAACCGCGAGTCATAACAACCGTCACCCGGGGATTCATGGCAAAACAAAGTCTGCACTCACGCCTGATGATCATGGCAGTCATGCCCGCCATGCTGGCTGCATTGCTGGTGGGCGGCTATGCGCTGATCAGTCACCTGGTCAACGTGCAGGACAGCAATGTCCGCCGACAGCAACTGATCGCTGACAGTTTTGCCGCCCAGCTGGAAAGCATGCCCCTGAATGACTCCGCGGGTCAGCGGGCACTATTACGTTCCCTGTTGGAGGAAGAGGATGTGCGGGCGGCCAACCTGACGTTCTACGATGGTCGCCCTCCCCAACATGCCGGCCCCCGACTGATTCCGCCCCCCAAAGGACTCACCCCAATAGATGGACGCCTGGATACCGGCCGGAGCTGGCAACTGCAGCGTGAGATTAACCCGGGCAACCCGGCCACCGTGACCATCGAATTTACCCGCCAGGGGCAATACGTGGCCATACTGGAAAGCGTGGTTACGCTTATTCTGATCATGTTGGGTGTCGTCCTGGTGGCGATGGTTCCAGCCCTGCGCTTTGCCCGCCAGCTGACCCAGCCCATTAACGAGATGGTATCGGCGGTGCATCGCATCCGTGACGGTGACCTGTCCATGAGTATCGATACCCGGGCCCGCGGCGAGTTGTCCGAGCTGGAAGTCGCCCTGCGTCAGATGGTGTCGGCCCTGGATGATGCCCAGACCGAACTGCAACAGAACGTGGATCAAGCCACCCAGGATCTGCGTGAAACCCTGGAAACCATCGAGATCCAGAACATCGAACTGGACATGGCTCGCAAGGAAGCCCTCAAGGCCAGCCAGATCAAGTCAGAATTCCTGGCCAACATGAGCCATGAAATCCGTACCCCGCTCAACGGTATTCTCGGTTTCACCAAGCTGCTTGAGCGTTCTGACATGACCCCCCGTCAGCAGGATTACCTGAGCACCATCCACAAGAGTGCCGACTCCCTGCTGGCGATCATCAACGACATCCTCGACTTCTCGAAGATCGAGGCGGGCAAGCTTTCCCTGGAGCACAGCCCCCTTAACCTGCATGACCTGATTGAAGATGTGCAAACCATGCTCGCTCCCATGGCCCAGGAGCGAGGACTTGAACAGGCAGCCATCATCTATTCTGATGTCCCGCTGAACCTTCTCGGTGATTCACAGCGCATCCGCCAGGTGCTCACCAACCTGATCAGTAACGCCATCAAGTTCACGGACACCGGGTCGGTGGTCGTGCGGGCCATGCTGGAAGAAAACCGCGGCGCAGAGGCGGTCATCAAGATGACCGTCACCGACACTGGCAATGGTGTCAGCGCGGAGCAGCAAAAGTCCTTGTTCAACGCCTTCACCCAGGCTGACCAGAGCGCCCGCCGCCAGGAAGGCGGTACCGGGCTGGGGCTGGCCATCAGCAAGCGGCTCGTGGAGGGCATGGGCGGTGAGATCGGCATTGAAAGCAGTGAAGGAAATGGCGCTACCTTCTGGTTTACCCTGCGGGCAGAGCGGGATCCCAAACAACGCCCTGCCATGTTCACCGAAGAACTCAGACACAAGACCGTAACGCTGGTAGAAACGGATGAATACGGTCGCCTGGGCCTGTACCACATGCTCAGCCACTGGCAGATGGAAATCCGCGAATATCACAGCCTCAAGCACCTCATGGACGCCGCCGACCAGGGTGAACTGGTAAAGACCGATTTTCTGGTGGTGGGTACACCCAATCTGAACACCAACCCGGATCTGCAGCAGCAGGTGGAAGATCTTGCCGCCCTGGGCAACCCCATGCTGCTGCTCAGCAACAACCCGGAAACCGTCTCTCGCTGGCTCGAGGATTTGCCCCATTGCCAGGTGCAGGGCAAACCCGCTACCCGGCAACGACTGCTTAACGCCCTGCTCGCCCTGAGCGGCGAAGAGGACGTGGACAGTCTCGCCATTCACCCCACCCTGGAACTGGAGCATCCCGTTTCGGTGATGGTGGTGGATGATCACCCCGGCAACCTGAAACTGGCGCGGGTCTTCCTGGAGGAACTGGGCGTGGATGTCACCGCCTGCGACAGCGGTGCCAGTGCCCTGGAAGCCTTCGCGGCAGAAGACTTTGATCTGGTATTCATGGATATCCAGATGCCCGGCATGGATGGCAAGACCACCACCGCCCAAATGCGGGCACAGGAAAGTGGTAGCAAGCACACCCCGATCGTGGCCCTCACAGCCCACGCTCTGGAAAACGAACGCCGGGATCTGCTCGACAGTGGGCTGGATGACTACCTGAGCAAACCCATCAGCGAGAAGCAGCTTCGCCACACCCTGGAGAAGTGGGTACTCAGAACCACCCGCGACGATCTGATCCAGAAGCCAGAAGAGCCCGATGCCAGCAATCTGGAGGTCTTTGATGCCGCGCTGGCCCGACGCCGTGCCGGCGGCCGGGAAGCCCTCGCCAATGAAATGCTGACCATGCTGCTGGACAGCCTGAGTCATGATCGGCCGGCCATTTCTGCCGCCTTTGATGGTGGCGATGACGACGCCCTGCTGGAAAAAGTGCACAAGCTCCACGGCGCCACCCGCTATTGCGGCACACCCCGGCTGGAACACGCGGCAAAAGCACTTGAGGAAGCGCTGAAAACCGGCGTCCCACGCGACAAGCTGGGGCCGCTGGTCATCACCCTCTGCGATGAAATCTGCGCGCTGGAGCATTACTGCCAGGCATCGGAAGTCACCGAATGAATACCGAAGCCGTGGTCTGGCAGAGAAACCTCGATTAAACTCGCCCACCATGCGCGACAATACCCGTGATTACCTCAACCTGTTTCTTGACGACATCCCCTTATTGGATGTCCGCGCCCCTGTGGAATTCAGCAAGGGCGCTTTCCCCAATGCCACCAACCTGGCCCTGATCAACGATGACGAACGGCATCAGATAGGTATCTGTTACAAGCAACACGGCCAACAAGCCGCTATCGATCTGGGCAATACACTGGTCTGTGGGGAAGAACGGGAGCGCCGCATGCTGGCCTGGCGCGAATGGTGGCAAACCCACCCCCAGGGCTACCTTTACTGCTTCCGTGGCGGCCTGCGCAGCCAGACCACCCAGGCCTGGTTACGGGAAGCAGGAATTGACGCACCGCTGATCACCGGTGGCTACAAGGCCATGCGCAACTTCCTGCTGGAAGAAATGGAAAAATGCATAGCCGCCCTGCCCTTCGAGATCCTTTGCGGTCGCACCGGTTGTGCCAAAACCCGGGTGATCGAAGCCCAGCCCAATGCCCTGGACCTGGAAGGCCTGGCCCACCATCGCGGCTCCGCCTTCGGCCGCCGCCCGGGCGGACAGCCCAGCCAGATCGATTTTGAGAATGCCCTGGCGATTGCACTCATCAAGATGCGCGCCAGTGATTATCCGACCGTGCTGCTGGAAGATGAAAGCAAGCTTATCGGGCGCTGCCACCTGCCCTTCTCCCTGCAGGACAGGATCAAGTCCCGCCCCCGCATCATCATCAACGAATCTCTGGAATCCCGGGTGCAAGTGACGCTGGAAGACTATGTGGCAGGACCACTGGAAGAATACCGCCAGCATTTCGGTGACCAGCAAGCCCTGAAGTATCTGGGAGATGAATTG
The DNA here is from genome assembly GCF_009882945.1 of Alcanivorax sp. DP30. Taxonomy (GTDB): domain Bacteria; phylum Pseudomonadota; class Gammaproteobacteria; order Pseudomonadales; family Alcanivoracaceae; genus Alcanivorax. The sequence continues at coordinate 66,749 of NZ_WTUY01000003.1, forward strand.
CTTGCGGCCATGGACCGCATCAAGAAGCGCCTCGGTGGATTGCGCTATCAACAGCTGCGCCAACAACTGGAAGAAGCGCTGGCCGTGCAGGCCATCAACGGGGAAACAGAACTGCACCGTGAATGGATTCACGCGCTGCTGGCAGACTATTACGACCCCATGTACGACTACATGCTCGCCAAGCGAGAAGGAAACATTCTCTTCGAAGGAAGCCGGGACGAAGTCTCGACATTCCTGAATCAACGCCGGGGCTGAAGCCTTCCCGCCCACTCCTATCCTTTTCCAGCTCCAATAACCAGAGCTGTAGCGACTGGCGGTTGCCTACAGCGCAGACCCATCAGTCACACTGGTCAATGTGACTATCCCCTTCGCCGTCATAATCGAGTGCATTCGATATAACAACAGAGGCAACACCCATGGCTAAAGATGCAGTTGGTTATGCGCTCACCGCGCTGAACCGCCTCGCCAGTTCCGAAGTGCTGGACAAGATGGGCATGCGCAAGAGCGTCGAGCGCCTGGCCTACACCCTCACCAAGAGCGGCTTCCAGGTCATCACTACCACCGCGCGTACCTTCAAGTCCGACAAACCGGGCAGCAAACCGGCACGTCTCAATGCCCCCGGTCACACCCGTGATCTGTTCGATCTGGGCATTACTGACGAACAGCAAATGATTCGTGAAAGCATGCAAGCCTTTGCTCGCGAAGTGCTGCGTGAGCAGGCAGAGCACGCTGACGCTGAACAAAAGACCGGCGATGAGGTACTGGCCCAGGCGCAGGAACTGGGGCTGAACTTCTTTGCAGTACCGGAATCACTGGGCGGTGCCGCCAGTGAACGCTCCACCGTGACCACCATGCTAATCGCCGAAGATCTGGCACACGGTGATATGGGACAGGCTGTCGCCATCCTTGCACCCATGAGTGTGGCCAACGCACTCACCCAATGGGGCACCGCCCTGCAGCAGGACAAGTACCTGAGCGCCTTTGCGGAAGAGAACCCGCCCAAGGCCACCATTGCCGTGAGCGAACCGCGCCCGCTGTTCGATCCCATGGCCCTGCAGACTACCGCCCGCCAGGACGGCAACGAGTATGTGCTCAACGGGGAGAAATCCCTGGTGCCTCTGGCCGGAGAAGCCGAACTGTTTCTGGTTGCCGCCCAGACTGACGAAGGCCCCGCCGTATTCATCATCGAGGGTGGCACGGAAGGCCTGACAGTGGGCGAGGATCCTTCAATGGGGATCCGTGCCAGTGCCCAGCGCCCGCTGAAACTGGACAACGTGCGCGTGTCTGCCGAGAACCGCCTGGGTAATGGTGACTTCGATTACCGCGCCTTTGTGGATCTGGGCACCCTCGCCTGGTGTGCTCTGGCCATCGGTACCTGTCAGTCCGTGCTCGATTACGTGGGCCCGTACTGCAATGAACGCACCGCTTTCGGCGAGCCCATCAGCCACCGCCAGGCCGTGGCGTTCATGATTGCCGACATGGCCATCGAGCTGGATGCCATGCGCATGCTCACCTACCGCGCTGTGTGTCGTGCGGAACAAGGCAAATCCTTCCAGCGTGAAGCCCACCTGGCCCGCACCCTGGTAAAAGACAAGGCCATGAAGATCGGCACCGACGGCGTTCAGCTGCTCGGCGGCCACGGCTTCACCCATGAATACCCGGTCGAGCGCTGGTACCGGGATCTGCGTGCCATTGCCGTCGCCTTCGGCGGCCTGCACCTGTAAGGAGGGTCAATAACATGAATATCGAGATTCCCAAGAAGTTCAAACCCCTGATCAACAACGCCTATCAGGTGGCTCAAAGCACCCTCCGCCCGCTGTCACGCAAGTACGACCGTGGCGAGCACGAGTACCCCAAAGAGCTGGATATGCTTGCCTCGGTACTGGATGGCTTCAATGAGGGCGACCCGGCCAACTCCGCCGGCGCCGCCACCACTGGCAGCGGCAAGGTACAGGACGACGGCAGCGTCAAGAACGGTTCGAATATGGGCGTGTGCCTCGGCGCCATGGAAATGTGCTACGGCGATACCGGGTTCCTGCTTGCCATGCCTCGTCAGGGCCTGGGCAATGCAGCCATCGCCGCCGTGGCCAACGACGAGCAGCTGGAACGCTTCAAGGGCAAGTGGGCCGCCATGGCTATCACTGAACCCAGCTGTGGTTCCGACTCCGCAGCCATTCGCACCACGGCCAAGAAAGACGGCGATCACTACGTTCTCAATGGAGAGAAAATCTATGTGACGTCTGGTCAACGCGCCGACTGCGTGGTGGTTTGGGCCAGCCTGGATCCCAAACTGGGACGCGCCGCCATCAAGTCCTTTGTAGTGGACTGGGGCACCCCCGGCATGGAGCTGGCGCGCCTGGAGAAAAAGCTGGGTATCCGTGCCTCCGACACCGCGGCCATCAACTTCAATGATTGCCGGGTACCGGCGGAAAACCTGTTGGGTAGCCCGGAGATTGACACCAAGAAAGGCTTTGCCGGTGTCATGGAAACCTTTGATAACACCCGGCCACTGGTCGCCGCAATGGCTATCGGATGCGCCAAAGCCTCACTGGAGCGTATCAAGGAACTACTGAAAGACCATATTCAGTATGACTACAGCAAGCCGGTAGACAACTGTTCCGCCATTGAAGCCGAAATCTACAAGATGGAAGCAGACTGGGAAGCCGCCTACTGGCTGGCAGTGAAGGCCGCCTGGATGGCAGACAACAAGAAAGCCAACACCCTGGAAGCCTCCATCTCCAAGGCCAAAGCCGGCCGGGTGGGGAACGCCATCACCCTGCGCTGTGTGGAACTGGCTGGCACGCTGGGCTACACCGAGGATGAACTGCTGGAGAAGTGGGCTCGCGACTCGAAGATTCTCGATATCTTCGAAGGCACCCAACAAATTCAGCAGCTGGTGATTGCCCGCCGGGTACTGGGTTTGAGCTCAAAAGAACTGAAGTAACATCTGGCAAACCGGATGCGCTGCCCCGACAGGGGCAGCGTCACCCGACCACCCGACGCCCTATCCCCGCCGCGTAAACCCACACAGCTCTATCGCCACAGAAACCCTGCAAAAAGCACCAGAAACCCACCCACCTCGGCAACAATCAACAGCACCATGAACAGCACCATACTGGCGCCCGGCACGTGGACGCTGCCCAGTTTATGGGGAGACTGCAGCTGGTTGCGAGTATCCTGCATGTAGCCATGGAGGATGTAACTGCCCACCGCCAGGCCAAAAAACACCACGCTGGCCAGCACAGCCACCGTATTTACCGCATTGCTCCAGACACTGAGCGCGGCAAACCGCTCCAGCACCAGACAGGCAAAGGCGTACATCAGGCTGGCTCGGTGAGCCACGTCCACATAATAGTGCGCGCGGGACTTTTCACTTTGCGCGATCTGCCAGTATTTCCAGATCCCGGTTAACAACCCGGTCAGGAAAAACAGGCCACAGGCCCACAGGGCCAACTCTGCTGCGTTCATCATGCGCTCTCCAAATCAAAGAATGCGGCCAGCTGCGCCTGCATGGCAGGCTCCGCATGACAGTAACGGCGGCGCCCAACCCGCTCCACCCGAATCAGGCCCGCCTCGGCCAGTTCGCGCACATGGTGAGAGACTGTGGGTGCACCAATATTGAGACGCTGCATAAAATCCCCAAATGCACAGCCTGCCGGCACCTGATTCAGGTCAGCCTTACCGTGTTCACGGCAGTGAGAGACAATCACCTGATAAATGCGTAAACGATTGGTGTTGGCAAGCGCCCGAAATGCGCCTGCCAGCTGCTCTGCCGCCTGTGTGTCCTTCTGTGCCAAAACAAAAACCCTTCGCAAAATGGTTTGACGAATATCAAACTAACCAATAGTTTGATCAACATCAAACTAAACATCCAGTCCAATATCGTACCGGGAGGCCATCGTGAGTTACGCCGACACCCTGAAACAGTCCCTTGCCCTGCCCTGCGGCGCCAGCATCCCCAATCGTTTCGGCAAATCCGCCATGAGCGAAGCTCTGGGCACCATCGACAATCACGTCACCCCAGCCCTTGAAACCCTATACGGCCGCTGGTCTGACGGTGGAACCGGCCTGTTGATTACCGGCAACATCATGATCGACCGAAACCACACCGGCGAACCCAACAATGTGGTGCTGGAAAACGAAAATGATATGCCCATGCTCAAACGTTGGGCCGAAGCCGGCAAACGCCAGGGCAACCAGATCTGGGTGCAGCTCAACCACCCGGGGAAACAGATTCCGCGTATGCTCGCCAGTGGCGACACCCTGTCTCCCTCCGCCGTGCCGTTTAACAAGGATCTCAAGAGTGCGTTCAAGACGCCCCGCGCCCTGACAGAAGAAGAGATTCGCGACATCATCAAGCGCTTCGCCACCAGTGCCACCATTGCCAAAAAAGCCGGCTTTACCGGGGTGCAGATCCACGGAGCCCACGGCTATCTGGTCAGCCAGTTCTTGTCCGGCCACCACAACCAGCGTGACGATCAGTGGGGCGGCTCACTGGAAAACCGAATGCGCTTCCCGCTGGAAGTCTATCGCGCCATCCGCAAGGCCGTGGGTGATGATTATCCGGTAAGCATCAAGCTGAATTCCGCTGACTTCCAGCGCGGCGGCTTCACCGAGGAAGAGTCCATGGCCGTGGCCCAGACCCTGGCCGAGGAAGGCCTGGATCTGTTGGAAATTTCCGGCGGTAACTATGAAAACCCGACCATGGCCGGCGCCAAGGGCGTGCGTGAAAGCACCGTAGCCCGTGAAGCGTATTTCCTGGATTACGCCAACACGATCCGTGAGCGCGTCTCCATCCCGCTGATGGTCACCGGCGGCTTCCGTTCCGCCAAGGCCATGGCAGAAGCCGTGGAGAGCGGCGCCACCGACATCGTCGGTATCGCCCGGCCGCTGGCCGTAGAGCCGGACCTGCCCAAACGCATTCTCGCTGGCCAGGAAGGCGTGGTCAGCCGCGTCACTCCGCGCAAGACCGGCATCAAGATGATCGACGAAATGGCCATGATGGAAGTCTCATGGTTCTCCCGTCAGCTCCATCGCATGGGTAAGGGCCTGGACCCCAAACCGGACGAAAGCGTACTGCTTTCCCTGTTCAAGGTGATTGCCGGAATGGGCATGGGCAGTTTCCGCACCCGGCGGATGCGAGCTAACACCTGAAAGCAATTAATAGTTAATAATGAATAATTAATAATGAATAATTAATAACGAAACAAAAAAAGCCCCGCAATGCGGGGCTTTTTGTTAGTTCATCGCCGTTTTTCGGGAAAAGTCTGATTTAATCCTCCCTCCCCCCCTTTCCTTGGGAGCGTCGCTGGCGGCGCGACTCGAGACCAGAAACAAAAGCGTTTTCACCACAGAGAACACAGAGAAAACCGACTTCCCCAGTGATCTCTGTGTCCTCTGTGATAAATCTGCCTTTAATGACGTTGGCAATCGCGCCGCGAGCGACGCTCCTACGTGACGGTCTTTGATGTGAGCCATGCCCTTAAATTCGCGAGGAGCCTTTTTCATTTCCTTGTAGCTTGCGGCTTGAAGCTTGCAGCTGCCTGTTACAGCTTCGCCGCCACTTCTGCACCCTGACGAATCGCACGCTTGGCATCCAGCTCTGCGGCCAGGTCCGCGCCGCCGATCAGGTGGAAGTTATCCTTGCCTTCCTGGTACAACTCTTTCAGCGATTCCTGGCCCGCGCAAAGGATCACGTTGTCCACGTCCAGCACCCGGGTCTCCTCGCCAATCTTGATATGCAGACCGGCATCATCGATCTTTTCATAGCTGCAACCCGGCAGCATTTCCACATTGCGCGCTTTCAGCGTGGCACGATGCACCCAGCCGGAGGTCTTGCCCAGGTCCTTGCCAAGGGACGTGGTCTTGCGCTGCAGCAGGGTAATCTTGCGCACCGGTTCTTCCACATCCGGCTTCACCAGGCCTCCACGGGCATCGCTGTCCAGGTCCACACCCCATTCCTTCATCCACTCCGGCAATGGCTGCTCCCCGTCACGAGGTGACTCGGCCAGAAATTCGGAAACATCGAAACCAATACCACCTGCGCCGATCACGGCCACCTTCTGCCCAACCTCCGCGTTACCGCGCAGCACATCCACATAAGACAGCACCTTCGGATGATCCACGCCAGGAATTCCCGGTGTCCGTGGCGTCACACCGGTGGCCACCACGATTTCATCAAAGCCCTGCTTTTCCAGGTCTGCCACTTCAACGCGGGTATTCAATCGCAGAGTCACTCCGGTGTTTTCAATCCGCTTGCTGAAATAACGGATGGTGTTGTGGAACTCTTCCTTGCCGGGTATCACCTTGGCCATATTGAACTGACCACCGATTTCGCTGGCCTGATCAAACAGGGTCACATGGTGCCCACGCTCGGCGGCAACCGTCGCACAGGAAAGCCCCGCCGGGCCCGCACCCACCACAGCAACCTTCTTCGGTTTGGAGGTTTTCAGGTAAAGCAGTTCGGTTTCATGGCAGGCCCGGGGGTTCACCAGACAGGAGGCACGCTTGAGCTGGAAGGTATGATCCAGACATGCCTGATTACAGGCGATACAGGTATTGATCTCGTCGGCACGCCCTGCCGCTGCCTTGTTGACGAATTCAGAATCCGCCAGCAGCGGACGCGCCATGGAGACCGCATCGGCCTGACCATCAATGAGGATCTTTTCCGCCACATCCGGATCATTGATCCGGTTGGACGCCACCACCGGGATGGAGACATGCTCCTTCACCTGACGGGTTGCTTCCACAAAAGCGGCGCGGGGCACTGACGTGACGATGGTAGGTACCCGGGCTTCATGCCAACCGATACCGGAATTGAGCAGGCTGGCGCCGGCAGCTTCCAGCTCACGGGCCATGTCCAGCACCTCTTGCCGGGTGCAGCCATCCGGCACCAGATCAATCACTGACAGACGAAACATGATGATGAAATCATCCCCGCAACGTTTGCGGGCCTCGCGAACGATTTCCACCGGGAACCGGCGACGGTTTTCGGCACTGCCGCCATATTTGTCGGTGCGCTTGTTGGTGCAGGGGGCGGTGAACTGGTTAATCAGATAGCCCTCGGAACCCATGATTTCCACACCATCGTAGCCAGCCTTTTTGGCCAACCAGGCAGTGTGGGCAAAATCCTTGACCGTCTGCTCTACCTCTTTGGTCGACATGGCCTTGGGCTTGAACGGATTGATCGGGCTTTTGATCGCCGAGGCAGAACGGGAAAACGGATGGTAGCTGTAACGCCCCGCATGCAGAATCTGCAGAGCGATCTTGCCCCCTTCCTGATGCACCGCATCCGTTACCTTGCGATGATTACGCACATCCAGGCGACTGTTGAAAAGACCGGCAAACGGATAAAACCACCCCTTCTTGTTAGGGTTGAAACCGCCAGTCACGATGAGGCCAACACCACCCCGGGCACGTTCGGCAAAGTAAGCAGCCAGTTTGGGGAACTGCCAGAAACGATCTTCAAGGCCGGTGTGCATGGAACCCATGATCACCCTGTTCTTGAGCTGGGTATGTCCCAGATCCAGTGGGGAAAGCAGATTCGGGTAGTGCTTGGCTGTCATGGCGGCGTCTCCGGGGTTCACCATTGATGGCTGTTTTGTATCTGGACAGCGTCAAGTTAAGGGGTTATGTTGACGGTGTCAAGATAGCATCAGAGACACCACAGGCTTCCCGCATCAGGCAACACGCGAAAGGCCCGAAAAGACAGGACACGCATGACACAGAGCGCCCGATACCACCATGGAGACCTGCACGACACCCTGCTGCAGGAGGCCAATACCCTGCTCAATGAACAGGGCGTGGAGGGCCTGTCTTTGCGCAAGCTGGCGGAGCGGGCCGGTGTGTCCCGTACCGCGCCTTATCACCACTTCCGCGACAAGAATGCCCTGCTTTGCGCCCTGGCCACCCGCGCCTTCGCCCAACTGGACGCCCTTATTCAGCGTCAGCTGGACACTGCTGCAAGCGAGCCTGATATCCAGGCCTTTGTGATCGAATACCTGCGTTTTGCCACCGAAAACCCGGAACAATACGAGCTGATGTTCGGCCGCACATTGTGGAAAAGCGGTGAACCTACTGCAGAACTGAAGGCCATTGCCTATCGCAGTTTCCGCCACTACGCCGAAGGTCTCAGTGCCCTGCTGCAGGGGCGCCTGCCCGTTGGCACCGACCCTCTGCGTGTTGCCCAGGCAAGCTGGGCGACTATCCACGGCCTTTGCCGTCTCACCATTGATGGCATCTATGTGAACCAGGAAGACATGGAAGCCGTGAGCCAGCAGGCTGTCGCCCTGATCATGGCCGCATTGAAATAGTTACTACCCTGTTCCGCAGCACCTCCCTGAAGTGCCTCATTGCGAAAAAATCTTCACTGATAAGTCCCACACCTGGCCGGATACGACGGATACACCGCGATTAACGACCCTCTGACGACTCTGGTCATGTCACTCCCGGGACCATTGAGGCAGCCTGAGAATAAGGGAGAGACAGAAGACGAGAACCATGAAAACAATACCCACGTTCTGCCGAGTCTGTGAACCATCCTGCGCCCTGGTGGCCCAGGTAGAAGACGGGAAAGTACAACGCCTGCAACCGGACAAGGACCACCCGGTGACCCGGGGCTTTGCCTGCCACAAGGGCGTCAATTACCTGGCCATTCACCAGGACCCGGATCGTCTTGATGCTCCGCAGGTTCGCAAGGGCTCGCGCCAGCCCGGCGAAGGCGAATGGCAGACGCTGGACTGGGACAACGCCACCGCCGACGTGGCCGCCGCTCTCAACCGGATTCGCGAGCAACATGGTGACGACGCTGTGGCAGGCTATATTGGCAACCCCACGGCTTTCAACGCCTTGGGCAGTCAGGCCATTGGCGAATTCTTCATGAGCCTGGGCAGTCGGCGGGTGTTCAACTCCGGCACCCAGGATTGCGCCAACAAGTTTGCCGGCGGGGAAGCCGTGTTTGGTACCAGCACCCTGCACCCGTTACCGGATTTCGATCACACCGATTGCCTCCTGATTTTTGGCGAGAACCCCAAGGTCTCGCATATGAGTTTTATCTCCATTGCCGACCCCATGGCCAAAATCCGTGCGGCCTGCCAACGTGGCGCCAGCGTTTACTACATCAACCCGCGCAGGATCGAATCCGCCAGTCCCAGGACCGGCGAGGTGATCCAGATTCTTCCTGATACCGATCTTTATTTGATGGCGGCACTGCTGCATGAGATTGATGTGCTGGGGCGCTTTGATGAAGAGGTGCTTCATGAGCATGGCAAGCATGTGCGGGAACTGCGTGACTTTATCGCCCCCTACTCCGCCGATGCAGTGGCAGAGGTCGTGGGGCTGCCCGCACAACAGATTCGCGCCCTGGCCGATGAATTCAGTGGCGCAGAACGGGCCTCCGTGCACATGTCCACCGGGGTGAACATGGGTCGCCATGGCACCCTGTGCTACTGGCTGCTGCAAATGCTCAGTTTCGTCACCGGCAATCTCGACAAGAAGGGCGGCAACTTCTACAGCGAAGGTTTCTACCCTGCCGCCAAGGCCGGACGGGTGCGCAGCGACAAGGTGTTCTTCAACAGCAACTACGGCGAGATGCGTCTGATCCGTGGCGCCCTGCCCGGCAACTTGCTGCCGGACCTGATTCTTGATGACGACAATCCCATTCGCGCGCTGGTGGTGATCGCCGGCAATCCACTGCTCAGCGTCGGCGGCGAAGCTCGCTGGCGCCAGGCGCTGGAGAAACTGGAACTACTGGTGGTCATTGATCTGTTCCGCAATGCTACCGGCGAATACGCCCATTACCTGCTGCCGTCGGCGGACATGCTGGAGCGGCCAGATCTCAATATCTGTGGTTTGGGCATGCAGTACCAGCCCTATGTGCAATACACGGATGCGGTGGTGTCACCGGCAGCAGAACGCAAGGAAGAATGGTGGATTCTGTCGCGGCTGCTGCAACAGATGGGCATGCCGTCATCCCTGCTGGATCAGCCCGGTAATCCGTTTGGTCGTCTTGAACACATGATGTCGCGGCATAACCTGACTGTGGACAGCCTGAAGGCGGCCCCCTCGGGTACCGCGGTGCTCAATACCCAATCCATTGGTCGCTTCTTTGACGATTTCCTGCAGACCGATGACAAGCGGGTGGACTGTTGCCCGCCACTGTTCAGTGAATCCATGGCCCTGGCGAATCATCAGTTTACAGAGATCAAGAACGCCGCCCCGGCGTTCCGACTGATCAACCTGCGGACCAATTACATGCACAACAGCTGGTACCAGAATGTGCCGAAACTGAAACGCGGCAAACATGATCACAACCCGCTGCACATGAGCCCCGAAGATATGGCGGCACTGGGTCTGAACGATGGTGACAGCCTGACGGTAAGCAACCAGTACGGTGAAGTGAAAGCCCAGGCGCGGGCCGATGACACCCTGCGTCCAGGCGTGGTGGCCATGACCCACGGCTGGGGCAACCAGAAAACCCCCGGCATGACCGTGGCCAACCGCTACCCCGGCGTCAACATCAACGCCCTGCTGCCCAATGGCCCCGGTAGCTACGAGAAGTTGAGCAACCAGGCGTTCATGAGTGGGGTGCCGGTGGATATTCGCACCTGACGCTATAGATGAAACCGCTGCGGAAGCTTGCTTGCAGGCAAGCTCCTACGGGAAACCCGATGGGCCGTATTAGCGGTTTGAGCCCCCAGCCCAGCGGCCAGGCAGCACCCTCGCGGCCAATATACCAATGTGACACAATTCTCATAGCTCAGAGACGCACCTATTGAATTTATTGTTACCCCCTAAAAAATGGGGGATATGCAATGAGGGATTTGCGATTAACCAATTCCACATTACTGCGCCATGGGGGGATTTGGGACACAGTAATGCGTTGAGAGGAATGCCAATGGAAGCCTTGCTGGATTTCGTGGGGGAAATCTATGAAGCCGCCTACAAGCCCGATCACTGGGATCATGTGGTGGAACGCCTTTGCTGTGATTTGCTGAAGGCCAAGTCAGGGGCCTTATTGTTCGAAGACAGACAAACCAACACTCGCAGCATGATTGGTGCCTACGGTCTTCCCGCTGCTGTTCGGGCGTCATACCGATTCGGTATCGCCAAATACGACCACACCTTCCAGCTGCAACGGGAAATGCCGGTCGGTGAAGCATCACAAATCACCGATGCCGAACAGGTTCGCAAGAACCATCCCTTCTATTACCGAATGATCCTCAAACCCAACGACATTGGCTTTATTTCTGCCATCAACATCTATAACGACGACGAATGGCATGTGGGTATCGGACTACACCGCTCCTTTTCCGCACCGCCGTTTTCCAAGCAGGAGTGCAAGACGCTACAGCTACTCTATCCACACTTCAGCCGTGCTCTTCGCATCCACCGGGAATTTCATCGTCTTCGCACTCGCCAACAATCACTCCATGAAGCGCTTTCCCGCTTCATGGTGGGCCTGATTATTCTCGGCCCGGATGGCAGGGTCACCTATAAAAACCCGGTTGCTGAGCAGCTGATGACGCAGCACGCCGGGCTGACACTCCATCAGGACAGACCCAAGGCGCACTATGCCGATGAAGACCAGCGCCTACAGCGCCTGATCAAGAAACAACTACACAGCGACCCCGGCAATGTGGATAACCGCACGGAAGCGCTGGGGGTGCATCACCCGGATCGTGAAATGAACATGAATATTATTGTTACGCCCCTCGCTGGAGCCGATAGGCTTTCGGAGCAACCTGGCAGCGTTGGACTCTACCTTTCGGACCCGGATTCCGCTTTGAACCTGCCCGCCACAGCACTGCAGTCGCTATACAACATGACGCCAAAGGAAGCCAATGTGGCCATCGCGCTGTCCAATGGTTTGTCCCCCAGCCAGATCAGCGAACAGCATGGCGTCTCCATCGACACCGTTCGATCCCAGCTGAAAAGCATTTATTCCAAGATGGGGGTGAACAAGCAGCAAGACGTAATCCGGGTACTACTATCCAGCGCACAGGTGCAATAGAGCTCAGGACTCTGAGCATGCCTTCCAGATACCCGGCAAGGGGCAGAGCCTGTTGTCATCGCACAGCAAAAAAAACCGGCCACGAAGGCCGGTTTTTTTAAAGCTCAGTAGCGATTACTTCTCGAGGATCGCTACCACGCCCTGACCGCCAGCTGCACACACAGAGATCAGTGCACGGCCGGAGCCTTTTTCGTTCAGCAGCTTGGCCGCGTTGGCGATGATACGGCCACCGGTAGCAGCGAACGGGTGACCGGCTGCCAGAGAGGAGCCTTTCACGTTCAGCTTGCTGCGGTCGATGCTGCCCAGCACCTCTTTGCGACCCAGGGTTTCCTTACAGAACTTTTCGTCTTCCCACATCTTCAGGGTAGACAGTACCTGGGAGGCAAACGCTTCGTGGATTTCGTAGAAATCGAAGTCCTGCAGGGTGATGCCTGCCTTGTCCAGCATGCTCGGTACCGCATAGGCCGGGGCCATCAGCAGGCCTTCTTTCTTGCCGATAAAGTCTACAGCGGCGGCTTCACCCAGGGTCAGGTAAGCCAGCACCGGCAGACCACGTTCCTTGGCCCACTCCTCGGTGGCCAGCAGTACCGCAGAGGCACCATCAGTCAGCGGAGTGGAGTTGGCCGGGGTCATGGTGCCGTCTGGACCACCGAAGCAGGGCTTCAGGGTAGCCAGTTTTTCCAGCGTGGAATCGCCACGCATGTTGTTGTCGCGGGTCAGGCCCTTGAACGGCGTGATCAGGTCATCCTGCCAGCCATCTTCATAGGACTTGGCCAGGTTCTGGTGGGATTTCCATGCCAGCTCATCCTGCTCTTCACGGGGGATGGCCCACTCTTTGGCGGTAATGGCCTGATGATCACCCATGGCCAGGCCGGTGCGCGGCTCGCCGTTCTTGGGGATATCAGGCATCAGGGATTTCGGATTCAGCAGCTTCAGGCCCAGCTTGGCACGCTCGCCATTGGTCTTGGCACGGTTGAGCGCCATGAATACCTTGCGCGCGTCTTCGTTAACGCCCAGGGGCGCATCAGAAGTGGTGTCCACACCGCCGGCAATGGCGCAATCGATTTGACCCAGAGCAATCTTGTTGGCCACCAGAATGGCCGCTTCCAGACCGGTACCGCAGGCCTGCTGCAGATCATAGGCCGGGGTTTCCGGAGCCAGCTTGGAACCCAGCACACATTCGCGTACCAGATTGAAGTCACGGGCGTGCTTCATCACCGCACCCGCGGCCACTTCATCAATCTTTTGACCATGCAGCTTGAAACGATCGACCAGGCCATCAATGGCAGCGGTCAGCATTTCCTGGTTGCTGGTATCAATATAGGCAGTGTTGGAACGGGCAAACGGGATACGGTTACCGCCAATAATGGCAACCTTGCGTACGGCTTTACCTGCCAGCATAAGTATGTCCTCTAACAGAATCAGGGCAGCCACCTGTGGTGGCATCGGTGGCCAGCGCGACCACGGGTATTCACTACTTAGAGCGCAGTCTACTCCCCAGCGTCAATGCCTCATTGGCTCAAACGACTGTTTGAACTTGGGGGCCGGTCAATACACCGGCAACATTGCAGTGATTCAATACGCGCCAGTGTGCGACAGGGCCTGCTTTTTGGCCCTACGAAAGAAGACTGATTTTCCCACTTCTTTCGCTGGCACCCCTTTAAACCCGCTCCGGTTGGCATAAGGTTAACCGGACACATTCATCTCACGATGGCGAAGGACAGAATCATGAGCGATACCTATCAGGCGATTGCCAATTCTCCCATGGGCAAGGCGCTGTTTGGCGCAATCAATCTCCCCATTCCGGTCATTCTGGACCGCTGGCAGCCGGGTCAGGCCTCCTTTATCAAGGGCCGTGTACTGGTCGGCGCCGCCAATGGCTCCACTGGCATTGATGCCATTCTGTCCACTCTGAAAGGTGCGCCGGAAGCCCAGCTGAGCGTCCTGGCCAACACCAGCACCGCCACTGAGCTGCAGCAAAAAGCCGGCAAGGCCGGTGTGGATGCGGAGAACTACACCGCTACCCGCGAAGACGATGCCAAGTTCAAAGGTCTGGTTTTCGATGCCACCGGTATCCAGAACCCGGACGAACTGAAAGCCCTGTGGGAATTCTTCCACCCGGTGATCCGCAAGCTGGAAAAATGCGCCCGTGTTGTTGTGATCGGCCGCACCCCGGAAACCCAGTCCGGCGCTGCCCGAGTGGCCCAGCGTGCTCTGGAAGGGTTTACCCGATCCGTGGGCAAGGAAATCAAGAAGGGCGCAACTGTTCAGCTAGTCTATGTGGATGAAGGCGCTGAAGCTCAGCTGGCCTCTCCCCTGCACTTCTTCCTGTCACCCAAGTCTGCCTATGTTTCTGCACAGGTTGTGCGCGTGACCAAGTCTGGCTTCAAGGCCGCCAAGTTCGATTGGAACAAGCCCCTGGCCGGCAAGAAAGCCCTGGTCACCGGTGGTTCCCGTGGTATTGGTGCGGCCATCGCTGAAGTGCTGGCCCGTGACGGTGCTACCGTGACTGTGCTGGATATCCCGCCCATGGCTGAAGACCTGAGCAAGGTTGCTGGCCAGATTGGCGGCGACACCCTGGAGCTGGATATCACTGCACCGGAAGCACCGGACGCCATTGCCGCCAAGGGCAAGGAAATCGGTGGTTTCGACGTAATCGTCCACAATGCCGGCGTGACCCGCGACAAGATGCTCGGCAATATGCCGGAGAAATTCTGGGACATGGTGCTGGACATCAACATCGCCAGCCAGCTGCGCATCAATGAAAAATTGCTCGCCGATGGCGCCATCAACAAGGGCGGCAGCATCATCTCCATCAGCTCCATTGCCGGTATTGCCGGTAACCTGGGCCAGACCAACTATGGCGCCTCCAAGGCTGCCGTGATCGGCATGATCGACGCCTTCAAGGATGACTACGCCGAGAAAGGCATCACCATCAACGCCGTGGCTCCGGGCTTCATCGAAACCCAGATGACCGCTGCCATTCCCTTCACTATCCGTGAAGCAGGCCGTCGCATGAACGCCATGAGCCAGGGCGGTCAGCCGGTAGACGTGGCCGAAACCATCGCCTTCTTCGCCAGCCCGGCCTCCCAGGGCCTGACCGGCAACGTTGTGCGGGTGTGTGGTCAGATGCTGCTCGGGGCATAAACTCAAGCAGGCATCACGCTTCTCGCAACAGGGAAGCCTGAGCCCACCACAAAAGAGCCGCGCCGCAAGGTGCGGCTTTTTTGTGGCCGCTCCGTGGCGAAAACAATGCCCCGAGGGCACGCTCCTGCAACGGCTTCACTGGCTATGGTGTGATGCATGAGGCGTGCAGCCCCCCAAAAAAAAGACCCCGCCGGGTATCCGGCGGGGTCCTGAAATCCAACGCTCTCCCGAGATGACGTTGGGCACACTACTCTCGAATCAGGCTGCTTCCGGGGCCTTTTTCTGTTCTTCAATGGCGGCTTTTTTCGCTGCTTTGGCTTCGGCTCGCGCTTTTGCCTTGGCGGCGCCACCTGGCATGAAGTTACGCACATCCCAGTAGAAATAACGCTTGAGGACACTGTTGGCTTCCTCTTCATTCTGCCGCCAGCCATACATCTTCGGCTTTTCCTTCTC
Source organism: Alcanivorax sp. DP30 (assembly GCF_009882945.1). GTDB lineage: Bacteria > Pseudomonadota > Gammaproteobacteria > Pseudomonadales > Alcanivoracaceae > Alcanivorax. The sequence continues at coordinate 82,359 of NZ_WTUY01000003.1, forward strand.
GATGGCCAAAGTGCCGAAAATCAGCCAGTCATAGATCGCCAGGGTCGAAGTCACATTCTTGGCAGAATTGGGACCACGGGAGTGGTGATGGTGGTGCTGGGTCGGAAAGGTAATGATGTGCGCCAGCGCCCACATGGTCTTGCGTACCCAGGCCCACTGGTGATTGTGAAAATACAGGTCCCAGTTCCAGTTCACATGGGTCTGGGCTGCCCACAACCCCTTGAAGGCAGTAGCAACCAGGAAAACTTCCACCAGCCCCAGATACAGACAAACCAGCTGGAACGTGTAGTTGGGCATGATGAACCACCAGGCCCAACCATTCACAAAGGTCTGGGTAACAGACAGTTGCCCCTTGTTGTCCTGACCGCCGGCCAGGTGATGGGGGCGATGACTCATCTTGTAGAACGCCTGAATCCACTGCAGCACCTTGTTGTTGGGGCGGCGGCTGTGAGCAAACAGGTGGAAAGAGCCATGCAGGAATTCTTCGATACAGAAGAAGCCAATGAGTGTCGGCCAGAAATACTCGTTTTGCAGCCAGGCAAGGGAACCGGCACTACCCGGAAACAGCCCCGTGAGCCCCACGGTGATCAGCAACAACACCAGCGGGCGCTGAATAGCGACCATCATGAAGGTGGCAAGAAACGCGACTTTCCAGTCCTGGCGAGTCTTTCGACCATCGCGGGTTCGGCCTGCAAAAACCTCCCAGATGGCGGTGACGATAATGAAAGCGGTGACCGACAAGGTCAGTAACTGGTCCATGGGTAGTCTCCCGTTTGTTGTTATGCGCCCCACCAAAGTAGACAGGCTGTACTTATTTTTCTAATCGATATTTGATATATGTAATATCCATGAAGCTGAACTTACGAAGTGTCGATCTGAATCTGCTGCCGGTGTTTGCCGCCATCATGGAAGCCGGGCAGCTGTCCCGTGCCGCCGAGCAGCTGGGCATGAGCCAGCCCGCCATCAGCGCAGCCCTGCAGCGACTGCGCCATACTTTCCGGGATGACCTTTTCGTGCGCACCCGTCAGGGCATGGAGCCAACACCCCGCGCCCGGGAGCTGCATGCCCAGCTTGCGCCGCAACTCAATGCACTCCGTGACGCCCTGGATCCTGGCAACCGATTCGACCCAGCTACCAGTGAGCGCCATTTCCGTATCATTAGCGTGGATTACTTTGAGATGGTGGTACTGCCGCCACTGCTGGCGCGAATCCGGAAACAGGCCCCCGACGTCCAGCTGGAGATCATTACATCCAGCGACACCATGACCGACGACCTGCACAAGGCCAGGGCAGACCTGGCTGTGGACGCCTTCTTGCCGGATGATGACCGCCTGCAGCGAGAGGTACTGCTGGAAGAAGAATTGGTGGTGGTAGCCCGAAAAGACCACCCGATGCTGAAAGGACGATGCAGCAAAACGCAATTTCTGAAAGCCGAGCATGTGGTGCTTCCCGACCGCAACCGCCGCCTGCCACTGGACCAGATTCTCAATGCACCCGGCTGGCAACGCCGAACGGGCGCCCGTGTCACCCAGTTTGCCAGCATGCTGGCCACCGCCGCGGGCTCCGACATGATAGCCACCGCACCCAAACGCCTGGCCAACCAGTATGCCGCAGCCCTGAACATTCAGGTGCTGCCCTTCCCGGTACCGATTCCTCCTGTGCCTATTTATCTGCTCTGGTCCCCCTCCCGGGACCAGGATCCGGCACACCAGTGGCTGCGAGACCAGCTCGTCGCCACTCTGTCGGCCTTGTAAGTGTGGAACCCGGCCTTGAATCGAAGTCCAATCATCACCACATACTGAATACACTCCTCACAGGATTGCCCATGAGTTTTGGCCGCATTTTCTTTTTTATCTTCGGTTTCGCCCTGCTGGAAGTGCTGGTGCTGGCCAAGGTGGCCGGCCTGATCGGCTGGCCAATTACTATCATCGCCACTGTGGCCACCGCTCTGCTGGGCAGCTACCTGTTCCGCAGCCAGGGGCTGGAAACCTGGGTACGTCTCAACCGGAAAATGCAGCAAGGCGAAATGCCCGGTCAGGAAATGGTGGAAGGCATCATGCTGTTGCTCGGCGGCGCCCTGCTGATCACCCCCGGCTTCATCACTGATGCGGTGGGCTTCGCGTTGCTACTGCCCACCTCCCGCCGCTTGATGGCCCGCAAGGTCATCGACAAAGGCACCCTGCAGAGTTTCACTTCTGTGCAAGGTGGCGGCTTCAGCTACACCAGCTATACCCGCACCGGTGGCAACCCTTTCCAGCAGCCCACCAAGCCAGACGATGGCCATATCACCATTGATGGCGAGTCCCGCCGGGAAGACAAATAGGAGATTCTGCAACTATGCCGTTTGCCGAAGAAGCATGCGGACTAAACCTGTGGGAACCGGAGTGCAATGAAGGTAACAGCCGAGGGCTGGCCCGAAGGATGAGCAAAGCGAATAACTTGCTTGCAAGCGATCCGAGCCTCATCCAGGGATGAGTGGCGATTTTCTAAAGGCACAACACTACAGATAGTGCGGGCTGTCTGATTTTCGAAACTCGTGACTTGAAACTCGTCTCCTCATTGCTTCCCTGTGCCATTCATCGTCACCGGTTAGGAAGCACTCGCTGTCCCTGCTAGACTTCGCCTCCCCGGCCCCGGCGGCCGGCCGATTTGCTGCGGAGGCCCCATGCCCCCCACCCTGCTCAATCCCGTTGTCTGGTCCGTGCTGCTCCTCATGGGGCTGAGCCTGGCCCGCATGAATGTGGTGCTGGCACTGCTGTGTGCGGCGCTGGTGGCCGGTCTTGGCAGTGGGCTGGACCTTTCCGGCACGCTTGCCGCATTCAGTGACGGCCTCGGCGGTGGCGCCAATATTGCCTTGAGTTATGCGTTGCTGGGTGCCTTTGCCGTTGCCATTGCCCGCTCCGGCATTACCGAATGGCTGGCAGGTCGCATTATCGTTCGCCTGGGCGGCACCCCGGCGCCCTCCCAGCTTCGCCGTATCCGCACCCTGGTGCTCAGCGTGCTGCTGGTCGCCGCGATCATGAGCCAGAACCTGGTGCCCATTCATATCGCCTTTATCCCGATTCTGGTGCCCCCCCTGCTGGAAGTGATGCACCAGTTACGCCTGGACCGACGTCTGGCCGCCTGCGTGCTAACCTTCGGCCTCATCACGCCGTACATGGTGTTGCCGGTGGGCTTTGGCAGCATTTTCCTGCACACCCAGCTGGGCCCCAGCATGGCAAAGGCCGGTCTGGCGCTGGACAAGGCCGACCTGCCCATGGCCATGCTCCTGCCCGCCGCCGGGATGGTTTTCGGTCTGTTGCTCGCGTTTATCCGCTACCGCAAACCCCGTGATTACCAGCCCGTGCACTTGCCAGGTGAAGAACAGCATGCGCCGCTTTCTGCGCGGAATGTGCTGGTGGCTGCGGTGGCGTTGATCGCTGCTCTGGTGCTTCAGCTGTACAGTGATTCCATCATCCTCGGCGCCCTGGTGGGTTTTCTGGTCTTTACTGCCGGTGGCGTGGTGCCCTGGAAAGAGTCACAGGATGCATTTACCCAGGGTGTGAAAATGATGTCGCTAATCGGCTTTATCATGATTGCGGCCAACGGCTATGCCTCCGTCGTTCAGGCAGGAGGCCAGGTACCGGTGTTGGTGGAAGCGGTCACCAGCGGTTTGCAAAGCCCGCCCCTGGCGGCGGCATTACTGTTGTTGCTGGGCCTGTTCGTGACACTGGGGATTGGCTCGTCATTTTCGACTATTCCGATTATCACTACCCTCTACGTACCACTCTGCATTGCACTGGGTTTCTCTCCGCTGGCCACCGCGGCGCTGGTGGGCAGCGCGGCCGCTCTGGGTGACGCCGGCTCCCCGGCCTCCGATTCCACCCTGGGCCCCACCGCCGGCCTCAACGCGGACGGTCAGCATGATCATATTCGCGACACAGTGATTCCCACCTTTATTCATTACAACCTGCCACTGATGGTGGCAGGCTGGCTGGCAGCGATGTGGCTTTAACGCAGCATGCGGCACGCAACGCGCTTAAAACGAAAAGCTTAAAGGCGGATTTACCACAGAGGACACAGAGCTCACTGAGGAAAACAAAGGGTTTGCTCCGTGCCTCATGCCTCTGTCCACTCTGCGCTAACAACGCAATTGACCGTCAACCATTAGCCTGCCTACGGAGTCGCTGCAAGAGTTCCCTTCCAGGGGGCGAGTCCGAGTTCAAGCGAGGGCTTATCGCCCTTGGGTCGATTCCGTGCTTCGCACGGTTCGTCCCCTGGAAGGGAACTCCTACTTGCTTGGCACAGGTGATTATTAACCTGCCAAGCAAGTAGGCTGCCCACGATCCCTACAAGACAAACCCCTTCCCGCGTTGTAGCTTGTACCTTGAGTCTTTTTCAAGGACACGCCATGGCGCGCCACAATTTTCTTGCCCGGCTGGAAGCGCTGGGCAATCGACTTCCGCATCCAACATTACTGTTTGTCTGGCTCTGCCTGTTGCTATTACCGCTCACAGCCGTGCTGCAGGGACTTGGCCTGACCACAACCCATCCGATCACTGGCAACACGGTGGCGGTTCGCTCGCTGGTGGATGGCGAAGGCCTGCGCTATCTGTTCACCTCGCTGGTGGGCAACTTTACCGGTTTCGCCCCTCTGGGCGTGGTGCTGGTGGCCATGCTCGGGTTAGGCGTAGCCGAGCAATCAGGTTTGCTCTCCGTCAGCCTCGCCGGACTGGTAAAGCGAGCCTCGGGGAAAATGCTGGTGATCACGGTGGCCTTTGCCGGGGTGCTCTCCAGCCTCACGGTGGATGCCGGTTATGTGGTGCTAATTCCCTTGGCAGGGCTGGTCTTCCAGCTGGCGGGGCGCTCACCGCTGGCGGGCATCGCCACCGCCTTTGCGGCGGTCTCCGGGGGCTTCAGTGCCAACCTGCTGGTCGGGCCGGTGGATGCCACCCTGGCCGGACTGACCACCGAAGCCGTGGCCCTGGTGGATCCCTCCCGCACCGTGGAAGCCACGGGCAACTACTGGTTCATCATCGCCTCAACCTTTGTGGTAACTGGCCTGGTGAGCATGGTCACCTTGCGACTGACCGAACCTCGACTGGCACACCAGGGAAACAACGTACCGGTAAGCGTTGAGGCTCCGATGAGCGACCCACGCGCTTTACGCTGGACCCTGACCGCCCTTGCCGTTCTGCTCCTCGCCATTGCCTTGCTGGTGGTGCCTGCCCAGGCCCCCCTGCGCCATCCGGATACCGGCAGCGTACTGGGTTCGCCGTTTATTCATGGGCTGGTGGTGATCGTGGCGTTAATCGCCGGAGTGTGCGGCGCCGTCTATGGACGGGTCAGCGGTCAGTTCCGAAGCAGCGGCGATATCATTACGGCCATGGAAACCACCATGGCCTCCATGGCCGGCTATCTGGTGCTGATGTTTTTTGCCGCCCAGTTTGTCGCCTGGTTCAACCACAGCCAGCTTGGCCTGGTACTGGCGGTAGAAGGTGCGGCCTGGTTAGGCAGCCTCGCCATTCCCAAGGTTGCCTTGCTGCTGTTGTTTGTCCTGCTGGCAGCCGCCATCAATCTGATGATAGGCAGCGCCTCGGCCAAGTGGTCCATCCTGGCACCTATCTTCGTGCCCATGCTGATGCTCATCGGCATCGACCCGGAAGCTACCCAGGCCGCCTATCGGGTGGGCGATTCCAGTACCAACATCATCACCCCGCTGATGCCCTACTTCGTACTGGTGCTAGGCTTCGCCCGCCGCTACCAGCCAGACACCGGCATCGGCACCCTCATGGCCATGATGCTGCCTTACAGTCTCACGCTGTTATTGGGATGGTCGGTGTTGCTGGGGGTGTGGATCGGGTTTGGATGGCCGTTGGGGCCTTAAAGACAGCTGCGAGCTGCTAGCTACGAGCTGCGAGGAAAAGATAAACCCATCGTCGGATTCGGGTATTTATCCCACAGCCTGAATTCCTGACAATAAAAAACGCGCCATTCGGCGCGTTTTTTACTCGCAGCTCGTAGCTAGTAGCTCACAGCTGCTTTTAGTTAATCAACCGAATCGTCAGCGGGTAACGATAGGCAATCCCGTCGTTGGCTTTCAGCCCGGCGATGATGGTCACCACCAGCCAGAAAATGCCGAGGATCGGCAGCAGGATAGCGCCGATCACTACGAAGGTGAGCAGGAAACAGACGAAGAAGGCAATCAACATGGTGATGTTGAAGTTCACCGCTTCCTTGCCCTGGTCATCTACAAAGCTGCTTTCATCTTTCTTGACGACCCACATGATCAGGGGACCGATCAGGTTGCCAAAAGGAACGATGAAACCGATTAATGCAAGCAAATGGCAGGCCATGGCCTGCCCCCGTTCTTCCTTGCTCGGTGCTGCTTGCTGCTCTGCGCCGCCTTGAGTTTGTTCAGTATCTGTCATGGTGTGCTTTCCCTGTTTGATAACAACGTCCGATTATAGACTTCTCTGTACAATATTTACTGCCGTACAGTTCTCCGATTGGGCAGCGCCTGTTCGCTGTTGGAGCGAAACGGGTTGATATCGATACCTCCACGACGGGTGAAGCGTCCATACACCGTTAAATGGCGAGGCGAGCACTGGGCCATAAGATCTACAAACATCTGCTCAATGATCTGCTCATGGAAACCCTGATGATTTCGCAGGGACACCACATAACGTAGAAAGCTGGCCGGGCTGATGGCACGTCCAGTGTAACGCACCACCACCGTGGCCCAGTCAGGCTGATTGGTTACCGGGCAATGACTGCGCAGCAGATGGGAATACAACTGGCCGGTCTGCTCTGGGCCCTGGTCACACAACAGAAGATCAGGATTGTAATCGTAGTGTTCAAAGTTCAGGTCAATGGTGTCGACACATTGCCCCTTGTCTTCCCAGAGAGGCAGCCGGGCAGCATCTTCAAGAGAGAACAGCAGCACCTCAATATTGCCACCAACCGTCTGTCCCACATCTTTTTCGATGGCCGCTCTTACCTCATCACGGTTGGCAAACCGTGTGTTGGCAAACGAATTGAGATACAGCTTGAGAGATTTTGATTCGACAATATTCGGCGTGGTACAGGGAATACGTAGTTCGCACATGGCCACTACCGGCTTGCCCTTCTCCGTAAGCCAGGACAGCTCATAAGCATTCCAGATATCCGTGCCGTGGAAAGGCAACGCAGTGTCTTCCAGCTCCAGTGACTCACGGGCGTCCCAGCGCGGCACCGGACACAGCAGGGCCGGGGTGTACTCATCCACATAATCGCTGGAGCGTCCCAACGGGGTATCTTTCAAGTAACTCATACTCTCTCTCCCGGGCCTGTATCCCTTGCCTCAATAAATCCCTTTCATGACTTTCCATGATAGTTAATGTCGGATGCCGGTACCACGTCGCAGCATCCACAACGCGATCACAAAAAACACCGCCACAAAGCCGGCAATGGTGGCCAGCGAGGCATACACATTCACGTCGCTGACACCCAGTACGCCATATCGGAAGGCATTTACCATGTACACGATGGGATTGGCCAGGCTCACCGTGCGCCAGAACTCCGGCAACATATCAATGGAATAAAACACCCCGCCCAGATAGGTCAGCGGTGTCAGCACGAAGGTCGGCACAATCGAAATATCATCAAACTTCTTGGCAAGAATGGCATTGATAAAGCCACCAATGGAAAACAGCGCCGCCGTCAGCACCACCACAACTACCGTCACCATCACATGCTGCAAGGATAGATGGGTGAAGAAAAGACTCAGCATACTGACGATCAGCCCCACCAACATGCCACGCACCATCCCCCCCACAACAAAACCACCGAGGATAATCCAGGAAGGCATGGGAGAGACCAGCATTTCCTCGATGGAATGCTGGAACTTGGTGGAGAAAAAAGAACTGACCACGTTACCGTAGCTGTTCTGGATCACGCTCATCATGATCAGGCCCGGCACGATGTACTGCATGTAATCGAAGCCGCCCATTTCCCCTACCCGGCTACCAATAAGGTTGCCGAAAATCACGAAATACAGCGTCATGGTGATGGCCGGCGGCAGCAATGTCTGCGGCCAGATGCGGGTGAAGCGACGGATTTCCTTGGTCACGATGGTCAGGAACGCGACCCATTGCTCGCGAGGGCTCATGCAGATACCTCCCCTGCAAGATTCTTCTCTACCAGACGCACGAACAATTCTTCCAGCCGGTTCGCCTTGTTACGCATACTCATCACTTCAAATTGCTGATCCGCCAACGCCACAAACAGCGTATTGAGGCTCTGCGTCTTGGGCACCGCCACTTCCAGGGTCTGGGAATCCTTCAACAACACCTCAAAGCCATCCAGGACGGGAGCGGACTCAACCGGCCTGGCCAGATCGAGAATAAACGTTTCCACCTGCAGCTTTTCCAGCAAGGCACGCATGCTGGTGTTTTCCACAATAGTGCCGTGATCAATGATAGCGATATTGCGGCACAGGGATTCGGCTTCTTCCAGATAGTGGGTGGTCAGAATGATCGTCTTCCCCTCCTGGTTGATGCGGGTAAGGAAATCCCACATGGAACGGCGCAGCTCGATATCCACCCCGGCGGTGGGCTCGTCCAGAATCAGCAGATCCGGCTCATGCACCAGTGCACGGGCAATCATCAGTCGTCGCTTCATGCCACCGGACAAGGTGCGAGACTGCATGTCGCGCTTTTCCCACAAGCCCAGTTGACGGAGATACTTCTCCGCCCGCTCTCGTGCCAAGGGTGCCGGGATACCGTAAAAACCCGCCTGGGTCACCACGATATCGAACACCTTTTCAAACTGGTTAAAGTTGAACTCCTGCGGCACCACGCCAATTTTTTTCTTGGCCAGTGAGCGCTCGGCATCCAGAGAATGGCCAAAGATACTGACCTCCCCCCCGGTTTTGTTTACCAGCGAACTGATCACGCCAATGGTGGTGGATTTGCCTGCCCCATTAGGGCCCAGCAGGGCAAAGAAATCCCCCTGCTTCACCTCAAGATCAATGCCCTTGAGCGCCTCAACGCCATTGGCATAAGTCTTGGTGAGATTACGAATCGTCAGCGCTGACAAGATTCACCTCGAATTTGGATGACTAAAAAGAAAAGCAGACAGGCTTACAGAGCACAGTGGCCATGGTCGCCGCGCCAGATCCAGTGCATCCGGCCAGATGAAAACCATACCCACAGCCCCTCCATCATCCACGGCCAGTCCTCTTCGGTAATCTGTCGGCGGCCATGTAGCTCGGCCACCAGCACCGCAAGAATAGTGTCGTGGGTAACATGAACATTGAGATGTCCTGGGCTGGGTTCCCGCTCCTGAAGATAGGTGGCCAGTTTGGCGCGCCCTTCGGCGGGTGAAAGCATGCCCTCAAACGGCTCCTGGAGATGCTGATTGAGGAACCTGAATGCCCCAAGTTTGAAGAAGGTGGGGCCGATTTCGTTGATATCAACCACATAACACCCCGGCTCCACCAGAGTCGTGTCGACCTCAATATCCTCCGGGGTCTCAACCATCAGACCGGCTTTCACCGCGCCCTCAGCCATGGCCTTGGCAGTGTTTACGCAACGGCCCACCGGGCTGGAATAAAACGCCTCCACCGGGCGATTCAATTTAGCGCCCCAATCCCGCGCCATCTCCACCCCTTCCGGAGTCAGCGGCAGGCGGTAATCCGCAAACCCATTCTTGGCCAGCTCCCGCACAGAATGGCGGGTGAGCAGATGGACAGGCTTGTCCTTCGGCAGGAGATTGAGGGCTTCCAGTAATCGCGGGTGCAGGCGGGCCATAGTCGTATCACTTCTGGTCAGCCCTCAGTGTAGGCAGCTATGGACGGAATGCCAATGGTGGAAAGGAATGGATGGAGAGGAACGAGCAGCGAGTGACGAGTTGCGAAAATCGTTGGAGAGAGCAGCCTGTTGTATCTTGCTCCAAAACAGGCCCGACAGCACAAAGAACAGGGGGGCACAGAGCAACCCCACACTGTTTTTCCTCAGTGACCTCCGTGATCTCTGTGGTAAACCAGCCTTTAGGGTTTTGAATTCTGCCGTGAAGCCGCCACTGCGCGGCCATAAAAAAAGGGACCCGATTGGGTCCCTTCTTTATTTGGAGCGGGAAACGAGATTCGAACTCGCGACCCCGACCTTGGCAAGGTCGTGCTCTACCAACTGAGCTATTCCCGCTTGTCTTGCTGCCAGCTTACGCTAACGAATAAGTGGCGTCCCCTAGGGGAGTCGAACCCCTGTTACCGCCGTGAAAGGGCGGTGTCCTGGGCCACTAGACGAAGGGGACCCGGGCTTGACGTGGTACGTCAAAGCGGCGCGTAGAATAGGTATCTGAGCACCCTTCGTCAAGGAAAAATTTTGTCCTGACTCACCATTGACCCAAAAAAGTCACGCTGCTCTGATAAACAACAGCAGAAACATGCAAACCGCTTAAAAAACATTCAGTTATCGGGAGAGACCATGACCATCAAACTGTACGGCGCCGCCCTGTCGCCCTTTGTCCGCAAGACCCGTGTTGCACTGGCCCTGAAGGGTATTGAATACGAATCCGTACATGTGGATCCCACCAGTCTTCCCGAAGGCTACGAAAAGATCAGCCCCATGAAGCGGATCCCGGCACTGGAAGTGGATGGACAGTTCCTGGCGGATTCCGCCGCCATCTGTGCCTGGGCGGAGAAGATCAACCCTGAGCCAGCACTCTACCCCACCGATGCCATGGAACTGGGCCGTACCGTCTGGTTCGAGCGTTTTGTGGATTACGACCTGGCCATGCGCTGCACTTTCGCCGTGTTCCGCAACCGGGTAGTCATGCGCTTGATCGGCAAGGAGTGTGATGAGGAAAAGGTCCAGCACGCCCTGGAAACCACCATCCCCCCCCTGTTTGAGTACCTGGACGGCGAGCTGAAAGGCCGTGAATTCCTGGTCGGCGACAGCATGACCATCGCCGATATTGCCCTGGCCAGCCAGCTGGTCAATTTCCGCCATGGTGGTGAATCCGTGGATGCAGGCAAATACCCCCACCTGGCCGCGCATGTTCAGCACATGCATGCCCTGGAACCTTTCGCCAAGACCATCGAGAAGGAATCCGGGTTTGTGCAGAAAGTGCTGGGAAATCAATGAATAATTAATAATTAATAGTTAATAACGACGCGTTAGGGCACTTGTTTGCCTGAAACGCAAGAGGCCGCACCCATCGCATGGGCGCGGCCTCTTGCATTTGGCCTGCTGACACCTATACCGCGCAGCTATTAACTATTAATTATTCACTATTAACTCTCACCAGTGCCGCCCGCCCATTCGGCGCCACCTTTATCACTGCGACCGCGCCGTCACGCAGTTCCTTCTCCAGCGCCAGCGCTTTCTCTTTCGGTGCAAACAGGGCTTCAATACCAAAGAGGGCCCGGCGAGTATCTGCCCAGCGTGGGCCGGTCACCCGACCTCGCAGGTACAAGCCCTGTTCCGGCGGCTCGTGAAGCGCCTCCCCTGTGACCCACAGATCCCCCTCCTCAATCAGGGGCAGAAAAACCGGCTCTCCAGGCCTGAAATCAGCGCTATCGAGCGTCGTGAAGTCATAACCCAGCCGAGCATAGTTGCCCCTGAAAAGATCACGGGGATCCACTGGCCGGGTCTCCAGCCGCACTTCCTGACCCAGCCAGAGGGGATAAAATCCTTTCACGAATACCCCCGTCATGATTACCAGCTGCAGAATCACCGCAGCAATCAGAGCGGGTTTTAGCCATTGGTTACTCATGGCTCTGCTCCCCCTGCTGACGGTCACGCCAGTAACGGGCGGCACCAAACAGTATCGCCGCGGCAATCAGGAACATCACCGCGCCTCCCACATAGTCACCCACCAGATCCACATAGCGGATCATGGCCAGGATCAGCAGCAAACCCACACCACTGTAGAAAAACTGACTCAACCCCTTTTCCAGACCCTGCTGAATCAGCACGATGGCCGAGCCCAGCACCAGCAAATTCACCATCAATGCCATGGGCAAAGCCAGTGCCTCGGCATCTGTGCCATGGAACAGCAGCAACAACAAGGGCGCGATCATCACCAAACCGCGGGAAAGGGGATGGGCGTCGTTATGGCGCACCGCCAGCACCGCGGCCGGCACGGATGCCAGCAACCCACCCCACAACCCTGGATCCGCCAGGCCTGTCAGCTCATCCAGATAGGCTTCACAAAGCTCGACCAAGGTGAAAGGCACCAGCATTACCAGGTAGCCGCGCAGGGACCAAAGCGACAACAGCGTGCCAGCCCGTCGCAGATATGGCGAAGACGATGGCGCCAACCGATGACTGGCCATGAACAGCAAGGCCAGCAGCCCCATATTAAGGCTGATCATGCCGCCCTCGATTTCCGGGTGATACGGGTAGCCATACCACCAGCCCAAGAGTAGATTCAGCCAGCTCACCGCCAGCCCTACCGTCACCACCATCAGGCCAGCCGACGCCGCCTGGTAAGCCACCGCCAGCGCCGCTGCAAGAAACAGCACCATCTCCAAAGGCGGTGAAAACTTGCCCTCACTGAGCATCCACAGCGTGGCAATGGCCAGCATCAGCATGGCCAATACCCGACTACGCACCAGCCAGGCCACAGGTACAATGCCCAGCGCCCAGTAAAACAACCCATCGGGGAAATGTTCACCAAGGTGGTAGATCTGTGCGATCAACATAATCGAGGCACCGTAGCTGATGCTGCCGACAAACAGCCAGCCCAGTCCGGCTTCGCGCTTGAGATATTGATGCACCCCAATGCCATTGAGTGCCAGAGTGATGCCAATCAGGCCCAGCATGCGCAGGGCTCGGGGAATGTCCTCCCAGTTGGCAGACACCAGCAACAGCAATGCCATACCCACAAATAACAACGCAATCCCCACCAGCACCTTGTAGGCCAGTGAACCGTCGCTGCCATCCTCCAGGCTGGTCCCGTAGCGGGCCAGAATGCGATTTCCCTGCTCTGCACTGATATCCCCGTCTGCCACCCATTCACGGCATTCGGTCCGCAGCTCACGGCGCAGTAATCCGAGAAGTTGCATACACCTTTCCTGTATTTTTTCTTGATAGAAACGCAGCGGGAGCAGAAAGGCAACGGCGGGTTGTTACGGGGAATGAAATGCGGTGTTTAATAGACACGCATCACGCTGCACTCAATACGCGCCTGACCAGGATATGACCGCTTGTTGAAATGGCAGGAGTTCCCTTCCAGGGGACGAACCTCGCGAAGCGAGGCGACCGAAGAGAGTTTATCGATGCGGCTCTGGAATCTCTTCCTCGCTTAGGCCCGGATCGCTTGCAGGCAAGCTCCCACAGCGACGGGGAGCGACTACACCGGCAGGCCGATGCGCTTCGCTTCCAGCCGACGCAGGAATTCCAGCATCACCTGCCGATAAAGATCCTCGCCCAGCCAGGCATCTTCCACACCGGCATCGATGTTGGGATTGTCATTCACCTCGATCACCACCACGTCATCGCCGGACTGTTTCAGGTCCACACCGTAGAGACCATTGCCCATCAGTCGCGCCGCCTTCAGCGCAATTTTCAGCACCTTGGCAGGGACTTCCTGCACCGGCAGAGTGCGACTGTTGCCGGACTCGGTCTTGCCACTGCTCTGGTGATGATAAATCTGCCAATGGCCCTTACTCATGAAATACTGACAGGCAAACAGCGGGCGGTTGTTGAGCACGCCGATTCGCCAATCGTAATCGGTGTACATGAACGCCTGGGCCAGCACCACCGAAGACTGTTTCAGATAGCCGGCCAGCGCCGCGGCAAGCTCATCGCGGGTAGCCACCTTGCTGATACCACGGGAAAAACTACCATCCGGTATTTTCAGCACCATGGGCAACTTGAGCTCGTCGACCAAGCGATCGATCTGGGCATCATCATCCGAGAACACAAACGCCGTCGGCGGCACTGGCACCTTGTTGGCCTGCATCAGCTCGGCCAGATAAATCTTGTTGGTGCAACGCAGGATGGAGCCCGGATCATCAATCACCACCATGCCCTCCTGCTCTGCCTTGCGTGCAAACTGGTAGGTGTGGTGATCCAGCGCCGTAGTCTCACGGATGAACAGGCCATCATACTCACCCAGCCGGGTGTAGGCATCGCGGCCCACCATATCCACACGGATACCCAACTGGCGACCCGCCTTGATAAAGCGTTTCAATGCACTCTTGTCGCTGGGAGGCAGGGCTTCCTGTTCATTGACCAACATGGCCAGCTCGTAACGGTCGCTGCGACGACGACGGGGATTGCGCCACACCCGGGCATTGAACTGTTCCAGGGCCTGGGCAAACTGGTCTTCCTGGTTGCCTTTCAGCTGTTTGAGCGTCACTGGCTTCAGGGCTTCAATGCTCCAGCTGTCGCGACGACGAAATTCTACCTTCAGCAATGGGCACGGCAGCTGGTCAAAGATCTGACGACCCAGATCACCCAGTCCTTCCTGATCCGTTTGACCAAAGAACAACAGCAAAGTGAAGCGATCCGAGGCACTCCCCTTGCGCTTCATGGCTTTGTCCAGTGCCACCTCAAACTGATCAAAGTGCAGGCCGTACAGAGCCTTGCGGCTCAGATCATTCACCGTGCGTACCGAAGGCATCACCCGCTGGCCACGGGCTTCCGCCAAAAGCGAGCAATAGTAGCCTGGACTCAGGTATTTATAGCTGCGGCACAGGTTGATGACCTGCACCTTTTTGTCCGTACAGACCGGCTGGCCCGCCTGCAGATACTCACGGGCAGACAACAAATGGCGGGCGGGATAGTAGGCGGCCCAGTCGGCGGGATCGTCTACCAGAATGATGACCTGACTCATGAAAAGTCCTGACAAAAAGAGGCGTCACGAAGGGGCGCCAATAATCGCGAATGTAGGGCCTTTGGGAGGGGGAGAGCAAGTGAAATTAATAGTTAATAATGAATAATTAATAACGACGCGGACCGGCTCCTCTGGCCTCTAAACGCAGAAGCCGCGCCCATGGTCTGGACGCGGCTTCTGGGGGAGGGAAAACACCACGCTAACACGCGACGTTATTCATTATATTCACCACCTTTCTTCGCCCCCGGATGCCCGGCCTTTTCCAGAGCGTCCTGCACTTCCGGCGGCATGTAGGTTTCATCATGCTTGGCCAGCACTTCTTCCGCCTCGAAACGGGACGTGCTGATCAAGGTACCGTTGGCCACAATGCCTTGCCCTTCGCGGAACAGGTCCGGCAGGATGCCCTGATAGTGAACGGTGAAGCTGCCCTTGCCATCGGTGATGTCGAAGGCCACATCCAGGGTTTCCTCGTTGCGTTTTACCGACCCGTCTACCACCAGGCCGCCGACCCGCATCTGGGCACCCAGGGGGGCCTCACCGGCCACCACCTGCTGAGGGGTGTAGAACAGATTGATGTTCTGGCGCAGGGCATAAAACATCAGACCCACCGCAATGCCCAGGCCCACCAGTACCGCCAGCACCAGAATCAGCCGTTGCTTTCGTACGGAATTCATTTGTCTACCTCAGCTCTGCGCTGCTGTCGCGCAAGGGTTTGTCGTACCCGTCCCTGTCCACGTAGTGCCAGCACCATGCTGGTGATCACCAGAAACGCACTGATTCCGTAGGCGCTCCACACATAAAAACCATGCTTGCCCATGGCCAGAAAGTCGGCAAAGGATTCAAATGCCATATTACTGGTCTCCTTTCCGAATCAGGGTCTGCACCCACTTGCTGCGACGCTCGCGCCACTCCACTTCGGTACGGGCGCGGACCAATACATTCACCGCATACAGCAGCCACATCCCCAGCATGCTGATCAACAGCGGATATTTCATGGCCGGGTTGATGGTGGATTCCCCAAACAACTTGAGCGTGGATCCCTGATGCAGGGTCTGCACCCATTCCACCGAATATTTCACGATCACCACATTAATGACCCCGACAATGGCCAAAAGCCCTGCCGCCCGCGCCGCCTGACGGGGCTCGCGGATCACGTTCTGCAGGGCGATCACACCCACATACATGAACAACAGGATCAGCATGGAGGTCATCCGTGCATCCCACTGCCAGTAGGTACCCCATGTCGGCTTGCCCCACAGGGAACCGGTAATCAGGGAGATTGCCGCCAGAGCCGCGCCGAAAGGGGCGATGGCCTTGAGCATCACCTCCGCCATCTTCATGCGCCACACCACCGCCACCAGGCCGGATACGCCCAGGGCCATATAGCCCATCAAGGCACCGCTTGAGGCCGGCACATGAATGAAGATGATGCGGTAGCTGTTGCCCTGCTGGTAATCACTGGGTGCAAACACCAGCCCCCAGACCAGGCCTGTCACCAGGGTAATCAGGGCGATCGGGGTCAGCCAGGGCAGCACCCTGGAACTGAAGGTATGAAAATAACGCGGGGATCCCAGCATGTGATACCAGCGTTTGATCGTTTGCCAGACCATTTAGTTTCCTGAACTGATTTTGAGACCTGCCGCCACCGCCAGAGGGCCAAGGCTGGCAGTGAGCGCCAATAGCGCCCCGAGTATCGCCAGTACACCCGGTACTGGACCGCCTTCCACGGCGGTACGAATCACCCCGGCGCCAAAAATCAGCACCGGGATGTAAAGCGGCAACACCAGTACCGCCAATAATATGCCTCCCCGGTTCAGCCCCACTGTGAGCGCCGAACCGATGGCACCAATCACGGTCAGTGCCGGGGTTCCCAGGAGCAGACTGAGCATCACCACACCCAGTACCCGGTCGGGCAGTTGCAGCATGTGTGCCAGCACCGGGGATACCAGAACCAGCGGCAATCCGGTGAGCAACCAGTGGGCCAGCAGCTTGGCGGTCACCGGCACCACCGTCATCACCGGTGAGGTGAGCAGCTGTTCGAGCACCCCGCTCTCCTGATCGCGACGGAACAGGCCATCCAGCGACAGCATCACCGCCAGCAGCGCGGCCACCCAGAGCACCCCTGGGGCGATCAGCGCCAGGGTCTCCGGCCTGGGCGAAATGGCCAGAGGAAACAGGCTGATCACCATGACGAAGAAAAACAACGGATTGATGATCTCCGCCGGGCTTCGCCACAACACCAGCAGCTCACGGGACAGGGCCGCACGGAACGCCATTATGCCCGCACCTCCGCTCTGCCCTTGGCCAGATGCAGTCTGCGCACACCGTCGCCCACCTGATGATGGGAGGTATACAGCACCAAGGTACCGGCATCCGCTGCCTGCTGAATCTGTGCATCCAGCTGCGCCACGCCGTCCTGATCGATGGCGGTATAGGGCTCGTCGAGCACCCAAACGCCCTTACGCTCCAACCACAGCCTGGCCAGCGCCACCCGGCGCTTCTGACCCGCAGACAGATGTGCCGCCGGCACATCCTCGAAACCACGCAACCCCACCGCCGACAGCGCCGCCATGGGATCCCCGGACTGGGCGCCCAGGGCGCAGGTAAAACGCAGATTTTCCAGCGGAGTCAGCTCTTCACGCACTCCAGGCTGGTGGCCCAGGTACAGCAATTCGCTGCGCCAGCTTTCATCCCACCACTCACGCCGCCCCTCATAGAAGCCGTGCAGGCCCACCAGAATCCGCAACAGGGTGGTCTTGCCGGCCCCGTTGGCCCCGGTGATCTGCCAGATCTCACCGGCCCGGGCAGTCAGGGAGACATCACGGAACAGCTCGCGATCATCACGTTCGCATTGCAATTGTTCGAGTGTCAGTCGAAGGGTGGTATCGGACAAAATCGGGCTCCCTG
Source organism: Alcanivorax sp. DP30 (assembly GCF_009882945.1). Classification (GTDB taxonomy): domain Bacteria; phylum Pseudomonadota; class Gammaproteobacteria; order Pseudomonadales; family Alcanivoracaceae; genus Alcanivorax. The sequence goes on from NZ_WTUY01000003.1 coordinate 100,071, forward strand.
AAACAGCGCCGGAGTATATCACGGGTAGCAGGCGTGAGGCTTGATGGACGACAGGGATGCTTGATTAACTGACCGGCTCCGCTAGCCTGTGGCAAAGACCTTTACCCCCGGAGCCTTAATGACACGTTTTCTGCTACCCCTGGTGACCCTTTTTCTCCTGGCCGGATGCGGCGAGGAGAAGCCACTCGCCACCGTCAAACAGGTGGATCTGAAGCAATACGCCGGCACCTGGTATGAGATCGCCCGGCTACCCCAATGGTTCCAGCGCGGCTGCTACGACTCCACTGCAACTTACAGCCTCAATGACGACGGCACCGTGAAGGTGGTTAACCGCTGCCAACGTCAGGGCGAAGACAGCAGCGAGGCGGAAGGCACTGCCCGAGTGGTCCCGGAATCCGGCAACGCCAAGCTCAAGGTCCGCTTCGATAACTGGTTCTCCCGGCTCATCCCCACCATCACCGAGGGTAACTACTGGATCATCGCCCTCGACCAGAATTACCAGACCGTAGTGATCGGCGAACCCAGCCGCGAATACCTGTGGATTCTGGCCCGCCAGCCGCAACTGCCGGACGACCAGTATCAGGCCCTGGTGCAAGTGGCCAGAAGCAAGGGCTTCCCGGTAGAACAACTGGAACGCAACCGTGACCTGCGCCCCCAACGCCATGATTGAACACCACGTCTATTTTGCCATCTTCGGTTTTGACCACGACCCCGCCCAGCTGGATGTGCTGATGGGACAAAGCGCTGATGACTACTGGCGCGAGGGGGAAAGCTTCAGCGCCACTGTGCCCGAGGCATTACGCCGCGAGAATCGCTGGATTATTTCCAGCCAGCTGGACGAAACCGCCAGCCACCGGGATCATTTCGAGAAACTGCTGCTCAAGTTGCAACGCCTCCACTCGCAACTGGACAACCTCCCCGATGACTACCGTTACGGCATCGGGGTCTCACAGTACTTTTTCATGGACGATCCAACCTTCTACCTGCCCGATGAGATTCTTGAGGGTTTCAAGGCACTCGGATTCGACATCAGCTTTGACCAACTGGGACTGGACCATGGCGCTTGAAATTGAACGCAAGTTTCTTGTTCGCGACACCGGCATCACCGACACCCTGCCCGGCGAACGCCTGACACAGGGCTACCTGAGCCACGACAAGAACGCCACCGTACGTGTACGCATTGCCGGCCACAGCGCCTGGCTCACTATCAAAGGCAAAACCACCGGGGCTACTCGCGCCGAATTCGAATATCCCATTCCCACAGACGATGCCCAGGCCATGCTCGCCGACCTGTGCGGTCAGGGGGTTATCGACAAGACGCGCTATCGTCTGCCACAGGGAAACTTATGCTGGGAAATTGACGTTTTTCACGGCGACAATGACGGTCTTGTGGTGGCAGAGATTGAATTACCCAGCGAAGACACTCCATTCGAAAAACCCGACTGGCTAGGGGAAGACGTCACAGGTGACGTTCGCTATTACAACAGTGCGCTGAGCGCCACGCCCTTCAAAGACTGGCAAGAATAACAAGCATACGGGATCTGCCAGTTTTTCTCTCTGGCGGCAGCATGACAACGGCGTCAAGGATTACGAGCCCACAAACAACATGACAGGATTGCCCCTGATGACGAATCTGAAAATCGCCCTGCTGAGCGCCAGCCTTCTGCTCCTGGCCGGCTGCATTCCCACCATCAAGAAACAATGGGATGTGCAGCCCGTAGAAGGCACGGTTGTGGATGCCGAAACCGGCCAGCCGATCGATGCCGCCACCATCATCAATCTGGATGACCCGACACTCACTACCCGCACCGACGACAACGGCCAATTCAGCATTGAGGAGCAAACCCACACCGGGTTCCACATGATGATGGCCGCCAGTTCAATGGATACCCAGACCTGGCGGATCAGCCACCCGGATTACCCGGATGCCGTAGCACAGACTCGCACCATGATCCCCCCCATTTCCCGGGAATTACACACACTTACTATTCCCCTGTTCAAAGCGCTGCCGGACTCACCCGACAATTGCCCGGACTATGGTTACCTGCTCAAGCTCGGGCAATGGCAGGCCGACAAGCAGATGGAAATGCACTTCGTGGAACCGCCCAGCTGCCATGACCCGGAGGCTCTGGATGCGCTCTATGAGGTATGGTTTCCCGAGCTCGACACTGAATAAGGGCCGCCCAGGGACGGGTAACGGAAATCCCCAAGTCACACCTCTGGCAAGACCGACATAAATGAGTAAAATGCCTCCGACACCAGCGGCAGGCGCCTGCGCGGTTTTGCCACACCCTCCTCGGGGGGAACCGGCGCCAACCTGACACCCAACCCATGCCCGGGGACGACCCCGATCACGGCATTATTCCGGGGACGACCCCATGCAGGAGTTCTGTATGGCATGGGTCTATATCTTTTTTGCCGGCTTACTGGAAATCGGCTGGGCCCTCGGCCTGAAAGCCAGCGAAGGGTTTACCCGCCCGCTTCCCACTGTTTTCACTCTGATCGCCGCCGCGTTGAGTTTCTGGTTGTTGGCCCTGGCCATGCGCGACCTCCCCGCCGGTACCGCCTATGCGGTGTGGAGCGGCATCGGAGCATTCGGCACCGTTGTGCTGGGCATTGTCCTGTTTCAGGATGCGGTCAGTGCCCCTCGCCTGCTGTGCCTGGGCCTGATTCTGGCCGGCATCATCGGACTGAAAATGTTTAGTTCCTGAACTCAGGCGACAAGGGGCGTGTCCATGTTACCGGTTCCCTGTAACATGGCCGCCACGTCCCTCCCGCTAATACAGGTTTTTCATGCTCAATAATGACGTTTTGCGCCGCGTTCGATATATCTTCGACTTCGACGATCACCGCATGATCGGAGTCTTCGCCGAAGCGGGCGAAACCGTCACCCGGGAACAGATCAGCGACTGGCTGAAAAAGGACGACGACCCGGCCTTCCAGAAGTGCAGCGATCGCACACTGGCCATTTTCCTCAATGGCCTGATCAATGCCCTGCGGGGCAAGAAACCGGGGCCGCAACCGGAACCCGAATCCCGCCTGACCAACAACATGATTTTCATGAAGCTGAAAATCGCACTGAATCTGCAGGCCGAGGATGTACTTGCCGTTCTGGAACTGGCCGACTTCCGCATGAGCAAGCACGAACTCAGCGCTTTCTTCCGCAAGTCCGACCACAAGCATTACCGGGAATGCAAAGACCAGATCCTGCGCAATTTCCTCACCGGGTTACAGCGACAGTTTCGCGACGGGGAATAACCGCTCTCACGCCGGCTATCGAACCCCGTCGCCAGCGTTACGGCAGAGTCTCGTCTCCCCCCATCAGCGCCATGCCAGCCATGGCACCACTGAACGCAATGCCTTGGCCGTGCAATGAAAATGCTCGGGGCGGGGCGAGCGTATTGCAAACCTGGCAGCCTGCATTCCCGCCGCAAGGCCGCTCGCCACGCTTTATGGTTCGTTGCCTTTCACCGCCTTCACTCCACTTAATGTCTTGAAGCAGGTGGCCTGCGCGGTGTCATTGAATTCCTGAATGTAGGGTAACCCCTCATCCTCGATACGCACTGCCGCATACAGCGTCCGCCACACGCCCTTTTCCCCCAGCCGCACCGTCTTGAGCAAATCATGCTCGGTGTACTCGGTCAGCGCCCAGCTCGGCAATGCGGCAACGCCGCGGCCTGCGGCAACCAATTGCGCCATCATGGGCGTCAGCTCAGCCGTGCGAATTGCGGCCGGTTCCACCCGAGCCGGTTCCAGAAATACGGAAAACACATCCAGCCGTTCGCGTTCCACCGGATAGGTAATCAGGGTCTGCTCGGCCAAATCCTCCGGCTCCATCCACTTCTGGGCCGCCAGCGGCGAGCGCACCGACACCGCCAGCACCAGCTCATAGCGAAACAGGGGAAGATACTTCACTGCGTCGTTCGCCACCGGATCGGAGGTAATCACCATGTCCAGATCGCCACGCAGCAGCGCCGGTAATGGAGCAAAACTGAACGCAGCCGACAGATCCAGTTCCACCTCCGGCCAGTGTTCGCGAAACGCATCCAGGGCGGGCATCAGCCACTGGAAACAGGAGTGGCAATCAATGGCGATATGCAGCCGACCCGACTGCCCTTCCGCCAGCCGCTTCAGCTCCCGCTCCGCCTGCTGCACCTTCGGCAGGATCTCCTCTCCCAGCGCCAACAATCGCGATCCGGCAGCGGTAAAGCGCACCGGCCGGGAGCGTCTGACAACCAGCTCCACCCCCAGACGGTGTTCCAGATCTTTCAACTGGTGCGACAGGGCCGACTGGGTGACATGCAGCCGTTCCGCCGCCTCCACCAGGGAGCCGGCTTCATCAATGGCACGAAGTGTGGCGAGGTGTCGTAATTCGAGCATGAAGACCTCCAACGTTTTTTGCGGGAGCTTGCCTGCAAGCGAAAAAAGGCCGCCCGAAATAATTGAGACAAACTAATAGTTAGCGATATTTTTTTGATTCTGCCTCAAGTCGGCTCACCAGCACAACAGCCGAAACGGGGCCGTCCAGGGGCCCCTCAATACAGCGACGGCCCCCATCCCATCAACGACGCCTTCGACCTGCAGGCGGACATCCGAATGACAGCGCCAGGCGACCAAGCATGAGCTCATCTCATGTTTCGATGAAATAATACCAATTACCCTCAAGTAACGCCTTGGGCATAATGGCCGCAAATCACGCTTCATCGCGTTTTACCAACCGCGATGCGAACCACGACAAGCACCGACACGGACGCCCTGGCACCATGAGCAATGAATTCACCTTCAGCATCAAACGCATTTATTTCGATGAGGATTACCGTCCAGCCGACAACACGCGCATTACCACCAACTTTGCCAACCTGGCGCGGGGAGAGCGGCGCAAGGAAAACCTGCGCGACACCCTGACCATGATCAACAATCGGTTTAACGCGCTGGCCCATTGGGACAACCCCAATGGCGACAGGTACGTCGTGCAGCACGAGATTGTGTCCGTGGATATCGATATTGAAGGCAATGGCGAAACCTTCCCGACCATCGAAATCCTGAAAACCACCATCTTTGACCGGCACACCAACAAACAGATTGAAGGGGTGGTCGGGAACAACTTTTCCTCTTACCTGCGGGACTATGACTTCAGCATCGCCCTGCAGAACCATAACAAGGACCAGCCGCACTTCAGCATCCCTGAGGATTTTGGTGATCTGCACGGCAAGCTATTCAAGCATTTCGTCAACTCAAGTGCTTACCAGGAAAACTTCAGCAAGCTGCCGGTGATCTGCATCAGCGTATCGGATAACAAAGTGTACACCCGCACCGAGAACCACCATCCCGTGCTGGGATTTGAGTACCTGCCCAATGAATCGTCACTGACCGAAAGCTACTTCAAGAAAATGGGGTTGAGCGTGCGCTACTTCATGCCGCCCCACAGCGTGGCGCCGCTGGCGTTTTTCTTCTTCGGCGACCTGGTGAACGATTACACCAATCTGGAGCTGATCAGCACCATCAGCACCATGGAAACGTTCCAGAGAATCTATCGGCCCGAGATTTACAACGCCAATTCCGAAGCGGGCAATCGCTACCAGCCCAGTCTGAAGCACTCTGACTACTCTCTTACCCGCATTCATTACGACCGGGAAGAGCGCAGTCAATTGGCCGTCAAGCAAGGCAAATTCACTGAAGAGAACCTGATCGAGCCTTACCGGACGGTGCTGAATCAGTGGTCTGCGAATTACGGTATTTAACTCATACACGGCAGAACAAATCATGAAACGATTGTTACCCACATCCACGGCGGGCAGCCTACCCAAGCCCAGCTGGCTGGCCGAGCCCGAAACGCTCTGGTCTCCCTGGAAGTTGCAGGGCGATGAACTCATCGACGGCAAACAGGATGCCCTGCGCCTAAGCTTGCACGAACAGCAGCTGGCCGGCATCGACATCGTCAGCGATGGCGAACAAACCCGTCAGCACTTCGTCACCACCTTTATCGAGCATCTGGACGGGGTGGATTTCGAGAAACGGGAAACGGTCAAAATTCGCGATCGCTACGATGCCAGTGTGCCCACCGTCGTGGGGGCGGTTAGCCGTCAAAAGCCGGTGTTTGTGGACGATGCCCGATTTCTGCGGGAGCAGACCCGACAACCGATCAAGTGGGCCCTGCCCGGCCCCATGACCATGATCGATACGCTTTACGATGCCCATTACAAAAGCCGGGAAAAACTGGCTTGGGAATTCGCCCGGATCCTCAACCAGGAAGCCCGAGAGCTGGAGGCAGCGGGTGTCGACATTATTCAATTCGACGAGCCCGCCTTTAATGTGTTCTTCGATGAGGTGAATGACTGGGGCGTGGCTACACTGGAAAAAGCCATTGAAGGGCTCAAGTGCGAGACCGCCGTGCATATCTGTTATGGCTACGGCATCCAAGCCAATACCGACTGGAAAAAGACGCTGGGCTCGGAGTGGCGGCAATATGAAGAAGCTTTCCCCAAGCTACAGGCTTCCAGCATCGACATGGTTTCTCTGGAATGCCACAACTCCCATGTCCCCATGGATCTGATTGAGTTGATTCGCGGCAAGAAAGTGATGGTGGGCGCCATCGATGTGGCGACCCACACCATTGAAAGCCCCGAGGAAGTTGCCAACACCTTGCGCCAGGCGCTGCAGTTCGTGGATGCCGACAAGCTTTACCCGTGCACCAACTGCGGCATGGCGCCGCTGCCTCGCCAGGTTGCCAGAGGCAAGCTGCGCGCATTGAGTGCCGGTACCGAGATCGTCCGCAATGAACTTGCCTGAATCCTGTGGAAAGAACGAGCGCCAGATCGCGCCGTCGCTTCCCTGAGCTACCCGTTTGCGTTACACCCTATTCTGGAATCACTATGTCACTGACCACCACGGCCATCGACCCTCTGCAGTTTCGCAAAGCGCTCGGCCATTTCGCCTCCGGGCTCACTGTGATTACCTCGCACATCGATGACGAACCCATCGGCTTTACCTGTCAGTCGTTCTACAGTGTATCGACAGCCCCGCCGCTGGTGTCATTCAGTGTGAAGCGCGATTCTTTCAGCTTCCCCAAGATCCGTCGTGCGGGCCGGTTTGCGGTGAACATCCTCTCTGACGAACAGGCCGCGGTATCCAACCTCTTTGCCCAACAGGGCGCGGACAAGTGGAAAGAAACCGATTGGACAACGTCTCCTCTGGGCAACCCGGTGATTGGTGGCAGCCTGCACTGGCTGGACTGTGACATTCATGCCGAACACGAGGCCGGCGATCACCTGATCGTGATTGGGGAAGTCCGAGCGCTGAGTCTGCAGCAGCCCAACACCACACAGCCCCTGCTGTACTTCAAAGGGCAATACTGCAATCTGGACGCCTCGGTTACCAGCTGAGGCCCTTTACGCCCAGTCACCCCGAATCCAGCATGGGTTTAACGGGGTATTTCGCATGGGAAAATGATTATCGGGCATGAACCCGCGCAGGCAACGGCAGACTCTCGCCATCCCATTCTAACTGTTACTACATCGCCAACATTTGTGGCTTGCCAAGGTTTTAATATGGAATTTTTGCTTTATTTGGTTCTGGGTGCAGCGGCCGGGGTATTGGCCGGTCTGTTTGGGGTCGGCGGCGGCATCATCATCGTGCCGGTACTGGTTCTGAGCTTTACCGCCCAGGGCGTCGACCCGCAAGTATTGACCCATCTGGCCGTTGGCACTTCACTGGCCACCATCGTGTTCACTTCCATCAACTCCGTCATGGAGCATCACCGCAAAGGGGCTGTGCAGTGGCCCATTGTGGCCTGGATGACTGTGGGTATCCTGGTCGGCGCGGGGCTTGGCTCGCTCACTGCCGCGTCAATTCAGGGCCCGATGCTGCAGAAGATCATTGGTGTATTTGCCGTCGTTATTGCCATTCAAATGGCGCTGGATCTGAAACCAAGAGCCAGCCGTGCGGTGCCTGGCAAGCTGGGGCTAACGGCCGCAGGCGGAGTCATTGGCTGGGCCTCGGCGATCTTTGGCATCGGGGGCGGCACCCTGAATGTGCCTTTTCTCACCTGGCGCAGCCTGCCCATGCAACAGGCGGTGGCGACCTCCTCCGCGTGCGGACTGCCCATTGCCGCTGCCAGCGCCTTGAGCTTCATGCTGATTGGCTGGAGTCAGCCACAATTACCCGAGTGGAGCCTGGGGTACGTGTATCTTCCGGCCATGGTGGGTATCGCGTTTACCAGCATGTTCTTTGCCCGTTTTGGGGCACGTTTGGCACACAGACTCTCGCCGCGCCTGCTAAAGCGCCTGTTCGCCCTGTTGCTGCTTTGCGTGGGGGGGAGTTTTCTCGTTTGAGGCGCACATGAGACGCTATGCCTTACGGATGTCGTGGTAACGTTTGCAGGGCAATGAGTGCAATGCTCAGTTGCAAGGGACGAGGCACGAGTTTCGAAATTCAAAAACCTGCAATCCTTACTGTTTAAAGGTTTTCGCAACTCGAAACTCGCTTCTCGTCCTCCTCAGCTTTCTGCCTGATCCTCGATCACTTTCAATAACCGATCCGGGCCCAGTTCCACCGGCTTCGGCTCACCGGGCAATTCCCAATGACCGGCATGACGCTCGTCAGGCTTGCTGTCCATCAATGGGAGGCTGGTGAGATCGGCCAGGGCATCACGGAACAAATCCGTGCGGTAGCACTGCGCGGCAAACGTCTGCTTTTCTTCCAGAGAGCATTGCCGCCAGCGCTGCATTTCTTCCAGCATGAAACGGGCATCCGAACGCCAGGGGAAATTGGCATGGAAACCGGCAAACACATGGAAATGATGCGCCGGAAACGGCTGACCGGTTAGCCCACCCGGCAAGCGCTGACTGAACGGCGCACGAATGATTTCCGCCGGCACATCCAGCCACGCCGGATGCGCCAGCAATGACAGACTGTCCACCAGATTTTCATCGGCATAACAGGCCGCTTTATACAGGGCACGCAACATGGCGCGGTGTTCATCCGGGTGGCGGGCCACCCAATCGCGTGACACGGCCAGCACCTTCTCTGGCGCATTTTCCCAGATCTGATAGCCCGACAGGATACAGTGCCCCGCTCCGGTGAGCGCCGCCAGACTGTTCCAGGGCTCCCCCACACAGAAGCCATCGATATGCCCCATGCGCAGGTGATCTACCATCTGCGACGGCGGCAAGACCACCAGTTTCACATCATGATCCGGGTCCAGCCCGGCCACACTCAGCCAATGCCGAAGTTGGTAGCTGTGGCAGGAAAACGGGAAAACTACCGCCAACACCAGAGGGGCCTCGCCTCCACTTGCGCGTGCCGCCACCAGCTTGTTCATGGCGCTAGCCATGTCGTTGGCCGTGGGCCCTTCGGACAGTGCACACAACCCCTGAAACAACATGGGAGACACCGTAATGGCGTTACCGTTCAGGCCCATGGAAAAGGCGGTGGCCAGAGGTTTCTTGATGCAGCCCAGCCCCAGAGAGGTGGCCAGCATCATTGGCGCCAGCATGGGCGCGGCATCCAGCTGGCCCACCAACAGGCGATCACGCAGACTGGCCCAGCTCCATTCCGGCTGCAATTCCACATCCAGACCTTCAGCGGCGAAAAAACCCGCTTCCTGAGCGACGGCAAGGGGAAGGCTGTCTGTCAGCGGCATATAGCCGATACGGATTTTCATGAGTCCTGCTCCGCCAGTACCTGACGCCGAACACTGGGTGCCGGACGCCGTAAAGGTTCACACAATTCAACGGGAGGCCTTGCCCTGCTGACCGGTTTGGAGGAACTATCCACCAAACTACGGGACTTTTTCAAAGGCATCACACGTCGCATGTTTTCTCCTTGTTTTGCGTCAGGCATCCGACTTCAGGCCTCCAGCATTTCATCCCTGGGCCTTCAGCATCTCTGCATAATCCAGTACTGAACGGGCCACCTGTATCAGGGGCTGGCCGGTATTCATGGCCTGGCGTCTCAGGGTGCTGTAGGCATCCTGTTCATTGAGGCGGCGGCGCTGCATCAACAGTCCTTTCGCCCGTTCGATAATCTTGCGCTCAGCCAACGCTTCCCGGGTTTCTTCCAGTTCTTCCCGCAGAGCCTGGTATTCCCGGAACCGGGCAGTGGCCACCCGCATCACGCCACGCACCCGGGTCAGGTCGGTTTCACCGGCCACATAGGCACTCACACCGGCACGCAGGGCCGCCACCACCAGCTCTTCATCATCCTGATTACAGAACATGACCATGGGGCGCGGAATATCCCGCTGCACCAGCGCCATGCTTTCCAGAGTGTCACGATCCGGAGCATCCATATCCACGATAACCACATCCGGATTGCTGCTGCGCACCTTCTCCGCCAGGCCGGCGGCGCTGGTCAGACGGCACAGGATCTCGTGGCCCTCATCAATGAGAGCCCGCTCGAGGATCGCGGCGCGCGGTGGCTGGTCATCAACCAGCATGATTTTCAGAGCCATAACGTCGGGGGCATCCGAACCAAAAGAGTTACCGGATTGATTTGCAACGGTTGTGCCAGTCACGTCTTCCATAACCTATTGTTTTCAAGTGTGTTTTATTTTTCACCAATAAAGCACCGGAAAAGTGCACGCAAACAGTGCACTTCCCGGTGCCAAAACGACCGGTTTCAGGCGGACATCAATAGTCCGCTGCGTCGATCATCGCCATCCGCTTCTGGCCCTGCGCTTCCATGCTGCCCTTGAATAGCAGCCTGAGGCCCGGATCATCGGTAAGTGGAACAGGGCTGCTGCCTGGCCCGCGATGCTTCCAATCAACGCTCTTGTGCCTGTGCAATCGGTTCCGGAGTCATGGAGTTTCCTTGTGGTAAACGCATTGGGTGTTTGGCGAGTCAACGCAAAAGCTTGAACGGCGCCGCCCCCCTCCCACACAACAGCGGCCTCAACCTGATATCGGCAGAGACCTCTCGGCGGCATCCCCTCAACCTGCTTGCCAAGTCCAACTCATGAAATCCAGATGTCATGGATGCCCATACTCCAAGCGCGGACCGACCTGACAATGCCGCAGATCAGAATTTCAGTTCTGCCCAGGCCCAGTACTTGCTGGTATCAGACTTGAAGTCATCGGCGCTGTAGTCGGCGTATTTCAGACCCACCACGTAATTCTGTCCGATCGGGCGCGCTACCAGCACATTGGTTTCCGTACCGTAGTCAGTGCTACCTTCGTTGGACTTGAAGTCATGGAACACGGCCAGCAGTTTGAAGCCAGCCACCTTGCCGCCCACAGACACGAAGGTATCTTCCAGACCATCCGCCGGGGTCGCCAGGAACTGATCTGACCAACCGTTAAAGGCATGCTTGGTAGCCAGTGGGGTCTGGAACGCGACAGTACCGTCATCGGAACCAAGCACTTCCTGTGCCACTTTTACTGTCACTCCAGCCACTTGTGCGCCCAGCTCGGCAAAGTAGTACTCGGTATCACCGGCTTCTACTTCCTGCTGCGCCCCTTCCAGCGTCAGCAACAGTTTCAGGGAATCCAGATCAAAGGCACCGGCATAACGCAGACCGAAAGTGTCGTTGTCGGAATCGGGCACATTGTCGGTTTCCAGCAAATAGCCGTAAGCAGTTAGAGAGCCACCCGGCGCGCCGGCCCAGCTTGCATTGAACAGATAGTTGGACGTATTGGCGTCATACAGGGGGGTGATGCCGTTCACCTGGGTCAGGTACGCCGTGGAAAATTTCAGATCACCGACACCATAATCCAGCTTGGCGCCGTCAAACGTTTGTTCGTCCTGACGCCACCCCACATTGCCCACAAAGCGCGCGTTGTCATAAATGATGCGTTGACGACCGTACGTAGCGACCAGACCTTCCAGCGCATCGCTACCGGTATAGCGGATGGCTGCGCGGTTCAGTTCGGTGACTTCCGGATCCGCAATGATCGGGTAGCCCGCCTGCTCCGGGGCAAAGTTATCCACCTGGCCAACGATACGGGTGTCTTCGAACTCACCCATCACATCAAAACCGTAGAGCTTGCCACTCTGGTAACCCAAACGGGTACGCAGAGTGAGCGCCTGACCTTCATCAGTGACGCCATCAATGTCCACTTCTTCATACCGCAGGCGCATGTTCAGCAGTGGTGTACCGTCTTTCAGTGCGGTGATAAAGGCGTCGTCTTCGGCGTTAGCTGTACCTGAAAAACCTAGCGTGGACAGAAGGACACCGGCAGCAATGGCAGAATATTTCATCATCGTTTCCTCAACACTTCCCAAAATTAAAAAGTTAACGTCGTAAATTCAGGGCGCACCTTCCCTGTTCCCGCTTTTCGGTGCGCGAAAAAAGCGGAAGAGTTAATCCAGGTTTTATGCGTTTAAATCAGGCCCGTTTACGTGCCGCCTCAGCGTTTTCGCTATTGCGTTTCGGCATCGGCTCTACCTTGCGCTGCTTCTCATACAGGAACTGAAGCACCTGCTGACGGCAGCGTACAAAGGTCGCGTCATCCGCCAGCGCAAGGCGATCCCGTGGACGTGGAATATCCACATCGAGAATTTCGCCGATGGTGGCGGACGGGCCATTGGTCATCATTACAATGCGGTCGGACAGCAATACCGCTTCATCCACATCGTGGGTGATCATGATTACCGTGGTTCCGAGTTGTGCATGGATTTCCATCAGGGAATCCTGCAAGTGAGCACGGGTCAGGGCATCCAGTGCACCAAAGGGTTCATCCATGAGCAGCACCTGGGGCTGCATGGCCAGCGCCCGGGCAATCCCGACACGTTGCTTCATGCCACCGGAAATTTCGTCCGGCTTCTTGTGCATGGCATGGGCCATGTGAACCAACTCCAGGTTATGCTCCACCCAGTCACGAATTTCCGTCTTGCTTTTGGTCTTCTTGAACACCTGCTTGACCGCCAGCTCCACATTTTCGAATGCGGTCAGCCAGGGCAGCAGCGAATGGTTCTGAAATACCACTGCCCGTTCCGGACCCGGTTCAGTCACTTCATGCTTGTCCAGAATCACACCACCATCGGTGGCCTGAAGCAGGCCCGCGACGATGTTCAGTACGGTGGATTTACCGCATCCGGAGTGACCGATCAGCGAGACAAATTCGCCGGACTCTATTTTCAGATTCACATCTTTCAGCGCTTCGAACTGGCCTTTCGGCGTGTCGAATTTCATGCCGACGTTGGAGAGTTCCAGTAATGCTTTCATGTCGTTTCTCCTATCCTTAGCGCTGCACGGAAGATTTGTCCCACACCAGAGCGCGCTGCAGCATGAGCATCAGGCGATCCAGCAGGAAACCGATCAGACCAATCACGATCACGGCCACCATGATCCGGCCCAGAGACTGGGAACTGCCGTTCTGGAATTCATCCCAGACGAATTTTCCCAATCCCGGGTTCTGCGCCAGCATCTCTGCGGCAATCAGCACCATCCAGGCAATACCCAGACTCAAACGCAGACCGGTGAACATCATTGGCAGCGCAGAGGGCAGTACGATCTTGCGTACATGGCTCAGCGCGTTAAGACGCAGCACCATAGAGACATTGGTCAGATCCTGGCTCACAGATGTCACCCCCACCGAAGTGTTCATCAGGGTCGGCCACAGACAGCAGAGCGAGACGGTGAACATGGACGTCAGGAACGACTTGGCCACCAGTGGATCATCCGTGACATACACCGCACTCACCACCATGGTTACCAGCGGCAACCAGGCCAGCGGCGAAACCGGCTTGAACAGCTGAATCAGGGGGTTCATGGCCGCATGGGCTGTGCTGCTCAGGCCGATAACAATGCCCAGAGGAATCGCGATCGCGGAGGCCAGCAGGAAGCCACTCATTACCGTGATCAGGCTGGTGCCAATCTGATCAAAGAACGTCGGCGCACCGGTGTAACTCCGGTAAACCGGTTCCCATTCCGGCTGCTGCTGCAACCGGGAGGCAATGTATTTTTCCTGGCGTTCATGGAATGCCGCTTCCTTGGCTCGGGACGCCTGGTGCTCATCCACCAGAGATCCCGCCTGCTCCCAGACATCAACCGGTCCCGGGAACTGCCCCAGCGAGGTGTCAATACGCTGGGCTGCCAGTTGCCAGAGCAACAGGAAGGTCGCGATACCCATCACCGGCCAGATCAATTGGCGCAGCAGTGCCTGCCACTGGTCACCAGTCATCTTGCCGGTGGCCAACGCGCGGTAGGGTTCCATCCAGGTCGGGAAAGTCAGGGTCACCATGATTGCTTCTCCTCAGGTGAGCGCGCCCTTAAAGCGCGTCACCCTCTTTCAGGCCAATCGGAAACTTCGCCAGGTAGTCGTTAGGCTTGCGGCCGTCGTAGGTGATGTTGTCGATAAAGCCTTTCTGCGGCGGCTTGAAGCCGTCTTCAGAGGCGAAATCGGGGAACTGGTCAGCCGGGATCTTGCCTTCGGCGATCAACGCCTTGGCAGCCTGGGCATAGATGTCCGGGCGATAGACTTTCTTGGCCACATCCATGTACCAGCTATCCGGCTTGGTATCGCTGATCTGGCCCCAACGACGCATCTGGGTGAGATACCAGATGGCATCGGAGTAGTAGGGATAGGTGGCGTTGTAACGGAAGAACACGTTGAAATCCGGCACCTCACGCACGTCACCTTTTTCGTACTCGAAGGTGCCGGTCATGGAGTTGGCGATCACGTCATAGTCCGCGCCTACATAGTTCGGCTGGGACAGAATCTTCACCGCTTCCGGGCGGTTGGCGTTGTCGTTCTCATCCAGCCACTTGGCCGCACGGATCATCGCCTTGACGACACGTATGTGAGTGTTCGGATACTTGTCGGCCCAGCCCTTGCTCACACCGAATACTTTTTCCGGGTTGTTTCTCCAGATTTCATAGTCGGTAATCACCGGTACACCGATACCCTTGAAGACCGCTTGCTGGTTCCAGGGCTCACCCACGCAGTAGCCATAAATAGTGCCGGCTTCAAGGGTGGCCGGCATTTGCGGCGGCGGCGTCACGGACAGCAGCACATCAGCCTGCAGCTGGCCACTGGTGTCGCCCTTGTGCGGCGCGTAGTAACCGGGATTCAGGCCACCGGCAGCCAGCCAGTAACGCAGCTCGTAGTTATGGGTGGATACCGGGAATACCATGCCCATGTTGAAGGGCTTGCCTTCGGCCCTGTATTTCTCGACGACTGGCTTCAGGGCGTCGGCCTTGATCGGGTGCACCGGCTTGCCGTCTTTCTCCGGAATGTTCTTCTTCATTTCTTCCCACACCGCATTGGAAACGGTAATGCCGTTACCGTTCAGATCCATGCTGAATGCGGTAATGATGTGGGCTTCGGTGCCGTAGCCGATGGTGGCACCCAATGGCTGGCCAGCGAGCATGTGCGCGCCATCCAGCTGACCGTCAATGACCCGGTCCAACAGCACTTTCCAGTTGGCCTGGGCTTCCAGGGTCACGAACAACCCTTCTTCTTCAAAGAAACCTTTCTCATAGGCCACAGCGAGCGGTGCCATATCTGTCAGCTTGATGAAGCCGAACTTCAAGTCAGCCTTTTCCGGCCAGCCCACAGAGTCGTTCGCCATGGCGTTGGCCGAGAGCCCCAGCGTCAGTGCAGTCATTGCTGTGCGAATAAACTTTTTCATCTGTCTTCCCTCTTTTGCCAGCTATCGCGCAGGCATAAAAAAAGCGCTCAGGGAATCCCGTCATCGTTGACCGGATGCCTTGAGCGCCTTTGCTCGAATCTGCTCGTGATCGCCATTGATCACGAAGATGTATTGGGATCACAGCGCTGTTGCTGTGATGTCCTGACTAAGGCAATTGCTGTGCCAACTTTGAAAACCTCCTGTTTTCATAGGGTTAACGATTCACCCTGCCTGCACTCACGATGACCACGCCCATAAATTGCACAAGCGGCACTGTTGTGAATCATTTCTCGGTCACCAAAATGCGTCACTGCCATGCAGCAAAGCCGAACACACCCCGCAGAGCCTCTTTTTGCGCCAGCATGGTGAAAAAATGACGCACCGGTTGCGACCAAAGGCCAATTATCACTGAGGGAAATAATGAACATCATTCGAAAGGTGCAGAGCAACACCCTGCGACCTGCTAGGCTGCACCTCACATGACAACAGCCCCGATGATTGACCGAGAGCCCAACATGGCCCAACACGACAAAGACGCCCTTCGCATTGCCCTGGCCGGCGCCTTCAGTCTGGTCATTGCCCTCGGTATTGGTCGCTTTCTCTTTACCCCCGCCCTGCCCGACATGATTGCCGATACCGCACTGACGGCGGTGAGTGGCGGCTATCTGGCGGCGGTGAACTATGGCGGTTATCTACTGGGTGCCATGCTTGCCATGCTGGTACCAGCCCATCGTGCGCGCACTGCTTTTTGGGCTGCTCTGTGGGTCAGTGTTATCTCCAGTGTGCTAATGGGGCTCAGCGATACCTTTATGCCCTGGGCCATCAACCGTTTTCTGGCCGGGGTGGCCAGCGCCATTATCATGGTCAACGGCTCCGCCCTGGTGCTCGGCGCCCTGCCCAACCATCTGCGCGCCCGGCTGGGCAACATTCATTACGCCGGCATTGGCCTGGGTATCAGCATCGCCGCCCTCACCGTGGCGCTGGTGGAATCCCTGCAAGGGAGCTATCCCTTCATGTGGTTTGCCTGCGGCGCGCTGGCGCTTGGCTTCATGGCGTTTCTGCGCGTGATTCCCGCCCTGCCCCACGCCAGTGAACATGCCCATACCCGCGTACCGGTGAACCGCAAGGCGCTGGGTTTCCTCATTGCCAGTTATTCTCTTGCCGGGTTCGGCTACATCACCAGCACCACTTACCTGCCGGTGATCGCCAAACAACAACTGCCCGGACTGGACAGCGCCGCCTTCTATACCTGGCTTGCCGTGGGTCTGGCGGCCATCCCCGCCAACCTGCTGTGGGGCAAACTGGCCAGCCGTGCCGGCGAACGCAATGCGTTAATGATGGCGTTAATCGTCCAGGCCATTGGCGTCAGCGCCCCCGCCTGGCTCCCGGGTCTTGCTGGGCTGGTCACCAGCGGTCTGCTGGTAGGCGCCACCTTTACCGCCGTTGTGGCCCTCAGCATGTACTGCGGTCGTCAACTTGCCCCCCACGCCGCCAGCATGGCACTGGGCGCGCTGACGGCCTGTTATGGCATCGGGCAGATACTGGGGCCGGTGGTCACAGCAAGGATGCTGGAAAGCAGTGGCAGTTTTGCACCGGGATTGCTGGGAGCGGCGGTCGCGCTGATTGGGGCTGCGGTGCTGTTACTCCCCCTGAGTCAGGAGCGGTTCTAGGGAGCGCTGCAGCTCTTCATACCGTGCGCCCCATGCATGTTGACGGCGATTCCTGAATAATAGAACGCAAGTGCAGAATCATGGTGCAGGCAGACACCAACCATCATCAGGGGGAATCCGTGAAAAAAATAGCTGGCTGGTTGCTTGGCATTGCCATTGTTTATATCGGTTTTACTTATGTTCAGGCCCGAGATCCGCAATATTTCGCTGAGGGCTATCAGGATTGCTCAGGGCCAGCCTGTGTTGGCATCCTGCTTCGCTCCATGCAGGCCGATGAGAGCTATACCACCGTCATTTCCGATAACGACAAGGTCAACAGCAAGGGCAAACCGCTGGGCAGTCTAACCGGCTATCTGATTCAGGACAGAGCGAATTACCATCGCTTTGGCAAAGCCGACAGCGAAGACAACGGCGACACCCTATTCACTACCACCGCAGCACGGTCAGGAATGGCATCCATGATCGATGCCGGTTACTTCGACCCGCACCTTGAAGACAAGGCCAGACAAGGCACCGTTGGCGTGACGGTTTTTGTGTTCGGTGACACCCTGGTAGCCACTGAGAACAGCAGCTATGAAGCTAGCAAGAAAGAAAAAATGATTCAGGAAGCCGTTATCGCTTCCATAAAAGAAGGCCCAGAACAGCAACCCTCACAAGCCTCACCTGAACAAGAGGCAAAACCGACAGCCCCCGGACATGGCCTCACGCTGATCGCCACCCCATCAAGAGACTTCCTGTTCCGGCACAGCTATGCCGGGGAAATTATTGGCGTCTCCCGTGACCACCGAAAAGTCATCAAGGTCTTCCCCGGTAAAGGACACGCTGTTCTCTACGAGGAAAAGCGCGAGCACTACAACATCAACCAGGTTGTACTCCTTGCTGATGGAAGCGCTCTGGCTTCCATAGAAATCGCGGGGTGCAGCACCTGCCACAGCCTGCTCAAACTCGATGGCACTGAACAAACCTGGATTTACGAAGGCCCCAGCCCCAACCAGCAGGGGGTATTTGCAAGAAACCGTGCACAAAACCAGTCCATACAACGACTATCCCCTTCCGGTGATGGCTCAGCACTGATTAAGTATGTGCGACATGCCTCACCTAACAGCCATCAAAGCAAGCCCTCCCACCATATCGACTTGATTCATCACAGCGGGGAAATCATCAAGCTATTTGAAAACAGAAGCCTGGACCTTGGCCTGAACGGCGACATTCTGGTTTCAATCAATGGCAGAAGACCTCACTCTCACTGGGTCATTCAGGGCAAAAAAGCCGTACGCTTTTATGATGATCGCATGGGCACCCAGCTATACCGGGCAGAGTTCAAGGCAGGCTCTGTTCTGTACACCGACAACGACGGAGACCTGGTCTACTTCGATGGCAGCCGCAATCACAATCTGGGCTCCGCCAAGGGCTTTCGGGAAGCGGCCCTCGATCCCACAGGCAAGACCGTCGCCCTTGCCCGCACGATCACCAGCGACACCCCAGGCAGAGACTGTTACCGGTACTGCTATCTGATTGAGCGTTTCAGTAATGGTCAGAGCCAGGTGCTGGCTCAGGAAGACGACAGCATGGTTGGCTTCGTAATCGCCAATGGCAATATCTACTATTCAATGAACCGGGGAATTACCGGCTACAAGGGCAGCCAAAAGGAATACTTCAAGGGCTACCCGGCAACTCCGGCAATCCCGTTAAAAAATGGGCAGGTTATCCTGGAAAGAAATCGGGGCATTTACCCAAAAATTGTCGGCTTCTGATTCAGTAACTCTCCGGCCATCAGGATTCAAGCGTCCTGGTGGCCGCGCTCCGAACCCACACCGGCATGGCTGCAAACAGCAACAAGGCAATCAGGTAGGCAACTCCGGACACCGGGTCACGCCCCAGAATGTATTCGCGGATGCTTTGTCCCAAGGCCACAGTCAAGCCCAGTTCGCCCCCCACCATCAACAGCAACGCCATACTCCCCATCCCTAATCTCTGAGATAAAGACAACGGAGAAAAGTAGCCCACCAGCCAACGCGCCGCCCAGAAACTCGCCAGCACCATGAACGGCAACTCCACGAGCTCGGCCCAGCGTTCGCCCAGCCGGGGCACCAGCAAGGGGATGCGGATCATGGCCAGGCTGAAGCCAATGGCGAAGATCAAGGCAAAATAAACAATAGCGGCTTTGAGCGTTTGCATGGCATAGGCCTGAGGATTGATCGGCACACCTGTCGTTAATTGAACTCCATATATTTAAGACAGGGAATATTCAATGTCATAGCCGGAAAAGGGGAACGACACAGCACACAACGGTTAGCCCATGGCCACAAATCCATCCGCAGCAGACACATCGCCCAACCATCTTTTGACCGCGGGATAGTCCGCAAGGTCAAAGCCACCTTCGTGGGCAACATGGGTATAGGCAAACAGTGAAATATCCGCCGTGCTGATATCCTCACCCACCAGGAATGGCGATTCACGTAACTGAAGCTCCATCACCTTGAGAGCTTTGTGCCCGCCTTCCTGCTTGGCCGCATACTCCTCCACCCTTTCCTCGGGCAAGCCAAGATACTTATTGATGAAACGGGCAACGGCAATGTAAGGCTCGTGGCTGTACTGCTCGAAAAACTGCCACTGCTGTATACGGGCCTGAACGAGGGGATCGTCAGGATAAAGCTCCGAACCTGCCGCCAGATAATTGATGATAGCGTTGGACTCAGACAGAAACCCGTCATCAAGCTCCAGCAAGGGGATCTTTCCGTTTGGATTACGTGCAAGAAACTCAGCTGAGCGAGTCTCTCCGGCAAGAATATCCACTTCGACCCAATCGTATTCCAAACCCAGCAGATGACAGACCAGCTTCACCTTGTAGCAGTTTCCAGACTGACTATCTCCATAGATTTTCATGCTATCTCCTTTGCGTGATCAATATCCTAAACCGTACGCGCACCGCTGACGTCATAGGCGATGAAATGCCGCTCCAGCAAACCATGCTCTCTGGCGGCCTCCCGCCAGGGCGTGATATGCGGAGCAGAAAGGTGGGCATCCAGCGACCGGCGATCCGGCCACAGCTCGGAAAAGCGAAGCAGCCCAGGTTCATTCAGGTCTTCCGCAACATCGTAAGCAATACAACCATCGTGGATTTTGGTGGCTCTGACAAACTCGTCCAGAAAGGGACGAATCGCAGGGATTGAGCCAGGAGGAAAGCGCAGGAAGCCGAAGACGGCCACATTTACATCCATGTTTGAACATCTCACTAATGAGGAAGTTTGGTTATCTTTGAATATGCGCCGAAGGCAGGCTTTCAGGCACGGGTTATGCTGCCAGGACTCTACTCACAATCCATGCAATAAAGCCAAAAGCAGCAACGGCCATTAGAGGCAGCATTATCAAATCCGAGATCCATGGCCACTTCTCTTTCCGAGCTTCTTCAGCAGCCACATTGAACTCATCCATACTGACAGGGCAGGATATTTCATGGGAATCATCCTGCATGAATCGGCAAGCATCCACGAACTGGTGATCCAGACATACCCAAACAGTATAAACATCCGCAAGCAGGAATCCTGGAGCTGGCCCGGAGTGCTCCCCACCGATATAGACAGGGACACCGTTTGACTCCAAAGCAAACTTTGCGTTTAAAGCCTCTGTTCTATCAATGGTACTGAACAGTTTTCGCATCGTCCCTTCCTAACGCCGCATTCAGCGGCTTTCGCTATACAATTTTTGTTATGAATTTTTTATGCTCTTAATTAAATTTCCTATCTGCTCCACACCATCAAAAGTGCTCGGCAATTTTTCTGGGTCAGAAAGGACTCCGCTAAAAATAAGACTTTCGAACTTGTCTAAGGCGCTTGAATCCTGCTTCTTCATCTCAGAAGAATATCCAGTGTAACTTTGAATAAATTGGCAGAGCGTTTGCCTCAGCTCAATTTGCATTATCTGCGCCTTAACTGATCTATGATTTAGAAGTATGACCCTAAAGAAATAGATAAGAATGATTTCTATGGAAATTACAGGAATAAGAACAAGCAAGTGCTCCATTCCTAAAGTATTTCCCTTATAAATACCTGTTACAGCCAAAACTATCTCAGTGACCAATGGAGCCAAGATAAGCAACCCCATCCCAATTAGTGACAAGAATAACCAAAAAGCTTCTTTAGCCTTTTTTTCTGCCAATTGAGAAAATCCTTGGTACAGACCTACGAAATTAAATCCGATTTTATACTCTTCTAGCTTGTCTTTTAGTGTCTGGGCAGCCTCCTCTTTGGATATGATTTCACCATCCCATTGCTCTTTTAGCTTTTCAGCTTCAAACTTCTTTTGTTCGAATTCTTTGAAGACACCTATATTTGCGTCATTAATAAAATCTTTTGCAATATTTGCCGGCATGACATAAGAGGCATATATTATCTGCGACCTCACATCGCCATCCATTTCTCCAACATCATTCTCTATTTTACTTTTGAGTGACCTTAGCTCCATGCCTAGTTCTTTACCCGGCCCCACAAGAAAATCGAATTCACATAGAAATCGATAGGCTATGCAGTAGATATGATCAATATGTGTTGGTTTTGACTGATCAAATTCCCTTAGCCAATGAAGAAACTGGTCACCGACATGCCTAATATTGAAAGTGCACCTTTCGTCCCAGTCTTCTGGCGACTTATAAATGTATCCAATTATTTCTCTTGAGATCGACAAGCGCGTTGCTCTTGTTTCATCTTCTATATGTGCAGCTTCAGCTTTACTTAGAAATCTTGCTAGAACTTTCGCATTGTCTTCATTCTTAAAGAACATCAATACTCCATTTATCCACGATCAACTCATAACAGTTTATTCAATTGCAGATGCGATATAACACTTTGCTGTATATCTCCACCCACAATCTTCCCTGGCCCCACACCAAAACAAAGCCAGATCAGTGGGTTATCAGACACACAAGAATCACTCTCACCCGACTTTTCTTGCATCCGCTTTTCTGAAAAACCAACTTATCTCAATCACTTACAAATTTATGTAAGCCATATCCTACAAATTCAACTTGCGCGCGGGTGAAAAGCGGTCGCCATGGATCGCTTGCAGGCTAGTTCCCACAGCAAGCTTGAGCGTTTGCGCGAAAAAGAACGCCAATGCCATCCGCACGGCACCTTCCCCGTTAGAGTGAGTCGAGGAACGGAGCCCGGTGACGGCGTAGAGCAAAAAACCTGTCTGAGCGGAGCGAGTCTTTTTTGCGTCCGTCACAGGGCGAGTACCGGAGTGTGCCTGCGGAGCAGGCCGAACGAAGTCGGGGCGCGGGGGAGTCCAGAGGGGTGTCGCGTAGCCCCCCCTTTGGGCCCGTCCGGCGAGGACACCCACATATCATGGTGCGATGACATATCAGCAGATGCCGTGAGGCGGGCGGCGGTTGAGTGAACAACTATCAATTTTCTGTCACTTGCTGGAACGGTTGTGCAAAGACCAAAATGAGACACCTTCTTTAATTAGTCTCACTGCGTTTTTCGCAGAAGGAGCGCACGACATGGCTACCCCTTCCAATAACAAAGCCAGCCCCATAGCCCTTGGCCCTGATTCCCTGGCCTGGAAACATGCCGGTGACAACCTTCAACTGCTGATGGCGGGTACCACCTTGCTGCTGCAGGTTTCACACCCGGTAGTAGGTACCGGCGTGGGTGACCACTCCGTGTTCAAGGAAGACCCCTGGGGCCGTTTGCAACGTACTACCGAATGGGGCCTGCGCCTTCTTTATGGCGGTCAGGATGGCTCCCCGCAAGCGGGCCAGGATCTGCGCGAGATGCACCGCAATATCAAGGGTGCCGATGAGAAGGGGCGTAAGTATTTTGCGCTGGACCCGGAGGCCTATGCCTGGGTGCACATGACCACTTACTACACCATGGTCACCAGCCAGCGATTGTTTGGCGAAAAGCCCTTCACCGCCGGCGAAGAGGCGCAGCTGTTGCAGGAATGGGTGCAGCAGGGGCGCGTGCTGGGTATTCGTGATCAGGACATGCCGCAGACCGTTACGGCTTTCTGGGATTACTTCAACAACATGGTGGAGACCCGTCTGGAGAACTCCGATACCGCACGCTACCTGCTGGATGTGAGCCTCAAGAAAGTGAAGAAAACACCGCAGCTGGCGATGATGCCGGACTGGATGTGGCAGCGGATTTACAGTGTGCTGGGCAAGAACGCCACCTTGGCCACCTACGCCACCCTACCCCCGGCGCTGCGCAAGGTGCTACACGTGCACTGGACCGGCCGACTGGCACGGCGCTTCGAACGCCGCCGCCGCGTAATTCAGAAACTGGCGAAACTGGTGCCCGCCAAGTACCGCTATCTGCCACCGGCTTACCTGGCTGTGACCGGTCAGCTAGATCGCTTCCGTCCGGTGGTGAAGAAAGCGGCTTAAGTCAGGTTAAGAGGTTTACCACAGAGATCGCGCCGCCACCGAGCGCAGCGAAGGAACACCCGCAGCGCTGTGACAGGTTTCAAGCGTCCGGTGTAATGTAAAACCGCATCACGCCAATTATCTGATTGTCTTCCGTGCGCACTTCCACTCGCCAACTGCCTGCCGACGGCACCGGAATGTGACGTTTGTGAGACCAGGTGCGGAAACCGGATTCTCGTCCCCCGTAAACCTTGAGCGGGATACGATCCACCTGTTCGCCATTGTGAAACCAGTAGTGATAAACCTGCTGGCCCAGCCCCAACGGCGCCTTGATGGCCGTATAGGCATACAGGCCCTCTTCCACTTCCTTGCTGCTGAACACTTCTCCGCTGACCAAGGGTTGTCGTTCTGCGCGATTGAACGACAGCGCCATGGCCCGCTCCTCCAGTGACAGGGTAAGAGGCGGCACCAGGGGCGCCAGCCAACGGGGCGATAACGCAATCATTAGCGAAACGGCCACCAGGCCGGCCCAGCGAAACCATTTACGCGGCCCACCGACACGCCAGAAACTGGGCAACGCGAACAGGGCGGTCAGCCAGCCTGCCCAGGTCAGGGCAGTATCGGTTTGCCAATGAAAGATCAGCGGCAGCAACACCAGCAGGGCCACGAACAGGGCCCAGGCGTGGAAGCCAAAATACAGGGCGCGGTGACGGGCCAGCCAGAAGTAGATCGGATCAATGATGCTCATCAGCGCTGCGCTGATCACCAGGGTGGTAAAGCCGATATATTCCGCCCCGCCGGACCACTGCAGTAACACAAACGGCAGACTGAAAAAGAAGGCTTCCTGGTGGACAGCCTGCAAAATGAGCTTGAGCAGCCCCTGGGAGACATTTTCCATGGCTGTGCCGGCAAAACGTTGCTGCCACAGCCCCTCTGTCAGCAACAGTAGCCAGCTGAGCACCAGAAAACCGGTAAGCACTGCTGCCAGCCAGGGCTGGCGCTCCACCAGAAAGTAACTGCCCAGGCCAAGCGCAAAGCTGACCACCGCCCACAGGTGGCGAATGCGGTAAAGGGAATCTGACAGGGACTGCAGGGCCAGAGGCAAGGGGGTTCTCCGTTTATGAGTGCCAATTGGATGCTACTTTGCAGGCGGGGTTCCTGCGATGACGGACATTTTAGGAGAATTAACAACCTCGTTCAGGGCGCAGTTCCGTTCGCAGGGGCGCACATCTCTCCTTTACCCCGTGGCCCAGCCTGTCAGGGTGAACAGCTGAGTAACGAGTGACGAGAAGCGAGTTTCGAAAGGCAAAACCAGCACCTCATTGAGCGGTTTTCGAATCTCGTTGCTCGTTGGCGCTCGCTTGGCCCAGGCAAGCCTGACTCTTGCAAAATGCGGAGAGAAATTTATCGCGGCTCCAGAAACAAAAACGCCCCGCAGTGCGGGGCGTTTTCATAATATGGCGGAGAGGGCGGGATTCGAACCCGCGATACAGTTTCCCGTATGGCTCCTTAGCAGGGAGCTGGTTTCAGCCACTCACCCACCTCTCCGGAATGCGGTACTGCTCGAGTCAGGAAAATTTGCACTCTTGATTGGTGCTGTTTCCAAACTCGCCGCGCATCATAACGATTTTACGGAGAAAATACAGCCCAAAAATCAGACAGACTCGCTGTCTGATGACTTTTCGTGCTGAATCCGCTGATAAATTTCTTCCCGGTGTACCGCAACCTCTTTCGGTGCGTTCACACCGATACGTACCTGGTTACCTTTTACACCAAGAACGGTGACGGTGACTTCGTCACCCACCATCAGGGTCTCTCCAACTCGACGCGTAAGAATAAGCATGATGATCCCTCCTGGGGTCCTTGTTGTCCGTGAGCGCAGTCCGTATCGGGGCTAGCGGGCTCCGTCAAAGACGGTTCCTTGGTTCAGGGACCATTTAACCCACCCCACATACGGGGGCGGCATTATGACTGAATCTGATTCTCAAGTCTTGCCAGTAGCAGGAGAAAAACCTACCGGTCGTCGCCCCGTACCTACCGTGGGAGCCCTTCCAACACCCTTGTCAGACAGCATCAATGCCGCCAGACAGGGAGCGGGAAGAGCCCGCCAGACAAGGATCAACCCTCAGGCTGGTCCAGTTCGAAGGCGGAGTGCAAGGCACGAACTGCCAGCTCCAGGTACTTCTCGGCGATGACCACAGACACCTTGATTTCAGAGGTGGAGATCATCTCGATGTTGACGCCTTCGTTGGCCAGGGTCTCGAACATCTTGGCAGCTACACCCGCATGAGAGCGCATGCCTACGCCGACCAGGGAGACCTTGGCAATCTTGTCATCACCGATGATTTCCGGCTTGCCCAGCTCTTCGGAAGCGTTGCGCAGGGCGTCCTGGGCACGGACGAAATCGTTGCGGTGCACAGTGAAGGTGAAGTCGGCAGCGCCGTCCTTGCCCACGTTCTGTACGATCATGTCGACTTCGATGTTTTCTGCACTGACCGGTCCGAGGATCTTGTAGGCAATGCCCGGGGTATCCGGGGCGCCACGCACGATGATCTTGGCTTCATCACGGGTAAAGGCAATTCCGGAGATTACCGGCTTTTCCATATCAACCTCGTCGTCGACGGTAATAAGGGTTCCAGGGCCATCCTGGAAACTGGAAAGGACTCGCAGCGGCACATTGTATTTGCCGGCGAATTCCACGGAGCGGATCTGCAGGACCTTGGAGCCCTGGCTGGCCATCTCCAGCATTTCTTCAAAGGTAATGGTGCTCAGGCGGCGAGCGGTATCCACCACACGGGGATCGGTGGTGTAGACCCCGTCCACATCGGTGTAGATCTGACACTCGTCTGCTTTCAGGGCAGCGGCCAGCGCGACGGCGGTGGTATCGGAACCGCCACGACCAAGCGTGGTGATGTTGCCGTTGGCATCCACACCCTGGAAACCAGCCACGACCACGATGCTGCCGCCATCCAGATCGGCACGCATTTTCTTGTCGTCGATTTCCTCGATGCGCGCCTTGGAGTGGGCACTGTCGGTGCGCAGTGGAATCTGGCTACCGGTATAGGAGCGGGCATTCAGGCCCAACTTCTGCAGTGCCATGGACAACAGGGCAATGGTGACCTGCTCGCCAGTGGAAACCAGCACATCCATTTCGCGCGGAGAGGGAGCATCGCTGACACCTTTGGCCAGCTCGATCAGTCGGTTGGTTTCACCGCTCATGGCGGAAACCACCACAACCACCTGATCACCCCGTTTATGGAAACCCGCTACCTTCTCGGCAACGGCTTGAATGCGTTCGACTGTACCCACTGAGGTACCGCCGTATTTCTGCACGATAAGAGCCATAAAGTCGCTTTGTCTGCAAAAAAGAGCGCGAAACTATAGCAGAAACGCGCCGGGATTTCATGTTGGGGTGGTTTGGCGGCACCGGGCAGTCGCCCGTGCCGCGCAGCAAACCTGCAGGCCAAATGGCGGAGATGCCCGGCATATCCGCCCTTCAGCGCAGCTACTTGCCCGCCACCCAGTCCTTCACACTCGCCAGTGCTGCGGGCAAAGCCGCCGGGTTATTACCACCACCCTGTGCCATGTCCGGGCGACCGCCGCCACGACCATCCACCTGCTCCGCCACATGCTTGAGCAGATCACCGGCCTTGAAGCGATCAGTCAGATCCTTGGTGACACCGGCCACCAGGGCCACCTTGTCACCTTCCACCGCTGCCAGCAGGATGATGGCCGAACCCAGCTTGTCTTTCAGCTTGTCCATGGTCACCCGCAGGGTCTTGCCGTCGGCACCGTCCACCGCCGTGGCCAGCACCTTCACGCCATTGATATCCTCAACACTGTCGGTGAGGTCGCTGCCGGCACCGCTGGCCAGCTTCTGCTTCAGGCGTTCGATCTCCTTTTCCAGCTCACGCACTTTCTGTGCCTGGCTGCGCACCCGCTCGGCGGCATTGTCGGGAGTGCTCTTCACCGTAGCCGCGATATCGCTGAGCGCACGCTCCTGACTGCGCATGGCGTTCAGGGCATTCTCCCCGGTGACCGCTTCGATACGACGCACACCGGCGGCGGCAGAGGCTTCCAGGGTAATCCGGAACAGGCCGATGTCGCCGGTGCGGCTCACGTGGGTACCGCCACACAGTTCCTTGGAGAAGCCGTCGCTGCCCATGCTCAGCACACGAACCTGATCATCATACTTTTCACCAAACAGGGCCATGGCACCGGCTTCACGGGCGGCATCGATATCCATCAATTCGGTAGATACGGCGGTGTTGGCAAGAATCTGGCGATTAACAAGGGTTTCGATCTGCTCGCGCTGGGCTTCCGTCACGGCTTCGCCGTGGGAGAAGTCAAAGCGCAGGTAATCGGCAGCCACCAGCGAGCCCTTCTGCTGAACGTGCTCGCCCAGGACGTCACGCAGAGCGGCGTGCATCAGGTGGGTGGCAGAGTGGTTACGCATGATAGCCTTGCGGCGCTCCACATCCACGTAGGCGGCAATCTTGTCACCGACCTTGATGCTGCCACTTTCCACCTTGCCCATATGAATATGAGCGGCCTGGCGCTTGCGGGTGTCGGCCACGGCAAAACGGTTATCTCCCTTCACCAGGTACCCGGTATCGCCTACCTGGCCACCGGATTCTGCGTAGAACGGAGTGCTGGCCAGCACCACCATGCCTTCTTCGCCGGCATTGAGGCTATCCACGGCGTCACCGTCGCGGTACAGACCCACGACTTCATCTTCGTCTGCCAGCTTTTCGTAGCCGGAGAAGTCGGTAACGGCCTCGATATTGAGGCGATCACTGTAGTCGTTGGCAAAACTGCCGGCGCCGCGGGCGCGTTCGCGCTGGGCTTCCATGGCTTTTTCGAAGCCATCCATGTCCACCTCAAGATCACGCTCACGGGCCACGTCGGCAGTGAGGTCCGGCGGGAAGCCGTGGGTATCGTAGAGGGTGAACAGCACATCGCCGGACAGCATCTTGCCGTCCATGTCGTCGATGGCGCTTTCCAGCACTTTCATGCCGGCGGCCAGGGTGCGACCAAACTGCTCTTCTTCCGCCAGCAGGGCTTTCTCGATACGGGCCTGTTCACGGGCCAGTTCCGGATAGGCTTCGCCCATCTGTTCTACCAGCGCCGCCACCAGGGTAGAGAAGAACGGCTTGTCCTGGCCCAGCTTGTGGCCGTGGCGCAGGGCACGACGGATGATGCGGCGCAGCACATAACCGCGACCTTCATTGGACGGGATCACACCGTCACAGATCAGGAAGCTGGAGGAGCGGATGTGGTCCGCGATCACGCGCAGGGACTTCTCTTCCAGATCGTTGCAGCCGGTGGCGTTGGCCGCCGCCTTGAGCAAGGCCTGGAACAGATCGATTTCGTAATTGGAGTGCACGCCCTGCAGCACCGCCGCAATACGCTCCAGGCCCATGCCGGTATCCACGCTGGGCTTGGGCAGCGGCTTGAGCTCGCCGTCTTCCTGACGGTCGTACTGCATGAACACCAAGTTCCAGATCTCGATATAACGATCCAGATCGTCGTTCTCGGAACCCGGCGGGCCACCGGGCACATCGGCGCCGTGGTCGTAGAAGATTTCGGAACAGGGGCCACAGGGGCCGGTGTCACCCATCTGCCAGAAGTTGTCTTCATCGAGACGGGAGAAGCGCTCGGCGCTGACGCCCATTTCCTTCAGCCAGATATCTGCCGCTTCGTCATCGGACACATGCACGGTGACCCACAGGCGGTCTTCCGGCAGCCCCAGGGTGCCGGTGAGGAACTCCCAGGCAAACTTGATGGCTTCGCGCTTAAAGTAGTCGCCAAAGCTGAAGTTGCCCAGCATTTCGAAGAAGGTGTGGTGGCGCGCGGTGTAACCCACGTTTTCCAGATCGTTGTGCTTGCCGCCCGCACGCACACAGCGCTGGGAGCTGGTGGCACGGGTGTAATCCCGGGATTCACGGCCCAGGAACACGTCCTTGAACTGGTTCATCCCTGCATTGGTAAACAACAGGGTGGGATCGTCATGGGGCACCAGTGAGGAGGACGGCACCTTGGTGTGTCCCTGACTGGCGAAGTAGTCCAGAAAGGCCTGGCGTAGTTCAGCACTGTTCATAGGAAAAACGGTTTCTTGGCTGGCTATCGGAAAGCGCCGAGTATAGCGCCCATGGGGCCGGGTTGCGATGGGAAGAAGCTAGCTACAAGCTTCAAGCTGCAAGCTACAACACGGAATAGTCACTCGGCACGCTTAAAGTCCTTCCCCGCGCACAAATCCCGGTGCCGGAAACGCGGCATTTAAGACCAGAAACATGCACTTTCCTGGCCCGCGTTGCAGCTTGTAGCTTGAAGCTAACCTTTTATCGCCGCCGCCAGGCACACCGCCAGCACCATCGCCAGCAAAATGCGCTTGAGCACGATCGGGGAGACCCGGTGGGCGAAGCCAACGCCCAGGCGCACCCCCACCAGGGTGCCAGCGGCGACGAGCAGGCCGGGGAGCCAGGCCACCTGATCGCGCCACATGAAGATGCCCAGCGCCAGCACGGTAAAGCTGCCGGTGATGGCCAGTTTCAGGGCATTACCGCGCAGCAGATCGTAACGCATTTGCCCCACCAGGACGGCAATCAGCACAAAGCCTACCCCCGCCTGAACAAAGCCACCGTAGATACCGGCAAAGAACAGCCCCAGCCAGGCCGGGAGAGAATCATTAGGCACCAGCGGCGTTTCATCCGGGGCGGGCGTCATTTGATTGGGCTTGAACACCATGATCAGGGCGACCGCCACCAGGGTGGTGAGCAGCACCGGCTTGATGATGGCCTCGGGCAGATACGCCGCCGCCAGTGCGCCCACCAGCGTGCCCAGCAGACAGGGCACCAGAATCGCCGGCAACGGTTGGAACGGCATGGTGCCGCGCTTGTTGAACTGGCGCACCGCCTCAACGCTCTGGATCAGTACCCCCACCCGCATGGTGCCATTGGCCAGCGCAGCGCTCATGCCGGTGAGCATCAGCAACGGCAGTATCAGCAGCCCCCCGCCGCCGGCGAGGGTATTGATAAAGCCAGCAAGAACGCCTGCGCCCAGCAAGGCAGCAGCAAGCCAGGGGTCGGAGAGATATTCCATGGGAAAGCTCTGTCGGGAGTCAACGGGAAGCATGGAGGAGCAAGCTACAAGCTTCAAGCTGCAACGCGGGCCGGTAAAATGCCTGCTTTTGACCTTTGAAGCCGCGTTTCCGGCACCGGGATCTGTGCGCGGGTAGAGACTGTGAGTATGTGGCGAGGCTTATCCGCGTTGCAGCTTGAGGCTTGTCGCTCCCCCCGGCGGAGAGGGCATGGCCCTTTCCGCCCTACGAAGATGATAGGGAAATTCGTCTAGGCCTTCAGGGACTTGCCAAAATCCAGCATGCGGTTGAGCGGCACCATGGCTTTTTCGGCCAGGGTAGGATCAACGAAGATTTCCTGCCCCATGCCATTCTCACTTTCCAGCACATCCAGCATGTTCTGCAGGCCATTCATGGCCATCCACGGGCAGTGGGCGCAGCTGCGGCAAGTGGCGCCAGAACCGGCGGTGGGGGCTTCCAGGAAGGTCTTTTGCGGAGCCAGTTGCTGCATCTTGTAGAAGATGCCCTTGTCAGTGGCAACGATAAAGGTGTCGTTGTCCATGTCGCAGGCGGCCTTGATCAGCTGCGAGGTGGAGCCTACCACATCGGCAATTTCCACCACGGAGGCCGGGGATTCCGGATGCACCAGCACGGCCGCTTCCGGGTAGGCCTTTTTCAGATCAAGCAGGCCCTGGGCCTTGAATTCTTCATGAACGATACAGGCACCGTCCCAGCACAACACATCCGCTCCGGCTTTATCGCGCACGTAGCTACCAAGATGCTTGTCCGGGGCCCACAGGATTTTCTCGCCGTTACGATCCAGATGCTCAATCAATTCCACCGC
Organism: Alcanivorax sp. DP30; assembly: GCF_009882945.1. Taxonomy (GTDB): domain Bacteria; phylum Pseudomonadota; class Gammaproteobacteria; order Pseudomonadales; family Alcanivoracaceae; genus Alcanivorax. The sequence continues at coordinate 131,600 of NZ_WTUY01000003.1, forward strand.
AATAGAGGAAGTCACCACCCAGTCGGCGCGAGCCTTCACGGCAGCAGAGGTATTGGCATACACCACCACGGTGCGGTCCGGGTGCTGGTCACAGAAGTCGGAGAACTCCTGTTCCGGGCAGCCAATATCCAGTGAACAGGTGGCTTCCAGCGTGGGCATGAAGACGCGCTTTTCCGGGCTCAGGATCTTGGCAGTTTCGCCCATGAACTTCACACCGGCCACGATCAGGGTGGAGGCCGGGTGCTCCTTGCCGAAGCGGGCCATTTCCAGGGAATCGGACACGCAACCACCGGTCTCTTCTGCCAGGGACTGGATTTCCGGATCCGTGTAGTAGTGGGCCACGAGCACGGCGTCACGTTCGCGTAACAATGTCTTGATACGTTCACGATAGGCCAGTCGCTGCTCGTCACTCAGCGAATCATCCTGCACCACCTTTGCCAGGTGGGCCTGTACCAGCGCTTGTGCCTCTGCCGTCATCGCTCTCACCGCCCGGAAATAGACCAGATTTCAATCACTTGGAGCCGCCACCTGACAGTGGCGAAAAAACAAGGCGCGAATAATACCACAACGTCGCCGGATGGGTTGTGACAAGAAGATGCCGGAACCATTGGCGACCCTTCTTAACCCGAAAATGCGCCCGGGAGGCGCATTTTTCAAGGGGAAAGGGACAGGCAGGAGATACCTTCCCCATCGGTAACTCGCAACAGATGTGGGATCAGGATGCGCCGGGGCGCCAGCGTGGGCCGTTGGCCACGATGTGCACCGTGCTGATAGCTCTTTCCAGAAACGCTCCTTCGCAGTAGCACAGGTAGTAATCCCACATGCGCAAAAAGCGCTCATCAAAGCCCAGATCGCGGATTTGGGAGAGCTTGGCCAGGAAACGCTCACGCCAGTGATGCAGGGTACGCGCATAGTCATGACCAATGTCATACAGCTCGGTGGCCACCAGATCGGTGTGGCGGGTGAAATGATCGGTCATCACCGACACGCTGGGCAGGAAGCCACCGGGGAAGATATAGCGCTTGATGAAATCCACCTGCTTGCGGGCGTAGTCGTAGCGCTGGTCAGGCACAGTGATGGCCTGCAGCAACAACTTGCCTTCCGGCTTGAGACGCTCCCCGAGTACTGTGAAGTAGCTGGGCAGGAACTCCGCGCCCACCGCTTCAATCATCTCGATGGACACCACCCGATCGTACTGACCTTCCAGTTCCCGGTAATCCTTTTCCAGAATGGTAATGCGTTCTTCCAGACCGGCTGCTTTGACCGCCTCGCGGGCATAGCGGGCCTGTTCGCGGGAAATGGTCGTGGTGGTCACGTTGACGCCATAATGTTTGGCCGCATGGATCGCCAACCCGCCCCAGCCGGTCCCGATTTCCAGAACGTCCATGCCGGGCTGCAATTCCAGCCGCTGACAAACCAGATCCAGTTTGTGTTCCGCCGCTTCTTCCAGACCAGCATCCGGACGTGGGTAGACCGCGCTGGAGTACATCATGGAGCGATCCAGAAACAGCGCGAAGAAATCGTTGCCCAGATCGTAGTGAGCCGCGATGTTACGGCGGGAACCTTGCAATGAATTGCGGTTGTGACGATGCAGTAATTTGAGAGCGGGTTTGGACAACTTGGCGAGGCCGCCTTCCAAAGCGCGCATGGCCTGGATGTTGGCAGCAAAGTAACGAATGACTTCAACCAGATCCGGACTGTCCCATCCCCCTTCCATGTAAGCCTCTGCAGCGCCCAGTGCGCCGCCGCTCATCATCATGGAATACGTGCGCCAGTCACGGAGTTGAATGACTCCGCCCTCCGGCTCACTGCCAAGATTGATCACGGAACCGTCCGGCTCCTCAATACGCAGTGCGCCATGAGGCAAGGCTTCAAGCTGTTTGAGCACCAGTCGGCGCGCTACGCCAGCCAGGCCAGTGGCCTGATCACTGACGGCAACCGTATTGTTCGACGCGCTTTCACCAGACTGCATTACCCTCTCCTCTCACTCTTGTTCTGCTCGCTGTGCTGGCGTTGCGGGTGCCGATAAAACCTGGCGCCCTTTCGCCAAAGTTTGAATGCCTGCCAGTAAATACCTTTGAGCGTGACAAAACCTCTGGCACCCATTCTTACAATGACATTACGCATGACAGCCCTTTCCGGATGCAACAATGTCAAATTCAAACCGGCGGCAAACACCACCTCATTATCACTTTTATCTTCCAACACTAGCCGCAAATCAGGAAAGGCGACGTGAAGACGCCAGTGATAACGCAGCGCCATGGGCAGGAAAGGGGAAACGTGGAAGCTTTTGTCGTGATCGACTTCCAGCGTCCCCGCTTCGTTGGCTGCCAGGGGCAGCGCATAAAAATGCTTCTCCTTCCAGGGTGTATTCTGCACTTCCGCCAGCATGCTGTCGGGCTGATCCGAACCCTCGGGAAAATGCAGGTACAGCACCAGGGGGTTGAACAAGGTGCCAAAGGTTCGCCACTGCCCCAACATGCACACCCTGCCTTGCTGCCAATCCAGCCCTGAATCAGATGCTCGCCCGCGGACCTTGTCGGACAGAGCGGTATCAGTACTGTCCACAAAATCCCGAGCGCGGAATACCACCGGCCGCCAGGCCCGCCCCCACCAGGGAGAGCGGTCAAGCAGCGCAGGTATCTCATCCAGATCACACCACACCAGCCACAGGGGATACGCAAAACGGTGAGTGAAAGGCACGTTGCGCTGGTGCCACACCCTGCCGCTGGCGATCGCCTGCCCTATCATGCGGCCAGCCTCTGCTTGCCCAACGCGGTGACCACATTGAGGGCGGACACCACACCGTCTTCATGGAAGCCATTGCGACACCAGGCGCCGGCATACCAGGTGCGATTGATCCCATTACCGGCAAGCAGGGCTTCCCGCGCCGCTTCGGTTTGCGGTGTAAACATGGGATGGGAAAAATGACGCCGCTCCAGCACTGTGGCCGGGTCAATGCGGTCGGTGGCATTAAGTGTCACGCAGAAGGTTTCCGGCGCGTCGATGCCCTGCAGAATATTCATGTTGTAGGTAACCTGGATACGGTCTGATTGCTCTTTCATCAACATGGCATTCCAGCTGGACCAGACCCGCTTTCGCTTGGGCAAGAGACTGATGTCCGTATGCAGTACCACTTCGTTATCCTGGTAGCCAAGCTGCGACAGACAGTTGTTCTCACGGGCGTCCGCATCGGTCAGGATGGGCAGCACCTGGTCACTGTGGCAGGCGAAGATGACCTGATCGAAATCCCGAGACTCATCATTGGCGACCACGGTGACATGATCGGGGTGACGTGTCACCGATTGCACCGGGGTAGACACATGGAAGGTGGCCGGGCATCGCGCCACCAGCCGGGTTACGTAATGGTTGGAGCCGCCAGGCACCACAAACCACTGCGGTCGGTTGGTCAGCGACAACAGTCCGTGATGATCGAAGAAACGAATAAAGAAACGGGCCGGAAAGGCTTCCATCTGCGCCAGCGAACAGGACCAGATGGCGCCACCCATGGCCAGCACATAATCGCGGCGGAAACGCTCACTGTAACCGTGGCGGCTCAGGTACTCGCCCAGCGGCATATCGCCCTGCGGATCATCCAGCAGCGCCGTGGCTTCCTTGTTGAAGCGCAGAATCTCACGGACAAACCGCCAGTGTGCCGGGCTCACCCAGTTACGCTTGCGGGCAAAGACACCGCCCAGGCCGTCACCGCAATACTCCAACCCATTGAGCTGGTCGCTCACCGCAAAGCCCATTGAGGTAGGCTGACCTGCCAGCCCCAGATCCGCCAGCAATGCCTGGTAGTGAGGATAGGTTCTGTCGTTAAAGACAATAAAACCCATGTCGATATCGTAGTGGCCATGATCGCGCTCCACCGGCACAGTACAGGTATGGCCGCCCAGGTAGTCACCCGCTTCGAACACTTCCACGTCATGGTGTTCTGCCAGATACCAGGCAGCGGTCAGGCCACTGATGCCCGCACCCACAATGGCAATCTTCTGCTTCTCACTGTTCATCATGTTCAATTCCCGCCCTGTCCCTGCGTAGTGTCATAAAGTTGTTTAACCGCCTTGAAAGACTCGGTGACCCGCTCTCTTACCCCGGCATGGGGCACAATGGGCGCCGGGTAGTCCGGTACCAGTAACGGCTGCTTCCAGGGTTCATGAATGGTCTTGTTATCCAGCGCTTTCAGTTCCGGCACCCAGTGGGCAATGAAGTGCCCTTCTGCATCAAAGCGCTGGCTTTGCCGAACCGGGTTAAAGACCCGGAAATACGGCACCGCATCGGTGCCCGTGGAGGCGCTCCACTGCCAACCGCCGTTGTTGGCGGCAAAATCCCCATCTATCAGGTGCTGCATGAAAAAATCTTCCCCTTTGCGCCAGTCCAGCCACAGGTGCTTGCTGAGAAACATGGCCGTAACCATGCGCAGGCGATTGTGCATCCAGCCCGTTGCCACCAGCTGGCGCATGGCGGCATCCACCAGCGGATAGCCAGTACGACCTTCACACCAAGCCTGAAACAGGACCTCATCGTCATTCCACTGCAGCAAATCGGTTTCGGCACGAAACGCCCTGCCCCAGCTCAAACGCGGATACTGGGCCATGATCTGGCGGTAAAAATCCCGCCAGGCCAGCTCACCGATCCAGCAGGCGGCACCATCCCGGGCGCCGGCATCGGCCATGGCCTGGCGGGCCGCATGAAAACAACTGGCCGGCGACAGGGTGCCTGCCGACAGGGCCGCAGACAGGCTGCTGGTGGCGGTGAGCGACGGAAAGTCGCGATTTTTTCGATAGTTGGCCAGATGCCGGGTGATGAAATCATCAAGCTGTCGACCAGCCGCCTGTTCTCCGGGCTCCCAGCGCGCCGTCAATGACGCCGGCACCGCGAGCCTGGCCAGGGCATCATCAATGGTTTTTTTATCCGCAAAAACAACGGGCTTTGCCGCTGGCTTTGCCGGCGGGTCTGGCATGGCAAAATGATCATCCAGCCATACATCCCAGCGTTTTTTGTAGGCACTGAACACCGTGTAGGGGGTGCCCTTGCCGGTGCGGAGCGTGGTGGGCGGCACCAACACGCTGTCATCAAAGCCGCGAATAGTCACACCCAGTTGCGCCATTTCGCGAGCCACACCCTCATCCCGGCGGCGTTCATTCAAAGGGTATTCGCGGGTGCAGAACACCCGCTCAACGCCCTGTTCGCGAACGAAAGCCGCCAGACGCTGAGGCACCTGACTGAAATCGCCCGTGTCCAGCACCTGCAAGCCAATGCCTCGTGCCGCCAGTTGTTCACCCAGCTCGCACAAGCTTTGCAATACATACCAACGACGCAGAGGAGCCACACCATGGTCATCCCATTGCCCCTCACAGAGACAGTACACAGCGGTTACTGGTCCGCCCGCCTGAAGGGCTTCCTGCAAGGGACGGTGTGAATGGACGCGCAAGTCATTGCGATACCAGACCAGATTCATGCCTGTTCCTCCCGACTCGCCAGACTGAATGCCTGCAAGGCATCGGCCACCTCGCCACGGCTGCCGGTGAGCACAGAAACACCGGGCACTTCAGTTGCCAACTGTTGCGCCAGCGGCCCCCAGATACAGGCAGGAACCCCCGGCGCCTGTTGAGGAAGCCAGCGGGCGCGCTGGGCAGCACTGGGCAACGCATCCGCCAGCCAGATAATGCCAAAGTGTGGGTGGGCGGCATGACGCTGCAGCAGGGCCTCGTAATCGGCGGGTTGATCCAGGCACCACAGGGGCGAATTCATCACCATGGCCAGCTCCAGCGCCGCCAGAGGATCACCCAGAGGCACCAGTATCCAGCCACTACGGGTACGCCCGGGCGCCAGCGACAAAGCCCTGCCAGACCACTTCTGGGTCAGCAGGCTGTGGAACAGGGCCGCTTGCAGGGAAAGGGATGACGAAATCGCCAGTTGTTCGCGCAACGGATCAGAAAATTCTGCTATTACCCGGCCATGGCCGTAGTCGGCAATCAACCCATTGAGCTGCTGCTCCAGCCGTCTCAGGTTGAGGGCCTCCAGCGAAGCCAGAGCGTCCTCTCTGGCTTCTTGCCAGACAGGTTCCGCAGTGACATCGGCACTGGAAGAAGAGTCCAGCAAGGCCTGTACCTGGCGGATCGGCACACCCTTTTCCAGCCACTGCACCACCGCCTGCACCCTTGCCAACTGCTGTTCGGAATAGCGGCGGTGCCCCTTGGCGGTTCTCGAGGGCTTGAGCAGGCCATACCGCCGCTCCCAGGCCCGTAGCGTCACCGGGTTAACCCCACAACGCTCACTGACTGCCTGAATGCTGTAACCGCTGTCATCCGCATTCATGGTAACTGCCAACTTGCTCAAACCCGGTTCCTCAGCCCCAATGAATCGGGATATGGGCTCAGATAACGCTGCGCCTGCAAGTAAGGTTGATCGACCTTGCGCAATGCACCGCGGAGCAACGTCATGGGCACCACCAGCGGCACATCCTCACGCAGGTAAGCATCAATCTGTTCGCTAATCAGTGACCGATCCTCCTGGCTGAGTCCATCGCGCAGGAACCCGGCCAGGTGCTGCAGAGTATTCACATGTGCGCCGCGGGAAACCTGCTTCTTCATGGCCTCCATAACGGCATGAATATAATCATCGGCAATGTCTTGCAGCGGACGCGCCTTGAGGTTGCCCAGCATGGGCCCAAGCTCGCGGTAGGTGCGCTGGCAATGCGCCAGCAACTGAAACTTGTGACGACTGTGGAAGTCGATAAGACGCTGCGGGGTCAGACCGTTGGCAACCATCTGGCACCAGTCATCGTAGAGGAATACCCGTTCGATAAAGTTTTCCCGCAGCCCGTCGTCATTGAGCCGCCCCGCTTCTTCCAGCGGCATCAACGGATAGCGCTTTTTCAGCCCCGCAGCAAACAGCCCTGACGCATCACGGTTGAGCAATTCACCATCCTCGCGGTACAGCTTTACCCGCTCCATGCCACAACTGGGTGATTTGGCCATCAGGATAAAACCACGCAACCCGGCCAGTTCCGGCAGGGTACGCTCAACAAAATCGGCCATCAGGTCGGTGTGATCACGCTGCCCGTCACTGGTCACCATGCGGACCTGATCACCTTGCTCGATGAGACGCAGCGAAGGGCGAGGCGTGCTTAATCCCGATCCCATCTCAGGACACAGCGACCGAAAAGAGAAATGATTGGCCAGAACCCCGGTGCAATACCGCGAATGCTTGTGGCCACCATCATGGCGTACTTCCATGCCCAACAGGCAGGCACTGATACCAACGGGGATCTTTTCTGCTGTATCCATGACGCGTCGCACCTGTACAGAAAAATTGAGTTGTACAAGTTTAGTCTGCCTGCCTGTCAACGGGCCGTGAAGCTAACTCAACCCCTGTTATCTCTCCGCCATGGTTCCATCACAGGGATGCAACACCCTGCGCATAATCTTATACTTCACCATGACTGATCATATGGGCAGTATTATGCGAATTCTGGTGTGTGGTGGCAGGGATTACAGGGATATTGATTGTGTAACCGATAGCCTGGAAAGGCTGCGCCGGGCGGGCCTGATCAGCCTGCTGATTCACGGCGATGCCAGCGGCGCAGACCGGCTTGCCAGCCAATGGGCAAGGGACGCCGGGCTGGATCAGGTGAGCTACCCGGCCAACTGGAAGGCCCATGGCCGTGCCGCCGGCCCCATGCGCAACCGGCGAATGCTGCATCACGGTCGCCCCCAGGCGCTGGTGGCCTTTCCCGGTGGGCGCGGCACAGCGGACATGGTCGCGCTGGTCGAGCAGGCCGGTTTACCCGTATGGAAACCGGCACAAGGCCAGGGTTTCCCGGATTTTGAACAGGGGGAAATCAGCACCCGCTAGAGGGGCTTACTGTTCATCCTGCCAGTCAACTTTTAGGTAATTGCCACCCGGCCATTACAGTGTGAACATGGTTCGGCACATTATTGATACCAACCGGTATCAGGCAAGATTTGCCAGGGAGCACTTCATGGAAAACGGCCAACTGTTACGTAGCCTGGTTCCCATCTACCCTACCAAGGGGCGCCATGAGGCCAGCAGCCAGTTTCTCGGATACTTGCTTTACAGTCAGCAAAAGCAGGCCTATCTGGCAGCCAGCAAGAAACTGGATCCGTGCCGAAAAAACAACTGGGTGACCTATGCCGGTGCCGCCCATCGCTTTGACAGCAAAGTGATGGCACAAACCGCGCAAAACCTGGTGAAGAAGGCATCCGAGATTCAGGAGCTGTATGAGAAGAATGGGAAGTTGATGATCCGCAAAGTCGTGTAGGCATTCACTTCAGGAACATGGCCTGCGGGAGAGGCAAAGCGCTTGCAGGCGAGTTCCCCCACCCCAAATCTGAGTGGCTCAAAGCATGCGCCTGCTCCCTCCCTCGCAATTAGCACCATGCTTCTGGGGCCCCGACGCTCCTTTAAAGGATTTGTCCCGCATTTGAGGGAACACCGCTCCCACATGATTAGCGTCTGTATGGCGCTTCCGGCGAGGTAGCCGGCCACCACCCCATAGAGGACAGGGCGGATATTGCAAAGCCTGCAGAGTTTCCGTAGGCGGCGGGCCAAACCCAGGCTCTATACCGCTTTCCCTCTAATCGGCAACAAACCAAAAAAAAGGCTGCCTTGAAGGCAGCCTTTTTTGAAAATGGTGGGTCGTGCTGGATTCGAACCAGCGACCAATTGGTTAAAAGCCAACTGCTCTACCAACTGAGCTAACGACCCNTGAGCCCGGCATATCTTACTGATTTTCAGGTAAAACACAATTGAAGTTGGCTATGCGCGTCTTTGAAAAACGCTGCAGCCCAAAGCTATCGGCCCTGACTCCGGGGCAATGGCAGCCATTACTTGCCGAGGACATAAAAAAAGGCTGCCTTGAGGGCAGCCTTTTTGAAGATGGTGGGTCGTGCTGGATTCGAACCAGCGACCAATTGGTTAAAAGCCAACTGCTCTACCAACTGAGCTAACGACCCGCTCCCGAAGGAGGNCGCAAATAATACGGATTTATTTCCGCCTGACAAGGGGGAGAAAGGATTTTTTTCCCCTTTACTGATAGTTTGTTGGATCTTTGACCAACGCTTCTTCAAAACCCAGCTTGCGCAACCGACAGCTGTCGCATTTACCACAGGCATTGCCGCTTTCATCGGCCTGGTAGCAGGACACCGTCAAGCCATAATCCAGCCCGAGATTCACGCCCTGACGAATGATGTCTGCCTTGCTGAGGTGCATCAGGGGCGTTTCAACACTGATGGGCCGGCCTTCAACACCAGCCTTGGTGGCCAGGCTTGCCATGTTCTGGAAGGCTTCAATGAACTCAGGCCGGCAATCCGGGTAACCGGAGTAGTCCACGGCATTCACACCGATAAAGATTGCCTCGGCGTCCAACACTTCAGCCAGCCCCAGTGCCAGTGACAGGAAGACGGTATTGCGTGCGGGTACATAGGTAACCGGAATCCCGTCGCCGCCATCCTCGGGCACATCAATGCTGTGATCAGTCAGGGCAGAGCCACCAATGCTGCCCATTCCCAAGGCCACCACGCGGTGACTGAGCGCACCCAGTGCCGCAGACACCCGTACGGCAGCGTCCAGCTCCGCACGGGTGCGCTGGCCGTAATCGAACGCAATGGTGTGGCACTGGTAGCCCTGATCCCGGGCAATCGCCAGGCAGGTGGCAGAATCCAGTCCACCGGACAGCAGCACGACAGCGTGTTTCATTCGGTAATGGCTCCTCTAACGGCCCCGGGCATCATTCCAGAGCAATTTGTGCAGTTGTAACTGAAAGCGCACCGGCAGGCGGTCAGCCACAATCCAGTCCGCCAGATCTCCCGGTGCCAGCTGCCCCTGCACCGGGGAGAACAGCACATCCTCTACCCGCTCATGCAGTTGATGCTGATCCAGCATGAAACGTGCCCAGTCATAGTCCTTGCGGTCTGCCAGCACGAACTTGACCTGATGGTGCCGGCGCAAATGGGGGATATTCTCCAGCCGGTTATTATGCTGCTCCGCTGATCCCGGGGCTTTCAGGTCCATGACCACGGATACCCGCTCGTCTACCTGACTGATATCCATGGCGCCGCCGGTTTCCAGGCTGACCTCATAGCCCAGATCACAGAGAGCCACCAGTAAAGGCAGGCAATTTGGCTGGGCCAACGGTTCACCGCCGGTGACAGTGACGTAATTCGCCCCGTGGCTGGCCACTTCCTCGAGAATGGCATCCAGGGTCCACTTGTCCCCGCCCGAAAACGCATACTCGGTATCACACCAGACACAACGCTGGGGACAGCCGGTCAGGCGCACGAAAACCGTCGGGCGACCCACGGTTCTGGCTTCGCCCTGCAGGGAATGAAAGATTTCGGTAAGACGGAGTTCCACAGCCTCTCCTGAAAGCCGGGCCATGGCGAAACCATGACCGGGGCGGAAATGCGGCGGATTCTATCACCTTTGCCGGCGTCTGTGCCGCCGGCATTGGCATGACAATCAGCCGTTCAGCTGATCAAGAAGGGATTTCGCCTGGCTGACCTTGGTGGAATCGGGGTATTGCTTGATCAACTTGTGCAGATTGATCTTCGCTTCGGGCACCTTGCCGCTGCGAGCCTGCATCACCGCCAGGGTATAGAGGCTGGAGGGTGCCTTGCTATGATCCGGGTAGTTATCGACAACAGCCTGGAACTGCTCCATGGCCTTGTCGTTCTGGGGTGTCTTCTGGTTGCTGTAGACCTGCCCAAGCCAGAAATGGGCATGGCCCCGATACTGGCCATTGGGGAAATCCTTGAGATAGGCCTCAAAGGCTTCAGCCGCCGCGTCGAAATCACGACCTACCAGATGATCCTTGGCCGCATTATAGGCCTGTTTGTCTGCTTCCGGGTCAACCGGACCCGCAGCATCACCACTCTCTGACTGCTCGGCAACGCCCTGTTCAGCCAGAGTATTAATTCGTGTATCCAGATCCAGGTAACGCTCGCGCTCGGCATCTTTCATTACCTGAAGTTCATGGCGCAGTTCTTCGATCTGCCCCTGGAGCATCTGGACCTGCTCCTCAAACTGTTGTTGCTGCTGCATCAACATGATCAACGCATCTTCACTGGCGGCCGGTGCGGGAGTTGCCCCCTTGTCGGCTGCGGCAGAGGCCATGCTGCGAGCAGTACTGCGATCTTCAATGGCCAGCGGCCCAGTACCCTGCGCATGTGCGCAGAGTACCAGGGAGCTGAGCAAGACGCCTGCGAACAGGCGTTTTGTCATCACTACTGTCATCGCTTACGGACGGCCAGCAGTGTAGTTCAGTTCAACGCGACGGTTCTTGGCCCAATCCATTTCAGAATGGCCGAAAGCCGCAGGCTTCTCTTCACCGTAGGACACGACTTCGATCTGGGAAGCAGATACGCCCTGAACACGCAGGAACTTCTCTACCGCCTTGGAACGACGCTCGGACAGAGCCACGTTGTACTCACGGGTACCGCGCTCGTCAGCGTGACCTTCCAGACGCACTTTGGCGTTGGCGTTGTTCTTCAGGTGAGTCGCGTGAGCACGCAGAGTCTCGAAAGCAGCAGCCGGAACGGTGTTGCTGTCGAATGCGAAGTAGATCACCTTGCTGTTGGTGGTACCGTCATAGTTGGACGGATGGTTGTAGAAGTTGTCAGCAGTCATCGGGATGCTGCTGGTGTCCGGCTTGGCCGGAGCAGTGGGTTCTACCGGGGTTACCGGAGCAACTTCAGTCTGCTCAGCGGTATCGGTAGCGGATGTGTCTTCTTCAGTCGGCGTGCTGGAACAAGCGGCCAGCGCGGCAGCCAACATCAGGGCGAACAGCGGGTTGAGAAATGAACGCATGAAAAGCTCCTATTATTTCCTAAGTTTGGACTCCGAGAACCTGGCGAATTCCGAGTGACTCCTTGCACACTCAAAATTCTGTCAGAGGAACGGCGACCATGCCGGTTCTCTGACTTCCCCTTCCTTCGACGGCAGCTCAACTTTCACTCTGCCATCGATGGATACGGCTTCCAGAACCCCCGTTCCCCGGTCTTGCGTCCCGTAAATTACCATACTTCCATTGGGTGCAACACTGGGAGACTCATCCATATCAGTACGGGTCACAATATTGAATGTGCCCCGCTGGAGGTCCTGGACACCGACATTGAAACTTCCATTTCGTCGGTGCACATAAACTAGATAGCGCCCGTCAGGCGTCACATCCGGGCGCGCATTATAAGCACCCTGGAAGGAAACGCGTCTGACGGACTTATCATTTATGTTCAGTTTATAGATCTGCGGCCCGCCTGAACGACTGGATGTGAACACCAGGTTCTCGCCATCCGGCAACCAGCGTGGCTCGGTATCGATACCATAATGATTGGTCAACCGGGTCAGCGCCTTGGTAGTGATATCCAGCACGTAGATTTCCGGATTGCCGTCACGGGACAGGGTCAATGCCAGTTTCTGCCCATCCGGCGACCAGTCCGGTGCACCATTAATGCCCTTGAAACTGGACACCTTTTCTCGCTGGGTGGTCGCCAGTTCATGGACATAAATGGCCGGCAGGCCGCGATCTTCAAAAGACACGTAAGTAACCTTGCGGCCGTCCGGCGACCAGGCCGGACTCATGATCGGTTCCTTGCTGCGCAGAATCGTGGTCACACGGTGTCCGTCCGCATCAGCATACTGCAACTGGTACGGGTTGGCGGCTCCGCGGTTATGGGTCACATACAGAATCTTGGTAGAAAAGGCGCCGGGAATACCGGTTAGCTGTTCATAGATACGGTCGCTAATGGCATGAGCCACATCGCGCAGCTGAGAAACCGGCGGGCGGTAGGTTTCCTCCAGCAGTTTCACTTCGCTGCTGACATCGTACAGCGCGTAGCTGATCTCATAACCTCCGCTTTCCAGAGCCTTCATGGTGCCAGCCACAATGTATTCCATGCCAAGCACACGAAAATCCCGGTAAATCACTTCGCTCTGTTTTGACGGGCGACTGAGCATGTCTTCTGCCGGCAGCGGCTTGAACTGGCCACTGCGATGCAGATCCGCCGCCACAATGGCAGATACATCTTCCGGCGCTCCCTGCGAACCGGCAAAGGGCACCACCGCAATCGGCACGGCATCTACCCGCCCTTCAGTAACCTTGATGAGAAGCTCAGCTCTGGCGACCGTACTGGACAGCAATATCACCAATAACAACGCGATACGACTCACTGCGACACTCCTGTTGGCTCAAATATCATTAAAAATGAGCGAAATTCTTTATCAAACAAGGCCCCTGAGGGCACCGGCAATGGTGCCGCCAACTGCACAGCCTTGATCACCGATTCATCAAATTGTGGGTAGCCACTTGACTTGACCACTGATACATCCAGCACATCACCGCCCGGAATAGTCCGAATTCGCACGGTTGTCTGCAGATCATTGCGTCCTCGGTAAGTGCCGGGAATCCGCCAGCGCTGTTTTACCGCGGCCCGAATCGCATCACTGTGGCTTGCCACCTCCACGTCGGACTGATCTGCATTGCTCGCCGCATCTTCCGCTTCATCCGCGGCAGGCTCCGGCTTGCTGTCCATCTCAATTTCTTCGTCTGCCAGCATCTCTTCCAGGCTGGGCTCCTCGATCTCCGGAATGTCAGGTTTGGGATCGGGCTTCGGCGCCGGTTTTGGTTTCGGTTCCGGTTTTGCCGCCGGTTTGGGCTTCTCTGCCGGTTTCGGCTTGGGCTTTTCCACCGGCTTTGGTTTTTCCTTCGGCTTTGGCTTCGGCTTTTCAACCGGTTTCGGTTTTGGGGCCGGCTTCTTCTCAGGCGTCGGTTTTGCCACAGGCGCCTTCTTCTGCTTGGACGTTTCCACCATGGTGGCTTTCACATGAGGCGGGATTACCGGCGCCTTGTGCAGTACCGGATCCGTGCTCCAGCTGAACACCAGAAGTCCAAACACCAACAGGTGAATGAAAAGGGTGAACGCAATCGCAACCTGACGATCACTCATTGCTGCCTGCAGGCTCCGTCACCAGACCCAGCTGGGTAATGCCTGCTTCCTGAAGGGCCGCCATCAGCGAAATGACACTGGAGTAAGCCACCTTGCTGTCACCTTCCACCAGAAACAGGGTTTCGGGCTTGTGCTTGTGGATACGAAGCACATGCCCTTTTACCGTTTCCAGACTGGCGGATTTCTGGCTATCGCCACCCACGTCAATGTAGTAACTGCCATCCGCCTTCACGGAGACAATGACGGGTTCATTCTTGGTGGTATCAATCGGCGCACTGTTGCTGTCAGGCAAGTCCACATTAATGCCCTGGGTCATCATTGGTGCTGTCGCCATGAAGATAACCAGCAGCACCAGCATCACATCGATGTAGGGCACCACATTCATCTCGGCAACCAGCTTGCGCGGCACCCGTATCTTCACGCCATTCATGGATCAGGCTCCCCGCCCGTGTGCCTGACGGTGAAGCACAGAGGAAAATTCCTCCGCGAACATTTCATTTTCGGTCAGCAGGGAATCACTCTGTGCGGAGAATCGGTTGTAGGCCATGACAGCCGGGATGGCCGCAAACAAGCCGATAGCTGTGGCAATCAACGCTTCAGCAATACCCGGCGCAACCACACTAAGGGTCGCCTGCTTGACATTGGCCAGCGCCATAAAGGAATTCATGATCCCCCACACGGTACCGAACAGGCCCACATAGGGGCTGGTGGAACCCACCGTAGCAAGAAACGGAAGATGCTTGGTAAGACGGGTCTGTTCACGCTGCAGGGCCACGCGCATGGCACGCTGGCTGCCGTCCATTACCGCGTCGGCACTGCGGGAGCTTTTGGAAAGGCGCACAAATTCCTGGAAGCCAGCACGAAAAATGGATTCAGTGCCGGAATCCGGGTGCGGATTTTCCCGACTTTTCTTGTACAGGGAAGCCAGATCATCACTGGACCAGAACGTCTCTTCGAAGGCTCTGCCGGCTTTCTCCGCTCGGCTCAACACCCGGAAGCGGCCCACAATCATGTACCAGGACGTCAGTGACGCCAGAATCAATAGCGCCATCACCAGCTGCACCACAATGGTAGCGTTACTGATCAAACTGACAACCGACATGCTGGATGCCTCAACCATTGAGCCCTTCTCCTTCGCTGGCTGCGATAAATTCTTTGTATAAAGCCTCAGGAATGCCTGTCGGCTTGAGTGTGTCTGCCGCCACACAGGCCACCTTGATCTCGGCCTGACACAGCAATGTCTTTCCCCGACGCACCTGCTGATCAAACAGCAGCGTGGCCTTGCCCAGCTTTTTCAGTCTTGCACTCACCTGCAGGGCATCATCAATGCGCGCCGGCTGGCGATACTGCACGTTGGCCGAATGAACTACAAACTGAAAATTGTCATCGGCCAGGGCGTAGTGCTGGTAACCCAACGTTCGCAGGTATTCAGTGCGCGCCCGCTCCATGAATTTCAGGTAGTTCACGTAATACACGATGCCACCGGCGTCAGTGTCTTCGATGTAGACGCGCACCGGGAGGGTAAATTCCCCACTTTGCTGTTTTTTTTCAATCATTAAACAAATCGCCATCCCGACGGGGGGACTTCAGCCCAAAATGCCGCCAGGCATGGTTGGTAACGGTGCGTCCACGCGGGGTACGCTGAATGAAACCCTGCTGGATCAAATAGGGCTCCACCACTTCCTCCAGGGTCCCGGCGTCCTCATTCAGTGCCGCCGCCAGCGACTCCAGCCCCACGGGTCCGCCATCAAACTTGTGCATAATCATGTCCAGCAATCGCCGGTCGGTGCTATCAAGGCCGCAACTGTCCACCTCAAGCATGTCCAGCGCCCTCTGTGCCATCACCTCGGTGATGTTCCCATCCCCTTTCACCTGGGCATAATCGCGAACCCGGCGCAGCAGGCGATTGCCGATTCGCGGTGTGCCCCGTGAACGGCGCGCCACTTCCAGCGCCCCGGCATCATCAATGGGAATGGAGAGAATGTCACAGGCTCTTTGCACAATTCCTGCCAGATCCTCCACAGAATAGAACTCCAGGCGCTGCACAATGCCAAAACGGTCACGTAATGGCGCCGTCAGCAGGCCCGCGCGAGTGGTGGCACCCACCAGGGTAAAAGGCGGCAAATCCAGTTTGATGGAGCGGGCAGCAGGGCCTTCACCGATCATGATATCCAGCTGGTAGTCTTCCATGGCCGGATAGAGTATCTCTTCCACTACCGGGGAGAGCCGGTGGATTTCATCCACGAACAGCACATCCCCTTCTTCCAGATTGGTAAGGATGGCCGCCAGATCGCCGGCCTTTTCCAGCACAGGACCCGATGTGGACTTGAGTTCGCAGCCCATTTCACGGGCAATAATGTGCGCAAGGGTGGTCTTGCCCAGGCCGGGCGGACCAAAGATCAGGGTATGGTCAAGGGCTTCATGGCGACCACGGGCAGCATCGATGAAGATCTCCATGCGCTCGCGGACTTTAGGCTGGCCATGGTAATCGGCCAGACTGGAGGGGCGGATGGCCCGATCCTGTTGCTCTTCCTGACTGCCTTCGGCGGCCGCAGATATAAGTCGTTCGTTATCCATGGTTGCGGTAAAACCGCCTCTGCCCGGTGATTCGTTATCAATATACAAGGTGCGGCTAGCGTAACCCAGCCGACTACCCGGCGGCTATTGCTGTTATCACAGTTATAGCGAAGTTTATTGACTACCGCGCCAGGTTTTTCAGGGCCATACGGATGATTTGCTCGCTGGTGGCGCCCTCTTCCGCCACTTTGCTCACGGCAGCCACTGCGTCCTTGCTGCGGTAGCCCAGCGCCTCCAGCGCCGCAATGGCATCGCTGCGCGCATCATCGTCCGGCGTCAAAGACAGCCGCCCCGGCAGACTGGCTGGCCCACCATCGATCTTGTCCATGCGGTCGCTCATTTCAATGACCAGCCGCTCGGCGGTTTTCTTGCCGATGCCGGGCACTTTTACGAGAGTGCCGGAATCCTGATCCTGAATGCACTGTGCCAGACGGTCCGCCTCGATTCCGGAGAGAATCGCCAGCCCCATTTTCGGCCCCACCCCATTGACCTTGATCAGCGCCCGGAACAACTCGCGCTCGTAGCGGCTGGAGAACCCATAAAGAAGCTGAGCATCTTCACGAACCACAAAATGGGTATGCAGTGTGAGCGGCTGGCCCGTTTCCGGCAGTTCGTAGAACACCGTCATCGGCGCTTCCACTTCGTAACCCACGCCATTCACATCCAGCAGCAGCACCGGGGGACGCTTTTCCAGCAGGGTGCCACGCAGTTGTCCAATCATGCCGAATCCTTAAAGACTGCCTTGGTTATCGTATGCGGCGGTTTCTCACCGCCGTTGCGCCCGCCATACGGGCAAGAGAAACACGCATATGGGCATGGCAAAGTGCAATGGCCAGGGCATCGGCGGCATCTTCCTGGGGGCGCTTGTCCAGCCCCAGCAGATGTTTGACCATTTCCCCTACCTGGACCTTCTCAGCACTGCCCTTGCCCACCACTGCCTGTTTGACCTGACGGGCAGAGTATTCAAACACCGGCAACGATGCCTGCATGACCGCCGCAATAGCTGCCCCGCGGGCCTGACCCAGCTTGAGTGCAGAATCCGCATTGCGCGCCATGAAAACCTTCTCGATGCTCACTTCCGCCGGACCGTATTCCTTCACCACCTGATCGATGCCGACAAAGATTTCCCCCAGCCGTGGCGGAATTTCCTTGTGGGTGGTGGAAATGGTGCCAAAGGCCACCGCCCGGGACCGATTCCCCACGTGCTCAACCAGACCATAGCCGGTATGCCGCGAACCGGGATCGATGCCGAGAATCAATGCCATAACTGTTTGACCGAAAATGGAAAATCTGCGTCAGTTGTACCGAAAGACTGTCCAGATGTCCAGTTAGTTAAAATACGCTGCATGCAGCACGCGAAAGTGTTCGGTCTGGGCTGCCGGTAATGGTCAGGCCTGCGTTTCTGACAAGGTAAAAAGGGACGAAGAGTTTAGTGGCGAGTTTCGAGGAGCGCGTTTCGAAAGGCAAAACCGGCAATAAGAGGCAACACGCCAGATCACTTCGCGAGCAAGCAAGCTCCCGCAATAAAACAGGATGCCCGCCCCACTCTATTGTGTCCTGCGGGCTGCTGCGGGAGCGTGCCTGCACGCGAATTTGCCTTTCGCAACCCGAAACTCGTAACTCCACCCTGAAAAGCAAAAACCCCGGGAGATCCGGGGTTTTGCTTTTACTCGCAGCTTGTAGCTCGCAGCCTGCGGCTATTCTTCTTCCGCCGGCCAGCTGGCGTTGGTGTAGACGTTCTGCACATCGTCCAGATCTTCCAGCATGTCGATCATCTTCTGCACGGTTTCGGCTGTCTCCGCATCGATCTCGGCTTCCGTGGACGGATGCATGGTCACTTCGGCCTCGGCGAATTCCAGACCGGCGTCGCGCAGCCCATCCACCACTTCACCAAACTGGTTGTCCGGGGAGGTGATAACCAGATAACCACCGCCATCAATTTCTTCCACGTCTTCGGCACCGGCTTCCAGCGCCACTTCCATGAGCTTCTCTTCATCGACACCAGGCTCGAAGTAAATCTCGCCACGCTTGCTGAACAGAAAAGCCACTGAACCACTGGTGCCGAGATTACCGGCAAACTTGGTGAAGGCATGACGCACCTCGGCAACCGTCCGGTTCACGTTATCGGTCATGGTTTCCACCAACACCGCTACGCCACCCTTGCCGTAACCCTCATAGGTGATCTCGTCCATGTTGCCGCCGTCGTCACCACCGGCACCGCGCTTGATGGCCCGGTCAATGGTGTCACGGGTCATGTTCTGACCCAGCGCCTTGTCCATGGCCGCACGCAGACGCGGGTTATCGGCAGGCTCACCACCGCCCATCTTGGCGGCCACGGTGAGCTCACGAATCAGCTTGGTAAAGATCTTGCCGCGCTTGGCATCCTGGGCCGCCTTGCGATGCTTGATGTTGGCCCATTTACTATGTCCAGCCATGCTGTCTCCCGTAATTGCTACGAACAGACCGGCGCGACCGCAGCCGCGCCGTTGTACTGCCTGCTGTTACTGTTATTGCTCTTCCTTTCGAACCTGAATACCCACTTCGCGCAGTTGCTTGCTATCCACCGGGGAGGGTGCATTGGTCATCATGCAAGCCGCGGTCTGGGTTTTCGGGAACGCGATGACGTCACGGATGGAATCACAGCCGGTCATCAACATCACCATGCGATCGAGACCGAACGCCAGACCACCATGAGGTGGCGCGCCATACTTCAGTCCGTCCAGCAGGAAGCCAAACTTCTCGTCTGCTTCCTCGTCGGAGATGCCCAGCGCTTCAAACACGGTGCGCTGCATGGCCGGGTTGTGGATACGGATGGAACCGCCACCCAGCTCGGTGCCATTGAGTACCATGTCATAGGCACGGGACAGCGCGCTTTCCGGGTTGCTCTTCAGTTCTTCCGGGCTGCAGCTGGGCATGGTGAAGGGGTGATGCAGGGCATGGAACTGACCGTCATCCTCTTCGAACATGGGGAAGTCCACAACCCACAGCGGGGCCCAGTCGCCTTCGACCAGATTCAGATCGTGACCCACTTTCACGCGCAGGGCACCGAGGGCCTCGTTAACGATCTTCGCCTTGTCTGCGCCAAAGAAAATCAGGTCGCCTGTCTCGGCACCAGTGCGCTCCAGAATGCCCTGGATCGCGTCTTCGGTAAGGAACTTGAGGATCGGCGACTGCAGACCTTCTGCGCCTGCGGCCAGATCATTGACCTTGATGTAAGCCAGCCCCTTGGCACCGTAGATGCTGACGAACTTGGTGTAGCCATCAATGTCCTTGCGGGACAGACTGCAGCCACCCGGCACCTTCATGGCGGCCACGCGACCTTTCGGATCGTTGGCCGGGCCGGAGAAGACCTTGAAGTCAACGCCTGCCAGCAGGTCCGCGATATCGATCAGCTCCAGCGGGATGCGCAGGTCCGGCTTGTCGGAACCAAAACGGCGCATGGCTTCGGAGAACGGCATGCGGGGGAATTCCGGCAGCTCCACATCGAGCAGATCCTTGAACAACTTGCGCGCCATGCGCTCGGTGACACCCATGATGTCTTCTTCATTCACAAAAGACGCTTCGATATCGATCTGGGTGAATTCCGGCTGACGGTCAGCCCGCAGGTCTTCGTCGCGGAAACACTTGGCAATCTGGTAGTAACGGTCGAAGCCAGCCACCATCAGCAGCTGTTTAAACAACTGGGGGGACTGGGGCAGCGCGAAGAAGCTGCCAGGATGGGTACGGCTGGGCACCAGATAATCGCGGGCACCTTCAGGAGTAGCACGAGTCAGGATCGGGGTTTCCACATCCATGAACCCTTCGCCTTCCAGGAAAGCCCGGATGGAGTGGGTCAGGCGGGAACGGAACTGGAAGTTACGCAGCACCTCCGGCCGACGAAGATCCATGAAACGGTACTTCAGGCGCACTTCCTCGCCGGCACCGCCATGCTCATCCAGCTCAAAAGGCGGGGTGGCCGCTTCATTAAGGATGGTCAGCTCCTTGCCCAGCACTTCGATATCACCGGTGGGCATCTTGCTGTTGCGCACCGCTTCATCACGCATGCGCACACGGCCTTTGACCTGTACCACAAATTCACTGCGCACCTTGTCGGCCAGAGCGAAAGCTTGTTCGGTGTCCGGGTCAAACACCACCTGAACCAGGCCATTACGATCGCGCAGGTCGAGGAAGATTACCCCGCCGTGGTCACGGCGACGGTGTACCCAGCCGCACAGCTCAACTGTTTCTCCATCTTGGGAGGCTCGCAAATCACCGCAATAATGGCTTCGCATGCTAAATGTCCGTTCGTATTTCTGGTGGCACAGCCCCGTTACCAGAGTCATTTGCTCCGCCGGATAACCGGGCCGTTGAAAAAGGCGCCACAGTATAGCGATTCCACTGGCTGCGAGCCATGCCGGCCGGCAATCCGGTGGCAAACAGTGCCCTGACAGGCACATTTTTCTTAATAACCATGAAAAATAGTGGTTTGAGCGCTTGTGAACTGGATTTTCCTGCCTTATAAAAGATCCGAACCATGTCAGTGACCCTCTGAGTAATTGCAGTCCAGGGGCGAACCTGATCAGGGAAGCATCGCCGGCGTCCAACCAGAAGACGTCATCACAAATCAGGAAGACACCAAAAAGGGGTAAGCAATCCATGGCTGCAAAGAAGAAAACCGCTGCCAAAGCCGCCAGTGCACCAGCTGCGCGCAAGGTGAAAACCATCACCGAACCGATGAACAAGACCCAGATCGTTAACCAGATCAGTGACACCACCGGCCTGACCAAGAAAGACGTCAATGCCGTGTTCGACGAGCTGGCCGATATCATGGAAGGCCATCTCAAGAAGCGTGGTGCCGGTCAGTTCACCCTGCCCGGTCTGATGAAGATCGTGACCCAGAAGAAGCCTGCCACCAAGGCTCGCAAGGGCATCAACCCGTTCACTGGCGAAGAAACCACCTTCGCTGCCAAGCCGGCCCGCACCATGGTTAAAGTGCGTCCGCTGAAGAAACTCAAGGACATGGCCTCCTGATTCTGGCCCGGCCACCGGTACCGCCGGTGGCCAGTCTCCTCTCCTGAATCACACTCCCTCTGGCCTCTGGCCATCACAACCTTCTATAATGCGCGCCCTTGATTGAGGGCAGTGGTCATTTCGCTATCGCGACCGCCTCCAATGCCCGAAACCCGATTTGGAAGCAGGAGTCTCCATGGCTGAGCGCAAAGACAAGAAAAAGGTGATCGGCGAACCGATGACCGATGAGCAGATCAAGGTATTTCTGGACGTGCCCGCCGAAGAGGGTGTTTCCACCGATTTCCACATGCTGGAAAAGGCCTATCGCGCCCTGCGTGCAGAAGACTTCGAGCGTTTCATTGCCTTCTTCAAGGAACAGGGACGAGACCTGAATGCCCGGGACCCCGAAGGCCGCACGCTGCTCGCCCACATCGGTAGTCACCAGAAGTGCGAAGACTACGCCGAGGCACTCCGCGCCGCCGGCGCCAGCGCCTGACTCTCGCACAAATTGCGCCAGGTCCTCTCGGCCTGGCGCGGCCCTCCTTGCTGCCAAGCTTCGCATCCGTTTTCCCACGGCAACAGCCCTTCCCCCGGTCACGGCAGCCCGCCCCTTACAAAACCCCAGCGCAACACATACCATGCGGAACTTGTTCACAATCCCTGCCCATGGCATTGTTAGGTATTGGGGCTTGCACGCCTTTTGCCGAAGGGAGGTCTGACAGCAACTGCTCAGAGCCTACCCAGTCGAAACAACAACAACAAAGAGCCGTTCAATGATGGCATCAAATTCCAAATCGCTTTGGCGTAACCTGTTTGTGGTTGCGCTTTGTACCGTCAGCCTGCAAACCCTCGCCGCCCGCGAAGACGATGACGACGAGATGGATGAAGTCACCGCGGAAGAGCTGCAGATGCAGGAAATCCCGGTGGATGAACGCATTTTTGTGGAGAAATGGAACGAAGTTCCCTACAAGAAGAGCTACTTCACCTACAACGATCAGCAAATCCGCGACAAGTGGGATTACCTGATGCGGGGCCTGAAGGTACCCTATCCTTCTGCCGAGTACATGAAAGTTCAGTTCGAGAAGTACCCTTTCATGAAGGACGGCATCACCAACTGGGATGGCAACTACGACAAGCTCGAAGACCGTTACCTCTCAGTCTGGCGCCTGTTTTTTGCCGGTGATTTCCAGAAAGCCCGCGAAGAAGGCATCAAGCTGGGCCCCATGGGGGAAATCCCGGCCCTGTTCTCACAACTGATGTACGCCATCTACCTGACCGAGCGCCAAAGCATCAAGTACATGATGCTGCAGGACGTGGCAAACCGGGCCCAGGACTACTTCGATGTCATGAAGGAAGCAGAGGGTGATCCCGAAGTGGCGCCCATCGTGGCCAGCGTGAAATTAGGCTATGCCTATGCCATCGCCCGAATCGCCGAGGAATCACCGGTTCCGATCGTGGTCGCACGCCGCTACATCGGCAAGATCAAGAACAGCGCCGAAGAAGTGGTGGATATCATGCCGGAGCAGCCCCTCGCCCACGCCTTCCGGGCCGGGGTTGATGCCGGCATCATGCGTCGGGTCGGCAAGTTCACCGGTCGCATGACTTACGGTGCCCGCACCACCACGGTGGAAGAATCGTTTGCCGATGCCCTGACCCTGGCGCCTGACATCCCCATCGTGAACTACGAATATGCCAACGCGCTGATTTACATGAACCGCAAACGTGATCTTAACGAGGCCATCAGCTATCTGGTAAAGGCCATGAAGATCCGCCCCGAGTTCTCCATGGATGCGCTGGACGTGATGTATTCCTACAAGCGTCTGCAGGAAGTTCGCTTGTACGCGCTGAATTTCCGCAGCTTCCGCAAGTTTGAGAAACTGCGCCGCAAATTCAGCAAGAAAACCGACCGCAACCTGACCAGCGTACTTTCCGACCCATTGAGCATGGACATGCTCAACAACCCGGAAAACTACGTGCTTCCAGAGCGCAAGTAGGCATGTCACTGTACGAAGACCGTGTCTTCCCCAAACTGCTGGACTGGGCTACCCGCCCGGTCTGGCGGGACCGGGAAAAACTGCTAAGCCAAGCCCATGGCAAGGTTCTGGAACTGGGTGTCGGCACGGGCGCGAATTTCCCGCTCTACACCTCAAACGCCACGGAAATTCATGGCATCGAGCCCGGCGACGCCTTGCTGGATCTTGCGCGTGAATCCGCCAACCAGTGTGGCAATCCGCAACGCTTCCACCTCCAGACTGGCGACGCCCAGGCACTGCCCTATGCGGATGAAACCTTTGATACGGTTGTGGCTTGTCTGGTGTTTTGCACCATACCTGACCCCCAGGCCGCTGCCCGGGAAGCCTTTCGGGTACTGAAACCTGGCGGCACTTTGCTGGCGCTGGAACATGTGGCCAGCGAAAAACGTTGGGTAAGGCATGTCCAGACCGGCCTGAACCCGGCTTGGAAACACCTGGCCTGTGGCTGTCAGCTGACCCGCGACACCGCCACCACCTTCCGTGAAGCCGGCTTCAAGCTCAACAAGGCCACTCATCGAAAACACCCCAAGCTACCCGCCTTCGCCGCAGAGTTACTGGACGGGGCATTGCTGAAACCCTGAAGAGCAGCTGCAAGTCTCAAGCTACAAGCTGCAACGCGTAGAGATCATTGCGAGGCACGTAAAGCACAGAAAGGCCTTGCCTCGTGTTGAAGCTTGAAGCTTGTAGCCACCGAGGCAAATTGCCACACGCCACTCCCGCTATTCTCCTCTACAATATCAGGCCATGGACAACCGCCTCCCCCTGAGAAACTGGCGCCTGCGTCTGGTCTGGCTACGCAGTCTGCTGGTATTGCTGTTTACCCTGGCCTTGATGCTGCTGCAGAGTCTTGGCCATACCGGCTATCACCTTGCGCAACTGAGCTGGCTGGGTGCCTTGCTGTTGCCCAGCCTGATCACCCTGCTTAGCCATCGCTCCCGCAAGCACCAGAGCCAGCTACTTACACTTGAACTTGCGCTGGATACCCTCCTGTTCATTCTGCTGCTGCAGTCGTTTGGCGGGGCTGGCAATCCGTTGTCTTTTTACTTGCTGGTGCCAGCGCTACTGGCTTCACTGACATTGCCATTACTGAACGGCCTGCTGGTGACAGGCATGGCATTGAGCGGCTATCTGGTCACCTTCAACTGGTATCACCGCCCCGCCAGCGACACCCCTTTGCACGCCCTCAGTCATGAACTCAGTGGCCTGCACAGTATCGGCATGGCCGTCGTATTCGTGGCCTTGCTGTTGATGCTCACGCTGCTGGGCCAGGTGATCCAGCGACTCATGCGACAGCAACAACGCCAGCAAGAGCAGGCGCTGGACCTGGCGGGACGCCGGGAGCATATGTACCAGATTGCCGCCACCCTCGCCGATCAGGCCCATGAGCTGAATACCCCTCTCGGTACCCTGGTGATGCTTGCCGACAACCTGCAACATGCCCCTGAACTCCCTGAGAGTCTGCACGCGGAGGTCAACCAGATTGACCAACTGGCCCGCAGCGTTTCGCAGCGGCTGAAACAGAACTCTGCAGCACACCTCTCCGGCCCGCAGCCACTCAGCACACTGATTGAACAACTCAGGCAGCAGCTGCGGCATTTGTCTCCTACACTCCAGGTAGAAAGCGAACTCGACGTGGACCCAGTGCTAGCTGATGGCGAGAGCTGGTTTCGCATTCTCAGCAACCTGGGTTATAACGCCATGGATGCCGGCGCCAGCCGCTGGGTCATCGCCAGCCGTGCCGATGAGCAGGGCCATCTATTGCAGGCCAGCGACAACGGGCCGGCCCACCCTGATACAGAACGTCAGGGACTGGGCATGGGACTGATTCTGGTCAATGCCGCCCTGGAACAGATGGGGGCCAGTCTGGATATGGCGTTTGGCGCCCAATGGACCCAGGTGCGCATCCATTATCCTCACCATGCGCTGCACAACCCCAAGGTGCCCGACCATGACTGAACCGATGCGCCTGCTACTGGTGGAAGATGACGCCCTGCTGGCCGAGCAGACCGCCCGGGCTCTGGGCCGTCGGGTTGCCGAAGTGAACGTCGCCCATGATGCCAGTGGTGCCCTGTCGATACTTGACCGCCTGGCGCATCTGGATGCTGCCGTGCTGGACCAGAACCTCGGTCAGGATAACGGGCTCGACCTGATTACCCCGATTCGCGAGCGCTTCCCGCACTGCAAGGTGCTGCTGCTGACTGGCTACGGCAGCATTGCTGCCGCTGTGGCAGCAACGCATCGCGGCGCCCATAACTATCTGACCAAACCTGCCAGCGCCAGCGACATTCTCGACGCGCTCAATGCCGACCCTGCCAGCCTGGGCACTGCACTGCCTGCTACACCACCCTCTTTACAGCGGCTGGAGTGGGAGCATATCCAGCGCACGCTGGAGACTCACGATGGTAACATTTCCCGTGCCGCTGAAGCCCTTGGCATCCACCGCCGCACCCTGCAGCGACGCCTGAAGAAACGCCCCAGCGCCAGCGAATACCAACGAGAGAAAAGCCCATCGAAAGACTGATTTCTTGTCGCGGCCCGCTTGGCTTACACTGGCAGCAATGACTGACAAGGAACAGGGATTGAGCCCACAGCTGCCAACAGGATGGATCGCAGTACTGCTGTTACTGTTGCCTCTTTCGCTCCTTGCCCGGGAAGCACCCGAATTGATCATTTCCGGCGATGCCAACGAGGCGGTCACAGGCAATATCCACGCGCTGATCAATCTCGAAGGCTACCCCTGCCAGCCCCCCAAGGCCCAGTACGGTTTGATTCGCCGCCAGATTCTCAAGCACGGCAACGAAGCGCTGCAGGCCATGGGCTATTATGACGGGGAACTGTCCTTCAGCGCCGATACCACCGGCGACTGTGCCACTGTCACCCTCGATGTGCGTACCGGTCCTCCCGTCATACTGGTGAGCGCAGACATCCGTTTGCATGGCGAAGCGGCCGACGATCCTGCCTTTCAGAAACTGGCGAAAGATCACCAGCTGCATATCGGCCAGCGCCTGCAACATGACCGCTACAGCCGCCTCAAACGCAGTCTGCAGCAAAACCTGATCAATCGTGGCTACGTGGAAGGCAGTCTCAGTCGCCATGAACTCACGGTGGACACCGTAAGGCGAGAGGCCACGATAGTACTGGTGGTCGATAGCGGGCCGCGTTACCACTTTGGCAAAGTGGAAGTGAACGGCAGTGATCTGGCTCCTGGCCTGGTGAATGCCTATATCCAGTTTCAGGAAGGCCAGCCCTTTGACAGCAAGCGGGTGCTGGAAACCCAACAGGCTTACCTGGGCGCAGGCTACTTCAGTGCCGCCAGAATCCAGAAAGGTACCGCGGATCCGGCAACCCGGGAGATCCCTGTCAGCATCACCCTCAGCGACAACCATCGCTGGTCGCTGCTTACCGGCATCGGCTTCAGCACCGATACCGGACCTCGCATCCGGCTTGGGATCGAAAACCGCCGGGTGAATCGTCAGGGGCACCGCTTTCGCGCGGAAACCCAGTTATCCGAGGTGGAACAGGGTGCCGGGGCCAGCTACCAGATTCCCCTCTCCGACCCGTTGCGCGAGCGTCTGGATCTGCATACCAGTTACATCAACGAGGACACGGACAGCAACACCAATGAACGCTGGAGTACCGGCGCAGACTATATTGTAGAAATGGATAACAAGTGGGTGAGCACCCTGTCGCTGGAATACCTGCGGGAAACCTGGCAAATCGCCGATGAAGTGGATCAGGCGGAACTGGTCATCCCCGGTTATCAACTCAGTCGCATCAAGGCCAATGATCCCATCTACCCCACCTTTGGCTGGCGACTCAGCGGCAAGATCAAGGGCGCCCATCAAGGATTGTCTTCGACGGCGTCCTTTCTGCAGTTCACACCCAGCGCCAAGCTGGTCTTCCCCGTCGTTGGCGGCCGGGTACTGACCCGTGTTGACCTGGGCTATACCGAAATCAATGATGTCACCGAGCTGCCCGCCTCATTGCGCTTCTTTGCCGGTGGTGACTCCAGTATTCGCGGCTTCGGGTATGAATCCCTGGGCCCGGAAGACGCCAATGGTGAAGTGATCGGTGGCCGGCACATGGCTACCGGCTCGCTGGAGTACGATCACCCCATCACGGCAAAGTGGCACTTTGCCGTATTCACCGACGCCGGCAACGCCTTCAATGACATCGAAGATTACGAGTTACGTCACAGTGCCGGCGCAGGTATACGCTGGCGATCCCCGCTGGGTCCCATCCGCCTGGATCTGGCCCGCGCAGTGGATGAACACCGCGCCTGGCGCATCCACCTCAGTATGGGACCAGACCTGTGATCCGCCGCGCCGTCATCGGGCTGTTTGCCCTCGTTGTCCTGCTACTGGTGCTGGGCTCATTGCTCATCTACACCCTGGTCGGCACCGCCCCCGGGAACCGCTGGCTGCTCGCACAAGCCAGCACGGTGATTCCAGGCGAACTGACCGTGGAAAACTGGCAGGGCAACCTGCTTGGCAGCGTGGAATTGAGCGGCATACGCTATCACCAACCTTCCGTGACCGTGGAACTGGATCACCTCAGTGCCCGCCTGCAGCTCATGTCACTGTCACGGGGCTGGCTCACCTTCGAGCACCTGTCAGTGGGCCACCTGCTCATCCAGACGGCACCGGCAAAAACCGCCAGTGATGACAGCTCGCCCCTGCCAGACAGTCTGGCGCTGCCGCTGGGCATCCGCATCGAACACCTACAGGTCAGTGCAATCCAGCTCAACGACACACAGTTGGCCCACGGCATGGAAGGGGAAAGCCTGTCGGCATGGCGGCGTTTCCAGCTCGCCCGCCTTGAAGGCCAGGTACTCGAAGACCTGCTATTCAACGCCAGCGCCCATGGCGAACTTACCTCCCCCTACACGCTTGAAAGCCGCATCCGCTGGCAAAAGCCCCTGCCTGCCAGCGACCAGATCTCTGCCATACAGGCCAGCGGAGAACTACTCGCCAAGGGGCCGCTCACTGCCCTGCAGCTAAGCCATGATCTTCAAGCGCCGCTGATCATCCACTCACAGGGGCAATGGCTGCATCGCGACGACCAGTGGCTGATCGACCTGCAACATGCGTGGCAGGCTCAGCCCCTGCCGTTGACAGGGGATAACCGCCTGAAGCTGGCTTCCGGAAGCCTGACCACCCGTGGCCCCTTGACTGCCCTGCAACTTAAAGGCCACACCGCACTGCAACGCTCCCGCCCCGAACAACAGGATCTGAGACTGGACATCCTTCTGGACAGCAGCCTGACCGGAGAAAGCCTCAATATCAGTGAACTGACCCTGCGCCAGTCGGACCAGCGGCTCACCGGCAAGGGGAGCATCCAGCTACAACCGGTGAAGTGGGACCTGGCCCTGGATGGCGACATCGATACCGCTATCTTCTCTCCACAACTGCCCGGCCAACTCAGCCTGGACGGCCACAGCAAAGGGCAGCTTGATGGCTCACGCTGGCAGCTGGAACCTGGCACCCTCACCGTCACCGGCCACCTTCGCCAGCAACCACTGACACTGAGTGCCAGGACTCAAGGCAGTGCCGACAACCTGCAAATCGACAGCAATCTGCTATGGGGCAATAACCGGGTGCAGCTGACGGGCAAAGCCTGGCCGCAATGGCAGCTGACAGGCCAGCTATCCCTGGCCGATCTCTCCCAACTGGACGCCACGCTTCAGGGCAGCCTCACCGGCAACCTGCAAATCCTCGGCAAAACCAATGCACCTCGTCTCAGCGGCAAACTGGTGGGCAAACACCTGGGCCAGGGCCACCTGAAACTGCAAAACATGCAGGCCGAATTCCAGAATTTGGGGACCGGCGGACAAACCCAGCAGTTAACGCTTAGCGGCAGCACACTTCATCAGGACAGCCGGCTGCTCCTCGACACAATTCACCTTGCCGTCCAGGGCAAACTCAACCGTCACGAACTGACGCTCGGCTTGCGCAATGGGGATACCACGCTGGAAACACAGTTGGATGGGGCTCTTTCCCTCCCCGCCAATTCGCCCCTCAGCTGGACCGGCACACTTAGCCAGACCCGCTTGCAACAGCAACATCTCGGCCAATGGAAACAGGCCCAGCCCAGCGCTCTGGCCCTGTCACTGGCGCGGCAGCGCCTTGGCAATTTCTGCCTGCAACAGCAACAAAGCCGGTTATGCCTCGATGGAAGCCTGAGCAATGGCGATGCACTGACCCTGGAGGCCAGTGCCAACGCCCTCCCCCTTGCCCTGCTGTCTTCGCTGATCGGTCCTGATTACAGCCTGGAAGGCACCCTGAACGGCCAGGCCAGCCTGGCAGGCCGGCTCGCTGCCCCCAGCGGTAGCCTGAGCCTGAACACGGAAGGAGCCAGACTGACCTTCAATGTTGATGATGGCCCACCGCCCTGGGTCCTGGACACCCTCTCGCTTAACAGCGAACTGGACGGCCAGCAAGCCCACACCCGTTTTGTACTGGCCACCGCCCTCGGCCAGATCAATGCACAGGCCAGCCACGGATTCAGTCTTGAGGCCCCCATGGAGGGACAGGCATCGTTTCGCATCGAACGATTGTCCGCAGTGGAAATGCTGACTGCTGATCTGCGTGATGTGCGCGGCACACTTAACGGCGACATCCAGCTCGGCGGCACTCCCGGAGAACCGGTGATCGAAGGCGTTATCGCCCTGCAGGAAGGCCACGCACTGATCCCGGCCCTTGGCACCGCCATAAGTGATATTGATCTGTCACTGCAAGGCTCACCCAAAGGCCGCCTGGCTGTCAGTGGGCAGGCCCTGATGGGCACAGGCACACTCAAGGTTACGGGCTACCTGGACCCGGCCCGCTGGCCCATGGCCCTGAGCCTGAAATTCAGCGGCGAGCGTCTGCTGGTGGCAGACCGTCCAGATGCCAAGGTCTGGGTGTCACCGGATCTGTCTCTGGATGGCGATCTGCAGGGTCTGCAGCTCAGTGGAAAACTGCTGATTCCGGAAGCCGCGATCCATCCAGAACAGTTACCGGAAGGCGCCGTTACCGTCAGTGATGATCAAGTGCTGGTGCACCAGGAAGGGGATGCTGGCCAGCGTCTGCCACTGGGCATGGATGTCACTGTGACTCTGGGCGACAAGGTCAACTTCAACGGCTTTGGCCTGAATGCCAACCTGGGCGGCACGCTGCAAATTCTGCAGCAGCCCCAGCAGCCTCCACAACTCAACGGCCAGTTGGTGGTTGTCAAAGGGCGCTATCGGGCCTATGGCCAGAACCTGGCCATCAGCGATGGGCAGTTGATATTCCAGGGCCAACCGGACAATCCCGGCCTCGATATTCGTGCCTATCGCAAGATCCCCAGTGAGGCGATCACCGTAGGGGTCCAGCTCAGCGGTACCCTGCAAACCCCGGAAGCTGTTCTCTATTCCGACCCGGGCATGGAACCCAGCCAGATCATGTCTTACCTGCTCACCGGCCGCCCTCTGGAAGGAGGGACCCAGAGCGATGCCAACCGTATCGCCCAGGCACTGGCCGTGTACGGTCTGGAGAAAGGCAGTGGCGTCACGGACAAGATTGGTGAAAAGCTCGGCGTGGATGAAATTACCGTGGGCAGCGACTGGGAAACTGAAGACGCTGCCCTGATGCTCGGCAAACAGCTCTCTGACCGGCTCTACCTGACCTATGCCATCGGCCTGTTCGACGCCGTCTCCACCGTCATGTTGCGCTACACCCTCACCCGAAGCCTGCATCTGGAAGCCCGCTCCAGCTCGGAAGCCAATAGCCTGGATCTGATCTGGGAGAAGGAGTTGCGGTAGGGAAACAAGCTACAAGCTTCAAGCTGCAACACGTGGAGATGCCCTGTTAACCGGGTAGTTTTATGCTCCGCGCTGGCATGCTCTGAAAACAAAAAAACTACACCTGTCAGGGTGCGATTTTTTTGATTGCAGGCAGGCGACTTGCCCTAAACAAGACAAGTGCCAGAGGCACCTCAGTTCCTCGCTCAGGCTCGGATCGCTTGCAGGCAAGCTCCTACAGCCCCGCCTGCCAACAGCGTCAGATGCGTGCTGTAGGAGTTCCCTTCCAGGGGACGAACCTCGCGCAGCGAGGCGACCGTAGGGAGACCATTCTTTAGAGACCTATCGAGCCTGGAAATGCCTGATCGCACTTCGCTCGATTCCGTGCTGCGCACGGTGCCCACCTCAAGAGCCAGTCCTACAGCGGCTTCGTAGAAAAGCCAAAAAGATGGGAACCTTTCGGCCTTTCTTAATCCAATCCAGCGTAGCTTGTAGCTTGTAGCTTGTAGCTTGTAGCTTGTAGCTTGTAGCTGTCAGCCAACCGGCAAGGCATAGGTGCCGGTCACATGGGCCACCATGTCATGGCTGCCTTCGCTGAAAAGCTGCACTTCCAACACCGCTGAACGACGGCCCAGACGCAGGATCACCGCCTCTGCAATCAGATCCTTCTGCGCCGGACGGGACAGGAAGTTGATGTTCAGGTTCTGGGTCACCGCCATTTCCACCCTGCCCAGAGCCCCCAGCACCGCCGCGTACATGGCCGCATCCGCCAGGCCCATCATGGTAGGCCCAGAAATGGTGCCGCCAGGGCGCAAGGTCGAAGGGCGAAACGGACTACGCACCCGGGCACGGTGTTCACCAATGGACTCTACCAGCAGCCCCTCCTCTGATGCCGCCGGCAAGCCATCGTAGATCACCGCCTGAACCTGTTCCGCATTCAACATATCCATTCCTCACAAAAAAGGGCCCAACCGGGCCCTTTGATCAACACTTAGTGACACCGTTTTCGCAAGCGGAAATAGAGCACTCCGAGCAACCCGGTCAGCAGTCCAAGGCTACCGCCCCCACCGCCGCCGCCACCGGTACTGAATCCACTGCCAGAGACAGCACCAGTACCGCCGCCTCCGGTGTCGCCACCGGTAGAACCGTCACCACCGCTGTCACCGCCAGCATTATCGCCAGAGCCCTCGAAACTGGGCGCATCGGACAAATCGCTGCTAACCGCAGTGAATCGATACTGCCCCTGGTACAGGGTGGTGACCAGCAGATCATCGGTTGCAGGGTCGACGATATCCGTTCTCAGCGGCAAGCCCGCCAGGCTACCTTCGCCCGCCGGGGTAAACGTTGCATGACCATCCGCACCCAGCGTCAACAACCACCGCTGTAGGGCCGAGGCTTTAGTGCCCTGATTATCTCCACCACTGAGGTTATAGAGCGCGTAGTAGCCAGCCGAGCCCTGGGTCATTTCTGACCAGGTCGCCGCTTCCAGCATACCTGGCAGAAAATCCTGCGGCTTGCCCTCTGAGTAAGCCAGTCCATTCTTCTCGAACAGAACGGCGCTATCTTCCGGCAGGTTTAGTGCGAACAAGGTCTGATCTGCAGACGCAACCAACGGTGCCTCAATGGAATCCACGGTGTCATCAAGAACCGCATTGGCGTAGGCCACCTCAAAAGTAAACGTAGTTTCGTCTTCGGTGAACGTAAGCAGGCTGAGGTCGTCTTCAGCCTTGACCGCAAGCCCGGCCGTTTCACCCAGTTCTGCCCGGGAATCCCATCCATCTATGATACTGAGGCTGCCTGACTCACTACCCAGATGAACGTAGGTATCAAGGCCGCCACCCGGGCCGACGCCAGTAATGATGCTGAAATCAGGCTGGGACGCCACTTCCAGCTGAAACAGGACCGCATGGCGACTGGGTTGAACCGTACTCAAATCAAAGAAAGAAGAGCCGTATTCGGCAAAATCCAGGGCCGCATCTTCTTCCACTGTAGCGGCATTCAGATCGATGAATGAGACCAATGGATCACTGCGTCCGTATCTGTCATAGGCCACTTCATGCACCACCGCCAGCTGGTCGTCGCTAGTATCCGGATTTGCACCGCCAATCAGCGCCAGCGCATCCGCACGCCAGCGAAGCGGAATCGTGCCCTGCCAGGTATTTGTTACCAGGTTATAGATTCTGACCATGGACTGGCAGGTGGCATTGCCCTGATGCAACACATAAGCGAGTGTCTGATCGTCATTCAGTGCGACATGGCGACCCAAAACCCCTTGCTGCAATTGATATTCCGACAAGGTTGCATCTGCAGCCACAGAGAAGGGCACCTTGCCATCATCGAAGTCCAGACCATCAGCTCGCTGGGACACCCTTGCCTGCAAGGTTCCCGGCGCACTCTCCCTGAACAGGTGGGTACCCGGATTGGCGCCCGAACCCCAGACATGCACCACATCAAAAAGCACATCAGGGGTGCCGGCCTTCTCACGACTGTCAAACTGGAGAGAATAATCGTAATGAATCAGGTCAGAGCCCCAGTCACGCATTGCTTCGGGCTCACAGGCGATCACCTTGTCACGTACCACTGACCAGTTGTCATCTTCCGCCTGATCCAGGAAGTGAAACTCTCGACCGGCAATCCAGCCATCGTAAAGGCCATCCAGTGACCACTTGGAGCCATTGTCCATCAGGATCACGTCACCAGTAGTACCAGCACCCTCCAGAAAGAAAATATTTTCCGGTATTTCCAGTTGCTGGCCGGGTGGAATGTCGAAACGCTCCGACTGAGCAATATTTTCCGCATCAAAAACGATCGGGAAGCTCAATCGCGAGAGGTCACTCTGGTTGGGACTGTAAAGTGCCTGCAGGGGACCCGTACCGTTTGCAGGGTAGGCCACCAGTCGGTTCATTGGCTCCTGGAGAGTCAGGTACGCTTCACCACCCACAGCGGCAAGATCGCTGGTACTGAGCTGGTAGATAGAGTCACCACCATGAAAGGCGGCATAAAGTGTAGAGTCATGGACCAGAATATCGGTAGTCTCAACAAGGTTCCTCTGGATCAGGCCATTGGCGTCACTGAGAAGGCTTCCATCAAAACCACGTTTTTCCACCCTGGACGGATAGGCAACGAAAACACCATCCGACGCAGCATCCACGGCAACAGGAGCCATATCCAGGGCAAAGGAATCCACCGTTTCGGACACAGAGTCGTAAACGTAGAGGTGGGTCTCGGAAATGAGGTAGGCATTGTCACCGGCCCGGACAGAATCGATAAGCTCGGCTTGGGCTCCTGTGCACAACGCCATACCCAGGGCGCATCCTGACGCCCACTTGAATAGGTGGTCCATTACTTCCCCCGTTCCCCGGAATTGTTGTCATTAATACTGATACTTTATTCTGAAGCTGATTCTAGACAATAGAGACCGGGAAAGCCAAGACTGGAGTCACACCCCCTTTATCCCTAGAATCGTGCCTTCCCGAGAATCCTGGTTGTAGAACTCCTATGCGCACTTCCCAATACCTGCTCGCCACTGTCAAAGAAACCCCTGCAGACGCGGTTGTCATTAGCCACCAGCTCATGCTGCGCGCCGGTCTGGTGCGCAAGCTGGCCTCCGGCCTGTACACCTGGCTGCCCACCGGGCTGCGGGTACTGCGCAAGGTGGAGAATGTGATCCGCGAGGAGATGGACCGGGCCGGCGCCCAGGAAGTGCTGATGCCGGTGGTGCAACCCATGGAGCTGTGGGAAGAGTCCGGCCGCGCCCCGGCCTATGGCCCGGAGCTGCTGCGCATTACTGACCGTCACAACAATCCCTTCTGCCTGGGCCCCACCCATGAGGAAGTGATCACTGACATGGTCCGCAACGAAATCCACAGCTACAAGCAGTTGCCGGCCAACTTCTATCAGATCCAGACCAAGTTCCGTGACGAGATCCGTCCGCGCTTTGGCATCATGCGCTCGCGGGAATTCATCATGAAGGATGCCTACTCCTTCCACACGGACATGGATTCCCTGGCTGAGACTTATCAGGTCATGCACAACGCCTACTGCGCCATCTTCGATCGCCTGGGCCTGGACTACCGTCCGGTGGAAGCCGATACCGGTGCCATCGGTGGTGCTGCCAGCCATGAATTCCACGTGCTGGCCGATTCCGGCGAGGACGACATCGCCTTCTCCGACAGCTCCGACTTCGCCGCCAATGTGGAGTTGGCCGAAGCCCTGGCCCCGACCAGCGAGCGGGCGGCACCGGGTGCCGCCATGGAAAAGGTGGATACCCCCAACGCCAAAACCATCGAGGAGCTGGTGGAACAGTTCGATCTGGCCATCGAAAAGACCGTCAAGACCCTGGTGGTGAAAGGTGCTGAGGAAGGCACGCTGGTCGCCCTGCTGGTGCGTGGCGATCACGAACTCAATGATATCAAGGCAGAAAAGCTGGACGCAGTGGCCGCGCCCATGGAATTTGCCAGCGAAGACGAGATTCGCAAGGTTGTCGGTGCCGGCCCCGGCTCCCTGGGCCCCGTCAACCTGCCCATCAAGGTGATCGCTGATCGCAGCGTGGCAGTGATGAGCGACTTCGGCGCCGGCGCCAACGAAGACGGCAAGCATTTCTTCAACATCAACTGGGAGCGCGACGTGGCGCTGCCGGACGTGGCCGACCTGCGCAACGTGGTGGAAGGTGATCCGAGCCCGGACGGCAAGGGTACCCTGACCATCAAGCGCGGTATCGAGGTGGGACACATTTTCCAGCTGGGCACCAAGTACTCCGAAGCCCTGGGCGCCAAGGTGCTGGACGAGAACGGCAAGTCCGTCGTCATGCCCATGGGCTGTTACGGCATCGGCGTCACCCGCGTGGTGGCTGCCGCCATCGAACAGAACCACGACGACCGCGGCATCATGTGGCCGGAAGCCATCGCCCCCTTCCAGGTGGCCCTGGTGCCGGTGAACATCAAGAAGAGTCCCCGTGAACGTGAACTGGCAGAGACGCTCTATGCCGAACTCACTGCCGCTGGCATCGACGTTATTTTTGATGATCGCGAAAAAGAGCGCCTGGGCGTGAAACTGGCCGACAGTGAACTGATCGGCATCCCCCACCGCATCGTCATCGCTGAACGCGGCATGGACAATGGCGTGTTGGAGTACAAGGGACGTGGGGATGCTGAAAATACTGATGTGCCGGTGGACGAGGTGGTGGCGTTCATCAAGAAAAAGCTGGGCGTTAATTAATAGTTAATAATGAATAATTAATAACGTCGCGAACCCGGTTTTTAGGGTTCTCAAAACAAAGAGGCCGCGTCCAAAGCTTGGACGCGGCCTCTTGCGTTTAAGGCGCACAGGCGTTGACTCGCGCCAGCTATTAATTATTCATTATTAACTATTAATTAAAGTTTCACCGTCCTTTTCACCGCCATCACCTGGCTCATGGTGTTGTCGCCATGGGCGGTGAGCTGCCAGAGTGGCAGGCCGCGGCTATCCATTTCCTGGGACTTGGTGATCAGGCCAAGGGCACGCAGGTGGATCTTGAGCTGGTTGAAGGAATGGGCCGCCAGCACCACGTTGCGCACGGCGTGGGCGCGGGGGAAGTCTTTCTGCACATCGGCCAGGGCCTTGCGCACGATGAAATCTTCCAGAGCTTTTTGCATCACCGGCTCCGAAGCCGGATTGAGCATCAGCGGCGCCACACAGGAGAACGCCTGGTCCCAGCTAATCCGGGTGGTGACCATGGCCAACTTGCAGTCGCCGCCTTCATAGACATTGCAGGAATAATCCAGCGCCACCTGATCCGCCCCTCGTGACAGGGTCTTGAGGGGGGGGCGGGACTGGGCAAGAGCCTCTTCCCGTTCCTTCTCCAGCTCCTGGATGCGGGCCTTGAGCCCGGAGGTGTCGGCGCCACCACCGGTCGCGGTCTGATCAGCCCGAACCCAGCCCGCGGCCCGGTGTTCACGCATCAGGTTCGGCAGTACCTTGCGCGCCACTTCGGTGAGACCCGCTTCCGTGCTCCAGCGAAAACATGGCACTTTCTCTTCCAGCAAACGCACAAAGTCGTCTCGACGCACCTGGCCATCACGGGTGGCCTCCTGCTGATCGGCTTTCAGCAAGGTGGGGTTGTCATGAATAAACGCCACCACTGGTTTGCGCTTGGTGGCTGCAAAGATATATTCGCGATGAATCTCACTGAGCCCCATGGGCGAGAGATGACCGTAGCGCCCTCCCACGATCAGGATGAAATAATCACTGGTTTCGATCAGCTTCTGGATCACCGGCAACAGCGTGTTGCCGTCGGCAGCGGCACTGTCCAGACCGGTCGGAATCATGCCGTTCTCGATCATGGGCAACATCATTGCCTGACGCGCCCCCTGCATGTCGGGATACGTGGCGCTGATAAAGACCTGATAGCGTTTCGAAGCTGTCACCCTGATTACCTGTTCCTTTGGCTTTTTACCCTCTGAGGGCATTGGCTGGGTGGCTATTAAAACGCCTGACGGCCAGCATCACAAGAGAGCCCCCAACTGACGCTGCCGGACATGGCAGGCAAAATGGGACAATGGCTTGGATCATGCTAGCCTGAGATCAACAATAAAGGTAGCGGTGAACGGCATTCTTCACCGTATGAACCCTGCGTATTCGCGGCTATAGTAGTGCCCAAATCCGCTCTTGGACTTGCTCACAGGATAGAAAGCCATGAAGACCATTGCCTTTTATAACCTGAAAGGGGGTGTCGGCAAGACCGCTTCGGCAGTAAATATCGCCTGGCACGCAGCGCGCTGGAAGCACCGTACCTTGCTCTGGGATCTGGACCCCCAGGGCGCCGCCAGCTTCTACCTTGGCGTGGATGATGGTGATGGCTACAAGGCAGGCAATGTGCTCAAGGGCAAGCAGCCCATCGGCCGACTCAAGCGGGAGACCCGCTGGACCAATCTGGATGCCATCCCCGCCGACCTGTCCATGCGCAATGCGGATATCAAGCTGACTGAAGGTGGCAGCGCCAAGAACAAGCTGAAGCAACTGATCGCGCCACTGGGTGAAAGCTATGAACTGGTGATTCTCGACTGTCCACCGACCCTCAGCCCAGTGGCAGAAAGCATCTTCGCAGCAGTGGATTATCTGTTCGTGCCGGTGATTCCCACTCATCTTTCCGTGCGCGCCTTTCAGCAGGTGCTGGACTGGATCGAGAGCAAGAACTACAAGAATCTCACCGTGGTGCCGTTCTTCAACATGGTGGACCGCCACCGCGACCTGCACGTGGAAATGCTGGTAAAACGCCCCAAGGTCATGAAAGGCGGCTTGAAGACCTGGATCCCCTACTCCACCCATGTGGAACAGATGGGCGATCACAAGGCCCCGGTAGGCGAATTCGCCCCCTACACCCCCAGCGCCCAGGCGTTTCGGGCCATGTGGTTTGAGATTGCAGGAAAACTGAAGCTCTAATTAATAATGAATAGTTAATAATTAATAACGTCGCGAGACGGGTTTTCGTGTTTTGAAACGCATGAGGCCGCGCCCAATGTTTGGGCGCGGCCTCATTGCTTGGCATTAAGACAGTCGCTGCTCGCGCAGCTATTAATTATTCATTCTTAACTATTAATTGCTCTCCCACGGATCAGCCCGTCCCAAAATCTCCCCCAGGTCCAGCCCCCTCGGCAAGGTCCCATAATTACGGTCGCCGTGCTGACCGAGACGAGAAGCGATAAACGCTTCCGCCACTGCCTGATTCCCCGCCGCCACCAACTGGCTGGCCTGCATGGTCAGCGACAACCGATCGACGATGTCGCGGGCACGGTATTCCGCGTCTTCCATGTCTCTGAATTCCTGTTTGAGCGCGTCGACGGCCTTGTCCAGTCGCACATCGCTACCGCGGGTCTTGTCCAGTTCGGCAAACCAAGTCTCCAGCACCGTGGGTGTCTTGGCCAGTGCGCGCAGCATATCCAGCGCCTGCACATTGCCGGAACCTTCCCAGATCGCATTGATAGGCGCCTCGCGATAGAGCCGCGCCATAATGAAGTCTTCGGTGACACCGTTTCCGCCAAGACATTCCATGGCCTCATAGGCATGGAAGGGACTGCGCTTGCAGATCCAGTACTTGCCCGCCGGCAAGCCCAGCCGCAGCAACAGTTTTTCA
Source organism: Alcanivorax sp. DP30 (assembly GCF_009882945.1). Classification (GTDB taxonomy): domain Bacteria; phylum Pseudomonadota; class Gammaproteobacteria; order Pseudomonadales; family Alcanivoracaceae; genus Alcanivorax. The sequence goes on from NZ_WTUY01000003.1 coordinate 171,041, forward strand.
TGGTCGTTCTTGGGGTCCAGAGTGGACTGGTCCAGCGCCTCCCCCATACGCATGGCAATGGCCAGAGACCCTTCCACTTCCAGCTGCAGGTCCGCCAGCACATTACGCATCAGTGGCTGGTCCAGCAGGGTCTTGCCGAATGCCGCTCGGCCGGAGGCATGGTTTACCGCCTGGGCCACAGCCTGACGCTGGCCCGCCATGGAACCGATCATGCAATCGAACCGGGTCATGGCCACCATCTCGATGATGGCGGGTACCCCACGGCCTTCTTCACCGACCATCCAGCCCAGGGCACCGCGCAGTTCGATTTCGGAGGACGCATTGGACACATTGCCCATCTTGTTCTTGAGGCGCTGCACCTGGATCGGGTTCTTGCTGCCATCCGGACGCCAGCGCGGCACCAGGAAACAGCTCAGACCATTCTCGGTCTGGGCCAGCACCAGAAAGGCATCGCACATGGGCGCGGAGGTGAACCACTTGTGCCCCACCAGCTCGTAGGCCTCGCCGGTGCCTTCGGCGCCAATGGCCCAGGCACGGGTGGTATTGGCACGCACATCGGAGCCACCCTGCTTCTCGGTCATGCCCATGCCGATGGTCAGCGCCTCTTTTTCATAGTGAGGCACATTGCGCGGGTTATAGGCGTTATTGAGGATCTTTGGCAGCCACTCCTTGGCCAGCGACGGCGTGAGGCTGATGGACGGCACCGCCGCAAAAGTCATGGTCAGGGGGCAGCCATGGCCGGCTTCCACTTGGGCCTGCAGATAGCTTTGCGCGGCGCGGGCCACATGGGCTCCCGGCTTCGGGTCCGTCCATGGCGAGGAGTGCATGCCGGACTCCAGGCCCAGCGCCATCAGCCGGTGATAAGACTCGTGATACTTCACGTAATCCACCCGGTAGCCCTGCCGGTCATGGGAGAAGAACTGGGGCTTGTGTTCGTTGGCCAGAAAACCCCATTCAATCACCTCAGCCGTGCCGGTTCTGGCACCGTGCTCGAGCAGTTTAGGCTCTGCCCAACCGGCACCATGACGCTGCACCGCTTCTCGCAGAGCGGTGTCAGTTTCATAGGGGTTATAATTTTCCAGCACCCGGGCCTGGTTGAAGACCTCATGGGTCTGGGCCAACGGATCCGGCTTGAGGCTGTCGTGCTTGGCATTCATTGGTGCTCTCCCGATATCTGGTTACGCCGTCTGATGCAGCGATTGCGTGTTGTCGTATGAGGCGGCCTGCATGTCCACACCGGTGGCACGCAGGCAGAACTGGGTCAGGGATGACGCCAACCCGGTCTTGGGCAGCGGTTCGGACAATGGTCCTACCAGGGCTTCAGCAATGGCGCCTACCATGGCGGCGGCGGTGATGGCGGTATCCTGCGCGGGCAGCTCACCCAGCCGCACCCCTTCCGCCAGAAACTGTTGATATAACTCTGCATAGCGCTGGCGGTAGACCAGACGCTCCGCGTCCACGGCAGGATCCACCGGCTCGGCGATCAGCGACCAGGCCAGGGTCGGCGCCGCCTGGGCGCGGCGGACAAAGGTTTCCAGCACATGCGTCAGGCGCTGGGCAAAACTGCCATGCAGCGTCATCGCATCCGCCACCGCCGCCACTTCGCGCTCCGTGGCCACCCGGAACACCTCCGCCGCCAGCACCGCCTTGTTCTCAAAGTAGCGATACAGGGTCCCCACGCCGACCTGTGCCTCAGCGGCCAGGGTCTGCATGGTCAGGTTGGCAAAGCCACCCTCACGGACCAACTGCTCAGCACAGCGCAACAGATGCTGCCGCTGGGCCGCCTTGCGGGCGCGAACATTATCGGTTTCCCGGTAGGCCATGATCGGAATCCATATTCACCTCTTTAAAGAAGTGAACCATGGTTCCGATTTTCAGGCAAGACCGGTGGTCGGGGCGGAGATGAGTTGAAAGTTCAAAGTTGAAAAGCGCGATGGAGGTGATCGGGCTCTGGCAAGCTGTGCCCGCGCCATGATCAACGATCATCAGCACGGCGTTGGCGTACTTGTATCGCGCAAACGCTGAAGATCGCTTTAGGAACGCCACTTGAAGCAGGGATATGCATGCCTCAATTAGCCGTTAGCTACTGCATTTCAACGAAGCTGCTGTAGGAACGTAGCGTAGCGGAGTAACGCACGGAGTGCGGCCCCGAAGGGGTGAGCGGAGCGAATAACGAGCCTGCTCGCGATCCGAGCCCGAGCGAGGCAAGGATTCCAGAGAGAAGGGTTACGAGTTTTGTGTCTCGAAAATCTTTAACCTCAAAAATGAGCAAGGTGTACAGGCTTTTCAAACCTCGTCACTCAAAACTCGCTTATTTTACCTCGCCGTGGCTCGGATCGCTTGCAGGCAAGCTCCCACAGCAGAACAGGGAAATGGCAAATTGAGCACGCATATCCCCATGAAGCGCGCCCTCTGCATCTCTGGCCGAACACCCTCTCCCGCGCTTTTCAACTTTGCACTTTAAACTTTCAACTGCCCCTCACAGCACGACAGCTACCACCCCAAAACTCGCCATCCCCAACACCATCCCCCACAACGGCACCTTGCCACTGCGCAACAATGCGAAGCCGGCCGCAACCACCATCAGGTCCCAAAACCCGTTCACCGCGGACACAAACACCGGCTGGTACAACGCCGCCAGCAACAGCCCCACTACCGCCGCATTGATACCGGCAACGGCGCCGGCCAGCGCCGGTCGCGAAGAGAGCCATTGCCACCCTTCCAGCAGCCCCAGCACCAGCAGAAAACCGGGCAGGAAAATGCCCAGGGTGGCCATCAGCGCTCCCAGCCAGGGACTGGCCGGCAGCAACACGGCGCCCAGATAGGCGGCCAGGGAAAACATCGGGCCGGGCACCGCCTGAGCGGCGGCATAGCCGGTAAGGAACTTGTCCGGGTTCATTTGCGGTCCCACCAGCTCTTGCAACAATGGCAGCACCACATGGCCACCGCCGAACACCAGAGCACCGGCGGCAAAGAAGTCATTCCACAGCCCCAGCACACGGCCACCGGTAAACACGGCAATCAGTGACAGCAGTGCAAACAGGATCAGGGGCACACGACGTACCACCGGCGCACCGCCCTCTGCCGCTTCCCGATCAGGCCGCAACCGGTGCCAGCCCAGGGCAGCAGCTGCCATCAACGCCACGATCTGCCCATACAGGGACGGCCAGAAGATCAGCAGCATCGCCACCGCCACAGCCAGCCCCCGGGTCAGCGAGGTGGTGCAGAAACGCTTGCTCATGTTCCACACCGCATCGGCCACCACTACCACAGCCAACCATTTCAGCCCGGTAATCGCCCCGCCCTGCAGCCAGTCCGGCAGGCTGCTGGCATAGATACCCAGCAGGGCCATGATCAGGAACGACGGCAGGGTAAAAGCAACAAACGCAGTGAACGCGCCGGCCACCCCACCGCGCACCCGGCCGATAGCAAAGCCCAGCTGACTGGAGGCAGGCCCGGGCAGAAACTGGGTCAGCGCCATCAGCCGGGCAAACTCGGTCTCATCCAGCCATTTCAGTTCGTCCACAAAACGACGATGAAAATAGCCCACATGCGCTGCCGGTCCGCCAAAGCTGACAAGCCCGAGGACCAGAAACTGACGAAAGATATCCTTCATGACTGACTCATAAATCCGCTGCTTTTGACCCGGAACCTAGCACACTTCTCTTTCCGGCGGATGTCAGTGCCACAGGCGACAGGTATACTCGCGCCATGCAATCCGATCCCCACTCCGTCCTCCAGCACGTTTTCGGCTATCACCAGTTCCGTGGTGAGCAACAAGCCATTATCGACACCCTGGTACAAGGCGATGACGCCCTGGTGCTGATGCCCACCGGAGGCGGTAAATCCCTGTGTTACCAAATCCCGGCGCTGGTGCGCGACGGCGTGGGCGTGGTGATCAGTCCCTTGATTGCCCTGATGCAAGATCAGGTGGATGCACTCAAGGCGCTGGGAGTGCGTGCCGCCTTCCTCAATTCCACCCTGGATTTTGAGCAGGTTCGCCAGCTGGAAGATGCGCTACTCAATGGCGAGCTGGACATGCTCTACATTGCCCCGGAACGTTTGATCCAGCCGCGCACCCTCTCGTTGTTGCAGCAGACCACTATTTCCCTGTTTGCCATCGATGAAGCGCACTGTGTGTCTCAATGGGGTCATGATTTCCGCAACGATTACCTGCAGCTGTCATTGCTGCACCGGGAATTCCCCAAGGTGCCTCGCATTGCTCTCACGGCGACTGCGGATCAACGCACCCGTACTGAGATTGCCGAACGGCTGGACCTGACCCAGGCCCGCCATTTCGTCTCCAGCTTCGACCGGCCCAATATTCAGTACCGCATCGAACGCAAGGACGGCGCCCGAAATCAATTACTGCGTTTTATCCGCAGTGAACACGCCGGAGACGCCGGCATCGTTTATTGTCTGTCCCGTAACAAGGTGGAGACCACCGCTGAATGGCTTTGCCAGCAAGGCATCAACGCCCTGCCCTACCACGCCGGCCTGGCCGCCAATGTGCGCGAGAAACACCAGCAGCGCTTCCTGCGTGAAGACAGCATCGTCATGGTGGCCACCATCGCCTTCGGCATGGGCATCGATAAACCGGATGTGCGCTTCGTCGCCCATCTGGACCTACCCAAAAGCATTGAATCCTATTACCAGGAAACCGGTCGCGCCGGTCGTGACGGCGAGCCCGCCACCGCCTGGATGGCCTATGGCCTGGAAGACGCCATCAAGCTCAAGCAGATGCTGGCCCAGAGCAGTGGCAGCGAACAGCACAAGCGCAATGAAAACCAGCGCCTGGAAGCCATGCTGGGCCTGTGCGAAGTGACCCACTGCCGTCGTCAGGCCTTGCTGCACTATTTTGATGAAACCCTGGAAAATCCCTGTGGCAACTGTGATACCTGCCTGAATCCACCAGAAACCTTCGATGCCAGCGTGGCCGCCCAGAAAGCCCTGAGCTGCGTGTACCGCACCGGCCAACGCTATGGCGCAGGCCACCTCATCGATGTGCTGATCGGCAACCGCAGCGACAAGATTGCCAGTGCCGGCCACGATCACGTGTCTACCTGGAACATCGGCAGCGAGTTCAGTGCCACCCAATGGAAGAGCATCTACCGGCAACTGGTGGCCCGCGGCCTGCTCAGCGTGGACATGAACGGCTACGGCGCGCTCAAGCTGACGGAAACCTGCCGCCCCTACCTGCGGGGCGAGCAGCCCCTGCACCTGCGCAAGGAACTGGCCAAGGCAAAGAAAGCCACCACCCGCAAAAGCCAGGCCCACATTGCCGACGCAGACCGTACCCTGTGGGAATCCCTGCGCGCCTGCCGCAAGCGGCTGGCTGACGAAGAAGGCGTCCCGCCCTATGTGGTGTTCCATGATGCCACTCTGATGGACATGCTCGCCATCCGCCCGCGCAACCGTCGGGAAATGGCCGCCGTCAGCGGGGTGGGTGATCGCAAACTGGAACGTTATGGCGACGACTTCCTGGCCATTCTCAATGGTGCGGGTGACAGCGAGAACCTGGTCGAATCCCCCGGCCCGGACCGCAATGACATTCTCGCCCTGGCCCAGGCCAACATGGCCCCGGGCGATATTGCACGCCAACAGAACCTTAACGAGCAAACGGTCTATCGCGAACTGAGCCAGCTTATCGTCTCCGGCCAGCTGGGCCTGGAGCAGGCCCTGGGGCTCAGCGACGTGGAGATCGGCATCATCCAGGACGCCCTGCTCAGCCAGCCCAACCTGGCAGAGGATTCCTTCAGCTACCGCCAGATCCGGGAAGACCTGGCCGACGACTGGCCCACCGGCGTGCTGCACTGTGTCCGCCAGGCCATTCTCGCGCAGAGCTGAACTTCCCCGGAGCCATAGGAGCCTTCTCTGCCCTTCAGAGTAGGCTTGCAGGCGATCCAGGCCTTGGAGAGGGATGTGTCAGGAGATGCGAGTTTCGAAAGGCAAAACCTCAAACCCTGGACTGGGCATCGTCTTTTTGAGTTTCGAAACTCGTCACTCGTCACTGGAATCCATACCTCGCTCAGGCTCGGATCGCTTGCAGGCAAGTTATTCGCTGCGCTCACCCTGCGGGCCTGCCAGCGGCTGTTACCTCCGTTGCACTCCGGTTCCCACAGCCAGAAATGCAGTTACATGCACTGCACATCAGAAAGGCAACTCACACTCTGTAAGAAAAAGCTTACAACGCTGCAACAGTATCCTCACCTTTGCCTCTCTAGAGTGAGGATATGAGTTCAATGACCTAGCCATATTGATAGGGGGCAAACATGGAAAACCAAGAAGTGCTGGATCTGGAATGGATGCCGAACCACCTGGATTCCCTGTTCGAAGATGCCCACGCAGACACCGCCGGGCAGTGGGAATACGTCTCAAACCAGTTGCAGGACAGCAAAGCGGCCTGAACCGCCGGTCTAAACCCGCCAAATACCCCTCGTGCCTCAGGACCGAATCAGTTAGGCTTGCCGCCCATTTCGCACTGATTTAACCCCCTGATGCACTTTTCCGAACTCGGGCTTTGTGAAGCCCTGCAAAACGCCGTTGCCGACAAGGGCTACTCCACGCCGTCTCCGATTCAGGCCCAGGCGATTCCTGCCGTGCTGGATGGCAAGGATGTGATGGCCGCCGCCCAGACGGGCACCGGCAAGACCGCCGGTTTTACTCTTCCCCTGCTGGAGCGCCTGCGCACCGGCAAACCCGCAAGCAACAATCAGGTACGTGCCCTGGTGTTGGCCCCCACACGGGAGCTCGCGGCTCAGGTAGGCGAGAGCGTTGCCACCTACGGCAAGCATCTGCCCCTGAAATCCGCCGTGGTGTTCGGCGGGGTCAAGATCAATCCACAGATGCAGCGACTGCGTGGCGGTGTTGATATTCTGGTAGCCTGCCCCGGCCGCCTGCTGGACCTGTACCAGCAGAACGCGGTGAAGTTCGACAGGCTGGAAGTGCTCGTTCTGGATGAAGCCGACCGCATGCTGGACATGGGCTTTATCCACGATATCCGCAAGATCCTCAGCAAACTGCCACCCAAACGGCAGAACCTGATGTTCTCCGCCACCTTCTCTCCGGAAATCCGGGCCTTGGCCAAAGGCCTGGTAAATGACCCGGTGGAGATTGATGTGAGCCCGCGCAACACCACTACCGAGCTGGTTTCCCAGTGGTTGGCGCCGGTGGACAAGAAGCGCAAGCCAGCGCTGCTGACCCACCTGATCCATGACCACAACTGGCACCAGGTACTGGTGTTCAGCCGCACCAAGCACGGCGCCAACAAGCTGGCCAAACAGTTGGAAGGAAGCGGCATCGAGGCGGCTGCCATTCACGGCAACAAGAGCCAGAATGCCCGCACCAAGGCCCTGGCGGACTTCAAGAGTGGCAAGATCCGCGCCCTGGTGGCCACAGACATCGCCGCCCGCGGGCTCGATATCGAACAGCTGCCGCAGGTAGTGAACGTGGATCTGCCCAACGTACCGGAAGACTACGTACATCGTATCGGCCGCACCGGCCGTGCCGGCGCCACTGGCCAGGCCGTCTCTCTGGTCAGCGCGGATGAATTCCCCCAGCTCACCGATATTGAGCGGCTCACCCAGCAGCATCTGGAGCGCCGTATCGTAGCCGGCTTCGAACCGGGTGAACCGCTGCCCCAGGCTCGTCCGCTGCAAGCCCCAAAGAACAAGCGCCCCAAGAAGCCAAAGAAACCCGGCCAGAATCAGGGCCAGGCTCGCAGTCAGGCTGGCCAGAAAGACACCAGGCCTTCCGGTAATCGCCCTCCCCGTGCAGCCAGCGGCAACAAGCCCGCCGGTGGCAATGGCCAGCAGCGCCGCCGTCGTCGCCCCAGTGGTAATCGCCCCCAGGCGAAGACAGGGTCGTAACGACTGCCACCGGTCATCCGCCCGGCATATACCTGATCGCCTCCCACAGCAGGCAATCAGGCACAAAAAAGGCGCCTCACGGCGCCTTTTTTTCGCTTATTGTCTGCAGTCTGAAGCGTGCGGTGCATCCTATCGCTTCATCAACAACGTGGCGTAATGCCCCATGTAGCCTTTCAGCTCGTCGTTGTTCAGGTCTCTCAGCACCTTGTTGTTCACCGAGTGCACTGCCTTGCGGCTGCCATCCACCCCCACGTTCAGGGCTTTCTGGGTCACGAATCCGATCTTCACTTCCTTGGTATTCACCAGAAACACTTCATCAATGATCTTGTCTGCCATCTCACCCATGACGCGGGTGACCAGCGCCACATCCTCGGTGCCACGGCCTTCTTCACACAGAGAGCAGGCCTTGCTGAAATCCGCGGCAAAGCTGTCATCCACCGGGAAGGAAATATACGGATGATTGTTGTTATCCTCACCGGCCTGCCAGTACATCTGCTTCACATTCTCCACCACCGGCGCAAACTCAGCGTTGGAGACTTTCTTGAAGATCTGGCGAGTCAGCATGCTGGACGCCTTGCCCGCGGTGGACACGGCAAAATCGATCACCTTCTTCTGGCCACTGGACAGGTTGGCCATGTTGGCGGGCTCGACCAGGAACAGGCTGATTACCCGGTCGGTGAGATGATCAGCCATGTGTATGAACTTCTCGGCGCTATCCTTGCGGCCGTGCTCAACAGCGTGAAGAAAATCTTCGGTGCTGTTCACCAGCGCCGGGTTTGCGGGAATCGCCACCACGTTCTGCATGTATGTAATCCTTGCCTGTCGATATCTTTCCGGGATAACCCCGTTAAACCGTCAATATTACGGCTCAGTCAGGGACAGGGAAACCGCCGCAGGGCCCGAATTACAAAGCGCATACGTCAATACCGCAGAGAAAGTACAACACCGCCGCCAGACTCAAGGATTGACCCGCGGCTGAATATCCACCGGCGGCGTGGTCAACATGGTCCCATCCATGGCACAGTCTGGCCCCAACGCCACCGACGAGAAAGTGGCAGCAGCGTTGTGGTTGGTCCATTCCAGAGTGACTGGCCCCGGACCACATACGCCTCCCAGCAACGGAACCCGCACCTTCACCTGCATATCCTTCACGGTGAGCTGGCCAGGATGATCCACCTGCCCCTGCCAGGGCAGGCCCAGAGCCTTGATGCTTTTACAAAGCGGATTGAAACCACCGAAATAGACAGCGGTCACCGTGATCTCTCCATGGGTATCCACTTCTCCATCGAAGGTGGTCTTACAGCTGACCGGGATGCTCCCTTTTTTCATGGCGAGTTCGCCGCTGGCGGAAAAGCCGCCCGCAGGCCTCACACTTACTGGGGTTGAGGCAGTTCCCGCAGCGGCGTTCAGCAGCAGCGTGGCAGCAATGACAGTCCTTATCATTATTCTTGTCCATCCATAAATTGCACAGTGATGGTGGCATGGACAGGCCATCGTGCCAAGGTGGCAAGCCCGGAATCCCAAAAGAGGTCACAAGCGAGGGAGGTGGGAGGGAATAACAGACAAATCGCGCCGACCCGGCAGGCCGGCGCTGAAGCTAAAGCCGAACAGGGTCAGACCAGACGGGATCCGATGGCATAGAGGATACCGAGAATCACTGCCCACTTGGCCACCACGTAGAAGGTCTTGTTGCGGCGTTTCACAGACTTGAGAAAGTGTTTGTAGGCCAGCACGCCCTTGCCCAGCTTGTTCCCCACCCCGGTATGATCCGGGTTCAGGTTGTCGATGAAGAACAATCGGTTGAAGAACCAGCCAAAGGACCAGTAGATTTTCTCCACGAATTTCAGCTTCATGGGACGATCCACATCGGTCATCAGGATGATGCGCGGCGTGTCGGTGTTATTCCAGGCGGAATGGATGTAGGTCTCGTCGAACACCACGCTCTCACCATCACGCCAGATGTAGTCTTCCTCGTTGATGGTCAGCCCGCATTTCTCATCGTTGGGGGTGCTCAGGCCCAGGGAATAGCGCACGGTGTAGGCAAACGGATCATGGTGACGGTTGAGTTTCTTGCCCGGCATCAACACGGCAAACAGAGCGATATTCATGGTCGGCATCTGGTCCAGCAGCGCCATGGTCTTGGGCGCCAGCTCATAGGCGGACGGCAGTTTGTTGTCGTACACCTTCAGATAGAAGCTGGTCCATCTGCCGTCCTTGTAAAAACTGCTGGCAGGTAGATCATCCTTGGCGGTGATATTGCCCCCTTGATAAAGCGCCAGGGCCTCATCGCGGATAGTTTCCCAATTGTCTTCCAGCAGCTGCAGCTCCGGCAGGCAGGACTTGTCGATCTGCGGGGTGGTGGGAATCTTCGACAATAGATACGCCGGAATATTGAACGGCACCATAAAGGTGGAAAAATCCGTCAGTTGGCGCTTGAGCCCGAACGGCTTCGCATTGCGGATCCGGATAAAGACAATGCACCCCACGTAGATCAGCAAGGCACTGATAATCACAGCCATGGTTAACCTCTCGACATACTGCGGCACAGGGCCGCTCTGAATACTGGCGGGCATTCTAAAGCAAAATGAGGCCCGAATCCGGCACTATATCCACCAGGATAGGCCACTGAACGGCCAGATATGCCCATCCTGCACTGCTGTCAGGCAACGAACCGGGTTACAGTGATGCGACACAAACCGGCTTGAGCCAGACGCCGCCCCGGTTAGGCTTGTGCCCCTAATTAACCCGTTGAATGGAGTTGTTCATGCTCAAAGGCCTGCTCATCCTCGGCACCGCTGCCGCCCTCACCGCCTGCGTCACCCCCGCTGCTCCCATCAAGGTGGCCGGCGGCAACCAGTCGGAAGGTACCGTAGTCATGTCCGTGGACTACAACATCATGCAGAACCCGCAAACCAACTGGCAGGAAGGCCTGCAGAAAGCCAGCGCCCAGTGCATGCAATGGGGCTACACCGCTGCCATCCCCAGTGGCAAACCCAGTCAGACCTGTAGCACAAAAACCGAGAGCGGAGATTGCCTGGGCTGGACCGTCAGCAGCACCTTCCAGTGCACCGGTGGGGCTTAACAGCAGTAAGTCGGACGACAGACGACGATGATCGCCCCGTAGGGCGGAAATGCCGGCAAGGCATCTCCGCCTTTTTTACTCCCCACAAAAAACACGCCCCCAAACCATCACCGCTTCCTCCCTGCCAAAACACTTCCACACCCTGAAAACACGTTCATACCCAATTTGGGGGATGTGTGGCCCCTTGGCGTTCTCCTACCCTGTCATCACTGGGAAAACATCGTTACCGGGGCTCCGTTTGGGGAAGACCATGCCGGCGATGTTGTGAGCTGTAAACCGGGGAAACTGTCATGAACACATCCAAAACGGCTACGAGCCGCGTAATCCATCACCTACTCACCGGTCTGGTGAGTTTACCGTCCATCCATCGAAGTCCCATATTCGCAGCACTGCTGGGGATGGCAGGGCTCATTGGCAGCATGCCAGCCCTGGCGGCACCGGGGGATCTGGATACCAGCTTTGGGGAAGGCGGTATTTCGTTGAGTCAGGTTGGGCCCCAACTATTTGACGGCTCTGAGTTTTTTAACGCCATCATCCAGGACATTAATGGCAATATTGTTGCCGTCGGGCACAGCTCAAACGGCAACGCTGACGATTTCAGCATCGCCCGATATACCAGTGAGGGACAAGCGGACGTCACATTTGGCGATAACGGGATTGTCCTTACCGACCTTAGCGGCTCACTAGACCAAGCTTATTCCGTTATCGAAGACAGCAGTGGCAAGCTGGTAGTTGCTGGTGTTAGCCATAACGGAAGTGATACCGACTTCGCTCTCGCCCGGTATACCAGTGAAGGACAACTGGATACCTCTTTCGGCGACAACGGGATTGTCATTACCGACCTCAGCGGCTCATCAGACCAGGCCTACTCCGTTATCGAAGACGGGAATGGCAAGCTGGTGGTTGCTGGCCATAGCCATAACGGAAGCGATTATGATTTTTCTCTCGCCCGTTATACCAGTGATGGGCAACTGGATACCTCCTTCGGTAACAACGGCATCGTCATCACCGACCTCAATGCCGCCTCGAGAGATACCGCCCGATCGCTGATCAAAGATGATAGCGGCAACCTTATCGTCGCAGGATCAAGCCGAAGCGACACCAGCAGTGACTTTGACTTTGCCCTCGTACGCTATACCAATACGGGTCAACTGGACTCCTCCTTTGGTGACAACGGCATCGTCATCACCGACCTCAATGCCACCTCGAGCGATATCGCCCAATCACTGATCACAGACGATAGCGGCAAACTTATCGCCGCAGGATCTAGCCGTAGCGGCACCAACAGTGCCTTTGCCCTTGTACGCTATACCGCTACAGGTCAACTGGATACTGGTTTCGGCACCAACGGCAAGACACTTACAGATATTGGAGGTTCAGGAGGAGGGAGTTCCGTTATACAGAACGGCAATGGAGATCTTGTTGTTGCTGGTTCGAGCAATAATGACTTTGCTCTCGCCCGCTACACCAGTGAGGGGCAGCTGGATGCTTCTTTCGGCGACAATGGCATGGCTATCACAGACATCAGCACTCAGGACAGCGCCAGATCGGCAATGGAAGATGCCAACGGAAACCTGGTTCTGGCCGGATTTAGCCGAAACAGCAGCAACCTCGACTTTACCCTTGCCAGCTTTACCAGTGAAGGCCAACTGAATACCAGCTTTGGCGACAATGGCATTGTGATCACAAGCCAGAAGTTCAGTAAAGACCAGGCCCGATCGATCATCACCGACAGCAGCGGCAAATTGATTGTTGCAGGTCATAGCTACACTGTAACCGGTACTGACTTTGCGCTGGCTCGCTATCTCAGTAATGGCGAACCGGATACCAGCTTTGGCTCCGAAGGCGCAGTCATCACCGACATTAGTGCCAATAGCGATTATGCCAAATCGGTCATTGAAGACAGCAACGGCAATCTGGTGGTTGCTGGTTATAGCCATAACGGAAGCGCATATGACTTTGCTCTCGTCCGCTATACCAGCAATGGAGAACTGGATACCTCATTCGGTGATGGCGGCCTGGTGGTTACCGACATCGGCTCAAACAACGACTATGCCCACGAAGTGATTGAGGATAACAACGGCAACCTGGTCGTTGTGGGTTACACCAATAACAAGCGCTTTGACAGCAACAATTATGACTTTGTCATTGCGCGTTATACACCAGCCGGCGAATTGGACACTACATTTGGCGAAGCCGGCATCACCGTTATGGGGCTTACCGGCAATGATTATGCGCACTCTGTTATCGAAGACAGTAACGGCAACCTTGTTATCGGCGGAAGGTCCAGATCGACCTACGATAGTTATCTGTCACTGGCACGCTTTACCAGTAACGGGATTGCAGACACGTCATTTGGTGGCAGCGGTGCCGTCACCACCCGCGTTCAGTCAAACACTGCTCACGTCTACGCACTGATTGAAGATCACGAGGGCAACCTGGTTGTTACAGGTAAAATTGACGAAGACTTCCTGCTTGCCCGGTATACCGGCGCAGGGACACCAGACACCTCATTTGGAACCCAAGGAATTATCAGCATCGACGCTGGTTTGGGTGATACCGCGTGGTCTGTCATTGAGGATCTCAGAGGCAACCTTGTCGTGGCGGGGTATCGTGAAAGTGCCGCCCAGTACGAGCCCGTCCTCTTGAGATATACTCATGCTGGCGCACCGGACGGCGACTTCGGGGTTGATGGCATTGTCACGCTTGACGCCCCGAAGGATGCCATGGCTTACGATGTTGTGCAGAATGCCGAAGGGCACTATGTGATTGCCGGTCACAGTCGCACCCCATCCCATTTCATGCTCGCTCGTGTCTTTAGCGGCCAGGAAGACTCCGACGAGGACGGAATCAGGGACGATGAGGACAACTGCCCATTAATCATCAACCCGGACCAGCTGGACACCCCGGACGGCGATGGCATCGGCAACGCCTGTGACCCGGACAGGGATGATGACGGCATCGACAACGATACCGAGATCGCCAATGGCACCGCCCCCGACAACGCCGACTCCGATGGTGACGGCAGTGACGATAATCTGGATGCTTTCCCCAATGACCCCACGGAAACCACCGATAGCGATGGCGACAACGTGGGCGATAATACAGATGCCTTCGCGGACAATCCCAATGCCTCCGCGGACACCGACGGCGACGGTTTCCCGGAAGACTGCAGTAACGACTGTGGCGGCCTGACACCGGACCCGTCCCCCAATGATGCGGATAACGATGGTCTGGTCGATAGCGAAGACAAAGTGGACGGTGACAACAATCCACCGGAAGTCACCGCACCGGCAGATATCGAGCTTGTGGCCAGCGGTGATCTGACAACAGTGGATCTGGGGACAGCCTCAGCCTATGACTTTGTCGATGGCAATATAGCCACCGTGACGCCGGATACGGCAGACGAACAGACCAGCGTGGAACTGCCTCCCGGCCGCCACATCATCACCTGGAGCGCCTCGGACGAGGCCGGTAACACCGGCACCAACACCCAGGTCGTCGACATTTCCCCGCTGGCGCGCTTCAGCAGCACAGGCCAGACCGTGGGCGACGGCAGCCCGGTGATCCTGACCGTGGAACTGAATGGGGATGCCGTGAGTTATCCGGTGAGAATTCCGGTAGCGATCGACGTGACCTCCACTGCCACCGGCGATGACCACGATGCGGCCGAGGCTATCATCGAGATCCTGGAGGATGCCGACCCGGCCAACACTGGCACCTACGAGTTTGTAGCCACGGATGACGGCCTCACCGGTGAAGCGGACGAAACCGTGATCTTCAACCTGGTTGAGGAGAACAGCCTTGATGTGCTGGAAAATGCCGCTCTCGATGACAACGCCAAACAGCACACGGTCACCATCACCGAGCTGAACGTGGCGCCGCTGATCAGCACCGTGACGCTGAACTACGGTACCAGCGAGACCGTGCTCACCGGCAGCGAGCTCGAGGCACACACGGTGATCCGCAAGGATCAGGACATCACCCTGACCGCCGGCCTCACTGATGCGAACCCGGAAGACAGCCACACCTACAGCTGGATGATCAACGGCGAGCTGCAAGCTGCCACGGGGGGCACCCTGATGCTCAACCCCATGGATTACGAGCCCGGTGAGTACAGCCTCAGCGTACAGGCAGTGGATGATGCCAATCCGCCGGAGTACAGCAACACTCTGGAGGCCACGCTGACCCTGAAGAACCCGGCCCCGACACCCGCCCCTGTCAGCGGCAGTTCCGGCGGCGGTGGTGCACTGCACTGGCTGTGGCTGCTTGCCGGTTTCCTACTTGCGCCACGGTTGCGAAGCCAAGACTAAACCTCGTCATTCAGCCCCGCCCAGTGCGGGGCTTTTTTTTGAGCACACCCCCACGTCACGGACACAATCACCGTAGACCGCTATCGGCGCTGCGCCCACCTTTTCAACCACCGAATCCTGCAATTGGCCTCAACCGCCTGACAGGGTAAATTGCAGGTCTCTATCCTGTTAACGAGATGCCACTATGCGCAGGCCCTTCCCGATTCTTCTGGCCCTGGCGGGCCTGCTATTCACGGCCACGACCCTGGCCGAAGAACCGGCAATCACCGTAAAGGATGTGCTCGATACCGGAGAAAAAACCGAAGCCGTCAGAGAGCAGGTTCTCAATGATGAATCCTTGCAGCCTGGCGACACCCCGTTGAGCACCATGCTGGCCATTGTAGATGCCACTGAGCGGCAGGACTGGGTTGCAGCCGGGCAATACCTGGACATGCGTTACCTGCCCGCCGATATGGCCGATACCGACCCGGCCACCCTGATCAAGCAGCTCAGCATCGTCTGGGGCCAACAGCGCATTCTGGACCTTACCCGGCTCTCCAATCAGCCCGATGGCCACCAGGATGATGGCCTGCCCAGCTACCGTGACAAGGTGGGCACCCTGACCCTGCCTGAAGACAGGCTCACCCTCTACCTTCAGCGCATTCCCGAAGAAGGCCGCCGCGTATGGAAGATCTCCAACACCACGGTCAGAGAGATTCCCGAGCTCTGGAATATTTTTGGCTACAACCCGGCCATCACCCAACTGGCCAACTATCTGCCGGATTTTACCTTCCTGCACATGCAGAACTGGCAGGTGGCCGGCCTGATACTGATCCTGATCGGTGCCTGGGTCATTGCCGCCCTCGCCCGACGCCTGCTACTGGCATTGCTTGAACTCTCCGATCGTTACCGCGACACCCTGCACCGTTTCTTTGCCGTGCCGGTGCGCTGGTTCCTGTTCTTCAAGCTGCTGCAGACCGGTGTCGCCGAGCTGGGGCTATCTATCAAGGCACGGGTCTATTTGAATGAATCCGCACTGGGCTATCTGGCCACGGTGTTCCTGGCGCTGGGCATCATTGAGCTGCTCTCCGCACTATTCCTGAGCAATGCGGCCAATCAGAAATACTGGTCTGGCATCATTCGGCCGGTACGCACCATCCTAAAAATGATCGCCATCGTGGTGATCTTTTTACTCTGGCTGAGCGATTCCGGTTACGACATCACCACCGTGCTCACCGGGCTCGGTATCGGCTCCATTGCTGTGGCCCTGGCCGCGCAGAAGACCCTGGAAAATGTCATCGGCGCTTTCACTCTGTACATTGCCAAACCGATCCAGCCCGGTGACTTCTGCAAGGTCGGCACCACCGCCGGCGTCATTGAAGAAATCGGCCTGCGCTCCACCCGCATCCGGCGAACCGATCGCAGCGTGGTGTATGTGCCCAATTCGGTGCTTTCCAGCGCCAGCATTGAGAACATCAGCGAATCCGACCTGCGCCGTTACCAGCGTGACCTGCACATCCGCCTGGGCGCCTCCCCGGACCAGCTGCGTAATTTGCTGGCGGATCTCAGACGCCTGATCTACAGCCACCCCCGCCTCACCGCCAAGGCAGCCCGGGTACGCTTTGTAGAAATCCTTCGCGACAGCTATCGCCTGCAGATCAACTGCTATGTGGACAGCAGCGAGTTTGGTGAGTACCTGGCAGTCAGCGAAGACTTGAACCTGCGCATCCTGGCCTTGCTACAGCAGAACAACCTGCAACTGGCCGTGCCTGTACAACAATGGGTACGCGGGGATATTTCAGCGACAAATGAAGAAGGGGCACTCCCCGGAGAAACCCTGCAGGCCTTCCCGGATTTCGCCAGTGAAGAAAAAGACGGCATGCGCGGCAGTCTGGACTACCCGGAAAAGGGTCGTGAGTCTGATTAACCCGGAGCTGTCATAAAGACTTAATATGTATATACATTGACTATCTATTAGATAGCCAATAGTTTGGATTGCACGTCGCCGATAAACCCGCGACGATGCAGCCTGTTTTCCTGTGACGGTTTCTCAAATGTCCAAAGACAAGAGCAAGTCCAAAAAGAAGAACAGTCAGCTCATCGTTCGCATTAACGACGAAGAACGCCTGCGCTTTATCGCACTCTGCGAAGAGCTGGATACCAGCGCCGCGCGTGAAGTCCGCCGGTTTATCCGTGATTTCATCAAGGCCCAGGACTCGCAGTCCGGCGATTAGTCGAGGGATCCGGCCCACTCACTTGCGAAAATGGAGAGACACCATGTCCAAGAAGAAAAAGCTGAAAAAAGCCATCAAGCAGAGCAAGTCCAAGATCAGCAAGCATGAAAGCGTGGTCAAGAAACTGAAGAAGAAGCTCAAGAAGCTGTAATTCAGTTGCGCCACCAAACGGGCCATTCATGGCCCGTTCTTGATTCCCCCCAAGGCTCTTCCTGTTTCCAGACCCGCTACAGTCCTCCGCCTCAAGGTGCTAGCATCAGCGATCAACCTTCGCCAGCGGGACATCGCCGACATCATGATTCGTCATCTTCTGTGTGTTGTTATTCCACTTATCAGCGCTTGCAGCTTTCATCCCGGAACCGTGGACAACGACACCCTGCGCACCGGTGCCCGCCACCACCATGAAGACACTGTCACGGTTAGCGCCAACGTGATCAGCGACAGCGAAGCCCGTGACATCTTTGGCGTCTCGCTGGGCCACCACGGTATCCAGGCCGTATGGCTGGAAGTGGATAACCGTACCGACCACCCCCTCTACTATCTCCCCGTCACCACGGACCAGCAGTATTTCTCACCCCTGGAAGTGTCCTGGAAAGTGAAAGGCAAGTACGGCAAAGAGGATGGGAAGGCTGTGGACCGGATGTTCATTGCCCGGACCATGCCGGTGAACCTGCCTCCCGGCGAGCAAACCAGTGGTTTCGTCTTCACCAATCGGGACCTGGGTATCAAGGTCGTCAACGTGGACCTGCTGGGCGGCGGCAAGAGCTGGCAGACGTCATTCATGATTGACGTGCCCGGCATCAAACTGGACGTGGAGAAAGTGGACTTCACTACTCTCTACAGCGAACACGAATACCTCAACGTGGACAGGCCAGGGCTTCGCGAATGGCTGGAAGAGCAAACGTGCTGCACGGCCAACGCCGACAACGACGCCAGCGGCGACCCCCTCAATTTTGTTCTGGTGGGCGATAGCCAGCTGCTGCTCAGCGCTCTGGTACAGCGAGGCTGGGATGTCACCGAACGCATCCACGGCGGCTCCATCTGGAAAACCACCAAGTCCTTCCTGGTAGGATCCAGTTACCGCTACTCACCGGTGAGCTCCCTCTACGCCCTGGAGCGCCCTCAGGATCTGGCCCTGCAGAAAGCCCGTGGCAACATTCATCAGCGTAATCATCTGCGCCTGTGGCGTGCTCCGGTGCTGTGTGACGGCGAACCGGTATGGCTGGGCCAGATCAGCCGGGATATCGGCGTGCGCTTTACCTTCAAGTCCCCCACCCTGACCACCCACAAGATCGACCCGGACGTGGATGAAGCCCGGGACTATCTGCTGCAGGACATGATTTTCTCCCAACGGCTCTCCGAGTTCGGCTACGTGCATGCCCAGGCCCCCAAGACCATTGCCGAACCCGGCCACAACCTCACCGGTGATCCGTTCATCACCGACGGGCTAAGACTCGTCATGTTCTTCCATAGCCCCATGACCCCCATGCATAAAGTAAAGGATCTGGGTTGGGAGCAACCGAACCGGAATCGGCGGGCCTGGTTGGAACAGCAGGAAGCCGCCTCCTCTTCACCGTAGGCGCTAGCTCCCAAGCAACGGACAGGCAACGGGGATACGCACAAACGTCCCTCACCACACACCGCAAATCACACACATTCCGGACGAAAAAAGTCCATCACGGATTAGAGAGCGGGGACTGGTTTGTGGGAGCGCACTAGCATTTGATTCAGCCAACACTCTGGGGACTGTGGTTTGCCCTAATCCGCAATGAACAAAAAAAGCCTCTTTTCAGAGGCTTTTTCGATACCTGTTGAGTACAGAACCACTCAGGGCGGATTACTTGTCGGCATCCAGCGCCTGGTAGTAGTCCATCAGGATCTGTGCCACTTCCGGACGGGAGAATTCCGGCGGCGGAGCAATGCCTTGGCCCAGCATCTCACGGACCTTGGTACCGGACAGCAGTACAAAGTCGTCCTTGGTGTGATCCGGCACATCACGCATCATCACCACGCGATCGAGCTTCTTGGAGTAGGCAGTATGGTCGGCTTCGAAGATCTTGATCTCCAGTGCGCCGGCCGGCACCTGCTCCTGGAAGATGGTTTGCGCATCGAAGGCACCGTAGTAATCGCCCACACCGGCGTGGTCACGGCCCACAATCAGATGGCTGCAACCGCAGTTCTGCCGGAATACCGCGTGCAGTACCGCCTCTCGGGGACCGGCGTACAGCATGTCGAAACCGTAGCCTGTGATCATTACCGTGTTCGGCGGGAAGTACACTTCCACCATCTTGCGGATGGAAGCATCACGCACGTCGGCAGGAATATCGCCGGGTTTCAGCTTGCCCAGCAGCATGTGAATCAGGATACCGTCGGCGTTCAGCGCTTCCTGGGCCATGCGGCACAGTTCTTCGTGGGCGCGGTGCATCGGGTTACGGGTCTGGAAGGCAACCACATTGTTCCAGCCACGCTCCACGAACTCGTTACGGATGGACACTGCGGTTCGGAAGGTATCCGGGAAGTCGTCAGCAAAGTAGGAGTAGTTGAGTACCTGAATGTCGCCAGACACGATGAAGTTGCCGGCAGCCAGGAAGTTGGCCACACCAGGGTGCTGCTTGTCAGTGGTGGCAAAGACCTTCTCGGCAACAGCCTCCAGATCGGCATCAGAGATTTCTTCGATGGCCGCCACGTCCATGACCGCAATCACCGGCTGGCCGTCTACATTGGGGTCACGCAGCGCAATGCGCTTGGCGCCTTCGATGGCGCTAACATCCTTGAGCACATTGACGATCGGCACTGGCCAGAACAGGCCATTGGCAGTGGTCATATTGTCCGCCACGGACAGCATATCCGCCTTGTTCATGTAGCCAGTCAGCGGGGTGAAATAGCCAGCACCCATCATTACCGCATTGGCGGCAGCAGCAGAGCTGATCACCACTGAAGGCAGAGATTCTGCTTCTTTCTGCAAGGCAATGCGTGCAGCTTCATCCGCAACGTACAGGGGGGTTAATGCGTCCGCACCATGCGGCTTCACCAAAGCGACCATCTAATTACTCCAAATGCTCAATCAACGAGGGTTCCGTGAGCGGCGCAGTATATCAAAGGATAAGCGACAGGTCGGCCCGGGATTGAGACATAAGGAAAGCACGAAAAATTATAAGGGAAGCCTTCATGCCTTCCTTATACCGGGAGCGGAATCCGGATTGTGGACAGCGTGGCCGAAATACTCTGGCTGTCTTAGAAGGAGCGGATGTCGAGTAACAGTGCCTGTCCGCTTCAGCCACCCTTGCCGGGTTTCTCCCTGCCAGCGCCAACTGACTCCTGAGCCAGCTCGCTCCATACATCACCGCGGGGGAAGACCGCACTGTAATCACGCAGGGTTTGCGGGTTATCCGGATCACCGATCAGGCGCGGCATCGCCTTGAAACCATCGGAAATCAGACTCCGCTGCGGTTCGAAGCTGGCAAAATCCAGCTGTGCTGCATCCGCCCAGGTATAGATGAAATCCGCCGTGCTGTAGGGACGATGCCGGAACTTGTTCCAGCCCTGGAAGTCGTTGGCCTTGGCATAGTCACTGTTTGCCCAGGCAATGAACGGCACCGTGTACATGGCCGGCGACGGATCATACTCGTTGCGGCCGCAGAACGGCTCGGGGTAATCAAACACCTCTTCGCCATGATCAGAGAAGTACATCAACAAGGTTTGACCCGGAGTACCTTTCAGGGAATTGATCAGACTGCTCACCACAAAATCGTTGTAGCGCACCGCATCATCGTACTGGTTATATTCTTCCAGATTGCCGTCATCCACCCAGTTCGGCACACCCTCTCGGCCAGAAAAATGCCTGAAGCTGGCTGGATAGCGATAATCGTATTTGCGGTGGGTACCCAGTAGATGCACGATGATGACTTTCTTGCGTGCCTCGTCGCTGAGCGCCTGGCCGAATGGCGCCAGCACATCTTCATCATACTGGCTGGCATTCTGTGCGCGGTTGTTGTTCAGGTACACCTGATGATCCGCCATCTGCGACAGCGTGGTGAGCATGGTGTTGCGGCGGGTTTGGGTCTGCTGGTTAGTGATCCAGGTAACTTCATAGCCCGCCTGCTTCATCATATTGATCAACGTGGGTTTCTCGAAAAACGTCTGGGTATTGTTGCTATCGGCAAAGGACAAGGCCTGCTGCAGCGCCTCAATGGTATAAGGGCGCGCTGTCACCACATCATCAAACACCACAAGTTCATCCTGCATGGCATCCAGCAGCGGCGTGGTCTCGCGGTCATAGCCGTACAGGCTCATGCGCTGGCGGTTAGTGGATTCGCCCAGCACCAGCACCAGGGTTTTCTCGGCATCCGGCTGTTGCTCGGTGAGCTGCTCAAGCGGCGGCACCTGCCGGTTTTTGTCGAGAATGGACTCCATGGCCGCCAGCTGATCCTGGTACTTCATGTAGCCAAACACCAGATTCCACGGCGCCGCCGGCTCCATCCGAATCACCTGGTGATAGCGACTTTTATCCAGCCCTTCCTGCTTGACCAGCAAGGAGCCCCAGAACGGCCAACCCACCACCAGCACCAACGCTACTGCAAGACGTGAGCGATACCGCACCGTCAGCACCGGTACCGTAATCTGTCGCCACATCCACACCGGCACTGCCGAGAAACCCAGCACCGCCAGCACATGCCATGGCTTCAGGTAGGAAGACACGAATTCCAGGGATTCCGCCGCGTTGGACTCAAAAATGATGAAGATCACGCTCTGGGAAAAGTCCTGTCCGAACACCAGCCAGTAACTGAATCCAACCAGCGACGCAGCCCACAGCACCACCCCCAGCAACGCCGAATAAGCACGCACGGCACGGGGCCAGACCAGCACCGGCACCAGCCACAGCAGGCTCATGATAATGGCCTGCCGCAACCCCACCGTCCCGGACATACCGGAAATGTGGATCAGCAGCTGGGGTACTGCGGAAAAATACAGAAAAAACAGATAGACCCAGAACAAAGGGTATCGGCGGGCAAAATCTCGCATCAAATCGCTCGGCGCAGGGGGGGGTTAAACAGCATTATCTACGTCGAGTCTTAAACGAAGCTTAACGGCAACCAAATATGCGAATTCATACGATATTCAGAGCCATGAAGCGAATGCCGAAAGGTTAAGAATGAAAGCGCTGCGAACTCCGAGCATGCAATTGGTGCACGTCCTCAATAACTCTTGAGGTCGGCCTAGCATTGAGACATAAGGAAAGCACTAACAAAAGCAAAGAACCTTCGCCGAATAAATCAATTAAATCAAACAGTTAACGCCACTCTATTCTGATTGCGCTGTGTATATTCTGATAGACATGCGCCCCTACCTCCAACACGCCCAGAGAAAAGACAAAACAACAGGTTAGAGACCGGCCAAATGTTGCCCCGACACCCAGCACCGCCCCGTCACCGACGCAAAAGCTTTTATTTTCTCCACAGTTCCAACCGCAACAGGTCTCCGCGGTTTTCGTGTCCTCATGTGGGCAAGCCACGCCTTCTCGTCGATACCCAGACGGTCCAATACTCCCGCAGCCCGCACAGAGATTGCGCCGCGTTTATCATCCCGTACCGCCCTGCCCGTGCTGTCTACCAGTTCAAGATAGTCCATTAACCGGAAACGACAGAGGGTCTCATCCTCATCGCGCTCAATCGTCCCTGCCGTCACCATGGGGAGCAGTGTGGGCTGCGCCGGACTGGACTGCTGACGCCCAACCTCCTTACTGCGCTGCTGAATGGAGGTATAGTCGGAAGCCTCCGGGGTTGCCGCCATCCCTGCCCGCACCGGATTCAGGTCCACGTAAGCCATGCATTGCAGCAAGGCGGCCTCATCCAGTAACGCCTGGCACTTGTAGCGGCTCTCCCAGAATCGGCCCTTGCAACAATCTTCGGCGTTGGCCCGTCTGGCGAGGTGCTCGTTCAGGCACTTCATGAACCAGCCCAGGTCCATCAGCCGATCACGCCATTGAGCAACAATTTCCTGCGCCTTCAGGGATTCCGCCTCTCCCGTCTCCCCGTTTAGCCAACGCTTGACGATCAACGGACCACTGAACAGCTGCATCCACCGCTCAGCCACCTCCCGGTCCGACAAGGACTGTGCCGTCTTCTGATCAATACGAAGCACAAGGTGATAGTGATTGGACATCACCGCATACGCACACAGATCAATGGCAAACACCTCCACCAGCACCGCCAGGCGATCCACCACCCACTGACGGCGATGCTCATAGTCCTGACCGGAATAGTGATCCTTGCCACAAAGAAACGCCCGCCGCACACAACGGCAGATGCAGTGATAGTAAGGCGTGGAATCCAGAGAAACCTGGGTAGATCGAGCACGAGTCATGGGATGCCTCCTTACATAACCATGACCCAACACTACCGGCCCCAAAGACAGACCAACATCAGACAAAGACTAAAAATCGCGTAGGACATCAACCAATTGATGCGTGTCCTCGATTATTTGCCCATCCCTAGTGTAAGAGATTGCCCAATTGATGGGTGTCCTCGATTATTTCGATTATTGTGATTAGCGACTGAGGCGCCGCATTCCCCCCAGCATCGCCAGCAACAGCAACCCCCAGTGCAGAGAGCCTCCACCACTACTACCTCCACCACCTGTGGTACTGGGTGCCGGCGGATTACGCAGAGTCACTGTCGTCGACAGCGCATTGCTATATTCCATGGGCACGCCACTGTCCAGCGCCTGGACGGCTACGATGTATTCACCCACAGCATACTCCGACATCTCCAGCACCAGCTGCGGTCCATCTGACAGCTGGATCTCGCCGTTGATTTGCCATTGATAGTTATGTGTATCCAGCGGATTGGCGTCCTCCAGCAACGCCGTCAAGGTCACCGTCTGATCTCGACGGATGATGGTATGGCCATCGATCTCCTCCTCGCCGATAACAATGCCTTCGTTTTCTTCCGTCAGCTCACCTTCCTGGATGCGCACGCCACTGATGACGGGGGCAACATTCAGTTCTGTCAGAGTCACCGTATGACGTGACCGCGCCGCATCCACTGCGGCGTGACTCAGCACGGCTTCGCCACTGTCTTCCACCAGATCAAAGGACAGGGTGTCATCCGCTTCCCCGGTCAGACCGTCATCCACGGCCAGGAAAGCGAAGCTGGCCCGGTTGGCAGGCTCCGCATCCGACTCGATCACCAGTGACTGAGCCTGTGCGGTGTGATCATCTTCAGTGGCCGTGCCACCGGAGATGATGACAGGAAGGGTGACTGGATACGCCACAGCATCACCGTTCAGGCTGACCGTTACCGTCACCACACTGCCCTCACCCACAATCTGGGAAGACAAGTCAAAACGGGCCAGCGGCGTAATCTCGACGACCTGCTCCGCAGACCCCACATTGCCGTTTCCATCAGTGGCCGTCCAGGTCACCACGGTGCGGCCCGGGGGCAGCTTCACCCCCCCTTCGGTCAGCACCACATCATTTGCCGGTGTGGTAGCTGTGCCATTGATATCGCTGGCCCCTGCCATCCCCAAATTCACGTCCGTGAGATCACCGGTTGCCACCAGCTGAATGTCGGCGGGGGCAATAACGGTTGGCGGATTGTTATCGCCAGGCACATTATCTTCCCCATCGGGAATACCATCATTGTCGTTATCATCCAGCAACGGATCCAGCGTCAGACCGGAAGCAGACTGGCACGCTGCGTCACAATCCGGATTCCAGTCATCAGGGTAACCGTCTTCATCCGCATCAGTGGCGGCAGCGTTGTCATCGGGAAACGCATCGCTGTTGTCGCCGGCCCCATCGTTGTCGGAATCCTCGGTCTCGGCGGGATCATTCGGGAAGGCGTCAGTGTCATTTGCCGCGCCATCGTTATCGCTGTCTCCCGGATAGGCATCCAGAACCAGTCCAGACGCTGACTGACAGGCCGCATCGCAGGCCGGGTTCCAGGCATCAGGCAAGCCATCGAAATCATCATCCTGCTCGGCAGCATCGTTCGCCGGGAAGGCATCCAGTTCATCATGAACACCGTCAGCATCACTGTCCGCGATCACCTCCATACCTGCCAGGAAGAAATCCCCCGGTGTAACGGTATGGCCCGCAATAGTGGCGAAGCCACTACGATGCATCATGATATTGGTAACGGAATCGGTAAGCCCTACATTCAATGTCTGAATACCGCTGGCGCCGAATTGATCGTTCAGTACGCCATCCTTGATATCGATCAGAGCAACATCCGTAACGGCTGAACCGGTATTGGCTGCAACCAGCCAATGGCTCGCAGACACCTCTTGAATGGATTGCCCCTCGTCATTACCTGAAGACAGATTCACCAACATGACACCATCATCGGCAAATCCGCTTTCGAAACTTCCATTCGCCTGAAGCTGTGCGATCAACACATCATTGTCGCTGCCATTGTAGGCATAACCGGTTACCACGATGGAACCATCAGCAAGCTCAGCCAGCCCTGCAAGCACAGTATTCCTGCCATCTACCTGAAAAGTCAGGATGCCATTCATGCCAAACCCGCTTTCCAGATCTGCCTGACCGTCCAGTTTGGCCACCAGACCCACATTGCCTCCACGACGCCCGGCCAGCAGCAGACCGCCATCTTTGGCTGGCACAACATCCGACACATAGTCATAGGAAGAGCTCAGGTCGACAACCTTCTCACCAGTACCATTGAAACTGGTATCCAGGGAGCCATCGGCATTGAACCTTACCATCTGGATCTGCTGACCATTTTGCCAGTCTCCCAGGGCAAGCAGCTTGCCATCACCCAGTTCAATCAGCGCTTCAAGGTTGTCGTTGTATTGGGAAATGTCGAGCTGGAGATACCCGGATGTGCCAAACCCGGTATCGACTGAGCCATCGGGATTGAGCATCAGCAGTAAAGCGTCGCTGTAACCCGGCGCAACGGGCCGGATTTCACCAGCAATCAAGTAACGACCATCGGCAAGTTCTACCGCCGCATTGGCGTCGAGTTCCTGCCCGGACAACGAAAAGGTGGCAATGCCGTCATTACCAAAGGTTGTATCCGCTGTGCCGTCAGCAAGGAAACGGGCAAATGCCGCAGCGGTATCCACCCCATCCCGGGTTTGCCCCACTTGGAGAAATCCGCCACTAGCAAGCTCTATCGACTGGTTCGCAGTATCGATGCTGCCGCCACCCGATAGCGTGACCTTGCCATTGTTTCCAAAGCTGGCATCCACCGCGCCGGCGGCAGTAAATGCGACAATGGCCGCTTCATCATTGCTGCCGTTATAACTGTCGCCCACGGTAACAATGCGCCCACTATCGAGAACCGCAACGCCAAGTGCCACATCCCGGGATGCACCATAGGCATGGGACACCAGACCGTTACTTCCGAAGCTGGTATCCAGCGAACCGTTGGCGTTATAGCGCAACAGCGCCATATCTGAATTGCTGCCGTTATAGCGACGCCCAGCAGCAATAATTTTGCCGTCAGCCTGTATCGCTACGCTGCTCGAGTAGTTATAAGCCGAACTGACCGAGTGAAGCGCTTTCCCACCGCTTCCAAATCCGCTATCCAGACTGCCATCGGTATTCAGACGCACAGCCAGAAATGCGGATGCGCCATTGCTGGCAGTTTCGATCCGCCCGGACAGGAGCAATTTACCGTCGGCTTGCTGGGCCATGGCGTAAATCTGCTCACCGTAACTACTCATATTGATAAGTAGTTTGCCGCCGACAGCAAACCCCGAATCCAGCGAGCCATCGGCATTGAGCCGTACCACAGAAACAGCGGGATCGTAACTCCCGGTGACAGCATCCGAATACCCGGCCACGACTATCTTGCCATCACTCTGGATCAACGCAGAGGTGGCAGTGTTCCAGCTCGTGCTGGCCCCAACCGCCACCAGGCCATTATTACCAAAGGAGAGATCAGGGCTACCGTCAGCGTTGTATCTAGCAACCAATAGCTCAGTATTACCGTTAATCGAACCATGGCCGGCAACCAGCAGCTTGCCATCGCTCTGTATGGCTACCGATGCAGGAACCTCGCCAGTCGCCGCGCTGGGGAGCATGGCGAAACCCTGCTCGCCAAAGCTGGCATCAATACTCCCGTCAACAAGATAACGCACCAGCGTCATGCGGGTGTATTGCCCATCGAAGCCCTGGCCGAGTGCAACCACTTTGCCATCTGGCTGCTCCACCACACTCACGGCAGTATCATTGTGAATGTTAATGGCTGTCTGCACCGTTCCCCCGTTGCCAAAGCTGCTATCAAGGCTCCCATCAGCGTTCAGCCGGGTCACGCTGAGATCCCGGTTGACACCATTGCCCCCGTTGCCGGCAACGAGCAGCTTCCCGTTGGCCAGCTCGATCGTGGCCCTGGCAGCCCCATGGTTGGCCTGATACTGGGCAATATTGGTCCTTGCCACCCCCGCATCACCAAAATCAGCGGATAGGTCTCCCGGCGCAGCGTTCACCGCAGGGGAGCAACACACCCCCAACAGAGCCGCCCCCCGGCAGGCCCGTCCCAACATCGTTGTTGCGTTTAAAAACATGGAATGTCCCCCAACAGAAACCACATAACGGGTATCGGATTTTCCAATGCGCAGCCGACGGCCAGCACCGGAATTCAGTTAGTCACATGGTAGGAGGACGACAGAAAGGGCCGCATCACCCATATTGGGGATAGCGATTACTTTCTTTTCAGAAAAGCGTGCAGGAATGGCGATCCCATTTGTCACGACCCGAAGGCCGCGACCAGGAATCAAACGATGGGCGGCTCGCCCGAAAGGGTCGGCCCTTCTTCAATATCGTGGGTAAACTCTTCCAGCGACTGAGCCACTTCGCCAACTTCTTCGAAGCGGGCGATGTGGTAGAGGGCTTCGCCTTCATTGACCAGCGGCAGGTTGTTTCGGCCGACCAGAATGCCGGCGGCGGGGGCGTGGATGTTGATGTCATCGCCACCAAAGGGGCTGGAGATACGGCCGATGAGATCCCCTTTCTTGATCCAGGCACCAAGGGCGACGAGGGACAGGAATACGCCATCACGCTCGGCACGGACCCAGCTGGAAGAACGGGCGATATAGGGCTCAGCGGGGGCCTTGGTGCGGCGGGAACCGGTCATGCCGAGATGATGCATCACATTGAGCACACCTTTAACGCCAGCGCGGATGCAGGACTCGTCAAAGCGCAGAGCTTCGCCCGCTTCATAGGTGATGACAGGAATACCCTGGGCTTCGGCCACTTCACGCAGTGTGCCCTCACCCAGTACCGAGTTGATCACCACCGGCACGCCAAAGGCATTGGCCATGGCCCCGGTATCGTCGTTGGAGAGATCCGCACGAATCTGCGGCAAATTAGCGCGGTGGATCGCGCCAGTATGCAGATCCACCGCATGGGTGGCGCGATCCAGCACCTGGCTCTTGAATTGCCATGCCATGCGCGCCCCGAGACTGCCAGTCTCGGACCCCGGGAAGCAGCGGTTCAGATCACGACGGTCTGGCAAATAGCGGGATTTGTGGATGAAACCAAAGACGTTCACCACCGGAACCGCCAGCAGAGTACCGCTCAGACTTTTCAGGGCCGAGTGACGAAGCAGGCGGCGGATGATTTCCACGCCATTGAGTTCGTCACCATGGATCGCAGCACTGACCATCAATACCGGACCGGGTTTGCGTCCATGAATCACATGAATCGGCACGTTCAGGGGAGTCTGGGTATAAAGCTGCGCCAGCGGCAATTCCACCTTGGCGCGGGTGCCAGGCTGAACGGTAATGCCATCAATTTCAAAAGGCGCGTTTTTCGGTTCTTTCGTATTTTTCATTGTTGTTCTGACCACCTTGCTGGCCGCCAAGCCCGGTCACGGGTTTTGGGTACCGAGTACCGAAAACCCAAACCCTGTTTGCCGTTGGTAACGCGAAACGCGTGACTCACTTCTAGCCGTTCGCACCTCAAGAGGTGCTCCTGCAATAAACAGCCTTATCCCTTGGAACCCTTGGTTTGTGTCCGGTAGGGGCGTGCATCTTTCTCGATGAACTTGATGATCATGCCCGCCACATCCTTACCGGTGGCCTGCTCAATCCCCTCAAGGCCCGGAGAGGAGTTCACCTCCATGACCACAGGGCCATGGTTGGAGCGCAGGATATCCACACCCGCCACGTTAAGCCCCATGATCTGTGCCGCCCTGACGGCAGTGGCTCGTTCTTCCGGCGTGATGCGGATCAGGCTGGCGCTACCGCCACGGTGCAGATTGGAGCGGAACTCCCCGGGCGCCGCCTGGCGCTTCATGGCTGCAATGACCTTGCCACCCACCACAAAGCAGCGGATGTCGGCGCCGCCCGCTTCCTTGATGTATTCCTGCACCATCACGGACACGTTCAGGCCCATGAAGGCTTCGATTACAGATTCAGCCGCCTTGCGGGTTTCCGCCAGCACCACACCAATGCCCTGGGTGCCTTCCAGCATCTTGATCACCAGCGGTGCGCCACGGACCATGTTGATCAGATCGGGAATGTCATCCGGGGAGTGGGCAAAGCCGGTAATCGGCAGGCCAACGCCCTTGCGCGACAACAGCTGCAGGGAACGCAGTTTGTCCCGGGAGCGGGAGATAGCCACGGATTCGTTGACGGGAAACACCCCCATCATTTCGAACTGGCGCACGACTGCCGTGCCGTACTGGGTAATGGATGCGCCGATACGGGGAATCACCGCATCGAAACCTTCCAGCACCTCGCCTTTGTAGTGAATTTCCGGCTTGTGCGCCACCATGCTCATATAGCAGCGCAGGGTATCGATTACATGGACTTCATGACCTGCGGCCTCGCCGGCTTCCACCATGCGACGGGTGGAATAGAGTCGCTTGTTTCTCGAGAGAATCGCAATTTTCATGGCTGCACTATCTGGTAAAGGTTAAAAAGCGTTAAGGGGTTGCCTGCTTCACGGATTGTCCCGATCACCGCCAAGCAAGAACGATGCCGTTGGCTCCACCATGATTTCATTCATGGCGGTACGCCCAAGCAGCATACGGAATATCATGTTTTCACGGTCGGTCAGGGTGACTTCGATGGGCCACTGGCGGCCACCCAGGTCGATGGTAGTAACAATGACCGGGCGTTCTTCCTTGTGACCACCGGAATCGGTGACCACCCGGCGGTCAAGAACCGGTGCTTCGCAGACGGTGATTTGGGGGTGCTCCTGAATGGGATGCAGGGAAAAGCGTACCCATTCCTGGCCATCACGCATGAAGCTTTCCACTTCGAAGGCGTGTATGGCAGAGGTGCGAGCACCGGTATCCACCTTCATCTTGATCGCATCAATGCCCAATTCTGGCAGGCTGGCCCATTCGCGCCAGCCAACTGTCACCTTGCCCATCAATCGCGTCCCAGCAGTTCAATCTTGTAGCCATCCGGGTCTTCCACAAAGGCCAGCACCGTGGTGCCGTGTTTCATCGGCCCAGGTTCACGGGTAATCCTGCCGCCCCGTTCCCGAATGCGCTCACAAGCAGCGTACACGTCATCCACGGCCAGCGCGACATGACCATAGCCGGTGCCAAGATCGTAGGATGATTCATCCCAGTTATATGTCAGCTCCAGCACTGCGCCTTCGGCTTCCGGCTGATAGCCCACAAACACATTGGTAAAACGCCCTTCCGGGTATTCCTTGCGGCGGATTTCATGCATGCCGAGCACGTCGGTATAGAAGGCTACGGATTTTTCGAGATCGCCAACACGCAGCATGGTATGCAGGATTCGCATGGTCGGAGACTCCTGACAGCGAGGAAAATTCACAGGCACAGGTTGCGCCTGCCGTGTCAGGGCGAAGTGTGGTGGCAGTAAGGAGAATTGACAAGAAAAAACGCCGGATTCCGGCCATCAAGCCCGGGCTTTCTCTCCGGCAAGGGAAAACAAGTTCCAGGACACGGGTTTCGAGTAGCGAAATGCCCTGCCCGGTTCCCGTGACTTGTCACTCGAAACTCGTTATTCCCCCACTTATCGCTTGCTGGCAAGCGCCTGCAGCTGAGGCTCATCAATGACATTAAGCCTCAGCATTTAGCGTCAGTCATCCAGCATAGGGCGAATCATCATGGCAGAAACAGTGAACCCTGATCTTCTACCCAGGCTTCCGGCACGCGGCCTTCGCGAATACGTTGCGGGTGATCACCCACATCCACCCGCGCCACTTCCTGGCCACTATCATAATTGAACACGGACATCTGATCGGTACCGCTCCAGGATATATAGCAATGCTCGCCATCTTCACTGGTGGTCACCCAGTAAGGTTTCTCGCCAATGCCAGTCTTGATGGTGTAGTCAAAGGTTTCACGGTCAACCAGCGCCACGTAGTCACTCATGGTGCCGGCCACACACAGGGTCTGGTTATCAGCACTGAGAGCGATGCCGTGGTGGGCGGAGTCATTCACGTATAACTCGCGGGGCAGACCGTTGGTGAGATCGGGCAGCTCCGCCAGACGCAGTACCTTTTCCTCTTCAAGGTCGTACTCGATGAAACCGTGCAGGAAGGAGAGCTGAAAATAGAAGTAGCGCTCGTCACTGGTGTGGGCCATGGGCCGCACGGCTGTGCTCAGGTTGCCGTACCCGGCCTCTTCCAGATCCGCGGCGAGATCCAGCTGCTTGATGATTTCCATGCTGTTGGCGTCTACCACCTGAAAGATTCGCTCTCCCTTGGTGGCATCCAGAAGATTCTGGCCCAGCAAGGCATCGGTGAGATCGCCAATCAGTTTGCTGTCCAGCGGTGTGTAGACGGTGCCGATACTGGCATGGAAGATCCGCTCACCGTCTTCGGAATAGATATTTTCATGGGGAGAATCACCAGACGGGAAGCGGTTGAGTTCTTCCCCGGTTTCCACATCGAGAATGTGCACCACATTGCCGGTGGAGGCCGACACCGCCACCTGGGTGCCATCCGGGGAGACGGCCATGTGATCAGACCGGTAACCATCTACCTCAAAGCGCCACTCCACTTCGCCAGAAGCAATGTCGATCCCCACCACATCCGCGTAACTGGGCCGCGACACGATCAGCAGGCGACCATCGTTACTGCTGTACATATCGTCCACGTACTGGTGATGCCCTTCCCCAATCAGCAAGCGAATACCCTGGAAGAACAGCAGATCCTCAGGGTTGCTGGCAATGGCCGCCTCCCGTTCCGTCTGATCGGGAATTCCGTTAATACGGCCCAGACGCTGGTAGGTATCACGATCTACCACGTCCACCATGCCCTCCCAATTGTTGCCCACGAAGATCACCTCACGGGCCTGGGCAGCCGGTTCCGGCAGCACCGGGGTCTGGGCGTCTTCCGCCACATTGGCGACCGGCGCCTGCGACACACTCTCTGCGCCAGCCGCAGGTGCACTGGAGCTGCCACCCCCGCCACACGCGCTGAGAGAGACAGACAGCACGGCAGCCAGCAGGCAACGTCGATGCAGGGATGGGATTGAAGCAGTCAGCACAGGAACCATGGTCGATTTCCTCCCAACGGATATGGGTGTTGTTATTCTGGGAACCTCAGCTTAGTTGTGACCATGGTACAAATTAAATGAGACTTCGTTTGCGTTGTGTAACAGGTGTTCACAGCAGGAGCGCAGGATGCCTGATGCTCAACGAGTTGCCAGTGACGAGTTCCGAAAGGCAACGCCAGTAGCCGGTCTCGAAGTTGGGTTTTGATCTTCGCCACTCGCAGTTCCTTGCTCGCTAACGCCCCGCTCGCCCCTCACCGCGCGAAGCAAAGAAGCACCTTTCAAGGCGGCCCCGAAGGGGTGAGCGCAACGAATAACCGAAGAGCCTGCAACGAAGGCATAAAAAACCGCCGCGACCTTTCGGTGGCGGCGGTTTTTCGTGTTGCGTGCAACGTGATGCGTCGCTTTAACTCAACTTGCGACCATTCTTGGCGGCAATGCGCAGACGCAGGGCATTCAGCTTGATGAAGCCTTCCGCATCCTTCTGGTCGTAGGCGCCGGCATCGTCTTCGAAGGTCGCGATGGAAGCATCGAACAGGCTGTCTTTCTCGGAACGACGACCCACTACGCTGACGCTGCCTTTATAAAGCTTGAGGCGAACTTCACCGTTCACATGTTCCTGGGTCGCATCGATGAGCTTCTGCAGGGCCAGACGTTCCGGGCTCCACCAGTAGCCGTTGTAGACCAGCTCGGCATACTTGGGCATCACGGAATCCTTCAGGTGCGCGGATTCACGATCCAGGGTGAGGGACTCGATGGCACGGTGCGCCGGCAGCATGATGGTGCCACCCGGGGTTTCGTAGCAGCCACGGGACTTCATGCCCACGTAACGGTTTTCCACGATATCCAGACGGCCAATGCCGTTATCGCCACCCAGCTTGTTCAGTTTGGTCAGCACATCTGCCGGGCTCAGGCGCTCGCCGTCGATGGAGACGATGTCGCCCTTTTCAAAGCCCAGGGTAATGTAGGTGGCCTTGTCCGGCGCCGCTTCCGGGCTCACGCTCCAGCGCCACATGTCTTCTTCGGCTTCCCACCACGGATCTTCCAGATTGCCGCCTTCGTAGGAGATATGCAGCAGGTTGGCGTCCATGGAGTACGGGGATTTCTTCTTCTTGCTGGAGAAATCCACCGGGATATTGCGCTCTTCACAGTAGGCCATCAGCTTTTCGCGGGAGTTCAGGTCCCACTCGCGCCAGGGCGCAATCACCTGGATGCCCGGAGCCAGTGCGTAGGCGCCCAGCTCGAAACGCACCTGGTCGTTACCTTTACCGGTAGCACCGTGGGAAATGGCGTCAGCACCAGTCTCTTCGGCAATTTCCACCAGACGCTTGGCAATCAGCGGACGGGCAATGGAGGTGCCCAGCAGGTACTCGCCTTCGTAGATGGTGTTGGCGCGGAACATGGGGTACACGTAATCACGCACGAACTCTTCACGCAGGTCTTCAATGTAGATCTCTTTCACGCCCATGGCTTCTGCCTTGGCGCGGGCCGGCTCTACTTCTTCCCCCTGGCCGATATCTGCAGTGAAGGTCACCACTTCACAGTCATAGGTATCCTGCAGCCATTTGACGATAACCGAGGTATCCAGGCCGCCGGAATATGCCAGCACCACCTTGTTGATCTTGGACATTGAAAGACTCCGCAAATGGGCGGCCTGCAGCGCGTGTTCAGGCCTCCCGGTGAATCGAGGGGGCGTATTGTACCTGCACCCCCGTGGCGACGTCACCTGTCACCACCGTCTGTATTCCGGTAGCATAGCCACCTCCCGGCCAGCACGGAGGTTCTGGACCGGGCTTTTTGTCTGTTGGAGTCATCATGAGCGATCAGCACCCCAGCCTTGCGCTGCGGTTTCGGGGGTTTCTGCCGGTAGTTATCGATGTGGAAACCGGGGGATTCAATGCCAGTACCGATGCCTTGCTGGAAGTCGCCGCCGTCCTGATAGATATGGACGCCCAGGGCTACCTGCGCCCTTCCACCCGCATCCAGTTTCATGTGGACCCGTTCCCCGGGGCCAATCTGGAACAGGCCGCGCTGGATTTCACCGGCATCGACCCGGATAACCCCTTACGTGGCGCGGTCTCCGAAGACACCGCCCTGAAAGGCGTGTTCGAACCGGTCCGCAAGGCCATCAAGAAGCATGGCTGTAACCGTGCCGTGCTGGTCGGCCATAACAGCTTCTTCGATCTGGGTTTCATGAACGCTGCCGCTGAACGGGCGGATATCAAGCGCAATCCGTTCCACCCGTTCTCCAGCTTCGACACCGCGGCCCTCGCCGGTCTGGTCTACGGGCAGACCGTGTTGGCGAAAGCCTGTGAGGCCGCCGGCATCCGCTTCAGCCAGCGTGAGGCGCATTCCGCGCTTTACGATGCCACCCGCACCGCCGAACTGTTCTGCTCCATGGTCAACCGCTTCCGCGATCTGGGCGGCTGGCCGCCACCGCCCCCGGGCGAAATGCCGCCGACCCTGGCGAAGGCATTGGACTGATTAAACGCAACACGCGGCACGCAACAGGCCGAACCCGCCAGCGTATGGCATGTTGCTTGAAGCATAAAAAAAGGGGCGCCATTTCTGGCGCCCCTTTTTTGTGCTGTGGTTTATTACAGCTTGTCTGCGTTACCAGACAGGTACTCGGCAACACCTTCCGGGGAAGCGTTCATGCCTGAGTCGCCTTTCTGCCAGCCCGCCGGGCACACTTCACCGTGCTCTTCGTGGAACTGCAGGGCGTCAACCAGACGGATCAGCTCTTCCATGTTACGGCCCAGCGGCAGATCGTTAACGATCTGGCTGCGAACAACGCCGTTCTGGTCGATCAGGAACACACCACGGAACGCCATGCCGCCCTCAGACTCCACGTCGTAGGACTGGGCAATGGTGTGGTTCATGTCAGCGGCCAACGTATATTTGACCGGACCGATGCCACCCTCGTTGATGGGGGTGTTACGCCATGCGTTGTGAGTGAAGTGGCTGTCGATGGACACGCCGATGACTTCCACACCACGTTCCTTGAAGGCGTCCATGCGGTGATCCAGAGCGATCAGCTCGGACGGGCATACAAAGGTGAAGTCCAGCGGGTAGAAAAATACCAGGCCATACTTGCCTTTGATGGCTTCGGACAGGGTGAATTCGTCAACGATGCTGCCATCGCCCAGTACGGCAGGAACTGTGAAATCCGGTGCGGGCTTACCAACCAGAACGGCCATGTTTATCTCCTTGAGCATGAGTGAAAAGCGGGTGACATCAAGCCTCCCGCGGGACTGTGCTCTATCATGGGGATTCCAGCGCTTGTTGCAACCGGCTTTGTCCCGGATTGCCGCCGAGCGCTCAAGGAATAACCAGTTAGCGCCGGCTTCGGCTCCAGATCACCGTCCCACTCACCGCCAGAATGGTCAGAATCAGGGCGGCCAGGTCCATCACCAGCTGACCTGCCAGCCCGGCAATACGACCGGCGTGAAGATCCAGCAGGAACCGCTGCCAGTTCAGGGACGGCGGGACACTCTGGCTAATCAGTGTTTGCTCAAGCGCCACGGGCAACCGGCCCGGCTCGGCAGGCTGCCAGTCTCCCTGATAAGAAGTCGCGGTCAGCTGGTCCACATCAAAACGCAGCACCTGCTCACGGGTCTCCAGTATCAACCCCTGCCCATCGCTGCCCAGCCGTTCAAATGCCGGCAGACCGTAGGCCGTGCCAATGCGTTCCACCAGCTGGCCGTTGCTGTCCAGCAACATCAGTTCCTGATCGCAGCCGACCACCACCAGACCGTTATGGCGCACAACCCCCCGCAAGGGAGGCAGACAATGCAGGGTGTCCACTTCATTGATATACAGCCGTTCATTCAGCTCGGCATACCACTGCTCTTCAAGGGCGAAGCCGCTGACATTGGAAGGCACCGGCGCGCCATACCAACGCGCCAGCCAGGAAGGCATCGGCTGATTGGACCAACCCAGGGCATCGATATGATTGAGCATCACCCCGGTGATGGACAGCACCAATACCGGTATCGCCACCACCAGCCCAAGCCAGCGATGCCAGCGACGCCACTGACGGGTGGGTTTTCTTGCAGCCATCCAGCCCCCTGATAAGGCGAGTGTTTATTGCGGCAGCTGGCTGTCGAGCCACAGCGCGAGCTTCGCCGCACGCTGCAGGGCATTCACCGAAAGTGTGGCCCCGGTGATGTTGTCGATTCTCCGGTCCAGCTTGCCTTGTTCCAGTGCGGCCTGGTCAAACTGACGGGTAAAGAAGGGGTGGCGAACTTCCCAGCCCCGGGATTCCCGGTAGATCAGTACTCGCAGTGCGGCGATTTTACCGTCTTTGACGCTGATACCAAGGGTAATCGGATGATCCCGGCCAATCACATTGATCACCCAGGATGATTTATCGTCGGCCAGCCAGTAGCGCTGGCGAAAGCCGGGGTCTTCTCCGGACAGGGTCTCGGCCGTTTTTCGCTGGGCGTCATCGAGCCACAACATGGCCGGCGAAGGGACAGAAGGATACTGCTCTGCCAGATAGTCCGGAACAGAAAGATAGACATCTTCCGCCTGAACCCTTGCTGACAGACAGCACAGCAGGGTGAGCATTGCCCACCCTGCCGGCTTCACAAACATGCGTATCAACAAGACTTAAAAGCTCCAGCCAATACCCACGCTAACGTTATCGTCAGCGTCGTTGTCCTTGCCATCATTGTCATAATGAACGTCAGTGTAATCTGCTTTCAGCGCCACACGGGGCACGATCCAGTAGTTCACACCCGCAGTGCTGTCAGTGCGCTCGGTGTTTTCGGCATCGGCACCACCATCATTCCAATCCAGCTCGGTATGACGGGCGAAGACACCAAACTTCTCGGTCAGCTTGTAGGAAACTTCCGCCATCAGGCCGCTCTGCTCTTCCGCCGCTTCCACACCGATGGCATCGTCAAATTCCCACTCAGCGTGCTGCACGGTGAAAGTGGCACCGGCAATGGAATAGCGGGCATGCGCTTCAACCAGAACACCGGAAACGGTATCGAAACCCGGCTCGGCCTGGAATACATCCTGCTGATACTGAACGCTGGCAGCCACATCCAGACCCGGGATACCGGCATAACGAACACGGCCGGTCATGGCACCCTTGTTACCGTTGGCTTCCGCCACCTTCTGGCGACCGCTGCGGATCTTGTTGGGCGTACCACCGGCCTGGAACATGTTCAGGCCGGAGTGGCCGGCGATATCATAGGTCAGACCACCGCCCAGATCCTGACTGAACATGGCACCCGCTTCCCACCAGGTAGCAGGCACAATCTTGCTTTCCAGGTTATTACGCTCAACGCCGTAGAAAGTATCCGGCTCATGGGTTTCATTCAGGATGCCCACCGGCACCAGGAACTGACCCAGGGTCAGCTTGGTGTTGGCCGTGGTGTCGATCTGGATGTAAGCCTGTTCGAGTTCCACCTCGCCCGGCTTGCCGTCGCCAGCCAGGCTGTGCTCCAGCTCGAACTCGGAGAAGAAACGCACTTTTTCGTTGTAGTCATAGCCGAAATACAGCACGAAGCGGTGAGCATCGATCTGGTCGTTCTTGTCACGCTCAGTGTAGTTGTTGTAGTGAATCTCGCCGTAGCCACCGATGCTCAACTTGTCCAGCGGGCTCGTGGAGGAGCCTGTCTCTTTCAGGGATTCAATTTCCTGGGCCAGAATGTCGATTTGCTTCTGCAGATCTTCGGCAGATTGTGCTGCCTGAACAGCAAACGGTGCAGAGGAGATGGCCATGGCCAGTACAGTGCGCTTGAACATGTGTCTTCCTTCCCAAAGTTTGAAGATGAACAATTTCAATGGCGCAGAATCTACTGGAAAACTTAATGGGATTGAAACTAATTCTTAATACGATTTATTGGTTGAGACACTAAAAAACCCGGCATGTGCCGGGTTTTTTAGTGTGAACTCAATTCGATCGGAATCGTAAAAAAATTTAACGAATCCGGTTCACTTCTTATGAAGCTTATTCAGCCTCTGCAGCCGCCTCTTCCACCAGCGTCTTCAGCTGCCCGGCGCGGTACATGTCCATGATGATATCGCAGCCGCCTACCAGCTCGCCCTTCACCCACAGCTGCGGGTAAGTCGGCCAGTTGGCATATTCTTTCAGGGTCTGGCGGATTTCCGGGGCTTCCAGAATGTTCACGTAGGCAAACGGCTTGCCAACGGCAGTCATGGCTTCTACCACCTGGGCAGAAAAACCGCACTGCGGGAATTGCGGGGTCCCCTTCATGTAAAGAATCACCGCATTCTTGCCAATCTGGTCTTTGATGACCTCTAAAACATCCATTACTTCACCTGTATCTCGTTAAATGCCGTTGCGAGCAGCCAGTGCCGACGCGCGGTAGCGGCATTGTATCATTCATTACCCCCATAACCGCCACCTCCGGGTGAGGCAATGCGCAAGCGGTCTCCGGGCCGGGCCACGCCTTCATATTTGGGGGGCAAAGGCTGATTGTTCAAGTGGTTTTCTCCTGCGAGCCC
This sequence comes from Alcanivorax sp. DP30, assembly GCF_009882945.1. Lineage (GTDB taxonomy): Bacteria > Pseudomonadota > Gammaproteobacteria > Pseudomonadales > Alcanivoracaceae > Alcanivorax. The sequence continues at coordinate 210,449 of NZ_WTUY01000003.1, forward strand.
CGCACCACCACCCTGCAATCCCCAGGGACGATGACGGCGGCGCTCGGTGAGCAGGGTAAAGCTGGCCCGCCCCAGAAACGCCAGCTCTCTCACGATGCCATCCCCACCCCGGTGCTTGCCCTCCCCACCGCTGCCACGGCGAATCCGGTATTGCAGTACCCGCAGCGGATAATGGGATTCCAGGCTTTCGATGGGAGTATTCAGGGTGTTGGTCATGTGGGTGTGCACGGCAGACAACCCCGCCCCACTGGCATGCGCACCAGCCCCACCGGCCATGGTTTCGTAGTAATCCCAGCCCTGATCCCCAGTGGCGCCCATGGCCACATTATTCATGGTGCCCTGACTGGCGGCCGGAATAGCCTGTGGGGCCGCCAAGGCCAAAGCACCAAGCACCACATCCACGACCCGGGAGCTGGTTTCCACATTCCCCGCTGCCACCGCGGCCGGACGGCAGGCATTGAGCAGACAGCCTTGCGGCGCAGTGAGACTGATGGGGCGGAACAGGCCATCGCAGGCGGGCACATCATCATCCATCAGGCAACGGAAACAGTAATAGGCAGCGGCGGCGGCCACGGACAACGGGCAATTGATGTTGCCTGTCACCTGAGCAGCCGTACCGGCAAAATCCAGCTGCGCACTATCCCCCCGGATACGTAACATCAGGGTGATGGTAATGTCCTGCTGCCCCTGGCCATCATCGTCCATCACGTCTTCAAAGGGGTAATCGCCATCTGGCAAGGCGGCAAGGCGCGCACGGGCACGCTTCTCCCCGTAGGCATTGAGCGCATCGAATGCCTGTTCAAGCGCTGGCTGGGCATCCGCCAGCTCTGCCAGACGGCGGGCCCCGGCCTCACAGGCACTGGCCTGGGCGGCAAAGTCGCCAAAACGGATATTTTCCACCGGCAAACGAAGGTCATCAGTGGCTTCATCCAGCCCCGCCAGCCTGCGACAAAGGGGAATTTGCCACTGCCCGGCCCTTTTAAGAAGCGTCGGGGCGATCACCAGCCCCTCCTGTTCCAGATGCGTAGAGACCGGCATGGAGCCCGGACTGTGGGCACCGATATTGGCATGATGAGCTCGAGTGACCGCAAACCCCACCAGCTGATCGCAGCGAAATACCGGCGCCACCACAGTCACATCCGGCAAATGGGTACCGCCCAGATAGGGATCGTTCACCACCAGCAAGTCCCCAGACGTCCAGTCACGATCACTGACCAGATCCGCCATGGCATAGGCCATGGAACCCAGATGCACGGGTATATGTGCTGCCTGGGCACAAAGACGACCACGGGCATCAAAGATAGCGCAGGAAAAATCCAGCCGGTCCTTGATGTTCGGCGACAAGGCGCTGAGCCGCAGTACCGCGCCCATTTCGTCACAGATACCGGAAAGGCGATTGGCGAAGATGCTGAGCTGGACAGGATTCATACAGGCAATTAATAGTTAACAGTGGATAGTTAATGGCTAAAAGCATCAACCGGTCGGGACAACAAGCCTAACGTCATTCAAGGCAGACTGTTAACTATTCACACAAATGTGCGCTATTATCGGGAGTTCCCGGCAGCCCCTCGGCTGCCGTTTTTTGTTTCAGTCGGTTCTGAAACAGGCTAATTCGCTTTAACGAGTCAGGGTAATGAGTCAGCAATTTTTGATTCCCACCTACGCACGTCAGCCAGTGGCGTTTGTGCGCGGTGAAGGGGTGTGGCTGTTCGATGAGAACGGCGACAAGTACATGGATGCCATTTCCGGCATCGGGGTCTGCAACCTGGGACACTGCCATCCGGCAGTGAGCCGCACCCTGGCCGAACAGGCCGGGCAGCTGATGCATACCTCCAACCTGTACCGCATTCCTGCCCAGGAAGCCCTGGCTCAGCGACTGTGCGAAATCAGCGGCATGCAACGCGCCTTCTTTTCCAATTCCGGCGCCGAAGCCAACGAAGCGGCGATCAAGATCGCCCGGCTTTACGGCAACCGCAAAAGCATCGCCAAACCCACTGTCATCGTCATGGAAGGCAGCTTCCATGGCCGTACCATGGCGACCCTGTCTGCCACCGGCAACAGCAAGGTGCAGGAAGGCTTTGCCCCGCTGCTGGAAGGCTTCGTCCGTGTCCCGTTCAATGACACCGACGCCATTGCCGCCCTGGCCGACAATCAGAATATCGTTGCCGTACTGGTGGAACCGGTGCAGGGCGAAGGCGGGATCAACATCCCCGATACCGGCTACCTTCAGGCCTTGCGCCAGCTATGCGATCAGCATGACTGGCTGCTGATGCTGGATGAAATCCAGTCCGGCAACGGCCGGACCGGCCATTATTTCGCCTACATGGGCGACAATGTGGTGCCAGATGTACTGACCACCGCCAAGGGACTGGGCAATGGTTTCCCCATTGGCGCCTGCCTGGTGGCCGGCAAGGCTGAAGACGTATTTGGCCCGGGCACCCATGGCAGCACCTACGGCGGCAACCCGCTGGGCTGCGCCACAGCGCTCACCGTGGTCAACACCCTCACTGATGATGTGGTCGACGGCGTGGCCGCGAAAGGCGAACAACTGAAAGCGGCTTTCCTGTCCGCCCTGGCAGATGTTCCCCTGGTCACCGAAATTCGTCAGAAAGGCCTGATGCTCGGCATCCAGCTTGATCGCCCCTGTGGCGAACTGGTCAACAGCGCCCGCGAAGCGGGCTTGCTGATCAATGTCACCGCCGGTTCAGTAGTGCGCCTGCTGCCTCCGCTGGTGATTTCCGAAGCAGAAATGCACACCCTGGTGGAATCGCTCTCTGCTGTCATTCGTACCTTTGCCAATGCACAGGAGGTCGCATGAGTCGGCATTTCCTGACCCTCAATGACCTGACACCGGACGAGCTGGGCTACCTGATTCAGCGCGCCATTGAACTGAAAACCATGCTCCGCAATGGCCAGAGCCATGAACCGCTCAAAGGCAAAACCCTGGGCATGATTTTCGAGAAGTCATCCACCCGCACCCGGGTGTCCTTTGAAGTGGCCATGACCCAGTTTGGCGGCGCCAGCATTTTTCTGTCGCCCCGCGATACCCAGCTGGGCCGCGGCGAACCCATTGAGGATTCCGCACGGGTTCTGTCCCGCATGGTCGATGCAGTGATGATCCGCACCTTCGATCACGCCACGGTAGAAACCTTCGCCGCACATTCTTCCGTACCGGTGATCAATGCCCTCACCGATGATTTCCACCCCTGCCAGCTGCTGGCCGACATGCAGACCTTCGTGGAGCATCGAGGCAGCATCCAGGGCAAGAAAGTGGTGTGGGTAGGCGACGGCAACAACATGTGTGCCAGCTACATGAATGCTGCCCGCCAGTTTGATTTCGATCTGGTAATCAGCTGCCCCAGCGGCTTCTCACCGGACGAAGACCTGCTCAGCCGCTGCACCGATCGCGTGACTCTGGAGCCCGACGTACGCACGGCCGTGAAGGGCGCCCATCTGGTGGTCACCGATGTGTGGGCTTCAATGGGCCAGGAAGAAGAACAGCAGGCCCGCATGAGTGCCTTCGAAGGTTTCCAGGTCACCCCGGAGCTGATGGACCTGGCCGACCCGGAAGCCCTGTTCATGCACTGCCTGCCCGCCCACCGCGGCGAGGAAGTCAGCCATGAAATGATGGAAGATCCCCGTGCCGTTGTCTGGGATGAAGCGGAAAATCGCCTGCACGCGCAAAAGGCCCTGCTGGAATTTCTGCTCACCGGGCAGCATTGATGCTAATGCTTCACGCACCATGCAATACGCATCACGGGGACATTTTCCCGTGTTGCATGCAGCGTGAAACCGGGAGCCCACAACCGTGAAAGACGCATTGCTCAGTATCGAAAATCTGGCCTGCGGCTACCATCAGCAGGCGGTGGTGAAAGACCTGGGTCTGTCGCTGGCTGCGGGGGAAATTGCCTGTCTGCTGGGCCCCAGCGGCTGCGGCAAGACCACCACCCTGCGTGCCATTGCCGGGCTGGAACCCGTCACCGCTGGCAGCATTCGCATCCAGAACAAACTGGTGTCCTCTGCCAGTGAGCAGCTGCCACCGGAACAGCGAGGCCTGGGCATGGTGTTTCAGGAACATGCCCTGTTCCCGCACCTGACCGTAGCCGACAACGTGGCCTTCGGTCTACGCAAGCTGGCTCCGGACGAACGCGCCCGCCGGGTCAGCGAATGCCTGGGGCGGGTTCGCCTGGAAGGCATGGAACAGCGGTACCCCCATGAATTGTCCGGCGGCCAGCAACAGCGTGTGGCCCTTGCCCGCGCCCTGGCCCCGCGCCCTGCCCTGCTGCTGCTGGATGAGCCCTTCGCCAGCCTGGACCTGGATCTGCGACGCCAGCTGGCTCGCGAGTTGGGCGACATCCTGCGCGAAGAAAATGTCACCACACTGATGGTTACCCACGATCAGGAAGAAGCCTTTGCCCTGGCGGACCGGGTGGGCGTGATGCGTGACGGCAAGCTGGAACAGTGGGATACGCCCTACAGCATCTACCATGCCCCGGCGAACCGTTTCGTGGCGGAATTTGCCGGCTACGGTGTCTTCCTGCGCGGTGAAGTCACCGACCGGCACAGCGTCACCACCAGCCTGGGGGAGCTCACCGGCCGCCATCAGGACAATCTGGTGCCCGGCAGTACCGTGGATGTGCTGCTACGCCCGGAAGACATCGTCGCCGATGAAACCGCGCCCCTGGCACTTCCCGTTACCCGCCGCCAGTTCACCGGCGCCAGCATCCTCTATCACCTGCGCATCAGCGCCTCGGAAACCCTGCTCTGCCAGACCGACAGCCACACCAACGTGCTGGAAGGCGACACCTTGCATGTGAGATTGGGGACCAAGCATCTGGTGTCCTTCGCAATTAATAATGAATAATTAATAGTTAATAATTCGCGATTAAAGACCTTCATTATCAAACGCAGAAGGCTGCGCCCAAAGTCTGGACGCAGCCTTCTGGATTTCATAACCCACGAGCACCCGCCCGCGAACTATTAATTATTCACTGTTAACTATTAATTGCTTTTCAAGCCACCTGACTCTGGTTACGGCCGGAACTTTTGGCCTTGTAGAGGCCCCGGTCTGCGCGGTTGAGAATATCATCGATGGATTCCTTGTCCCGGTAGGCGGCAACGCCTACGGACAGGCTCACCGAGACCGGGCCGCCTTCCTGAACAAATTGCTCCTCTCTCCAGCGCTTGCGCAGGCGTTCCGCCACCAGCAAAGCGCCCTCTTCGTCACTCTGCGGCAGGATCAGCAGAAACTCCTCACCACCAAGCCGGCCGAAATAGTCACCGTCGCGCATGTCTGCTAAGACCACCTGGGAAAAGCGCCGTAGCACCCTGTCACCCCATTCATGGCCGAAGCGATCATTGATTTGCTTGAAATGATCCAGGTCCACATAGCAGACGGAAAACGGCACCCGCTTGCGATCTGCCAGGGCTTTTTGCCGATCCAGAATTTCCAGTAGATGGCGGCGATTAAACAAGCCGGTAAGGTCATCGCGAATGGCCATTTCCCTTACCTGTTCAAGCCCCTTGGCCAGTTCACGGTTCTTGTCGGAAAGATCATTGCGCAGGCGATTGATGCTGCCACCGGTAATGGCGAAGCTGATGGAAATCATGGTGAAGACCAACCATTGCAGCGCTTCTACCGAAAAACTCAACTGTACCCAGCGATCATCCAGCGCCAACCACAGCATGATCGCGTAAGCCGCGCTGGAAAGCATCGCCACCCCGACCATCACCTTGCCACTGAGCTTGAAGGACACCAGCAGCAAGATAGCAAAGAACAGGGTAACCACACTGAGGCGGAATTCATCCACGTAATACCCGGAGACGGCAAACACCACAATGCAATAAATGATCAGCGGCAACGACAGTGATGGCTCACGAAAACGCAGGGTCAGGCCACTGCCCAACAGCAACAGGTAACCCGACATGGTGACCCAAACCCCAACCAGCAGGACAGTGCCCCATTCCGGCGAAATACGGAATTCACCCATGCGGTAGTAGACCATGCACAACAGGGTATGCATGGCCATGATCGCCACCGCGGAGCGGCCATGGCGCTTGAGCAAGCGGGTTTCGTTGAACGTCAGGTGTTCCGCCTGACGCAGCTCGCTATTCATGGCTGGGGCTCCACCACCAGTTTGTCTCGGCCACTATCCTTGGCGCGGTACAGGGCCTCATCCGCCCTGCGAATAATCTGTGCCGGCGTCTCCCCCGGAGCCAGCATGGCCAGCCCGGCAGACAGGGTGACATTCAAGTCCGGCGCTTCTGCAAAACGCTGGCTGCGCATACCCATCAAGATACCTTCCACCAGATGCATGGCCTCTTGTTGATCACTGACCGGCAACACCAGCATGAACTCTTCTCCGCCCAACCTTGCAGCAAAGTCCTGCCCACCAAGATGACGGGTCACCACTTCCGCAAAGCGTTGCAGCACCAGATCTCCCACACCATGGCCATACTGATCATTAATACGCTTGAAGAAATCAAGGTCGGCGTAAACGACCCCCAGGGTGAAGGCACCGCGGGAGGCCTGGCCACAGGCCTTGCCCAGCAATTCCATGGCATGGCGGCGACGATAGAAACCGGTCAGCTCATCCTTGACCGCCATATCATGAATACGCTCGACCACCTCAGCCAGCTGGCTGTTTCGTTTGCCCAACAAAGCACGGATGGTGGAGATCTCAGCGGCCAGCAATGCCACCGCCATGACCATGACCGCAAACAACCCCCATTGAATCCATTCGCCCTGCACATCCACCACTTCCGGCCAGTAAACCCAGACCACACCCAGCACTATGGCATAACCCAGCACACAATAAACGGCCAGGAAGATGAACTGGCGCAAGGACGCTTGCAGCACACCTAACTGAACGATGGCGAAAAAGATCAGCATGACGCACAGACGCACCTGGTCTACCACTGCCGCGGTGGCCAGCAACCCGGTGGTAGACCAGACCATCAGCGGCAGAATCATGGCGGGTTCCGCCAGACGACGGTTCAGCCCCAGCAACATGAACGCCACAAACACGGCATGCCCCGTCCAGATAATGGAAAACAGGGCAATGAAGAGGGAGTCGCCGCCACGGAAAAAATCCAGCTGCAAGGCAATCCAGCAGAGCAGGGTATGCGCACTCCCACCCATGACGATGGCAAACAGCACTCGGCGAACACGTTGTGACTGCAGGGTTGCCGCATGCAAGGACAAAGACTGATCCATTCGGGTACCTGGTTTTGCGCGGCACACTCACCCTCATAACCGCCGCACATGTTGACTATTTAGTATTATTGTTGAGTCAATTCTAATACTAAATGACTACTACGTCACAGTTTTACTGTCGACCCAAACACACCGCCCATCGCCAATACCCGCCTCTACGACCTGGCAAGCGTCTGATTTATTGATGAAAAAACGAACCGCCCGACTATTCCTTGCGCACCCGAGCGACCGCATCCCGCCAGCCGGCATAGCGCCGCTGACGCTCCTCTTCCTCAAGGGCCGGAGTAAATTCACGCTCGCAGCGCCACTGGCCCGCAATAGCATCCAGTGATGGATACAGACCACAGCCAAGCCCTGCCAAATAGGCCGCACCCAACGCCGTGGTTTCGGTGACCACCGGGCGGTCCACACACACACCCAGTACGTCGGAGAGGGTCTGGCTCAGCCAGTTATTGACCACCATTCCGCCATCCACTCGCAAGGTGGTCGGTCGGGTACCGCAATCTGCGGCCATGGCATCAAGCAGGTCACGGGACTGGTAACACACCGCTTCCAGCCCGGCGGTCACCACTTCGGCAATACCGGTATCCCGGGTCAGGCCCAGCAAGGCGCCGCGGGCATGGGGATCCCACCAGGGCGCGCCCAAACCGGTGAAGGCCGGCACCAGGTACACGCCACCAGCTGAACCTGCACGGCGAGCCAGCGCCTCGGTTTCGCTGGCATCGGAAATCAGTTTGAGGCCATCGCGCAACCACTGAATGGCCGCACCTGCCACAAAGATGGAGCCTTCCAGCGCATAGGTTGTCTTGCCATTGAGGCGATAGCCCACCGTAGTCAACAGACGATTCTCGGAAATCACCGCCTCGCCCGTGTTCATGACCATGAAGCAACCCGTACCGTAGGTGCTCTTCACCATGCCCGGCGAAAAACAGGCCTGCCCGACCAGCGCCGCCTGCTGATCGCCGGCAATACCACACACCGGTACCGCTGCACCCAGCAGCTCCGGGCAGGTCTTGCCGAAATCACCGGCGCTGTCACGTACCTCTGGCAGCACGCCAGCCGGCACATTGAACAAGGCCAACAGCTCTTCATCCCACTGCTGGGTATGGATGTTGAACAACAGGGTACGCGAAGCGTTGGTGGCATCGGTGGCATGCACCTTGCCGCGGGTCAGCTGCCACAACAGCCAACTGTCGATGGTGCCGAAGGCCAGCTCACCTGCCTCGGCACGCTGGCGAGCGCCAGGGGTGTTGTCGAGTAACCAGGCCAACTTGGTGGCAGAGAAATAGGGGTCCAGCAGCAAGCCCGTCTTTGCCTGCACGTTATCTTCGTGTCCAGCCTCGCGAAGTGTCTGGCAGGTGGCCGCCGTTCGGCGATCCTGCCAGACAATCGCCCGCGCCAGCGGATCACCGGTTTCCCGATCCCACAGCACGGTCGTTTCCCGCTGATTGGTAATGCCGATGGCCGCCAGTTGCTGCGCTTCAATATGCGCATTGCGCAGGGCTTCGCGGCACAGGGTCAGGGTATCGTTCCAGATTTCCTTGGCATCATGCTCTACCCAGCCATCCTGCGGAAAATGCTGACCGAATTCTTTCTGGGCCTGCCCCACCGCACGACCATCACCGTCAAACACAATGGCGCGTGAACTGGTGGTGCCCTGATCGATGGAAAGAATATATGACATGATTCGGCTCACCCTGTTATCAGTATTGACGGGGATCAGACAGACATCCCGATGCTATCGGGGGGCGCATTTTAACCGAAGGCCTTTCGGCAAATTACACCATAACGGACAATCTTATGGACAAAGCCGGACGCAGGGCGTCCCTGACGCAAGTTGAGTTGAAAGTTTAAAGTTCAAAATTGAAACGCGGATCAGGTCACTGTGTTCTGCCACCCACAGCCCGCAATTAACGCCAAGGGCGCGGGCTCCACTGTGCAAAACAGGCAGCATCGCCCGCGCTTTTCAACCTTCAACTTTCAACTCGTAGCTCGTAGCTTCAGTTTACCCGCCCCAGCACATGCTGCCCCTGCTGGGTTGCCGGCAGCGTCACGGTGAAACGTGCACCGCCTTCCGGGCTTTCAGCCACGAAGATATCACCACCATGCCAGTCCACAATTCGCTTGACGATGGACAGCCCAAGTCCGTAGCCGCCGCTGGCGCGATGGCGGCTCTTGTCCAGCCGGGCAAAGGGCTTGAATACCCGCTCACGCTCATGCTCGGGAATACCTGGGCCATCATCATCCACATTCACAGTGATACGATCTGCATCAGCATGAACACGCATGACTATCGAAGAGGACGCATAACGCAGTGCGTTGGTCACCAGATTTTGCAGCACCCGGTGCAGGTAACGCTCCTCGGCTTCCACTTCCAGCAGCGGAGACTCACTTTCCACCGAGATACGGGTCACACCGCGGATGGTTTCCATCTCATCACGGAGCTGATCGCACAGCTCGGTCACGTTCACTGGCTTGAATTCGATATTGGGAGTGCCCTGCTCAAGGCGGGCGTAGGTAAGAATTTCATCAATCAGTTGATCGAGCTGTTCGATATCATGATCAAGAGCATTGAGCTTTTCGCGGCGCAATTCCGCCGACTCGATATCCGCCAACATCTCCAGGCCAAAACGCAGACGCGCCACCGGCGTTCGCAGTTCATGGCTCACCGCCCGTGTCATTTCACGCTGCGACTCAATCAGACGGCGAATGTGCGCAGTCATGCCGTTAAACGTGGCTGCAACCTGGCCGATGGCGTCATTACCCTCGATATTGGCATACGCGCCCAAATCACCAGACCCCAGCTGACTGACCGCCCTGTCCAGCTGCTTGAGGCGCCGCTGCAACGGGCTCACCTGTAAATAGGTAGCCAGCGCCACCGCCAGCAGACTGAGCACCCCCGCCACCAGCAGTAGCTCAATGGGAAACTGATCAAACAGAGAGAGAGGGCCGATCACCAGCAGCTTGCCGGTCTGCGCCACAGGGGCATAGATACGGATGCTGGAAGCACTGCCGGAGCTGTCGTCCAGGGCAATCACCACCTCGCGGCGATTGAGACGTTGCTCCTGTTCCGCATCCAGCTCCAGCGCGTCCCGGTCTACCATAGAGAGATCGTAGCCAAAGTACTGCTTGAGACTGGCCAGCGCCCCCTCCCATTCTTCTTCCGGAAAATGGGACAGATGATTGAGGATCAGTACCGCCGTAGCCCGGGCCTGCTGCTCGGACACCTTGGTCATGCGGGTGACGATATAGGCATCTTCACCGGGGAGTTGAAACAGAATGTCGGCAAACCCTTCAGCATCGTTCAGCCGCATCACCACCAGGCCTTCGCTCAGGTGTAGCGCTTCCCGATAGCCCAGATTCAGTGTCTCCGCATCCTCAAGACCGATCGGCGCACCGAACAACTGGGTCAGCACCTTGCTCCAGCGGTCACGCTCTTCAGACTCATAACGCTGATATCCTTCTGCCATGAGGTAGAAGGTCCCCCGGGCCATTTCTTCCCGGTAGATATCAGAGCGATATTGGTTGACCAGCTGGACGGATGCATAAGTGATGGCGCCGATAAAACACAACGCCATCAACAGCCCGCCATAGAGCCGCAGAAAAATACTATTCAAAGGTCACCCAGCGTCACGACGCGGCGAAAACTCAGGCCGCGCCGATTTCCTTGACGAACAAATAGCCCTTGGAGCGCACCGTCTTGATACGCTTCGGGTTTTCCGGATCATCGCCCACCTTGGGACGGATGCGGGAAATCCTCACGTCGATGGAGCGATCCTGCCCATCGTACTGAATGCCTCGCAGCTTCTCGAAAATGGTTTCCCGCGACAGCACCGTGCCAGCGTTGGAGGCCAGCAGCCAGAGCAGATCGTATTCTGCGCTGGTCAGGTCCACTGACTCCCCTGCCAGGGTCACTTCGCGGGCCGAGTTGTCGATTACCAGTGCACCAAATTCCAGTCGCGCCGGCGAGTTGTCTCGCTCGTTATCGGTTTCCACCCGACGCAGCAAGGCACGAATTCGAGCCAGCAGCACCCGGGGCTTTACCGGTTTGGCCACATAATCATCTGCGCCCATTTCCAGACCGAGCACCTGATCCATGTCATCCGTTCGCGCGGTCAGCATCAGGATAGGATTCTTGTAGGCACTGCGTACTTCCCGGCATACCGTCAGGCCATCGGCACCCGGCAACATCAGATCCAGCACCACCAGGTCTGGCTGTTCAGCACGAATACGACGAATCGCTTCCTCACCATCGCTGACGACAGTGACATGAAGACCATTGGCTTGAAGATATTCACAGGTAAGATCGGCAAGACGTTCGTCATCTTCCACGATCATGATGGCTGGCGGGTTATCCTGCACCGTTGTCATCCCGTCCTTATCCTTATCGATTTGTATCGTTATTGTCGTTTCCTGTCAGGACCAACCCGGTCACTGTCAAAAACGTATCCCTATCGCACGTTTATACGCATACGCACCGCCCACGGCAACCTTGTAAACGTCGCACTTCTGTTCGAACAACGTTCACAGCGCAATTCCCCCGTTGACAAACACAAGATCTAGTAACGGCGCGCACCGCAGTGGGGCCGGCAAATTGCACCCACATTGCTCCACAAGTTATCCACAAAATTTCCCCAGGCGAAGTGCTTGCAAAACGGCGAGAGCAACTATAACTTGTACTCAATCCCAGCGGCGACCCCAATATGTTGGGTTTCTGTTAAACCGCCGCCCCCTAGTCGCCAGACTAACAACAATGGCAAAAAGTGCCCGCCGATCAGCAATTTAGCGGCACCAAGGCACTCAGGGAACGGTAGCGCGTCATGGATAAGACACAAGATATAGTGGTCCGCCTTCAGGGCCAGACAAAATACCCGATCAGGGACACAGTTTTCCACGCCATGGTTTCCAGCCATGGCGTTTTGCGTGGTTGATATCAGCCTCGCACCCTACAAAGACAAACAGACAGAACAGCACCACAACGGAGAGGGCACCATGCAAACGGATATGAGTCAGAACCCACAAAACCCCGCCGGGAAAGCAGGCGACGACGCTGGTGAAAACCAGAACATCGCCAACACGGCCCCCGGCCAACTGCGTGTGATCAAGCGCAACGGCAAGGTTGTAAGCTACGATGACGACAAGATCACCGTTGCCATCAGCAAGGCGTTTCTGGCGGTAGAGGGCGGCACTGCTGCAGCCTCTTCCCGTATCCATGAAACCGTGGCCCGTCTTACCGAACAGGTCAGCGCCACCTTCAAGCGCCGCATGCCCTCCGGCGGCACCATTCATATTGAAGAAATCCAGGATCAGGTCGAGCTCGCCCTGATGCGCAATGGCGAACACAAGGTAGCCCGTGACTACGTGCTGTACCGCGACCGCCAGGCCCAGAAGCGCGCCGAGCACGCCAGCCAGTTCCCGGAGCCCACCCACAAGGTGGAAATGTCCGTGACCATGGAAGACGGCAGCAAGGCACCGCTGGACATGGGGCGTCTGGAGCACCTGATCCGCACCGCCTGTGAAGGTCTGGACGACGTCCACGCCGACAAGATCATCACCGAAACCGTGAAGAACCTGTACGACGGCGTGTCCATCAACGACGTCAACACCTCCATGGTAATGACCGCGCGCACCCTCATCGAAGTGGAGCCTAACTACTCGCTGGTTACCGCTCGCCTGCTGATGGACAAAATCCGCGCCGAAGCCCTGCAGTACCTGGGCGTGGCCGAGCGTGCCAACCAGGAAGAAATGAGCGCCCTTTATGGCGATGCCCTGCGCGCCTACATTACCCAGGGCATTGAACTGGAACTGCTGAGCCCGAAACTGGGCGAATACGATCTGGAGAAACTGGGCGCTGCCATGAAAGGCGAGCGCGACCTGCAGTTCTCCTACCTGGGCCTGCAGACCCTGTACGACCGCTACTTCATTCACCACAACGACACCCGCATCGAGCTGCCGCAGTGCTTCTTCATGCGTGTGGCCATGGGGCTGGCCATCGAAGAGGAGAACAAGGAAGAGCGCGCCATCGAGTTCTACAACCTGCTCTCCAGCTTCGACTACATGAGCTCCACCCCGACCCTGTTCAACGCCGGCACCCTGCGTCCGCAGCTGTCCAGCTGCTACCTGACCACCGTGCCCGATGACCTGCACGGCATCTACGGTGCCATCCAGGACAACGCCATGCTGTCCAAGTTTGCCGGCGGCCTGGGCAACGACTGGACCCCGGTACGCGCACTGGGCGCCTACATCAAAGGCACCAATGGTCGCTCACAGGGTGTCGTTCCCTTCCTGAAAGTGGTCAACGATACCGCCGTGGCCGTAAACCAGGGCGGCAAGCGCAAGGGCGCGGTCTGCGCCTACCTGGAAACCTGGCACATGGACATCGAGGAATTCCTCGAGCTGCGCAAGAACACCGGTGATGACCGTCGTCGTACCCACGACATGAACAGCGCCAACTGGATTCCTGACCTGTTCATGAAGCGTGTACTGAATGAAGAGGACTGGACCCTGTTCAGCCCCAACGACACCCCGGATCTTCACGACCTGTACGGTGAAGCCTTCGAGAAAGCCTACCTGGCCTATGAAGAGCAGACCCGTTCCGGCGAACTGAAGCTGTTCAAGCGCATCCCCGCCATCAACCTGTGGCGCAAGATGCTCTCCATGCTGTTCGAAACAGGCCACCCATGGTTCACCTTCAAGGATCCGTGCAACCTGCGCAGCCCGCAGCAGCACGTGGGCGTGGTGCACTCCTCCAACCTGTGCACCGAGATCACCCTGAACACCAACAAGGATGAAATCGCGGTGTGCAACCTGGGCTCCGTGAACCTGGCCCAGCACGTTACCGAAAACGGTCTCGACACCGACAAGCTGCAGCGCACCATCAACACCGCCGTGCGCATGCTGGATAACGTGATCGACATCAACTACTACAGCGTGCCCCAGGCTGAAAACTCCAACATGAAGCACCGTCCGGTTGGGCTTGGCATCATGGGCTTCCAGGATGCGCTGTACCGCCAGGGCATCAGCTATGCCTCTTCCGATGCCGTCGCCTTTGCCGACACGTCCATGGAAGCAGTGAGCTACTACGCCATCCAGGCCTCGGCCAAGCTGGCGGAAGAGCGCGGAGCCTACCAGACCTTCGAAGGCTCCCTGTGGAGCCAGGGCATCCTGCCCATCGATTCCATCGACATTCTGGTCAAGCAGCGGGGCGAAGAATACTGCAAGGTCGACCGCAGCCAGACTCTGGATTGGGACAGCGTGCGTGAACTGGCGAAGAAAGGCATGCGTAACTCCAACGTGATGGCGATTGCGCCCACCGCCACCATCGCCAATATCACCGGGGTTTCACAGTCCATTGAGCCCACGTATCAGAACCTGTACGTGAAATCGAACCTGTCCGGCGAATTCACCGTGGTGAACCCGTATCTGGTACATGCGCTGAAAGAGCGCGGCCTGTGGGACAACGTCATGGTCAACGACCTGAAGTACTACGACGGTTCCGTACAGCCTATCGAGCGCATCCCGGCAGATCTCAAAGAGCAGTTCCGTACCGCCTTTGAAGTGGAGCCGCGCTGGATGGTGGAAGCCGCCAGCCGCCGCCAGAAATGGATCGATCAGGCCCAGTCCCTGAACCTGTACATCGCGGAAGCCAACGGCAAGAAGCTGGACGTGACCTACAAGATGGCCTGGCTGGTGGGTTTGAAGACCACTTATTACCTGCGCGCCATTGGCGCCACCCAGACAGAAAAATCCACCATCACCGATGGCAAACTGAACCGCGTTTCCTCCAAAGCGGAAGAACCGGCAGCGGAATTTTCCCAGGCCGCAGACGTGCCCCAGGCCTGCTCCATCGATGATCCGGATTGCGAAGCCTGCCAATAAGGGCTGCCTGCCAGGTCTTGGGGAACACCCAAGGCCTGTGCTACCGGAAAAGGGTCGGACGTCTGAGGTCGGACGTCTGACGACAGAAGAATAGAAGCGTCCGACGTCAGACCTCCGACGTCAGACCGGCCAAAGAATACGCAAACGGTGATCTACACCACTCACCTTGCAAGAATGGAATGGAGAGAACACATGCTGAGCTGGGACGAATTCAATGCGCAAGAGACGCCTGCCGCCAAGCCGCAACCCAAACCCGCAGCGCCGTCGCAATCTGAGACGGTTTCTGACCAAGCGGCATCTGCACCTCAAGCACCGGCACCGGGAAGTGCAGCGGATGCTGGAAATTCAGGAAGCGATGAGCTGCGAGGACGAACCGACAACGCAGTAAGCGACGCCGTTGAACGCGCCCAGGCCACCGTGGCCAAAATGGACGTGGCAGAAGGGGTTGCCGAACTGGAAGGCACCGCCGGCCGTGTAGAAGTTGACGACAAGCGCATGATCAACTGCCGCGCCGACCTCAACCAGCTGGTGCCGTTCAAGTACGACTGGGCCTGGCAGAAGTATCTGGATGGTTGTGCCAACCACTGGATGCCCCAGGAAGTAAACATGAACGCCGACCTGGCGCTGTGGAAAAAAGCTGACGGCCTCACCGAAGACGAGCGCCGTATCGTCAAGCGTAACCTGGGCTTCTTCTCCACCGCCGATTCACTGGTCGCCAACAACCTGGTGCTGGCCATCTACCGCCTGATCACCAACCCGGAATGCCGCCAGTACATCCTGCGTCAGTCCTTTGAAGAGGCGATCCACACCCACGCCTACCAGTACTGCATCGAATCGTTGGGCATGGATGAAGGCGAGATCTTCAACATGTACCGCGAGATTCCCGCCGTGGCCAAGAAGGCACAGTGGGGCATCCAGTACACCCGCGACCTGTCCGACCCGGAGTTCAAGACCGGCACCGTGGAAACCGACAAGGCGCTGCTGGAAAACCTGATCGCATTCTACTGCGTACTCGAAGGCATCTTCTTCTACTGTGGCTTCACCCAGATCCTGTCCATGGGTCGCCGCAACAAGATGACCGGCGTAGCCGAGCAGTTCCAGTACATCCTGCGTGACGAATCCATGCACGTGAACTTCGGCGTGGACGTGATCAACCAGATCAAACTGGAAAACCCGCACCTGTGGGATCAGGCCATGCGCGACAAGGCCACCCAGATGATCCTGGAAGGCACCGAACTGGAAATCCAGTACGCCCGCGACACCATGCCCCGCGGTGTACTCGGCATGAACGCCGCCATGATGGAAGAGTACCTGCAGTTCATCGCCAACCGCCGCCTCGCCCAGCTGGGCCTGCCGGAGCAGTTTAAAGGCGTGAACAACCCCTTCCCGTGGATGAGCGAAATCATGGACCTGCGCAAAGAGAAGAACTTCTTCGAAACCCGGGTCACCGAATACCAGGTCGGCGGTGCGCTGAGCTGGGATTAAGAAAAGACAGAGAAAACAAAGGGCGCTTCGGCGCCCTTTTATGTTTTACGCATCATGCTTCACGGAACACGCTAAAAACCCCCAAACCGTAAAGGCGTTTTTACCACAGAGGACACTGAGTTCACTGAGGAAAAACATGGGGAAAGTTATGCTCTCTTGAACCTCATCACCCCTTAGCAGGAGCACTACTTCAGGCGCGAAACTCGCCGTAAGAGCATCGCTGGCGGCACGATACCAGCCTTCGAAAACCCCACCACAGCAGAGGACGTAAAGCCCGAAGGGTGAGCCCTGTGGAAGCGTGCCTGCACGCGATAGGGCGAGTGCATCGCCCTGCTTCAGCCCGCTGGCCCGCGGTTTTGAACCGTTCGCGAAAAGCGCCCGACCATCCATCACAAGCGCTCAAACTTTAACCAAATATGGCGATTTCCCGTTTGTTTTACGCCGGTATCGTTGGCAACATGGAAGCGAGCCTGGAAGTTGCAGGTTCAATAACACATCAGGAGGCTTCGCATGAGCGACTACGAGAAAGACGAGTACCTGAGGGACGAGTACCTGCAAGAAGCCGAGGATCTGTTGGAAACCATCGAGCAGGTGGAAGAAACCCTGACCGTGATGTCCAAGGTGGTTGGACAGCTAAAAGAACAGGTGGCCTCTCACCTGGATCACGACACCATCGAAATGAGTGCCGAAGAGTTTCTGGAACAGTGCGAGAACCTGGAAGGCACCTGGCACTGATCCACAGCGGCGCCTGACCGGCGCCCCTGCCACAGGGGCCGCATCGTTGGCCCCCTCCCCCGCTCGTCGCTATTCTGTCATCCCGTCAGGAAAGCGACGAACACCATCGACCCAGACCCCCCGCACCTGGATAGCCTTCCAGTCGGCGATGGATTCACGGGGATCCCGGTCGAGCCAGACCAGATCAGCACGCAGTCCTGGTCGCAATTGCCCGACTTCCTCTTGAACCCCCAGCTGCCTTGCTGCATCCACCGTTACCGCCCGCAATGCCCGCTCTACCGACACCGCCTGCTCAGGGCCAAGCAGCTGGCCGCTGGCAGTTTGCCGGTACACCGCATTCCAGACCAGTTGCAGCGGATAGAAGGGCACCACCGGGGAATCCGCATGCAGGGTAAAAGGTAAACCCGCCTGCTCGGCTTCAGCCAGCGGAGAAATACGCTCGGCACGTTCAGGGCCGAGGAAAATATCCCTGTGGCGATCCCCCCAGTAATACACATGGGTATTGAAGAAGGAGGGAATCACCTGCAGCTCCGCCATGCGCTGCAATTGCTCGCGGGTAGCCATCTGCGCGTGGATCAGCACAGGTCGTTGCTGGATCGCCGGACATTGCGCACGAGCGGCGGCAATGGCATCCAGGCTCAACGTAATGGCCGCGTCCCCATTGGCATGGATAGCCACCTGAATATCCTGGCAATGAAACCGCACCACCTGTTCGTTCAATGCCTTGGCCGACAGGGTCGGAAAGCCCAGGTATTCCTCCGGGTAACTCTCCGGCAGGGAGTGATAAGGCTTACTGAGAAAACCGGTATAGCCTTGCAGGGAACCATCACTGACCAGTTTCACCGGCCCGGAGTAACTGCGCGGCCCGGGCGGCAGAGTCAAATCACCTGCCGTGAGCCGTTGCTGGGACTTGGCATCCGGCCAGACGCTGAGACGCAGCGGCAACAGCCCATAACGCAGCACCGGCCCCAGAGCGCGAATGGAACCTTCATCAGCCAAGCCGTTCTGTGCAAAGGTGATACCCCGGGAAAGATAAAGGTGGGACGCCCGGCGCATCACCCGCAAGCCATCCATCATCGGCAGATTCAAGACTCGGGAGCGAACCGCATTAAAGGCGGTCTCGGCCAGCAGGCCGTTGAGGCGCCCGTCTTCATCACGGCCATAATAGCCGCCCGCCGGATCTTCAATGCCTTCACGTATACCCATGGCCGACAGCCCGGCACTGTTGATTACCGCGAGATGACCGGAAATATGCATCACCAGAACCGGGCGGGTATCACTGACGGAATCCAGCTCCTCCCGGGTAGGAAACCGCTGCTCCCCCACGGTGGTGTCATCAAACCCATAGGCCAGCAAGGTGCCCTCAGGGCGGCGCTGGGCCAGCAATTTCAACCGCTCCAGCAAGGTATCAATGCTGTAAAGGTCACCAATGGGAGGGCTGTTGGCGTCCACGGCGATGGCCGACAGGCCCTCACCGGGGAAATGCCCGTGGGCCTCGATAAAGCCCGGCATCAGGGTGCCACCCTGCAGATCCACGGCAATCACATCACGGCTTACTTCGCCGCGAAGCGTATCCGCATCCCCCAGCGCGATGATCTCTCCGCGCTTGACCAGCATGGCAGAAGCCTGTGGCATCGCCTCGTTCATGGTCAGAATAGTGCCGTTGTAAAATAGCTGCGCGGCCGGAGAAGGAGGGTTGAACCAACGATGCAACCCCGCCAGGGCGGCCGTTACCACAAGAATCAACGCTGTCAGAATGCCAAGCCAGATTTTCATTATTTCTCTCCTCTGGCGCAGACTGTGCACCGACGATCTTTTTCCGGCAATGGGCCATGATCACATTTGTTAATAAAACAGATCACCATTCCCTACGCCCTCCTGCCCCTTTCTCGCGCTATAGTGAAGCCCGGAATGTATATAGGGCACTATATTGAGGCGCTTTTCCTGCACTAATACAGTGAAAAGCAGGCACAACCCTTGCATTAACCGCGTTGAATTTTGAATCCCACATCGTGTGGACGCCTGTTGCAGAGCGACATTCGACAGGTAACAACCGGAGACACAACCCCATGAAAGCATCAGATTTGTTCGTCCGAGCCCTGGAAGCCGAAGGCGTAGAGCACGTCTTCGCCATTCCCGGTGAAGAAAACCTGGACCTTCTGGAGTCCCTGCGCGGCTCCAAGATCAAACTGGTGATTACCCGTCACGAACAAGCCGCCGGCTTTATGGCTTCCACCTATGGTCGACTGACCGGCAAGGCCGGGGTTTGCATGTCCACACTGGGCCCCGGTGCCACCAACTTTGTGACCGCCGCCGCCTATGCCCAGCTAGGCGCCATGCCAATGGTGATGATCACCGGCCAGAAGCCCATCAAGAGCAGCAAGCAGGGCCAATTCCAGATCATCGACGTTGTCGACATGATGCGACCATTGACCAAGTTCACCAAGCAGGTGGTGAGTGGTGATTCCATCCCCACCCGTATTCGCGAAGCGTTCCGCCTGGCTCAGGAAGAGCGTCCCGGTGCCGCCCATCTGGAACTGCCGGAAGATATCGCTCGCGAGCATTCCACCATGCCGGTGACAGAGCCAAGCATGACCCGACGCCCAATTGCCGAAGACAAGGCCATCTGCAAGGCCATCGAAGCCATCCAGGGCGCGCGCAAGCCGTTGCTGCTGGCCGGAGCCGGTGCCAACCGCAAGCTGACCAGCAAGATGCTGCGCCAGTTTGTGGAAAAGCTGGGCATTCCTGTGATCACCACACAGATGGGCAAAGGGGTCGTCGACGAAACCGGTGCACATTTCCTGGGTAACACTGCATTGTCCTCCGGGGATTTTGTTCACCGGGCCATCGACCAGGCAGACCTGATCATCAATGTGGGCCACGACGTGGTGGAAAAACCCCCGTTCTTCATGCGCCCCGGTGGCGCCGAAGTGGTTCATATCAACTTCAACTCAGCCCAGGTCGATCCAGTTTATTTCCCGCAGATTGAAGTAATCGGCGATATTGCCAACAGCCTGTGGCAACTCAAGGAGCGTCTCGAGCCCCAGGAACACTGGAGCTTCTCCGATTTTCACCGTATTCGTGATGCTCTGCAGACCCATATCCGCGAAGGCATCGTGGATGACAGCTTCCCGATTCGCCCGCAGCGTCTGGTGGACGAGATCCGCAAGGTCATGCCGGAAGACGGCATCCTTGCCCTGGACAACGGGATGTACAAAATCTGGTTTGCCCGCAATTACCCGGCCACCAAACCCAACACCGTGTTGCTGGACAACGCCCTGGCCACCATGGGTGCCGGCCTGCCTTCCGGTATGGCCGCGAAGATGGTTTACCCGGACCGTCGTGTCATGGCCATTGCCGGTGACGGCGGCTTCATGATGAACAGCCAGGAGCTGGAAACCGCTGTGCGCCTGAACCTGGATATTGTGGTCCTGATTCTGCGTGATGACGGCTACGGCATGATCAAGTGGAAACAGAGCGACATGGATTTCCAGGACTTCGGACTGGATTTCAACAACCCGAACTTCGTGGACTACGCTCGCTCCTACGGCGCCAATGGCCATCTGGTGGAGTCCACCGCCGGCCTCGCCCCACTGATCGAAGAGTGCTATCAGGCTGGCGGCGTCCATGTCATTGACTGCCCGGTGGACTACCGCGACAACAACCGCATTCTCAATCAGGAAATTCGGGATCTTAGCTCGAAGCTGTGAGCCCAAGCCGAACGGTGACAAGCAGCCTCGCCGTTCGGGTTTTGATTGTAGCGTCGGACGTCTGACGTCCGACGCTTTAAAAAGATAGCCAAAAACCTCATTGGCCCAACCACGCCATCAAGGAACCAACATGCTAAAAGACGCTTACCCCTTCTACCTGGCCAATGAGGCGGTGTTCGCCAACCAGGATCTGGATGTAACCGACAAGTACAGTGGTGAAGTGGCTACCCGTGTCGCGATGGCTGATGCCGCCACCATCGACAAGGCCATTGATGCCGCCGACAAGGCCAGCGCCGCCATGGCCGCATTGGCACCTTACGAGCGTCAGGAGATTCTCTATCACTGCGTAAAGCGCTTTCAGGAACGTTTCGACGAGCTGGCGGAAGCCCTGTGCGTGGAAGCCGGCAAGCCTATCAAAGATGCCCGCGGAGAAGTCACCCGTCTGATCGACACCTTCCGTGTGGCCGCCGAAGAAGCGGTGCGTATTGAAGGCGAAGTGCTGAACCTGGAAATCTCCGCCCGCGCCAAAGGCTACCGTGGCATGGTCAAGCGGGTACCGATTGGTCCCTGCTCCTTTATTTCTCCGTTCAACTTCCCGCTGAATCTGGCCGCCCACAAAGTGGCACCGGCCATCGCCGCCGGTTGCCCCTTCGTGCTCAAGCCGGCCAGCCGTACTCCCATCGGTGCCATCATCATTGGTGAAGTGCTGGCAGAAACCAACCTGCCTAAAGGGGCGTTTTCCATTCTGCCCTGCCACCGCGACGGGGCCGATCTGTTTACTACTGACGAGCGCTTCAAGCTGCTGAGTTTCACCGGCAGCCCGGATGTGGGTTGGGACCTGAAAGCCCGCGCCGGCAAGAAGCCCGTTATTCTGGAACTGGGCGGCAACGCTGCCGTGGTGGTGGATGAAGACGCAGACCTGAACGATGCGGTCGAGCGCATCGTGTTCGGTGCGTTCTATCAGTCCGGCCAGAGTTGCATCGGCGTGCAGCGCATCATGATCCACGATGCGATCTACGATGAGCTGAAAGCGAAGCTGGTAGAAAAAACCGCGTCTCTGAAGATGGGCGATCCCAAAGACGAAGATACCTTTATCGGCCCGGTGATTTCTGAAGGCGAAGCCACCCGCCTGGAAAACTGGATCAACGAAGCGATAGACGCAGGCGCAGGCCTGCTGGTGGGTGGTAAACGTGAAGGCGCCATGCTGGAGGCTACCCTGCTGGAAGATGCGCCCGCAGGCACCAACATTGTGGAAGAAGAAGCCTTTGGCCCGGTGGCGGTGATCAGCCGCTTCAGCGATTTTGATGCGGCCCTTGAGTCAATAAACCAATCCAAGTTCGGTCTTCAGGCCGGAATCTTTACCCGCGATCTGTACAAGGCCCAGAAAGCCTGGGACGTGCTGGAAGTAGGCGGCGTGGTGATCGGCGATGTGCCGAGCTGGCGCGTGGACAACATGCCCTATGGTGGCGTCAAGGATTCCGGTCTCGGCCGCGAAGGCATCCGCTGGGCCATTAATGACATGACAGAAGAGCGCCTGCTGGTGATCCGCACCCCCCAGTAAGATTTATTCAGTCAAGCAGTTAGCTCCCTCCGGACCAGGGAGTGCGGGCCCCTTTTCGCAAGGAAACGGGCCCGCTTTTATTTGTACGGGATACTACATGCAGACAAGCCAGCCTCTGGTATTGCCTTGTGGGGGCTTGCCTGCAAGCGATTCCCCTTCGAACCAGAGTCTATCGTTCACAACCAAAGGTGCAGATCGCCCTACGCAAGAGCGACGCTTGAGTTGCACACCGAGTTCTGCGCAGCAGCCAAAGCAGCCAGCAAGGTACTCGACAGCACCCCCCGCAACCGGCGGCGTGCCCACCGGGAAGCAAGTGCTCCAGGGATGCTCCCGCTGCGACGTTCAGTCCCTCGGTAATCAACCACATGCCAAGCAGGAAAAGCCCCACCCCGCCCAGCACGGCAACTCCATATGCATCGCAATACCGAGTCAGGAAAACACAGGGTGAAAGCCTTCCCCGAGTGACGCCACCGTCACCCGCTTGCCCATGTCACCCAGCCCTTCCGCCAGACTGTCCAGCGCCGCCGCCTCACCATGCACCAACCTGAATTGCGGTTCTCCACCCAGGCTTTTTGCCCAACTCAGCAGTTCATGCCTGCCCGCATGGGCCGAAAAACCACCCAGCGTGTGTAGCTGGGCCTTTACCACATAGCGCTGGCCAAACATGCGGATATGGGTAGCACCATCAATCAGGCGCCTGCCCAACGTGCCCCGAGCCTGATAACCCGTAAAGACAAGATGATTACGTTGTTGCCATAGACGGTGCTTGAGGTGATGGCGGATGCGGCCACCATTACACATGCCACTACCGGCAATGATGATCGCGCCCCTCTCAATGCGGTTGATCTGCATGGACTCTTCCACCGAGGGGGTTGGTGTCAACGCCGGCAAAAAATCTTTCAGGGTGCGGGCGCCAAAGTGGGCCATCACTCTCTGGTCCTGTTCGTCCAGTGCATCCAGCCATTGGTCATACAGCCCCGTCACTTCCAGCGCCATGGGGCTATCCAGAAATACATGCCAGCCTTCCAGCAAGCCGCGGTGATACAGACAGCCCAGATGAAACAACAATTCCTGGGTACGCCCCACAGCAAAGGCCGGCATCATGATTACGCCATCATTGCTGGCCTCTGCAATGATGTCCTCAAGCTCGGTCATGGTGTCTTCCTGGCTACGGTGATCCCGGTCACCGTAGGTGCTTTCCATTAATGCAAGATCCGCTTTTTCCGGAACCTCCGGAGAACGCATCAACACCCGTTCACTGGCACCCAGGTCACCGGAGAACACCAGAATGCGATCGGGCTCACCGGCGATGGTCAGCTCGACGATGGCAGATCCCAGAATGTGCCCGGCATCAAGAAAGCGGAGAAGCACACCAGAAAAAACCGCTTCACTCTGGTGATACTCCAGGGGTTGGCATTGCTCAAGCACCTGGCGCACATGCTCAAAGGTGTAGCGTGGTTTGAGGGCGGCCCTGCCCGCACGCTTGCGCCGCAGGTTGCTGTGTTCCAGATCGCGCTGATACAGGTTGGCGGCATCTTCCAGCATGATGGCCAACAAGTTAAGGGTCGGCCCGGTGCAATAGATCGGCCCGACAAAGCCCTCCGCCGCCAGTAGCGGCAACAAGCCACAGTGATCCAAATGCGCGTGGGAAAGCACCACCGCATCTATTTGACGGGGCGTAAAATCAAACTTTTCGTCCTGCAGACGCTTTACCGCATCACCGCCCTGATGCATGCCGCAATCCAGCAGCAATTGCTTGCCGTGTACTTCTACACGGTGACAGGAACCTGTCACCTCTCTCGCCGCCCCATGCGAGGTGATGGTCAATCCTCCGCCATTGTTCTGTTCCATAGTCATCCCTGCAGTTGCAGATTTCAGAGCATCGAAAACGAAAACCCAACTTTCTTATAACGCAAATCTGCGAGCATGACTGCGTTCAGATCAATGCTTTTGCCACTTCTCTGCCACTCCCGACAATTCCGCTGCGCGTCGCCGTGCCCTCACTCTAATCCCGGGAGCAAAACGGTCCTCTCCATCATTGCCGGCTATCCTTTATGGACCACCACTCGCTCTCCGGCACAGCCCCTCATCCGTTTCAGCATCACGTCTATCCCCAAGGCATGGCGCCTCCAAAAGCCAGCAGCTTAATCTCAATAGACCATAGGATGGAGGACAGGCAATGATCATCACCATGAACGAGATGCTGAACGCGCTGGCCACCTTGCTGGGCGGCAACCGCTACAACCACTATCTGGAAACACGCCACCCCGCTCCGGTACCGATACACGCTGAGCGCCCTGGCCATCCAGAGCATCATTAGGCAGGCACATCGCGTATTTCTGGCATCTTTGCTGTGCCACCACAGCTCCTGAAGTGGAAATTCAATGACATGGAACCGCGTACCTGCGTTTCCATGCCCCTCAGCGGGAGAGGTAATTCGCTCACTACGTGCTCTCCAAGCGAAGCGTCCATCCGTTTTCGCTGCGACAGCACTGTCCCTACAGAGAATCGCAACCGCTCAATAATGGAAAAAAGCGCATACTGAATGCCAGTTTGAACGCAGTCTGGCTTCCCGCCTCCCCCCGGAACCGGCAAATTACAGATGAAGCAATGATTTCACCTGACCCTTCAAACACCGTCTATCCCGAAAAATAGCCGCTCACACCAAAATGAACGCCATTCATCTCCTTTTTACACAGTCTTAACCTAACAAGATTTACGCAGAAACAACCTGCACGTATCTTCCCAATCGAGATTGAAACTGTGACCAAATTCACATTATTGCATTACCCTATGGCTTGTCCCGGAGAAACAACGATGAAAAAACTGATCCCGCTGGCAGTGCTTGTGTCCGCCCCGATGCTGGGCTCTGCGGCAACCCTGACCGACAGCTTTCAAGTGCTGCTCAACCTGCAATCTTCCTGCACCCTGGATAGCACCACTGATCTGAACTTTAATGACCAGACCGACGCTGACGTGATTGCTGGCGGCATCGACGCCGACAACACCGTGACCGTTACCTGTTCCGATGGCGCTGATTTCACCATCAATCTGAGCGACGGCGCCAACTTCGGCAACGGCCCGGTCGGCACCGAGCGCGCCATGAAATCCGGCAACAGCTCCTACGTCAGCTATGAGCTGTACTCTGATTCTGGCAGAACCACTGCCTGGACCAGCGCCGACAACGTTGCCTTCGACGGCACCGGTGCAAACCAGGACATCCCGATCTACGGCCGCATTCCGGCACAAACGCCAACCATCGATGCAGCGGACGACTTCAACGCCACAGGCCTGTCCCTCAGCGACACCGTGACAGTAACCCTGACTTACTGATCACCACCTTCCTCGTTGCCCCCCAGGCAACGGGGCTTCCAGGAAAGGACATCCGTGAAGCACTGTGATGACGACAAGTACTGTCGCTATTTTACAGCCAGCCGTTTCCTCGTGGCCCTGGTGGCCACGGGGACGGTGTCGTTTCACGCGACAGCCCATGCAGAGTCGGCAACGCGACAGATCGCATCCAGCGATGTACAGATTGTCAGTCTGGACAATCAGTTATCGCAGTCCGATGTTGCCCGGTTACGTGCCCAGGCCAGAGGTCAGGGCGGCAATGCCTACATTGCCTACCCGCAGCTTATTCTTAATGGTCGCCCCACCGCCCATATGCTGCCTGTCCAGGTTTACGGTGAAGAGCTGGCGATCGACACCCATGAGTTGGTTAGTCAGGGGGTCAGTTTCCCCGACAGCGTCAGCAAGGAACAGTGGCAGACTCTCAGCCAATTGGACATTGCCGGCCGCTACGACAACAACGCCCAGCAGATCAACCTGATTGTTCCCGCGGAATGGCTGCCCCACCAAGCCATTAAGGCAGGTTTTGACCGGGATACGACCCCGGTACAACGCGGCCAGGGCATACTGATCAATTATGATGCCTACAGCACCTGGCTGGATAATGGTGACCAGGCCACTTCCGCCAGTCATGAACTACGTGCTTTTGACGACTGGGGCATTGCCAGTACCAGCGGTGTGGTTCGCTGGAATGACAATGCGCAAGAGGATGGCCGCTATATCCGCCTGGACAGCTACTGGCGCTATACCGACCCGGAGCGCATGCAGACCTGGATGGCCGGGGACACCATCAGTGGCGCCCTTAACTGGTCACCCTCCATCAGGATGGCGGGGCTGCAACTTTCAAGAAATTTTGCTTCTCGCCCTGACCTGATCACCTTCCCGCTGCCGCAAATCAGTGGTTCAGCCACCCTGCCATCGGCACTGGAAGTGTTCGTTAACGACTTGCGGCTCGCCGACCAATCGGTACAGCCCGGCCCATTTGTACTGGAAACTGCACCCAGAGTCACAGGGCTGGGTGAAGTTCAGGTGGTGACCACAGATACCCTTGGCAGACAAGTCACCCAGACGGTTCCCTTCTATGTCAGCCCCAAGTTGCTGCGTGAGGGCTACTGGGATTATTCGGCCACTCTTGGTGCGCCAAGGCGATTCTACGGACAGCGCTCAAACAACTACGACAACTTCTCAGTGGCCACAGGTGTTGCCCGCTACGGATTCAGCGATACCCTGACTCTCGAAGGCACTCTGAACGCCAGTGAAACCCTGCTCAATACCGGTGCCGGCATCGTTATCAGCCCTGGCCTTGTGGGGGTCTCCAACCTTGCCATCGCCCATGGCAGCAATGAAGGCGACAAGGGAACACAATGGGTCGTCGGCCATGAATTCCGTACCCGGCGTTATGGTGTCAGCGCCCAATACACCGAGCGCACCCGCGGCTATCGCGATCTGTCCAATTCCATCGATATCAGGCTACCCGTAAAAAGCAGCACTCAGGTCAATGGCAGTATCAGTTTTGGCAGGCAGGGCAACTTCAACATCAGCTATCTGGATACCCGCCTGTTTCAGGGAGAAAACAGTCAGTTCCTGGTGATTGGTCACAACCGCACCCTCTGGCAACAGCTATCTCTCACGTTCAGCGTCAACCAGAATTTGCAAGATTCCGATGACAGAACCTGGCTCGCCGGCTTTAACTACCGATTTGAAAAACCCAGTGACCGCCCCATCCAGGCGGGCGCACGCATCAACCACAACGAAAAAACTGATGACACCGAAACCCTGCTCACCATGCGGCAGCATGTCCGTGACTTCTGGGACCTTGGCTGGGATCTGGCCTATAGCCCGGATGCCGATGGCACTCGCCAGGCCCGCGGCCGCTGGTGGACGCCCTATGGTGACATCCAGGCTGGCATTTACGGCCAGGCTGGCGAAACCAACAGTTTCGCAAGTCTGAGTGGTTCAGTGGTATCGAACTATGAGGCCGTATATGCCGCCAACACCATGAATAACAGCTTTGCCATTATTGATGCCGGGGGCTATGCCAACGTACCTGTGCGTCAGTCCAACCGTCTGATAGGCAAGACTAACCACAGGGGAACACTGCTGCTGCCTGATCTGATTCCCTTCACGGAAAACCAACTTTCCATCGACATTGATGACTTGCCAATCGATGCACAAAGTGGAGCCAGAACGCTGATACTCAAACCGTCTGAATTGACCGGCGTCACGGCCAGGTTTGAAATTTCCCAGCAGAACAGTGCTGTCATAGTGATTCATGACCCGCAAGGCAATGCCATTCCTGCCGGTGCGCGCGTCCTGATGCCCGACGCGGACGCCACCGTTGTCGGCTATGATGGTGAGGCATTCCTGCAGGGAATTGTTGAAGGGCAAAACGAGATTGGCATTATCAGTAACGGTAAACTTTGTACCGTGGTATTCGACTTCTCCGCAAACCCGGGTAGCCTGCCCCGACTGGGCCCTTACCAGTGTTTGCCACCGTCGGCGCAACGATAACAGGATTAGGCATCATGAAGCATTTCGTCAGGGCACTATTGATTACTTCGCTCACGTTGCTGTCCCTCGTCGCCTGGTGCGGCCAGCTGACCGTGTCGCCACTGAGCATGACAATGGCCCCCACCCAGAACAATGCAACCTACAAGCTCAAGAACGGTTCCTCCATTGAAGGGTTTTATCAAATCCAGCTTTTCGCCTGGGAACAGGGAGACGATGGAGAAAGCCGCTTACTGCAACAGGACGACCTGATCATCACTCCTCCGGTGACACTCATTCCGGCCAATGGAGAGCAACTGGTCAGAGTGATCCAGAAAGACCCACAGCCCTCCGATATTGAGAAGAGCTATCGCCTGGTCATCAGCGAAGTCCCGGACACTGAATCCGATCAAGGTGCCAACCTCAAGGTTCTGCTGCGCATGTCCTTGCCGTTGTTTGTTGGCACACCGGAACTGAGCCACACACTTTCGGCTTTTTTCCAGGATGGAGCCCTGCGCATACGCAACACAGGAACCGCTCACGCGCGACTATCGGATGCCTACTGGCAAGCCCGTAACCAGAACAGGAAGTTTGTTATCAAAGAGGGGCTTGTGGGCTATGTGTTGCCAGGCAGGGAATTACTCATCCCTATGAAGACGCCCCCTGCAGAGGGCTCCGTTGCGTTTTTTACGGCATCAATCAACGGCACCCCACTAACCCTGCTGGTAGAGGGTAGTCCGAGATGAAACGCTTACTCTTCCTCTTTATCCTTGTTGTATCACCGCTAACGCAGGTGAAAGCGCTGCAATGCAGCATTGATAATTCGCCAATTCTGGACTTTGGAAGTAAAGACCCTTTTGTGGGGGGCAATGTTACCGCCAATACGTCCATCCAGTGGTCTTGCTCAAGGGGTGTGTTCGAGGGAGGGTTCTTTGGATTCAATTTCACTATGTGCATCAATGTGGCAGCGGACGGCAACGGGGGGGTGTTCCCTCGCAACATGACGCCAACCAACCCCGGTCCTTCCATTCCCTTTAATGTTCACCCTTCTCCAGCGGGTAGCACCGTGATACAGCCAACCTTGAACGCGATCGCTGTACCCGTTAGCTTCGGTTTCCTTGAGACTCAAGATAGTGGCACGGCGACAGCCTTTGGCATTGCCCCCGGCCCCATGCCCAGCACGGTGCTGGCCGAAGTCCATAATGCCAGCATGGTTAACTCACAGATCAGAGGCGTCAACGTCGGCCAATCCTGCAACACCGCCAGCACACTGCTTGGCAGCTACACACTGGATGCCACCATAGAAATCCCTGATCAATGCCGTATTACCGCCAATGACCTGGATTTCGGCACCCAAAGCGCCCCCCTGGCGCAAACTGACAGTGAAACCTTTATTGATGTGCGCTGCACCAATGCCAGCCCGTTCACGGTTGGATTGAGCAACGGGCAGAACCCCTCTGGCGGCTCAAGGAGAATGAGTGACGGCAGTAATTTCGTCAGCTACGGTCTGTTTCAGGACGCAGCAAGAAGCCAGGAATGGGATAGCACATCCAACCGGCAAGCCGGCAGCGGTCTAGGCACAGGCAGCAGTATCATGATGACTGTGTTCGGTCGCATCCCCGCTGACCCTACCGCAGTTCAGGGCTCTTACTCAGATACGGTGACCGTGGATATTGTTTTTTAACCCTTAGCACCAAGGTCCCCTCGCCTCCTGCGCCTGCGGCAAGCATGGCGCATGAAACCCTGGATGCTTATGTCGGCTCCGGCGATTTTTTGACATTCCCATTACGTACAAGCCATTTACACAAACTCGCGATTTGCCCACATTTTTCCTCCTTCCATCCTCCTAGTATCAAGCCGGAAACTTCACTTATTCACCGCAAGATACGGCTATGAACAATCTGGGACTTTTAGGCACCCTGTTATCCTCCCTGATTCATCCTTCTGATGGAGAGGTGCCGCAACCCACAACGGACTGGTATCAACCCTCCATCGATACCCGCTGGCAGATCCAGCTGCAGGGCAGCCTCAACACCGGTTACCCGACGGAACTCTATGTGCTGGATCTGTTTGACACACCGGAGAGTGTGATCCATGACATTCAGGCCAGTGGCCGCCGGGTTATCTGCTACTTCTCCGCAGGCACCTATGAAAACTGGCGGGAAGACAGGACCCGTTTTCGGGCCGCAGAAAAGGGTCGCGCCCTGGGAGACTGGCCCGGGGAGCGCTGGCTGGATATTCGCTCACAGAACGTGCGCCATATCATGACAGACCGGATAGAACTGGCGGCCCGGAAAGGCTGCGATGGCGTAGACCCGGACAACGTGGACGGCTACACCAACAACACCGGCTTTACTCTGACCTACAAGAATCAACTGGATTACAACCGGTTCCTGGCAGATCAGGCCCATGGCAAGGGCTTGGCAATTTCCCTGAAAAACGATCTGGAACAGGTAGAAGACCTGGTCTCTCACATGGATTTCGCCATCAATGAATCCTGCCACCAATGGCAGGAGTGCCACCTGCTTCAGCCATTCATTGATGCAGGCAAACCGGTTTTCCACATCGACTATCTCCACGCCAACGATCCCGTCGCTCGTACCCGGTTATGCCAAACCATGAACCAACAGTCGTTTCGCTCTCTGACGCTTCCGCGCGCACTGGATGACAGCTACCGGTTCAGTTGCGATCCTTAGTAAACAACATGCCTGGCCCGCTCTCCCGGGCCATAGCCCTCCCGCAATTGCGGCCCCAATAACTTTGAACTGATACACTGGGCAGTACCAACACAGGGACTGCCCGCTCCATGCATGAAGCATTAACACTGATCGTTGTCTTGCTCGGCTCCGCCGTAGCGGCCGTGGTACTTTTCCGCCGCCTCGGCATGCCCCCGATATTGGCCTATCTGCTCTGCGGGCTGGCGGCCGGTCCATTCGGTTTCGGGTGGATCACGGACCTGGAAGGCATCCAGCATCTGGCTGAGTTCGGGATTGTGTTCCTGCTTTTTACCCTCGGTCTGGAATTTTCCATT
Source organism: Alcanivorax sp. DP30 (assembly GCF_009882945.1). Lineage (GTDB taxonomy): Bacteria > Pseudomonadota > Gammaproteobacteria > Pseudomonadales > Alcanivoracaceae > Alcanivorax. The sequence continues at coordinate 241,900 of NZ_WTUY01000003.1, forward strand.
CCCCGCCTGCTGACCCTGCGCCGGGTTGTGTTTGGCGCCGGCCCGCTGCAAGTAATTCTTACTGGCCTGGCGGTGTTTGCCGTCATGCGTCTGCTCGGGTTCTCCTCACTCACCGCTGGCATTACTGGCTGCGCCCTGTCGCTGTCGTCCACCGCCATTGTCATTCGCGAACTGATCGGCCGCGGCGCAGTGAACACAGGCTACGGTCGTTCTGCCACCGGCATCCTCCTGTTTCAGGATCTGGCCGCGGTGCTGATGCTCGTACTGCTTCCCCTGTTCAGTCAGGAAGGCAACGACAACCTGCTGGGCATGACTGCATTGACCCTGGGAAAATCCCTGTTGCTGTTTGTCGGTATCTTTATAGCCGGCAAATGGATACTGCCAAGACTGCTGGAAGAGACAGGACGCACCCGCTCTGACGAAGTCTTTGTGATGACGGCCCTGCTGCTGGCGCTGGTGGCTGCGTGGGTCACTCACTGGCTGGGACTGTCCATGGCTCTGGGGGCGTTCCTGGCGGGTATGATGCTTGGCGAAAGTCACTTCCGCCATCAGATCGAGGCGGATCTGAGACCCTTCCGCGATTTGCTGCTGGGCCTGTTTTTCATCAGTGTCGGCATGTTGGTAGACCCAAACCTGTTTGCCAGTCAATGGCACTGGATCTTCCTCGCAGCGGTTTCCATCATGCTGTTCAAAGGCCTGCTGATCATGATGCTGCTGAAACTGCTCGGCGATCGTACCGAAGTCGGCCTGCGCAGCGGCATCATTCTGTCGCAATGTGGCGAGTTCGGCTTCGTGCTGGTGGCTCTGGCCGTCTCCCACAATGTAATGACCCCGGGCAAAGCCGGTTTGCTGGTCTCCATTACCGTTCTCACCATGTCCGTGACACCTGCCCTGATCCAGAACAGTGGTCGGCTAACCCGACGCCTGTTGCGCCCCTGGCTCTCCGTCCCGGACGATGCCCCGCTCTCAAAAGACATTCAGGGCCATGTCATTCTGTGCGGGTATGGGCGTGTAGGGCAAAACCTGATGCGGTATCTGGGCAACTTCCATCATCAGGCTATCGCTGTGGATCTGGACCTGGTCAGACTTCAGGAAGCCAGCGCGGCAGGGGAAAAAATTCTCTACGGGGATGCCAGCCGAAAGGACATTCTCGAGCGGGCCGGTATTGAGCGGGCCCGACTGCTTGTCGTGACCTTTGATAATGCCCGGCTGGCCGAGCGGATTATCCATACCGTGCGCGACATCAATCCGGATATCCGTGTGCTGGTGCGCACTCGCGACGAAACCCATCTGGAAGGCCTCATCGAAGCGGGTGCAGCCGAGGTGGTTCCGGAAGTCCTGGAAGCCTCCCTGATGCTGGTGGCCCATGCACTAATGATGCTCGATGTGCCCTTCGAACGCGTGCTCGCCACCCTGCGCAAGACCCGTCGCGAGCGCTATCGCATGCTGCGGGGTTACTACCACGGCGACAGCTTCCCCACTTCTGACAGCGCAGGCAACCCTTACCGGCTTCTCCATGCCGTCACCCTGAGCGGGCAAGCAAGAGCCATCGGCTTGAGCATTGAGGAGTGCAGCCTTAAAGATGTGGAAATTCGTGAGATAAAACGCGGTGGCCAGGGAGAGGAAAATCCAGCATCGGACACCCGCCTTCAGGCCGACGACACCCTGATTCTCTACGGCCCGCTGGAAGCCGTGGAGGCTGCAGAGACAAAATTGCTGGGCGGATAACCCCCCTCTGCAAGAGCGCCTCTTGAGGCGCGAAGCTTGTGTAGCGAGCAAACATGGGCACCCCAAACGCCAGGGGGATATTTCGTTACTCGAAAGCCAAAATTGCACCCGAACCCTTCAATAACCACACTAATCGCTTCCAGGCATAACCGAAAGCGGGGTCCTGGGGATGCGATGCAACGGTGGGACTATTCGCCTTTCTCCATCCAACAGCCCTGGCTTGTAGCAATAAAAAACCGCCGGACGCAAAACGACCGACGGTTTTTACCTCAGAAAAGCATCAAGGTATTCGGTAAAGCACCTTCAGACCACTGGTCACCTGATCTTCTGGCAGATAACCGATCAATTCAGGGTTGCTTTCCAGCATGACCTGCATGGCCCGGTTTCCGGATACCATTCGCGGCGGCGCACCGCGACCGGTGAAGATCATCCGCGCCCAGTAACTCTTCATCTGCGCAGGGGTCTTGCCCACCGCTCCCTGATAAAACGCCTTGCGAGTCCGATCCTCTTCAGGAAGGTCCAGCGCTTTTACGCCAATACCTGCAATTCGCCCTGAACCTTCGAGATACAGCTGGCGCAACTGACTTTCGCTCAGACTACTGATCGGAGAGTCTTTGCCCACAACCACAACTACCTCAGCCATCACCTGCAAAGGCAGGAGAAAAATCAGGACGGCCACCCACTGTTTGAATAATTTCATCATGGCCTCCTGTTAAAAAACGGCATCGACAGCAATGCGATACACGGTTGGGTTATCCTGCTCAATCTCACCCGCCATGGTGCTGGACGAGAACATGCCGTTCACGTTGCTGTCGGTCCGATTGAATTTCTCGCTACTCATGTCATAGAACTGCTGGGCTTCGAACTTGATATCCAGCCCGCGAGCCAGCTCGTGACGAACCCCCAAGGTCCAGCTTTTGGCGCGCACCATATTGGCCTGCGCCAGAGCATCATTGAACAGGTTTGTATCGTTAAGCACACCGGAAATGTCACTGGAATTAGTGGCAGCCCAGGTCACGTGTGGCGTCCACTTGCCAATGCGGTAACCGGTACTCACATAACCGCCCCAACGATAGGGGAACCAGGCATGGGGATCCAGCTCGGTCCGTTCAGCCATCAGAAAGAACGTTCCGTTGTCGTACTGCAGTCCAACGCTGTTACCCATGATATTCGCATCATCAATGGATGCCGCAGCAAGCCCCAGGGCGGAAAGATCCGCCGACAATTTGGCGTGGCTGTAACTCAACCAGGTGGACAGATCACCCCAGCGGGAACGCAGATTGATACCGGAATAATCTCTCCCCTGATAGACCACGGTTGCACCCAGCGTTTCAGCAGGCACATCCAGGCTGCCATAAAAGGCGCTCAGTTCGTGAGTCAATGTACCGGTATTGAAGCGCCAGGTAAGGTCCATGCCATCCATGGTGTCGAACGGAACAATCCCATACACCTCGCTGGGCAGTGCAGCCCAGTGGTAGGCATAGCCCACATTCACATATTGGGAATGCATGGAGTTGGGCAGCATCAGCCGCCCCCCTCTCCAGTTGATGCCGTCAACCAGCTCGTAGTCGATATAGGCCCACTGAACCTCAGCATCGTAGTTATCACGACCACGAGCCAGGAGTTGAACCACCGCACTGGCTTTGTCGTTGATCTCGGCGTTGAACTGAATGCCGGCGCGGGACAGTTCACGGTGCGACACCTCATCGGTGACACGGTCCTGGTAATTAAACGGCTGTCCTGCTGCCATATTGAAGCCATTGGCATTGGCCTGATTCTGATGCACATCGTGACGCGTCAGGCCATAGGTGATGAAGCCCTTGATCGACACCTTGTCTGTCCAGTCAGTGGCGGAGGCACTGCTTCCCCCCTGTTCCAGCCTGGAAAGCCTCTGTTCCAGTTCTTCCATCGACACCGCATCTTCAGCATGCAAAATGCCCGATGCTGACAGGGCGATTCCCCAAAGCAACGTGTGACTTAATCGCATTGTTCCCTCAATTTTAACGGTTATTTTTTCTAGTTATTTGATTGTATCTGTCGTCAGGACCAGCTTGATGTTCACCCGCAGCCATTTGGAGGACATGATACAAGCCATAAAGACAATCAGATCTGTTCCCCGAACAAACGTCTGCACCTCCTCACTGACACCCTCCAGAGCCAGCTCCGACTTACCCGGCTTCCGTCCCATTTCACCGGTAATCGTCCGGGTATCGCAGAACACATCGCCAACATGGGTCCTGGAGGCATTTTCATCGGTAATCAGCTGGCACCACGACAAGCCGGTGTAGCCAGCATGGCACGGATTTTCGCGGAAAATGGCGATAACGCAAAGTGATGAAGGATGCGTTCGGGCACAGGCACTCTATACATCATGTATTCAGCAAGACTGCGGTTGGCCATCCCGGTCGTCAATGTCCGGATGTCTGCAAATCTGACCTTTTAATACCGGAACGGCCCGCAGAAAATGGCGCCCCAGAAACAGTCAGTTGTTCACAGTTCAACACAAGGTAGTGCACCTACAGCCCGGCAGGGCATATGAAATCGCACACACCGACACTCCTTAACACTTACCCAAAAGTGTACATGTGTACATTTTTATATTGCGCGCAATCCTTAGTCGGGCTATTTTGTGTACACCCATTCACTCACAGGATTGGTGTATATGGCAGACAAAATAGCAGAACACACTCCTGATACCCGGGAAAACTGGACTTCGCTGACCGACTTTGCGGATAAGCGCCAGCAGGACAGTGGCCTGAAGGCCTGGCTGGCCGTGATCAACGGCTGCATCAAGGCCATCGAATCCGCCGCTTGGCAGGGCCGGGATCTGGCGGATCAGGCGTTTCGTGCCTGTCAGGCCATCGGCCGTGGCGCCAATGCGGTCAACGAGGAAATGCAGCAGCTGGCCGACGAAGCACGCCGCTGGCCAGCCCGCCTAAAACGCCTGAGCGTGACCGGGTGGATGCTGACCAAGATCCTCACCAGCTACCGCCTGTGGAATACTCGCTCTGCGTTCCTGCCTGCCAGCATGCGTGAAAAGTCGCTGCTGGCCCTGCATGACCGTAATGCCCAGCGTTTCCTGGAAACGTCCCAGAAACAGGGTGGAGCCTTCCTGAAAATCGGCCAGCTGCTGTCCAGTCGTCCAGATCTGTTACCGCAGCCGTGGGTGGATGCACTGGCCATACTCCAGGATCAGGTTAGCCCGATTCCCTTTGACGATGTGCGCAGCGTTATCGAATCCGATTTCGGCCAGCCGCTGGAACAACTGTTTGCCGAGTTCAACCCCGAGCCTCTGGCCGCGGCCAGCATTGGCCAGGTACACCGTGCCAGTCTTGCTGACGGCACCGAGGTGGCGGTAAAAGTTCAGCGTCCAGGTCTTGATGAACTGGTAGAACTGGATATGGCCATTCTCAAGGTGTTTGTGGATTCAGTGAAAAGCGCCCTGCCCCCCATGGACACTGATACCATCGTGCGCGAGATCCAGCGTACCGTGCGGGAGGAACTGGATTACGAGCGGGAGGCCCGCATTCTTCACAGCATCGGCAACCAGTTAACCGCAGTTGAAGGTGTGACCACCCCGGCACTGGTGCCCGCATTGAGCACCCGGCATGTGCTGACCACCGCCTTCGTGCATGGCCGCAAGCTGACAGTGGTACTGGACGAACTGGTCCAGAATAACCCTGTCGCACTGAATCTTGTGCTGCATCGACTGTTGGATGCCTGGTTCAGCCAGGTTCTGCATGGTGGCCATTTCCACGCGGATCCGCATCCTGGCAACATCATGGTGTCTGACCAGGGCGAACTGGTACTCCTGGATTTCGGTTGCAGCCAGGCGATAAGCCGGGAAGCGCGTCATGGTTACTTCCGGGTCTTGCAGGCCTGCGTGGTGAACGAACCGGCGGTGATTGCACAAACCCTGAACCAGTTAGGCTTCCGCACCCGCAGTGGCCAGCCAGATACCCTGCTAGCCTTCGTCTCCGCGATCCTGGACCAGATACGCGAAGCCATAATCAACCCACAACAACAGGAAGGCTGGCCCTCCTCTGAAACGGTCATGCAGCAGCTGGCCGATCTGCTCGGTCAGCTGGAACACGATCCGGTGGAAAGCATGCCGGACGACTTCATCATGCTGGCAAGGGTGTTCGGTACCCTGGGCGGTCTGTTTCTGCACTACCAGCCAGATATCGATATCGCCGGCCTGATGCTGGGTTACCTGACAAAACCCATCGACGGTCATCAACAGCAGATAGCCGCGTAAGACCCTGCGCAGGTACCCGTTTCGGGAAACGAGAGTCAAGGTTCGAAAAGCAAAGCCGGCAGAGTGAAACCCGTAAGGTGTTGATTTGCGCGACTTGAAACTCGTATCCCGCGACGGAGTACTTCCCTCTCAGTCGCCCGAATCGTAAGCCCACAGGCACCCACAGGCGCAGGAACTTCGCCCATTATCAGGGTGCTCTCCCCCTTTTCAACGCTGGACTTTTAACTCTCTGCAGCCCTCTCACGGCTACAAACCAGCAAAGAAAGCCTCATCAACCCTGACAATTCTTCAACAGCACCCTCCCTCACAAAAAAGGTACAAACGTACCAATAACAATCAGCCATAGCCCACAACAATTACATCCGGCTACCGGCACACCATCACAATGCATCACCAAGGGGTCAGTCATGTCGATGAAACGGACACTGCCACTGGTGGCGGTCACCGCCGCTGCCACTTTCTTGTCTGCCTGCGGGGGAGAGAGCAGCAGCGCATCGCCCCCCCCCGAGAACAGAGCCACGGCCAACACCCAACAACCCCCGGCTGAGCCACCTCCTGCCCCCAACCAGCCTCCCGAGGAAGCCCAACCCAGGGACCGCTACAGCTTTGCCAACGGCTGCTACACCCTTTCCAGTGAAGGCCAGTTCCTGCAAGCCGGGCCGGACAACTACCAGCTAACCGACAGTGCCACCGACGCTACCCCCTTCTATATGAAGCCCACCGCTCTGGGCCGCTATCTTCTGGTCTCCGACTACCAGCGTGATCCCGGTGCAACAGGCAGCATCGAACTACTGGGCATCAGTGACCCCGCCGGAGAATTCCTCGATCAGGGCGGCAACTTTGTCGGGGAAATCAGCTATCTCGTCTCCGGGCTCGGCGACACGCTCAACCTGGTGCTTGACCCAATCGCACCACTGGGAGGACTACTGCGTGAGTTGGGCGAAAGCCTGGACGGCCTGGGCGGGAATCTTGGCGACATTAATGTGCAACCAGCGCTGGGCAAGGTGGACAGGGCCAGTGATCTGGCCGTCTGGAACCTGAATCCCAGCGAGGGGGAACGCTTCACACTCGCGTCTCAGGTTACCGGGCTGCTACTCACCGCCAGCGACGAAGGGCTTACCCTCTCCTCCCCCAGTCTGGAAGACGACAACACCCGCTTTCATCTCGCCCCGGCAGAACAGTGTGCCGGCTACCCGGAAGCCCTGGTAAGCGCCGATGTGGATCAGCAAGGCCCCGCTGTCTATCTGAAAGACGTGGAGCGCTTTCGTAACGTGCCCGGTCTCGATAATGATGACCTGTTCGGCTATGTGGATGCCCACAGTCATATATCAGCCTACGAGTTTATCGGTGGACGCGTTAACTACGGCGACCCCTTCCACAAGTTTGGCGTTGATCACGCTCTCCATGATTGTGCAGAAAACCATGGTCCGGAAGGGCTTACCGGAGTGGTCGAACAGGTCACCAGCACACCCGGCCCCCATGCCACACGCGGCTGGCCGGACTTCCCCTTCTGGCCCCGCAACAACTCCCTTCAGCATCACCAGAGTTACTTCAAATGGATCGAACGAGCACATCTGTCCGGCCTGAAAATTCTCGTCAACCATCTGGTGCATAACGAGATTCTCTGCCAGATCAATCCGCAAAAGCAGAACGACTGCGACACCATGGCGGCCATCGAAATGCAGGCGGAGCAAATGCACCGCATGCAGGATTACATTGATGCCCAAAGCGGTGGCCCCGGTGAGGGGTGGTTCCGCATCGTCACCGATCCCACCCAGGCCCGCGCCGTGATCGAAGACGGCAAGATGGCGGTAATTCTGGGGGTAGAAGCGTCCAAGGCGCTCAATTGTGGAGAGTTCCTTGACGTGGCCGAATGCTCCCGCGAGGAAATCGTGGAACGCCTTGACCGCCTCTACGCCATGGATGTGCGCAGCCTGTTCCCGGTACATAAATTTGATAACGCCTTTGGCGGCCACCTGCCGGACCTTTCCGATGGCATTGGCATCGGTGCCGTGCTCTACGGCGGCAATCTGCTGGAAACCGGGCACACCATCGAGTTTGAAGAATGCCCCGAGCACGAACATGGCGACACCAGCAATCCCCTTGCTGACAGCCTGCAACCCTTCGGTATCTTCGACCAGCTGCTGTTCCAGATCGACTACGTGGGCGAGCGTTTTCCGGCTACCCCGGAAGAGCTGGCCGAGTACGATCCACGCCGTGGCACTGACCACCTGTGCAACACCCGCGGCCTCACCGACCTGGGTTTCTTCCTCATCGAGGAACTCACCAAACGCGGCATGATGATCGAAACCGATCACATCAGTCGCAAGGCCGCCAGCCAGATTCTGGAGATTACCGGCAACCGCAATTACCCGATTATCAACAGTCACGGCGGCTGGGGCGGCACCGAAGCACTTCGTGATCAGGTGGCGGCACAAGGTGGCATCACCGCGTCCTTCGGCAGTGTCCGTGGCAACTGGGTCGATCAGTTGACCCGTGACGGTAACCGCCCACGCGCGGATGAATTCAAGGTCGGCCCATTTGGCGGCGCGCCCTTTGCCTCCGATGTGAACGGCATCGCCGCGCTCGCCGGCAACCCGGGCACCCCCGATCAGGAAGCCGCGCTGTACCCGTTTACCTCTGTGGATGGCCGTGTGGTGTTCGACAAGCAAGTCACGGGCGATCACGCCTTCAGCCTCTACGAAGGCCGCGGAGTTGCCCACTACGGTCTCTACCCGGACCAGATAGCCGACATGATCGCCAACAGCGACCGCCCGGAGGAACAGGTGAACGATGCCATCAACCAGCTATTCACCTCGGCGGAAGCCTACATACGGATGTGGGAACGACTGGAAGGGGCCACTCAGTAAGGCTCAAAGAATAATATTTTCAAGGGGAATGACATGAGTATTGAACTTGCCAGACCACTGGCGCTGGCCCTGCTGGCCGGGACTCTCAGCCTTACCGGCTGTGGCGGAGACGAAGGCAGCAGTAATAGCACCGCCCCCAACAACACGCCTACCTCCAATGCCGGCGACGTTAGTGACAACAGTGGCGATAGCGGCACCGAGACTGACACTGACACGCCGCCGTTGACCGGTGATGGCCGTACCTTTCTGATCAGTCCGGGGGCAAATGCCACCCAGGACATGGTCGATGCCATGATTCAACTCCGCCCGGGGGATATGCTGGAGTTTGAATGTGGCTATTTCGATCTGGATCAGGGCCTGTTGATTCAGGCCACCGAAGATGTGCTGATCAAGGGCTGTGGCAAGGACGAGACCGTGCTGTCTTTCAAGGACAGCGTCAACGTGACCGGCCTGGAAGCCCTGAATATCAGCGGTATCACTGTGGAGGATCTGACCATCCTTGATTCCCCCGGCGACGCCTTCAAGCTCAAGGGGGTCAAGTGGGGCACGCTGCGAAATGTTCGCGCCATCTGGTCCGGCGGTGGCGGCCAGATCACCGAAGACAACTATGGCGAGCGCCTCAATGTGGCCTGCACCAAACCACCGTTCAACGAAGGCGATCCAGCCCCGGATTATGTGCCCAGCTCCGCCAGCGGCCGGTACGGGATCTATCCGGTGGAATCGGAAAACATTCTGGTGGAAGGCAGTGAATCCGTTGGCGCGTCCGATGCGGGTATCTATGTAGGCCAGACCAACACCGCTATCATTCGCGACAGCCGCGCGATCTATAACGTGATGGGTTTCGAGATCGAAAATGTGCAAGGCGGCGAATACGACAATAACGTAGCCGAGTGTAATACCGGCGGCTTCCTGATCTACGATCTGGAAAACATCACCCAGTACGGCGACACCTCGGTGATGATCAACAATCTGGCCCGCAACAATAACACCTACAACTTTGCCCACAGCGGTCTGGTGTCAGCGGTACCGCGAGGCACCGGTTTCATTACCTTGGGTTATGACAACATCGAAGTGGTCAACAACACCTTCGAGGATCACAGCACCGCCGCTGTCATTTACACCAGCTACGAGCTGATTGATGGCAAGGGCAAGACCGCAGACAGAAAACTCGATCCCTATACCGAAGGTCTGCACATCCATAACAACGTGATGAAAAACTCCGGCTACGACCTGCCCCCACCAGACCTGGAAAAAGTGGCCAACGGCGAAGTGGAAAGTATCCTCCCGACCCTCATCGGCCTGAAGAACCTGCCCATCCTTAACGATCCCACTCAGCTACTGGGCAGCCTGGACAACATTCTTAACCTGGGCAAAGGTGCCCACATTGTCTGGGATGGCCTGTTGGATGATCTTGACAGCGAATGCCCCTACCCGAAGGACAGCGCGGGCAATCCGGTGCCCATGGACAGCAACGGGAAACCACTGCATACCAACGAACACCCCAACCCCAGCTGCCATTACAACGCCTACAAATTCAATGATGAAGGCGCGCGTATTCAGCCCACCTGGGGCTCCTGTTTCCATGACAATGAGCTGTCTGATGACAGCGAACCCTACCTGAATTTCCATGGCACCGATGGCCTGGAACTGGTGCTGGCCCTGGCAGAGCAGGACACCTCCATTCTCTCCCCGCAAGGGTTGCTGGATGCCCTGGAAGGCCTGCTGAACATGCCCTCGGACACCAACATTTCCGATCATGATTGCCAGACCCGTTTCGGCTCCGTACTGGCATCCCTGCCCCGGGTGGAGATTCCGCCCTTCGAGCGCAGCGGCGATTTCGACCCGGCCCCGGATCCGGAAGTGGTGGATCAGCTGTGTAACGCCACCGTGGCCAGCGGCGAAATCAATCGTGAAGCCCTGGTTGTAAACTGCCCCCGCCTGGACCAGTACAACCTGTTCGCCACTGACAACGACCCGCGCAGCCTGCCCAACGAAGGCGGTGTACCTTACGTGCTGAACAGCAAACTGTTCTCCGACTATGCCACCAAGTACCGGGTTGTCTTCGTGCCGCCGGGTACCAAGGCGGTGTATCGGGACGGCCAGGACGGTAACAACGTGAACGGCGGCATCCATTTCCCCACCGGTACCGTAATCGCCAAGACCTTCGCCTTCACCAACGAAAGCGAGGGCACCGAAAAACTGGTGGAAACCCGTCTGTTGATCAAGCGTATCAGCGGCAGTGGCAAACCGTTCTGGGAAGGTTTGCCCTATATCTGGGAAGAAGAAAACGGTGAACCGGTGGCGCGTCTGGCCATGGGCGGCGGCACGGCATCGGTTGAATGGCATTATCGCGATGCGGATTCCGGCGCCCTGCTCACCGGCAGCACCGACAGCTACTCAGTGCCCAACGCCAACCAGTGCATCACCTGCCACGGCAACGATGATCAGCCCGCCGGCAGTGCCCCCATCGGGCCCAAGCCGCGCAACCTGAACCGTCCTTACAAGGCAGAGTCCGCTTTCATGGGCAACACCGGTCAGGCCGGTTTCCCGGCCATCAACCAGCTACAGTACTGGAGCGATGTGGGCATTCTCTCTGGCACACCAGAGTTGACACTCAACAACGGCATCGCCACCAACATTGAACGCCTGCCGCACTGGAACGTGCCGGGAGACAGCGGGGAAACCGCCAACTCAGACGCCGATGTGGAAAGCCGGGTTCGCGCCTATCTGGAAGTGAACTGCCAGCACTGTCACAACGACAAGGGCGCCGCCTCCAACACCGGCTATTATCTGGATCACTTCCGTGATGTGGATGCCAGCTATGGGGTGTGCAAGAAACCCACCGCCACCGGTGGCGGCTCCTGCGGTCGCCAGCATGTACTGGTGCCGGGCAGTGCAGACAGCTCCATCGTTTCCTGCCGTGTGGCAGCCGAAAACGATCCGCAGCGGATGATGCCCCCCATCGCCCGCAGCGTGGCCCACGCCGAAGCCAGTGCCCTGCTGGATCAATGGATCAACACCGTGGTGAGCAGCAGTTACACCAACGCTGACGCCTGCGGCAACTGATCACTGTTACCCCCCCCCCCGCCTCCCGCTTGCGGGAGGCACCCTCCTCGCTTGCGGGGAGGTTTTTTTTCCGAGCCAGGTCTTATCAAGTCGGACTGCCTGAGCGATCCGATAGCGGCGGAAAAAGGAAGTGACGATTTCGCGCGTCCAAGCCCCAAACCGGATCCCTGACTCAAACCTGGCACCGCCAGTCAACAACACCATCCCGATCACTTGCAAACAAGTACCTGCAGGGAATGTGGATAATCAGCCTGTCACTCTTTCATCACCGCATCATCCAGCAGCAGGTCCCGTTCACGGGAAAAATCAAACAGTGATGGCTGCTGCAACCAGCGTTGGCGCTGGGACGAGGATTTCACCGAACTCAGGCCGCGATCACCGCTGCCATTCTGTGGCCCGCCCTGTTCGATCACTTCCTTGTACAGGCTCGGCACCCGGTTCTGGCCGTATTCAAACAATTCCCGCATCCACAAGGTCTGATCCGCCGGCAACTGATCCGCCCGGCCACGCTCAAGCCCCTCGTTCACCAGTGCATAGGTGAGCATGCCGTGTTCCAGCGCCTGGCTTTCCATGGCCACGTCTTCGGTCTGGGTGGCTGTGATCACCATCATGGCCTTGTCGTAGGCCAGCTGGCCGAGCCCCTTGCTGCCCATGGGACCGGGTTTGAAATTGCCGTCGGCGATGCTGGCCGCCGAGTTGCAGGCATCGATCACCAGGAACATACCCTGGGCATCCACATCACGGAGATAATGCTCAAGATCAGATGAGGTAAACGTGCGCGACAGCAACGCATCGGTCACCTGACGACCATTGCCTTCGCCAATGTCTTCCAGCAGAAAGTGGAATTGGCCACCGCTGTCCGCATAACCGTGACCGGAGAAGGTCACGATAATACTGTCGTTGGTATCCGCCGGTTCCGGTACCGCCGGATGCTCGCCTTTGCCGGACAGGGCCGCCAGCACAGCCGCCAGGTTATCCCGTGTGGCCGCCATGCCCTCACTGCCCTGCTCGGAAATCAGAGGAATATGAACGATGTCATCAAAGTTCCCGGTGGAATCCAGGGACGCCGTGAGGCTGCGGCTGTAGGCACGGGCATCGTTGGCTGCATAGCGCAGATTGAACGCTGGATTCTGATAACGGTTTACCCCCAGGGTAATCACGAATGCCCTGCGCGGACTGGCCGGTTGCGGATCAAAATCGTCCAGCACGGAGACAGCCCGCTCACTGCGCACACCATCCTTGTTAAAGGCATAGGCACTGAACGCAACCGGCGCATCCTCCGCTGGCAGGGCCACATCAAAGCGGTATGTTTTCTTTCGCCGGGAATCATGGAAAACACCATTTCCTTTCTCCGGCAAATACCCCACCAGCTGCCCGTTACGGAACAAACGCAGGTCGGCCACCTCCCCGGCGCCCTGCGGATCCACCGTCACCGCGACGGTAGCCCGGCCATCGCGGCGCTGCTCCACAGATGCCAGAACAATATCCGGCAAGGTACGTTGCAGACTGGCCACCGAGGCCATGGCCGGGAACCGCTCGCCAGCCAGATGACGCTGCATCAAACCCGGCTGGTAAAAGTCCTTCATGAACGCCTGTAGCGGCAGGGCTTCGCGGGGCCTGTCAGACAGCACCCAGGACAGGGCATCCAGATCCCCCGGCGCACTGCTGTCGTAACGGCCTTCGTCATCCACTACCAGCCACTCCTTGCCCAGCAGTGACCAGAAACGAAACAGTGGAGCACGGGCGGACGTGGGCCACACACTCAGGGCGCCGTCGCTTTCTTCACCCATCCACCATTTCCCCGCGGCCACCGGTCGCATGCTCTGCAGACTGCGCTGATAGAGTTGGTCCGCCAGCAAGGTACCGTCAGCAAGCGCAAAACGGAGAAGTCGCGAGCGCCGCCCCAGATCCTCGGTCACCCAGACCTGCTCGCCGGCAGGGTCCAGGGTGGCGGAACGGTACTCCCCCAGCAGCGGAGTACTGGACCACTGCTCCCCGGTGGCCAGGTTGTGAATCTGAAGACGATCATAGTCAATCAGCGCCAGTACCTGCTCGCCCAGAGGCAACAGGTCACCACCGTGCTCTTTGAGGGCCACGGAATACTCCACCGTTCCATCGGAAAGGGAGGCCACCTGGAGCGTACTCTCATCACTGAAGTAGGCCACCTGTTCGGCGCCCGGCAGGATAACCGGGGGCGAATAGCTATGGGCACGTTCCCGGTCTACAAAGTGCCAGGACAGTGTCTGCACAGCGGAACCGTCCCGTTGAAGCTCTCGGACCTGGAAGCGATGCCGCTCTTCCTCACGAAGATAGACTCGCTCCAGTATCCTCAGGGTAGATTCGCCGGGTACGGCAATCAGCTGCTCAATCTCCGGGAAGCGACCTTCTTCGTTGCTTTCCAGATCCAGGGTCGTCCACTCCGCCCCTGCGCTCATCGGCAGCCACATCACCGCATCGCCCTGCCAGGCCCACAGGCGATCATCAATCCAAAGCAGCCCCCGGGCATAGTTGTCATTGAGCCGACGAATTTCACGGCCCCGTGGCACCGACCAGATGGACACCTGATCACTTTCCGGCAGCAGACTGATGATGAACTCACCATCATCACTGACCACGGTCTGTTCCGGACGATGAGCGCCCTGGCGGTGTTCACTGAGCAACTCTCCGGTGACAGTATCCAGCACCAGCGAAGTGCCCTGTGAGTCCTCCGCCAGCAGACGTCCCCCTGCCGCAGCAGAAACCTGGCGGAACCCGGCGAGACGTTCTGCATTCTGTTTGGCCAGGGCAGGAAAATCCTGCTGTAACTGGCAGGCAAGATCGCAGGCCCTGGGTTCATTGCCGTTATTCACAAGCAAGGGAGCGGATTCGTCAAAGAGTCTCTGGCGCTGACGCAAACGCAGACTCCCTGACGGTGAAAGCTCCGCAGCCCAGTGACCTGCCCGGTCCGGTGCAGCCTGTGACAATGTATTGTCTGCCACGGACCACCAGACAAAATGCGACACCACATCCTGCCAGTCCATCAAATTGTAGTGTCCGGCCGGGTCACCGGACGTCAGTGACACCAGCACCTCACCATCGTGTCGGCCAGGGGCAATGTGTACCAGCTGGTTGTCCGGGCCTGCCACGTAGCGATGGAAAACCTCTTTGGAGAGCGTCTTTTCAATCTTCCCGGCGCGGTAATCCAGCACATCAATCTTTTCGTTCACCATCACCAGATAACGGTCGCCGGGCACTTCGTAGACACTGTTGCCGACACTGCTGGGCACCCCGTAGGAGGCAAGCATGTCACCACTGTCCACGGACCATAATTTCACCGTGCCGTTACCGACGGCATAATTGGTGACCAGTACGTTGTCATCAGCGAGAAATGCCTGGCCCATTTCTCCCACCCGCCAGCTTCGCAACAACCGCCCGGTATCACTCTCACGCACCGAACAGATTTTCGAGCCGGAACAAATCACCGCCGTTTTGCCATCGCTGGTCAGGGACAGGGCCTTGGTGCTTCTCTCCGCCGACCCGGAGTCCACTACCAGTTCGGGAACCGCCTCGGGACTTTCTCCCCCTGGCACAGCCACCAGATGGGTAGCCGACGCGGTGGCGGCCTGGGCAAACGACACAAACCAGCCTCCCCGCGGGAACAACGGAAACATGTCCCCTTTCACAGACAGGGTCAGCGCATCGTCTTCACGGACTTCCAGCAACGCAATGGCGGATTCCCGCAGGGCATATCCCATGGAATAGAAGTCGCCATCTTGCAGCGCCGCAAAGAAATTGTTGCTGTCTCCCTGCAGGGCTTTCAACATCATGATGCGCGCCTGGTAATAGCCCGACAGGCTCAGGTAGCGGTCTGCGGATATCATCTCCAGCTTTTCGATGGCCGTTTCCAGATCGCCAGCTTCCCAGGCATAGGCCGCCGCCAGATGGTAAAAATCATCCCGGTTGCCCTCGGTCACCCTCTCCTGGTGCAGATAGTTCTGCACCACATCAAGCGCCATCGGATCGTCACCGGCACGCAAGGTAAACAGGGCCAGGTTGTAGATTTCGTTACCCAGTGCAGACACCGGTTGCCCTATGCCCAGCAACGTCTCTACCAACTGGCGCATCAGGGACGCCGCATCAGCGTCATCACCGCTCTCATAAGCAATGCGGGACAGTGTGGTCGCCAGCTCATTCACGTTCAGATACTGGAGCCACGCCGGGTCCGCCAACACCTGGGCCTGCTCATCCAGCGCCATGACCAACTGGCTGGCGGTTTGCAGGTTTCCCAGTCGCACCGCCATCTGGCCGCGAAAAAATGCACACAGGAAGTGTTCCAGATCGCTGCGAGCCAGCTCGCAGGCGCGCGTCAATCGCTGCTGCGCACGTTGAATCTCCGGAGAATCAAAATTCTGCACCCCCATTTCAGTAATTCGGGAGGCCTGCAGCAACACCGCTACCGCCTGGGTCCGCAGCCCTTTTTCCAGAGCAAAATCGGCAATGGCATCCTGGCGATCCTCACTGCTGTCCATGGCGTTCAGTATCAGCCGGTAATCGACCACACGCTCCCAGGCTTCTGCGGCCACCGCATAGGCTTCAGCTTGCTGATAATAGTCTCGGCTTTGGGGCGGTTTGCCCTGTCCGGTGGGATCGATCTGGGGGTGTGCCCGGGCAAGAATGACGGCAAAGTACTCGAGCAATGCAGGGGCCTGATCCTGCACGCTATCCTGTAGCTGCAGGTAGGCCTGTACGGATTGCTCACGGGTCTGATCTCCCTCAGGGCCGTACAGAAAGGCAAGTTGCCCCTCGATATACAAGACCATGCCCCATAACGCCGCCAAGGATTCCCCTTCCTCCTGAAAGGCATAGGTGGCGTTTTCGGCATGCCTCTTCCAGCCCAGCAATGCCCCAACCGTATCGCCCATGGGGTCTTGTTGTTGCACTGCACGCTGCAACAATGCCAACAGGTACTGGTATTCCCCCCAATTCAGCGAGGCAGCAGAAGGATTTTCGGGATCATCATTGTCAGGCAAAAACTCGCTAACGCGGGCATACAGGTCATCAATGCAGTCCTGCGCAGCTGTGTGATCAATGAAGCATTGCTGCCAGGCTTTCCGGACCGGTTCACTGGCCTTGTCCAGCGGCAGATTGGCCGCCCTACTCTGTACAGCACACAGAGCCAGCAGCAATCCGCAGACCACTGTGCCTGCCTGCGAAAGAAACCCCACTCTGCCTGGTGGTCTTGCCATGTTTTCCCGATCCCGTTTTGACTGGTTAAGCCTTGCCCCATCGCTATAGTGCGGCAGGCATCAGCCAACCGGCAACTGGCTCAGGGCAACCGCCACTCGTGACGATTGATCAACGCCACCAGTTCGCACTGACTGTGGGTCGCCGTTTTCTGGAACAGGGACTTGAGATGACAGCGCACGGTTTGCACGGATCGGCCTTGTTGTTCGGCAATCTCTGCCACACTCCGGCCACAGGCCAGCTGTTCCGCCACTCGGGTTTCCTTGGGGGTCAATGCGTAATGGCAGGCGAACCCCTGCAGGTCCCGCGCTTCCACAGTCCGGGGGTGATGAAACACCATTCTGACCCAGTCTTCCCCCGGCAACGCCAGAGACGAGAGGGTAGCAAGCACCCGCTTCTGGTCCAGCCGCAGCGTCACCACCGGGCGACGGGTTGGCGACTGAGACAGTTCCTGAACGGCATGTTGAAAGGCCTGACGGTTGCGCCCCCGCTGCAACGCCAGAGCCGCTTGCGGAGACAGACTCTTGAGCAAGCGTTTGGCTGCCCGGTTGCAGTACTGAATCTCGCCCTCTGCATCGCAAACCGCAAAGGCACTACAACAACTATCCAGCAGGTTTTCCAGCAGCTGCGTTCTGGCGGCCAGACCATCCAGCTGATTCGGCAAGGTGTTCAGGGCGATGGATGACATTTCTCTGCTCCCTCTCAGTGTCTTGTCTGAATGAGAGGGACAAAGCAGGGAAATTGAACAACAAGATCGAAATGCAGAGAACCAGGCACTTTTTGGCTTTTACCAATCCAATCGCTCGTAGCGCGTAGCCTAATTCTTCCCGGCTTTTTCCCGGAGCGCCTTGATGGGCGCGGAAAGTTTTTCCGGGTGACGGGGATGCACTGTCGCGTAACATTGCTGAATGGTGGCCAGGTCGGCATCCAGATCGCCGGACGGCGGCACCACCAGCGGGAAGTCGATTTCCTTTTTCTGGTAATCCGCCGTCGCCACGATGATCGGCACGCCAGCCTGCTCGGCAATCCGGTAAAACCCGGTTTTCCACTGGCTGGCACCACTACGGGTACCTTCCGGAGCCACTACCATGACCATCTTCTCGTGGTCATTGAACTGAGCCACGGTCTGCTCCACCACACTCCCTGCCTTGCTCCGATCAATGGGCAATGCGCCCATCCAGCGCAGCAACGATCCCAACGGTCCCTTGAAGGCGCTGTCCTTGATCATGATATGGGCATCCAGACCCAGCTCCATCATGGCCGCCAGGGTAACGATACCGTCCCAGTTGGACGTATGCGGACCGCCGATGATGACGGCCTTGGGCACTTCCGGGAGAGGCTGAACCACTTTCCAGCCGATGGTTTTCAGGAAGCCGCTGGCCAGGGCCCGGGAAAAGCCGTTACCGCGCCGGGGGTAGGAATCGTTGCTCATGAGAAGGGTCCAGATGATCCGGGTCAGAGGGAGAGCCATGGTAAGGCCTGCGCGCAGACACCGCATTGACCGTGCTGACCTTTCTGCCCGGTGGCGCCTGGCACGGTAATCAACGGCGGCGTATTTCATGTCCCAGCCATATGAGCGTAGTATGAAATCAGTCTAGGGAACCAAGCAATCAGGGGCCCGGCATCGCCGTAAGGCCCTGACATCCCACTCAAACGTTGCCACCATCGGCAGCGGATACCCCCTCATGTATTCACCAGGAGGTGTACAGTGACACGGATTGGCCAGGACACCCTCAACAGCAAGAAAACGCTGCAAGCCAACGGCAAGACCTACCACTACTTCGATATCAATACCGTCTCCGACAAGGGCTGGGGCGAGCTGAGCAAACTCCCCTTCTCCCTCAAAGTCCTGCTGGAAAACCTGTTGCGCTTCGAGGATGGCGAGACCGTTACCGGCAAGGATATCGAAGCCGTGATGCGCTGGCTGGAGAACAAGCGTTCCGACCACGAGATCAACTATCGACCGGCTCGCGTGTTAATGCAGGATTTCACCGGCGTGCCGGGAGTGGTCGATCTGGCCGCCATGCGCGATGCCATCAGCAAGGCCGGCGGTGATCCATCCCGGATCAATCCACTCACACCGGTAGATCTTGTTATCGACCACTCCGTGATGGTGGACAAGTTCGGCAATCCCCAGGCGTTTTCCGAAAACGTGGAAATCGAATACCAGCGTAACCGTGAACGCTACCAGTTCCTGCGTTGGGGCCAGAAAGCCTTCAACAACTTCCGCGTGGTACCGCCGGGCACCGGCATCTGTCACCAAGTGAACCTGGAGTATCTGGCCAAAGGTGTGTGGTCTTCCGAGAGTGAGGACGGTAACACTTACGCTTACCCGGATACGCTGGTGGGCACCGACTCCCACACCACCATGATCAATGGCCTGGGCGTGCTGGGCTGGGGTGTTGGAGGTATCGAGGCAGAAGCCGCCATGCTCGGCCAGCCCATCGCCATGCTGATTCCGGAAGTGATCGGCTTCAAGATCAGCGGCAAGCTACGGGAGGGCATTACCGCCACGGATCTGGTGCTCACCGTTACCGAGATGCTGCGGCGCCGCGGCGTGGTAGGCAAATTCGTGGAATTCTTTGGCGACGGCCTCGCCGACCTGACCCTGGCGGATCGCGCCACCATCGCCAACATGGCCCCCGAATATGGCGCCACCTGTGGCTTCTTCCCCATCGATGAGCGCACCACCGAATACATGGAACTTTCCGGCCGCGATGCCGATACCATTGCGCTGGTAGAAGCCTACTGCAAGGCCCAGGGGCTGTGGCGCTCCAGCGCCGACCCGGACCCGGAATTTACCGATGTACTGGAACTGGATCTGGGTGATGTGGTTCCCAGTCTGGCCGGCCCCAAGCGCCCCCAGGACCGGGTACCGCTCACCGCCGTCAAGCGCACCTTTATTGATGTGGTTACCGACACCCTCAAGCTTAACGATGAGGAAATCAGCAAGCTGGAAGGCGAAGGCGGCCAGACTGCAGTGGGCAACCACGAGCCCAGCGGCGGACAGGTACCTGTGGAGATTGATGGCAACAAGCATTACCTGACCCATGGTGATGTGGTCATCGCGGCCATCACCTCCTGCACTAACACTTCCAACCCCAGCGTCATGATTGCTGCCGGGCTGGTGGCAAAAAAGGCCGCCGAGAGAGGCATGAACCGCAAGCCCTGGGTGAAGACCTCCCTGGCTCCCGGTTCCAAGGTAGTAACGGACTATCTGAATGTCACTGGCCTGCAGAAACCTCTCAACCAGATCGGCTTTGACCTGGTGGGCTACGGCTGCACCACCTGCATCGGCAACTCTGGCCCGTTGCCGCCGGAAATTGATAAGGCCATTACCGATGGCGATCTGGTGGTGGCGTCAGTACTGTCCGGTAACCGTAACTTTGAAGGCCGGGTCCACCAGAGCGTGCGCACCAACTGGCTGGCATCACCGCCACTGGTGGTGGCCTATGCCCTGGCCGGCACCGTGAAGATCGATCTGGACAAGGATGCCCTCGGCAAGGACAAGGACGGTAACCCGGTTTACCTGAAGGACGTCTGGCCCAGCTCCGATGAAATCCAGGCGGAGCTGGTGAAAATCAACAACGACATGTTCCGCAACCAGTACGCCAGCGTGTTCGAGGGCGATGAAACCTGGCAGAGCCTGCCAATCCCGGATTCCCAGACCTATGACTGGGACAATAGCTCTACCTACATCCAGAACCCGCCCTTCTTCGACGGTCTCACTGCCGATGTGGACGACGTGGTGCCGGTGAAGGATGCCCGCATCCTGGCCCTGCTGGGCGATTCCATCACCACCGACCACATCTCCCCCGCCGGGGCCATCAAGGCGGATTCCCCCGCCGGCCATTACCTGCAGGGCCATGATGTGGAGCCCCTGGATTTCAACTCCTACGGTTCGCGCCGTGGCAACCACGAAGTGATGATGCGCGGCACCTTCGCCAACATCCGCATTCGTAACGAGATGACCCCGGATATCGAAGGCGGCTTTACCAAACATCTGCCCCAGGGCGAGGAAATCTCCATCTACGGTGCCGCCATGCGCTACCAGAAAGATGGCGTTCCCACCGTAGTGGTAGCCGGCAAGGAATACGGTACCGGATCCAGCCGCGACTGGGCGGCCAAGGGCACCAACCTGCTGGGCGTCAAGGCGGTGATCGCGGAAAGCTTCGAACGCATTCACCGCTCCAACCTGATTGGCATGGGCGTGCTGCCGCTGCAGTTCCCGGAAGGCACCGATCGCAAGACCCTGAATCTGGACGGCAGTGAAGAGGTGGATATTCCGGACCTGTCCAACGGACTCAAAGCCGGTGATACCGTCAAGGTGGTGTTCCGCCGGGATGGCAAGGAACAGACCGTGGACGCCATCTCCCGTCTGGATACCGCCGCCGAAGTGGAGTACTACAAAAATGGCGGCATCCTGCATTATGTGCTGCGACAGATGATGGAATAAGAGACGCGGCATCTGTGTGCAGTTGATCCGAGCCTTGACGAGGAAGAAGCGAGTGACGAGCCCCGAGTTGCGAAACACAAAACCGGTTTCGCGTCTGCGGGGCGACTTTCGAAACTCGCTCCTCGCAACTCGAAACTTTTCCCCTCGCTGTCGCACGGTTCATTCGGCAAGCTGAATTTCCCACAGCAGTACCCTTGCTCACAAACCAGATGTGAAGCCCCATGATGAGTGCGATCTGTACTGTCGGCATCAGGCAGCGCCTGCTTGATCGCGCGAACCTGCCGACCATCATTGGCACAGCTGTTCCATCTTCGTTTACGCGATGCGCTTTTTTTTTGCTATGCTGACTCTCCTTCACACTGGGTTTGGGGAAACTCCGTGCGTCTACTGACAGCCATCACATTGTCGCTTCTGGCGCTATCCGGCGCCCTGCAAGCCAGTGACCGCGAGCTACTCAATGCCGAGCAGCAAGACGCCCGCCTGCGCGAGCAGCAGGAACTGGAAGATCGCACCCGTGAACTGGAGGCCCAGCGCCAGACCACCCAGCAGTTGCTGGATCAGCAGGACGCCTATCTCAAGGCATTGCGGGAACAAATTAACGCCCTGAAAGACACCGGCGCTGAAGAAAACAACAACATTGAACCGGCAGATTCTGCCAGGGAAACACCGTGATGCTGGACTGGATTCGCCGCCTGCTTGGTAAACCGCAAGAACCGCTGACGCCGGAGCCACCGGCGCCACTGGCAGAACCCGGGCCTCCCGTGGGCGCCTCCCAGCCATGCGATCAGCCCGATCCTCTAGCCGCCTTTCTCCCCTTCCAGATTCGTCCGCTGGAAGCTGCAGACCTGAGCCAGCTGATCGGCGTGTTTCGGGATTCCATTCAGGTCAGCACCGCAGGTCACTATGACCAGCAGCAGCGTGATGCCTGGAGCCGGGCACAGAATCATGAAAGCCTGATCTCGCTGCTGAGTGAAGGGGACACCGTGGTGGCGGAATGGGATCAGGAGCTGGTGGGTTTTGCACAACGCATCAACGACTACATCAACATGATCTACGTACACCCGGATTCCGCCCGGGTGGGTATTGCCACCCTGATGTACCAGCATCTGGAAGACGGTGCCCGGGTAGAAGGGGTTGACGCGCTCAGCGCCCACGTGAGCCTGACAGCCCACGATTTTTTCCAGTTCATGGGCTTCGACAGCGAAGGAGAGGAGCAGGCCGACCGCAACGGCGTAACCCTGACACGCCACCGGATGCGCAAATCATTAGTAACAAACTAGGTATACAACCCATTTATTGATCAGATTTTCTGATCATACTCCCCAACCCGGTGCGCTGGGTTGCCTCGCCATGCTGCACTATAGTCTCCCCATGGTCGCGAGAAATCGCGACCCACCGAATGAAATTGCGCTCATTCTGTACAACGTGGAATCACGGATGATTCCAGAGCACCGCCCCTCCCCTGGCGGGCTCCGAAGAACCCCCTTCTGGCCGTCACCCCGACGGCCATTTTTTTGCGGCCCTTAATACACCCGGCATGCCTCACGAGACGTTCTCCCGCCGTAACAGCCTGCCTGCAGGCGATAGAGTGTTCAGCGAACAACGCCCATTCTGCAGGCGTTCCCTGCCAGGAAACGAACCGAGCGTAGCGAGGCGGCCGAAGGGAGATTATTCCTTTCTTCTGAAAAGCCGGGAACTTTGCCGGTTTTTTCTATCCAATCGAGCGTAGCTCGTAGCTCGTAGCTCGTAGCTCGTAGCTCGTAGCTCGTAGCTCGTAGCTCGTAGCTCGTAGCTCGTAGCTCNCACCGCTTGCAAAGCGAATCTGACACGGACAAAGCGCGGCAAGCTTGCCAACCCCCGCTGTTTCAGCCACAACAAATCCGCTTTGCAAACGGTCACACCGGCCATGTGCCAAGCTACGCGCCCACGTTCCAGCCCTCTTCTTTTTAAAGGCACCGCGCGATGGCCTACCCGATGCAGGATGAAGCACCAGTCATCCGTGCGGTCTTTTGCTTGTTACTCACAATCATCACCGGCGTATTTACACGTACCCCGGATGCTTCGCATCCGGACGAATAATTCCCTGCTCGGCTTTACCGAACATCTGGTTAAGCACGTCCAGCTGGTCACGGCGACCGCGGCGCTCCTGACGACGACGCAACACCGGGTTATAGCGCTGGGTTACATGGCCCACGAAGCGCGGCACCAAAGTGGCTACCGGATACCAGGGCAACGTGGACTCCGGCAGCCCCAGCTGCGCCATCTTTTCCTTGTTGAGGAAATAGCGGCTCACGCTCAGGTGCTTTTCATAGGCCAACCGGCGCTGAAGCCCCTCCAGATGATTGAAATGGCGCTCCAGCGGTTCAACGGCCAGGGCCTTGCCGAGCTCCTTGCTGGTCTCATCCGGACGGCTTTGCGTCATCAGGGTATGGTGGAGCAGAACGATCCCCTGACTTTCGGTATCCACCAGCCAGCGGTCTTCTACCCCCATCAGCCAGCTGGCGTATTTCCACAGGTGCATCACCGCTTTGGATTCCCTTGGCGTCACTGGCACACCCAGCTTGCGCAGACCTCCCAGCATCACCACACAGAAGCCCAGATAGGTGGCAACCATGTCCACCTGGCTCAACGGCATACCCCACTCGCCTGAATCCCAGTCTTCGCGACGGTTCAGATTCCGGCGGACCAGTGAGTGGACCATGCGCACATGCAGGGTGGCGCGGAAGCCGGGGCCAAACCGTTGCAGCCCACCGATTTCGGTGCAGTCCACCCACCATTTCCCGGTCTCGGCCACGCGCTGTGAAGCCCCCTTGTTGAGTGCCCCGGTCAACACCAACGACTGGTTGAAACCGGACAACAGGTAGCCCCCCATCAACGCCAGATCGCGCAGCACATAGGGTGCGGTCATGCCGGTAGCATGGATAAAGCGTGCCCCCTCTTCGATCAGGTCGAAATCCACCCAGCTCGGACGTTTTTCCACCTTGCGAATGAAATTACGCAGCGGCTCGGGGCAATCCTTCACCGCCGCCAGACCTTCGGTAATGGCAGTCTCGAACAGGGCTCGGCCCTCACGGGCACCAAACTCCATCATCCAGTCCACCAGGGCATCCATCTCCGGATCCCCCGACCACAGGGCACCCACAACCGCATCAAATTCTTCCTGACTGGGGGCCAGATTCCTGCCCAGCAGGGCGCGGAGCAGCAACGGCGTGGGCTGCTGCGTCTTCTCGTAGGGCCTTACCCGACGGGGTATGGCCTGCATGTCAATCGGGGTCTGGGTCAGAGCGTTCATGCTCGCCTCCGCATAGTGCTTGCAATGGCATTGACCCTAATGCGAATATGTATTCGCATTCAATTCGCATTTGAAAAATGGACCAACCCGATCATCAGCAGGCAGCGTCGTTATGCGTAAACGCCCAAAGCAGCAGCGTTCCCGGGAAATGGTCCGGACGCTCATCGATGCCACCGCCAGGGTGATACAGCGGCAAGGCCTGGATAACACCACCACCGCACGGATCGCCGAGGCGGCCGGTGTCAGTGTGGGGTCGCTGTACCAGTACTTCGGCGACAAGGACGCGCTGATTCAGGCTCTCATGGAAAGCCTGGCGGAGGATATCGGCAGCGGACTTCGCCGCCTGCCCCTGCTGGACAACGACGACATGCGCGCCCTGATTGGCAATGCCATCCGCTTCGGTTTTGCGGTGCTGCATTCCCGTGACGGTCTCTATCTGGAGCTGGTTCGCAACTGGCACCGGTTGCCCACCAACCGGGTGGTGGACGTGCTGCAACAACACTTCATGGAACTGGCGAGGCTCTACTTCCTGCGCCACTATCGCGATTACCCCATCGAAAATCTGGAAGTGCGGGTGTTCATTGTGACCAACAGCGTGCTCTTCACCATGGTGCGTCATATCAGCCAGAATCAGGGGCTGATCCGCGAAGAAGCACTGGCGTCAGAACTGACCAGCATGGTGGCCAACTACATGACCCTGCCCCCGCCCGCTGCAGAGGCCCATCGATGACCCCTGACCTGGCTCTCGCCTACTGCCGCATGATCGCCCAGGCCCTGGGACTGGACCAGGATGGCCTGGAACAGCTTGTCTGCAATACCGGCATCAACGTGGAAACCCTCCAGCATGGCGATGGCTTTATCGACTGGGCAGGCACCTGCCAACTGATCGCCAATGCCCACGTCATCAATCCCCAACCTGACATCGCCCTGCAAGCCGGCCTGCGCGCCCTGCCCGCCATGCACGGCCCCATGGGCATGGCCGCCATGGCCAGCCCTACCCTGCGCGATGCCATGCGGGTTTTTGCTGCTTTTACTAACACCCGCACCCGGGTATTCCACACAAAGATGCAGGAAGACGCCGACACCATTACGCTCCATCTGCAGTTCAATTACCCCATGGATGAGTACATCCGCTTCCTGACGGAATCCGCCATGGCTTCCGCCTATGCTTGTCATGTCGTGCTGCGCGGCAAGCCCATCAACGATGGCGCGGCCTACTTCAATTACCCGGCACCGCCCTGGGCCGATGCCTACAGGAAGATTTTCCGTGGTACCGAAGTGATATTCGACGCCCCCAATGCGGGCCTCAGTCTGCCGGCGCATTATGGTGACGAACCCCTCGCCAGCCATGACCGGGAATTGCTCTGGATGGCCATTGGCCAATGCGAAGCCCGCCAGGAATCCTTACGCAAAATGGGCACCGTCAGCGATCAGGTGCTGGCGTTATTACATCAGGCTCAGGGACAGGCGGACCTCGACACCATCGCCGATCGACTCCACATGAGCCCACGCACCCTGATCCGCAAGCTAAAACGGGAAGACACCCGTTTCCAGCAACTGCGCGACCAGACCTTAAGCCGTCGTGCTACCCAGCTGCTGAGCCTGCCCCACTACACCGTGGCCGCCGTGGCCGAAGATCTGGGCTATACGGACGTAGCCAGTTTCCGGCGCGCCTTCCAGCGCTGGTTTGGCACCAGCCCCGGAAAGTTTCGGCAGGAATAAAGATCAGCGGCGAGCTACAAGCTACAACGCGACTCAGGCCCACATTTCATCGCCGCCGCGCCCGCGATTAACGGTATGTCGCGGGCACGGCCGCTCAAAACCCGATTCTCCAACCCGCGTTGCAGCTTGTAGCTTGTCCCTGTCATTTTCTATCCCACCCTTGTCAGCATCCGCGCTTATCCAGCACCCGCTTTCAGGCAACACTGGAGAGAAGCACCACTGGAGACTGGCGCAATGAGTAACCTGGATAACAACAACGACCTGGCCCAATTGAAAGTGTCACCGCCGTTGGCGTGGCCCACCATCGCCATACTGGTCGGCTCTCTGGCCACCATCGCCCTCACCTGGGCGCTGGTCCCCATGGGGATCTGGCCAGTCTGGTTGGGTATGGTGGTCAACAGTGTTGCCGGCTACGCGCTGTTCACACCTGCGCACGAAGCGATTCACCGTGCCGCCGCACAAAAGTCTGAACACAATGACTTCATCCTGTCGGCTGCCACCTTTGTGGCAGTGCCGTTCGGCAAGGGCAAGCTGTTCCGCCTGCTGCACATGCGACATCACCGCTTTGCCAATGACCCGGAGAACGACCCGGATCACTGGATGGCCAGCAGCCTGTGGACCATGCCGCTATGGGGGCTTTGGCCGTACCTTTACCTCTACAAGTTCCTGAGCAACCCCGCGCTGCTGCCAAATGTGAAGGTGTCGGAAATTGTGCGTGAAATCGTCATCGCTGCCGCGATCTTCGGCACGCTGATCGTGCTGACGCCCTATTACATGCTGACGCTCTGGCTGATCCCCACCTACTTCGCGTTCTTCCTGATGTGCCTGGTATTCATGGTACTGCCGCATTACCCGCATACCGGCCGCCAGGATGAAGACCCGAATACCACCGCCCTGATGCGCATGGGCCAGGAATGGTGGCTCACTCCGGTGCTGATGTTCCAGAACTACCACCTGGTCCACCATCTCTACCCCACCGCACCGTTCTACCGTTACGGCAAGATCTGGAAAGCCCGGGAAGCCCACCATCTGGCTCACTCCGGTGACATGATCATCGGGCCGTTTGGACTGGGGCCGAAAACGTCAGAAACCGGCACCTCCCGCCCATCACTCTGATTCCCGTTTCCGGGCGGCAACTCGCCGCCCGTTTTCCCCCGCGCTGATCCGGCGCATCAGGTGACAGTATTTATCCCCCGTTTGGCAATTTCCGTGCTTAACAAGCCAGGCGCCACAGTAAACACTGTGTATCTGAACCATGCAGGAAGACTGCCCATGACGACAACAAACGAAACAGAAGCACTCAAGACCCTGGCCAAACTGAAGGTTTCCCCGAAGTTCGCCTGGCCCACCATTACGCTGATGGTGCTGTCCCACGCTGCCAATATCGCCAGCTGGGTAATGGTCATTGGTGGCTACTGGCCTGCCTGGGTGGGGCTGATCATCAACAGCATTTCCGGCTATGTGATGTTCACCCCGGCCCACGAAGCCATTCACCGTGCCGCTGCCCAGAAGTCCGAACACAACGACCTGATCCTTTCCATTGCCACCTTTGTGGCGGTGCCATTTGGCAAGGGCAAACTGTTCCGCATCATGCACATGCATCATCACCGTTTTGCCAATGATCCCGACAAAGACCCGGATCACTGGATGGCCAGTAGCCTGTGGACCATGCCGCTGTGGGGTTTCTGGCCTTTCATCTATCTGATCAACTTCATGCGCAACCCGGAAAAACTGCCCAATGTGGCTGTGTCCGAGATTCGCCGGGAACTGATTGTGGCGGTAGTGGCACTGACCGCCCTGTTCATCTGGCAACCCTATGTCACCCTGATGCTGTGGCTGATTCCGTCCTACTTCTCGTTCTTCCTGATGTGTCTGGTATTCATGGTGCTGCCGCACTATCCGCACACCGGCCGCCAGGACGAGAACCCGAACACTACCTCTCTGATGCGCATGGGCTGGGAATGGCTGCTCACCCCGGTCCTGATGTACCAGAACTACCACCTGGTGCATCACCTCTACCCCACCGTACCGTTCTACCGCTATGGCAAGGTGTGGAAGGCCCGCGAGGCGTATCACCGCAAGCACTCCGGCAGCATGATTATTGGCCCCTTTGATTTGGGCCCCAAAGAACAAGGTGACCAGGCCCGCGCCTGACAGGAGAACAACAATGACAAGAACCGTACTGATCACCGGCGGCGCCGGCGGTATCGGCCGTGAATTCTGCAAGCTGTTCAACAA
This sequence comes from Alcanivorax sp. DP30, assembly GCF_009882945.1. Taxonomy (GTDB): domain Bacteria; phylum Pseudomonadota; class Gammaproteobacteria; order Pseudomonadales; family Alcanivoracaceae; genus Alcanivorax. The sequence goes on from NZ_WTUY01000003.1 coordinate 270,753, forward strand.
CGATGGTTATCGCATCGTGGTCTTCAGCTTGCTGCAGGACGAACTGGACGATCTGGGCAAAGCCCTGAAAACCCAGCGCGCAAACGTGGAATACCACGGCGTGCAGATGGACCTGTCTGAGCCCGATGCGGCAGAACGTATGGTGGAGTGGCTGGACAAGGAAGGCATCGAGCTGGATGTACTGCTCAACAATGTGGGCTTCGGCATGATGGGCGAGCATGTGGAACAGGACAGCAAAAAGCTGGAGCGCATGCTTACCCTGAACAACATCCTGCTGACCAAACTGTGCATGCTGGTCGGCAACCGCATGAAAACCCGCGGCGCCGGCCAGATCATGAACATTGGCTCGCTGGCCGGATTCTGCCCCATGCCGTTCTTTGCCGCTTACAGCGCCAGCAAGGCTTTCGTGATCAACTTCAGTGCGTCCCTGCATGAAGAGTTGAAGCCCTATGGCGTGCAGGTGACCTGCTTCTGCCCCAGCACCACCAGGACCGCTTTCCTGGACACGGCACAGGGCCAACATGCGTCGTCCAGCGGCATCACCAAGTTCGTTTCTGCCCAGATCGATACCCCGGAAGACGTAGCTATCGCCGGCTACAAGGCGCTCAATCAAAAGAAGGTTTTCGCTCTCCCCAACCTGTCCGTCACCCTGCAAAGCATCTGGATCCGCACCATGCCACTGCGCACCATGGCGGCGCTTGTGCACAAGAAGGCATTAAAAGAGCAGTGAATAGTTAATAGCTGCGCGAGCGAAGCGTGGCGAACACGGAAAAGAAAGAGGCCGCGCCAGGCATCGGGAGCGGCCTCTTTTGGTCAGGGAAAGCCTGTCTGGAGCTGTAGGAGCTCCTCTTGAGGTGCGAACAAATCAGTTTCGAGAACCCAACATTCCAAGACTCGAGGGTTTGCTTTTTGATGTTCGTCTTTCGTAAATCGAAACTCGCTTCTCGCAACCGCTCGATTCGCACCTCAAGAGATTCTCCTACAGCCAGGCCAAATATCCCCCAAGTTATCATCGCTAGCGGAGACATCTGATCGTTATGGAAACTTGTTCAGGTAAGCTAAGCTAAACACCGCGAACAACAGGGAAGAACCATGACAATCAGGTATGAAACCCAGAGAGCGTCTGATCCAGATCACGCGTCACTTGCCGTATTGATTGATGCTGATAATGCTTCAGCAAAGATCATCGACGGCCTGTTTGAGGAAATTGCCAAATACGGCACGGCAAGTGTGAAGCGCATTTACGGTGACTGGACCGCACCCAACCTTGGAGGCTGGAAAGAAGTACTGCTCAAACATTCCGTACAGCCCGTTCAACAATTCGCCTACACCAAGGGGAAAAATGCCACCGATAGCAGCATGATCATTGATGCCATGGATCTTCTCTATACCAAGCAGCTTGATGGCTTCTGCATCGTCTCCAGCGACAGTGATTTCACCCGGCTGGCAGCACGACTCAGAGAAGAAGGGTTAATGGTTTATGGGTTCGGAGAAGAAAAGACACCTGAACCCTTTGTGGCAGCCTGCGACAAGTTCATCCGCACAGAGGTACTTCGCTCTGATCACAGCCCGGAACAGGATGAAAGCAAAGAAGCACCGGCAGAGGCCACTCCCAAGCCAGTCAGGAAAGACCCGCCACCATTGCAGTTGATCGCCAATGTCATCGACTCCATTGGCGACGAAGACGACTGGGCCAATCTTGGTACCGTGGGACAGCTAATGAGCAAACGCCAACCGGACTTCGACACACGCCTCTATGGCCACAAAAAACTCAGCGACCTGCTACGCGCCTATCCAAAATGGTTCGAAGTCAAAAACGGACCCGGCAAAGGAATTCTCGTCAAAGCCCTTCGCAAGTAAACCCACGAAATCGTTCTGCAGGAGCACCACTTGAGGTGCGAATCGAGCGGTAGCGAGTTGCGAAAGGCAAGATCAAAAATCACACCTGCGAGAACCGGGGTTTTGGTTTTCGAAACTCGCTTCTCGTAACTCGAAACTTTTTATTCTCGGCTCTAGCGCCGCTCCTACAGTTCGTCCAAACGAAAGAGGCCGCACCCAGTTCCTGGTCGCGGCCTCTTTCTTCTCCGTGTTCGCCACGCTTCGCTCGCGCAGCTATTCATTATTAACTATTAATTGCCTTTTAGCGTACCAACCACAAACTCAACTGCGGGATATAGGTGATCATCAGCAGCGCCACGATCAGCACCAACATGAACGGAATCGTGGAGGCAAACAGTTCGGTGACGCGTTTCTTGAAGCGATAGCTGGCGATGAACAGGTTCATCCCCACCGGTGGCGTGATGTAACCGATCTGCATGTTGGCCACAAAGATCACCCCCAGGTGAACCGGGTCGATGCCATAGCGCAGGGCCACCGGCAGGATCAGCGGCACCATGATCACCAGAGCGGCGAAGATATCCAGCAAGGCGCCCAGCAACAACAGCAGGATGTTGAGCAGGATCAGGAAGGCAATCTTGCTTTCCACATGGGTCTGAATCAGATCAAACAGCTTCTCCGGCACACCGGCGTAAACCAGATAATCGGTAAAGGCCAGCGCCACCGCCAGAATCAGCAGAATGCCACCCACCATGATCATGGAATCCCGCATGATCGACGGCAGCTTGCGCAGGGAGATCTCCCGATACAGGAACACCTCGGCCACCAACACATACAGCGCTGTCACCGCCGCTGCTTCGCTCACCACCAGGAAGCCGGAGAAAATCCCCCCCAGCACCACCACCGGCAGGGGCAGTTCCCAGCGGGCCTCCCAGAGTGCATCCACCAGCTCACGGAAATCGAAGGCCTGACGGGGAATCGGGTGTCCGGCCTTGGCCGCCCCACGAGTCGCCCAGACACAATAGCCGTACAGCAACACGATCATCAGCAGCGCCGGCACCAGCCCGGCCAGGTACAAATCGACGATCTCCACCGGCGGCATATCCAGCTGCTGAGACATCTGCTGGGCAATGATGCCGTAAATCAACAAGGGTACCGACGGCACCAACAACAGACCCAGGCTGCCCGAGGAGGTCACCAGACCGAGGCTGAAGCGCTCCGGGTAATTGCCCTTCACCAGCGCCGGCAACAGCAAGGCACCCAGCGCCACAATGGTGACACCGGAACCCCCGGTGAGCGCAGTGAAGAAGGCACAGGCAATCAGCGACACAAACGCCATGCCACCAGGCATCCAGCCGAAGGCGGCCTGGCTGAGGCGTAGCATGCGATCGGCGGTTTTCGACTCACTAAGCAAAAAGCCGGCAAAGGTAAACAATGGCAGCGCCATCAATACCACCGAGTTGCTCAGCTGGTAAATATCGATATGCAACACTGCCAGCTCAATCTCCAGGGTATAAAACCCCAGAGCGGCAGCACCCAGAATAATGGCGTAGAGCGGCGCCCCCATCAGGGCGAGCAGGATTAGCAGGAGGACAGCAAGAGTAATCATGCAACCGGCTCCTGCATCTTCGGCCGCTTGCCCAGCAGGCCCAGCGCAAACAGGGACACATAGCGCAGCGCCATCACCGAGAAGCCCACCGGGATAATGGCCTGCAGGATCCAGCTGGGCACGCTGCCGAAGGCCGGGCTGGCGTATTCATATTCCTCGATGACGAAACCCACGCTGTACCAGGCCACCAGTACACAGATAAAGGCGGTGAACAGATCCACCGCCGTGGTCAGGAAGTGGTGGTACTTTTCCGGCAGCAGGGTGGAAGCCACATCAATGCGGATGTGTTCATCCTTGCGCGAGGCTATCATGGCGCCAAGCAGGCCTATCCAGAGCACCGCGTTCTGCAGTAACGGCTCGATCCACACCAGGCTGGTACCAAAGAAATTACGCAGCACAATCTGCGCCACCGCCAGCAGGATCATAAACAAAAGGACGGCCACGATAAGGCCGTCCTCGATGCGGTGGAGGGTGCGGTGCAAGCCGCCCAGAAAACCGGTCATTTACTGCCCTTCACGCTGCTTGGCCAGAATGGCATTGAGCCGATCCAGCATGGCCTGGCTGATTTCACCTTCCTCTACCAGTTCCGCAGTGGCGCGATCTGCGTATTTCTTCCACTCCTTGAACTGCTCATCAGAGGGTTTCACCACTGTGAGCCCTTGCTGCTGAACGGCGGCAAAAGCGCTCAGGTTTTCCTCGCGACTATCGGCATCCAGCTTGGCAAAGGTGGCTTCCAGGACTTCGTGAACGGTTTTCTGATCTGCCGGGCTGAGCCGGTTGAAGTATTTCTTGTGAATACCGAGCAGGCCAAAGGTGTACAGCAGTGGCATGTCGGTCACGTTGTTCACGCGGGAGTACCACTGCAGGGTCAGGGCAGCCACCGGCGGTGCAGCGAAAGCGTTCACGGCCCCGGTCTGCAGGGAGGTCAGCACTGCGCCAATGTTAAGCATGATGGGCGACAGCTCAAATGCCTTGGCGGCCTTGGCAGACGCTTCATCGTTGGCCGGCAGCCACAGCTTCTGGCTACGCAGGTCGTCCAGGCTACGCACCGGCTTTTCAGACATCACGTAGGCAAAGCCACCATCAATCAGGCCAAAGCTGACCCAGCCGCCCTCTTCCAGGCCTTTCTGGATTTCCGGATCCAGCTCGGCGCGGACCGCATCGACTTCGTCATAGTTGTTGAACGCCAGCGGTACGTTGAGGATCTGGCTGTCCTTGTAGGCAGAGGCGAAGGCGCCGCCCTGGGCGATCTGGCCGTGCAGCTGGCCGATACGGATCTTGCGCTCCACCGCCCGGTCATCACCCATGACGCCACCGGGGTAGATCTTCAGTTTCACCCGCCCTTCGGTCTTCTCGGCAATCTCCTTGCCGGCATCCTTCAGCCCGGTAACGATGGTGGTGCCATCCGGGTACAGAGTGGAAATCTTCAGGGTGGTGGCGGCGGTGGCCACCAGCGGCAGCAGGGCTACCAGTACCGTCGCAAGACGCAACATATCAGCTCCTAGAAATATTCATCCGCGTCGGCAAGCAGGGCTTCAGCCTCTTGCTGCGCATAGGTATTTTGCAAGGTCAGGCCATGAACATCGGGGTCTGCCGCGAGCACCTCATTGAGCAGGCGATCATGCAGTTCCCGGTCAAAGACCAGCCGCGCGTATTTTTCTGCGTAAAGCACCGGGGCCAGCAGGTTCTTGCCTTCCGAGAGGCTAACCGCCTGCTCGAAATGTTCACGGGCCTTGTCCGGCTTGCCGCCCAGTGAAGCCGGCAAAATGCTGTTGAGTACCCCCAGATACATGTGCGCCTGGCCGTACTGATAACCTTCGTCCAGTTCCACCACACGATCCATGATGGCTTCCACGCGGCCCAGCTCGGCCACCGCGTTCCAGTCGCTGGTGTTCTGCTGGATGTATCCTGCCCAGGCACTGCCCAGGGTGAACAACATGGGCACATCATTCTTGCTGGCATCGTCCAGCAATGCTTCAAAATCCGGGACGCTCAGACCACGCAGATCGCAGTAGTCACCATCACGGGCACAGGCGGAACGGAAAGCGTAATCCAGGGCCTTGTTGCTGAGCTTGCGAGCTCGCTCTGGCTCCTTCACAAACAAACCGGCATAGGCACCGTAAAGATCGGCACCACTGGCCAGCAGGGATTCGCTCTCCGGCCAGTTTTCAATCAGCCCGTCCACCATTAACAGGTAAGTGGGCAACCCCTCTTCCACCAGCTGCAGGTCGTTATTGTTCAGAACACCGTATGGCAGGTTGTCATCGACCCGCGCCAGGGAACAGCCCTGAAGTGTAAATACCGATGCGAAGAGAAAAGCGGGAACCAGCCCCTTGAGGAAGCGCCACTGCATAGGCCGCCCTATTCCTTTCATTATTATGACCTCTAATTTGGCTGTCTTTATAGCAGCCCCACAGGGGTAACTCAAACCGCGTCATTCCCTGAGGCACGCCGAATCATGCCGAAAATGGCACCTAACACGCAGCCACTGACCAGCCCGGCCAGATGGGCCGCATTGGCCACCACACCGGACAGACCGACAAAACAGATAACCATCCAGGCCAGCATGAAAATCACGATTTCACGGCGCAGGGCATAGCCGGCCCCCGGATTGATTCGCCCGTAGATCCACAGATACCCCAATAGGCCATAAACCACACCGGAAAGCCCGCCAAACAAGGGGCCACTGGTCAGGAACTGGGCCACATTGGCCACCGCCGACGTCACCATCGTCACCATCAACAGCTGTCCGGGGGACTGAAAGCGCTCAATCAACCGCCCCAGATCTGCCCACCACAGCAGGTTGAACAGAATATGCAGAAGGGAAAAATGCAGCAGCATGGGGCTCACAAGCCGCCATGGTTGGGATGACAGCGCCGACAGGGACTCCGGAAACATCAGCGCCCGGTAAATGCCGTCGCCCATTAGCCAGGGGGTCAGGAAGATCACCGCACAAATCACCAGAATGGACTTGGTGACCCAGCCCATGCTGGCCAGCCAGCCACCGGACAACAACGGTTGGGGGCGACCGGTCAGGGGCTCAACGATCTCCTTCCCCTGCTGGCGCTTGAGATCACCGATCAGTTCCTGAACCAGTTGACGGGCATGGGGGTACTGATGCGCATCGGGGATCGACAACACCTGCTGGTCATCTTCCTCTCTGCGCTCCACCGTGAAGCCGTTTCGGGTCAGGGTGTGCTGTATCAGATCAGCCAGCTCGGGTTGTGGGGTGCGAATCAGTTCCATGAAAGTCCTATAGGGCCTGTTAAAACTACCGAAAAAGCACCAGCTGAATGCACTTTTTTGTCCAGTAGTGTCAGCCGATGTGTCGTGTAGTCATTCTACATAAACATCGGATGGCGCTGATGAGCGGGAAAAGGGATCAGCCCTTCGGGTTGAACCCCAACAAGCCTGCGCAGTGAACAGCCGAAGGCTGGCCCGAAGGGCGGAGCGCTTGCGCGGAGTCAAATCCACCACTCGTCGTTATTCGTCATTCATTTGGAAAAACCAAACATCACTCCTCATGTCTGGATTGGCGAATTCTGGGACTCAGCAGGTACCATTTCGGTAGCCTTAACAGGCCCTAATGCCTGTTTACGTTGTTGGTCGGTCAGATCAGACAGATTATCCACCTGCTGCCAGAAACAGTCCCAGTCTCGCTGGCACTGATCCAGTAACCGGGCAAATGCCGGGACATAGCCATTATAGTCACTGACACCGTTCAACTGGGCGTTGTTCAACGGACCGTCGAAAAAGCCCTGGTACCCCGCCAGGGCAGGTAGCGAGGCCTGTTCCTGCTGAAAACGCTCTCGGGCCTGCTGCTGAATGCGACTCTTGCCTGCTGCCAGTGCTTCCGGGGCTTGTCCGCTGGCGTACAGTTCCGACAGCGCCTGGCGGGTATCATCGATGATAGCGAGAAACGCCCGCTCCGCCCTGTCCTGCTGGGCCAGAGCAGTTTGGTCCAGAACGATCCCCTGCTCCTTAAAAAACGCCAGCGCGCCTTCCCGGCCCACCAGGGTGGCCAGGGATTCATTGAAACGGGTATCGTCAGCGATATAAATGCGCCGATGGGTAAGTTCGTGGATCAACAACTCGGCCAACGCCGGGCGGGAGCGATTCAGCATGGGCGTAGTGAGCGGATCGGCAAACCAGCCCAGCGTGGAATAGGCGATGGCTCCCCCTACCCAGGTATCCATGCCGTCTTCAGCCAAAGTCGCGGCTTCGGACTCAGCCCGTTCACGGTCGAAATACCCACGGTAGCTGACACAACCCAGCATCGGGTAACACCAGGTCTTGGGGGTTAGCGACCAGTGCGGTGCGGCCAGTACATTCCAGACTACCGCATCCTGCTCCAGGGCCACGTACTGGTGATAGACATCTTCGGCGGGGAGATCCAGATTGGTGCCCGCCCAGGCTATCACCTGCTGACTGAAGGTCAGCTTGTCCGCCAACTCATGAGGCGTGTCCGGGTTCGCCAGCACGTCTTCAACGGCCTCGCGCTTGCCCATCAGGGAGAGATGCCCACTCACCGCCTGGCTGTAGTAGCCCAGCTGACAGCCTGCCAGCAACACAGGCAGGGTAAGCAGCAATAGCCCGGCATAACGCCGCATATCAGGCCCGGGACATGAATTTGCGTTCGGCGGTATTTACCCGCACTTTTTCGCCTTCCACGATGTATTCCGGTACCTGTACTACCAGCCCCGTGTTCAGGGTGGCGGGCTTGGTGCGGGCAGACGCCGACGCCGCCTTCATGGCCGGGGCGGTTTCCGTCACCTCCAGCACCACCGACGCCGGCAATTCCAGGCCTATCACGGCATCTTCCACCTTCAGGGCCAGCACCCCTTCAGTGTCTTCGGTGATGAAAGCCAGCTCGTCGCTGATGTCGTCCTGCTTGAGCAGATACTGGGAGAAATCCTCATTATCCATGAAGATGTAATCATCGCCGTCCACATAGGAAAACTGCACCGGCCGGCGCAGCAGCTCCACCGTGGTGACATCCTCATCCCCCTTGAAGCGCTCTTCAAACTTGGGCCCACCCCCCACTGCACTGGCTTTTACCCGATACAACGTCGCCGCCCCACGGGCAGACGGTGACTGCACTTCGATCTGGCGGATGGCATAGAGCGTGCCGTTGACTTCGATAACGTCGGATTTCTTCAATTCACTGGCGCGGGTCATGGAAATGCGTTCCTGAAATTACGATGCGCCAATGCTACAACAAACCCACCCCGCAAGCTGCAGCTCAGGCCGTTTCCGTGAAACCGCCGACAGGCCGGAGCGGATCATTTTGAAATCTTGAGTTGCTGCCCAATGCTTTCCCGGGTTGTGTTGCAAAGTACCTTGCGATCCCCTTCCGCAGCCAGCACCTCACAAAAATGCAGCCGGATACGAATATCCCGGCGCAGCAACATACTCCAAAGGTGAAGATGAAATGCATCATCGCCGACAAACGCCATTGACAGGTCCGGCGCACCCATACTGTCCAGATAGCGAATTGCCAGAGGCTGTACCGGCACCCCTGCCAGTAATGGCGCGTCGAACAGCTGCGGGAAAAAACGTCGCAAGTTAGCGCCATCGGTAGTCGTTCCTTCCGGGAATACCAATACGGTATGGCCCTGCTGCAGTCGGCAGGCAATTTCCTTTGCCTTGTTACTGGACTCACCGCTGCCCCGCTTGATGAACAGGGTCCCCACGGCGCGCGCCAGGTGCCCGATCAGGGGCCAATCGCCCACTTCTGCCTTGGAAAGAAAGTAGAGATGCCGCTGGCTGGCAATCACCGGGATATCCAGCCAGGACACATGGTTGCTTACCAGGAAAACACTGCCACCCTGGGCCGTGCCGGTCACCGTCAGCTCAACCCCCAGAATGCGCAGGAAGCGCTGACACCAGCGCTGTTTTGCCGCCAGCACCCGGGGCTGCTGCGGCGCCCAGAAGGCACCCAGCATCAGGGCCAGCAAAAACCCCCAGGCCAGATGCAAGATGATCAGAACAACGCGAATAGAGCGACGTATCTGAGGCAAGATACCGCCTTGAATCTGTGCCTGTGCTGCCAGACTCTCGCCTGACATCACACCGCCTGGGCCGGCTGCATAAAATGCTGCACATAGCGGGCAGGCAGGTCATTCACGTCCATCAGCACGAAGAAATCCAGGCAATTGAAATCCGGATCCCAGCACGGCTCACCACAGACCTGCGCCCCCATTCGCACGTAGGCTTTCAGCAGCGGCGGCATTTTTACGCTGTCGTCGCGCTCTCCAGGCAGTTTTTCCAGCTTGAGATGAGGGACAACACGATGGGCTCCCGCGCTCAGATGCTTGTCATTGATGCGCTGCCAGATACCCGCCACATTGTAGCCCTCACCCAGGGCGATGCTGGCACAACCCAGCAGATAACGGATGTCATTCTCGATCATGTACTGGGCAAGCCGTGCCCACAGCACGGTAATCACTGCCCCATTACGGTGGGCCGGGTGAATACAGGTGCGACCAATTTCCGCCAGCCGCCCTTCCAACCCCTGCAGCATGCTCAGATCAAACTCGCCACTGGAGTAAAAGCCCCCGGTACGATGCAGGCGGTCGCCGGGCAATACGCGGGTGTAACCCACGATTTCACCGCTGCGGGTATCCTTGACCACCAGGTGCAGACAGTGGCGATCATAGCGATCCCGATCCAGACCGAACGGGGCACTGAAACTGGCGCCATATTCCTCAGAGAAGATCCGGTAGCGCATGCGCTGTACCTTGATGATCTCCCGGCGAGAACGGGTGAAATAGGCAGTGAAACGGGTTTGGCCCTCTGCCTCGTTCAGGTCGCGCAACTCACGGGGAAAACGCAGAATGTCCGCGGTGGCTACGAAAGGCCGGGCCAGGGCATCCTTGAGTTGCGGGCTCAGTGCTTTTATCTTTCCTGCCGCTTGCGCAAGCATGGCGTACTCCACTGGTAGTTTGTCGCAGTGTCGTATTGCGCCATGGCAAGCCAATGACGTTTGGGTGACATTTCCAAGACAGGATCGACAGCAGTTAATAGCTGCACGTCAGGCGCTGGTGGTGGCGGAAGAGTCCGCGCCCCACGGGGCGGCATGCTTTGCGAATGTTTTGCAGGAGTTCCTCTCGAGGGACGAACCGAGCGCAGCGAGTTACGAGTTACGCTCACCCTTCGGCTGTTACCTTCGTAGCACTCCAATCCCTGCAGAGTAAGCCTTACCGTAGAGCGGAAATGCCTCAGGGCATCTCCGCCGAGATGTGTTAGCGTTCAAGCCAAAGTCGAATCTAAAACTGGATTCTTGTATGGATAAACCCGTTCGGTGGCCCTACCCCTTGCCAGTAAAAAAAGGCGAAACCGTGCACTGGTGTTCTTGCGGCAAAAGCACCAACCAACCTTGGTGCGATGGCAGTCATAAAGGCACCAACTTCAAGCCCGAAGCTTTCACCGCGAAGAAAGACTGCATCGTGTTTTTCTGTGGCTGCAAACGCAGCAGGAAAGGGATGGTGTGCGATGGAAGCCACAGCAAGATCAATGAATAATCCACAGTGAATAATGAATAGTGACGCGTGTGGAAAAGGTAGAAACAGAGTCAAGGAGGCCGCGTCCAAATTCGGACGCGGCCTCAACCCTTTCAAAAACCGGCATGACGCTAACGCGCAGCCATTAATTATGACTCATTAACGATTCATTGCTTTAACCGGTGTTTCGCAGCCCCGCCGCGATGCCCGCAATCGTCACCATCAAGGCACTTTCCAGGGTTTCGTCGCCGTCCTGGCCACGCAGCCGCGCCATCAGTTCCGCCTGAAGAAGGTGCAGGGGATCGGTGTAGGGGTCGCGCACGCGAATGGACCAGCGCATGACCGGGTTATTCTCCAGCAGATCCTCCCGGCCCGTCAGACCACTCAAAGCCGCCACACAGGACGTTAGCCGGTCCCGCAGTACCTCGCCAAGTTGTTGCAGACCTTCATCGTTCCCGGCCAGTCGTTGTTCATACCAGGACGCCACATTGAGATCCGCCTTGGCCAGTACCATTTCCAGCATGTCCACCACCCCCTGGAAGAACGGCCAGCGATCGGCCATGTCCCGCACCCTGGCCGCCTGTTCGCTATCTGCGAGGGCTTCTTCCAGGGCTCCGCCGGTGCCCAGCCAGGCAGGCAGCATGAGACGGATTTGTGTCCAGGCGAACACCCAGGGAATGGCTCGCAAGGAACCGATGCCCGCATCCTGCTTGCGCCGCGCCGGACGGCTGCCTAACGCCAACCGCGACAGCTCGGTTTCCGGAGTGACGGTTCGCAGGTAACGCACCAACTCCGGCTCGTCACGCACCACACTGCGATAGCCCGCCACCGACACATCGGTAAGTGTCTGCATCTGCTCCCGCCAGGCCGGTTCCGGTGTGCAGGGTGGCAGCAGGGTGGCTTCCAGGGTGGCTGCCACGTACTGGGACAGGTTGAACACAGCCACCGCCGGGCGTCCGTATTTGAAACGAATCACCTCGCCCTGTTCCGTCACACGAATACGTCCCGCCACCGAGCCCGGAGGCTGTGACAACAAGGCCATGCGCGAAGGCGCGCCGCCGCGGGAAATGGATCCGCCACGACCGTGGAACAGGGTCAATGGAATCTTGTGACTGGCAAACAGGGCGGTAAGGGTTTCCTGGGCACGGTATTGCGCCCAGGCGGCCCCCAGGAAGCCGGCATCCTTGGCTGAGTCGGAATAGCCAATCATCACTTCCTGGCCCTGCGACACCCGTTCCCTGTAGAAAGGAATGTCCATCAGGGCACGCATGGTATGTTCGGCACCGTCCAGGTCCGCCAGGGTTTCGAACAACGGCACCACTCGCATGGGCTCACTGACCCCGGCGATTTTCTGCAGCAACATCACCGCCAGCACATCCGACGGCGTGGTCGCCATGGAAATCACGTAGGCGCCCAGCCCTTCTCCCCCCTGCTCGGCAATCACCGCGCAGGTATCCAGCACCTCTCCCACTTCGCCCGTGCACTCCTCACTGCGCCGAAACGCCGCATCAATGAGTGGGCGGCGCGCCTGAAGTTCATCAATGAGGAATGCCTGACGCTGATCCTCATCCCACTGATGATAGCTACCCAGCTGCAGATAACGGGTGATGGCATCCAGGGCATCACTGTGCCGGGTGGATTCCTGGCGGATATCCAGCCGCAGGAGGGTGATGCCAAAGCAGTTGAGGCGGCGCAGGGTATTTTTCAGATCACCATTGGCGATATCCGCCAGCCCGATTTCACGCAGGGACTGGTCAATGAGCATCAATGGCTCGAGCAATTGCTCGCGAAACAGATAACCGTCCCCGTCCGGCACCGGCAAGCCGTCCACCTGCGCCTCCAACTGGCGCCGGGTAACTTTGAGTCGAGTGCGAACTTCCCTTAACAGCACCCGATAGGGTTCGTGGCTGGGACCGGTCACCGCCAGCAAGGCGTCACTGGCTGCCTCCATGGACAGGTCCGCCAGCAGGTTTTCGATATCACGCAGATACAGGTCCGCTGCCATCCAGCGGGCCAGCAGCAACACCTCGCGGGTCACTGCTGCCGTCACATTCGGGTTCCCGTCCCGGTCGCCCCCCATCCAGGATGCCAGCTTCACCGGCGCCCAATCCGCCGGCGGCAACGGCAGCCCACGGTCAGCCAGATGCGTTTCCAGCTGGCGCACCATGTCCGGCACCGCCTGCCAGAGGGATTGTTCAATGGTAGCGAAGCCCCACTTGGCTTCATCCACCGGCGTGGGTTTTTCACGACGGATTTCGTCGGTGCTCCAGGCGGCCAGAATGACACGACGCAGACGGGCCCGCAGGCTGCGACGCTCCTCATCATTCAGATCAGACCGGTCCAGTTCCCCGAGCAGATCGGCCATCTGGTCGTATTTGCGAATCAGGGTACGGCGTGTCACTTCCGTGGGGTGGGCCGTCAACACCAGTTCCACGGAGAGGTTGTGCAGGGTTTCAGCCAGCAACGTATCCGGCACGCCCTCCTGTTTCAGCCGTGCAAGTACATCCAGCAGCCCCTGGTCCCCACCGGGGTCCCCGGGATAACGCTGATGCTGACGATGCAGACGCTCGCGATGATGTTGCTCGGCAATATTGCTCAGGTTGAGAAACTGGCTGAAGGCACGGGCCACTTCCAGCAGCGTGTCGTCATCAAGCGGAGACAACAAATCCTTCAATGTGGACAACGGCGCGCCTTTTTCACTGCGTGTGGCCACCGAGGCCTGACGGATGCTCTCAATGGTCTCATAAAGGCCGTCTCCCGCCTGCTGGCGCAGACATTCGCCGAGAAGATCGCCCAGTAAACGAACATTGTCCCGAAGTGGTGCATTGACGTTGTGATCCACACTGCCTCCTTGAAACACACAAAGATCTTGACCTGTTATGACTGTTTTACCGACTCACCTAACAGTTTTAACAAGATTACCCCTGCAGACATCTTTATTCCTCTGCCCGGCTATCGCAACATAGGCGCCTCAGTCACAGGGACGCAGTATTATGAGCACAACAAGCCGCATCACGTCTGACCAAGGTGTCGTGCTTATGCAATATCTGGCCAGGGCGCTGTTTGCATTACTGGCGGTATTCTATTTCCATAACGCGGATACATTTTACTTCTCCCTGCCCCAGGCCACGCCCTGGCTGCTTTTTTCCGCCTACGTGGTCATGCAGTTCGGCCTGCTGTTCTGGCGACCGGCCAATGGCGACGCTTTTGCCTCTGCGCTGGATTTGCTGACGCTGGGTATCGTCATGCTTCTGGATGCCGGCAGTCCGCCACCCACCATGGCCCTGCTTTTTGTGGCCGTTCTCAGTAACGGCCTGCTGCATGGGCTCAAGCGATTTCTGATCATGCTGTTGGCGGCAGAAGTCATGCTGGCCATCGTCTTGCCCATCCGGCTGAGCTACGCCTCCACCCCGGACAGCTCCGCCAGCCTGTTCCTCGCAGCGGCCCTGAGCGCCTGCATGCTGTATTTTGGGCTGATGATCTGGCGCAATCAGGTGCTGGCCCGTGCCGCCCTGGAAGCGACCTGGCGGGACCCGGACACCGACTTCATCAGCCGGGAAGCGCTGGTCAGCACCGCCGGCTGGCTGGTGCCGCTGCATGACCGGATTTCCTCCCCGCTAACCCTGGTGCTGATCCAGCATGGGGAGCTACCACAGCTGTCTGACCAGGTGGCTCAGAGGATTCGCCGCAGCGACGTGGCCGCCCGCTATGACGATACCCAGCTGGCGCTATTGCTGCCTTGCACTGCCACCGCGGCCGCGGAACAACTGCTCAATGACCTGCGGGACCGCCATCCCGGCATGCGTGCCGCCCTGATGACCCTGTCTGACGGGAATGTGGCGCTGGAACAGGCGCTGGCCCACCTGGAGCAGAGCATGGCACGTACCAGCGAAGAGGACGGCCACTGGCTGGCCCATGCGGCACCGATTCACTGACGCGCCAATACACTCCTTCACAGAACTGCGCATCCAAGACCGGTAAACTGCTGGAAAGCGCTTAAGAGTCTCTTTCATGCAGTGTCTACGTAACCTGATCAGCGGTCTGGCCCTTGCCCTGACAGCGACCCTCCCCCTCGCCGGTGTGGCTGGAGACACCGTTGCCACCCCGCGCGTCATTGGCGGTCTGGACGCACCGGTTAACCGCTGGCCCTGGATGGCACAGCTTGCCATTGTCGACCCCGCGACACCTGGCGGTTATCTGCTTTGCGGGGCCAGTCACCTGAGCACACGCTGGATACTTACCGCCGCCCATTGCCTGGAATACCCCAACGGTTCCCTAGTGCCGGCCAGTAATGTTTACGTCTTCATTGGTGATACAGACCGCAACAACAACCCTACCAGCGGCATCCAGGCGCAGCAGGTTCTCATCCATCGCCTGTACAGCGACCTGAATCACGACCTTGCCCTGATCCGCATCCCCGCCCGCAATAACAGCGAGTGGCCCAGCATCATTACCGTGGATGGCTCCGACGCTCTGGAAGCCGCCCCCTTTTCCCTGCGCGACGAAGCCGTCACCGCCCTGGGCTGGGGCCAAACCGGCAGTGGTCTCAGCAACGATCTGCAAGAGGTGCAGCTGGATTATGTGCCGCGTAGCCAGTGTCGACAGTCGTCCCCGCTGAGCATTTCCGACTTTGTCATCTGCGCTGCCGAGCTGAACCCCGTCAGCGGGCGGAATCAGGACACCTGCTTTGGTGACAGTGGAGGCCCCCTTTTTGTGGGCCGTGACCGCTCCCCCTGGCTGGCGGGTTTAACCAGTTTCGGCGAATCCATATGCGCCACCGGCGCCCCGGGCGGCTATACCCATTTGGCAGCAGAAACTGCCGAACTGGAGGCTCTCACCGCCTCCGCCGGGTTCCCCCTGGTCGACCTGAATCTGTTCTGGAGCTTCGCCGCGCCGCCACGCTATTACGCCCTGCCCGGCGCCAGCCAAACCCTGACCCTGACGTTGGAGAACAGTGGCTCAACCACCATCAACAACCCGACACTCAACCTTTCCCTGTCCGGAGGCACCAGCGCCACCTCACAGTGGAACAGTTGCAGCAGCGGCCTGCTGGGCAACCGCTGCACCCCCGTCAGCAACTTCACAGGCAGCCGCACGCAATCGCTGACCGTGAATGGCAACAATGGCCAGGATCAGGTGGTCACCGTCAATGTGCAGGGCAGTGCCGATCAGGAAGAATATCGCCGGCGCAACAATAGCCTGCAGCAGGTCATCGTGTTCTCCAACAACCCGGATATTGCGCTCAGTGCACGCACCATCGCTACCACGGCCGATCGCGCCACCCTGTCCGTCACCCTGCGCAATCTGTCCACTCTTAACTCTGCCAGCGGTACTGCCGTGGAGTTCGCGCTGCCCTCCGGCATGACACTGGCTAACGCCGACACTCTTGGCTGCACCGGCTCCAGCCTCGTCCGCTGTCCCCTGGGCACGCTTGCCCCGGACAGCGCCAAGGTGCTCAATCTTCAGATCGACAGCAGGGACAGCATTACCCGCATGCTCAACTTTCAGGGCACCCTCAACGAACGGGACATCCCCGCCGGCGACACCCAACAGTCTGTGACCATCAGCTTTAGCGCCCCCCCTTCCACCAGCACGGGCAGCAGCGGAGGCGGCGGGTTCATCTTTGTCGGCTGGCTGCTGACGCTTTCCCTGCTCGGCCTGCGCCGGCGGCCTTGTCCCCCGCCCTGACGCCCTATATTCTCCCCGCTTTACCTGTCAGTCGGGGACAACATGGTCGACAGCAAACCGGGCTTTCGCGCTGATATCGAGGGACTGCGCGCACTGGCGGTGATCCTGGTCATCCTCTATCACTTCGAGGTGCCCGGCATCACAGGCGGTTTTATTGGCGTGGACGTGTTCTTCGTCATCTCCGGGTTTGTAATCACCCAGTTGCTCCAGCGCGCCTTCAGCAAAGGCACGTTCAGCTTCAGCGACTTTTACGCCCGCCGCATCCGCCGGCTGGTACCCCTGTTCCTGCTGGTATCCACCGTCACCTTCCTGATGATCTCGCCGTTCTATATTGGCGATGCCTACTACATTTTTGCCAAGAGCTGGCTGTCCTCCCTCATCGGCATCAGCAATCTCTATTACTTCACCGAACTGACCCAGTACTTCGCCCCGGAAACCCGTTCTCTGAACCTGCTACACACCTGGTCCCTGGCGGTGGAAGAGCAGTTCTATCTGATCTGGCCACTCACCCTCTATCTGGCCTACCGCTTCGGTAAGGGACGGGAAGGCCACTGGCCGTTCAAGATCACCCTGATCGCCACGTTCGCGCTGTCGGTCTACATGGCCAACCAATGGCCCGCGGCAGCTTACTACCTGCTGCCCGCCCGACTGTTCGAATTCATGCTCGGCACCGGCGTCGCCCTGTTTGCCAACCAGCTACCCCGGCTCAACCGCCCGATGGCAGAAGTCCTTGCGGTCGCCGGCCTGGCCATGATCGTCGCCACCGCCCTTCTGATCACCAAGCACGATCATTTCCCCGGCTACAACGCCCTGTGGCCCACCCTGGGAACCGCCATGGTGATTTATGCCGGCCTGCATCAACCCGGTACGCTTAGTGCACGGCTATTGAGCCTGCCACTCATGGTATTCCTCGGCGGCATTTCCTACTCCCTGTACCTGTGGCACTGGCCCCCGGTCGCGCTGCTCCATTACCAGCTAATCGAACTAACGACCTGGAACCGGGTTGCACTGATAGTTGGCGTTGTCCTCGTCTCCTGGCTCAGCTACCGATTGGTAGAAAACCGCTTTCGCCATCGCCCGTGGAGCCTGCGCAAATCCTTCATGGTACTGGTGTTTGGCCCCCTACTGGCGATCTGGGCCATCCAGTCCACCATCCGTATTGCTGACGACCTCAGCTTCCGGATTCCTGAAGAACGCCGGGAGCTGTACAAGATCATCGCCAACAACAACCCGGCAGACCTCTACAAACGCTGCTTCAAAGGTGACCCGGTGGAGTTCAACACCAACAAGGCCTGTCTGTTTGGTGATAAACCGGTTAACGGGAAACCCAACAGCATGCTGATTGGCGATTCCCACGGTATTGCCCAGATCGGTTTCGTGGAACAGCTCATCGACGGCAAGGGCTACTCTCTGCTTATGGTGACCCGAGCCTCCACCCCTTTCCTGCCCCCCCATATTGCCGAAAAAGCCCAGGCCGCCGACCCCACCCAGGTGGCGCGAAACAAGGCCCTCAGCGACTACCTGGAACAACGGCCGATGACCGTATTCCTGGGAGCCTGGTGGAATGCCTATCTGAAACAGGAAGCGTTCCAAGGGTATTTCCTGGACACTCTGGACTGGCTGAAAGCCAAAGGGCACACAGTCATCGTGCTGGAGGATGTCCCCGAACTGCCGTCTTCTTCCTACGCAGAATGCCTGCTCAAGAACATGAATGATTGCTCCATCGATGCCAGGGAAGCGGAGAACAACCTGGCCAACTTCCATCGTTTCAAGCAGGCGGCTGTGCAACGGCACCCGGATATCATCTGGACCAACCCGCGCAAGGTATTGTGCGATGAACAACGCTGCCAGACCGTGCTCAACGGCATCCCCCTCTACCGTGACGAAAGCCATTTGAACAACGTGGGCGCCATCGAAATCGGTAAGGAATACCTGAAACGCTTCGACAATCCGCTGCCGGCAATACATTGACCATACCCTTGAAGCATAAGGGCTGACCACGAAACAGGCTCCGCTGAAAAGAGCTGAACAGCTGGAAACTCGGGGGGCAAACAAAACTCAGGCAGGCAAAAAAAGGCAAAAGGAGACACGCAGAGTCTCAGCACGAAAAATCAATCGGTTAGTTTATCAACCAAACCTCTTAATGCTCTCAATAATCTCACCAGAAATAGACAGCGCATGGGCATACGTGCCTGATCGGCGGCAGCCTCAATAAGGAATTGAACATGAGGAGGATGTTACCAGGCTCACTTTTTTGAACTTCGCCAGCGTTTGTAATCTTTGGCTGACAGACAGATCGGTCAAAACCCTTATACTCGCGGCTAAAAATTAGTGAGCCATTTCTGCACCCTTGGGGGAATAATGACATTTTCGCATCATTTAACTAACAGAAAACTTCTGTCGATCAGCTACCTAATGTTAGCAAGCAACCTTGCCCAAGCAGCCCTGCAGCCCGAGGGGCCGGAATACCTGGCCAACACGACCTCCTCCGGGTATGAAGCCACCCCATTTATTGCCAACGATTCCGATAACAACACCTTGATCGTATGGACATCAGAAGCTACCTACGCAGAATCTGGCGTCTCAATCATGGGGCAGTTTTATAACCAATATGGCGAAACAGTAGGACCAGAGAAAACATTGGTAGACGAATCAGCCAACATCGCAAGGGTTATCGAACAGGATAACTACGCGCACATTGCCATGACATCTTGGCCAGACGGTCGTTTTGCCTTGGCTTGGTCAACAGAAGGTGAAGCTCTCAACGAATTTGAAAATGATTACGACATGGTGCTGCAGTTTTTCAATGCCGACGGGTCAACCGATGGCGACGTTATCTCTGTCGCAGCGAGCACAGACAAAGAAGCGATGCCCTCCCTGGCAAGCAACAATACCGGCCTCATCATCGCATGGCAGACCTATCCGACCGGCAACACAAAAGCGCTCACGGCAAATACGCTTAAGTACAAACGTTATAGCAAGAACGGTAATTCTCTCACGGAAAATCCAATCCTCGTCAGCAGCTTTGTCAGTAACCTTGGTGAGCAACCGTCCGCCGCCCTCTCTGAGGACAATGTTGCCTTGATCACCTGGGCGGCTAATGCACAGGGCAAAGCTAGCGCAGAAAGCGCGCCTGAATACCAGATCCGGGCAGCCCTTTTCGCAACCAACGACAACCCTATCGCCCCCACTATTACACTGGACAGCATGGAGGGAGCCAATATATCCAGCGCAGTCCATGCAATCACGCTGAATAATACGAGCTTCCTTGCGGCTTGGGACAGCGGCATCATCGGCACCCGAAGTCCTCGCGCCCGCACCATTAACGCCACCGG
Organism: Alcanivorax sp. DP30; assembly: GCF_009882945.1. Taxonomy (GTDB): domain Bacteria; phylum Pseudomonadota; class Gammaproteobacteria; order Pseudomonadales; family Alcanivoracaceae; genus Alcanivorax. Next base: position 290,723 of record NZ_WTUY01000003.1, read on the forward strand.
CAGCTTAGGTGCAATGATTGACAGTCAAACCAGTGGTGATGATCACATCTCCGGCGTTGCCCAAGACAAGAATGGCAATGCCTATATTGCCTGGAATCGATCAGAGTATGGCGAATACACCTTATTTGCTCAGCACGTGACCATCAATGGTGCTGTCGGGAACCCGGTGCAGGTTTCCACATACACCAACCCCGAAGAAAATAACGCAGCCCTGGCCATGGGCAGTGAGGGAATTGTTACCATGGCCTGGGAGAGCTGGATTGCCAATGATGACGATGCACCGGATATCTACGCTCGTCGATTCGATGTAGTAAATCGGGCCAGCCTCGCTGCAGAAAAAAACAGCAGTGGCGGCGGCGGAGCCCCTGCCGCAATACTGCTTGGAATGTTTGCTGTGCTGGTCCTAAGGCGCAGATCATAAAAGAAGAAAAGCCAGTCAAGGCCTACCGCTTTGCAACGTTTATGACAGCCATAAATAGAGCCTCATTTGGAGGCTCTATTTATAGATTTTTTCAGAATCGTGCAGTGACACCCAGCTGGAAAGCTGATTGCTCTGGCTCGTAGGTGAATTCACGACCAGAAAAAGGGTCCTCGCTGACAATCTCGTCATACATCGTACGACTCCAATCGGCACGCAGCGATATCGTTTCATTCAGAGGCAACTCAGCACCAATCCCGACACGCAGCCCCCAAGGATTTTCGTCCTCAACCGAATCATTCGAGATACCATCGTCAAGATCGAAATCTGTTCGCTGTGCGCCAAGTCGACCATAAACTTGGACAGCATTCACCTCTGTACCAACCAGGAAACCCAAGCCATAGCTGTTTCCAGCTTCGATATGAAGAGATTCGGCTTCGAACGTTTCCTTATATTCTGCACTCCCTGTTCCAGCATTCAGTTCGACAGAAAAAAATGCGCCCTCTCCACCAAAGCGTAAACCACCATATACACCAAAAGCGCCACCGGAAGCGGAGAGTCCTTCCAGATCAAGATCGCCGAACCCCGGCTCCTTGTCGGTATAACCAATACTGTAATCATCATAACCCAGCTGTGTTCCAATATAAGGCCCCGCATGAACCACCCCAGCGGAACAAAACAGCAAAGCACATGAAAAACGCAAGCAAACACTTCTTTTCATTGTCATCATCCACATTCCATTGTTCGAAAATAAAATTGCCACTACAAAGGCAGCAACCGGACAATACTAATTTCCAGAAAAAAATTCCGAGAATGTCATCACGTCATTAAATACTTGGCAAAGGAGAAGCCATCGCGAAAGCATGGCTTGACGGTCACTACACACTTACCGGGATCGGCAAGAGCATTTCGGTTGCGGGCGATCTACCGTCAACCGCACCGCAAAAAACTTTCGTGGAAAATGGGAGACCTGACCCTCAGGGTGTTGACGGCGGTGCTCATAGTCCTGACCGGAATAATGATCCTTGCCACACAGAAACGCCCGCCGCACACAGCGGAAGATACAGTGATAGTAAGACGTGGAATCCAGGGATATCGAGTATAACGAGCGCGGGTCATGGGCAGCCTCATTGCTTTGCCATGCCCCAACAGTACTGAACAAAAGGACAGATCAATATCAGCTAAAGGCTATATGCCTTGTAGGAGATCTTCAAATTCATGCGTGTCCCGGAGTTTGTGCGGAGTTTCGGAGTTTATGCAGAGTTTATGCCGTTACCAAATAGAGGACTTGCACCGCTTGATTTACCGCCAGCTTGGCCCGGTGCTCTGCGTGTCCCTGAATTTTCGCGATCCTCATGGCTCTACTCCGTAGTACCACTCTAGAAAGTCATAAAATGATTGAAACTCAGGTCTTATCACACCGCCGACAAGTAAGGACATATCATCCCAGTCCACGCCGCTGACAGAATCTGTTTCCTTATCATAAAAGAAACTATGCTCTCCCTCAGGTGAGGATATAAGAAGATACCTTTTTTCTAATCTTCCAAACTCCCCCTTCCAGAAAGGATCAATATAATCATCTCTAATCTGCGAAAGGCCAAAAATATTATCTTCACAGTTCAGTTTCGGATAATCAAATGCATTCTGGTAAAAATGATACATCGCAGAATCCTTTGACACACCCAAAAAATCCAAAATTTCTCTTGCTTCTTGAGCAGTCCAGACTATAGATCGAACATAATCCTCCCCATACAAATTCCTGAATTTTTCTTTTCTCGCTTTTATCTCTTCGCAGAGGTCGCTTTCAGGAAGCGGATCGATATAAGAAAGCACATTTTTCGGAATCATATCATTCATTTTCAGTCAATCTCTTCAATCTTTCAATATTGATGAATTGGCGATCTTTATTCCAAACCGAATGATCCACAGGGTCAAATGGGTTTTTCCCAAATCCAGCAACTTTGAAAGGATGCAGGACTTGCTGATAATTTCTATTAGTGTGAGTTGGTGTCTGAAGTTCAAAAATTGGACCAGCCGCTCTTTGCTGAGAATGATGCTGATTAGTTGAAACAGGCATACCCTGATCATTCAAAACATAGGGATTATTACCTTTCGCCATCCACTCTCTGTTCGTAGTTACCCTACCGTTCGGGGTGATAAATTCTAGATTTAAGTCGACATCTTGAGAGTAAAAGTTATACCTACGACCACTAGGAGCCAAATATTCCTGTTTCGAAAATATTCTTGAGCCACCCGCACTGAGAGCCCCCCCATCTCCACTAAGAGAAGAATCTACTAACCTCGCCCCCGAAAAACCATCGTAATCATAAAACCTAAAATCACCAAAAGGATCAGCCATCTCTGCCACAGAAGGCAGCTTAAGCTCTTGATTCCCAAACCCATACCGGGTATTCGCGTAGTAAAGTCCACCGCCCAGCGCAGCGACACCCGTAAGCCCATACAACATTTTCCCGGGATCGTTTTCCACATACCCATCGTAGACATAGCCGCCAGCTGCATGCCCACCGACACCGGTTAAGGCGACGCCGGATGCCGTTGCTGCGGCAGGAGCGAGCGCCGCAAAACCACCAAACGCTGTCGTTGCGTTGACGGCAAACAGACCGGTTTCAAGACTCTGGCCAAAGTTAACCCGATCTAGCGTCTTGTGCTCCACAAGCACTTGGTAACCTGTATCAGAGACTCCCCCTGCACTGAAAGCGAGAAGAAGCCCCCTGGTTCCCATCAATGACCAACTAAATGGAAGGCTTGCAACCTTGGCAACATCCCCAATCTGAGACAAGCCTTTTGATGCTGATTCAGATGAAAGATCATTAAATAGGTCCAAAGATAAATAGTACGCATCCCCATTGCCTTTGAGCATTGAGGCATTATCCATATCGGTAAGCACATTGAAGAACATGTCGGGGTCTTCTACCCCGCCGGGATAGATACCATTCGCAACATTCCAGAACTCATCTCCATATGCATCGAATTTTTTAAAATCATAATCCGATGCACTAAACAAGGCGGTCTGCAGCCCATCCGTGCTAATCAACGAATTATCAGGGTCAGAACGAGCCACATGCGCCAGAAATCTAGCTGCATCCTCATTTGCATAAATCCGGTCAGCGTAAGTAGCGTCTACCTGTCGCATTCCCTCCAGTAAAAGTGCGGAGAGCGCTTCTGCTTCTGACATACCCGGATGTAACAAGGCATACTCTTTTGCATGCTTACGGATCGCAATCACTTCATTCTGGTGTAGCTGCCTGTTCCAGGTTGTGCCTTGCTCAGCAATCCAGGCCCCTTGAGCATTCTCGGCACTGGCACCACCCACAATACGAGACAAGGCCCGAAGGCGTTCCGGGCTGCTTCCCGCAAGTTGCACCAATAATGGCATTAGCATTTCATTGATGCCCGCAGCACTGGCACCTTCTGCGCCGCCCAATGCCTCTCCCACTGCTCGATGAAGTGCAATTTTCAGGGCGCTACCGTCTTTCACTCCCCGATCGGCGCCCTGCTCTCCCGCCTCGCTAAAACCGGCAATTGCCTGCTGAAGTTGCTCCGGATTTTCTGCGGCTACACTGCCGATTTCAGCCAGCAGAGTGCGTAAACGCTCCGCCACTTGATCTTCAGGAACCCCCATGGTTTTCGAAAGGATCTGACGGAGGGCTTCATATTCCGGGAGGCGCTTGATCTCTTCTGTAAGCTTGCGGGTCAGGCCATGCTCATGAATCAACACCCCAAGCTCGATAATTTTTCGATCGCCAAGCACCTTGATAACGGAAGTGACCACATCTTGAGGTAGACCCAGCGTGGTTGACACATCACGGGCAATTTCACTTCTTCCCCGCTTCGTGAAAAGCCGGTGATCCACCGTCAACTCAACATCCAACCCTCCGGTAAGCTCATCCCGGATGATTTCCTGAACGTTCTCCACATCACGATTCAGGCCCGCCAGATCGCTGTTTTTATCGCTCTCTTGATCTCTGACGATTAAAACCCCTTCGCCAACGGTGGCATAGGTTAGACCTTCCTGTTCATGGCCATTGCGATGAGCGCTGAATGTGGTACTGCCTTCGGGCGCTTTTTGTTGTTCTTTCAAGTTCAGAGGATTGAAACTGGTACTGATCCCCCAGCCACTGTTGCTGCCACGGTCATAATCCTGGATATCCGTATAGGCGAAGGTAGCAGTGTCCAGAGTAAAGTTGTTCGGGTCACCGCCGCTGATAACAGCCCCCGTTACCTGAGTGTGCCCGTCCACTCTCAGATCAAACACCTCCTCTCCATGAAAGCCACTAACCTGATCAACCCAAGCACGCTCACTTGAACCCGAAGCTGTGTTGAAGCCACCATTGACGCTGAAGCCTTTGCCTCCCCCAAAATTGACGCCTTGATTGCTATGCTCGCTGGTGCTGGTGTTCTGCAGGGAGCTGACAGTCAGATTGCCGGTACTTCCTGTTACCTCTTTGGCCCAGACACTGCCGCCATGAATCGTGGTCTGATCCTTGACGTCCAAGCTCATCAGCCCATCCACGTTGACCGCACCATACTGCCAGTATTGGGACTGACTCTGCTGCTCGCTGGATTGGGTGCCTAAGCCACCGGACAAGGCATCCACCGCCGCCGCGCCTGCAAGATTACTGCGACTGCTACTGGCCAGTGTCAGAGTAGATGTTTGGGTTTCCGTGCTGCTCTGGCTGCTATAGGTATCAGCGACCGCCTCAACCGTGAAGCGGTCCACCTTCAGATCCAGCCCTCCGCCGTCCTGGATATCCAGTCGGCTGCCTTGCAGGGTCAAAGCGTCGCCCCCAAGGCTCATTCCCGCAGAACCCAGCTGCATCTGACTTCCCCGATGGGTCAGCGCTTCACTGGTGCTGGTGTGCTCTGTGATTTCCGTGGCCATTTGGACATCACCGTAGAAACCGAATGCCGGGGCATTCTCGACTGCACCGGACACAGAAGTAGCCGCCTGGATACCTACGGCCTGCTGCTGGAGCAGCGCCAGAGCAAGATTGGCTTCGTAATCACTGATATCGGTGATGCGGGGGTCATCTTTGGCGGCCTGCAACGCATCATAGGCGTTTTTTACCGCCTCAGAGGCTTTAACAAAATCATCTGCCGCGTAGGCCGCGTCTACGTAGCTGTTGCCAACACCTGCTGTCAGGCTGATGTTTTCATTGGTGGACTTGTGGGTAGTGCGTTCGTATTCCTGCGCGGCACCAACGCGCATCTCTCCACCGATTTCGGCGTCAAGACCACCGGCCATAACATCGCTGCCGATGACATTGACATCACCGCCCACCTGTATGCTGATGAGGCCATTTGCCTGCAGCAAACTCGACAGTGCCGAGCCTCGCTCGTACAGGGTTTCTTCGCGATAACGCTCTCCCTCGATACCACCGTAAAGCCGCCCGCGATCATAACCTCCGGTGAAGTTATCGAAGGAGCTTCCATAGTTGGCCTGGTAGTCACTGAGTGTTTCCAGTCCCGCATTCAGGTTTACATCCCCACTGGCTGTCATGGAGATATTCCCGCCGCTCACAATCTGGGAGGCCACGGCCGTCATATCATTACCCGCGGACAACGTGAGGTGCTGGCTATCCTGAACGGCAGAGTGAGTCAGCGTGATACTCTCGGTACGCTGTTCCTGACCCTCCCGCTTGATGCTGACATCGTCTGGCAGATCTTCGGGGCCGGAAAAGTCGCCGGTGAAGGCACCGCTAGCCGCACTCGCCATCTGAGTCAATGCGCCACCCACTGCGCCCAGATAATCTACGCCAAATTTCTCTCTCTCATAGTAAGAGGATTCATAGTTTTCACCCGCGATGATCGAAAGGTTGGCCTGATCATTCTCCAGTACTGTCTTGCCATTTCGCGTGTTAATCAGGGTACCAGCCAGCAGCGCCGTGCTGCCCTCAACTTCAACCCGTCCCTCACCACTCTCTCGCAGCCCGGAGATGCTTGAGCCTTGAATATGCAGGTTCCCGGCGGATTGAAGAAGCAGGCTCCCCCCGGTATTCAGGTTCGATCCCTGAGAAGTCGCGCTGTAATTACCGGATGCCTGTGTATAGCCTTTTTTCCCATTCAGGGCATTCGCCACTGTGGCTTTGGTCACATCCGCAAAATCCAGGGGATTAAAGACGGCAAGGCCACCACCCAATCCAAGTGTCGCCACACTGGCAACCATGCCTCCTATATCAGCCTTGGAGCTTTCCTTGTAGCTGTCGTACTGATAGATATCTTGAACGTCACGAATCAGAAAATTCGCCTGATCGTTGGTCAGTGTATCTTTCTTCGTTGCGTAAAGCCCCGCGCTCGCTATCAAGTCGCCACTTGCGGAAACATCCGTGTTTTCAAGCGTAATCCCATCAAGTCCCATCATCTGCACCCCATCAGCTGACTGCAGTCGGGTACCTTGGTGAGTTATCGAGAGGGTGCTTTGTCCACTCTGACGAGCACTGATCGTGCCCTTCTTGGTTTTATGATGTTCGTGACTGTAAGTATTTGCCGCACTATCAAAAGTCAGGCTGCCAGCACTGGCAATGAGGATATCGCCCTCTGATTGCACATCAGTGGCGCTAAGGGTCACATTCCCTTTCGCAGCCTGGTAGCCAACAAGATTACCTTCCTTGTCCTTGCTGGCATTGATGAGCACATCACCCAAAGCCGCAAGATTACTCCCCACAACCCGATGTGAATCGGTATTCAGCGTTTGTGTTTTACTCTTACCAAAACTCCCATCATCCTTCCGATAGCTGTAAAGCGAATCACTCTCCTGCGCATAACCGACGACAATATCGCCTTTTGCCTTCAGATTAATGTCCCCTTCACTACTGAGATCACTGGCAATAATCGACAGGTCATTTTCGGTTTCCAGCAACATACTGACTGTGCTGTTCAGGTCGCTGCCCAATTGCCGGACCTTGCTTTGAGTGAATTTCACATCACCCTGATCCATGTGGCTTCCCTGGCTGACAGAAACACTGCCAACGGAAAGGTCTCCCCCTGCTTCCAGGGCCAGAACGCCAGCGTTTACCTGGGCTCCCTGAATCTGGATATCCCCCGCGCTTCTGATCCTCAGATTTTCAGCCCTCAGCTCGGCCTGTTCAGTAAGGCGAGTCATCCAGTTCAGTGAATCACCTACCGCGTCAGCCAGTGTGGCGATTTCCACGCTGCCTTCTGCATCCAGATTCAGCGACTGAGCAATTAATTGTCCGCCCAAGTTCTTAATGTCGCCGTCACTACGCAGGCTTAAGGACTCTCCCGCGTACATGCCACCGCTGTTTGTTATACCTCCTTGCCCGGCGTTAATAGTCGCCGTGTTTGTGGCATGGATTTCACCATGATTACTGACTTGCTCGCCGGTAATGAGCACTTCTTCACCGCGTAACTGCGGCCCATCCAACACGGCCCCACCTTTCGCCAGATACAGGACGGGGACCATCACCCGGTAACCCGCCACCTCTTTTTCTTCCAGCCATACAATATCTTGCTGCAGTGCATTAACCTGGTCTGCGGTCAACGCGACACCCACACTTAATTCCAGGGACTCGGCAGCAGCAAAGGCGTTATCCATCAACCAGCGGAATTGTTCTTCGTCACTTTCAAAATCCGGATCAAGGAACCGCTTTCCAGTTGCGGCTAGAATCGCATCACGGACAAGCATGGTTTCATAATAGCTATCACCTAACCGTTGTATTTCCCGGTCGGGGGTCATGCCCAGGCGATTGATCAGGTATTGGCTCCCCATAAAGCCACTCAACGAGGCAAACAAGGGATTGGTTTCAATGAGATAGGGGTGCCCAGGATCCGTTTTCAAAAGAAACAGGCCATGCTCACCCGGCAGGCTAAAACCAAGCGAAAGTGGGTCAAAGCGGAACAGTGAATCGGCGTTATGCTGCCCATTTTCGCCGTAGACGGCTTGCATGGCAGAGCCAAAACTGAAAGCGGCGCCTTCCTTTTCTTCGCCATTGCTCACCAGCTCCGCATCAATGTTGAGCTTCCCGCCGGCACTCACCAGGGCGTTGATGACTGTTTCTGTGAGAATATTTGTGTGACTGGTAGCCCCTGCACGATTACACCTGACTCGACTGCTATCGCACAGGGACCAATTTTCTGACGTCGGAATTGTGGTATAAGTGTAATACTTTTTCTTGCTTCCCCCTGCTGAGCTTTTCTTTCTGAGCCAGGATTTGTCTACCCGATTGACTTCCTTCAAATCTTGAGTAATAGCGACATTTTCAAAGCGCGTGGCCTTGATTTCGATATCGCTACCTGCAGCAATGACGCTGGCATTATTCAAAAGGTAGTCACCTAATAACCACAGGTCTCCACCTACAAGCATTCTGGATTGTCTTGGCGCAGAAACCGACTGTACGCTTTGCCGCCGATATTTATTTCGGTACGTTGTATCGTGACACGCGCTATTTTTGTTTCGGTTAAAGCAACGTCGGTCGTAGTCGCGGTCATAGCTATAAACGGGGGCATCCCAAGCCACTTCCACTTCCGGTGCACTACTCAGCTGCTGATAAATATTGGCCGCAACAATACGGGCACTACCTTCACTGGCAATCAGACCGGATTCGTTATTTACCCTGCTTGCCCAGCTACTCTTGTCGGCCCATATCTCATCCAGTTCCCCTTGCAGCTCTCCGCCAGCAATATCCATGTCTCCGACGGCGTAGATATCGCCAAAGTTATCCAGTTCATTAAGGTACAACTGCATCTGACCTGCTGATAACAGCAGTGAATGCTCTGCATTTGAGAGTTTTTCGCCGGAATAAAGCACGCTTTCCATCCCAGCGATGTCACCATGATTCTCAAGATTTGCTACCGTCATTGTCATGGAGCCAGAGGAACTGAATACACCTTCATTGCGTAGATCAGCGGCCTTGACGGATACATCACCCAATACCTGCCAATCGGCTTCGGCACCGATAAACACGTTTTCGGCCTCAAGATTCAATTCACCTTCAGCCTGTACTTCACCAAGGTGCTGATAATCCTCCGTGGTTAATGCCAGTGTCTTACCGGCCTGCAAGGCCCCAGAAGAGTTGTTTAACACCGCCGTGGTAATCTCAAGATTATCAATGGCATCGAGCTGCCCACTATTCACAAGGCGGTCTGATGCCGTGATATGCACATTTTTCTGTCCGGCAACCGTTCCTGTATTGGTAAAATCCTTTGTGGTGATTTCTACCTGGCCGCCTGCCAGAATCTCGCCCTCATTCACTGCCGCTTGTTCTGCATGAACAGTTATCCCGCTTTCGCCAGTCATGGATGCCCCACTGGCTAGCGTACTTTCGTCCACCCGAATACGGATTTCCTCCGCACCAACACCCCCGGCCTCAACATTGAGCACCTTGGCATCCACGTCCAACATTTCTCCGGCAACCACACTCCCGGTAGTGCTCACCGTGCCGGCTGATGCAACCTGCATATTGCCTTTGGCTCTGGCATCACCAAAGCTTAACGTCCCTTCTGCCGATAACACCAAATCCCCATTCTGGGCCGCCACCGGCGCATCCAGCCTTACCCCCACGCCATCTTCATTGGCAATCAGGCGAATCCGGTTGGCATACATGCCGCCCAGGGCGGTGGAATCGATGGCGAACGCCGGCTTTTCACCATCGGTAGTGACATTGCTGGTTGCCAGCGTCTTGTGATCCACGGTCTGCTGACCGGCAACCACATTCAGTTCATTGGCATGCAGCTCCCCGGCCACTTCGACAGAACGGGCAATCAGATCAAAACGGTTCGTGTTGGAACCATTGAGCCCATTTTCGCCAATATGAATATTGCCGCCCTGCACATCAAAACCCCTCAGGCTACCGCCTTCCATGATCGCCTTGCCGGTAGTCAGGGTAGCGTGGTTGGTATTGATAAAGCCGCAGCCATTACAGGTAATGCCATTGGGGTTGGCCACCACCACATCAGCACGCCGGCCACCGACTTCCATGTAGCCATTCAATTTGGAGGGGTTTGTGCCGATGACCTCATTCAGGATCAAGTTGGCGGAGCCATTGGTGAGGTTGGGGTTGCCTTCAATGTAGCCACCCAGCTGCGTCTGGGTGAGCTGCTGGCTGTTATTGAGGATCAGCCCCTGATTCCCCACGTTCAGCTCATTATAGAAGTTCTGCGATACGCCCCGCCCATTGGGATTCTGGATATTGACGATGGGCACCCCATTGGCAGCCTGATCCAGGGTCGGGCGGCCATTGGTGGAATGCGTCGGGCTCACAGGCTCCGCTGCTGCCAGCAGCATCGGCTGCCAGATCAACAGTAATGACAGGCCATAGACCAGGCTACGCTGCATAACGGATGCGAGTTGATCAGATTTCGGCATAAAGTGAGGCATGAAGCGTGTACTCGCTGTCTGTCAGTTCCGTTGAATGTTGTTCCATGGGCCAGGATACTTCGGTGGTCAGCCTGAAACGGCGATAGCCCAGACGCAGCCCCGAGGTGGCAGAATCAATGCGGGCAAACCCCGTTTCGTTGTCATTTCCCGGTACCACCCCGGAGTCATAGGCAACGAAAGGCGTCACCGAGACTGGTCCGGTAATAGGCGGATAGAAATCAAACTGTATGGCGCCAGCCACGGCCGAGTTGCCACTGAGCGAAATATCCCGATACCCCCTCACCGCCGCACTGGACGCGACGGAGAACCGTTCAGACGGGAACAGCGCTTCATCGCTGTACTGCCCATTTAGCCGAACGGATAAGGTTCCATATAACGGCTTTATAAAACGATTGGCTGTAAGATATGTCTGATATCTTGTGTGCGATATGTCGGCAATTGATAGATCGCCAGGTAAAAGGGTGGCAGGTCCTGCGCCGCGCCCTTGCTCCACCGTGAAGGTACCTGCCAGCTGTGTGCCACCCCACAGGTACTTGGCATTGGCACGAGCGCCCCAGGCACGCAGGTGATAGCTGCTCACACGGATTACCGCATCTTCGAGAAGGTTTTCCGTATCCGAGTACGCGCCGAGCAACGACAACGAGAACCTTGCCTTGTTGCTTCTGTACAACGTGCGCGTCAGTTCCAGCCTGCTGGTGTCGGTGGCGCCCGACGATTCAAACGACTGGAAGATCCCATCAATGGTGTTTTCGTACTCTTGGCGGTTATAGCTGAGCGCCAGATTCCAATAGCCATGACTGATGTCATAGCTGAGCCCGGCCCCCCAGGCCTGATCGGAAAATTCAGTATCGAGATCGGTATTCAACGAAAGGGAGAGCCGATCTGGCACGCCGAGCAAGCCACCCCAGTCAAAACCCGCCTGCGCAGTGCCATGGGTCACCTTTCCATAATGCTCCTCATCGATCACCAGTGTGCCGCGATAACGCTGAGGCCATTGCGCCTGACCCAGAATGACGGTGCCACCCTGCTCTTCGCCGGGCGCAAGATCCATGTTGGCATCCAGGTGGGGCAAGCGGGCAAGCGTCTCGACCGCTTGTTCAAGATCGCGAAGGTTGAGCAACTCACCAGTGGATGCCGGCACCGCCCACTCCAGCAGACGACGTGACATACCCAGTGCCTCAACGTCTTCTATCCGGCCGGCGACCACCAGTAGCTCCAGCCTTCCCGAGGAAACATCCTGTTCCGGTATCAATACCCGGCTGGTAATGAATCCCTTGTCGATGAGCTTATTGGAAAGAACGGCCTGGAGAGTCTGGATGTCCTGCATGGTCATGCAGGTTCCCTGGGGCTGGCGGGCCGTTTTGGTCAGCCAGCGCCCGAAGGGCTGCTCAGCCCCGCTCAAGGTTTCCAGAATGATTGTCTCAATATTGAAACAGCGCCCGGCCACAGCCGGCGCATCGGGTAGCGGAACCTGCATCGGGGATTCCTTCCCCGGCACCTGCATTTCCTCAATTTGCTGCTGCTGCCGTTGACGCTCCTGCTCTTGCAAGCGATCAAACATGCGCTGCTGAGCTGTCGGCTCTGCCTTCACGGCACCGATCAACAAGCAGGCAGCGACGACACCACCACAAAATAGTGCTTTATCCCCCAACATGGCTTTCCTTGCCTTAAGTGATCACAATGCGGACAAATCAACGCGTCGTTATTATTGTTGGCGTTGGTATCATGCGCAGCGGCGCATCATACACTTTTGGGTATTCACCCGTGAACAGGGAACGATCTTGGCGTGAAACAGATCACAACGAAGCTAGCATTATGGCTTTTTGCCATCATCCTTTCTTCGCAAACAGCTGCCATCTCCATGGACCCCGGGTTGAGCGCTGTTATTGAGGCAGACAATACCGAACAGGCGCTTTCCAACGCGCTTGATAGCGCCACCGGCCTCGCTCCGGCTGAACGCTTTGTCGTAAAAAATCAGTTGCGCTTGCGGCTAGCCGCCGTGCAGATGCAGCAAGGTCATTTTGATAAAGCCCGCGATATGCTCCGCCAGATTGACACCGAGAGCCCCGCCGCACTGCAGGCCAGCTTGCTCATGGCGGAAAGCTATCGACTGACGGCACAGCCCACGGAGGCAAGAAAGTGGTTCTTGCGAACGGCGAAGCATTATCCCTATCGGCCCATGACGCTCAATGGTTTGATCAGCGCTGCCCATGATGAACAACCGCGCAACCCTGCACTGTCAGCCGCGCTTTATCATGAAGTCAGTGCACAGAGCCATTTTGCGCTGGCTCAGCTGGATGCGTTTGAAAACAACGGCGATCTGGACCCCATGGCCATCATTTTCCCTTCCAGTCTGGACGATGCGGTACGCAAAACCCTGTTGAGGCGTAGCCTGCACCACCCTGGGCACAACCTGCTGGCAGAAACGGGCCAACTGAAATCCTCTGTAACGGCCATTCTGGCATTGCGTGAACGCCATGCCGCCGTTGACCAGGAACTGAACCAACTGGGTATAAAGTTGGCTAATTACCAGCGTCAGCGTGATTCACTTGAAAAGCAGCTCATCGCCGGTGACCAGGAACTTCAGGCCTTGAAAGCGCAAATGATCCCTCGAGACTTTGGTGCCGAGCAAACCCGAATTCGTCAGGGCATTACCCTGCGGCGTAATCAGCAGACAAGGCTACGGGCACAACTGGCCTTCATTGAGCAGGCCCAACAAGCCTTGCCCGACATTGCGCGCAAGCTTGAGCAACAGCTCCAGGCCCTGCACCATAGTGCGCAAAAACAGCTTGGCAGCAGCCACAGCGCCGTCACCGAGGTTCTCGAAGACACCCTGAAACAGTATCGTGTTGAACTGTCCAATCTTGCCGCCGAGGCACAATTGCAACGCTCTGAATTAATGCTTTCCTCACCGTAAAGTGACTGCCCATGCCCACCCTTAAATGCCCCAGCTGCGATCACACTCTTACGCTCACTGACAACACATGGCAGTGCGAGCAGGGGCATCGCTTTGATCGCGCCCGGCGTGGCTATACCAACCTGTTGCTGGCACAGCATCGCCGCTCCCGCTCTCCCGGCGATGACAAGGCCATGGTGCAGGCGCGCACCGCCTTTCTGGAGCTGGGACGCTATCAACCGCTGGCCGATGCGTTGCTGGCGCAACTGCCGGCGCAGCCGGACGGGGACTGGCTGGATCTGGGGTGTGGCGAAGGCTGGTATACCGAACGGTTTGCCCATGTGCTTGGTGCCGGGAACGGGGTCGGGGTGGATATTTCCAAGTTCGCTGTGGATGCCGCAGCCAAGCGTAATAAGCAATTGACCTGGCTGGTGGCCAGCGGGGCGCGATTGCCGCTGTTTGAGCAGAGTATGCAGCGGGTATTGGTGCTGTTCACCCGCCTGTTCACGGATGACATTGCCCGGGTATTAAAATCCGGCGGGGAATTGCTGGTGGCGGGTACGGGCGAAAACCACCTGATGCCATTGCGTGAGGCTCTCTACGAAGACGTGCGTCAATCCGGCTTTGATGCCGGCAAGTTTCTGGATGACCGTTTCAGCCTGATCGACAGTGAAGAGGTGCAGTTCGAATGGACCCCGGACAGCGAGCAGGAGCTACAGAACCTGCTCACCATGACCCCCCATCACTGGCGAGCCAAACCGTCCGCCAAGGCCGACATCGGCAAGCTAACCGGCCAGACAATGCCTGCGCATTTCATTATTCAGCGGTGGGAGAGGGTAATTAATAGTTAATAATGAATAATTAATAACGTCGCGTGCCGGATTGTATTGGATTGAAAAGAAAGAGGCCGCGCCCATGCTGTGGGCGCGGCCTCTGTGCAATGGTGTTCCAAAACCTTATGCCGCGTAGCTATTAATTATTCATTATTAACTATTTATTGCCTTCCCAAGCACTGTATCCAAATACTCCAGCAGATGATCTGCATTGCCCACCGGGGCCCGGTAAGCCAGGTGCCCATCCGGACGCATCAGCCACAGCCGCGGGCCATGTCCAAAGGCGGCGGCAAATTCCCCTTCGTGATCCTGCCAGATGCGGGTCGTGCCTTCGCGGGGTACCTCCGCATGGGGTGTCCCTTTGGCAGCGACCACGGTCAGGTGGGCACGGTTTCTATAGTCCTGACCCAGTCGGTCACTGAACGCATAAAGCACCAGCTTTTCATTGTGTTCCGGGGTTTCACTCAACTGCAGAATCAGGTGATGAACGGGCTTTCGCAGCAGGTCATGCAGATGATGCAGATGCCCGGTACGCACGGATTTCAAACTGGCATCCGGCAGACGATCACCGGGCAGAGGCCCCTCACGTCGCCATCCCAGATCCGATTCCGGGCCACTGGTGACAATAGGGGAATGCCGGTAATGCACATCCAGCTGGCTGGCGGTGCGTAATATGCGACTGGTAATCCGCGGCCGACCACTAGCCAGTTTCAGTAAGGAGTCACGGCTACGGCGCAACATGGGCAGCTTCAGCAGGGATGCCCGCGACAGCATGTCCACGCCATATATCATTTTTTCTGCCACCGGGCGGCGCTCCTGCTCATAGCTATCGAGCAATTTGCCACTACCGAAGCCGTTAAGGTAGTACCCCAGCTTCCAGCTCAGGTTGAAGGCATCGGCCAGGCCGGTGTTCATACCCTGGGCCCCGAGAGGGCTCTGCACATGGGCTGCATCACCGGCCAGGTACACGCGATTGCGGCGATAATGCTGCGCCAACCGCCGTTGCACGGAGAACTCGCTGATCCAGCGCGGTTCGCCCAGATCCGGTTTTTCTCCGAGTATCTGCGCCAGCCGCTCTTCAAAAACCGACACATCAAGCGGCGCCTCTGGCGGGGTATCGGTGGCCATGATCAACCGCCACCCCGTCGGTAGCGGCAAGGCAATCAGCAGACCTTCTTCCTGCAGAAAGCCGTGGGAACTGTCGTTACGCCAGGGGCTGTGCCAATCCACATCCGCCAGCAGGAAATGTTCGCTGTATTCCACCCCGTGAAAGCCGATACCCAGTTGCTCACGGACGGTGGAACCGACGCCATCTGCACCCACCATGACCTCGCATTGCAAGGTCTGGACTTCAGTACCCTTGCGAATTCTGGCCGTCACCCCGGAGCCATCCTGGGTGAAATCCAGCAGCTCTACACCGCGCACCAGCTCGCCACCCAGCGCCTTGTAGCGCTGGATGAGAGCGGCCTCAACCTCGGACTGGGGGCAACTGAGTACCCAGGGATAAGGGGCCTGCAGGGAGGTCAGGTCCAGCTCGAATAAAAAGCCGTTATCGCCGTAGACAGAGACTGCTTTCAACACGCGAGAGATCTTGCGCACCGGTCCCAGCACATCCATGGCGGCAAATACTTCCAGACTGCGGGAATGAAGACCCAGCGCCTTGGACCAGGGCGATGGCGACTCAAGGCGATCAATGATGGTGCAGGGAATGCCCTGCCGCCGCAGCCCGATGCCCAGTGTGAGCCCGGTGGGGCCAGCCCCGACAATCAGGGCCTTGGGCATGCTGTTCTCCGTAATGGCGATGGTACACTCTCCTTATTCCTGCATTCTGGCCAGCACCCGGTAACCATGACCCTGCCTACTCGCAAGATCATCCACGTGGACTGCGACTGCTTCTATGCCGCCGTGGAAGTCCGTGATGACACCTCCCTGCGCGGCAGGCCGGTGGCCGTGGGCGGTGATCCGCACCGGCGCGGTGTGATTGCCACCTGTAATTATCCTGCCCGGCATTTCGGTGTGCATTCGGCCATGGCCTCGTCCCAGGCCCTGCGACTGTGCCCGGACCTGATCATCGTGCCACCCAATTTTGACAAGTACCGTAAAGTCTCTGCCCAGATCCACGAAATCTTCAAACGTTATACCGCGCTCATTGAACCCCTGTCACTGGACGAAGCCTACCTGGATGTTTCCCAGAGTGAACAGTTCGAGAATAGCGCAACCCGCATCGCCGAAGCGATTCGCAAGGAAGTAAGACAAAACATCGGCATTACGGTATCCGCCGGCGTGGCCCCCAACAAGTTTCTCGCCAAGGTGGCCAGCGACTGGCGCAAGCCCGATGGTCTGTTCGTTATTACTCCCGCCCAGGTCGATGACTTTGTGGCTGCCTTGCCGGTGAAAAAAATCTCCGGGGTGGGGCGGGTCACGGCGGAGAAAATGGCCAGCCTCAATCTGCACACCTGTGGAGACTTGCAAGGTTTAAGCCGGCTGGAGCTGGCCCAGACGTTTGGCAGTTTTGGGGAGCGCCTCTACCACTTGGCCCGGGGAGACGACAGCCGCCCGGTACAGACCGGTCGACGACGCAAGTCGGTCTCCGTTGAGCGCACCTACGACAAGGACCAGCCAACGCTGAAGGAGTGGCTCCGCGAGCTGGATACCCTGCTGGAGAAGCTCAAGGAACGGTTTGCCAAACTGGATGAAAACTACCTGATCAGCGGCCTCACCGCCAAGGTGAAGTATCAGGATTTTGTCAGCCTGAGCTGTGATACCGCCGGTACCGATCTGGACCGCACCCATTTCGAAGGTCTGCTGGAACAACTCTGGGAACGCCGCCCCGGCCCCGCCCGGTTACTGGGCATCGGCGCACGGCTAAGAGACATGAAAGCCCCGCAGCAACCGGATCTGTTTCCGGAGGAGTGGGACAAGGCATTGCGGAGCCAACGAGGCAAGCTCTGATCGTTTCCTTGAGGCAAAACCTGGCAGTTTGGCGAAGGGAGTTTCAAGTTTCGAGAAGCGAGTTTCGAAAGGCAAAGGCCTGGAAATCCCGTTGTTTCAAGGTTTTCGCAACTCGAAGCTCGTGACTCGCAACTGAATCAATGAACCGAATGCCCCACCCGCTCCTGCAAATCTGCTGGCAGCAGACCATCCATCAACTCACGGCCGCGCTGTTTCACCGGCTCCATCTGGGCATCCAGATAGGCATCCAGCGTTGCCACGCATTTCACACAGCGATTCATGGTATCCGCGTCGGGGTGATCCGCCATGGCCTGCACCGCCATTTCCAGTTCATTGAGATACTTGAGCAACATCTTTGCGCCCTCACGTTCAATCTACTTGCCGGGTATCGGCAGGTTGCCAACTTTAAGACACTTTCAAGACAGCCTCATGACACAGTGCATGCAGCCAATATGCCAAGAGCCATACTCCTGAGACGCGAACCGGATAACACCGTTCCAACCTCAAATGTAAAAAAGCCGACAGCCACCCCCGGCTTAGCTTCACAAGCAGCCCTGCTGCCTTTGGGTTACTCTTGGCGGATATTGCGAGGGATTATTCTTTTATGACCAAGACTGTAACCACCATTGTTGCCCCGGAAGGCAGCCTGGAAGTACTCAGCCAGCATGAAGTGGAGCGCCTGCGGGATACCTCCGGCAGCGGTCTGCATGACCTGTTTCGACGCTGCGCCCTGGCCGTACTGAACTGCGGCACTCCCACCGATGACAGCCGCGAAGTGCTGGAAACCTATCGGACCTTCGACATCGAGGTGATCCAGGAAGACCGAGGCCTGCGGCTCAAGCTGGAAAATGCCCCGGCCGGCGCCTTTGTGGACGGGCGCATGATTCGCGGTATCCGCGAGCACCTGTCGGCCGTGCTGCGCGATATTGTCTACGTCTCCAACGAGATTCAGAACAACGACAACTTTGATCTGAACAACAGCCAGGGTATCACCAACGCCATATTCCACATTCTGCGTAATGCTGGCGCGCTGAAATCCGGCTACAACCCCAATATGGTGGTGTGCTGGGGCGGCCACAGCATTTCCCGGGAAGAATACGACTACAGCAAGAGCGTGGGCTACCAGCTGGGCCTGCGTCACAAGGACATTTGCACCGGCTGCGGGCCTGGCGCCATGAAGGGCCCCATGAAAGGCGCCCATGTGGCCCACGCCAAGCAACGCTTCGAGGGTGGCCGATACCTGGGCATCTCCGAGCCCGGCATCATCGCTGCCGAAGCCCCCAACCCCATCGTCAACGAACTGGTGATCATGCCGGACATCGAGAAGCGTCTGGAAGCCTTCCTTCGAGTCGGCCACGGCATCATCGTGTTCCCCGGCGGGGTAGGCACCACCGAGGAAATTCTCTATTTGCTGGGCGTATTGATGCACCCGGACAACGCCGACATGCCATTGCCGGTGGTGTTTACCGGCCCGGCCAGCAGCGCCCCCTACTTCCAGCAGGTGGATGCCTTTATTCGCGCCACTCTCGGTGATCAGGCCGCCAACCGCTACCAGATCATCATTGATGATCCTGCTGCAGTGGCCATGGCCATGTGTCACGGCATCGACCGGCTGACCCTGTTCCGCCGCGACAACGACGATGCCTTCTACTTCAACTGGCGCCTGACTGTACCGCTGGAATTCCAGCAGCCGTTCATTCCCACCCACGAGGCCATGGCCAGCCTGAACCTGGGCAACGAGCAACCCGTCCACAAGCTGGCTGCCAACCTGCGCCGGGCATTCTCCGGCATTGTGGCCGGCAACGTGAAGGAACAGGGCATTCATGCCATCGAGCAACACGGACCTTATCAGCTCCACGCGCCCGGCGAGTTGATGACACGGCTGGACGATTTGCTCAACGCCTTCGTCGCCCAGCAGCGCATGAAACTGCCCGGCAGCCATTACGAGCCCTGTTATGAGCTGGTGGGGTGAGTCAGCAGCTATGAGCGTATAGCGGCTAGCTACGAGTTAAAGACAGGTTCCGCAGGAGCCACCCTGGCAGTGCGATTCGAGAGCCGGATCAAAAACGTTTTCGCCGTGTCAGAGGTACTAACTGCTGCACTGTGGGAGTCTGCCTGCAGACGATTAAACCCATTCGCGTGCAAGCACGCTTCTACAAAAGAAGGCGGTACCATTCAGTTCAGCTAAAGCGTGACACGGCCGCAGAGCGGCCACAAAAAAGCCCCGGAAAACCGGGGCTTTTTTGTTTTAGCTCGTCGCTCACAGCGGCCTTACCGCGGCTGCATACGGATACCGCCATCGATGCGGATGGTTTCGCCGTTGAGGAACTTGTTCTCGATCATGTGGCAAACCAGCTGACCGTATTCTTCCGGGTGTCCCAGACGCTTGGGGAACTGGGTCATTTCGATCAGGGGCTGCTTGACCTTGTCCGGGGCGGCGTTCATCAGCGGGGTGTTGAAGATACCCGGAGCAATGGTGTTGCAGCGGATACCCAGCGGCGCCAGATCACGGGCAATCGGCAGGGTCATGCCAACCACCGCACCCTTGGTAGCAGAGTAGGCGACCTGGCCTACCTGACCATCGAAGGCAGCAACGGAAGCGGTGTTGACGATCAGACCACGCTCATTGTCTTCGCCCGGCTCGTTCTCGGCCATGGCAGCGGCGGCCAGACGGGTCACGTTGAAGGTACCGATCAGGTTGATCTGTACCACCTTGCTGAACACACCCAGATCGTGGGGCTTGTTCTCACGGCCAACCGTCTTCATGGCTGAGCCAACGCCAGCACAGTTAACCGCCACATGGACAGCACCAAACTTTTCCAGAGTGGCAGCGATGGCAGCCTGTACGGAGGCTTCGTCGGTCACGTCCGTCTTCACGAATGCCGCGCTGTCACCCAACTCGGCAGCCACTGCCAGACCCTGCTCTTCGTTCAGGTCGAGGATCATCACTTTGCCGCCTTTGGCAACAACAGCCTGGGCAGTAGCGTGACCAAGGCCGGATGCGCCACCGGTGATTACTGCAACTTTATCGGTAATGTTCATATGCTCTCCTTGGGTGTGGGGCCAAAACAATGGCTGGAGTATACCCAGCCAGGCCTTCCCGCTCATTGTTGCTTTCGCTCAATCCGCCAGTGTTTTAAGGTGAGATTGCGTCAATGGATGATTGCACCGGCACGGGAGAGAGAACCTTGCCTGAGAGCGCCCGACAAAATACCCCACTGTGGCTGGCCAGCGCCTATCCGCGCATTCGCCAGCTCAGCGAACAGCTTTGTGCACCGCTCCAGCCCGAAGACATGAGTCTGCAGGCCTGCCCGGACGTCAGCCCACCGCGCTGGCATCTGGCTCACACCACCTGGTTTTTTGAAACCTTTCTTCTGGTGCCCCACTTGCCCGGCTATCAGCCATTCAATCCCGCCTTTGAATATCTGTTTAACAGCTACTACAACGGTATCGGTGAACAATACCCTCGCCCCCAGCGACACCTGCTGTCACGCCCGACCAACGAGGAAGTGCTTGCCTGGCGGCGTCAGGTAGACGACGCCATGCTCAGGCTGATCGACACCGCCCCACAACTGGCGAGCCTGATTGAGCTGGGCTTGAATCACGAGCAGCAACATCAGGAGTTACTGCTCACTGATATCAAGTACAGCCTTTCCTTCAACCCGCTGTCGCCGGCCATCAGCATGCCCATTCACGCTGGCAATGACTCTTTGCCAGCGCTGAGTTTTCAGGACTTTACCGGCGGGAAAGTGGCGCATGGCGCGGCTCCCAGCGAAGGGTTCGTGTTTGATAACGAAACACCCCGACACCCGGTCTGGCTAGCGCCCTATCGTCTTGCCAACCGCCCGGTCACCAATGGCGAGTACCGGGATTTCATCAACGACGGTGGCTACCAGCGCCCGGAACTGTGGCTATCCGATGGCTGGGCCTGGGTTCAGCAGCACTCCATCCAGCGCCCGCTGTACTGGCAGGGAGACTTGCTCAACCACTGGACTCTGGCCGGTATGCAGCCGCTGCTGCCCGACCAGATTCTGGCCCATGTGAATTACTACGAGGCCGACGCCTACGCCCGCTGGGCCGGCCTGCGCCTGCCAACGGAGCAGGAATGGGAGCATGCCGCACGGCACAGCCACCGGGATGGCAGCTTTGTCGAAAACGGCCTCTATCAACCCGGCCTGGCCGCGGACGGCAGTCTCTGCCAACTGTTCGGTGACGTCTGGGAATGGACTGCCAGCGCCTATCTGCCCTACCCGGGCTTTCGCACCGCCACCGGTGCGGTGGGCGAATACAACGGCAAGTTCATGTGCAATCAGATGGTGCTGCGAGGCGGTTCCTGCGCCACCAGCCAGGAGCACATTCGCGCCAGCTACCGGAATTTCTTCTATCCCCACCACCGCTGGCAGTTCAGCGGCATCCGCCTGGCTGCGGACGGATAGCCAAAGCCGCCAATGACAAACTGCCATCGAGGTGATGATGAAACAGGCAATGCCGGTCAAGGAGCAACAGCTGGGTCCCAACCTGACCTTTTACGACTTGCACCCACCCACCACTGACATGCTCGCGGAAGTGAGCCAGTCCCTGTCCGCACCTCGCCCGCACCTGAATCCCAAGTACTTCTATGACGAGGCAGGTTCGCGGTTGTTTGATGCCATCACCGCCACCGAGGAGTACTACCCCACCCGCACCGAAGCCGCCTTGCTGGAACAGTTCAGCGGCGAGATCCAGCATAAACTGGGCCCCACCGTCACCATTGCCGAACCCGGTGCCGGCAGCTGCCAGAAAGTTCGCCTACTGCTGGAGCGCTGGTCTCCGCAACGCTACATGCCCCTGGAGATCTCCAGGGATTGCCTGCTAACTGCGACCCGCCAGCTGTCCAGAGACTTCCCCGACGTACAGATTAGCGCGGTCTGTGCCGACTACTGCCAGGCCCTGTCGCTACCCGGCGATAGCCAGCCGGGAGGTCAGGTGGTCTTTTTTCCCGGTTCAACCATCGGTAATTTCGAGCCCGCTGAGCGCCAGCAGTTTCTGCGCGGCCTGCACCACCTGGCCGGCCCTGGCGGGGCCCTGCTGATCGGCGCGGATTTACAGAAAGATCACTCCCGTCTCAATGCCGCCTATAATGACGCCCAGGGCCTCACCGCCGCCTTCAACCTGAATGCCTTGCATCACCTCAATCAGGCGCTGGATTGCCACTTCGATGTGGACAACATGCGTCATCTGGCGTTCTACAATGACACCGCCCAACGCATCGAAATGCACCTGGAATGCCTGCAGGATCAGCAACTCCAGCTGGGTGACACCCTGCTTACCCTGAAAAGCGGCACCCGCATCCACACCGAAAACTCCTACAAATTCACCGTGGAAGGCTTTAGCCGGGAGCTGGTGGACGCCGGCTTCACTCCCCGAGGTTGCTGGACCGATACCGACAACCTGTTCAGCCTGCACCTCGCATCGACTGACTAATCCGATCGTCTTATGGCATCGATTGGGCAGAGGCAATAGTGTGAACCGGTTCCAGTACCGGTATACTGAACCTCGTTCTGGGGAACCTCTGGATAACCCCCTACCCCTCTAAAACCAAGAATGACACCAGTGCCACGACCGGGGCGTGGCTTAGGGAGATCGGATGCTTGAACTGATCAGCGCGGCGCGCAGACGTAAACGCCCGCCTACACACCAGCTATTTGATGTGGTCACTCTGGAATTCAGAGTGGGCCTGCTGGATATCGACCTGAACATGCATCTGAACAATGCCAAGTACCTGAAGTTCATGGATCGAAGCCGGCTGGAGCACGCCGTGGTCACCGGCAGCCTCAATCGCATGATTGAAGCCCGCTGCAACGTGGTGGTGGCTAATACTGAGATCGCCTACATCCGCGAACTGCGGCCCTATCAGCAATTCCAGGTGCACACCCGCATCCTGGGATGGGACGACAAGTACGTCTATTACGACCAGCGCTTCGAATCCCAGCGCAAGCTGCATACCCATGCCCTGGTACGCGTGGTCAACGTCTATGCCGGCAAATCCATCAGCCCGCAAACGGCTCAGGACATCACCGGCATGCACCTGGAATCCCCGCCTTTGCCGGAATATGTGGAGCAGTGGAAGCGGTTGTTGCTTTCGAAGAAGCGGTTGACGGAAACGGACTAGCTACGAGCTAACAGAATGGTCGCCCAGCTTGAAATGGCCTCAACCGCTCGACACGAAAAAGCCCCGGAACTCTGGGGCTTTTTTTATTTTTCTCGCAGCTCGAGGCGGGTAGCTAGCAACGGCTTAATCCACTGAATACGTATAGAACGGCGCCCAGCGCGGTTCTTTCTTCATCCGGTCCGCATAGTAAACACCAGGCTCATCCAGACGCAGATCGGCGATTTCACGCAGGGCAATGGCCTTGGGCACCTGCTGTAGCGGGCCCGCCTGTTGATAATCTTCCGGGTTGGCCACAATCTCCGTGAGATCCAATGGCTTCAGTTCCGAATAACGGAAATAGTAATCCTTGCCACCATCAATCTTCAGCGGCATTTCGAAGATCATCTTCAGGTACAACACGCTGAACGGACGGCGGGCATAGAAATCATGGGTACCGGCGGGTAGCTCCAGCCAGGTATAAGCCCCGGCTTTCAGGCCGAAAAGCTGGGCGGAATCCAGGAAGAAAACAGGTGCCTGCACCTCTTCATAGCCCCAGCGCGTAATCGGCCGGTAGATATAGACCATGGAGTTACGTGGATCCAGCGTATCGATGGGATCAAAGGTCTTGCCGTCAGGCGCATCCAGAAACGCTCCCGGCGTAGCAGGAATCCCCATCCCCACCCCGGAACAACCAGACAGCGTCAGGCTGAACAGTGCCAGCCACACAACCAATCGCATTATTATTCTCCATTGGTACCGTGACCTTGAGCGGCCCGGCCCTGTTATTATTGCGCCCTTCCAACCCGCACCCGGTAATGGGCAGCAGGGAGATTGCGAGGATTGCTAATATAATCCCTTCAATGATGGCTAACTATGGCCGATTTGACCGCGTTGCTCAAGATAGCGGCAATCGCTACCTGCCCTGCCCCATGGGCAATCATGGCTCCCCGCACCCCATGGATTTCTGGTAATCTTCCGCCATGTCCGTGAATCGTATCCGCACCCCCTGTATTGGCGTCTGTTCCACCGTGTTTGGCGACACGGTGTGCCGTGGTTGCCGCCGCTTCAGCCATGAAGTCGTGGACTGGAACGCTTACACCAATGAGCAGAAAAGCATTGTCTGGAAACGGCTGGATCTGTTGCTCAGCCAGGTAGTGGACAACTATTTCCAGGTCGCTGACGCCACCCTGCTGGCCGAGCAAATGGCGTTTCAAAACCTGCGCTACCAGACCCAGTTGTCTCCACAGGGCTGGGTACCGGAGCTGCTCAAGGCCGCCGGCAAGCAGACCATTCCTTACGACCGCTTTGGCCTGATTCCCCTGCCCCCCAGCCAGGGCATGCCCCCCCGTGACCTCTACGACCAGATCAGCGCCGAATGCCACGCCCTTTCCCAGGCCCACTACGACCGCTCCTACGCCCGCCCGGTCCGGCTCGTGGCCGAACTCACCGAGCACGCAGCTCGGGAGAAGGGGCTGATCTAGCTACGAGCTACGAGCTACGAGCTACGAGCAGAATGATGACCGCTTCAAAGCCGGGATCAACATGGCCGCCTTTTAATCTCGCAGCTAGAAGCTAGTCGCTCGTAGCTGCCTTCCATTTGTCCCAATCTGACCCAAAGCCCTCTTCTCTCAGACATCACTCAATGGCACATTTACGGAATGAATATTCATTACCGATTCCACAGGTGAGCCATGGCCACAGCTTCTGCTTCTGTCACAACCGGCCCGCGCGCTGCGAAAGAGAGCCGCAAGCGAGAGCAAATCATCCAAGCTGCGCTGCAGGTGTTTGCCGAGCATGGCCTGCACGGTACCCCGGTGCCGCCCATTGCGGAGCAGGCTGGCGTGGGCGTGGGCACGCTTTACCGGTACTTCGACAGTAAGGAAGCGCTTATTAATGCGGCCTTCTGCGATGCCAAGCAACGCCTCCAGGATCGGCTCCTCTCCGATCTGGACCTGCTCAATCCCAGCCGTGCCCTGTTCGATACTCTTTGGGCACGCCTCATAGCCTTCGCCCGGGAAGAACCGCAGACCTTCCAGTTTCTGGAGATGCAAGATCACCACAGCTACCTCACACCCGAAAGCCGCAGCCGTGAACAGGCACTGCTGATCCCCCTGGGCATGATGGTGATCATTGGCCAGCGTAATGGCTTGCTCAGCGACCGACTCAAGCCCGACCTCGCCATCGCCCTGTTTTGGGGTGCCTTTGTGGGCATCTTCAAAGCCGAGCGCCTCAATTATCTGACGCTCACCGATGACGACCTGAAACGGGCCCGCGATGCCTGCTGGCTGGCCATGGCAAATCCCCCCCTATAGGAACGGCAGCATGAACCCCAAACATATCCTGATTACCGGCGCCGCCGGGGCCATTGGCGGAAAACTGGCCGCGCAGTTTCGGCGTCACCACCCGGATGCCAGCCTGACGCTGGTGGATCTGAATCACGACGCCCTTCAGAAGGTAGCAGATCAACACCAGGCCAGCGGCGAAGCCTGCGATCTCACCGAGATTGATGCCCTGCCACAATGGTGGCAGGCACTGGTTGACCGCCGTGGCCCGGTAGATGTACTGGTCAACTGTGCCGGCATCATGGACATCATGACGGTAGCCGGGACCGGCTGGGAGCGCGGCAAGCGCCTGATGGACATCAACTTCACCGCCCCCATGCGATTGATGGATCTGGCTCTGCCTCACATGATCCAGCAACAGCACGGCTGCGTGATCAATGTTTCCAGCATGGCGGGCCGGGTACCGATCCGCGGCTGCAGCTACTACGGCGGCGCCAAGGCAGGCATCGGTCTGGCCTCGGAGATTGCCCGTCTTGATCTGAGAAAAGACAACGTCAACGTCATCACCGTCTACCCCGGCCCCATCGCCTCCGGGCTGGAAAGTCATGCCCGCAGCCAGGTCAAGCAGGGACCGGTCTCCCGCTATATCCCCACCGGCAGACCCGACGTGCTCGCCGAGCGCATTTATCGTACTTACCGCAAGAAGGGTGCCCGGGTGATTTACCCGGATATCTACAGCCTGGCCAAACAAGTGGCCAACCTGAACCTGACCAACAAGGCCATGGACTTTTTCAGTCCCCAGCCCAACCAGTGAAAGTGGATACCATCATGACTCAACAGGAAAACACGCCCATCCATGACGTATTGATTGTCGGTGCTGGCATCAGTGGCATTGGTCTTGGCATCAAGCTGAAAGAAGCCGGCATCCAGAATTTTGTAATTCTGGAAAAAGCCGCTGATCTGGGCGGCACCTGGCGGGATAACACCTATCCGGGCTGCGCCTGTGATGTGCCCTCCGCGCTCTACTCCTACTCCTTCGCCCAGAAACCGGACTGGAGCCGTGCCTTTGCCGGACAGGCCGAGATTCTTGACTATGTTCGCCAGGTCGCAAAGCAGCATGACATTCCTGATGCCATCCATTTCAACCAGGGGGTTGAGCGCGCCCAGTGGCGCGAAGAAAAAAACCTCTGGGAGATCCAAACCGCCGATCAGTTGTATCTGGCACGCACCGTGGTGGCCTGCTCCGGCTATCTCCATGAACCCATCATCCCCAACATCCCCGGTCTGAAGGATTTCAGCGGTACCCTGTTCCATTCTTCCCGCTGGGATCATAACCATGATTTGGCCGGCGAACGTGTGGCCGTTGTGGGCACCGGTGCTTCCGCCATCCAGTTCGTGCCGGAAATTCAGCCCAGGGTAAAACAACTGACGCTGTTCCAGCGCACCCCCCAGTGGGTGCTACCGAAACCGGATCACAGCATCCCCAAAGTGGAAGAAAACTTTTTCCGCTTGCCGTTTACCCTCAATGCCTGGCGCAAGATGCTTTACGGCGGTTTTGAAACCTTCGGCATCGGCTTCCGTCGCCCCGCCATCCTCAAGCAGATCCAGAAACTCGGACTTGCCCACCTGAAAGTGGCGATCAAGGACCCACAGTTGCGCGCCAAACTGACGCCCGACTACACCCTGGGCTGCAAACGAGTGCTGATGAGCAACAACTATTACCCGGCACTGAACAAGAGCAATGTGGACGTATTCCACACTGGCCTGAAAGAAGTGCGCGGTAACACCCTGGTCGGGCAGGACGGCAGCGAGTGTGAGGTGGACACCATCATTCTCGGTACCGGCTTCTTCGTCACCGAACCGCCCATTGCCAACCACATCTACAACGATGCCGGCGAGACGCTGAGTGACATGTGGAAAGACGGCATGCAGGCTTACCGGGGCACCACCATCGCCGGCCTGCCCAATGCGTTCATGGTGCTGGGTCCGAACCTGGGCATTGGCCACAACTCTGCGTTCATCGTGATTGAAGCCCAGATCAATTACATCGTCAGCACACTCACCACCATGCGTGACAAGCAATTGCAGCGCGTCGAAGTGAAAGCGGATGCGCAGCGGGACTATAACCACAAGGTGCAACAGGACCTGCAAGGCACCGTCTGGAATACCGGCGGCTGCTCCAGTTATTACCTGGACAAGAATGGTTTCAACAGTGTCGGTTTCCCATGGAGCACCCTGGAAATGCAACGCCTGCTGAAACAGTTCGACAGCGAGAACTACACGCTAACCCCAGCTACCCAACCCGTTTTCTAAGATAGAAGGCCTGAATCATGCCGAAAGACAACACCTCATCCACACCTCGCCGCGCACTGGTTCTCGGTTGCGGCGGCGTCGCCGGTGGCGCCTGGAGCATTGCCGCCCTCCATCATCTGGAACAACAGCTGGGCTGGGACTGCCGTGACGCCGATGTACTGATCGGAACCTCCGCCGGGGCCGTGCTCGCCGCCTTGCTGGGTAGCGGTATCAGCGTGGCACAACTGCTGGCCTGCCAACAGGGCACCAGCGACATCTGTGATTGGAACCACGACACGGACACCGGTGGCGCCCTGCCGCCCCTTCCCGGCGCGCGTTTCACCGGCAAACAACTGGCATTGAAGGGATTGCGTGGCGAAGTGTCGGCGCTTACAGCTATCTGTGGCGCACTCCCCGCCGGGCAATTCGATATGCGCGCCTTCCGTAAACTGGTGAGCGATGCGGCCAAGGGCCAGGACTGGGTATCACACCCTGCCACCTGGATCATGGCCGTGGATACTGACACAGGAAAACGCATTGCCTTCGGTAAAGGCGGCGCTCCAGACGCTCGCATTACCGATGCGGTCTGCGCGTCCTATGGCGTGCCATTCTGGTGCCCGCCCGTGCATATCGGCACCCGCACTTATATCGATGGCGGCGTGGCCTCGCCTGTGTCGGCGGACATGCTGGTCGACAGCGCCGTGGAAGAAGTGATCGTGCTGGCCCCCATGGCTTCTCGCCAGCCGGATAAACCCTGGCATCCGTTCGAGCGCATCGAGCGGCGGGTGCGCCGCTACATGACGTCAGTGGTCGACCGGGAAGTGAGCGCCCTGGAAAAGGCAGGCAAGAAAGTGATTCGTATCGAGCCGGCAGCAGACGATCTGAAAGCCTTCGGCTACAACATGATGGATCCGGCACGGCGAACGCGAGTATTGGAAACGGCTCTCACGACCACCAGGAAATCGGTCAGGGATGCACTCAGGGCATCATCCCTGGTATAGGCAAACCGTTCGGGGAGTCATGACTCCCCGAACTCCCTCGTCTCTTCACTGATAATAATCTTGATGTCTTTCATCGCATCACGCACTTCAAGACTTTCCGCATGGGTAAGCATACCCAGCACCGCCGCCCCGGCAATCAGGAATACCAGGCCCAGCAGCGCCCATTTTTCTTTTTCGATCTTGCGTCCACTGCCTGAGGAAGTCCCCGGTTCCTTTCCCGAGACACCCTTACTTTGACCCGTTATGTCGCGTTCCTGCCTGCTATCCGGCATAAAACCTCCTTATGGACTTCCTCTTCTACGCCGGAGAAGGGTGCGCTGCAAGACGATGAAGGGAGGAAAACGATAGCCGGATCGCGGAAAAAGCATCCTGCTCAGAAAAAAGACAAAAGAACGCGCCTCCATCACCACCGCCATCATCATGCAAACATGATTTCCTGCAATGACTGACAGGCGGGTTCCAGGGAAGAAGAAATTAAAACAACAAAAAAGGCCGTAACAGAAACCTGTTACGGCCTTTCTCTTGAGATGGTGCGCCAGGAAGGACTTGAACCTTCACACCTCTCGGCACCAGAACCTAAATCTGGCGTGTCTACCAATTCCACCACTGGCGCAATGGGCGGCTATTCTATCAGGGTAATCGACAATTACCAGCGCCGTTTGGGCCCGGTTCAGCCGCCCTGCAGAATGCGATACAGGGCCTGCAGATCCTTGTCGATCTTGGAGACCTTCGTTTGTAAGGTATCTACCCGCGGATCCGATGCAGATTGTGCCGGTGCCGGGGTTGGCGCCGCGGAAGGCGCCGGGCGGTTGGCCAGGGCACTCACTCTGCCAGAGACGCCACGCAAGCCGGACTCGACTTCCGCGATGCGCTTTTCCAGCTTCACGGTTTCGCCGTCATCCTGCCCGGCTTTCGCCACAGCGACGCTCAATGTCCGCACCCGCGCGCTGAGTTCACGCAGATCATCACGGAGATTTGTGATCGCATTACTATCAACAACACCATTGGAAACCGCCTCACGGGTCGTTCGGGGTGCGCTTTCGGCAGCATCG
Organism: Alcanivorax sp. DP30; assembly: GCF_009882945.1. GTDB lineage: Bacteria > Pseudomonadota > Gammaproteobacteria > Pseudomonadales > Alcanivoracaceae > Alcanivorax. The sequence continues at coordinate 320,936 of NZ_WTUY01000003.1, forward strand.
GCTACAGCAGAAGCCAACTGATAATACTCGGCTTTCAGGTCACCCAGTTCACGACTGAGCTGCATATTGCCCATCCACTGCCACACCGCCAGCAGTAAGGCGATGATGGCGATCCCCAAAGCCAGCCAAACAGTGCCCGAGCGTCCGCTTTCAGACACACTGACCGGCTGCTGCCGGCGGTTGTTATTGCGAAGTGGCACAGGTTCGTTGGGCAAGGGTTCCATGGGCGCCTGAACAGCCAGTACGTCCTGGTTCAAACCCTGTAGGCGTCGTTCTTTGTTTTCCGGCAACTTGGTCATGACAAATTGCTCTTTGTCATTATTATTAATGGGGAGCCAGCAGCTCCCCGCCCCCAATTTCTGAATCTCAGCGACGTTCCAGCTGATCCAGACGGTTGTTTACTTGCAGACGGTAGGCGTCAAATGCTGCCACTGCCGCTTCAGTATCGTCTACCCGCTCGTCCAGGGAAGCCAATGACGCCTGCGCCTTGCTGATCTTGCTCATCGCCGCATCCAGGTTTTTCTGTTGTTTTTCTACCTGGTTCAGGTTTTCTACCAGAACGTCCAGTTGAGTCTGCATCTGGCTGATCTGGGTCTGCCATTGCTGGCTGCTCTTGTTCACAGCGGAAACGGCACTGTCCACCTGCTTTTTCAGGGAAGCCGCCTCCTTGTTGATATCCGCTATCTTACCATCGACACCGGCCTGGGCTTTCTTGACGTCGGTCACACCCGCGGACAGGGACTGGATCTTTTTGCTCTGCTCGGCAATGTCGGCCCGATTACGCTTGTTGGCCAGATCCCAGAGCTTGCGAAGCTCATTGCCATTCTTTTCCAGTGCCTTGCCATGACCGGCAACAATGTCCTGCAGCTTGCCGGAGGACTGGTTCAGGGTCTCATCCGTGGCAGACAGCTGCGACTCCAGGTTGCCCAGCTTCTGGCTGGATTCGGTCAGCCGATTGTCCAGCTGTGCCTGCAGACCACCCACCTGTTTGTGAAACCACACGCCCAGCACGGCGATCAACACCACCAGGACCAGACAGGCTGCCATCCAGCCTCCGTTGCTGCCGGCACCCGCAGCTGGCTTTGCCGCCGGACGGGACGGTTTGCCCGGTGGTTTGCCTGCAGGCCCGCCACCCTGGGCCGGTTTTTTCGGAGCTGCCTGAGCGGTTTTGGGAGCCGGTTTGCGAGGGTCATCCACCGACACGTCATCCAAGTCTCCCAGATTGACTTCACGATCTCTTGTCATTTACTGCTGCCTTGCCTGTATGCAAACGCCAATACTACCGGAAACCACGGTGCAAAGACCGTGACGTCCTACTCCTGTTCGCCTTCTTCAGGCGCGAACAGGGATTGCTCGGTGGCATAGTAGATCGGATCACCGACCACATGCTTGCCTTCATCATTCTTGAGCAGGGGCACAAAAATCACCCACGGGCGCACCTGCCGATGATCCACCTGGGCCCACACGCCAACGACCTCTTCACCGGCATCATTGGTGATCGTGTGTAGCCGGAACAGGGACAGCATGTCCACTTCGGGCTGCTCTTCCCCGATCTGGCGTAATTTCATGAACAAGGCCTTGGCCCAGTCTTCCGCAGACGGCGCGTCAGCCCGGTCACCGGAATAGCCAACGGCCTTCAGATCACCTTTGACACTGATCAGGCCAAACGGATACATGCCACCGGATTTGGCGATGGCCTCCAGCGCCTGACGAATGCCGGCCTGGGCCAGGACATCCATGTTTTTCTGTTCGACGCTTTTTTCTTGCTGGGTTGCCTGTTCCTGGGCTTTGGGGGATTCAGCCAGAACCGGCTGAAAAACACTCACCAGGAGCACCAGGACCATTGCCGGGAACCGCATATTTCACCTTTGTTGTTGTGTTCTGCCTGTCCTGTGGACAACCAGAAGGGTATTTATATCCCGAAACGGCACGCTATCAGAGTTACCAGAATGCCGCCATAACACCACAAAAAAGGCCGCAAAGCGGCCTTTTTTGTGGTCTGGACGGCTCCCAAAGACGGGAGAACACCCAATTACGCTGCGAAATTGGCGGCAGCGAAGTCCCAGTTGATCAGGTTCCAGATGGATTCCAGATACTTGGGACGGGCATTGCGGTAGTCCACGTAGTAGGCGTGCTCCCACACGTCCACGGTGAACAGCGGGGTCTGACCCTTGCCGTGAGCGATCGGGGTGTCAGCGTCGTCAGTGTTGACGATTTCCAGGGAACCGTCGCTGTTCTTCACCAACCAGGTCCAGCCGGAACCGAAGTTACCGGTGGCCTTGGCGTTGAACTGGCTCTTGAACTCGTCGAAAGAGCCAAAGGCCTTGTCGATGGCTGCGGCCAGATCGCCGGCAGGCGCACCACCACCATTCGGGCTCAGGCTGTTCCAGTAGAAAGTGTGATTCCACACCTGGGCAGCCTGGTTGAAAAGACCACCTTCAGCGCTGGCGATGATCTCTTCCAGAGACTTGCTCTCGTTCTCGGTGCCCGCGGTCAATTCGTTCAGCTTGGTCACATAGGCGTTGTGGTGCTTGCCGTGGTGAAACTCCAGAGTCTCCGCAGAGATATGCGGTTCCAGAGCGTTCTTTTCATACGGAAGCGGCGGTAGTTCGAAAGCCATAGTCATTTCCCCTGACATTGTTTGCCCTGCTGCTCGGGCAGCAGGTAAGAATTACTCCGCCAACGACGCATGGCAGCGGTCGGCGGTCGATGATCATAGCAAGCTACCGGCCACAATCTCCACCTTGGCAGCCCCGGAATAAAGCCTTGAGGGTTCAGGCTTTATCTCTCGGCGCAATAGCCTTGCGCTATGGCAATGACCATAACGTGACCGGCAGGTCCCTGTGACATGGGGCGCAGCGCCCTTGTTTCAAGTACAATGCGCCCCAATTTTTCATGATTAACCCTTTCATGATCACCATGAAGCCAGTCAACTTCGGCAGGAGAAAACCATGTCTGATGATGCAATCGTCATTGTAAACGGTGCCCGTACCGCCATGGGCGGTTTCCAGGGTGCGCTGTCTGGCGCTACCGCCCCTGAACTGGGTGCAGTATCCATCCGTGAAGCAGTATCCCGCGCCGGCCTGAAGCCGGAAGACGTGCAGGAAGTCATCATGGGCTGTGTCCTGCCCGCTGGCCTCAAGCAAGGCCCGGCCCGTCAGGCCATGCGCAAGGCCGGCCTGCCAGACAACGTTGGCGCCACCACCATCAACAAGCTGTGTGGCTCCGGCATGAAAGCCACCATGTTCGCCTTTGATTCCATCAAGGCCGGCACCAACGACATCGTGGTATCTGGCGGCATGGAATCCATGACCAACGCACCTTACGTGCTGGACAAGGCTCGCAGCGGCATGCGCATGGGCCACGGTCAGGTCTACGACCACATGTTCCTGGATGGCCTGGAAGATGCCGAAACCGGTCGCCTGATGGGTTCCTTCGCCCAGGAAGTGGCTGACAAGCGCAGCATTACCCGCGAAGACATGGACAACTACGCCATTGAATCCCTGAAGCGCGCCCAGGCCGCCATCGAGAATGGCTGGTTCAAGGACGAGATCGTTCCCGTCACCATCAAGACCCGCAAGGGCGAGGCGGTTGTGGATACCGACGAGCAGCCGGGTAACGCCAACATCGACAAGATCCCGACCCTGCGTCCGGCTTTTGCCAAAGACGGCACCGTAACCGCTGCCAACGCCAGCTCCATCTCCGACGGCGCCTCCGCACTGGTTCTGTCCCGTGAATCTGTGGCCAGCGAACGGGGTCTGCAGCCGCTGGCGCGGGTTCTGGCTCATGCCACCAACAGCATGCATCCAGGTGAGTTCACCCTGGCGCCGGTCGGTGCCACCGAAGCAGTACTGAAGAAGGTGGGCTGGACCGTTGACGACGTGGATCTGTTCGAGATCAACGAAGCCTTCGCCATGGTGGCCATGATGCCGATGATCGATCTGGGCATCCCCCACGAGAAAGTGAACATTCACGGCGGCGCCTGCGCCCTGGGTCACCCGGTGGGTTCCACTGGCTCACGCATCATCCTCACCCTGATCCATGCGCTCAAGCGCACCGGCGGCAAGCGCGGTGTGGCCAGCCTGTGTATCGGCGGCGGTGAAGCCACCGCAGTAGCCATTGAGCTGGTGTAAGACGCCAGACACTGGACGCTTGATACCAGACGAGAACGGGGCCTTCAGGCCCCGTTTTTGTTGCTGCTGCGCTACGGCTCCTAATCTTCGAACAGTGTTCCTGGAATCCTTACCCCGCTTAGGCTCGGATCGCGAGCTGGCTCGCTCCTACAGCAGCTTCGTAGCCCCCCGCATCCCGAAACATCCGCTTTCACTTTTAAATTCTGTTGCACTTTATCCGGCAAATTCGCCCTAAGGCGTATACGCGTAGCCCTTGTTTCCCTGTACTCTGACCAGCCAGTCACGATTCTGGATTGGGATTACAACCGGGAGCAACATGTCAGCATTACCCGTTATCACCGCCATGGGCGGCATCAATGCGGCCGGCCGCACGGCCCTGCATTTCGGTTTCCAGCGCCTGATATTTGACGCCCTCCCGGAGATTCAGCGTCACGCGACCCTGCGCACCCTGGCCCAACTCACTGGCCGCGAAGAGGATTCTCTGCTGGACGGCACCCTGATTCGTGCTCTGCCTGTGGAGCACCGCCTGCATGCCGCCATCAGTGGCACCAGCGACATTCCCGTTACCCTGGAAATGCGCAACATGGATCTGCCAGACCCGCTACCCGCAGGCTGGCAGGTCACCCCCATCGACAAGCGACGCAGCCGCGTTACTCTGCCTGCCGGTCAGGGGATGAACGTACCGCTGGACGCGCCGCGTCGGGTCAGCGCCGCCGGCCAGCTGCCGAGCGGGTTCGATCCCGGCGCCCTGTATGCTTCCCGCAACCACCCCCGCGCCCTGCAGATGGCCATTTTTGCCATCAGCGATGCGTTGGGCGATCTGGGTATGGACTGGTCCAGGGTGGCCAGCAAGGTGCGACCGGACCAGGTGGCGGTCTATGCCAGCAATGCCATGTCACAGATGGACGACAACGGTCTGGGCGGTGTGATGCGCTTCCCGCCCAATGGCCATCGGATCACCTCCAAACAGGTTCCACTTGGTCTTGGGGAAATGACCGCCGACTTTCTCAATGCCTATGTACTGCATTCGGTGGGCACCACCGGCGGCATGCTGGGTGCCTGCGCCACCTTCCTCTACAACCTGGAGAAAGGGGTACAGGCCATCCGCAGCGGCAAGGTCCGCGTGGCAATAGTGGGTACCAGCGAAGCCCCTCTGGTGCCAGAGATCATGGAAGGCTACCGGGCCATGGGCGCCCTGGCAGAAGACCAGGAACTGGCCGCCCTGGACGACAGTCCGCACCCGGATGTGCGACGAGCCTGCCGCCCCTTTTCAGACAATTGCGGCTTCACCATGGCCGAATCCGCCCAGTTCACCATTCTCATGGATGACGGTCTGGCGCTGGAGCTGGGTGCCGATATTCTCGGTGCCGTGCCGGATGTGTTTATCCATGCCGATGGCGGCAAGAAATCCATTTCCGCCCCCGGCGTGGGCAACTATCTGACCATGGGTAAAGCGGCCGCCCTCACCCGCCAGTTGATTGGTGAAAAAGGCCTGCAGCACCACAGCTTTGTCCATGCCCATGGCACCGGCACACCACAGAACCGGGTCACAGAATCCGTCATTCTTGACCGCACTGCGCAGGCCTTCGGTATTGCGAAATGGCCGGTGGTGGGGATCAAGTCCTACGTGGGGCACTCTCTGGGCAGTGCGGGCGGCGACCAGCTGGCCGCTGCGCTGGGCAGTTTCAGCCAGGGCATCTTGCCGGGTATCCGGACTATTGATCACATCGCCGATGATGTGCATCGCAGCCATCTCGACATCTGTCTACAGCACCAGCAGCAGGATAATCTGCAGGCCAGCCTGATCAATTCGAAAGGGTTTGGCGGCAACAATGCCACCGCGGTGGCCCTGTCCGGCAGCATTGCGCAAGCCATGCTACGCCAGCGCCATGGCGAGAAAGCCATGACCGCCTGGCAACAGGCGCGGGAAACCACACTGGCCAGCAAGGCACGCTTTCAGGAGCACTGCCTCAGCGAGGCACCAAAGCCGGTTTACCGCTTTAACGAAGGTGTCCTCGGCGATGAGCATGTGGCACTGAGCAGCCGTTCGGTCAGCCTCAACGGCGGCACCGAAATGCCGTTCGATGACGACGCCGCCCTGAGGGAGTTCCAGCTCAAGCAGGATTGAGTCTGTTTTGCAGATACCCGCGCCCCATGGCGATTGTTTCCCGGTGATCGCCATGGGGGCGGGTGATTTGCTTCAGCCAGCCTGCTCTTCTCCGCTTACTCCACACTCACTTGAAACGCCGGTGACGCCCAACCCTGCCGGGACTGACTGGCATCCGTACTGATCGGCTCGCCACCGAAGATGACCACCTCATCATCGCCGTATTGCAGCCAGGTTTCCGTCGTCGCGACGCCTTGCCCTGGCAGGCTGTAATCACAAACCCCCTGCGGGAAGATCTCCGCCACCTGCTCGGCAAATGCTTGCGGATCCAGCGCCAACGGGTAATCCGCCGGATCCACCGGCTTAAGCTGACACTTGTTGGTGAGGGTACGAATGTCGTCACCGGCCACGGTGCGTGGCGTACCGAATCGAGTCTGCACCAATAGCTGCTGGGCCTCGACCAGGGGAGCGGTCAGCGGTGACAACAGCTCGCCAACGGTACCTAGCAGATCGCCCAGCAGGGGCAGCTCTGACACCACCGGCAATTCACTCACATCCAGCCCGCAGGCTTGACCGGTGACGGCATCCACCACGATGCCCGCTTCCGCTGGCGGAGCCGGCAACAGGGAAAGATCCAGCCCCGGCAGGATCGGCTCCGGATAGAGCAGATTCCCGGTCAGCGGCACGATGGGACCGTCCGGATTGAAAATGGACGACACGGACAGGCAGCGATCACGGGCATAAAGTGGCCGATTGGCGACCACTTTTTCTTCCACGCTCAGGTCGCTGCTGTCGGCTTCCATCTGCGACAGCCACAGATCCATGGCCAGCAAGGCTTCGGTGGTGTAAACCGAATCGCCGAACAACGGTGCCGGCCCGTACCAGATCACATGATTGTCGGCATGGCCCTGGGAGGCCTCCAGCCGTGCCCGCATCTGCCAGGAATGATAGGCATCATGGGCAATACCCGGGTCCGGGCCGCGTAGATCAATGATCGGCACACCTTCAAGATGCTCCGCGGTGTTAATGGCGCCAGTGCGATACGCATTATTCAGCGCCAAGGCATCTGCCTGGGTGCGCTCAGCCTGATAATCAATATCCACGGACAGGCCACCGATCTCCCGGTTGACCTTGAGGAACTGCTCACCGCTGATCAGCCCGTTCTGTAAAGCCGCAAGGCCGTATTGCACGCCCACGTTATCCAGCGGAATCCCGCCGAAGCCCTTACCCAACAGCTGCTCGTTGGGGCTCCAGTCCTCTACCGCACGGGGGCCGAACTGGGTCTTCATGTAATCCAGCAGGCCGCAGCGTAAACCGTCGGGCCGGGTCTCTGCATCATACACCGCCACCCCTTCCTTGAGCCCCGGGCAGCTCTCCTGGTCCGGGTAGGCCGACGGGAAGAACGCCAGATCAGAAACCAGCGGATTCAAGGGCAGATGACCATAGAAAGCTGACCACTGCACCACCGGAATCACCTGCGAGGAAAGCAGGCTGGCAAACACCTGCAGGAAGCCTTGCTCATCCATGGCCAGCTGATTGCCGAAATAGTTGCTGAGCAGGTTGTAATCGGCGAACTGAACGGCTGTGGTCCACACATCCGGGTAGGAACACTGCACGATCAGCCCCTGATAAATCCCCGGGTAGGCATTGGCCACATGCTGCTGGGTGATGGAACCACCGGAGCAGCCGGTGCCAATGGTGTAACGGATTTCCCCGTACTGCTCGACGATGCGCTCCTTGGCCATCATCAGGGATTCGGCCGCCGTTGCCAGATTGGCGTTATGTCCCAGATTGGCCTGGGCGGTGGACAGCGTCATGAACCCCCGACCCAGTGCCGTCGTAATACTGTCGCCCAGAAGGATCTCGGCACCTTCCGGTGCGGTACCGGCAATATCCCCCTGCGGCGGCACGCCCATGCCGTAGCTGACACCCACATTGCCGCCATGGTGGATCAGCAGTTTGTGGTTCCACTGCGGCTGCGGGTTGAAGGTATCCCAGGGCTGATCGGGCTGATACAGGGTCATGATCAGGTAGCGATCACGATTCTGGACGCCCTCTTCCAGACGGATAATGAAGGGCACTTCGACACCCTCGTCAGTGGTCACACGGGCAATGTCTGCATCCGGCGGAGGGTTCGCCGGATCATAGGGCAGCACGCTATCCGGCAGTCCCGGATTTTCGGGATCAAAGCTGGTGAGCAGGCTCTGCAGCTTGTTTGCAGGCACATACTTGAAGGAGTACTCAGCGGGCTGGTTGCACTGAGCGTCTACGGCGGCCTCGTTGGTACAGTTCCAGGGCTGAATCTGGGGCCCGGAAATCACCGGACCACCATTGGGATGATTGATGATTTCCCGATCCAGCACGGTGCCATCACCCAAAAACACGCGCAGGGTATTGCTGCCGAGAATCAGCCCGTCCACCAGCCCCTTGAGCGTGCCCCGCTCGCTGGCAACCAGAGCGATCTCCAGCGGTTGGCCATTAAGTGACACGCGGGCATCTCTGAGCTGATTCGGGTCCGCCACCACGATCTCCACCAGGGCATCGCCATCGCTGATCAGGTCGGCCCGGTTGGACAGCACACGGATAGCCCCGTCCCCCTGGCGAGGCGCCTCAGGCTGATTGGGTGCGGGATTAGGTGAAGGCAAAGCAGCCCCAGGCGCAGGGGATGACGAGCTACTGCCGCCGCCACAAGCAACCAGTGCCGTCCCCAGGGTCAGGACACTCAGGGTACGAAGAATCATTGCAGGCTCCCTGGCAATCACCGGGATTGCCACCATTGTTGTTTTGATTACTGCATCGATTTTCATCCCATGCCCGGTGTGGGACAGTTGCCTCACCGTTGTAGCTTGGTTACTCGAGACCACAGAATGTTGCACTTTCGTACCACACAATTGAAAGCCCGCGCCCTCCAACAGCACAAGGACGGTTAAACTGACGCCATGACCCGACTCAAACCTGCACTCCTGCTCCTGCTGGCGGCAATCGTTGCCAGTGCGCTTTGGCACCGCTACAAGCCTCTCCCTGAAGGGCTGGCACTGCGTTCAACGGCATTCCCGGCTCACCACCTTGCGCTGCTGGTGGATGACACCTGGGAAACCGCTGCAGGAACACGGGGCATACGACAGGAGATATTCGACGAGGTGTTCCGGTTGATCGACCAGGCCGAGCGGCAGGTGGTGGTGGACATGTTTCTGTTCAACGATTTTCTCGGCGCCGGGAGCGAGGCCTATCGCCCACTGACAGAGCAACTGACCCGGGCACTCATCGCCAAGCGCCACGAACAACCACCGGTGCCGGTGGTACTGATCACCGATCCCATCAACACCCTTTACGGGGGCGTGCACAGCCCACACCTGGAACAACTCAGGGAAGCCGGCGTCACCGTGGTCACCACGCCGCTGGGCGCGTTACGTGATTCCAACCCTGGCTGGTCCGGCTTCTGGCGATTGTGTTGTGAGTGGGCTGGCAACAGCACCCAAGGCGGCTGGCTGCCCAACCCCATGGCCCCCGGCAAAGTCACCCTGCGCAGCTACCTGACCCTGCTCAATTTCAAGGCCAACCACAGAAAGACGCTGATCGTGGACGAAGGCGAAAAATGGACCGCGCTGGTGACCAGCGCCAACCCCCACGATGGCAGCAGCGCCCACAGCAACATCGCACTGCGTTTCAGCGGGCCTGCCGCAGCAGCATTACTGGAATCAGAACTGGCTGTACTGGATATGGCAGGTGTAGAGCGGCCGACCCTGCCGGCAATGACTGGCAGTCAGGAATCCGCCGATGACGCTTCACTGGAGGTGCTTACAGAAGCGGCCATTCGTGATGCATTGCTGGAAACGGTGGCACGCAGTGAAGCCGGCGACCGGCTGGATGTGTCGGTGTTCTACCTTTCACACCGCTCCCTGATTGCCGCACTCAAACGCGCCCATGGACGCGGTGTTTCGGTAAGGGTATTGCTGGATCCCAACAAGGATGCGTTCGGGCGACAGAAGAATGGCATTCCCAACCGCCAGGTGGGCGCAGCATTCCACCAGCATGGAATGGCAGTGCGCTGGTGCAACACCCGCGGCGAGCAGTGCCATACCAAGATGCTGATGCTGACCCGCGGCGAACAGGCCGAACTGATCCTCGGCTCTGCCAACTTCACCCGCCGCAACCTGGACAACCTGAATCTGGAAACCAGTGTGCGACTGACCGCCTCGTCCTCACACCCGATCATGCTGGACGCCAGTAATGCCTTCCTGCGCCGCTGGGAAAACCGGGACGAAGAAAAACACAGCCTGGATTATGCAGCCTACGCGGATGATGCAATCTGGAAGAAGGGGGTGTACCGGATCATGGAATTTACCGGCTGGAGTAGCTTCTAGCTTCGAAAGCATACCCCTACAATCCGAGTTTCGGTCAATATGGTTTTGGTTTTTCGGAACTCGGAACTCTTCGCTCGCTACAGCTCTGTCTGCGGTGTTTCCTTTGGCGGGCGCTGCTGGTACCAGTACACCCCAGCCACCCCCCCATTGATCAACCAGGCAGCAGCAATCAGACCACCGGCCAGGGGCCAGTGCCAGTTATCCGGTAAAAGCGCAGTGCCTGGAATGGCGAGGAAAAACAGGAAAGATTCCAGAACCGCCAGCAACAGCGGAGCAATGAGCCTGGCCTGGTAATGGAGCTCCACGCCGAGCCAACGCAGCATGGCCGCCGACACGGTCAGGCCCAGCCAGATCACGATCAAACCACCAATAATGACTGCCATTGCATTCACTCCGTTGATAACACCGGCATGTTAGGCAGCTCCCGCCACAAACGCCAGCCTTCAGGCGCGCTCCTGATTACCCGGATCGGAAAATGTCTGGTTTCGCAGGGCGGGGAATTCGTCCACTTCCACCGGCCGGGAAAATACATAGCCCTGGGCCCGATCACACTTGAGCTCCTGCAACGCCTGTACGATTTGCCAGTCCTCCGGCCCTTCCGCAACCACGGTCAGATTCAACTCATGGCACAGCGCAATCACGGCACTGACAATGGCGTGGTGAGCCTGCTGGTCAAGCATGTCATGGACAAAACTGCGATCGATCTTTACTTCGCTAACAGCAAACTGCCGCAGGTGCGACATGGAAGAATACCCCACCCCGAAATCATCAATGCTGCAGGTCACGCCCATCGCCAAGAGACGTGCAATGACCATCCCTACCCGATCCGGCTCGCTGATCATGCAGGTTTCCGTCATTTCCAGCCGCAGGTCTTCGGCCAGACCTCCGTGTGCCGCCAGCGCCAGGGCCACCTTGGCACACAGATCCGTTTCCAGCAGATCTACCGCTGACACGTTGACACTCAAACATGTTGGCATACCCTTGCTGCGCAGTTCGGCGGCGAGACGTATTGCCTCATCAAGCACGAACTCCGTCAATGTCACCACCAGACCCGCCTGTTCCAGCAACGGGACAAACAGGGCGGGAGACAATTCCCCCAGTTCCGGGTGCCGCCAGCGCACCAGTACTTCCGCCCCGACCACCTCACCCGATTGCAGATTCACCTGGGGCTGTAACACCACACGCAATTCTTCACTGCCCTTGCGACGAAAATCACGGATGATCAACAAATTTTCGGGATCCGGATCCATACTCTCCCGGTATTCCATCCAGCTTCGTCCGGAGCGGCTGGCAAAGGCCATGGCGGTCTCGGCCTGACGCAGGATCTCCCCCACATCTCCCCCCTGCAAAGGACACTGGGCAAGCCCGATAGTGAAGCGCGGTTCCAGTTCCATCCCGTCCACGACAATGGACTGATCATCCAGCAGCCCTTCAGCGAGAGCCACCTTGTCCTGCACCAGCAACGCAAACACGCCTCTGCCCATGTAACACAATGCGGCAAAACCCTTGCGCCTGAGCCGCGAGGCCACTTCGGCAATCAGGTTTTCTCCAGTAGCAAACCCCAGCGAACAGATGAAATCGTCGATCTCGGACAGCTTTGCCACCATCAACACATGAACATTTCCCTTGCGTTCAGCTCTCAGCAAGTGAGTACGTACCCGCGAGACAAATTCTGGCCGGGTTGGCAGCCCGGTGAGCCGGTCATGATATTCCCAGTGCAGCATTTCCATTTCCACCCGGGACTTTCTCAGACGCGCATTCTCCAGCTGCCAGGATAACCGTCGCACCACGGCCCGCAGGCGCCAGGAATAGGCGTAGATCATCAGGAACAGCAGACCCAGCAACATCCCCCCCAACACCAACCAGCCTGAATAGCGCTGCCAGTAACCGGGGCGGTTCCATTCGATCTCTTTTCGCCAGTGTTCGTAGATGTCGTAATAGCGCCCGGTAGACACGACCAGACCCAGCTGTTGCTGAAGCCAGGCATGCAGCTCAGGCTGCTGGCGAGATACCGCAAAAACATAGGGTCGGGGCCAAAGTGGCGGCCCCAGCAGGTGCACAGGCAGGGATTCTCTGGCGATGGTACGGTTTGTTACTGGTTGCGGCAGCAGGGCGAAATCTGCCTGGTTATCCAGCACCGCCTGCAGGGCGGCACGGAAATCCTCACGGATGACCGGCTGAACGTCCACTGACCCGGCCCGCAAGGCATCCGCCGCATAGCCGCCGTCCTCCAGCGCTACCCGTCGCCCTTGCAATGCATCCAGATCAGGGACACCCTCGCTGCCTTCACGACCATAAATGCCGTGGGTCACGAAATAGAACGGTGTGGTAAAAAGAAAATCCCGGGCGCGTTCGGGGGAGGCAAACAGGGCCACCACGTCCACTTCACCCGAGCGTAAACCTGCCAAAGCGTCAGGCCAGTCCATCTGAATATGCTTTGCCTCACGCCCACCCTGGGCCGCCATGGCCCGACCGAGTTCCACCACAAAACCCTGCGGCGGCCCTTCATCCTCCTGCCACTCGAACGGTGGGTAGTTATCGTCACCGGCAAATCGAATAGGCGCGCTGTCAGCTGCCTGCGCCCCTGGCCCCCCAACCAACAATAGCCCGAACGCGAGACAAAACGCCTTGCAGGACCATGCTTTTCTAGTTTTTTCCGCCACCTCGTGTCTCCGCCAATCCTGGCCTGACGCTTGCGCGCGGTATTGCCGTTATGCCAGGGCGTCTCCTGCGGTTAGCCCTGGTGTCGATGATTTCGGAGAAAACGCTAATTCCTTTAAATGGTGCGCTTTCTTGTATATGGGTTATACCTCAGCGGCGACCAAGTCAAGGAACAGTGCAAGAATTATTGTGGCAGGGACGGAGGTGGTTCAGGGCTCCAGGAGATCTCGACCATGGCGAACCGCCATGCCGTCGCGCTCGGCTTTGGGCAGGCCACGCACCACCAGGGCATAGGAATGGTCGATCATCCGGCGAAGCTCACCAACGGGAATCGAGCCATCAAGCAACACTGTGTTCCAGTGCTTCTTGTTCATGTGATAGCCGGGTAATACGGCAGCAAAAATATCGCGCAGGGCCTGAGCCTGATCCGGATCGCACTTGAGGTTCATACGCCCTTCGCCATCGGATTCCGACAAGGTGGCAAACATCTTGCCACGGACTTTCATGACGGCCACATCGGGACCAAAGGGGTAATCCTCAATCGCCTCAGGCTTGCCGAGGAGATACTGGCGAGCGGTATCGACGTCCATGTCTGCCTCCGTTTTCCATCCAGGCTCCGTTAGCCAGGAACGGTGTGATTCACGAGTTTCGAGTTTCGAAGAGCAAAACCCGCACCGATTAACCGAGCCAGTTGTTTTGACTTTCGCTCCTCGAAACTCGTCACTCGCGACTCACATCACCCTTCAAGCCAAGGCTTCAACGTAGATTTTGGGTTTCGCTATTAATTATTAACTGTTAACTATTAATTGCCGTTTCAAATTTCCCGAGTCTCCCGGAACTTGATATCCGGATGGCGCTCCTCCGCCAGCTGCAGGTTCACTCGGGTCGGCGCCAGATAGGTCAGATGCCCCGCGCCGTCACGGGACAGGTTATCGTAGGCCTTGCGCTCAAACGCAGCCAGATCCCGCTCATTCTCAGCTTCAATCCAACGCGCAGTGGCCACGCCAACCGGCTCATAGCGACAATCCACGCCGTATTCACCTTTCAGCCGTGCTGCCACTACATCGAACTGCAGCGTACCGACTGCGCCCAGAATCACGTCGTTGTTGCGCAGCGGGAAGAACACCTGGGTTGCCCCCTCCTCCGCAAGCTGGGTGAGGCCTTTGTGGAGCTGCTTGCTCTTGAGTGGATCGTTCAGTACCACACGCTGGAACAGTTCTGGCGCAAAGTGGGGAATGCCGGTGAAGGCCAGCTCTTCGCCTTCGGTGAAGGTGTCACCAATCTGGATAGTGCCGTGGTTGTGCAGGCCGATGATGTCACCGGAATAGGCCTCCTCCACATTGTCCCGCTCACCGGCCAAGAAGGTCAGGGCATCGGGGATACGCACATCCTTGCCAGTGCGAACCTGCTTGAGTTTGATGCCTTTCTGGTACTTGCCGGAACAGATACGCATGAAGGCGATACGGTCCCGGTGCCTGGGGTCCATGTTTGCCTGGATTTTGAAAACGAAGCCGGTCATCTTCGGCTCGTCGGCGGCCACAGTTCGGGCGGTGGCATCGCGGGGCTGGGGCGGGGGCGCCCAGTTCACCAGACCGTCGAGCATATGGTCGACGCCGAAGTTACCAAGGGCGGTACCGAAGAACACCGGGGTCAGCTTGCCCGCCAGAAAGCGTTCCAGATCGAATTCGTGGCTGGCGCCCTGCACCAGCTCCAGGGTCTCGCGCAGTTCCTCCGCATAGTCGGCACCTACCGCGTCGTCCAACTCGGGATTGTTCAGCCCTTTCACTTCGCGCACGTCCTGCACGGTGTGGCCCTGGCCGGTCTTGTACAGCACAGTGGTGTCCGTGAGTAGGTTGTAGACGCCCTTGAAGCTCTTGCCCATGCCGATGGGCCAGGTCACCGGGGCGCATTCGATATTGAGTACGTCTTCGATTTCGTCCAGCACTTCGATGCCGTCACGGACATCACGATCCAGCTTGTTGATGAAGGTGAGAATGGGGGTATCGCGCAGGCGACATACTTCCATCAGCTTGACAGTCCGCTCTTCCACACCCTTCGCCGCATCGATCACCATCAACGCGGAGTCCACCGCCGTCAAGGTGCGGTAGGTATCTTCGGAGAAGTCGGCGTGGCCTGGGGTGTCCAGCAGGTTTACGGTAGCCCCCTTGTAGGGGAACTGCATTACCGAGGTGGTCACGGAGATGCCCCGCTCCTTCTCCATCTCCATCCAGTCAGAGGTGGCATGCTTGCCGGACTTCTTGCCCTTTACGGTACCTGCACTCTGGATCAGGTTTCCGTACAACAGCAGCTTTTCGGTAATGGTGGTTTTACCGGCATCCGGGTGCGAGATGATCGCAAAAGTGCGGCGCTTGGCCACCTGATCTTGCAGACTCATGAAACAGGTTCTCTGACTGGGGATTTCGAGGGCGCGAGTATAGCAGTGTTGGGGCCGGCTTTGACCCCACCCCGGTCAGACCAGCCCAGAGCCCTTGAGTTGGCGCTGACGCATGAGCAGATAAAGGGCAAAGCCCACCGCCACCCCCGGCACAATACCCAGCAACAGGGCCAGCCAGCCGCCACGAATACGGTATTGCTGGCGTTCAAACAGCACCCAGATCGCCAGGATTACCCAGCAAAGGATCACGTCGGTGGAATAGCCTGCGGCATAAGGGTTGACAAAACCTGCCGCAAAGGCGCCGATAATATCCGGATTTTCCAGCAAGGGAGGGCCCACCAGCACCAGAAAGGCACCACAAAAGATCAGGGCCACCAGTACCAGCAAACGGCGAAACAGGGATTCGGACATACAGGTCTCCATCGGTCATTCCATTGAGAGTCCCATGGTTGGAAATTTACACATGGGTGTCCAGCTTTACGTATCAGGTTTTAGCCACTGCAACCAGACTCGCCCAAATCCACATTGGGCGCCACTGCTCACAGTGATAGAGTGATAACTCCTTTACCGCCGGATGAGTCACATGCTCCAGTTTGCCCGCGTCATCTTTCTCGTTGTCATCAGCTTGCTGATGGTGGCCTGCAGCCAGACCCCTGACGAAAGCGACGCCCGCAAGGTGCTCCAGGCCGAACTGCAAAGTGCTCACCTGGGGGAACTGCTGAAGATAAACCGCGTGGAAAAACTCAACGGTTATCAGGAAAGCGATGGCCGCTACACCATTGAAGTAAGCTATCAACTCAAGACCACCTCCTCCTTTTCGGACTATGAAGACCAGGTCAAAGGCGATGAAGCACTCTCAGTGATGGACCGCTTCGCCATGGTTATGGCCCTCAGCGCCCTGCGCGTTGAGTACGGCAATTTCGCCAAGGGCGATACCTTTGACGAGCAGCGAGTGTTGACGTTCCGGGATAGTGAGCAGGGATGGATGCCGGTTGAGTAAGGCAGGAACGAGCTGCAAGCTACAAGTTACAACGCGAACCATACTTGCAGCCACTCGATCCACACCTTCCCCGCGCCCGCCCCAATGCCGCAAAAGGCAAAAGCCGGGAACTTTTCAGGCTTTCCCAACCCAAGCTTGTAGCTTGTAGCTTGTAGCTTGTAGCTTGTAGCTTGTAGCTTGTAGCTTGTAGCTTGTAGCTTGTAGCTTGTAGCTTGTAGCTNATTATTTATGCCCGCCGGAGAGCAGGCATTGCATCAGTACTGCGTTTTCGTGTCCGTCCCCCTTGCGGTAATAATTCTTGCGCACGCCACACACGTCGAAACCCAACTGGCGATACAGCACCTGGGCGCCTGTATTACTTTCGCGCACCTCCAGATACATGACGCTCATTGCGTCTTTGCGGGCCTGATCCATGGCCTGTTCCAGCATCAACCGGGCGATGCCACGCCGTTGCCAGGCCGGGGCTACGACCACATTGAGGACATGGGTTTCGTCGAGAATGCGGGAGAGGATCAGGAAGGCAACCGGGTCATCATCCCGAGTCACCACCTGGCAGAGATAGTTGGCGTTGGTGATACAGTCACGAAAGTGGCTGGTGCTCCAGGGTGTCAGCTGGGCGGCATTCTCAATGGCCTGCACCGCGTCCAGATCCTCCAGCTCCATGGCCCGAATGGACTGCGGCCCAAACCCGTGTTCAGGTGCCGTCAAACCCGTGCTCCTGCATGGCCTGCCAGCTGGCTTTTTTGTGCACGGCAGGCTCTGCCAGCATCTCATCCAGTCCGCTGATTACCAGCGCCGGGTGCCCGCCAATCTCGAATGGCTGATAGCGCGGCCGACCAAATAGCGCCTGATTGAGGGACTCCGGCAGCGCCAGCAGTACCTGCTCGCCCCCTGCCTGCTCACACAAGCCGGCAATAAAAGCTGACAGCGCCTGGGCCGCCTCCCCTGCCTGCATGGGCTGGTCGGTGAGCGGGCAAAAGAATCGGCGCGGCCGTTCGGGACGGCCCTGGAACAGTGCCAGCAAACTGGCCATCAACGGCGCTTCGAAACGCCCCAGCCCCGGAGCCTGGGTATCCTCCTGGGCGCACAGCAGCCAGGTGTTGGTGCCAAGATGCGCTTCCAGGGTGAAAACCAATCCTTTTCCCCTGGCGGGAGCCGGTCCCGCCGACTCTTTCTTTGCCACCACGCCCTCTGTCTGGGGCGACACCTTCGGTCTGGCGGGGGACTCCAGGCTATCTTTCAGTGACATGGCAGCTTCACCGGATACCGCTTCGGTGACTGCGTGCCCAGCCTGATCAGACGGTGTCACTGACTGCGTGTCACCCACCTCCATGGCCGGTGCTGACGGGTCCTGCTCGTCGTCCCATTCCAGCCACGGCGAAGGTGCCGCGCCGGGCAGAGGCGTATGCGCCACCCAGGGCGTTAAACCCATGGCACGCAGATAGCTTTGCCGGTTGGCTTCATTCATGGGCGCTCCGCTCTTCCTGGCATGCTTCTCAGACTCCATCCGCTGCCTGCGGGTGGGCCTTTTCCAGTCCCGCAGCAAAGTGGTTCAGCGCATTCAGGTAGGCCTTGGCAGACGCGGTAATGATATCGGTATCCGCCCCATGGCCATTCACAATCCGGCCGCCCTTTTCCAGCCGCACGGTGACTTCACCCTGGCTGTCAGTACCCGCGGTAATGGCATTCACCGAGTACAACAGCAGCGTGCTGTTACTGGCCGCCATAGACTCGATTGCCTTGAACGCGGCATCAACGGGCCCCGCGCCAGTGGCGGTCGCTTCCTGCTCCTTGCCATCAATGGTCAGTACGATGCGCGCTTCCGGCGTTTCTCCGGTGCGCGCAGTCGCGTCCAGCAGGACCAGCTTGAACCGCTCATCCTCGGCCGCTTTCTTGGTGTCGCTGACCAGTGCCTGCAGGTCTTCATCAAAGACTTCATGCTTTTTGTCGGCCAGATCCTTGAAGCGTTGAAACGCCTCGTTCATGGCCGCTTCGGAGGCGAAGGTCACACCCAGTTCGTCGAGACGGGCCCGGAACGCAGCACGGCCGGAGTGCTTGCCCAGCACCATCCGGTTGGTATGCCAGCCCACATCTTCGGCAGACATGATCTCGTAGGTTTCGCGGTGCTTGAGCACCCCGTCCTGGTGAATACCGGATTCGTGGGCGAAGGCATTGGCGCCCACGATGGCCTTGTTGGGCTGCACCGGGAAACCGGTAATCTGCGACACCATCTTCGAGGTCGGCACAATCTCCAGGGCATTGATGCCGGTGTCCACATTGAACAGATCCTGACGGGTACGCACCGCCATGACGATCTCTTCCAGTGAGGCATTGCCCGCCCGCTCACCGAGGCCATTGATGGTGCATTCCACCTGCCGGGCACCGGCCTGAACCGCAGCCAGGGAATTGGCTACCGCCAGCCCCAGGTCGTTGTGGCAGTGTACGGAAAAGACGGCCTTGTCGGCATTGGGAATGCGGGCAAGCAGCTGGGCAATGGTGTCACCGAACTGTTCCGGGATGGCGTAGCCCACGGTATCGGGAATATTGATGGTACGGGCACCGGCGTCGATCACCGCTTCGATAATGCGGCACAGGAAATCGATCTCGGAGCGGCCGGCATCCTCACAGGAAAACTCCACGTCGCCCATGTGATTGCGGGCGTGCTTCACCGCCGCCACCGCGTGCTCAATGACCTGATCCGGCTCCAGCCGCAGCTTGTGCTGCATGTGGATAGGGCTGGTAGCAATGAAAGTATGAATACGTCCTGATTCGGCTCCGGCCAGGGCTTCCGCCGCCCGGTCGATATCCCCTGCCTTGGCCCGGGCCAGGGAACAGATGGTGGACTCGCGCACGGTATCGGCAATGGCCTTTACCGACAGGAAGTCACCCTGACTGGCAATGGCAAAACCGGCCTCGATCACGTCAACCTTCATCCGCTCAAGCGCCTTGGCGATACGCAATTTCTCGTCCTGGTCCATGGTGGCACCCGGGCTCTGCTCACCATCGCGGAGCGTGGTATCAAAAATAATCAGGCGGTCTTTGCTCATTGGGGTCTCTCGCAAAATTAGGGCTACAGCCAGGCGGAAGAGCTGCCAGATGCTCCTCACAAACCGGAGTATTCGTATGGGCTTAGTCTACACCAGTCGCAGGGCTCGCAGCACCGCCTCACGCAATGCCTCGCCCACTTCCCGGCCCTTGATGCCTTCGGCCAGGCGCAACACCTTGCCATCGACTTCGGCCTGCAAGGTCATGTACTCCGTCTTGCGGCCATTACTGGTACTGCTCATGCCGGATTTCAGCACCACCTGCTCCGCCCGGAGCAGACGACCTTCACGCCGATAGACGGGTATCCCCAGCCAGCGACGCACTACCCGGACTTCGCTGCCACGGATCCACACTTGCAGCCCCCGGGCCAGGGTGTAAACGCTGCTGAAGACGATCAAATACCCGATCAGTCCGAAAATACTGCCCATGAAATAGAGCATGAACCCTTGTGATGCGGCCGCAATAAACAAGCCTGTACCGACACCGGCAAAGATACCGCCAAACAACAGCATGCCGAGCTTCATGCCCAGATTTCGGCCGGGACGACTTTCCAGATAGAGCCCCTGTCCGGTCTGTTCAACACGAATCTGTTCACTGGCCGACTCCACCGCTTCCAGTTCGCGCTCACGCTGGTCCGCCATGACATGGGATTCCGGCAACTGCACCCGGCTGGCGCCATTGCCCGCTTCCACCGGCACATCCCAGCTGCGGCTCAGCTTGCGCCCTTCCACCGTGCCTTCCAGCTCCACCCGCCAGCGAATGTAGTTGCGACCACTGCCACGGGTGGCGGGCTGATCCGCCGGGGCATCAAAACAGAACTGGATGTCGGTGCCGGACTGCCGGGGCACGCAGTAAGCCCGCTGCTCGGTCTGCCAGAGCACATCTTCCACGGTTTTGCGGTTTTTGCCGGAGCCACTCTCACGACCACGAATACAGCTGAGCCAGATATCCAGATTGCTGTCTCGCCCTATGGCCCGGCCAAACCGGATCGTGCCGCCCACCTGGCCACCGGCCTGACCCGGCTCGGGATCCAGCTGCAACGGTGTAGGGCCAAAAAACCGGTAATTGCGGCGCATCTTCCAGCCGGCCCAGGCAATACCGGCGCCCACCAGCGGGAACAGCAGCACCACCAGTATCATATAGTCACCGCGGCTGACTTCTTTCCACACTTCCAGATAGGCAGGAGACGGCAACAGAATGAAGACAGCCCCAAAGCCCACCATGAGCCAGTGGCCGGACTTCTCGCGGCTGCTGTAAAAACCGGTCTCGGACACCATGGCCGGGTCCTTGCTGCCGCGTCGCATCAGGAACATGACCCCGCCACCCACCAGCGCAAAAATACCGCCAAAGACAAGCCCGAAAATCACCGAGCCCCAGCGAAACGTGCGATCCAGATACGCCTCCGCAGGATCATCCGGATTCACCCAGGCCAGAATGGTCCGGTTGTTTGCACGGGCACGCGACAACTTGCGGTGGAGTTGCTGCCAGTAATCACCAAAATTGTCCGATCCGCTGTACTGGCTGACCTGATTGCTGGTGTACTCCACGCCGTTATATCGGTAACGGTAACTGCCACTCACGTTATACGTGGTCGAGCCATCCGAGCGATGGGAATTAAGGTTGCTGCTCAGCACAGTGGCTGGCGCCCGCTCCCAACTACCGGACTCCATGTATTTGGCCACCGGAATCACGGCAACAAAAAACATTACGGCCAGCCCGGCGAGCAGAAAAATCCCTCCAAACAGGTAGCCACCAATGCCGCCTTTTTTATTCTGCTTGTTCCCTTCTTCCGACAAACCTGCTTCCCCCAAGAATCAGAATCCACAGCACCACCCCACTGATGGCACCATAAAGATGGGCGTTCACATACACCCGTCCGTTTATCCACCCTTGCAGATAATCCACGTCATAGCCCGGCAAATGCTCACTGACCAGCCGCCCTACAATGACCACCAGCACCACGGAATGCAGCACCGGATTACCCCGCCATCCGAGCAACAGACAGAGTATCAGCAAACCATGCAGAATCCCTGACAAACCCACATAGTGGACCAGCTGATCATCAATAAAATACAGCGCCAATCCGGCTGTTACACCACAGAACAGCAACCACGCCCAGAACCTTAATCGGTCCAGCAGGTCTTCAAAAAAATAACCACACAGCAGCAGGCCAGCCAGATTCAGCAACAAATGCCAGTGATTCAGATGCACCAGATGGCAGGTGAAAATCCGCCACACCTGCCCGTTGTCGATGGCAGCACGATCAAATGCCAGCCACGGATTTACCCACTGATGCGCGAAGCCGAGCACCGCCAGCACCACCGCAAAGGCAATGAATTGGGGGCGCAGTTTTTTGTCTCTGGGTTGCATGGGGAGTCCGGCAAAACATGAAGGGACATTAAGCCACAAGCTACAAGCTGCAAGCTACAACGCGGCCCTTGATCGTTACCGCACGGCAGACTTTCCAGCCGCGCCGGCAACCCCGGTTCTCGGGCACGGCCAGCAGATTTGGCTATGCCCTTCTCGTGCCTTGTAGCTTGCAGCTTGCAGCTTGAAGTTTGTAGCTACCGTTAAAAACAAAAGCCCCGCGCAAGGCGGGGCTTTTGGGGAGGTCGAATGACCGGCGTGATTTACATCATGCCGCCCATGCCACCCATTCCGCCCATGCCGCCCATATCCGGGACACCGGCACCGGCGTTCTCTTCCGGCTTGTCAGCCACCATGGCTTCGGTGGTGATCATCAGGCCAGCGATGGAGGCTGCGGCCTGCAGTGCGGTACGGGTTACCTTGGCGGGATCCAGGATACCCATTTCCAGCATGTCACCGTACTCACCGGTAGCGGCGTTGTAGCCGTAGTTACCGGAACCGTTACGCACTTCCTGGACAATCACCGAGGCTTCGGCACCAGCATTGAAGGCGATCTGGCGCAGCGGCGCCTGCAGGGCACGGATCGCGATGGCGATACCGGCGTTCTGCTCTTCGTTGTCGCCGTCGATGTTACCCATGTTGGCCAGGGCACGTACCAGAGCAACACCGCCGCCCGGTACCACACCTTCTTCTACCGCCGCACGGGTGGCGTGCAGGGCATCGTCAACGCGGGCTTTCTTCTCTTTCATCTCCACTTCGGTGGCAGCACCGATCTTGATCACGGCAACACCGCCGGCCAGCTTGGCCACACGCTCTTGCAGCTTTTCCTTGTCGTAATCAGAGGAAGAGTTTTCGATCTCGCGACGGATCTGCTCAACGCGGGCATCGATGTCAGCCTGCTGGCCAGCGCCATCCACAATGGTGGTGTTTTCCTTGTCGATGTTCACTTTCTTGGCCGTGCCCAGATCTTCCAGGGACACGTTTTCCAGGCTCAGGCCCACTTCTTCGCTGATCACGGTACCACCGGTCAGGATAGCGATATCCTGCAGCATGGCCTTGCGGCGGTCACCGAAGCCCGGCGCCTTCACAGCGGAGCACTTGATGATGCCGCGCATGTTGTTCACCACCAGGGTGGCCAGCGCTTCGCCTTCGATATCTTCAGCGATGATCAGCAGCGGCTTGCCCTGCTTGGCAACGTTTTCCAGTACCGGCAGCAGTTCGCGGATGTTGGAGATCTTCTTGTCCACCAGCAGAATGTAGGGAGATTCCAGCTCTACCTGCATTTTTTCCTGGTTGTTGATGAAGTAAGGGCTCAGGTAACCGCGGTCGAACTGCATACCTTCAACCACTTCCAGCTCGTTCTGCAGAGACTGGCCTTCCTCAACGGTGATCACACCTTCCTGCCCCACTTTCTCCATGGCCTGGGCAATGATTTCACCTACAGACTTGTCGGAGTTGGCAGAGATGGTGCCCACCTGCTCGATGCTCTTGGTGCTCTCACAGGGAGTGGACAGTTTCTTCAGCTCTTCGACAACGGCGGTTACGGCACGGTCGATGCCACGCTTCAGGTCCATGGGGTTCATGCCAGCGGCAACGGACTTGAGGCCTTCGTTGACGATGGCCTGAGCCAGTACGGTGGCAGTGGTAGTACCGTCACCAGCTTCGTCGTTAGCCTTGGAGGCCACTTCCTTCACCATCTGGGCGCCCATGTTCTCGAACTTGTCTTCCAGTTCGATTTCCTTGGCCACAGACACACCATCTTTGGTGATGTTCGGCGCACCAAAGGATTTTTCCAGTACCACGTTACGGCCTTTCGGGCCGAGGGTTACTTTTACAGCGTCAGCCAGAATGTTGACGCCTTTGGCCATGCGGGCACGGGCCTCATCACGAAACAGTACTTCTTTAGCCATTGTTCTTTACCTCTGCGAAATCTTGTTAATCCCCGTTACCGGGCGATCGTTGTGTTCTGGATCCAGCGATTGGCTTGGGCGCTTAACCTTCAGCCCTCAACCTTCAATGACCGCCAGGATCTCGGATTCGCTCATGATCAGCAGCTCTTCACCTTCCACCTTGACGGTGTTGCCGGCGTACTGACCGAAGATCACCTTATCGCCTTTCTTCACGTCCAGCGGACGCACGTCACCGTTGTCAGTGATCTTGCCGTTACCGGCAGCGATCACTTCACCACGAGACGGCTTCTCGGTGGCAGAACCGGGCAGCACAATACCGCCAGCGGACTTGGTCTCTTCTTCTTCACGGCGAACCAGCACGCGATCATGCAAAGGACGGATGTTCATTTTCCTTAAACTCCCAGTTAGTTCTGATGACACCCGAGCCCGCCTTGAGGGGGCTCGACAGTCCGAATTAGCACTCTAACGAGCAGAGTGCTAATCATAGTAATGATGACAGCGCAGTCAA
Source organism: Alcanivorax sp. DP30 (assembly GCF_009882945.1). Taxonomy (GTDB): domain Bacteria; phylum Pseudomonadota; class Gammaproteobacteria; order Pseudomonadales; family Alcanivoracaceae; genus Alcanivorax. The sequence continues at coordinate 345,426 of NZ_WTUY01000003.1, forward strand.
CAGCCAGAACGAGCTCTCTGCCAACTGTCTGCGGGCTCAGGAATGGGGCCGAGTGGCGGGGTTTCAAGGGGGCTGGCCGTAAAAAAAGCGTGATGGCGGTCGCTGGTCGTCTTTTTAGTGGCAGCGTGCCTGCACAGGAAAGTGGTCGCGTATGGATTTCGCGTGCGGCCACGCCCCCACAGCAATCTTTTCCCGGCCTTTTACACCCGGGTACGGGCCAGGGCGACCAGGGTTTCGCGCACCTGAACCGCATCCTCGGCTCGCGCAGGAAACGGCAGGCGGCGCAACTGACCTTCATGCAACAACCAGCAGCCCCAGGGATCCACCGCCAGCATGATGGCCCCCTCACCGGGACACCCCAACAGGGCCAGGTAATGATCACAGGCATCGCCATGGTCATTATTCATGTGCTCGACCATGCCCAGCTCCCGGCCCAGATCCCAACCATGAGCAGGCAGCAGGGCCTCGGCATCCAGCCAGGCGGCCTTGCCGAAGCCGGGAATCCAGCGGGCTTTTTCCGGGCTCAGCGCAAAGAAATGAAAATCCAGCTGCAGGTAATCGCGCATGTGGGGAAACACTTGCAGATAACGCTCACCCTCTTCGGCGGCCACCGGTTGCAGAACGCCTGTCACCGACAGCCTCTCGGCAGCCTGCCAGTCACTGTGTACTTCATCCACCCACATCAGGGAGACCGCCGGGTTATGACGAATATTGACGGTATGCTCGGCCAGGTCGCTCAATAACAGAATCAGCTTACCCTGACCATCCGGCACCACATTCACCGCCGTGGACAATGGACGACCACCGGAATCCACCGTAGCCAGGGCTGCATGACCATGCTGGTAAAGGAAAGCCTGCGCCTGTGTTGTCTGATCCATCTCCGGTTCCTTGCGTAATCCTGACGATTTTCCCCGCTTTACCGGGGCCCTGAGCAATCCGGTCATTGGTCTTGCCGGGGCCGACCACCATAATCGCCTTCATCGTGAACCGACAGTGTAAGGAATCACCATGGATCTGAACCAGAAAGTGGTTGTTGTCACCGGGGCCGGTCGTGGCCTGGGCCGCGGCATCGCCACCTACTTCGCCAGCAAGGGCGCTCGCATTGCCTGTGTCGACCTGAATCAGGAAGACCTGGACGGCACCGTTGCCGCCTGTAAGGAAGCCGGCGGCGACGCCCGCGCCTACATCGCCAACGTGGCCAAAGAAGAAGAAGTTGAAGCCCTGTTCAACAACGTGGGCAACGATTTCGGCGCCCTGCATGGTCTGGTGAACAATGCTGGCATTACCCGCGACGGCCTGCTGGTGAAGTACAAGGACGGTGAAGTGGTGAGCAAGATGAGCCTGCAGCAGTGGCAGGCAGTCATCGACGTGAACCTGACCGGCGTTTTCCTGTGTGGCCGCGAAGCCGCCGCCAAGATGCTGGAACTGGGCACCGAAGAAGGCGTGATCGTGAACATCTCCTCCCTGGCCCGTCACGGCAGCTTCGGTCAGAGCAACTACTCTGCCGCCAAGTCCGCCGTTGCCGCCATGGCGGAGGTATGGGCGAAGGAGCTGGCCCGCTACAACATCCGTACCGGCGCCGTCGCCCCGGGCACCATCAACACTGACATGCTGGCAGCCATGAAACCGGAAGCCCGCGAGCGTCTGGTGCAGGCCGTGCCGCTGCGTCGCCTGGGCGAAGCCGAGCACATCGCGCGCTCAGTGGCCTTCATTTTCGAGACCGACTACTTCACCGGTCGTTGTATCGATATGGATGGCGGCCTGCGTTAAGCAGCTACTAGCTGTGAGTCTGCATGAGGTGCAGGACTCCCCAAAGGGCAAGCCTTCGGGCTTGCCCTTTTTACGCCGGCATCCGGCGTTTCCCCCTTGCAGCTTGAAGCTTGTGGCTTGAAGCTTCTCTTCATGAACGATGAATTCAAAGACGCGGTTTACCAGATCGTTGCCGCCATCCCAGTCGGCAAGGTAAGCAGCTATGGTGCCGTAGCCCGACAGGCGGGGTTTCCCCGCCATGCCCGTTTTGTCGGGAGGCTGATGAGCCAGTTACCTGAAGACACCCGACTGCCTTGGCACCGGGTACTGCGCGGCGATGGCCGTATTGCACTGGCGGGCACACCAGCCGGGGATATTCAGATCCAGCGTCTGCTGGACGAAAAAGTGGCAATCACCGGTGACCGGGTCGGCAAACGCTTTTTTGTGACGTGGGCGAACTGAACCCTCATCGCCCCCCGGTGACAAAGTGTCTATGATGACCCCTTCGCCCACCGGAAGAGCCCATTAAAAACGCCATGCCCCCACAAGAAACCAGCTGGCAGCAGCCCCTGAAAGCCTTCCTGCATCCCCGCGTTGTCACCATGTTCTTCTATGGTTTTTCCGCCGGGATTCCGCTGCTGCTGATCTTCTCGTCCTTGTCCCTGTGGTTGCGCGAAGCCGGAGTAGACCGCTCCACCGTCACCTACTTCAGCTGGGCAGCACTGGCCTATTCGTTCAAATTCCTGTGGGCGCCCTTGATTGACCGCCTGCCCATCCCGGGGCTTACCAGGCTATTGGGCCGTCGCAGGGCCTGGCTGCTGGTCTCGCAACTGGCCGTGGCATTGTCGATCTTTACCATTGCCCAGGTGGACCCGACCCAGCCCGGAGCGCTGAACCTGATGGCCCTCACCGTGGTGATGCTGGGTTTCACTGCGGCCACCCAGGACATCGTGATTGATGCCTATCGCATCGAATCCGCGGGCATAGAGATGCAAGCTTTGATGTCTTCGTCCTATATTGCCGGCTATCGGGTCGGCATGCTGACATCCGGCGCCGGCTCCCTGGTGCTGGCCAGCCAACTGGGTTCCACCAGCGAGGCCTACAGTTACAGCGCCTGGCAAACCACCTATGCGGTGATGGCCCTGACCATGCTGGTCGGCGCCATCACCACCCTGATTATCCGCGAACCAGACAATCCCAGACCCTCCTCATTCGAGTACACCAGCCAGCAATATTTGCGTTTTCTGAGCATCTTTGTGGTCGGTATTTCCACCTTTGTTGCCATGTACGTCGTCACCGGCTCTCAGGCGGAGGCGTTGCGCAGCCAACTTGCCGGGGCGGTGCACAACAGCGCTCTGGCAGGACTGGTTGTCGAAGCTGGCCGTCTGACTCTGGCCCTTGGGGTGGTGTACGCGGTAGTAAAACTGCTGTCGCTGACGCCGCTTTATGAGAAGCGTCTGGTGGAAGAAAGTTATATCGAGCCGGTGCGTGATTTCTTTTTTCGTTACGGCACCCGGCTGGCGCTTGTGATACTGCTGTTCGTGGGCTTCTATCGCATCTCGGATATCGTATTGGGGGTAATCTCCAATGTGTTTTTTGAAGACATGGGCTTTACCAAGACGGAAATTGCCGCGGTGGTAAAAACCTTCGGGCTGTTCATGACGATCGCAGGGGGCTTCCTTGGCGGTTTGCTGGCAGTCCGTCATGGCGTGATACGTGTGCTCTATCTGGGGGCCATTCTTACTGTGGCCACCAACCTGTTGTTCCTGTGGCTCGCCCATGCCGGTCACGACATCCGCATCCTCTATATCGTTATCTCGGCGGACAACCTGAGTGCCGGGCTGGCCAGCGCCGCCTTTGTCGCCTTCCTGTCCCAGCTGACCAATGTGTCATTCACCGCCGTGCAGTACGCCATTTTCAGCTCCTTGATGACCCTGCTACCCAAAACCATTGGAGGCTACTCCGGCAGCATGGTGGACAACCTGGGTTACCCGGGCTTCTTCCTGCTCGCCAGCCTGATGGGGGTGCCGGTACTCGGCCTGATCTATCTGATCCAGCGCAAGGGGGCATTTCAGGGATAATTTCCCGGCCGATTTCGCCTAATTTTCAATCAACACAAAACCGGCTATAGTTCACAATTACAAAAAACAACAAGAATGCCGATGAACTCTGCCGAAATGGATATTCTGGTCGTGGACGATGCCCGCTTCTCGGCGGCCGTTGTCAACCGCACGCTGGCTAGCGCCGGCTACACCCACATTCGCCATGCCAACAGCGCCCAGGATGCGTTGGGGCAACTGGCTCAACAGCCCGCTGATCTGGTGGTGGCAGACTGGCTTATGCCGGGAATGGATGGTCTCGAGCTAACCCGCCGGATTCGCCAGAACGACGAAGCCGGCAACCGCTATACCTATGTGCTACTGCTGACGGCCCGGGAAGGGGTGGATGCCCTGCAACAGGCCTTCGACCAGGGGGTGGACGACTTCGTATCCAAATCCGCAATGACCGAGCAGCTTCAACATCGCGTCATGGCGGCAGATCGCATTATTCAACGTCACAACCGGGTACAAACCGATTACCAGCGCATGCTGACCTTCAACAGGCAGCTCAAGCGTCAGGCCCTGATCGACCCGCTGACCGGATTCGGCAATCGCCAGGATGGCATGCGCACCTTGCAAAACACTCTGAAGCAGGCAGAAAAGCGAGGAGGAGCAGCCTGCCTGCTACTGCTGCGGCTGGAGGAATTTGAAGCCCAGCAGAAAGAACGCGGGCAGAAAGTCATGCAGCAGGGCGTACTGGCCTTCAGTCGGCGTCTGCGTCAGTCGGTCAGGCCGCTGGACAGCGTCTGCCGTATCCAGCCGGATCTGTTTGCCCTGGTCACCTGGCAACCGCACCTCAACCACTGCGACCCCTCCGGGTTCAGGCGCCTGTACGAAACCCTCAATCACCGTGCCTATCAGACGGCTGCAGGCTTTATCAGCCTGCAGGTAAGCATGGCGCTGGCCTGCTCGGAAGGCAGCACCCCCGCGGACAAGATGTTTGAGCAGGCTGCCTCGGAGCTGGCGCTCTCCGTCACGGAAAAGCGCATCGTGGCGGTCGCCGCCAACGCCTGAATGCACGGCCTATGCCCGATGCGGCAGGGCTGGCGCCGGCTGCCATAACCACGCCGACGCAGACTTTGTCCTTCAGCTGGCTTACCATGCGGCCATGACCTCACCACTACCCCACTGGTATCTGCTGGGTGCCGGCAACATGGGCACGCTGGCCGCCTGGTATCTGACTCAGGCCGGCCATGCCGTCACCGTCATCAAGGCAAACAGCCCATCGATGCTGAACAAATCGCTTCACTTTCCCGATGGCCGAACCTTGCCTCTTGCTCTGCCAGTACGCGCTCCCGAACAACTGGCAGCCCCCATTGATCACTTGATCGTGGCGGTAAAAACGCCCTATAGCCGGACCGCCCTCGACCCTCTCAACCACTTGCTGCACGCCGGCAGTCACGTCATTCGTCTACAGAATGGGCTGGGTGCTCTGGATGGGATTCTGCCTGCCGGTATCACCCCTCTGGAAGCCGTTTCCACCAGTGCGGTAAAGGGCCAGCATCCCGACCATGAAATCGTGGCCGAAAATACCACCTGGCTAGGGGGTAACTCACCACAACCAGCGTGGTTTAGCGGACTACAGCGCCACTGGCCCAACCTGCAATGGGCCAACAACATTCATGTACCGCAATGGCAGAAACTGGTGGCCAATGCGGTGATCAACCCGCTAACCGCCTTGTACGATGTGCCCAACGGCCAAATCCTCGAAGACCCGGACCTGCATCAGCAGGCTGAGCGTCTCTGCGCGGAAGCTGACGCCACCCTGAGCGCCCTGGACCCTGACTGGCCCGGCCAATCCCTGAAAAATGTCCTGGCGGTGGCCAAAGCCACCGCCGGCAACACCTCCTCCATGCGCGCCGACCGACAGCGCGGCGCCAACACCGAGATCAATGCCATCAATGGCTGGATCGTCAAGCAGGCGGAACAGCTGGGTATCGAGGTCCCGGAGAACAAGGCCATGGTGGATGCCCTGAGCGATTGACGGGTTTCGAAAGGCAAAGGCGACAACCCGAGGACGAGCTGATGCGGTTTTTTTCTCAGCCCGCAACTCATCGCTCGAAAATTCCTGGCTTATTGCCTGCCGTTACACCTAACCACTGGATTTAACGCCCGTTTTTCGCCATCGTAGCGGGCACTCATCAATGTCGTGGACACCCCATGCAGCGTAATCTTGTTTTGGCTGTCAGCCTGATAGTCAGCGGCCAGGTGCTGGCCGGCAACGAAATCAAGGCCGTGAAAGTGAGCGGCGCCACCGGTCACCAGCTGGCCAGTGAATTGCCTACCGGTACCGTGGTCATCGACCGACAGATGATCGACAGCCTCCCCGCCAGTAATCTGACCGAGGTACTGGATACCGTGGCCGGCCTGCAGGTGAGTCAGCTCTATGGCATTAACGGCGGCGGAGCCAGCGTGGATCTGCTCGGCTTTGGCGCCACCGGTAACCAGAACACCCTGCTTCTGCTCAATGGCCGACGCCTCTCCGGTATTGATCTGGGGACGCCGGAACTCAGCGGCATTCCGCTTGCCGCCATCGAGCGCATCGAAATCCTGCCCGGTGCCGGCGCTGCCCTGTATGGCAACGGCGCCACCGGCGGCACCATCAACATCATTACCCGCCAGCGCTACCAGAAAAGTGCCGGCATGGAGATCAGCGGGGGCAGCTACAACACCCGTGAAGGTCAGTTTTATAGTACCGGCACCAGTGGCCGTATAAACGGTGCGCTGGCTTATCAAGGCCTGGAGAGTGACGGTTACCGGGATAACAACGATACCTATAACCAAAGCCTTTTCGCCGACCTGCGTTTTCAGGGAGAAGGCTTCCAGGCCTACTTTACTGCCACTGGTGAAGAGCAGACGCTTGGCCTGCCAGGCGGTCGATCCGTGAGCGCGACTGAAAACGCGTTCCGTGAAGATCCCCAGGGCACAGATACCCCGCTGGACGAAGTGGACCAGGACAGCTACTGGCTAATGCCGGGACTGCGTATCAACCTGTCGAATCGCACCGCCCTGACGCTGGATGCCAGCCGTCGCCGCCAACACCAGGAATTCGATTACGTTTCCGGCAGCTATGCCAGCGACACCGTTATCGACAGCTACAGCCTCACTCCCAAACTGGAAGGCCAGCTAACCACCGGCAGCGCGGTGCACAACTGGACGTTGGGCTTCGATCTAAACAAGTACGATTACAACAGCAAAACCAGTTTCGGCAACCGGGAACTGGAACAGGATCAGCGAGCCTGGTACCTGCACAACCTGATCAGCCTGACCCCGAAATTGTCTGTCAGTGCCGGCGCCCGAAAGCTGGAAAGCACCATACGTGGAGAAGGCGAAGACAAGGAACAGGACGGGGAGATGTACGAAGGCGGCCTGCGCTATACCTTCACCGGCAACTTGGCCCTGTTCGCCGGCGCCCAACGCAGCGTGCGCATTGCCAATCTGGACGAGCTGTCTCCCTTCAATCCGCCCATCGACCCGCAAACCGGCCACACCTACACACTCGGCGCCAGCTGGTCCGAGGGCATGCAGCACTCCACCCTCACCCTGTGGCGCGCTGACATCGACAATGAAATCCTCTACGACCCGGCTACGTTAACCAACCGCAACCTGGACGATCCTACCCTTCACAAGGGCATCAGCATCAACTCCCGCTGGCGGCTGGACGAGGACCTGACGCTCACGGCCAATGCCAGCGCCCAGCAGGCCCGATTCGATGGCGGCCAGTACAGCGGCAATGACGTACCGCTGGTACCGGAACACACCATGAGCCTGAGCGCCGACTGGCAGGCCCTGCCATGGCTGTCAGCCCAGCTGAGTCACCGCTATGTGGGTGACCGTCGCTATGACAGCGATCTGGCCAACGAATACACCAAGCTGGATCATTATCGCAGCAGTGATCTGCAACTGACCGCTCACTATCGCGGCGCCTACCTGCGCGCTGGCGTCTACAATCTGGAAGACAATCTGGTGGCCGATTATGGCGTGTACAATGCCAGCAGCGGCGGCACCACGCTCTATCCGCTGCCGGAGCGGCACTACCGCATCGCGATCGGGTACGAGCTTTAAGAACAGTTTCGAGACTCAAGCTACAAGCTGCAACGCGAAATGAGTGGGAAATAACGTAAACTCCCTGCCCGCGAGCTATTTCTGAAATTGTGCGCGGACAGAACCTCCGAAGTTTCAAAACCTGGTTTGTCTGTGTTGTAGCTTGTAGCTTGCTCCCCAATCGCTTGCAGGCAAGCTCCTACAGAAAACCACCCCACAAGGATTCCCATGACCGACAAAACCCGCATCAACCGCGTTATCACCCGCACCGGCGACAAGGGCGACACCGGGCTGGCAGATGGTTCCCGGGTGAGCAAGAGCCATCCACGCATTGTCGCCCTGGGCGAGCTGGATGAGCTGAATGGTACCCTGGGTGTGCTGCGCACCCATGGGCTGGACAAAGACATGGACACCCTGCTGGCCGCGCTTCAGCAACGGTTGTTCGATATCGGTGGTGAGCTGGCGATCCCCGGTCGCGTGGTCATCGATGATAGCGATCTGGTAGAAGTGGAATCCCAGGCGGACACCTTCAATGCCGAACTGCCACCCCTGAAGGAATTCGTCCTCCCCGGCGGTCACCCTGCTGCCGCCTGGTGTCACCACTGTCGCACCGTCGCCCGCCGGGTAGAGCGCCAGATGGTGGCCCTGCATAGCGAAGACGACAATGCCATCAACCCGGTAAGCCTGGCCCTGGTCAACCGCCTCTCTGACCTGCTGTTCATCATGGCTCGCCTGATCAACCTGCGTAATGAACACCCGGAAACGCTGTGGCAACCAAAGCAGTAAGGGCAAGTTACGAGTTACGAGTTACGAAAATCAAAACCCTCCCTGTTTATATCTTCAGCTTTTGCCTTTCGAAACTCGCGTCTCGCCACCCGTTACTCTGTGTTTATGGAAACATTGTGCAAATGGATCCCAGCCACCCGGTGGCGCGGTACACTGGGGTACCTAACCGCTGACCTGACGCCATGGGAATCCGCAACAAACTCTTCCTGATCTTTCTGGGCACCTTCCTGATCCTCACCCTGGCGGCCAGCGGCTTTTACTATCTGGCCTTTGTCCGCAGCCTGGATACCTACCTGGATGAACGCCAGCAGGAGCAGGTTTTTCGCCTGTCCGAGCACCTTGGCACCTTATATCAGCAAAATGGCAGCTGGGCTTTCCTGCTGGACGATCCGCGCCGGCTGGGACGTCTCTATCGTCTGGCCGGTGATGGCGAATCAGAGCGCGGCAAGCGGGGAGAAATGCGGCATCTGCAATTGCTGGATCGCGACAAGTCGGTACTGATTGGTCCTCCGGCACCGCCCAAACTCCGCACCGAAATCCCGATCGAGGCCGATGGCCAGACGGTGGGCTACCTGACCCACCCCAATCAGGATGCCATCCGCGACAAGCTGGCAGACCGTTTCCTGGATCGACAGAAAGGCTTTATGGCCTGGATGCTGGCCGTCGGCGTTGGCCTGTCCTTACTGGTCTCCTGGCTGCTGGCCAGACACCTGGTCGCCCCGATCCTGGCGCTCACCCGCCATGCTCACACCCTTCAGGAAGGGGACTACAGCACACGATTGAGTGACCCAAGAAGAGACGAGCTTGGCACCCTGAGCCGGCAACTGGATCAACTTTCCGCTCGACTGGAGCAAGGCCAGCAGGCTCGGCAGCGCTGGTTTTCCGATATCGCCCATGAACTACGCACCCCCGTAGCGATTCTCAAAGGCGAACTGGAGGCACTGGTGGACGGTGTTCGCCCGCTGAACCTGGCGGCTATCCAGGCGCTGGAAAGCGAAACGGACCAGCTGACCCACCTTATTGACGATCTTCATGATCTGGCGCTGGCAGATGGTGGCAACCTCCGCTACCAGTTCCAGCCTTACGATCTGGTGTCGCTCACCCTCGATGTGCTGGACAACTACCAGCGCACTCTCAATCAACAGCGCCTGACGTTGAAAACCGACCTTCCCGCCCAGGCAAGCGCCCTCATCGACCCGGTGAGGATCCGCCAGCTGCTGGATAACCTGTTACAGAATACGGTCAAATACACCCAGCAAGGGGGACAGCTTCATCTGCAGATCATGCAACAGGGTCGCCAGTGGCAACTGGTGCTGGAAGACAGCGCCCCCGGCGTGCCTGACGATGCCCTGCCGCAGCTGTTTGACCATCTTTACCGGGTGGAAAATTCGCGCAACCGAGGTACCGGCGGCGCGGGCCTGGGGCTGGCGATCTGTCTACGCATTGCCGAAGCCCATGGCGGCAGCCTGATGGCTGCCCACAGCCCCCTGGGCGGAGTCCGCATCACCCTGACCCTGCCTGGAGAGAGCGCATGAGCCGTATCCTGATTGTCGAAGACGAACCCCGCCTCTCTCAGCTGGTGGCCGATTACCTGCAGCATGCTCACTTTGAAACCGAGCAAACCGCGAGCGCCAAAGCCGCCATCGGCCTGGCGCAAAGCGGCCGCTTCGACGCCATGTTGCTGGATCTGATGTTGCCGGACGGCGATGGCATGGAAGTGTGCAAGACAATACGCAAACACAGCGCCCTGCCCATCCTGATGATTACCGCCAAAGTGGACGAAGTGGACCGACTGCTGGGACTGGAACTAGGCGCCGACGACTATATCTGCAAACCGTTCAGCCCCCGTGAAGTGGTGGCCAGAGTCAAAGCCGTGCTGCGCCGCATCAATCCGGAGCCGATTGCGCAGGAAAGCACTCTGGTGCTGGACGAAGAACGCTACGAAGCACGTATTGGCAAGCAGCAGATTCCCCTCACCGCCATCGAGTTCGCCTTGCTGCAAACCCTGGCCCGGCATCCCGGACGCATCTGGTCTCGGGATCAACTGATGGACGAAATCTACCAGGACCACCGGGTTGTCTCCGACCGCACCATCGACAGCCACATCCGCAAACTGCGCAAGAAACTCACCGAACACAGCGACGAAGCCCACGACTGGATCGGCAGCGTGTACGGGGTCGGCTACCGGCTGGAAACGCCGTAGCCCCGCTGTAGCAGAGCCAACTTGATAGCCGGATGAGGGGCATCCACCCCCTGTCCAAAGAAGCTGCAGGAACACATCTTGAGATGCGAACTTCGCGAAGCGAGGCGAGCGAAGGGAGATCAGAGTGATTGATTACCCTTCGGGCAATTCCGTCGTGCTACGCACGGTTCGTCCCCTGGAAGGGAACTCCTACAGTTCACGCCCGGCGCTTTTCCGTTTTTGATCTTCCTTGCAGCTTGTCGCTTGCTCCTTCTCTTCCACATTCCCTGCATATTCCTTGCACTATTTCTTCTGATACTGGTCTCATCAATGACAGGGGCCGCAAGCCTCGCAGACTTCCCCAAGGAGAGCACCATGAAAAAAGTCGCCATCATCTTTCTCGCCGTCTTTTCAACCGCCGCCTTCGCTTACGGGCCTGGCCATGGTCAGAAGGGCGGAGAGCGAATGGTTGAACACATGAGCCAGAAGCTGGATCTGAGTGAAGAACAAAGCGAACAGATGAAAGCCATCTTCGAAGAGCAGGGCAAAAAAATGAAAGCCCTGCATGACGAAACCCAAGGCAAGATCAACGCCATCCTGACCCCGGAACAGCAGGAAAAAATGGCCGAGATGAAAGAACAGCGCAAAGAGCGTTGGGAAGAGCGCAAGGAGAAGCGTAAAGAGAAAATGGAAAAGCGCGGCGAGTAATCAGGTTGCGGTCAGACGTCTGAGGTCGGACGTCCGACGCTAAAATCTAAAAGCCTGAAAGGTCAGTTTGGAGTGACGGGTTTGTCGTCCGACCCCAGTCATCCGACCCGCCCAGAATGAAGAAAGCCGGCTCTTGCCGGCTTTCTTCATTCTGGGCTGACACTTACAGCAACACGCGACGCATATCTGACAGCAACTGGCTCAGATAGCTGGTGAACCGCGCCGCATCGGCACCGTCGATCACACGGTGATCGTAAGACAGGCTCAACGGCAATGTCAGCCGCGGCACAAACTGACTGCCATCCCACATCGGCTGCATGTCCGACCGGCTCACCCCGAGGATGGCCACTTCCGGCCAATTGACGATGGGCGTAAACGCCGTGCCACCAATGCCGCCCAGTGACGAGATACTGAACGTACCCCCCTTCATGTCTGCCGGGGTCAGCTTGCGGTTACGCGCTTTCTCCGCCAACTCACCCATTTCCAGGGCGATCTCTTTCAGGGTTTTCTTGTCCGCATCCTTGATCACCGGCACCACCAAGCCATTGGGGGTATCTACCGCAATGCCGATGTTGATGTAGTGCTTGTGAATCAGGGCGTCCCCGCTGTTTTCCAGGGAGCAATTGAAACGCGGAAATTCCTTCAGTGCCTTGGCACAGGCGGCCACCAAAAACGCCAGCATGGTGAGTTTGACGCCTTCCCTTTCCAACACCTTGTTCTGCTGCTTGCGGAAGGCTTCCAGATCGGTGATGTCGGCATTGTCGTGCTGGGTCACATGGGGAATGGTGAGCCAGGAACGGCTGAGATTCTGCGCGGATACCTTGCGCAGTTTGTTCAGCTCTTCGCGTTCGATATCCCCAAACTGGCTGAAATCGACCTCCGGCAGGTCCAGAGATAAACCGCCACCACCGGCTGCCGGGGCCGGCTGGCCTTCCAGCCGCTGTTTCACCCAGGCATGCACATCCTCCTTGAGGATGCGATCCTTGGGCCCCGTGCCAGTGACGTGCGCCAGATCTACGCCCATTTCCCGGGCCAGTTTGCGTACTGCCGGACCGGCATGTACCGCCTTGCCTGGCGAACTCACAGCCGCAGGGGACGGCGTCGTTTTTGCCTCAGGCTTCCTGTCAGCCTGAGGCGCCGGCGATTCAGGCCTGGCCGGAGCAGGTGCACTCTCGGGAGCAGCTTCAGGAGCCGCACCGCCACCAGACACGGTCAGGGTCAACAGGGCATCGCCGGTGCTGACCTTGTCGCCGGCCTTGATGATGACTGACTCAACGGTGCCCGCCATGGGGGCCGGAATTTCAAGGGACGCCTTGTCGGATTCAAGCACCGCAATCACCTGCTCGGCCTCCAGCACATCGCCGGGGGCCACGCTGACTTCGATAATCTCGGCACCTTCAATGTCCCCCAGATCCGGCACCATCACGGTTTCCGTCCGCGAGGCTCCACGGCTGTCTCCGGATGCAGCCGCCGCAGACTGAGGCGCGGCTTTTTCCGCTTCAACGTCAGCGTTGGCTTCAGGCTTCCTGTCTTCCGCGGCAGGCGCCTCATCGGCGTCTGCCGATGCCGCCTCCACTTCCAGAAGGTCATCCCCCTCCTTCACCCGGTCACCCACCTTTACCTTGATGGCAGTGACCTTGCCCGCCTTCGGCGCGGGCACTTCCACAGTGGCCTTATCGGACTCCAGAACCACGATGGTATCCTCTGCGGCGAGGGTGTCGCCGACTTTTACACTGATCTCGATGACGTCAACAGGATCACTGCTGCCCACATCGGGAACCTGAATCTTCTCACTCACACCATTCTCCTTTTGTGAGACTGTATTGAGGTGCGATCAATGCATCACCGGATAGGGTTTATCCGTGTCGATGCCGTATTTTTCGATGGCCTGCTTTACCTTAGCGGCATCCACCTTGCCTTCCTTGCGCAGCGCATTGAGCGCCGCCAGCACCACAAAGTGACGATCTACTTCAAAGAAGTGGCGCAACTTCTGGCGGGAGTCACTGCGACCAAAACCATCCGTACCCAGCACCGTGTACGGCGCCTTGATCCAGGGGCGAATCTGATCGGCAAAACTGCGCATGTAATCCGTGGACGCCACCACCGGACCGTCACGATCAGCCAGGCATTTCTCCACCCAGTTCTGTTCACGCTGGCCATCCGGATGCAGCAACTCGTCGCGATCTTTACGGATACCTTCGCGGCGCAGTTCATTGAAGCTGGTTACGCTCCAGACATCCGCGGCAATACCGAAATCATCCCGCAGCAATTCAGCGGCCGCTTCCACTTCACGGAGGATGGTGCCACTGCCAAGCAGCTGAACCCGGTGCGCCTTTTTGGTTTTGGGCTTGCCTTCTCGCAGCAGGTACATGCCACGGCGAATACCTTCCTCGGCCCCCTCCGGCATGGCGCCATGCACGTAGTTTTCGTTCATCAGCGTCAGGTAGTAGAAGACTTTTTCGTTGTCTTCGTACATGCGCTTGAGACCATCATGCAGGATCACCGCCAGCTCATAGCTGTAGGTCGGGTCGTAACTGACGCAGTTGGGAATGGTGCCGGAGAGGATATGGCTGTGGCCATCCTGGTGCTGGAGCCCTTCACCGTTAAGCGTGGTACGCCCGGCGGTGGCCCCCAGCAGGAACCCCCGCGCCTGACTGTCCCCGGCGGCCCAGGCCAGATCGCCGATACGCTGGAAGCCGAACATGGAGTAGTAGATGTAGAACGGGATCAGGGCAAAGTTGTGCACGCTGTAGCTGGTGGCGGCGGCCAGCCAGCCGGACATGGCACCGGCTTCGTTGATGCCCTCTTCAAGAATGCGGCCCTTCTTGTCTTCCCGGTAATACATCACCTGACCGGCATCTTCCGGCTGGTACTTCTGGCCACCGGAAGAATAAATGCCCAGCTGACGGAACAGGCCTTCCATACCGAAGGTACGGGCTTCGTCGGGCACAATCGGCACAACACGCTCACCAATCTGTTTGTCCTTGATCAGCGCGCTCATCATGCGCACGAAAGCCATGGTGGTGGAGATTTCCCGATCACCACTGCCTTCCAGAAAACTGGCAAACACATCCAGCCCGGGAATCGTCAACGCCTGACTCGCCTGCTGGCGACGCACCGGCATGAAACCGCCCAGCTTGTTGCGTTGCTCGTTCATATACCGCAGTTCAGCGGAGTCCGATGCAGGACGGTAATAGGGAACATCCTTGAGCTGCTCATCGGTAAAGGGCATATCAAAGCGGTCGCGGAATTCCTTGAGACTTTCCAGATCCAGCTTCTTCATCTGGTGGGTCTTGTTCACCGCCTCACCCGCCCCGGTGGCGTAGCCCTTCACGGTCTTGGCAAGAATCACGGTGGGCCGACCGGTGTGCCTCGTGGCTTCGTGGTAGGCGGCATACACCTTGAACGGATCGTGACCGCCCCGGTTGAGGCGATAGATGTCCTCGTCGGACATGTGCGCCACCAGCTCTTTCAGCTCCGGGTAGGCGCCGAAGAAATGCTCACGGGTATAGGCACCACCGTTCTTCTTGTAGGCCTGGTATTCACCATCCACACACTCGTCCATGCGACGACGCAGCAAACCCTGATTATCTTTTTCCAGCAGCGGATCCCACAGGCGCCCCCAGACCACCTTGATCACGTTCCAGCCCGCGCCACGGAAAACACCTTCCAGTTCCTGAATGATCTTGCCGTTGCCGCGCACCGGGCCATCCAGACGCTGCAGGTTACAGTTAACCACGAACACCAGGTTATCCAGCTTCTCGCGACCGGCCAGCGCCAGCGCCCCCAGGGATTCCGGCTCGTCCATCTCGCCATCACCGAGAAAGGCCCAGACCTTGCGGTTATCTTTCTGGATCAGTTCACGATTCTGCAGGTACTTCATGATGTGGGCCTGGTAGATGGCCTGAATCGGCCCCAGCCCCATGGAAACGGTAGGGAATTGCCAGAAATCCGGCATCAGCCAGGGATGCGGGTAGGACGACAGGCCCTGCCCGTCCACTTCCCGGCGGAAGTTGTCCAGCTGCTCTTCGCTGATACGGCCTTCCAGATAGGCCCGGGCATACACGCCCGGCGCCGAGTGCCCCTGGAAGAACACCAGGTCCCCTTCGTTTTCATCACTGGGGGCCCGGAAAAAATGGTTGAACCCGACGTCGTAAAGCGTCGCGGACGAGGCAAAGGAAGCAATGTGGCCACCGAGCTCGTCGTCGTTGTTCATGTTGGCTCTCATCACCATGGCAAGCGCATTCCAGCGCACCAGGGAACGGATACGGCGCTCCATGAATACATCACCGGGAATGGAGGCTTCGTCTTGCGGGGAGATGGTGTTGAGGTAAGGGGTATTGAGATGGGTGCGATGAATACCCTGTTCCTGGGCTTCGTTGGCAAGGACATCGAGGAGCCAGGCCGCCCGTTCCGGGCCTTCCCGTTCGACCACTGATTCCAGTGCGTCCAGCCATTCCCGCGTTTCGGCGGGATCCATATCATCGAAAAAACTTCTTTTCTGCATGGGCGTGCGTCCTTTTTCGCGTAGCCGGGCGATACGTCAGGATCACTGGCGCACCGCAAAAATACCCGGGGGTGTCCGGGTGAGGCGAACCTCACTGCTCTCCGGCTGCCGCCGGATACCTGCCTTCATACTAGCCATGATGACCGGCCGGTCAAATGACAGAAACCATCAGAAACAGTTATTTAGCCACTATGTCTTGCCGTCATCACAGCGTGCGCCAGCCGGAGGACAAGTACCATAAGACGAATAGCGAAAGGGGGACGGGGGCTCCACCACCCCGTACCAGGCTCGACAGGTTCACAAGGCACCGAACTCCCCATTTGCAAGGCGATTCCGTTCCAAGAAAAACCTGGGGAGCTTTTGGTCGCTCCACCATTCAATCGGGCAGAGCTCGCAGCTGCAGTTATCAGCCCAACACCACCCATAGCGCTGCCATAATCAGCCAGACGGCCATACAACGCAGCAACAATGCCTGCAGGGATTCCAGCGGGGCAATCACTTGATAGAAAGGAGAACCTGGCTCCTGCTCCGGGGCATCCATCGCTACCCTGGCAGCCATGGAAGCATGTTTCTCGGCACCCTGAAGGGCCAACCAGTGCCCACGCATGCAATCCAGCACCGCCGCAAAGTCCCCTACCAGTGCCATACTGAAAATCAACAGACGCTGGGCTGGCCAGCAGAGCCACTGATCCAGAACAGTGGCCCAGCGAGTATTTTCACGCTCGGCACGCTGTGCCCAGGCGCCATTGAGCACCACCACAAACGCCGCTGGCAACCCCAACAGCACCAGCCAGAAAATAGCCACAAACAAACGTTGTTCCCGGCCCAGAATTTGCTCTGCCAGCGCCTGCTGCACTGCCGGTTCGTTCGGATCACCCTGAACGCCGAATTCATCCTCCGCCAGAGCAGCAAAGCCATCCGGGTCACTCATTCGTCCCCGCACCAGCAACTCATCAACCTGACGAAATTCACTATGGGCACCCAGCAACCAGAGCAGCACTGCACCGCCCAGCAACAGCCATAGCCACTGCCCCCAGAATCCCTCCAGCCCGCATTCCAGCATGGAAAGCACGGCTGCCGGCACGGCGATGCCCAGACTCCACAGCAACAGACCATTACCAAACCGGCTGGCCAGCCGCTGCAACCAGGCCTGGTGCCGCTGGGTATTGATCATCCAGTGAGGCCAGCTGCTTTCCAGCCGTCGCAGGCCGAGGACAAGAATCAACATCAGAAAGGTCATGCCAGGTTCTCCTTGAATGCCGCCAGGCTCTGGAAGTAGCTGCCCCACTGAAAGGCCGGCCCCGGATCGGTCTTGCGTCCAGGCGCAATATGTTCATGACCGGTAATGCGGTCATTGGTGATGGCGGGATAGTGGCGCTGGAGCAAGGCAGTCAGCGCGACCAGGGTACGGTATTGGGCACATTCGAAGGGCAGCTGATCCGTGCCCTCCAGCTCAATTCCGATGGCATAGTCATTACAGTTTTCCCGCCCCTCAAAAGCCGATACCCCGGCATGCCAGGCACGTTTGTCACAGTCGACAAACTGCATCAGCAGGCCATCGCGTCGAATCAGAAAATGCGAGGAAACCGTGAGTTGGTGAATCTCACGAAAATACGGATCACGCTGCGGGTCCAGACGATTACTGAACAGGTCTTCAATATAAGGACCGCCAAACTGGCCCGGCGGAAGGCTGATGTTATGAATGACCAGCAGGGAAATATCGTCAGGGTCGGGGCGGTCATTGTGGTTCGGTGAAGGGCACCATTGCGCCTGTTTCACCCGATGATCTGAGAGGGTAAGCACCCGTGCACTCCTTGCAGGCTCAAGGCGTAGGCAGGGCTCAGGACATCATCAGTGCGAGCCCGCCTGCATACGCCGCAGGTCGCCAATCACGGCTTCCAGAGCCCGATCGAACAGGGCCCCTTCTTCAATCAGTTTAACAGCCCCCTTGTGAAGGGCAACGGCAAGGCTGTAAGCGGAAAATTCAGCAATCTTGATGCCTCGACGATTGGTAAAGACAAGTTTGACGCCACCGCGAATATTCGCCGCCAGCTTGGCGCGCCGGGGCTCCTCGCCATCCAGTAGTTCAACCCATTGCCCCGGGGCTAACTGGGCGGTTTTGCGCACCAAAAAATGATCTTCCGGCAAATCCGGGTCTGCCTGTAACGTTTCTTTCTCCGCGCTCTCGGCAGCCACTTCCACCCGTTCGGTCTTCAATCCCTTGAGCAGCTGCTGGTGCACCTCGCGCAGATTGATCAGCAACTGGCGCGTTTCACCTTCATCATGGCTGATCTGTTGCAAACCATTGTTGAGTGTCTTGAGAAGCTTCGGGCTCAGCGCCTGGAGCTTTTCCAGTGCTGCCTGATCACGGTGTTCAAGGGCACTCCAGACTACCGCATCGACCACCTTGACCTGCTGCTGCCAGGCAGGACTGTCATCCCCTTCCTTGAGCCAGGTCAGGTACAACGCCTGCTGCCAACCTTCTCGCAGAAGACGCACCACCACATCGGGCAGCTTGCGACCGGCCAGGCGCTGATCGAGCACCGCCATCACTGCCTGCCGGGCCTGTTCGGCGCGCACCTTTCCTTCTTCAGCTTCCCGGACTCGCTGCTCCACACGGTCAGAACGCGAAGTCTGGCTGGCAAAGTACTGCTCGAACTCCTGCAGAAGGTCCTGAAAGAGGCTGGCGTCGTCTTCGAAATCATCAATGATCCGATGCACCGCCTGATTAATTCGCTGATACAGCTCATCCTGGATACCCAGCTGCGGATCCCACTGACACCCGGCTTTCGCCAGCGTATTCAGTAATTGCCGGGCCTCATGGTTGTCATTATTGAAAAACGTCTTGTCGGTAATCGCCACCTTGAGCAGAGGGATCTGCAGGCGCCCGATCAGCGCCTTGATCTCTGAAGGCAAGCCGTCATCATCAAGAATGAAGTCAAACAGCATGGAAACAAGGTTGATCACATCGTCATCAGCCTGATCCAGGGCATGGATCGCCTCTCCATGCTCGGTATCCAGCAATTCTGAAAGGTCTTCTTTAAGGCTCGCCTTCTCACCAGCGTCACGTTCCAGGCTGCGCTCAACTCGCTGCAGGCGATTGAGCATGCCTAACAGGTCATCGGAACTCACCTGATTGACCGATGCCGTGTTGGCAACTGGAGCGCCATTCATGTAGGGCACGCCGTTCTGCATCACCGCCATGGCTGCATTCACGGCCGCATTGGCCTGCTGGCCCCCTACGGGTGCTGTGCCGCCCTGCATGCCGCGCATGGTGACCAGCAATTCCTGCAAAACGCCAAACATCTGGTCATTCAGCTGCCCTCCGCCGTTGCCGGTGGAGGCATCTGTGGTCGAGCCGGTAATCGGGCGATTCCCGGGCTTCCGCGCAGGGGCGATGGGCGCCGATTTCATTTCCGGCAACACACCCGCCTCGATCAAGAGTTTGTTGGCTTCGCTGACCAGATAACCGGTTTCCGCCATCACTTCACGCTCAAACAACTTGAGCACGATCAGGCGCGCCTTGATATCAATGGCAAGCTTTTCCAGCCCCTCATTGAATGCGGACACCAGCTGGCGCGGTTCCAGAGGGTTATTCTTTTCCGTCAGGGCCACCTTGCCTTCCAGCAAGTATTCCATGCGATGGGAGAGAACTTTCAACTGCTCATCACAGCCATTTCGGGCGCGACGGGCCATGTTATCGAGGGCAACCGACGTCTCCAGCTCATCCTCGTTTACCAGTGTCAGTGAATCCAGATCCAGCTTCTCTGGTTGGGCACTCTCAACCTCCGGCTTCTGCTGCAAACTCTGGAACAGGTTAATGACCGATTGCCGAAAACCGGTTTCCAGCCCCGCACGCTGGATACGCAATTCCCGCATCGCTTCAAAATAGCGTTCCCGCTCACTGTCTGATGCTTTCTCGGCCAGGTCATACAGCGCATCGTCTGCGCCGTCCAGCATGTCACTCAGATAGGCACACACCAACTTGAGATTGCTGTCACGCACCCTTTCCAGCGGTCGCGGCAGGGCGCTGGCAACCGTTTTCCCGGCAACAGGCTTCAATTTAGTGACCTTTGACATGGGACTCCCGGCGAGACGGCTCGCATCGATGGGACGGTAGTTTTAATATTATTTACGGTACCACACAAGCACTGCTACGAATTTTGAACTAGTTGGCATCAATACCAAAGAGTGATCACCCGGTTTGATACATCGTACGCTTTCCCTGCCTGCCAATTTCACCTAGCCTAAGGCTTTTCGGGGCATTGGACGACCGCCATGGATGCAGCAGTTACGATTCTTAACCAGATAAGTGGATTCCTGTGGGGATGGCCGGCACTGATCTTGATCGCCGGCACGGGGATATACCTGACCCTCGTGTTACGTTTCCTCCCAATTCGACAGCTCGGGTTTGGTTTCAAACAGATGTTCGGTCCCCAGACCGGAGTCGGCACCATCGGCGCAGGCGCAGCCCTCGCCACCTCCCTGGCGGCCACCATTGGTACCGGCAATATTGTCGGTGTGGCAACGGCCATCCATTCTGGCGGTCCTGGCGCCCTGGTGTGGATGTGGCTAATCGCCCTGGTCGGCATGGCCACCAAGTACGCCGAAGCCGTACTGGCCGTGCACTACCGGGAAAAGGACCATCGCGGCCAGTACGTGGGCGGCCCCATGTATTACATCCGCAATGGCCTGGGCAAGAACTGGGGCTGGATGGCCATCGTCTTCGCCTTCTTCGGCATGTTTGCCGGCTTTGGCATCGGCAACACGGTTCAGGCCAACTCGGTTGCCCACGGCCTCAACGACAGCTTTGGCATGCCCACCTGGGTCACTGGTGTGATTCTGGCCGTGCTGGTGGGAATGGTGGTTCTTGGGGGCATGAAGCGGATCGCCCATGTGGCCACCGTGATCGTACCGTTCATGGCCCTGGCCTATCTGCTCGCCGGGCTGGTCGTACTGGTGGACCACGCCAGCGCCATCCCTGCCGCTCTGGCACTGTGTTTTGAAAGCGCCTTTACCGGCACCGCGGCGGCTGGCGGGTTTGCCGGCGCGCTGGTCAAGGAAGCCATCCGTTTTGGTGTGGCCCGTGGCATCTTCTCCAACGAAGCGGGCCTGGGTAGCGCGCCCATCGCCCACGCCTCAGCCAACACCGATCACCCGGCACGCCAAGGCTCCATCGCCATGCTGGGCACCTTTATTGACACCATTATCGTCTGCTCCATCACCGGCCTTGCCATCGTCTCCACCGGGGTATGGACCAGTGGCGCAGAAGGCGCACCGCTTTCTTCCATGGCCTTTGCAGCCACTTTTGGCGACTTCGGCAACATCATTGTGGTGTGCGGGCTGGCCATTTTTGCCTTCACCACCCTGCTGGGCTGGAGCCTGTATAGCGAGCGCTGCACCCAGTTCCTGTTTGGCGAAAAGGCCATCGTGCCTTTCCGGATCCTCTGGGTGCTGGCAATCCCGGTGGGCGCGTATGTGAGCCTGGACTTCGTATGGGCACTGGCGGATATCATGAACATCCTGATGGCGATCCCCAACCTGGTCGCCCTGCTGCTGCTCTCTCCCATCGTGGTCATGCTCAGCCGGGAGTTTTTTGCCAGGAAATAGAGCTTGCGGGTCGGACGTCTGAAGCCGGACGTCCGACGCCAAAGGCAAAACCCGTTGCACGCTCCGTAGGAGCCTGCCTGCAGGCGATACTGAGTTGATAACGAAGTCCACAACCGCCAACCGGGCACGTCTGCAGACAAAGCGAATTAACACCCAACCCAAGCACTGGTATCCTCACGGCCCGGCACCTTGCAGGAAATGCTGCGCACATGAGCCGTGATCCTGGATTTTTGTGGGAACGTGCTTGCACGCGAAACCGTTATGTCAGAGTACGCCATTCGCGTGCAAGCACGCTCCCACAGTGACCCTGATCGTCAATGAGCAGCGTTACACCCGCTCGCGGGCCGTTTTTGATATCACCGTCACAGAATCAGAGAGATTACACCCATGAGCCAGCCCCTGCCCGACTACATCCGTGATGACATCGCCCGGAACGTGGCCTTTGCGCTGGAGGAAGATATCCGCGACGGCGATATCACCGCCCAGCTGATCGACGCTGACAGCGCCAGTACCGCCACCATCATTACCCGCGAAGACGCCGTCATGTGTGGTGCAGCCTGGGCTGACGAGGTATTCCGCCAGCTCGGCGACGTAAAAGTGGAGTGGCACGTGAAAGACGGAGACCGGCTAGCCCCCGACACCACCCTCTGCACCCTCAGCGGCAACACCCGCCAGATCCTCACCGGCGAGCGCACCGCCCTGAACTTCCTGCAAACCCTCATGGGCACCGCCACCACGGCTCGCCGCTACGCCGATGCCGTAGCAGACAGCCGCGTCACCATCCTGGACACCCGCAAGACCCTACCCGGCCTACGCGCCGGCCAGAAATACGCCGTCCTCTGCGGCGGCTGCCAGAACCACCGCATCGGCCTGTACGACGCCTTCCTGATCAAGGAAAACCATGTGGCAGCCTGTGGCGGGATCACTGCGGCCATTGAGCGGGCACGGGCATTGGCGCCGGAGAAAAAGATTATCGTGGAAGTGGAAACGCTGGAGGAGCTACAGGAAGCGGCTGGGCTCAACCCTGATCAGATTATGCTGGATAACTTCAGTGCTGATATGCTGAGCGCAGCGGCGAAAACCGGCGTCGGATCAGCACTTGAGGTTTCGGGGAATCTGACTATTGAAAATGCACACGCCCTTCCCTCTGACCGAGAGTGGTTTCTGTCCTCTGGTGCGCTGACCAAACATGTTACTGCCACGGATCTGTCACTTCGTCTGACAAAATAAGCCAGCGACGACCAATATATGTGAAACTGTCTGACCAATTTCTGGGTCTACGGATCACTTTTCACAAGCGTCAAAATACTGACAGGATTGCTCCACTGTGGGTTGCGAGCGATGAATTACAAAACAAAAAAAGCCAACAATAAACCAAAGCTCCTCGTCCTGGCGTCAACCTATCCCAGATGGGAAAATGACCATGAGCCAAATTTTGTACACAAGCTCAATCAGCAACTCAGCGATCATTATGACATCACCGTAGTCACCTCCATCGCACCGGGAGCAAAGCCAGAAGAAACCCTGGACTCAATAAAGATCAAACGGTTCAGGTATGCCCCAAGACATCTCGAGACGCTGGTATACGGAGGGGGGATACTGACCAATCTGCGCCAGCACAAATGGAAGTGGGTCTTGGTGCTTCCCTTTCTCGTTGCAATGGCGATTCGCACCCGTAAAGAAATCAAAAAGCAAGCTCCGATAGCTATCCACTGTCACTGGATCATTCCCCAAGGCCTTGTGTTATGGCTATTAAGCCTGTTCCTAAAGCTCCCACCTGTTCTCATCACCTCTCACGGAGCAGACCTTTTCAGCCTTAAAGGCAGCGCTGGAACCTGGATAAAGAGAAAAACCCTGCAAATCGCGGACGCGATCAGCGTAGTAAGCACGCCGATGAAATTGGCAGCATCGGAACTCGGAGCCCATGAGAACGCCACGTACATTGCGCCAATGGGGTTTGAGTTCCCTGAGCCGAAAAAAGGAACCCTGCCAAAAAGAACCCCCAGCGAAGTGCTTTTCGTTGGCCGCCTGGTTGAAAAAAAAGGGCTCAAATACCTAATCGAAGCCATCCCCCAGATTCTGGAAAAAGTGCCTGACTTTACCCTGAGGGTTATCGGTGATGGCCCTGAGAGAAGCGCACTGGAGGCGCTGGCGGACAACCTTTCTGTTGCAGAAAAAATCAATTTTATGGGCGCCCTGCCTCAAACCGAACTTCCCAGCTACTACCAGACTGCGAGCCTATTCTGCGCACCTTTCATTGAAGCGGAGAATGGAGATGTGGAAGGCTTAGGGCTGGTAACCCTGGAAGCCATGAGCTTCAAGTGCCCCGTTCTAATCGGGGATGTGCCAGCAATAGCGGATGTAATACCCGCCGAACACAGACAAACCTGCATTGCTTCTCCCAAAAACCGAAATGAAATCGCGACAAAAATCATCAGAAAACTGGCGAGGAACACATCCGAAGAAGAGATTACCAATCTAAAAGCACATGCAATGGATAATTTTTCATGGGATGCATCCAGGAATACTTATCTGAAAATTCTGGCAAGTTTAGAGAAACACAATAATAAACCCTGAATTCTAACGCCAAGGAGCGACATGTGAAAATACTGGTCATAACCAAAAGAAAGTACACAGGCAAAGACTTGCTTGATGACCAGTATGGCAGACTCTTTGAGATACCCGCCGAATTAGCCAACCTTGGACATGACGTAAAAGGCATTGCGCTAAGTTACACAAAGGAGAAGGAGGGCCTGTATCAATGGAATAACAGACCCAACCTTTGCTGGCATTCGTTAAATGCGCTTCCGTTTGGGCTCATTAACTATTCAAGGCATGTCGACCAAATAGCCAAAAGCTGGAAGCCTGACATTATCTGGGCAAGCTCTGACATGATCAACGTGGCTCTAGCAAACAAATGGGCGAAGAAAAACCAGGTCCCTTTAGTTGTTGACCTATACGACAACTATGAAAGCTTTGGGCTATCAAAGCTACCGCTGCTTGGCAACCATTTCAAAAAAATCTGCCGTGAAGCAAGGGGGGTTACAGCCGTAAGTAACGCACTACTGAGAAAGGTAGAACGTGATTATGGCCGGTATTCCGGCTGTCAGCTAATCCCGAATTCAGCACGAACCGATTTGTTTTACAAGAGAAAAAAATCCGAAAGCAGGGCAAAGCTGGGACTTCCTCAAGAAGCAACCATCATCGGCACAGCAGGCGCCATCACTAGGCACCGAGGGATCGAAGACCTATTTAAGGCATTCGAATACCTGGCCAGTCATCACCCCAATATATGGATGGCCATTGCCGGCCCAAAAGATAATTTCTCAAAACGGTATAGACATCCAAGACTGATAGATTTGGGCATTCTCGATCTTGAGCAAGTACCGGATCTACTTTCCTCATTGGATGCGGGCGTCATATGCAACAAGGCTTCAGACTTCGGCGATTTTTGCTCGCCTCTTAAGCTAATGGAGTTTCTCAGTGCCGAAATACCGTTTGTTGCTGCAAATACCGGAGATATCGCGGAGCATCTGAATCAGGACGAAAGGTATTTATATAGGCCCGGAGACTGGAAAGAACTTGCCGGAAAAATCGAGACTCAACTTACTGGCAATTTTGAACGCAGCACACTACCCAAAGCAAGGAACTGGAAAGATTCCGCCAGACGCTTCCACCAATTTTTAAAAGCTGTAAATATTGATTAATTCACTTGAAATCGACAAAGATAGCATAGTAAGAAGAAGCGACAATTCATAACAGAAAAATGACTCACAACCCTCTTATTCTTTTTTATCAGAACGCGATTTCACTTTGACAAGAAGATCATTTAGCTTCTTGACATTATGACGAAACACATCTTCGTCACTCAGCTGCCCACCAAACCGTGCCGCCTCCGCCAGCCTCTCTGCAGCAGAACTAATATATCGTTCATTGAAGGCTGTAAAAAAAAATCGCTCCACAAATGCCAATATCTTATCAGGAAATTTGTAAAATACAGCGCGCGACAAAGACTCATAGAGCGGCCACCACCGCCTGCTTTTGTAGACTTTCATCCGATAAAATTCATCGATAACCACATCAGGCTTGGATTCATTCATAAAATAGCAATCGCCATATAGTCGCAGTGATTTGTTACGCACTGATTCTCGTAAAGAACTACTTCCCAAAATCCAAGGCTTGTAAGTTATATTTATGGTTTCAGTCCAGTCGACCCACTTGAATGTGTTGATATGATTGGAGCTCACCACTGGCACCCATGGCACCCGCATAGCATCGGCAATAATTGCTGCGTGCATAGCATCAGCCAGAACCAGCTTTGATTGACGTATTCTATGTATGACCGATCTAGCGTCATCCTCGGGATTAACGAAACCAACACCAGAGCGTCGACAAGCCTCTTCCCAGAGGCCGGACTGGAGAGCCTTGTGATGCGGTATAAAAACAACACCTTTTCGGTCAGTTTCAGGAATTGGCTGAAACTCTGGCAGCAAGCTGAGCAGTGCCGCACCATCAGTAACGCCCTTGTCTTCACTTAGCCCCAAAACGCGGGCACTTAGTGGACCACGCACACAAAGAATATCCCAGTTATCATCACCAAAATTTTCAGGCGGGGCACCGTACCCTACCCCACTGCTAAATACGACCCACCTTTTATGTTTGGGCATCAAGACTGAATTGATGATTGTTCCTATTCCAGAAAACAAAAAATCCTCATTACCATCAAAAAAACCAGGAAGCAGCTCGTCCCAAATCCATTCGTTAAGATCATCGCCAAAATTCCCCTTGGCCGATTTATAGTAATAGACCTTCATTTACTGACTCGATGCATAGGAGCCAATCCTCTTCATCCTAACCAACCCTTACCGGTTGACCGACGCAGGATTGACTCTTCAATAAAACGCCTCTTCCACTCAGAGTTAAGGTTATCTGACTGAGGCTTTTTCAAGTATGCTTTATTCACGTGAATAACACTGTCCGCAATACCGACATGCTTGGCAATTTGCATAACTATCTCATCTGGCGATCTGCAAACGTCTTCAAATTTCAAGTTCAGATAATTAATATCATTCAAGGCAAAAAAATACCTCCAGGAAGCCTCATCACTGATCGTCCTGGAGAGTTTTTTTTGAATCAACTTCCGATTATATTTCAGCCTCCCCCTTTCCTCGACATCGGATATATATGCCCCACTCTGCTGTGCTCTAGCCGCTGATACAGCTTGAGAAAGCTTATCTTCCCTGGTCAGGAAAACGAAAGAGAAATCGGACAGATCAAGCCCTGAATACTGATCAAGAAACCGACAAAAAAATCCCATTTGCGACCAGTGCAGTTTTATTCCAAAACACCCATTAGGAGAGGTTCGCTTCCTTAGAATAAAATCAATATGATTCTTTTTTTCCGCCCTATCCTGCCAGAATGGAATATTGACAGGGTTGAAATACTCCAACGGATAACCAAATTGTCCTGTCGAGTACAACAAGTGGCCAAGATAATGGCTGCCAGACCTTGGCGTAGAGCAGATCACATACTGATGCCCTCCTGCCCCGGCAAAATCAGAGAAATCGTGGACAGCCTCAAATTGCTCCATCCAAAGAGCAGTCTTACGTCTACGCCCGCCATGGGGTATCAATTTTTTCGCTTTCGTAAAGCCGTAATTGAAAGTATCCCTAATCATGAAAAACAAACCCCTAGATTGCAGACGGCTTTATCCTCAAATTTCTGTAAACTGAAATGCCAAGCATAGCATTCCATACCACCAATCCAACACTAATACCCACTGCTGCCCCCGATGCACCATAATGAGGTATCAAGAGAAGACACAAACCAACAGAAACAAGCAAAGCCACAACATGACACTTCAAGGTCTCACCCTCATGATTGGTCATAGTCAACAAAATTCCAACCGGGCCACAGAAACCTTTCACTATCTGGCCAAAAGCAATAATACTCAGCGGCTGGGCAGCTATTGCAAAAGGCTCGCCGTAAACAAGCGAAAGCAATGGTTCACCCCAAAGAATGAAAGCCATCGAGAATGGCAAACAAAGAAGAAAGGTCGCTCTCGCAGAGTGTCGCGCCAGCAATTGCATCCTTTCCATATCGCGATTCTTCCACGCAACAACAATATGTGGGGCAATAACGAAGTTAGAAATAATCACCGGAAGCACAATAAGCTGTGAAAACTTTTCAGCAACTCGCATTGCCGCCACTTCCGCATCAGTACTCAAAAACCCAACAAGCACAGTTCCAATGTTAAGATTCAACACTGCAAAAACCTGAAGCAAGCCGAACGGAAGTAGTGCTGCCAACCATTGCTTGTTCCTGAACTCTGGCTCTGAGCCATGTGCCGCTTTTGGCAACAACCTCCGTAAGATGAACACTGCAGAGATCATGGCAAATAATGCCGACACAACATGGGCACTCAGAGCAGCCAGCAAATTCAAATCGAACAGGGTGTTGAGTACAAATAGAGAGACAAGCAATAGTGCTGGCTGCACTAGCATTTCAGGAAGCACCGCCATTGAAGGCACCCCCAAACCTCTCATAATACCTTGTCTGACAGCGTTCAATCCATTAAGCCCGACAAGAAGCAAAACCAAAGGAAGCACGAAGCCATAGCCCGTTAGAGGAAAAAGTCCCAACAGAAAAAAAACAAAACAGACAAGAGTAAGAAACGCAGAACTCAAACCCACCCAACGGTATGCAGATTTGATCCCTCCTTGGAAAAGCCCCCACTGCTTTAGCTCGATATAGCCAGCCATTTCTCTGGTAAGTAATTGCGGCAGCCCTGCCGCTATCGGCAACGCCAAAAGTGGCACCAGCGACATAATAAAGGAGTACTGCCCAAACACCTCAACACCCAATGATCTTGCCAACAGCACACTAACCAAAAAGCCGACAAGGAGTGCAAAAGCGTTAAACACACCAACGCTCAAAAAGTTCTTAATCAACCGACTCCTCAAACCCATCATTCCTCCGAGACCGGCATAACATCGAGCTTTCCATACTCTCACTGACTCAATTCGATTGAGTGATTTCTTCTTTAAGAATATGCGGAGGAAAATGTCGGCAAATCACACCTCCAAGCACACTGCAGAAGCCCCCCCGAAAAAATCGAACAGCACCCAAGGGGCTCATCCACGAAACAACTAATCCACCCTCTTGAATTAGCATAATAGAAAAATTGAACCATGCATGGACGACTCTCAATCTCGCAGGGGAGTACATTATAGCTATAGAAACAATAGAACCTCGGCAACAGCCATCAACCATTATCCTTGTACATTAAAGCCGTTATTTGTTCGGATATGAGCCCCATCAGGAAAACCATCACACCGCCCGTGTATAACAATGCGCTCATGTTCGTGAATCGACCGATTGAGAAGAATGTATATCCATACCACGATGTCGCCAAGAAAAACAAAAAAACGGCAATAGGAAGAAAGAGCTTAAGTGGCGAGAATAATGTTCCAATCTTGAATATGATCAACAGAAACCTAACGCCATCTTTTAACAAATGAATATGGCTTTTCCCTATTCGTTTTGCTGCATGTATAGGCTCATAGGCTACAGAGTAGCCCGCCCTGAAAAATGCCATTGTGCTAGTTGTCGGGTATGAGAAACCATTTGGAAGCAAGTAAAGAAACTCCCTGAATTTCTCAGCTTTGACAGCACGAAATCCAGAAGTAAGGTCCTCAATTCTTTGCCCTGTCATATAGGTTGCCAAGCCATTATAAAAACCATTGGCCAAACCGCGACCAAGGCTTGCCTGAGAACCTGACTGACGAGCCCCAACTACCATGTCATAGCCACCACTCATCTTACGCAGCAGCCTTTGAATATCCTCAGGGTTGTGCTGACCGTCAGCATCCATGAAAACAATCACATCACCTTTTGCAGCTCGCGCACCCGTTTTAATCGCGGCGCCATTACCTTTGCTATACGGATGACATACGACCGTAGCTCCAGCGCCAGCAGAAAGGTCTGCGGTATCATCGGTTGAGCCATCATCAACAACAATAATCTCGGCATCCGGATACAATGTCCGGATTTTTTCGACTGTTGCCCCCACTGCAGCAGCCTCATTTTTTGCGGGAAGAACAATTGAGAGGGAGCTATCTTTAATCATTGTTTTTCTCATCCGCTTCTTTTGCTTCAAGTATATGATCAACCCAGTCCTGACGCCCAACAGCTTTAAGCTGAGCAAGCATTTTCTGAATATCAGGGTCATCCAGTGATGACTGCCGTACCGCAGCCTCAAGAAAGGGCAATGCTTTGATAGGCTCATGGGTATCATTAAATATATATGCCGCGACACGTAAATACTCATGGGTTCGCAGCTTTGTTTTTCCCGTTATGATATCAATAACTCTCAGTACTTTTTTCTCATTATCAAACAATCCATAATCGACATTGTTCAGCGTCACCCAAAGGACTCTTTTATTTTGCACCGTCATTGGAGCACGCTCCAAACGACCCAACAAAGCTTCCCAATCCTGCTCCGTCACTGAACCTTTTATCGTCTTATAGATAACGACATTATTCATCAGCACAACAGAATCACTAATTCTGTCTGCACCTCTCTGACAAACATCAATAGCCATATTCAAATGAGGATCGTTCGAGCCTTTCTGCCGAAGCCTGAAGTGTGATGTGCAAAGGTTAATCCAGGCTCGCTCAGAATCACTGGCGACTCTCAAGTTATATTCAGCCCTTCGCAACTCGTCACCCCAAATATAAGCGCGATATACGGCTGCACCAGCCTCCGCAATACAAATACTCGAAATCACACTTATCGCCAGCCATCTCGGACACTGCCTTGAACGCATCAGTGCCACGATTAATGCAATGATCGCCAGCACAAACCCGATCAACGGGAAATGATTCCTATGCTCAAACACCATCTCGAGCCCAATGACATTGCTGGTCAAGAAATGTCCCGCAAAAAAAAGCAACACACCAAGAGAGAATACGGGAAAGGCCTTACGCCAACGCCACGCAAGGTACAGAAGCCCAGCCAAACCCACAATTGCCGGCATTGTCGTCTTCGGCTGCCAAAGATTTCGGGAAATTGCAAAATCATCATAGTTAAAAGGAAGCATTGAGGGCAGCGGGAGCAACAGTTGAGCCAGATACATCCACAGCACTCGGGCCTGGGTCATCAGCCTTTCAGCACTTGTAAATACTCTTCCCGGGTACCAGTCCGAATGCCAGTAATACGGCACCACAACAAATAAATACGCGATCAGCCCCACAACAAAAAAGGTACCGTAAACATAACGCAAGAGTTTCTTTAACTTTTCCGCTTTAGCATCGAACCTCAACACCGTTAACTCAATTACCAGGCAATATACCGGCAACAGCACTGCATCTTCCTTACATGCAAAAGCAATCAACCCAAACAGGATCACCAAAAAGCCGTAAACGCGACCTTTCTCACCCTTGATGTTCTGGTCACGAAAACACAGATATGACAGTAGTGACAGCACAACAAATAATGTGCTCATGATTTGCATGCGCTGAACAATATATAAAACAGAAGAGACCTGAAGCGGGTGGATTGCCCAGATCAAGGCAAGTACTGGCGCGGCAATTCTTATTTCCCTTGGCGACCAGGCAGCCAAGCACAGAAGTTTTCGAAAGAAAAAAACCAGAGCAAAACCAGTCAAGGCATGGATAACAATGTTGGTAATTTTAAACGCAACAGGATCAAGCCCTGAACGCAGGATATCCAAGGCAAAGCTCAGCATCACCAATGGGCGCGTACCGCCACCTGGATCGAAGCTATAAGCTGCATAAAGCAGATCATCGAGGCTTTTAATCTCAACAAGGTGCAGAGCACTGTTCTGAACGATACTTTGCATATCATCCAGCATAAATCCACCACCAAGCCCCGGAAGCAATACAATCATTCCGCAAGTGGCCACCAAGAGCGCGAGCAAACAAGTCAAGCCCACCGACCAGCACTGCTTATTCTTCAAGTGAATCGCCTTTTACTTACTACCCAAAAATGCATGGTTAACCACAAGCCAGCTCCCCACATACACAAAAAGCGCCTTTCGGCGCTTTTTGCTGGTTCAGATAACCTTATGAATATTAATCATTAAGGCGACAGGAACCTTTACCTGCATCACAAATGGTATCGTACTTCAGAGAGGCATTAC
Organism: Alcanivorax sp. DP30; assembly: GCF_009882945.1. GTDB lineage: Bacteria > Pseudomonadota > Gammaproteobacteria > Pseudomonadales > Alcanivoracaceae > Alcanivorax. The sequence goes on from NZ_WTUY01000003.1 coordinate 377,274, forward strand.
CTTTTGTTGTCGCAGCGAAAGTAACAGAAGTACCGCCATTGTAGTCACTGGTTGCCAGCGCAGCACTAATGCTTTCACAAGCACTAGCTTCATATGCTGTGGGGGTACGGCTATCAGCCATATCGGCAACTGCGGTGCCCATGTAAGCCTTTGCTTCTGCCAGACAAGCGCCGTTGGCAGAACGCTGGGTGTAATCACGGTAGGCCGGCAGGGCAATGGCGGCCAGAATGCCGATAATCGCAATTACGATCATCAGTTCGATAAGGGTGAAACCCTGTTGAGTTTGCTTCTTCATGTGTTCTCTCCAATCATTGGCAAATCTTGTAATGAGCTCACCCCCGGCGAGCATCTACTATGAGCTAATGCAGGTAGCGGGCCAACTTTTTTCCGGACACCTTCAAGCCAACTGAGCAAGCCGATTTTACTGGATTGGCATCCTTTTCCACCTCTCCCCACCCTACCGAAAAGCGGCACTTTCAGCCCCAAAAGTGACAATTCTTGTCGGCCTCATGCAAGAAACGTCACCTTCACCCCCCCTCTCCCTTCTCTCGGCCAAGCTCCTCCCAATGAAGCTCCAAACCACAACAACACTCTCGAGCAGTTTAACTCATACGAAAAAAGCGCCTTTCGGCGCCCTTTTACCCCCTGCTTAATGCCCGAATCTAGTTATCGAGTCGGCAAGAGCCTTTCCCTGCATCACAAATGGTGTCTGCCAGGAGGCTTGCATTCCCTTTGCTGGTAGCATTAAAGGTAACCGATGATCCAGAGTTATAGTCAGCCGTGGCCAACGATATGGCGGTGGTGCTGTCACAGGCTGTGGGCATGTAGGCGGTAGGATTTCGACTATCAGCCATATCCGCAACGGCCGTCCCCATGTAAGCCTTTGCTTCGGCAAGACAAGCACCATTAGCGGATTTTTGCGTATAGTTGTGGTACGCCGGCAATGCGATAGCGGCCAAAATGCCAATAATGGCAACTACAATCATCAGTTCGATGAGAGTAAACCCCCGTTTTTTGCTCATCTCCATCCGAGCCCCCAATCATTCTGCACTATTATTATTCGAGTCAGCCAAGGCCAATCTCTGGTATTAACCAATGCAGTTAGCGGGCCAAATCTGGAATAAGGAGTGCCAGCGACACCGGCGACAACAGAAGCAGCCTGACCCCACGACATATGTAACTCATCGCAAGACAGCCCTGCCAAACAAAAAGTGCCGAAATTCGTCAGAAGCCCGCAGAAACCGTCACCAGAACAGTCAAAGCGCCAATCCTTCAACCATCAGGTGAAATAAATGTGGCAAGGCGCTGATTTTTAGGGTTACAGGCTTCACTGTACCCCCATCACGGGGTATGTTAAGAATAAATTCTTGGGCACCCCCACAACTCTAAGCATAAACAAGCAGGTTGCCATGACGTCTCAAAACATCCCTTTCAGCGGTCTCCCACTGCGCCTGATCCGCCAGGAACTGCTGTCCCAGGACGAAGCCCGATCAGCCATAGATCAGGCAAGACAGGATCGTGTGAGCCTTATCCAGCATCTGGTAGGTAGCGGCAAGGTGGCCTCTACCGCGCTCGCCTGCACCGCTGCGGAAGAATTTGGCGACCCGGTTCTTGACCTCTCGGCGTTTTCACGGGATAGCCTGGTCAAGGATCTGGTAGACCCAAAGCTGATCACCAAACACCATGTCCTGCCTCTTTTCAGGCGGGGCAGCCGCTTGTTTGTGGCGGTTTCTGACCCGACCAACCTGCCCGCCCTGGAAGAAATACGCTTCAACACTGGCCTTAACGTAGAAACGGTCATTGTTGAAGAAGACAAGCTCACACGCTTGATTGATAACCTGGAGTCTGAAGCGGAAGGCTCTGCTTTTGATGATCTGGATGAGGGTCTTGAGGACCTGGATGTTTCCGCTGCGGAAGAGAAAAAGGACGAAACCCAATCCGGCTCGGATGATGCTCCGATTGTTCGCTTTGTCAACAAGCTACTCCTGGATGCCATCAAGGGCGGCGCCTCGGATTTGCACTTTGAACCCTACGAAAAGACCTACCGGGTTCGTTTCCGTCAGGATGGCATCCTGCAGACTGTCTCCAAACCTCCAATCAATATTGCCAGCAAACTTTCGGCACGCCTCAAGGTCATGTCTCGGCTGGACATCTCGGAACGTCGCGTTCCCCAGGATGGCCGGATCAAGCTCAAGATCTCCAAAACCCGCGCTATCGATTTCCGCGTGAACACCTGCCCCACTCTTTTTGGAGAGAAAATCGTGTTGCGGATTCTTGACCCCGAATCCGCCAAGATGGGCATTGATGCGCTTGGCTATGAGGATGCCCAGAAACAGCTGTATATGGATGCTCTGCACAAGCCTCAGGGCATGATTCTGGTAACGGGCCCTACTGGGTCAGGCAAGACCGTCTCTCTCTATACCGGTGTTAATATCCTCAATACACCAGAGCGAAATATTTCCACCGCAGAAGACCCCGTTGAAATCAATCTTGATGGCGTTAATCAGGTCAATGTTAACCCCAAGCAAGGAATGGATTTCTCCGCAGCACTACGCGCCTTCCTCCGCCAGGATCCGGATATCATCCTGGTTGGCGAGATTCGTGACCTGGAAACCGCCAACATTGCCATCAAGGCGGCCCAGACTGGGCACTTGGTGTTATCCACACTGCACACCAACAGCGCACCAGAAACGCTGACTCGTCTTCGCAATATGGGGGTACCCTCCTTTAATATTGCTACATCCGTTATCCTTATCATTGCACAACGACTTGCTCGCAGACTTTGCGAACACTGCAAGACCGTTGTTGATGTCCCTGAGCAATCCCTGCTTGAGATGGGTTTCACCGACACAGACATCAAGTCAGGGTTTACTGTTTATGGCCCAACAGGTTGCGAGAAATGCACGAACGGTTATAAAGGCCGGGTTGGGATCTACGAAGTGGTCAAGATTACCGATGGGGTTTCCCGGATCATCATGCAAGAGGGCAACTCCCTGGAAATTGGCGACCAGTGCAGAAAAGAAGGTTTCAATGACCTGTATCGTTCAGGTCTGATAAAAGTCATGCATGGCGTGACAAGCCTTGAAGAAGTCAGCCGTGTAACGAGTGGACATTGATTATGGCCAACAAATCAGCACAACAAAACGTCACTTTCCTTTACGAGGGAGTCGACCGCAGGGGAGCCCGGGTCAAGGGCGAGGCCAGCGGCAAGGCTCCGTCCTTTGTTCGCGCCGAACTTCGCAAACAGGGTATTAATGCCAAGAAAGTCGTCAGAAAGCGGGAAATCAACATTGGCGGCAAGAAGAAAATCAAAAGTATTGATATCACTATTTTCACCCGGCAATTAGCGACCATGATGAAAGCGGGTGTGCCGCTCGTTCAGGCCTTTGAGATTGTGGCTGACGGTCTGGACAACCCATCCATGAAAGAGCTGGTCCTGAGGCTCAAGGTAGATGTGGAAGCCGGTAGTAACTTTGCCGGCGCGCTGGAAAAGCATCCCGACCAATTTGATGATCTATACTGCAGCCTGATTGACGCTGGCGAACAATCCGGTGCACTGGAAACCATGCTGGACAGGGTGGCCATCTACAAGGAAAAGAGCGAGGCGCTCAAGCAAAAGATCAAGAAGGCGATGAAATACCCCATGTTCGTGGTCGGTGCCGCAGCCATCGTGACCTCTATCTTGCTGCTTAAGGTGGTTCCCGTATTTGAGGAGTTGTTCGCCGGATTTGGAGCTGAACTACCTGCCTTTACACAATTTGTTATCGGTCTTTCCCGAGGCCTGCAAGCGCACTTCCTGTTAATCATCGTTATCTTTGTTATGTTTGTTGTCGGCTTTTCTCAGCTGAAAAAACGTTCCCAGGCATTTGCCGATGCGATTGACAGATTATTACTGCGACTTCCTATTGTCGGTGATCTGACCTTGAAATCGACTATTGCAAGATATGCACGAACGCTTTCCACCACTTTCTCTGCAGGGGTGCCCTTGATTGAGGCTCTGGATACCTGCGCCGGAGCAACAGGCAACGCCGTATACCGAAAGGCTGTCCTGCAAGTAAAAGAAGATGTTTCCACTGGCCAACAACTCCAATTTGCCATGCGCGCAACGGGGGTATTCCCAGCGATGGCTCTTCAAATGACAGCCATTGGTGAAGAATCCGGCGCCTTGGATGCCATGTTGGAAAAAGTGGCCATCTATTACGAAGAGGAAGTCGACAATGCCGTCGACGGTCTCACCAGCATGATGGAGCCGATGATCATGGCGGTTCTAGGCGTGGTAATCGGCGGCTTGATCATCGCCATGTACATGCCAATCTTCCAGATGGGTAACGTTGTAGGCTAATTATCTTGACTCAATTGCTGAACCTTCTTGAAGCAAGCCCAACCTTTCTGGTTGGGCTTGCTGTTGTTTTGGGGCTGCTGGTTGGCAGCTTTCTCAACGTGGTCATTTATCGCCTGCCGGAGATGATGCAGCGGGAATGGCGGGCCGAGGCACGCGAGATTCTCGAGTTGCCGGAAGAGGAAGAACAACCGGTCTTCAATCTGGTGACCCCGCGCTCCCGTTGCCCCAAATGTGGCCACGCCATTGCCTGGTACGAAAATGTGCCGGTGGTGAGCTGGCTTGCTCTGGGTGGCAAATGCAAGGAATGCCTTACGCCCATCAGCAAGCGCTACCCCTTGATTGAAATTACCAGCGGTGTGCTGGCAGGCCTGTGCGCCTGGCACTTCGGTTACGGCGGCTGGCTGCTGTTTACCCTGTTCGCGTCCTGGTTGCTGCTGGCCGCAGCCATGATTGATGCGGATACCACCCTGCTGCCGGACTCCATGACGCTGCTGCTGCTGTGGGCTGGCCTGCTGGCCGCCTTGCTGGGGGTATCACCAGTTTCCCTGCAAGATGCCGTTATCGGTGCCATGGCGGGGTATTTGTCCTTGTGGAGTGTGTATTGGCTGTTCAAGCTGATGACCGGCAAGGAAGGCATGGGCTTCGGAGATTTCAAGCTGCTGGCTGCACTGGGGGCGTTCGTGGGCTGGCAGTACCTCCCCCTGATCATCCTGCTTTCTTCCGTGGTTGGGCTGGTTTTTGCTGTAGCGGGAATGCTGTTTGGTGGCGAGAAACGCACCCAGATTCCCTTCGGCCCCTACCTGGCCACCGCTGGCTGGATCGCCCTGCTGTGGGGCGATACCATCGTCAGTTCGTACCTGGGCATGTACAAACTCTAATTCACATCAACACGGCTTCAGAAAACACGCAGGCATATCAGCGCCCGCTGCGTGATGCCTGTTGCTTGCAAGTGGAATTCATCATGTTTGTTGTAGGGCTGACTGGCGGTATTGGTAGCGGCAAGACTGCAGCTACCGATTACCTGGCGACAAAGGGGGTTACCATTGTGGATGCGGATCTGGCATCTCGAGTGGTAGTTGAGGCGGGCAAACCAGCGCTCAAGGCCATTACAGAACGCTTTGGCAGTCATGTGATAGCCAAAGATGGCGCACTGGATCGCCGAGCCTTGCGCGAGATCGTATTTGCCGACCCGGAGGCGCTAAAGGCACTGGAAGGCATTACCCACCCAGCCATTGGCCAGGAGCTGCGGAATCAGATTGCGGCCAGCAAGTCTCCCTACACCGTTCTGGTGTCACCCCTGCTGTTCGAAACCAGCCAGAAGGATCTGGTGCATCGTACTCTGGTGATTGATGCGCCGGCAGAGCTGCAGGTAAAGCGCACCATGGCCCGGGATCATGTACCTGAGGAACAGGTGGCCGCCATCATGAAAGCCCAGCTGGAGCGCACCCAGCGGCTGGATCAGACGGATGACGTGGTCGAGAACCATGGCTCGCTGGAGAAGCTGCACGGAGAGCTGGATGTGCTACACAAGCTCTATCTCGAACTGGCCGACAATCATTCTTGATGACGCCTGACGCCTGACGCCTGACGCCAAAAGCGTTAAGATCCCGCTCCTTGCTGTCCACAATCTACGGCCAACGGATCCTCATGACCGACAAGACCACCCAGACCTACCCCTGCCCTCAATGCAAGACACTCACCCGCTGGGACAATAATCCCTGGCGGCCGTTCTGCTGTGAGCGCTGCAAATTGATTGATCTTGGGGACTGGGCGGCGGAGCGGCATGCGATTCCGGGGGATCCGGAAATGCCGGGAAGGGATTTCGAGGAGTAACCCCTCGCACCGCGCTGCTGTAGGAGCCTGCCTGCAGGCGATCCGAGCGACGGCGAAGCCCTGTAGAAGGGCCAACTTGTTAGCCGAATGAAGCGGTGACCTTCTACAGAGCCCTCCTAATCTTCGAAGCGCGTTTCCGGAATCCTTAACTCGCTTGGGCTCGGATCGCTTGCAGGCAAGCTCCTACAGCAGCTACGGAGAAAGGCGTGACCAGAACGCACGAATCCCCGCCACCCCAACCGCACCATGCTGGCGTGCGACAGCAAGATCTTCCGGCCCGACCCCGCCTAGCATATAGCACGCCATAGGCAGCCCGGTGACCCATTGCCCCGCTTTTTGCCAACCAAGCGCCGGTTTGTCCGGGTGAGTTTCGGTGGGATTCAGCGGTGAGACCAAGGCACCATCCAGGCCAAGGTCCACCGCCTTCTCCAGCGCCATCTGATCATGGCACGCAGCGGTAATCACACCATTGAATGGCGGCCGGGTAACGCAATCAGTCAGCACAGCGCCCGGCAAGTGCAGCCCGAACACTCCATCAGGCATACCACCTGCCACCCCGGAGGGTGAATCCGCCCGCAACCAGACTTTCAGCCCCTGCTCCCGGCAGGCGGACAGCACCGTGTTTCTGGCCGGGTGATGGCTCCAGCTACGCAGGTACAGCCCGGTGCTGACGGGATCCAGCGCCCTGATGGCGACAAGCAATGCGTCCAGCGAACCACTGTCCGGCGCGATAGCCAGCAAGGGCGGCAAGGTGATCGCTGTGACGACCGGTTGGTTAGCCGCGGGGAAAGTCAGCCCAGGCAACTGATCCAGGGTGAACCATTCCACCTGCTGCCCTTCCCGCCCTTCTGGCACACCACGCCATGCCGTCACATCACGAAAATGCAGTGTGACGTGCAGGTCCGGGTACTGGTGAGCAATGGTCATGAAGGGGAAGGACACAGCGTCGCCCATGCCCAGCTCCTCATGGAGCTCCCGGGCCAGCGCGTCCGACAGCCGCTCGCCACCTTCCACTTTACCGCCCGGGAATTCCCAGCGTCCGCCCTGATGCTTGTTGTCAGGACGCTTGCTCAGACAGATGCGACCATCTTCACCACGGATGATGGCAGCGACGACGGTGATGGCGGGGGTGGGTTCGGTGGTCATGATCACCTTATTCTTGTCTGATTCCTGGGTGACAGGGTGGCCGGAGAGGCAAGCCAGCCAGACCGCCAGAAGAAAGAGTAGCGTGACGGGAGTATCGAGTTTCGAAAACCTGAAAAACAAATCGGTTTTGCTTTTCGAAACTCGTCATTCGTAACTCGCGTCAACAATCGCTTGCAGGCAAGCACCCACAACAGATCTTGCCTCGCATGCTGCGTGCAGCCTGATGCATGAAGCGGCTTTTACGTCCTATACTCCGCGTTGATCTTCACATAGTCATAGCTGAAGTCACAGGTCCACACAGTGCACTCGCCATGACCCGCAGACAGATCTGCACGGATCACGATATCGGATTGGGCCATCACCGCAGCGCCATCAGCCTCCTGATAGCTATCCGCGACACCGCCCCGCTCTACCAGCAACACATCCCCCAGCCACAGATTCACCTTGTCCACATCCAGCTCGGCGATTGGGGCGCGGCCAATGGCCCCAAGGATACGGCCCCAGTTCGGGTCCGAGGCAAACAGCGCGGTTTTCACCAGCGGTGAGTGGGCAATGGTTTCCGCCACGATACGGGCATCCGCGTCAGACGCGGCCCCGGTGATGGTGATCTCCACAAACTTGGTGGCACCTTCTCCGTCACGTACCAATGCCTGGGCCAGCTCCACAAAAACAGCCTCAAGCGCGTTGTAAAGCACCTGACTGGTTTCATCCAGTTCGGTGATCTCCGCCATTTCTGCCTTGGCAGTGCTGATCAACATGCAGGCATCATTGGTAGACGTATCCCCGTCCACGGTCACGCGGTTGAAGGACTTGTCTGCCAGTGAGCTGACCCACTGATCCAGCAACGGTTTGGCAATCGGAGCATCAGTGGCAATATAGCCCAGCATGGTGGCCATGTTGGGCTTGATCATGCCAGAGCCCTTGGACATGCCCGTGACCGTCACCGGAACACCATCGATCTCCACGCGTCGGCTGGCCACTTTCGGGTAAGTGTCGGTGGTCATGATGCCCTGCGAGGCCCGTCCCCAATGGTGCTCGTCCAGTTCGGCCAGCGCCATGGGCAGCCCCCGGGCGAAGGCATCAAGAGGAAACTGCTCACCAATCACACCGGTTGAGTAAGGCAGGATCTCCTCTTCCTTGCAGCCTGCCGCCTCAGCCAGCAACTTGCAGCTGGCCAGGCAGTTTTCCATGCCTTTCTTGCCAGTACCCGCATTGGCATAACCGGTATTGATCATCAGGTATTTCGGTGTGCCTGCAGCGAGTCTCGCCTTGGCCACCTGCACGGGCGCCGCACAGAAACGGTTTAGCGTAAAGACGCCACTGACACGGGAGCCTTCCGCCAACTCCAGCACCACCAGGTCCTTTCGATTGGCCTTCTTGATACCGGCCTCTACGGCAGCAAGCCGAAGTCCGGGAACGGGCAACCACTCTGTCTGTGTCATAACCATTTCCTTGAAAAATCAGCAGCGAGCTACTAGCTACGAGCTGCCAGACAAAACAAACAAAAGCACCGGCATTCACCGGTGCTTTTTTCTTTCCTCGCAGCTAGAAGCTAGTCGCTCGAAGCTGTTATTCGATCTTACCGTGGCACTGCTTGTACTTCTTCCCTGAGCCACAGGGGCACGGCTCATTGCGGCCCACCTTGCGGCCCTCACGAACCACAGTGCCGGCCTGTTGTGCACCGCCCTCTGCACCTGTCGGGGACTCTCCACCTGGCTCAGCTGCCGCCTGCATTTTCATCTTTTCTGCCTGGCGACGTGCTTCTTCCTGACGCTGTTGCTCCATGCGCTCCAGTTCATCATCACGACGCACCTGGAAGCTGTGAAGTACACGAATCAACTCATTCTGGATCTGGTTGAGCAGATTCTGGAACAACTCGAAAGCTTCCTTCTTGTATTCCTGCTTGGGGTTCTTCTGAGCATAACCACGCAGATGAATCCCCTGACGCAGGTGATCCATGCTGGCCAGATGCTCTTTCCAGTGACGATCCAGAATTTGCAGCATCAGGTGTTTCTCGATGCGGCGAAGATCTTCTTTTCCGATCTCCGCTTCCTTGCGCTGATAATCTTCTTCCAGATTTTCTACCAGCTTCTCAACAATGCCATCGATGTGCAGCTGATTGTCTTCGTTGAGCCACTGCCCCACCGGCGCCTTGCTCTGGAATTCAGCATCCAGTGCTTTCTCAAGACCCGGCACATCCCACTGATCCTCCACGGAACCCGGGGCCATATAACTGTGCACCACTTCCTGAATCACATCGTATCGGATGCCCTTCACGGAGTTGGTCAGATCGTCGGTTTCCAGAATCTGGTCACGCTGGCTGTAGATAACCTGACGCTGATCATTGGCCACGTCATCGTATTCCAGCAGGTTCTTGCGGATATCAAAGTTGCGGCCTTCCACCTTGCGCTGGGCATTTTCAATGGCGCGGGTTACCCAACGGTGCTCGATGGCCTCGCCGTCTTCCAGACCCAGGGAGCGCATCATGTTGCGAATCCGGTCGGACGCAAAGATCCGCATCAGATCATCTTCCATGGACAGGAAGAAACGGGTGTAACCCGGGTCGCCCTGACGGCCAGCCCGGCCCCGCAGCTGGTTATCGATACGGCGGGATTCGTGACGCTCGGAACCGATGATATGCAGACCGCCAGCCTCCATGACCTTGTCATGATTGGCTTGCCATTCAGCGCGGATTTTTTCTGCTTCCACCTCGGACGGCTCGTCCATGTGTTTGATCTGCTCTTCCGGGTTGCCCCCGAGCATGATATCGGTACCACGACCGGCCATATTCGTCGCAATGGTGACCGCGCCGGGACGACCCGCCTGAGCAATGATCTGCGCTTCGCGCTGGTGAAACTTGGCGTTCAGCACTTCGTGATGGATCTTGTCCTGCTTGAGACGTTTGGACAGGTACTCTGAAGCCTCAATGGTGGCCGTACCTACCAGCACCGGCGCACCTTTCTCCACCGCCGTCTTGATCTCTTCCACGATGGCGTCGAATTTTTCCTGCAGGCTCAGGTAGACAAGATCATTGGCATCGTCACGGATCATCGGCTTGTTGGTGGGAATCACCACCACGTCCATGCCATAGATCTGACGGAATTCCATCGCTTCGGTATCCGCCGTACCGGTCATGCCCGCCAGCTTGTTGTAGAGGCGGAAGTAGTTCTGGAAAGTGGTAGATGCCAGCGTCTGGTTTTCCTGCTGGATGTTCACCCCTTCCTTGGCTTCGATGGCCTGATGAATACCTTCAGACCAGCGACGCCCCGGCATGGTACGGCCAGTGTGCTCATCCACAATCACGATCTGGCCACCCTGCACAATATAGTCACGGTCCACATGGAACAGGGCGTGGGCCTTCAGGGCCGCATGAACGTGATGCAGCAGGGTCAGGTTGTGGGCGGCATAGAGGCTTTCGCCCTCTTCCAGCAAACCATTGCTGACCAGCAACCCTTCAATCTTCTGGTGACCCTCTTCGGTCAGCTCGACCTGACGCTGTTTCTCATCAATGTAGAAGTCGCCCTGCTCATCACCTTCCTCTTCCTGTTTGGTAAGGTTGGGCATCAGCTTGTTGATGGCCATGTACAGCTCGGAGGAATCCGCAGCCGGCCCGGAGATAATCAGCGGTGTCCGCGCTTCATCGATAAGGATGGAATCCACTTCATCGACCACGGCGTAGTTGAGTCCACGCTGAACCCGGTCTTCCAGACGAAAGGCCATGTTGTCGCGCAGATAATCGAAACCGTATTCGTTGTTGGTTCCGTAGGTAATATCTGCAGCGTAGGCTTCGCGTTTCTGCTCGGAAGGTTGCTGGGAGAGAATTACGCCTACACTCAAGCCCAGAAATTCATACAGCGGGCGCATCCAGTTGGCATCACGCTCGGCCAGGTAATCATTGACCGTGACCACGTGCACGCCCTCACCGGACAGGGCATTCAGGTAAACAGGCAGCGTTGCCGTGAGGGTTTTACCCTCACCAGTACGCATCTCCGAAATGCGGCCTTCATGGAGTGCGATGCCCCCCATCATCTGCACGTCGAAATGACGCATACCCATCACTCGGGTTGACGCCTCACGCACCACCGCAAAGGCTTCCGGCAACAATTCATCCAGCGTCTTGCCCTGCTGAAAGGCTTCCCGGAATTCCCGGGTCTTGAACTGCAGATCCGAATCAGTGAGTTGTGCCAGTGCTTCCCCGTGGCTATTGATCGCTTCCACCAGCTTGCCCATGCGCTTGAGTTCGCGATCATTCTTGGAGCCGATAATTTTTTTTACGATGGTACCGAGCATAAAACTTCCGCTTCTGTATGAGTTAAGCCTGCTGCCACATCTGGCAGCCAGGCATCAGGACGAGGCGCCGACCAAGATGGCCAAAGGGCTGAAAGCCCCGTCCATATTCCCCACCGCCTGTTGGCAACAAGGAACGGGTGAGACGCAAGACACAAGCAAAGGTCTCTGGAAAGCCCGGCAGTCAGACAGCATCTGACCGGGGCATCCCCTGAAAGAGAGCCATTCTAAACACAATAGTGTGGAGAGATAAGGTGGTATTCGTGGATATCAAGGGCCGACAACAAAAAACGGCCCCGGGAAGGCCGTTTTTTGAGAACTATCAGCGTCTTGCGCGATAGATATAGGGCTGAGGATTCACCTGGGCGCCGTTCTTGAGCACCTCATAATGGACATGGGGTCCCGTCGAACGGCCGGAGTTCCCGACCTTGGCGATAATGTCACCGGTACGGACAATTTCGCCAGGTTCTACCAGTAGTTCCTGGGCATGGCCATAACGGGTGGTGATTCCGTTACCGTGGTTCACTTCAACCATCTTGCCGTAGCCGGACTTCTCCCCGGAGAAGGTCACTACGCCGGATCCCGTGGCCACAATGGGCGTCCCTGCCTTGCCGGCGAAATCCACACCCTTGTGCCAGGCTACCCGGCCAGTGAAAGGGTCAGAACGACGACCAAAGCGGCTGGACATCCAGCCCTTGGTCAACGGGCGGCCAGACAGCCAGGTCTGGTCTTCAATCTGCTTGTCTGCCAGCAGGTCTTCCAGGATATCCAGCTGTCGCTCGCGACGCTCCAGGGTCGCTGCCATCTGGTCCACCGCTTCCATGAACGAAGGCAGCTCGTAGCTTGCCCCCTCATCCACGCCCTCCGGGCCACCGAGGCCAGGCACTGTGCTGAAATCGAATTCGTCGCTGCCCACGTCGGCCACCTCCACCAGACGCTCACCCAGCGCATCCAGTCGCACCAGCCGGGCCTGAGCCTGGGCAAGCTTCAAGGTCAGGGCTCGAAACTGCTCCTGACTCAGCTGATCCAGTTCTGCAAGGGCTTTTTCCTGCTCATCAAGCTGATCGGCAAAACGCGCCGTCATTAAAGGTGTATATTCAGGTTGATCGCCGACGTGATAAGCAAGTTGGTAAGCGCCCACTCCGATCAGGGCCGGCAACAGCACGAAAACCGCTGCCAGCAACCAGGGCCAGTGCCTTGGTACCGGGAGTGTGCGCGAATGGCCGCGCCGGCTGTTAATGACTATGATGTTCATATCGTTGTGTAACGCACCCGTTGATTAAAGCTAACGCCAAACTTTTCAGCAACTTACGCCAGCCTTTTAATATATTTGTTTATAGCTGGCAGGCTAGTCTATGAAAAACTCATGAGCAAGACAACTTCGCCCAAAGCGTTTAGGGCCCTGCTAAACGGTAATCGTATTCTCGCAGAGCTGGCCAAACAGGCACGAACGTCCCCCTCTGCTGAAGAGCAGGACCCTCGCGACTGCCTGCCTCCGGCCCTGCGCGAGCGAGTCACCCTGATTCGTGATCAGCATCGCTGGCTGGCATTGGTGGAAACCAGTGCCACGGCGCAGCTGCTGCGTTTTCACCTGCCACGACTGCAACAGGCCCTGCCCGGTGAACAGGTCAAGATCGTGGTGGGCGGCAAACGCCAGCCTCAGTCCGCCGGACAGCAAGCATCCAGCAACCAAAGCAATTATCAGGCCAAAGGGCCCACCTTGAGCAAGGAAAGTGCCGGCTACATACAGGAGCTGGCTGAGGATATTGACGACGACGCACTCAAGGCATCGTTACTGCGACTGGCTAGCCGCTGGGAATCTGAATAGAACGGAAATACCAAGATATCAGGCCCGAAGGGTACCAACCGGCGGCGGGAGGACCGCCGGCTGGCAACAGGGCTTCGACGCAGGCTGTGCTTATTCGGCAGCAGCCAGCACCGGGCGCATATAAGACACCGGTGCGTCAGTGGCATCCTCGAAGGTTACCACTTCATAGGAATCCTCCTGACGGAGAATTTCCCGTAACAGCGCATTATTGAGGGCATGGCCGGATTTGTGGCCAATGAACTCGCCAATCAGGCTATGCCCGAGCAGATACAGGTCGCCGATGGCGTCCAGCATCTTGTGTTTGACGAACTCATCCTCATAGCGCAAGCCGTCTTCATTGAGGATACGGTATTCATCCACCACGATGGCGTTATCCACGCTGCCGCCCAGAGCCAGGTTCTGGCTGCGCAGAAACTCGATGTCGCGCATGAAGCCGAACGTCCGCGCCCGCGCCACTTCCTTCACGAACGAGGTCGTGGAGAAGTCGATGCTGGACACCTGGTTACGATCTTCAAACACCGGGTGATCGAACTCGATGGAGAACGTCACCTTGAAACCATCGAAGGGCACGAAAGTTGCCGTCTTGTCGCCCTCTCGCACCGTCACTTCTTTCTTGATGCGAATGAACTTCTTGGCCGCTTCCTGCTCCTTGATACCGGCAGATTGCAACAGGAAGACGAACGGACCGGCACTGCCGTCCATGATCGGCATTTCCGGGGCAGACAGTTCCACAAAGGCATTATCAATGCCCAGGCCCGCCATGGCGGACAGGAAATGCTCCACCGTACCGACTTTGACGCCATCCTGAACCAGTGTAGACGACAGGGTGGTTTCACCCACAGCATCTGCCGCCGCCTTGATCTCTGCGACCGGGTCCAGGTCCACACGCCGGAACACGATACCGGTATCCACCGGTGCCGGGCGAACGGTCATATAGACCTTTTCGCCGGTGTGCAGGCCCACGCCGGTGGCGCGGATCACATTTTTCAGTGTTCGTTGTCTGATCATCAGTCTGTCACACAGCTGCGGGTATCCTGAAGGATACCGCTTTCCTCAACACAAAATTAGGGGCGGATTATACTCCAACGTCCTGATTTTGCACCAATGCGAGCCACCGTTAGTCGGCCTGGCGACGCAGGAAGGTCGGAATATCGATGAAATCCAGATCTTCCGCGGTGTTTACCGCCTGCTGGCCACGACCGCTGGCCGCCTGCTGAGCAGCGCGCTTGCGCTCCACGGCCGGGCGATCCAGGTCGCTGTAGTCCACACGACCGTCTGCGGCAACGGGGGTCTGACGCCCACGCACCACTTTTAGTTCCTGCTGGGCCACACCCAGACCGGTCGCCACTACAGTAACACTGATATTGTCACCCATGTCCGGATCGATGGCGGTACCAATGATCACATTGGCGTCATCGCCGGCCAGCTCGCTGACGATTTCACCCACTTCAGAGAACTCGTCCAGGGCGATGGATTCATTCGCGGTGATGTTCACCAGAATACCGCGGGCGCCACGCAGATCCACATCTTCCAGCAGCGGGCTGGAGATGGCAGCGCGAGCTGCGTCTGCAGCACGTTCTTCACCACTGGCAGTGCCTGAGCCCATCATGGCCGTACCCAGCTCGCTCATCACGGTGCGCACATCGGCGAAATCCACGTTGATCATGCCCGGACGAACGATCAGGTCGGCAATACCTTTCACCGCGCCCTGCAAAACATCGTTAGCCGCCTTGAAGGCATCCAGCAGGCTGGTGGAACCACCCAGTACGGACTGCAGCTTCTCGTTGGGAATGGTAATCAGGGAGTGGACGTGCTCTTTCAGCTCCTCGATACCTTCCTGGGCAGAACGCATGCGCTTCTTGCCTTCAAACGGGAACGGCTTGGTCACCACCGCCACGGTCAGGATACCCAGTTCCTTGGCGATCTCGGCTACCACCGGTGCCGCACCCGTACCGGTACCGCCACCCATGCCGGCAGTCACGAACACCATGTCGGCACCGTCCAGCAGCTCGGCAATACGGTCGCGGTCTTCCAGCGCGGACTGACGGCCGATTTCCGGGTTGGCACCGGCACCCAGACCCTTGGTCACCTGGCTACCCAGCTGAATAACGGTCTTGGCCTGTGCATTACGCAGCGCCTGGGCATCGGTGTTGGCGCAGATAAAATCCACCCCTTCCACACCGGAACGCACCATGTGATCCACGGCGTTACCGCCGCCGCCACCAACGCCTACTACTTTAATTACCGCGCCATGCGGTACGCTGTCTTCCAGTTTGAATTGCATGATTAATCTCCCGTTTTCATCCCTGTTTACTACTTGTTTCACGTCGAATGTCCCGGTGGTGCTGCCGCGGCCCGGAACTACCGCTTGCGCTCATCAGGTCTGACGTCGGATGTCTGACGTCAGACGCGAAAATCGTTCTGTTCTTCTGCGTCAGACCTCCGACTTCAGACGTCCGACCTATCTCCAGGCGCGAAAACCTTTCCGCTACCCGGACGCTCTAAAAGTTACCCTTGAACCAGCTTTTAAAACGCTCCAGCCAGTCCACCTGGCCACCACCGGACTGTGCCCGGGGGCTGCCACCTTCCTTCTCCATCCGCTGGCCATACAACAGCAAGCCCACAGCGGTGGAATAGATCGGGTTCTTGACCACGTCGATCAGCCCGGAGATTCCCTGCGGGGAGCCCAGCCGTACCGGCATGTGAAAAATCTCTTCAGCCAGATCCACCGCACCCTCGATCTTGGATGAGCCACCGGTAAGCACGATGCCACCGGGGATCAGGTCCTCGTAACCGGAACGGCGAATCTCCGCCTGTACCAGGGTGAACAGCTCGTCGTAGCGAGGCTCCACCACTTCCGCCAGATTCTGGCGACTGAGGGTACGCGGCGGCCGGTCACCCACGCTGGGCACCTTGATGGTTTCGTCTGCGCCCGCCAGCTGGGTCAGGGCACAGGCGTACTTGATCTTGATCTCGTCGGCGTGCTGCTTGGGAGTCCGCAACGCCATGGCGATGTCGTTGGTGACCTGATCGCCGGCAATGGGGATGTTCGCGGTGTGACGGATCGCCCCTTCAGTGAAGATGGCGATATCCGTGGTGCCACCACCAATATCCACAATGCACACACCCAACTCACGTTCGTCTTCGGTCAGTACCGCATGGGCGCTTGCCAGCTGCTCAAGGATGATGTCATCCACTTCCAGGTTGCAGCGGCGCACACATTTTTCGATGTTCTGTGCCGCGTTCACCGCGCAGGTCACCAGGTGCACCTTGGCTTCAAGGCGCACGCCGCTCATGCCGATGGGCTCACGCACACCTTCCTGGTTGTCCACCACATATTCCTGGGGCAGCACGTGCAGGGTTTTCTGGTCTGCCGGAATCGCCACCGCCTGTGCCGCGTCGATGACACGATCGATATCCGCCTGGGCCACTTCACGGTCACGGATGGCCACGATGCCGTGGGAGTTCAGGCTGCGCACATGGGAGCCGGCAATACCCGCGTAAACGGTATGGATGTGGCAGCCCGCCATCAGCTCGGCCTCTTCCACGGCACGCTGAATGGAGCGCACGGTGGCTTCGATATCCACCACCACGCCTTTCTTCATGCCCCGTGAGGGCTGGGAACCGATCCCCACAATTTCCATGGCGCCATCGGCAGTTGTCTGACCCACAATGGCCACCACCTTGGAGGTGCCAATGTCGAGTCCGACAATCATGTTTTCAGTTGCAGTTGCCATGTCACCCTTTCTCCTGTTGCTCGCCCCAGGTCACCGCCATGCCATCTGCATAACGCAGATCCACGCGGGTCACCTGGCGACTGTCCGTGCTCAGCACACCCCGATAAAGCCGTACGAAACGGCGAAGTTTGGTGGTGTAGTGCTCACGGTCGACCACCAGTTGCATATCGTTATCCAGCGTCAGCCGCGCGGTCAGCCGTGCGTTGACGTCCATGCTGCGAATGCCCAGATCCACATCCGCCAGCATCTTGCCCATGCTGTGATAGAAGCCCATGACTTCCTCCAGCCGTTGCTGCGGGCCATTCAGATGCGGCAGGCCCGTCAGGTCGTATTGCTTCAGTGCCTTGAACGGTTCGCCGCCATCGGAAATCAGCACCGTTTCGTTCCACACTGCTACCGGGCGTCGCTCACTGACCGTCAGCACCACGGTATCGGGCCACTGGCGGCGTACGGATACACCTTCTACCCAGCTCAACCCCTGTGCCTGCTGATAGATTTCTTCCAGCGGCACAGAAAAATAGTTTTCATCGCGAACCAGCGCCGCCAGTGCGGTCTGGATCTGTTGTTGGCGGCGCACATCGGTCACGCCATCAACGCCCACCTTGCGGACGGGATACCCGTCCAGCAGCGCCGGCAGGTAGATCACTCCGAGCAGCAGCACCATGGCCACACTGCCCACCAGCATCCACGGCACAGCGGCGGCGAGCCGCTCGCGCAATGGCACACCGGCTTGTTTCACCGGCTTGCGGCGGGCGCCCCGGGGCGTCGCGGCCTGCTTAGCCACCGTTCAACTCCGCTGGCCGTTGCTCCAGTGCCAGCAACAAAATCTCGCCACACAACACGTCAAAATTTCTGCCGGTCGCTTTTGCAGCCATGGGCACCAGGGAGTGATCGGTCATCCCCGGTACCGTATTCACTTCCAGCAACTGCCAGTTGCCGTCCTGATCACGCATCACGTCCACCCGGCCCCAACCGCGACAACCGGCTACCCGGAACGCCGTAAGCGCCAACTGACGAATGGCCGCCTCATCCGCATCAACCAGACCGGCGGGACAGAGATACTCCGTGCTGTCGGACTGGTACTTGGCCTCGAAGTCATAAAACGCATGGGGCGTCTTCAGTCGAATCGCCGGCAGCGCCTCGTCGCCGAGCACTGCCACGGTGTATTCCGGGCCGTTGACCCAGGCTTCTACCAGTACGTCAGAATCAAACTTGCCCGCTTCCTGCAGCGCCTGAGCCAGTTGCTCCGCGTTATCTGCCTTGGCCATACCAATAGAGGAACCCTCATGGGCCGGCTTGATCATCAGCGGAAAGCCCAGATTCGTGTCGTTGCGGCCAGCCACATAAAATGCCGGAGTCGGCAGACCTGCGCCCTTCCACAATTGCTTGGTGCGCACCTTGTCCATGCCGATGGCTGACGCCATCACCGAAGAACCGGTGTAGGGAATACCCAGGTGCTCCAGCACCCCCTGGATAACACCGTCTTCGCCGCCGCGACCATGCAGGGCGATAAAGGCAGCATCGAAGCCTTTCAACGCATCAACGCTGGTCTCAGATGGATCCACCAATTCGGCAATCACGCCCAGGTTACGCAGGGCCTGATGAACCGCTGCGCCACTTTTGAGAGACACAGGACGCTCGGCAGACTTGCCGCCTGCCAGTACCGCTACTCGGCCCACGTTGGCCAGTTTCTTCTTCAGCAGCACCTTATCCACGCTTGGCGCCTCCCTGTTCAGCCAGTTCTTTGGCGATGGCACCCACGTTGCCAGCACCCTGGGTGACCAGCAGATCACCGTCCTGCAACTGGGTAGCGAGGATGTCGGCCAGCTTGGCCGGGTCATCCACAAAGACGGGTTCAACCCGGCCACGTTTGCGAATGCTGCGACACAGGGCGCGAGCATCCGCACCGGGGATCGGATCTTCCCCGGCCCCATAGACTTCCAGCATCAACAACACATCCACCCCGGAAAGCACATCCACAAAATCTTCATAGAGATCCTGGGTACGGGTATAACGGTGCGGTTGGAACAGCATGGCCAGGCGACGTTCCGGCCAGCCGGCACGGATGGCATCGATGGTCACTGCCACTTCGCTGGGGTGATGACCGTAGTCATCCACCAGGGTCGCGCTACCGCCTTCGAAGTGGTACTCGCCCTGCACATCAAAGCGGCGACCGACCCCGGTAAAGTTATTCAGGCCACGAATGATGGCGTCATCATCCGCCCCTTCATCCGAGGCCACAGCAATGGCCGCCAGCGCATTCAATACGTTGTGCTTGCCGGGCATGTTGAGAGCGATTTGCAACGGCTCCCCTTCCTTGCGGATCACCCGAAAATTAGTGGTCATGCCTTGCTGCTGCACGTTCTCCGCACGCAGGTCTGCATCCTCACTGAAGCCGTAACGGATCACCTGACGATTCACCCGCGGCAACAACTTGCGCACCACCGGATCGTCGACGCACATCACCGCCACCCCGTAGAACGGCAGGTTGTGAAGAAACTCGATAAAGGTATTTTCCAGCCGGGCAAAATCCCCGCCGTAGGTGTGCATGTGATCCGCTTCGATATTGGTCACGATGGCACTCATGGGCTGCAGGTGCAGGAAGCTGGCGTCAGACTCATCCGCTTCCGCCACCAGATAACGGCTCTGCCCGAGGCGCGCATTGGTACCGGCACTGTTCAGTCGGCCACCGATGACAAAGGTCGGGTCCATGCCTGCTTCCGCCATGATCGCGGCGGTCATGGAGGTAGTAGTGGTCTTGCCGTGGGTGCCGGCAACAGCAATGCCGTGCCGGAAGCGCATCAGCTCCGCCAGCATCTGGGCACGGGGCACCACAGGAATGCGACGCTCGTGGGCTTCCGCCACTTCCTCGTTTTCAGTGGTCACTGCTGTGGACGTTACTACCACATCTGCGCCGTCGATATTCTCGGCGCGGTGGCCGATTTCCACACGCACACCCAGGCTGCGCAGGCGCGCCACCACGGCGGATTCCTTGATGTCACTGCCGCTGATGGCATAACCCTGGTTAGCCAGTACTTCGGCAATGCCACACATACCCACACCGCCAATGCCCACAAAGTGGATGCCACGGATGCGACGCATCTCCGGAACAATATGGATGTTGTCGTTATCGGCCATTGGCCACCTCCTGACACAGGGTGGCCGCGCGCTCGGCGCTATCGACCACGGCCTGTTCACGGGCCCGTTGCGCCATCTGCGCAAGGGCTCCGCGTTCTGCAACCGGTTTGAGAATGGCAGCCAGGCTGGCTGCGCTCAGTTCCCGCTGGGGCAGCAACAGGGCTGCACCCTTGTCTGACAGCCAACGGGCATTCAATGTCTGGTGATCATCCACGGCGGTGGGTAGCGGAATAAACAGGGCCGCGACACCAGCCGCCGCCACTTCTGCCACAGTCAGCGCTCCGGCGCGACAGATCACCAGATCCGCCCAGCCGTAGGCTTCTGCCATGTCATCAATAAACTCACTGACCTGGGCATTCACCCCCAGGGCATCATAAATAGGTGCCGCTTCACCGGTGCGACCCGCACCACATTGATGGCGAACCTGGATGTCATTGCCCAGCACCGCCAGCATCAGCTCAGGCAGATCCTGATTCAGCACCAACGCGCCCTGGCTGCCACCGACCACCAGCACCCGCAGACCGCCTTGATGGCGGGCATAACGGCCGGCTGGCTCATCAATGGCTGCAATTTCGGTTCTCACCGGATTGCCTACCCAGCAGGCGTCACGCTGGCCAAAGGCCCCATCGAACCCTTCCAGGGTCACCGCAGCCATCTTCGACAACAGGCGATTGGTCAGGCCAGGCACCGCATTCTGCTCATGGACCACCACCGGCACCTTGCACAGACGCGCCGCCAGGCCACCTGGGCCACTGGCGAAGCCGCCAAATCCTACCGCCAGCACCGGCTTGTGCTCACGGATCAATTGCCGTGCCTGCAGCACCGCGCGAAGCAGGTTGAATGGTGCAGTGAGCTTGCGCTTGAGACCGCCGCCCCGCAGACGGGATACGGACAGTTCAGCGATGTTGTAACCATGACGGCGCACCAGCTTGCCTTCCATGCCGTTCTCGGCGCCCAGCCAGAGAATGTCGAAACCGCGCTCACGGAGTTGATCCGCCACAGCCAATGCCGGGAATACGTGGCCGCCGGTACCACCGGCCATGATCAGGACAGTACTCATCGTGCTGCCCTCCCTCTGGCCTTGAGCTGCTCGGCCTCCGCGCCGGCGCGCAGGATCATGCCCACCATGGCGGCAGAAATCAGCAGGGAGGAGCCGCCATAGCTGATAAAAGGCAGCGTCAAACCCTTGGTGGGCAGCATGCCCATGTTCACACCCAGGTTGATAAAGGCCTGGGAGCAGAAAACGAAAGCACAGCCATACACCAGATAGGCGTGGTACAGAAAACCGCGCTCTTCCAGGGAATGTCCGAGCCGGAACACCCGCCAGCCGAGCAGGATGAAACCACTGATCAATGCGATGTTGCCCAGCAGACCCAACTCTTCGGCCATCACCGCATAAACGAAATCGGTATGGGCTTCCGGCAGGTAAAACAACTTCTGCACACTGTTGCCAAGCCCCACCCCGGTGAGATGACCGCGACCAAAGGCAATCAGGCTTTGGGTAAGCTGATACCCGGCCCCGAACTGGTCGGCCCAGGGATCAGTGAAGGTCATCAAGCGCGCCACACGGTAAGGCTCCGCAACAGCGACGATCGCGCCAAGCGCCACCGCTGCCAGACCAATCAGCAGGAAGCGCAGGGTCGGCACACCAGACAGGAACAGCATGCCCATGGCGGTAATACCCAGCACCACCACGGCGCCGAAATCCGGTTCCAGCAGCAGCAACACCATCAATACGCCAAGCAGCCCCAGCGGCAGCAGGAATGCCTTCCATTCGGTTTCCAGGGCGGCCTTTCGCTCTGCCACATACCCGGCCAGATACAACACAAAGCACAGCTTGACGATTTCCGACGCCTGAATCGTAAGGCCCGGCAAGGCAATCCAGCGAGTGGAGCCGTTAACGCTTCGACCCAGCCCCGGAATAAACACCATCACCAGCACCACCACTGCGATGGGCAGCATGAAAAAGCGCAGACGCTCCAGCAGGGCCAACGGCACCGCGTAGTACACAAAGGCACCCACACCCAGCCCCAGAGCCAGATAAATGCAGTGACGCAGAGCGTAATAGAACGGATCGCCCAGACGGGTTTCCGCGATCTGCAGGCTGGCAGAGGACACCATTACCAGGCCAGCCAGCGCCAGACCGATGGCGGTCCACAGCAGTGGCTTGTCCACCCCGCTGCTATCCAGTTTCAGGATCATGCGCTCAGTCATTGCACACCTCCTGAACCCGGCGAATAAAATCATCACCCCGGTCGCCAAAGCCCTTGTACATGTCGAAGGACGCGCACGCCGGAGACAGCAGTACCGCATCGCCAGGCTGGGCCAGGGCATAGGCCCGCTCGACAGCAGCCTGCATGTCCGCCACCAGCTCACAAGGCGCCGCGGACATACCCTGGGCCAGCAGGGCTCGGTCTTCGCCCATCAACAGGCCCGCGCGCAAATACTGACGTGCGGGTTCCGCCAACGGCGAAAAGTCCTGCCCTTTGCCCTGACCACCGGCAATCAGAATCACCTTGCCCTCAATGGACTCGCCAATACCCGTCATGGCCGCCAGCGTGGCGCCCACATTGGTGGCCTTGGAATCATTGAACCAGCGCACACCTCCAGCATCCGCCACCAGCTGACAGCGATGGGCAAGACCGGTGAACGCCTTGACCGTGGCCAACGCCTTGTCACGATTGAGGGCCAGCGCATCGCTGATGGCCAGCACCGCGAGAATATTCAGGGCGTTGTGATGACCGGTGAGCGCCAGCTCATCCAGTCCCAGCAGTTTTTCACCGCGGCACAACAGCACGCCATTATCACTGTCCAGACGGTAATCCGCTTCCGGATGAGCGCCAAACGTCACCTGGCGCGGCACGGATTCCGGTGGACGGGTAGCAAGGTCATCACGGTTCCACACCGCCACATGGCAGCCGTCATAGATGCGCTGTTTGGCCGCCAGATAGTCGGCAAAGCTGGCGTAACGATCCAGATGGTCCTGGGACACGTTCAAGATAGTGGCCACGTCAGCACTCAGGCTGTAGGTGGTTTCCAGCTGGAAGCTGGACAGTTCAAGCGCATAGAGACGCGCATCATCGTTAAGCAGATCCAGTGCCGGCACGCCCAGGTTGCCACCGATACCCGGGTTCATGCCGCAGGCGTCGGCCACCTGGCCCAGCAGAGTGGTAACGGTACTCTTGGCGTTGGAGCCGGTAATGGCTACCAGTGGCTCGCTGGCCGCGCGGGCAAACAGCTCCACATCCCCGATCACTTCCTTGCCGTCCACAATCTGCTCGGCAATGGCAGGCGTCGCTACCGCCACACCGGGACTGACGATCAGGCGGGAGGCTTTCTTCATCCAGCCGGCCTTGAAGCCGCCAGTGTGAATCTTCACCCCGGGAAACTCGGCCTGCAGGGCCTCCAGACCGGCCGGCTCGGCACGGGTATCCAGCGCACGCACAGGCATCCCCTGATCCGTCAGGTAACGGATCACGGAACGCCCGGTGACACCCAGGCCAATAACCAGATCGAAGCCGTCTTTCGCCATGCTCGAGTCAGTTCCTTATCGAATCTTCAGGGTCGCCAGACCCACCAGTACAAGAATCACGGTAATGATCCAGAACCGAACGATGATCTTCGGTTCCGGCCAGCCTTTCAGTTCAAAGTGGTGGTGAATCGGGGCCATGCGGAAAATACGCCGGCCAGTGAGCTTGAAGGAGCCCACCTGCAGCATCACCGACACTGTCTCCATCACGAACACACCACCCATGATGAACAGCACGATTTCCTGGCGGACGATCACGGCCATCACGCCCAGCACCGCTCCCAGCGCCAGCGCACCCACATCACCCATGAACACCTGGGCTGGATAGGCGTTAAACCACAGGAAACCGAGACCGGCACCACACAGGGCGGCGGAAATGATGACCAGCTCACCCGCCCCCGCCACGTAAGGGATCTGCAGATAGGTAGCGAATTCTGTATGGCCACCGGCATAAGCAAAGATACCCAGTGCGCCCCCCACCAGAACCGTGGGCATGATCGCCAGCCCATCAAGGCCATCGGTGAGATTCACCGCGTTGCTGGTGCCGTTAATCACGAAATAAGTGAGCACGATGTAGAACCAGCCCATGTTGATGGCCACACTCTTGAAGAACGGGACGATCAACTGGGTTTCTGCAGGACTTTGCGCGGTAAAGAACAAGGCAAACGCTGCGCCGAATGAGCCCACGGACAGCCACAGATACTTCCATTTCGCCGGCAGGCCACGGGGGTTCTTTTCTACCACCTTGCGCCAGTCGTCGACCCAGCCCACGGCGCCAAAGATGAACAGCACGCCAAGGGTGATCCACACAAAACGATTGCCAAGATCTGCCCACAGCAAGGTGGAAATCACAATGGCAACCAGGATCAGTGCGCCACCCATGGTCGGCGTACCCGCCTTGCTGAGATGACTCTTCGGACCATCATCACGAATGGCCTGCCCCACCTGCTTTTCCTGCAACATGCGGATCATGATCGGGCCCACCCAGAAGGCAATGAACAACGCCGTCAGTACGCTGAGAATGCCGCGCAGGGTGATGTACTGGAAAACCAGAAACCCGCTGTGGAATTGCGCCAGGTAGTCGGCCAGCCAGAGCAACATTAGTGAGCCCCCTCATTCTGTGTCTGTGGGCTATCGCCCTGTGTCAGTCGCTTCACCACCGCTTCCATACCGGCCGTGCGCGAACCTTTCACCAACACGGTGCCGCCGTCTTGCAACACCTGGGCACTCCAATCCACCGCCTGTTGATGGTCGTCAGCGATCCTTGCCTGATCGCCAAAGCCGCTGGCCGCCGTCTGCGCACCGCGCATGGCCACCAGATGTTCCAGATTCTTTTCGCGGGCGTAATCGCCCAGTTCCTGCACCAGGCTGTCCGCCTGCGGCCCCAGTTCGCCCATGGCACCCAGCACCAGCATGCGTGGGGCAGGCTGGGCAGACAGCCAGTCGATGGCGACCCGTACCGAGCCGGGGTTGGCATTGTAGGTGTCATCCACCAGCAACCCCTGCTTCACTCTGTGCAGATTCATGCGACCAGGCACTGGCTTGAGGTTGGCCAGTCGCGGCAGCGCATCCTTCAGATCCAGTCCCAACGCCTGTACGGCAGCAATGGCCATCAACGCATTGCTGACCTGATGGGCACCGGCCAGCGGCACGGTGACAGTGTGCCCGAGTGGCTGCAGCACGAAGCTCACCTTGTCCTGCTGCAGGACAATCTTCTCCGCGTACAGATCCGCCTGCTCCCGGACGCTGATTCGGATTACCTTCAGACCTGCCTTTTCGGCTTCACCGGCAAAGAACGCAGCGAAGCTGTCATCACCATTGATGATTGCCTGCCCTCCGGGCTGGCAACCGCCAAAAATTTCCGCTTTGGCGTTGGCGATACCCTGCATGGAGCCAAAGCCTTCCAGATGCGCTCCGGTCACATTGGTCACCAGCACGACGCGGGGTTTGGCCAGCGCGCTGGTCCAGGCGATTTCACCCGGCGCATTGGCACCCAGCTCGATCACCGCATGACGATGTTCGGCGTTCAGGCGCAGCAGCGTCAGCGGCACACCAATGTCGTTGTT
Organism: Alcanivorax sp. DP30; assembly: GCF_009882945.1. Taxonomy (GTDB): domain Bacteria; phylum Pseudomonadota; class Gammaproteobacteria; order Pseudomonadales; family Alcanivoracaceae; genus Alcanivorax. The sequence goes on from NZ_WTUY01000003.1 coordinate 403,180, forward strand.
GAAGTTGCCGGCGGTGGCCAGAGTGTCAGCGCCCAGCATGGCTGCGGCCATTTCCTTCACCGTAGTCTTGCCGGCGTTGCCGGTAACGGCCATGCGCTCGGCAGTAAACTGATCGGCATAACCGCTGGCCAGTTTGCCCAGCCCCTGACGGGTATCGGCGACCTTGACCGCACTGGCAAACGCATCCTGATCACGATCCACCAGTGCCGCTACCGCACCATCTGCCCTGGCTTGAGCGAGAAAATCATGCGCGTCGAAACGTTCACCCTTGAGCGCCACGAACAGACATCCCGGCTTCATGGCGCGGGTATCGGTAACCACCGCGCTGATCTGCACGTCTTCACCCACCAGCACGCCGCCGGTCCACTGGGCAACCTGGGACAGCCACATCATTGCGCGTCCTCCATGGTTGACAGTGCCGCCAGTGCCTGACGGGCCAGGTCGCGATCATCACTGGGATAACGCACACCGTTGATATCCTGGTAATCCTCATGGCCTTTTCCGGCCAGCAGAATCACATCGCCTGCCGCCGCACGACGCACGGTTTCCGCCACCGCCTCGGCACGCTCAACAATGGCCACTGTCTGGTCAGGGTTGGTCAGCCCGGACTGCATCTGCTCAATAATGATTTGCGGGTTTTCGCCACGCGGGTTGTCACTGGTCAGGACTACCTTATCGGCAAGCTGCTCAGCGGCCCGGGCCATCAAGGGGCGCTTGCCGGTATCACGGTCGCCCCCACAGCCGATAATGCAGTGCAGCCTGCCTTCGAAATGGGCACGGCAGGCCTGCAGGGCCTTTTCCAGGCCATCCGGGGTGTGGGCATAATCCACGATCACGGTGGGACCCTGTTCAGCTCTTACCGGTTCCATACGACCCGGCACCGGAGTCACCGCGGCCAACGCCTTGCCCAATGCCGCCGTATCAACGCCCTGGCCGTGCAGAATGGCCGCCACTGCCATCAGGTTGCTGAGATTGAACGGACCGAAGAGCGGCAGCGACACCGTTACGGTTTCGCCAGCCACATTCAGGGTGGCGCGCATGCCCAATGAATCGTAAGCCACCGTCTCGCAGCGGACGGTGGCGCCTTCCTGACCACCAAAGGTCACGCAGCGCACGCCATCAGCAATACAGCTCAACAGGGAGCTGGAGGCATGGTCGTCACAATTGATCACCGCCAACCGCACCCCGTCGCGGGTAAACAGCACGGATTTGGCCGCCAGGTAGGACTCCATGTCACCGTGATAGTCCAGGTGATCGCGGCTCAGGTTACTGAACACGGCAGTACCAATCACGCTGCTGCCCAGACGCCCTTGATCCAGCGCATGGGAAGACACCTCCATGGCTACACAATCGGCTCCCGCATCGCGGGCACTGGCCAGCGCAGCCTGCAGGGTGATCGGGTCCGGCGTAGTATGACCGGTCTGCAGTTCCTGCCCCTTGAGACCCACTCCCAACGTACCCACCAGGGCACAGCGGTGACCGAGGGCATTCAGAGCATCACGCAGGAACCAGGTAATACTGGTCTTGCCGTTGGTGCCAGTGACCCCGATCATCGCCATATTGTTAGCCGGCTCACCGAACCAGCGCGCCGCCACATCGCCCACCCGGGCTGCCAGCGCCGGCACATGCAGGCAAGGCACCTGCCCCTGGAAACTCACCGAAAACGGCTCGCTCTCTGCATCTGCAAGCACTACGGACGCCCCCGCCGCTACGGCCTGGGCGACAAAATGGCGGCCATCGCTGGCCACGCCGGGCACCGCCAAAAACGCCTGTCCCGCCTCCATCCGACGGCTGTCCAGCTGCAGGCCAGAAACGACGATACCTGCCACATTGGCAGGCAGGTTGAAGTCAGGAAGAAGTTGCTGGAGGCTCTTCATGAACGATCCTCCGTCTCCGGCGCACCCGCCAGCAGACCTTCCGGTCGGTCCGGTGGCACATGCAAGGTACGCAATACCCCGCTCATGATATTGGAGAACGCCGGCGCCGCGACCAGACCACCGTAATAGGCCTTGCCACGAGGATCATCGATCACCACCACGGTGACGATGCGGGGGTCCGTTGCCGGGGCCAGTCCGGCAAACAACCCGATGTAACTGTCATCGGCATAACCGCCGGCAACCACCTTGTGTACCGTGCCGGTCTTGCCTGCCACCTGGTAGCCCGGCACCTGGGCACGGCTGGCCGTACCCTCACGGCTAACCACCGTTTCCAGCATCTGTACCAGCTGGCGGGACGTTGCCTGCCCAATGACCTGCTCGCCACGGGGCGTGCCTTCTACCTTGCGCAGTGTCAGTGGCACCTTCATGCCGTCATTGGCAATCACCGCATAGGCCTGGGCCAGCTGGACGGCAGACACGCTCAGACCGTAACCATAGGACAGGGCCGCGCGCTCCACATCACGCCATTTGCTGCGCAGCGGCAGTAAACCATCGCTTTCGCCCGGGAAGGAAATACCGGTGGCCTGACCAAAACCAAAACGCTCCAGATAATCTGGCAGGGCCTGCTGATCCATGGCCAGGGCAAGCTTGCTGGTACCCACGTTGGAGCTCTTGGTGAGCACGGTGGTAATGTCGATGATGCCGTAGTCGCGATGGTCACGAATGGTCTTGGAACCCACCCGCAGCGTGCCCGGATGGGTATTGATGGTAGTGGACGGGGTCACCATTCCCATTTCCAGCGCCGCTGCCACGGTGAATGGTTTCATGGTAGAACCCGGCTCGAACAGATCGGTGACCGCGCGGTTGCGCAGGGACGCCGTGTCCATATTGCCGCGATTGTTGGGGTTGTAGGCCGGCTGATTAACCATGGCCAGCACTTCACCGGTGCGGACATCCACCACCACGGCGCTGCCGCCTTTGGCCTTGTGCTTCTGCACCGCACCTAGCAGCTCACGATAGGCGAGGTACTGCAGACGCAAGTCAATGCTCAGGGTCACGTCTTCGCCCGGCTCTGCTGGCTCCAGCACCTCAATGTCCTGAATGACCCGACCCAACAGATCACGCACCACCTTCTTGCGACCACTGTGGCCCTCAAGATGGGCATCCATGGCCAGCTCGGTGCCTTCCTGCCCCTGATCATCAATGTTGGTAAAGCCCACCACATGACTGGACACTTCACCGGCCGGATAGTAGCGACGGTACTCGGTGAGGGAGTGAATACCCGGCACATCAAGATCCAGAACTTTTCTGGCAGTTTCAGGCGCCAGACCGCGTTCCAGATAGACGAACTCACGGCTTTCGTGGCGGCGGACCTTCTTGGCAAATTCCTTCTGGCTGATCACCCCATTGTTGCCCAGACGCTGCCAGGCATCCTGATGCGCCAGTGCTTCACGGGGGTTTGCCCACAGCGTCACCACCGGGGTACTCACGGCCAGAGGCCGGCCGGCCCGATCTCGAATCACGCCACGATGCGCGGCCAGCGGCTCTACACGCAAGTTGCGAATATCGCCCTGGTGCGCCAGGAAATCGTGCTGAACCACCTGCAGATCGACCGCCCGAACCACCAACAGACAGGCACACACCGCCCAGAACCCCAGCACAAAGCGCCAGCGTGTCCGGAGGTTAGGTTGCCGTGTCTTGCGGACCCGGTTTTTCATGGTCGAATCAACACTCGCTCATCGGTTTTCGGTAACTTCATGCCCAGCTTTTCCCTTGCCAGGCGCTCCACCCGGGCATAGCTGCCCCAGGTGCTGTGCTCCAGCAACAACTGACTCCACTGGCTTTCCAGACGCGTCTGCTGCTGCTGCAATTTCTGACTCTCATCAGTGAGTCGACGCGCTTCATGAACGCTGTAGCTCACCGCCAGGGCAGACAACGCAATCAACGCCACCAGCCCTCGAATGGCCCAGGGCGCAGTCACGCCACCTTCTCCGCCACCCGCAACACCGCACTACGCGAACGGACATTCACTTTCAGTTCGCTCTTGCTGGCCCGTATCGCCTTGCCAATCGGTTCCAGCTGCTGTGGCAACTCATCGCCCAACGGCAAACCGCCGCGCCCTTTCGGAGCCCGGCCGGAATGATCGCGAATGAACAGCTTCACGATCCGGTCTTCCAGAGAATGGAAGCTGATAATGGCGAGACGCCCGCCGATGGCGAGCGTCTCCAGGGACTGTTCCAGCACTTCTGTCAGCGCATCCAGTTCCCCGTTTATATGTATTCGCAGCGCCTGAAAGCTTCGCGTGGCCGGATGCTTGCCGGTCTCATTACGCCCCAGCACCGATTCAATCAGGTCTGCCAGCTGCAAGGTGCGAGTTATCGGCTGCTCCTTGCGGGTTTCACAGATGCGCTTGGCAATCCAGCGAGACTTGCGTTCCTCGCCATAGCGGTAGAGCACATCGGCAATGTCTTTTTCATCCGCGCGCGCCAGCCAGTCGGCCGCGCTCTCACCGGAAGTGGGATCCATGCGCATGTCCAACGGACCATCACGCAGGAAGCTGAAACCACGGCCAGCATCATCCAGCTGCGGAGACGACACCCCCAGATCCAGCAACAGCCCATCGATGGGACGCCCCTGCTCTGCAACAACCTCCGGCAGACAATCAAAACGACTGGCCTTGATACGGAAACGGCCATCCTCACTGGCCAGTTTCTCGCCTTCGGCGATAGCCAGAGGATCGCGATCGATGCCGGTCAGGCAGCCTTCGGGGTCCAGCTTTGCCAGCAGCGCACGACTATGACCACCTCGCCCGAAGGTGCCATCCACGTAAAAGCCATCGCTACGGCTAAACCACATTTCCAGTACCTCCTCCAGTAACACTGGCAGGTGCTCGTACTGCTTCCCTGTGTCGGTCATCAGAAAGACAGCTCCTGCACACTGTCCGGCAAGGCTTCCGGGTCCAGGGTGCAGTCTTCTTCTGACCAGCTTTCGGCTGTCCATATTTCAAAACGGTGCATCTGACCGATCAACATGGCCTGTTTCTCCAGACCAATAGCGGCACGCAACTCCGGCGGCACCAGCAGACGGCCATTGCTGTCCATCTCGATTTCCACCGCCTGACCAAGAAAACGACGCTTGAGCTGACGCACATGAGCGTTGGAGTCCCGCTGGGCAGACAGCTTGTTGGCGGTTTCGGTGAATTCATCAATGGGATACAGAGCCAGGCACTCATCAAAGGGGTGACGGGTAAGCACAAGCTGGCCGCCGCAAGCTTCGAGCAACGAAGCGCGGTACCGGGTCGGCATGGTAAGCCGCCCCTTGGCATCCAGATTGAGTGATGTGCTCCCAGTAAACACTGGCTGTCCTCGGTCTCTTGGTTAGGGGACTCCGTTTGTGAGCCTTGGCCCACTTTGCGACACCTGCCACACGAAATTTCCCACTTTTTCCCACTTTTCACCACATTGAGACACTCTAGGGCCACAGCAAAGCCCAAGTCAAGCAATCAGCACTCTGCAAACGTAAAAGAAAATCTAGACAAATCAGCCTGTTAGCGCGCAAAGGGGCGCCAGATCATGAAATTACGAGGTGCTCAAGGGAGGGAGTTTCGAGACGAATCAGAGCGCTGGGACGCGCTAGTGAGAAAGCACTTTAAGTGTTAGACAAATTAGTTATTACTAACGGCAATCTTTATTACAAAAGCATCTTCAGCCCCCGGGAAGACGGAAATCGGCCTCCGACAGCAGGTCCACACCACATTCCAGATCCGCAAGCCAGGCCAGGAAGCGCCCCACCTGCTCCCCCGTAAAGTAGCCACCATGCTGCGGAACAATCATGGCCGGATTGAGCTTGCGCACCATGCTTGCCCACAAACGGCAAGCTCGGTTGCTGGCCATGTAACGCCGATGAAAGCCTGACATGCTGCTGACGTGCTCATGGAAGTCTTCCACCTCGCCCTCCTCACCACCCAGCGATGCCCCTACATCACCGGAAAAGAGGATACGGCTGACCGGGTCATAGAAGCTGAAGTTGCCCACTGAATGGAGAAAATGCGCGGGCAGCACCCACAACCCTTCATCCCCAAAGGGCAAAACCGTCCCCTGATCTCCCACCCCTTGAATACGCGCCTGCAACTGCTCACCCATACGGCTGATCTCGTAGCTGGAGGCCAGGTGAGGTAGGAAACGCGCCCACAGCCGACTGACCACCACCCGACATGGAGTATGCATCAGCCAGCGCGGCAGCGAGGCGATGATATCCGGGTCCTGATGGGAAGCGAGAATGTACTCCAGATTGTCCAGCTTGATCAGCCGGCTAAGCACAATATTGAGAGGGGTAAAGGTGAGATCCCCACCGGGATCGATCAGCGCTGCACGCTGACCATGACGAATACAGAACTGATTCGCCTGCACTCCTTCACCGGTGACCAGATCCGCAAAGCGAAGTACTTCATGATCATCACAACGGTACAGGGTGTCGATCCGGGACATGGTGCGCTCTCCGACAGGTAATCCGTTAGCGGGGAGCGCAGTCTAAGCCCTTCTTCTGATGGAGACTTGATGCACATCAAGACCATCAACAATTCAGTTGGACCGGTCGATAAGCCGGGTTCTGTCGTGGACAGTCATTCATCTGGGGCTGACGTCGCCATCAACCTCTAGCAACCTACCCGGATCCAGCGCGGGCCACGCCATCGGATCCCTATTTGGTCTTGCTCCGGGTGGGGTTTACCCTGCCACCGCTGTTGCCAGCGGCGCGGTGCGCTCTTACCGCACCTTTTCACCCTTACCTGAACCCTCCGAAGAAGGAACGGGCGGTATCTTCTCTGTGGCACTAGCCGTAGCCCCACCGTCACCAGTGAGGCCCCCAGGCGTTACCTGGCACCCTGCCCTGTGGAGCCCGGACTTTCCTCCAGCAGTCCCTTCAAAGAAAGGCGCTGCCAGCGACTGTCTGACCGGTCCGGGGGCGAGTGTAATCAGTTAATAATTAATAGTGAATAATTAATAGCTGCGCGGCGAATCTTTTCTGGACCAGAAACGCATGAGGCCGCCCCCCAATCGCTGGACGCGGCCTCATTCGCCTGAGAACCAAACAGGCCGGTTTGCGAGTTATTAACTATTCATTATTAATGATTCATTGTCTCCAGAAGCGCATACACCGCCTGTCGCTTCATCCCGGTATGGGCCGCCAGGATCTTGGCTGCCCGGGAGGCGGGCAGTTCGGCCAGTAGCAGTTTGGCCAGGGCCTGGTCGTTGTCGCTCCAACCGGCGGTCTGCTCGGCAGGGGAAAGGATCAATACCAGTTCACCGCGCTGCTGATTGCTGTCGCCAGCTACCCACTCGCACAGCTCCGCCACGGTTCCACGGCGGATGGTTTCGAATTGTTTGGTGAGCTCGCGGCAGAGGGTAATTTCCCGCTTCGGCGACACCTCCTCACGCATGGCCTCCAGAAAGGACAGCACTCGGTGAGGCGCCTCATAGATGATGCTGGTCACCTCTGCCGTTGCAAGACGCTCAATAGCCTGCTGGCGCGGCGCCCCTCTGGAAGGAATAAACCCTTCGAACAGGAACCGGTCAGAGGGCTGCCCCGCCGCCGCCAATGCCGCCAGCAGCGCCGACGCCCCCGGCACCGGCACCACCTGAACGCCAGCATCCTGACAGGCGCGCACCAGCCGATAGCCCGGATCGCTGACCAATGGCGTCCCGGCGTCACTGATCAGCGCACCTTTTTCACCATTTTTCATTCTCTCAACCAGCTCTGCACTGCGTTGATTTTCATTATGATCATGACAACTGATCATCCGCTTGCGCAGCCCCAGTTGATCCAGCAGACGCTGGCTATGCCGCGTATCCTCTGCCGCCACCCAGTCCACACTTTCCAGCACGGAAACTGCACGGCGGGAAATATCATCAAGATTCCCTATGGGTGTACTCACTACATACAAGACAGAGTTCATAATTGTCGAACTTCCTCATGACTGGCCGCTGGAGACCCTACTTCGAAGCGCCTACAATAGCCGCTCCATTCTGGTAATACGAACCTCTCGCCATGGATTTCAAAAAGGCAAACTGGATTGCACTGGTCGCCACCTTTGCACTCGCAAGCTGTAGCACCACCCCAACCAGCACCAGCCAACCCGCATCCTTGCCCGTGGAGAAATCCGCCGGCATGGACGAGGCACCGGAATCACTCTCCGTTGCGCGCGCGCAGCTGGCTGCCCAGGCGACGCCGGAGTTTCTTGTCAATACCACTCTGGCCTGGGCCGCCGAGTATCTGCAGAAGCAACGCCCTGAAGATGCCGAGCAATTGCTGAGCGACCTGAACCCGGATTCTCTCACCACCGAAAAACGCTTTCAGTGGATTCTTCTCAGCGGACGCGCAGCCCTGAGCCAGCAAAACGCCACACCGGCTGTTGAGCTGCTGGCCCGTTATGAAGATGAGATTCTGCAATACCCGGTTGAACAGCAGGCTCAACTTGATCTGCTGCGTGCCGACGCCCTGGCCATGGAGGGCAAACTGCTCGACAGCCTGCAGCAACGCGTTGCCGCCCACCCGCTGCTTGACGACCAGGACCAGGACTACAACCACGGCATGATCTGGCAACTGCTGATGCAGATGTCGCCCCAGGAACTGGCCAGCGCCATTCAATCCAGCAGTGGTGATCTGCGTGGCTGGCTCACCCTGGCACAACTCTATCGAGACCCGATTGCCGACCTTGATGCCCAGGTGGCACGACTGGACCAGTGGAGCGCCCAATGGCGAACTCACCCGGCCATTTCCGACGTGCCAGCCATGCTCGACGCACTCAAGGAAGCCGCCAGCCATCGCCCCAGCCAGGTTGCCATTCTGCTGCCCACCAGCGGGCCCCTGCAAAACGTGGGAAAAACCCTGCAGGAAGGCATCATGACGGCCCATTACCAGCAAAAGCAGAACAGCCTTTCGCCTGTGCTGCGCTTCTATGATTCCGGCCCGGACAACATTCTCGCCGTATACCAGCAAGCCATTAATGATGGAGCGGACTTTGTACTTGGCCCGCTATCCAAGGAAAAAGCCGCCACCATTGCCGCCCAGGGCACCCTGCCCGCTACCACCCTGGCGCTGAACTATATTGAAAATGATCAGGTGCCGGAAAACTTTTTCCAGTTTGGCCTGGCGCCGGAAGACGAAGCACGCCAGATCGCCCGCCAAGGCGCCCGCGAAGGCAACACCCAGGCCGGCATTCTTTACCCTCAGGGAGACTGGGGCGAACGCGTCGCACAGGCCTTTGTGGAGGAATGGCAGAACCTGCAGGGCACTGTCACTGTGACACGGGCCTATCAGGAAGGGCCCGAAATTGGTCAGACAGTGGAAGAGCTGCTTCTGGTTGCCCAGAGTGAACAACGGGGCAAGGACGTGAGCCGGTTTACCAACCTGGACATGGACATCCAGCCCCGCCGCCGTCAGGACATGGATTTCCTGCTCCTGATTGCCAATCCCAATCAGGGGCGCCAGGTGAAACCGGCTCTGAATTTCCACTACGCCAAGGATCTGCCGGTGTACTCCACTTCACTGATTTACAGTGGCGAGAGCAACCCTCGCCGGGATCAGGATCTCAACGGCATCCGTTTTGTGGATATGCCCTGGATCATCGGCGACCAGAACAGCGACCTTCACCAGGTTGCCGCCGAGCAATGGCCAGACGGGCATGGCCGCTATGAGCGTCTCTACGCCATGGGCATTGATGCCTATCGCCTGCAAAGTCGCCTCTACCTGCTCAACACGCTGCCCTCCAGCGAATTGCCCGGCGCCACCGGCCGCCTGCAGATCCGCAATCAACAGGTTGTCCGCAAACTGGACTGGGCAATCTTCATGCGTGGCGAAGCCAAAGCCCTGCCCCAGGTGACTAACCCCGTCAACAGTCTGCCTGTTCGCAGTAATGCCGTTTCTTCCGCGCCGTAAGGCGCAGGGTGACAAGGCCGAGGCCGCTGCCGAGCAATGGCTCGAGCAGCAAGGTCTGAGCCTGGTCACCCGCAATTACCGCTGCCGACAGGGCGAGATTGATCTGGTCATGCTGGATCAGGATAGCCTGGTATTTGTTGAAGTGCGCTGGCGCAAGACACAAAGCCACGGTGGCGCACTGGCGTCGGTGGACCACCACAAGCAACGCCGCCTGATACAGGCCGCCAGGCACTTCCTGGCCAAACACCCCATACATCAACAGCGCCCCTGCCGCTTTGATGTTATTGGCATGGAACCGGACAATAGCGGTTCTGTCAGTTATCAATGGATACAAAATGCGTTCTACAGCGAATAAGCTGTAGTCACTGCATCAGAGACAAGACCAGTCGAGGTATTTATGAGCGTGGACCGAATCCGGCAACTGTTTGCCGAAAGCATTGAAACCAAGGCCAAGGCCGGCGAAGTCCTGCCCAGCGTTATCGAGGCCGCCGGCCAGGCCATGGTCGAATGTCTGCTAAATGGCGGCAAGATCCTCACCTGTGGCAATGGCGGCTCCGCCGGGGATGCCCAGCACTTTTCCTCGGAACTGCTTAACCGTTTCGAGATGGAGCGCCCGGCCCTCCCCGCCATCGCCCTGACCACGGACTCGTCCACGCTGACTTCCATTGCCAACGACTACAGCTACAACGAGATTTTCTCCAAGCAGGTTCGCGCACTGGGTGGTAGCGGCGACATCCTTCTCGCCATCTCCACCAGCGGCAATTCTGCCAACGTGATTCAGGCCATCCAGGCAGCCCATGACAGGGAAATGCGCGTGGTCGCAATGACTGGCAAGGAAGGCGGCGAGATGGTTAACCTGTACGGCCCCGAAGACATCGAGATTCGTGTACCGGCCACCTCTACCGCGCGCATCCAGGAAGTTCACCTGCTGGTGATCCACGCGCTCTGTGACCATATTGACCAGCAATTGTTCGGAGGCCAGTAAGCCACCATGCGAACCCCCACTGCATTGCTCTTCAGTCTGCTTGCGGCCTGTCTGACCCTGTCCGGCTGCGTTTCTCTCACCAAGGGAATGTCTGACCAGCCCACCGACCAGGATCGCGGCTCACGCACCTTTGGAGCCTTCTGGGAAGACGGCAGCATCGAGCGCAAGGCCCGCATCAATATTGCCCGGGCCAGTGAAGAACTGGATCAGTCGCGCATCATTGTCGTCAGTTTTAACGGTAATGTGCTACTGGCGGGCCAGGTCGCGACTGAAGACCTGAAAAGCCAGGCCGGCAACATCGCCTCCCAGGTCCGCCACGTGCGCAACGTGCACAATGAAATCGCGGTAGCCGGCGGCAGCTCCTTTCTGGCCCGCACCAACGACACCTGGCTTACCAGCAAGGTAAAAAGCCGCCTGTTCGTTAACGGCGACGCCCCCGGCAATCGCACCAAGGTCGTCACAGAAAATGGCGTGGTTTATCTGATGGGGCTGCTCACCCATGCTGAAGCGGATGCGGTAGTCGAGCAGGCGCAGAAGGTGTATGGGGTGCAGAAGATCGTGAAGATCATCGAGTATATCGATTAGGAACTTCGCGCATCAGGCAACACAAAAAAGCCCGCTTACCGAGCGGGCTTTTTTGTGGCTGCAAAACCGCTCTCGCTGTCGCCCAGTTTGCCCTGCAAGTATGGGTTATTCGCTGCGCGCTGGTCCCACCTGATGACGCCAGCGCCTAGAAATAGCGCTTGCGCCACTCTGCAGGAGCCTGCCTGCAGGCTCCTACAGCGGCTTCGTAGAAAAGCAGAGAAATTGGGGAACTTTTGGGGGCGTCCAATCCAAGCGTAGCTTGTAGCTTGTAGCTTGTAGCTTGTAGCTTGTAGCTTGTAGCTTGTAGCTTGTAGCTTGTAGCTTGTAGCTTGTAGCT
>NZ_WTUY01000003.1:414940-448811 GCF_009882945.1 Alcanivorax sp. DP30
TGTAGCTTGTAGCTCGTAGCTCGTAGCTCGTAGCTCGTAGCTCGTAGCTCGTAGCTCGTAGCTCGTAGCTCGTAGCTCGTAGCTCAGAAATAAAAAAACCGGCTCTCGCCGGTTTTTTTATTTCACCACCTTCAAGTGACTCACCTTACCTTTGCCCTCATCTTTCTTCTCGGGTTCCGGCGGGGTTGTCGGCGGCTCTGGCGGCTCTACCGGGTCGAAAGCCATGCCTTGGCCATTCTCGCGGGCAAAAATCGCTACCACGGCGTTTACTGGCACCCGAATGGTCATGGGCACCCCGCCAAACCGGGCAGAAAAAGCAATCTCGTCATTACCGGCGGCAAAGTTGGTCACTGCGCGGGGAGCAATGTTCAGAACAATCTGTCCGTCCTGGACAAAGTCCTGCGGCACTTCCACACCGGGATAAATCGCATTGACCGCCAGATGCGTCGTCAATCCGTTATCGCAGATCCACTCATGAATCGCCCGTATCAGATACGGGCGATTGGAGGTCATTTCAGCCATCAGAGCGGGTTGCGCAGTTCACGTTCAGCGTCAGTCAGGCTGGCCTGGAAGGCATCACGGTCGAACAGACGCTCAGCGTAGTCCAGCAACGGCTTGGCCTGCTTGGCCGGCAGCTCGATCCCCAGGACCGGCAACCGCCACAGAATCGGACCCACCACACAATCCACCAGGGTGAACTCTTCGCTCATGAAGTACGGCAACTCACTGAAGATGGGCGCGCAGGCCAGGATGGCCTCACGCAGCTCTTTGCGACGCTTGGTCAGGCTCGCTTCCTTCTCTTCACCCGCCAGAATCGCGTCCACATGACCACACCAGTCACGTTCGATACGGTGAATCAACAGACGGCTCTGGGCACGGGCCACCGGGTAAACCGGCAGCAGTGGCGGATGCGGAAAACGCTCATCCAGGTACTCCATGATCACCGCAGACTGAAACAGGGTCAGCTCACGGTCGACCAGAGTGGGTACTTCGTTGTATGGATTCAGTGACGCCAGATCTTCCGGCTTGTTGTTACTGTCCACATCAACAATGTCTACCGTGACCCCTTTCTCCGCCAGCACAATACGCACACGGTGGCTGTAATGATCTTCCGGGGAAGAGAAAAAAGTCATTGAGGAACGCTTGGTCACCACACCCATTGTCGAGTCATCTCCACTTGTGATCTATAACAGAAACAGGGTAACCGCTTGCGCGGGTACCCTGTTCATCGCTGGAAAGGAACGTTACTGACGAATCAGTGTACGTCTTTCCAGTATTCTTTCTTGAGCAGGTAAGCCGGGATCAGAAGGATGCCCAGGAACACCAGCACATAGACACCCAGGCGCTCGCGCTCCGGACGCACCGGCTCAGCGGTATAGGTCAGGAAGTTGGTGATATCACCCATGGCTTCCTTGAACTCCGCTTCGCCCAGCTCAGCTTCCACGCCCGCCATCACATGGGGCATACCCACATTCGGGAACACATGGTTGTTGTAACCGAACGGACGAGACTCATCTTCATAGAAGTTGATCAGGTAAGAATACACCCAATCGGAGTCACGCAGGCGAGTCACCATGGTCAGATCCGGCGGAGCCACCCCAAACCATTTCTTGGCAGGACCTTCCGGCATGGCATTCTGCATCTGATCACCGAACTTCTCGGTGGCAAAGTTCAGATTCGCCATGACCAGCTCTTCGGAAATCTCCAGATCCTCGGCCATGCGGCTGTAGCGCATGTACTGCAGGCTGTGACAGCCCATGCAGTAGTTAACGAACAGCTTGGCACCGTTCTGCAGGCTAACCTTGTCCTGCAGGTTGACAGGGGCCTTGACCACGTACTCGTTGTGACCACCGCCAGCCGCAAACGCGACCAACGGCAGGCAGCTGAAAAGAATAACCGCTAGTTTCTTCATCAGTGTCCCCCCGTTACCCGTTCCGGAACCGGCTTGGATTTTTCGAATTTATGCACGAACGGCATGATCAGCAGGAAATAGCTGAAGTAATAAATCGTGCCGAACTGCGCCATCATGGTTTTGCCCGGCGTGGCCGGCTGGGTACCGAAGTAGCCCAACATCAGGAAGTCCAGAACAAAGATCGCCATGAACACCTTACTCCAGATACCACGGTAACGGATGGATTTCACAGGGTGACGATCCAGCCACGGAATCACGAACAGGATCACGATGGCACCACCCATGGCAACCAGACCCCAGGCCTTGGAAGACATGATGAAGTCAATGGTTGTAGCACGCAGCATGGCGTAGTACGGGCCGTAGTACCAGACCGGCGCAATATGGTCAGGGGTCTTCAGCGGATTGGCCGGCTCGAAGTTCGGCTTCTCCAGCAGGTAACCGCCACCATCCGGGAAGAAGAAGATCACCACGGCAAAGATCATCAGGAAGACGATCACGCCCGGCAGATCCTTCACAGTGTAGTAAGGGTGGAACGGGATGCCGTCAACCGGAATACCGTTTTCATCCTTGTTCTTCTTGATTTCCACACCGTCCGGATTGTTGGAGCCCACTTCGTGCAGCGCCAGAATATGCAGCACAACCAGGGCCAGCAGCACGATCGGGATTGCGACAACGTGCAGCGCAAAGAACTTGTTCACGGTAGCGGTGGAAAGCAGGTAATCACCACGCACCCAAGTTGTCAGGCCTTCGCCGATTTCCTTGGCATCCGCAGGGCTGATACCCGGCAGCAGTTCAAACGGGATCGCACCCGCCAGAGAGATGATTACCTGGGCGCCCCAGTAGGACATGTTGCCCCAGGGCAGCACGTAACCCAGGAAACCTTCCGCCATCAACGCCAGGTAGATCAGCATACCGAAAATCCACACCAGCTCACGCGGCGGCTTGTAGGAGCCATACATGAGACCACGGAACATGTGGAGGTACACCACCGCAAAGAACGCAGACGCGCCCACAGCGTGCATGTAACGGATCAGCCAGCCCCATTCCACATCACGCATGATGTATTCAACGGAAGCGAAGCCTTCATTCGGGGAGAAGAACATGGTCAGCCAGATGCCGGTGAGCAGCTGGTTTACCAGTACTACAATGGAGAGCACCCCGAAGTAGTACCAGAAATTGAAGTTCTTCGGCGCATAGTACTCGGACATGTGACGCTTGTAGGCGTCAACCACGGGCAGACGAGCATCCACCCAATCGACAACGCGATTCACCATTCCCATCATGCCTTGGTCTCCCCTTCTTCAGAACCGACGATGACGACGGATTCGCTCAGATAAGAGTGAGGCGGAACCACCAGGTTGGTCGGCGCCGGCACGCTCTTGTAAACACGGCCAGCCAGGTCGAATTTGGAACCGTGACAGGGGCAGAAGAAGCCACCGAATTCCAGTTCCACAGTAGGCTGCTGCTCGAACAAGGGAGAGCAACCCAGGTGGGTACAGGTACCCACCAGCACCAGATACTCTTTCTTGATGGAACGCCATTCGTTCCGGGCATATTCCGGCTGCTGATCCGCTTCGGAATGCGGGTCACGAAGGTTCTCATCCAGCTTGGGCAGAGTGCCCAGCATGTCTTCGGTACGACGCACAACCCAGATAGGCTGACCTCGCCATTCCTCGACTACACGCTGGCCAGCTTCCAGTTTGCCAATATCAATCTTGACCGGTGCACCGGCATTCTTGGCCTTGGCACTGGGTTGCCAGGATTTTACGAATGGAACAGCCACACCGACCGCACCTGCAGCACCAATTGCCGAGGTCAGGCCGATTAAAAACGTGCGGCGGCTGCTGTTTACGCCGTCGTTGCTCATTGAGTTATTCTCCCCTCAGATCCCACGCTCGGGGTTTGTCCGGGACACGAGGCTCATCCTCGTGCTACGGGCGGAGTAAGGCGGCGCAAATGGTAAAGAAAAAGCCCACACCTGACAACCGGTTATTCCGCGCCCACAAACCCTAAACACCTGATTTAGACACAAAAAAGCCCAGCATTGCTGGGCTTTTTTGTGAACCTGTTGACCGGAAGTATCAACGCTTGGAGAACTGCGGACGACGACGCGCCTTACGCAGACCAACCTTCTTACGTTCCACTTCACGAGCATCACGAGTCACATAGCCGGCACGACGCAGCTGGCCACGCAGCTCACCGTCATACTCCATCAGCGCACGGGTAATACCGTGACGGATGGCGCCAGCCTGACCGTTGTTGCCGCCACCGCTAACGGTAACCAGCACATCAAACTTGTCAGTGGCTTCAACCAGCTCCAGCGGCTGACGAACAACCATCTGGTTGGTCTTGCGACCGAAGTATACGTCCAGCGGGCGACCATTAACGGTGATCTTGCCGCTGCCGGCACGCAGGAAAACGCGCGCGGAAGAGGTCTTGCGGCGACCGGTGCCGTAGTTGGTTTCTACAGTTGCCATCGTCTAAAACCCCTTAAATGTCGAGCTGCTGAGGCTGCTGAGCAGTATGAGGATGCTCGGCGCCAGCGTAGACTTTCAGTTTGCGGTACATGTCGCGACCCAGCGGGTTACGCGGCAACATGCCCTTTACAGCCTTCTCAATGATCATCTCAGGCTTCTCGGCCTGCAGAGTCGCGAAGTTGGCTTCTTTCAGGCCACCCGGGTAACCGGTGTGACGGTAGTACATCTTGTCGTTTGCCTTGTTACCGGTAACGGTAACTTTCTCGGCATTGATTACAACAATGTAATCACCGGTGTCGACGTGTGGAGTGTACTCCGGCTTGTGCTTACCGCGCAGACGGCTTGCGACTTCGGTCGCCAACCGACCCAGCGTTTTGCCGGAGGCGTCTACCACATACCAGTCGCGCTTTACGCTTTCCGGTTTTGCGCTGTAGGTCTTCATGGAATTCTGCCCTAAAATCAATATGTTACGGGTAGCAAACACCCGCCGGCGTCTGTTCCGCCGGGCAAGAGAGCGCGAATTCTACCCAAGCCCCCCAAAGAACACAAGCAGTAAAGGGGGATTTGTTGTATTGACGCTCTCGACTATAACCAGGACCTGATTCGCCCTTGTGGGCAGGCAGGTGCCGTGATCAGATTGGGCGCCATCATCGCGCATAATGACCCTCACTGTAAAACAGGAGCGAAACATGGAATACCGCCGTCTGGGTCGTACCGACCTGAACGTGAGCAGCCTCTGCCTGGGCACCATGACCTGGGGCAGCCAGAACACTGCCGAAGAAGGCCATGCCCAAATGGATATGGCGCTGGATCAGGGCATCAACTTTTTTGATACCGCAGAAATGTACGCGGTGCCTGCCAGTCCGGAAACCTCTTTTCGCACCGAAACCATCATCGGTGACTGGTTTGCCAAAACCGGCAATCGGGACAAGATCATTCTGGCCACCAAGGCCGCCGGACCCGGCGAATACGTCAACCACATCCGCGGCGGCCCGCGATTCAGCGCCGCCAGCCTGCAGGGTGCTGTAGAGGGCAGCCTCAAGCGGCTGCAGACCGATGTGATCGACCTCTACCAGTTGCACTGGCCGGAGCGCACCACCAATTTCTTTGGCCGCCTGGGCTACAAGCACCGGGACGGCGAAGACGGAATAGCCATCAGCGAGACCGTGGCCGGTCTGAAGAAACTGGTGGATGCCGGCAAAATCCGCCACTGGGGGCTGTCCAATGAGACCCCCTGGGGCCTGATGACCTTTATTCACGAAGCCGAGAAAATCGGTTTGCCCCGCCCTGTCAGCGTGCAGAACCCCTATTCCCTGCTTAATCGCAGTTATGAGGTGGGCCTGTCAGAAATCAGCCACCGGGAAGATGTGGGTCTGCTGGCCTATTCCCCGCTGGCCTTCGGCATGCTCACCGGCAAGTACCGCCACGACACCTGGCCAGAGAAAGCACGGCTGACCCTGTTCAAGCAGTTTGCCCGCTATACCAATCCTCAGGCCATCGCGGCCACTGAGGCGTATTATCAGCTGGCACAGGAGCGCGGCATCAGCCTCACCCAGCTGGCCCTGCAATTCGTCACCTCACGCCCCTTCGTGACCAGTAACATTATTGGCGCCACCAGCCTTGAACAGCTGGAGGAAAACCTGAAGAGCGTAAATCTGGGCTGGGACAGGGACCTGGAGAAGGCCCTGGACGCCATCCATACCCGCTTCCCGTATCCGGCGCCTTGAGACGCCTGACGCAAGAAGGCCCGCCCGGTAATCCGGGCGGGCCTTTTTTGCGTCGGCAAAACCCTCGCCAGAACCTGCTGTGGGAGCTTGCCTGCAAGCGATCCGAGCCTAAGCGAGGCAATGATTCCAAAAGCCCTTCTCGAAACTCAAAACCCACACAGCTCTCCATGCATCCGGTTTTGCCTTTCGAAACTCATTCCTCGCCAAGGCTCGGATCGCTTGCAGGCAAGTTATTCGCTTCGCTCACCCTTCGGGCCGCACTCCGTGCGTTACTTCGCTGCGCTGCGTTCCTACAGCGGCTTCGACCAAGGTGCCAGAGCGGCTCAGCCCACACAGCAGCTCTATATCAAGCGCTTGACGGCAAGGCTCCCACCATGCCAATGTTAACACCGTTAACTTAAACAACGGATCAACATGGCACGCACTGCATACCATCACGGCGATCTGCAGCAGCAGGCTCACGCGCAAGCAATGGCCATTTTGCGCGAGCATGGCGACAGCGCCATCAGCCTGCGTGCGCTGGCCAAGCAGATCGGAGTCAGTGCCCCGGCGCTATATCGCCATTTCACCGACCGGGAAAGCCTGCTGGCCGAGCTGGCCATCAACGGCTTTGAAGGGCTTCGCCAGCGCCTGCAGGAGGTCGACCAGCGCGATCCCCGCCAGGCATTGATCGGCATCGGCCTCGCCTACGTGAGCTTCGCCCAGGATGAGCCTAACCTCTATCGGTTAATGTTTGGTGGCCGGGTGTTACCCCTTGGGGTGCATCCACGTCTGGACGAGGCGGGCAAGAGCGCTTTCCAGATACTGGAAGACACCATTGCTGCTGGCCGCCTGTGCGGCTATCTCAAATCGTTGCCACTGAATCTGATGACCGCCACTGCCTGGTCCCTGGTTCATGGCCTGTCACAACTGACCATCGATGGCCATCTGCCTTCCGCCGATGCCGAACCGCATCTTGCCGAGGGCGTGACCAGCCTGCTGCTGGACGGTGCCGTCGCCCACACGCATTCACAGAACAACGAGGACACCCCATGAGCAGCCCCCAACCCAGCACCATCCGTGTCGGCCGCCGCTACCGCGCCAATCGACTGAACGGCCCCTATGACACCATCGTGATTGGTTCCGGCATCGGCGGCCTCACTGCTGCCGCCTGCCTCAGCAAGCTGGGCAAGAAAGTCCTGGTCCTGGAACAGCACTACACTGCCGGCGGCTTTACCCACAGCTACGACCGTAACGGCTATGAATGGGATGTGGGCGTGCATTACATCGGCGACATGGGCGCCAAACACACCATGGCTCGCCGGTTGTTCGACTATGTGACCGACAGCCAGCTGCAGTGGGCCGCCATGGACGATCATTACGACCGGCTGTTTATCGGCGATCGCAAGATTGATCTGGTGGCCGGCCCCAAGGCCTTCGCCGACAACCTGAAAAACGCATTCCCCGGCGAAGAGCAGGCCATCGACACCTATCTGGACTATCTTGGCCAGGTCGCCAAGGCCATGCCCGGAGTCACCCTGGCAAAGGTGCTGCCCAGGCTGCTGGCCGGTCCCTTCCGCCACCTGGCCCGCCGCAAGGCACCGGCTTTTCTCAATCAAACCACCCAGACCGTGCTGGAAAGCCTTACCGACAATCAGGAACTGATCGCAGCCCTGACCGGCCAGTGGGGGGACAACGGCCTGGTACCCAGCGAGTCCAGCTTTATCATCCACGCCCTGATCGCCCGTCACTACCTCTACGGCGGCTATTACCCCATCGGCGGTGCCTCGGAAATGGCCAAGACCATTATTCCGGTGATCCAGCAGGGCGGCGGCGAGGTCTTTACCTACGCCGACGTGAAAGAAATCCTGCTCGACAACGGCAAGGCCACCGGCGTGCGCATGGCCGATGGCCAGGAGATCCATGCACCGGCCATCATCAGCAATGCCGGCGTCTTCAACACCTTTGGCCAGCTGTTACCGGAAGGCGCGCCGCACAAGGATTTCTACCAGATGAAACTGGGCCAGGTGCAACGCTCCATGGCCAGCGTTTGTCTTTATATCGGCATTGAGGACAGCGCAGAAAACCTGCAACTGCCCAAGACCAACTTCTGGATCTACCCCGGCAGTAACCATAGCCAACAGGTGGAGGCGTTTCTGAAAGATCCGGAAAAACAGGAGATACCTCTCACGTATATCTCCTTCCCCTCCGCCAAGGACCCCAGCTTTGCCGAGCGCTATCCCGGCCGCGCCACCATCGAGATCGTCGCCCCCGGCCCGTTCGAGTGGTATGAAGACTGGGCCGACAAGCCCTGGGGCAAGCGCGGAGACGACTACGAGGCCAAGAAGGAAGCCTATGCCCAGCGGCTGCTGGAAAAGCTCTATGAAAAGATGCCACACCTGCGCGGCAAGGTGGATTACTACGAACTGTCCACCCCCCTCTCCACGGACTATTTCTGCCGCTACAGCACGGGGGAGATCTACGGCCTTGACCACACCCCGGAGCGCTTCGAACAGGATTGGCTGAAGCCCAAAACCCGCATTCCAGGCCTCTATCTCACCGGCCAGGACATCATGACCTGTGGTGTTGTGGGCGCAATGATTGGTGGCCTGCTGACCACCATCGCCGTGGGCGGAGTGAAAAGCCTGCCACTGGCCAAGAAGATGTTTGTGGGCTGATGCACGTTCCCTTCTGGCTCACCGTGGCAGCCCTGAGCCCGGCCATTGTCCCGCTGGCGGCTTACACCCGTCGCACCACCCTGCGCCTGCCTGAGGCAAGCGGAGACAGCAGCGGGGAATGGGGCAGTGGCCTTCAAGGCTTCCGGCTACTGGTGATTGGAGAATCCACTGCGGCGGGGGTCGGCGTCACGGATCACCAGCAAGGTCTGGCCAGCCAGCTGGCCAAACAGCTTGCCAGGAGAACCGGCAAGGCGACCTGGCAGACCCTTGGCACCAATGGCATCCGCATGGCGGGGCTGATTGAAAAGCTGGGCACCTCAACGCTGCCCGACTGCGATGCGGTCTTCGTCAGCATGGGTGTCAACGACACCACCGGGCTGACCCCTCGCAGGCAATACTACCGGCAACTTGAACAGCTGATCGCCCTGCTAAGAAACCAGCGTCCCGAAGCCACTATCTACCTGCTGGCCGTACCGCCCATGCATCGTTTCAGCGCTTTGCCCGCGCCACTGCGGCAGATCCTCGGTTGGCGCGCGCGCCTGCTGGATGACCAACAACACAGGCTGGCAGCAACCACTCCCGGCGTTTGTCATCTTGGCTACCCACCACTGGATGATCCGTCCCTGTTGGCAGAAGACGGCTACCACCCCAGCGCCACGGGGTATCAGGCCATGGCAGTGGCCCTGAACGCGCAACTGTTCAGTTAAACAGCATACCTATGCTGAAACGCCACAAACCCTGATCTACCGTTCCCACACCACGATCCACATCCAGCCACTGCTGGCTGTAACCAGCCCGCAGGAACGCATTGTCATTCATGTCCAGTCGCACGCCAGCACCCGCTTCATAGCTGAACACCGTGTCAGAAAGCGTAGGCGTATCCAAACCACAGTAATAGCCCCACCAAGGGTCGTACCAGCACACCGGTACGGAGGGGCCGGTCGCCACGTTGGTATCCAGGTAGGTGGCACCCACTGCGCCGTGCACGTAGGGGGTCAAGGCCTTGTCAAGGAAATGCCAGGTGCCATTAAGGTTCATGGTGGTCATTTCCAGCTCACCCCGGCCATCAAAACTGCCGTTGGAATCGGATGTGGTATCAGAGCGGAAATCCGTCTCCAGCCATTCCAGCGCGAAACCCAGGGAGAGATGTTCATCCCGGTTATAAGCCATATCAAAACCAAACCCTACATCATCCGTGATGTCGGCACTGGACCCACGCTCGCCGGTCACCGTATGGCCTTGCAGCCCCAGCACACGAAAACTGCCTTCCCAGCGTTCAGCGCGATAGCTATTGGGAATTTCCGCCAGAGCAGACAGTGGCAGCGAAGACAACAAAACGGCAGACAACACGGTTTTTTTCATTTTATTCCTCATAAAAAAAGCGAGCCCCACAGGCTCGCTTTCTTATAGCACGTCAATCGATAAAAATCAGAAGCGGTAGCTCATCTGGGCACCGATCACGTCAGCTTCCAGCTCGAAATCCCCCGTCAGCTGACCCCGTTCAACCAGATTGGTTTCTGCATCATCCACAAAGATATGCGTATAAACCAGGTCGATATCCATGTTTTCTGCCGGCTTGAACCCCGCGCCAATGGAAACCCCGGTCTTGTCAGAATCCGGAGAGGTAGGCGAACGGTTCTCGCTGCTTTGGGTGGAATCTTCCTGGTAGACACCAAAACGCAGCACGGTGTCGCTGGCCAAGGTGTGACGCACACCCGCAGAGTAGCGGGTGGTGTTACCCCAACCGAACTCCTGAACTACCGGGCTGGGAATAGGCGCGCCCTCGTGCTCAATGACCAGTTTGTCGAGATCACTCCACTCCATCCATTCAACGCCGAACAGCAACTGGGTGCTATCGGACAGATCACCGACGTAAGAGAATTGCGCAGAGGCGGGCAGGTCAATCGAGGTTTTTCCGCTGTATTTCCCAGCCAGGGCAGTTGCCGTGGGCAACGGCAGCCCCTGTGCAACCAGAGGCAGCGGGGAGAACGTGATATCCCCATCGATGTCGTATTCCACTGCGGAGCGATAGGCCAGACCAAAGTGGTTGTTGTCATCGGCGTCAAAGGTCAGGCCGATGTTCCAACCATAGGAATCATCATCCCCCTCCAGTCGGGTAAAACTGCTTTCGATATCTGCTTCGAGTCGTTGATAGCTCAGGCCCACGCCCACATTGAGACTGTCCGTGATCTGGATGCCCAGTGCAGGATTGATGTTATAGGTCTTGAGATCGGACATGGTGGCGTAACGATCACCGGTGGTCGGCGACAACGGAGCCAATGGGTCAGCCGCCACATTCCCCCAATTGTCTTCGTACTCGATCTTGGTCCCAAACGGAGCGCTGATGCCCAGGCCAAATGTCATGCTGTCGCTGAGCGGAAGAGCAAGGAAGGCGCTGCCAACCACCGGGTCAAGATCCTCAAAATCACCAGGACCGGAAGCCCCCTGGGTTTTGAACGAGGTATCCACCATCAGATACTGCACCGCAGCAGTAAGATCCGTTTTCTTCATGCCCGCCAGGGTGGCCGGGTTATACCACTGGTTGGAAGCATTTTCGCTAAGCGCCGCAGCGCCCGCAAAGGCGGTCCCTTGGGCAGACACGGACTGCTCACTGACAGCAAAACCGGTTGCCAGCACCTGTCCGGATGCCAGACACACAGCCGCACCAAGCAGTTTTTTTGCATGAGTTCTTTTCATTGTGACTCTCCCTGATCTCCAGAAACGACTCAAACACGCAGAGCCAAACGGCTCATTTGTATAAAAAACCGTCAACAAACGGTCATTTCCCAGACTATGCCTATCGTTTTCATCAAAAAAGCAATTTTTTGTAAAAGCGCGACAGCGTTATCAACGGGTGTCAGGAGGTCAAAGGAAGAGAAACGGGGAAACCGGAAACCACGGCACAATACAAAAAAAAAGGGCCGCCCGAGGGCAGCCCTTTTTATTAGCGCAGAACCCGGGATCAGTCGGCCAGTACTGCCTTGGCAATAATGGTCTTCATGATCTCGTTGGTGCCGCCGTAGATACGCTGTACTCGGGAGTCAGCGAACATGCGGGCGATCGGATATTCCCACATGTAACCGTAACCACCGTGCAGCTGCAGACACTCGTCAATCACTTCGCACTGCAGGTCAGTGATGTAGTACTTACCAGCGGCCGCTGTAGGGATATCCAGCTCTTCTTTCAGATGCAGTTCCAGACAGCGATCAACATAGCAACGTGCCACTTCCAGCTTGGTGTGCATTTCTGCGATCTTGAACTGGGTGTTCTGGAAATCGGCAATGGACTTGCCGAAGGCCTTGCGCTCTTTCACGTACTGGATGGTCTGCTCGAGAGCGGACTCGGCCATGGCCAGACCACCAATGGAGATACCCAAACGCTCCTGGGGCAGTTCCTTCATCAGATAGATAAAGCCCATGCCTTCTTCACCCAGCAGATTCTCTGCCGGCACTTTCACGTCCTGGAAGAACAGCTCGGAGGTATCCTGGGCCTTCATGCCCACCTTCTTCAGGTTGGTGCCTTTCTCGAAGCCTTCGGAATCAGTTTCGACAACAAACAGGCTGATGCCCTTGGCACCCTTGCTCGGGTCGGTCTTGGCCACCACAATCACGATGTCGGCGTTCTGGCCGTTGGTGATGAAGGTTTTGGAACCGTTCAGCACATAGTGGTCGCCCTGCTTCACGGCAGTGGTCTTGACGCCCTGCAGGTCAGAACCGGCACCCGGTTCGGTCATGGCGATGGCACCGATGCACTCACCGGTGACCATCTTGGGCAGGTACTTTTCCTTGAGAAATTCGCTGCCGTTGTTCTGGATGTAAGGCGCCACGATTTCGGTATGCAGACCCCAGCCAATGCCGGTCAGGCCCAGACGGGAAATCTCTTCGTTAATCACTACGCTGTACAGGAAATCGGCCTCAATGCCGCCGTACTGTTCTTTCACCATGGGGCACAGGAAGCCCTGCTCGCCAGCCTTCAGCCAGACTTCGCGGGGCACAACGCCCTGCTTTTCCCACTCTTCATTATGGGGAACCGCTTCGGCTTCCAGGAACTTGCGAACGGTATCGCGGAAGGTTTCGTGGTCGGAACTGAACAGCGTACGGGGAATCATGAATCTCTCCGGTCTCGTGTTATGGGAGCCGCCCCAAAACCGGAAATGGCCGGGGCACAGAATGCCCCATGATGTTCACTTACACGGCCATCGGGCAATGACCGAAATGTTCACCGCCTGGAGGGGCTGAGAAATCCGGCCAATATTCGTGAACGGCACGCCAACGATTAGCGGGCGAAAAACGCCACCGCGCTTCCCGCCAGGGCGAATCAGGCGCGGTGCTCCCGCCCCAGGTATTCCGATGACTGCATTTCCTGCAGGCGGGAGCGGGTGCGCTCGAATTCAAAATCCAGCCTCCCTCCTGCGTAGATATCTTCAATGGGGGCTTCGGCGCTAACCACCAGTTTCACGGCCCGGTCGTAGAATTCATCGACCATGTTGATGAAGCGCCTTGCCATGTCATCCTTGCTGGCACTCATCTGTTCCACATTACTGACCAGCACGGTATGAAACTCCCGGGCAATCTCGATGTAGTCGGTCTGGCTGCGGGGTCCATCGCAGAGCGCCTTGAAATCGAACCAGACAACATCATCTGCGCATTGAATAGCGGGAATCTTGCGCCCTTCGATCAGCACATTACAGGACTCGCGATGGCGGGAATGATCCGGTTCCAGGGTTTGGAAGCGCTCGCGCATAAAGGCATCGGCCACCTCTCCCAGCGGGCAATGATACAACTCAGCCTGCTCCAGCAAACGCAGTCGGTAATCGGTGCCACCATCCACATTGAGCACCTGGGTATGCTGCTTGAGCAGATCAATGGCGGGCAGGAAGCGAGCCCGTTGCAGGCCGTCCCTGTACAAGCCATCCGGTTCGATATTGGAGGTAGCTACCAGAGTCACCCCGTTGGCGAATAATTCCCCCATCAAACCGGCGAGAATCATGGCATCGGTGATGTCGGTGACAAAGAATTCATCAAAACACAGCACCCGGGCCTGAGAGGCAAACTTGCGAGCGATACTGATGAGGGGATTCTTTTCCCCCTGGCGCTCGCGCATCTCCCGGTGCACCTTCTGCATGAAGCGATGGAAGTGCATACGACGCTTCTGATCAAAAGGCAGCGCCTCAAAGAACACATCCATCAGGTAGGTCTTGCCGCGCCCTACACCGCCCCACATGTACAGCCCCATCTGCGGCTGCGGCTTGCGAAAACGTCCGAACAAGCCTCCCTTTGCGGGTTCTTCCAGCAAACGGTGATAGAGGCTATCCAGCGCTTCCACTGCCCTTAACTGGGCCGCGTCCTGGAAAAAATCGTCCCGCTGAAGGTCTGCCTTGTATTGCTCAAGAGGAGTCATAGGTATCTGAACGGCTGAGGTAAGCGCGCCAATGTAGCGCCGGGAAAAGGGGAAGGCAATCGTGGCATCAGCCCGGCAAATGGCTGGCTGCGGCTTCCTTGAGTTCCACCAGTCGACCATGAAAGAAATGGCCACACTCGGGAAAACGGATCAAATCCGGCTGCAATGGCGTCGCGGCGGCCCACTGGAACACCTGGTCGGCGGGCACCACTTCATCATCTTCTCCCTGCACCACTGTCACCGGGCAACCTGTGCTCTCGATATCGGCGAAAGGATAATGATGCACAGGCGGGGCCACCAACAAAAGGTTGTTAACCGGTTCGCCGTTGGCATTCAGGATTTCCGCGCCGCGGGCCGCCACAAAACTGCCAAAGGAGAAGCCCGCGAGCCAAAGCGGCAATTGCGGCCATTGCTGACGCAACCAGCTGTGCACCGCCAGCAGGTCTTCGGCTTCGCCGATACCGTCGCTGTAGGCGCCCTGGCTTTCTCCCACACCGCGGAAGTTGAAGCGCACCACGACTCCGCCTTTGTCGCGGACCAGTCGGGTCAGGGTGGTGACCACCTTGTTATCCATGGTGCCACCAAACAGAGGATGCGGGTGACAGACGATGGCGATGAACCCGGGGGCATCGCTCCCCTGCTCGATCACGGCTTCCAATCGGCCCGCAGGCCCTGCCAGCTGCTCACGTTGGGCTGCCATCGACTACCTCCGTCGAAAAATTGTTACGTGTTATACCCTTGGCGGCCACTCTGCTCTGTGCTGCAATAGCCTCAAGTTTGTCGCCACGCTCTGGCGACATTGTACAGGAGTATGCCATGGATATGCTGACAACCGGGGTGCTGAGCTTTGCTGCCGGCGTAATCGTTGGAGCGGGCCTGCTATTCTGGCTGTTACCGGCGCGGCGTCAGGCCGGCCAGTTGATCAGGGATCGGGACGAAGCCCGTCAGGCGCTGAATCATTATCGCGAGCAGGTGGACGACCACTTCCTGCACACCGCAGAACTGGTCAATGACATGACCCAGGCCTATCGCACTGTTCACGAGCATCTGTCCCGTGGCGCCCAGGCTCTCTGCTCCGAAGGCGGCCGCAAACGTGCGGTGGCAAAATCACTGGATTCAGCATCGAACCGGGAAAACTCCAACCCGGTTTCTCCCCCCCTCGATTATGCCCCCAGCGCCAAGGGCGGCACCCTGGCGGAAGATTTCGGTCTGCGCAACAACAAGGTTGAGGGCCCGTTCGAGCCCGTGGATGTGGAGCCCCCTCCCGCCCCGGAATCCATCGTGGAGCCTCCCCGGGACTATGCCGAAGGCTGTGACGATCAGGGCTGTCCGCCGGGAGAGGACAAGAAACAGAACCTCTGAGGACGCCGGACCTCAAAGATCAAAACCAGAAACGGAAATGCTGCCAAGCCATTTCCGTTTTTTTCCACCTCACAATCACAGCAAGACCTGTGACCAATCGCCAGAATCCATGCCCGCAATGAACCCCAGGCCTGCGAGCTTTCCTTTGCGCCCCATGGTCTCACGGGCACAGCTTCAGGCCGGCCCCCTCTCATCATGGAAGGAAGGTTTCCGGCACACGGACCGGCACCGCCAGTTCATCCACCAGAATCTCTGCGGGCAGCATCCCGGCGGGGTCGCCATCCGCCTGGATCGGCTCCTCGGCGGCCTCGCATTTGATCGTTACTTTCTGGGCACGCAGGCTGGCTACGCCATCCACCTTCTCCATGCGCCCAAACAGCAACGCAGTGAGGCAGCGCAGCAGGAAACGCACTCCGGGCTTCTGAAACAGCAATACCTGCACCTGGGGGCGAAGAATATTGGCCTCGCGACTGAGCACAAAACTGCCGCCGTAGTGCTTGCCGTTGGTGATGATCGCGGAGAAACAATCCAGCGGCCGGCCATCCACGGTCAATCGATAATGGCGCTCGCCATAGCGACGGATCTGTCCCAGCATGGCCAGCACATAGGCCAACTTGCCGAAACGTTCCTTGATCGAAAGGTCAACACCATTGACCACCCAGGCGTCGTAACCGATACCGCACATCATGATAAAGCGCCGCCCGTTCAGACGCGCCGGCGTGACCGGGACACTCTTGCCCTGAACCACCACGCGCGCAGCGGCTTCCGGCTTTTTCGGCAGACCCAGTTCTTTCGCCAGCACATTGGCCGTGCCGGTGGCGAACACTCCCATGGCCACGTCCGGGGCCAGACCGTTCAACACTTCATTGGTGGTGCCGTCGCCACCCACCGCCACCACGCAATCCCCCTGATCGTCCAGGGACTGCAAATAGCGGGTCGCGTCGTTGGGACCGGTGGTGTAATACAACCGTACCCGCGCCTCAAGGCGCTCCAGTTCCGCCACAAAACGGCAAAGCAACGCCTCCCGGCCGCCCCCTGCCGCCGGGTTATAGATAACTGTGATATTCATGACCGCAAGGAAATCCTCGTACTGCGTCAGGTCTTGGCCTGTGTGCGCATCTATCACGCGCTGCAGGTCTAGGCCGGGTTATCGATGTCGATAAAGATGTGTTCAATACCGTAGTGTTCGCTGAGCCACTGACCCAGCGCCATGGCGCCGTACCGCTCGGTGGCGTGATGACCACAGGCGAAGTAGTGAATACCGGTTTCCCTGGCAAAATGGGTGGTTGGCTCGGAGATCTCCCCACTCAGATAGGCATCAACGCCCTTGAGCTGCGCCTTTTCAATGAATCCCTGGGCGCCACCCGTACACCAGGCGATGGTTTCAATCTCATCACCGGGATCCCCAACGTGCAAAGGGGTTCTCCCCAGCACAGCCTCGGCCTGGGAACAGAACTCTTCCGCAGTCATGGGGCTGTCCAGACGGCCCACATTACCGATCGGATTGGGTGAATCATCCAGCCCTCCCTCGGTGACAAACCCCAGACGGCGTGCCAGCTGGGCGTTATTGCCCAGAGTCGGGTGAGCATCCAGCGGCAGGTGATAGGCAAACAGATTGATATCGTGGCGCAGCAGTGTCTGCAAGCGCTGCTTCTTCATGCCCCGGATCTGGGGGTTTTCCCCTTTCCAGAAGTAGCCGTGATGTACCAGGATGGCATCCGCTTCTTCCACAATTGCGGCATCAATCAGGGCCTGACAGGCGGTAACACCACTGACCACCCGGCGAATTTGCTCTCGACCTTCCACCTGGAGGCCGTTGGGGCAGTAATCCTGGAAACGGTCCGTGGCCAGTTCCTGATCGATCAGAGACAGCATGTAATCGCGCTTTAGCATGACACCTACCGGGCAATATTCTGGAAAGTGGGGGCCGGGTCACCGCCGAGGCGGTAGAATTTCACTGCCACAGGCCCTACTATGCGCGCAGTTTACCTACCCGGGCCTGCACTTGTCTCGCCAACCGGCTGCCCACACCGCTCAGCCCGGGCCGGACAATCGGTTACCGCATACCTAATGGGGGCATTTTCGGTGGTCAGAGTGATACGTTTTTTTGCCGGCCCAATTCTTGCCGGTCTGGCCGTGGGGCTGGCCGTACTGTGGTGGTACGAGTGGGGCCCCAGTGCCAAACCTGCCCGCCACGATACCGGCGTGGCCAGCTATGCCGGTGCCGTGAACCATGCCGCCCCCGCCGTGGTGAATATCTATACCACCCAGATCGTAACGCCTGATGACGACGCCGAGGCGCCCCTGTTCAATCGTTTCATGGAGCAGCCTCGCCGCGAGCGGGCTTTGAGCAGCCTGGGCTCCGGGGTGATCGTGGACGACGCCGGCTACATTCTCACCAGTTACCATGTGATCCGCGATGCAGACGAAATCCTGGTGGCCCTGCGCGACGGCCGTGACAGCCCGGCCCGGGTAGTCGGCACCGATCCGGAAACCGACCTGGCGCTACTCCACATTGCCCTGGAAGACCTGCCTGAAGTGGAACTCAACGGCAATGGTCCGGTGCAGGTAGGGGATGTGGTGCTAGCCATCGGCAATCCTCTCGGCGTGGGCCAGACTGTATCCATGGGCATCGTCAGCGCCACCGGTCGCAGCCACCTGGGTATCGCCACTTTTGAAAACTTTATCCAGACCGATGCGGCCATCAACCGGGGGAACTCCGGCGGCGCACTGATCGACACTAATGGCCATCTGATCGGCATCAATACCGCCATCCTCTCTGCGGACGGCAGCTGGCAGGGCATTGGCTTCGCCACCCCTGCGTCCATCGCCAGCGAAGTGATGACCGACCTGATCGAACACGGCCGGGTTATCCGCGGGTACCTGGGCGTAACGGTGCAGGACATGACTCCCTCCCTGGCAGACACCTTTGGCATCGATGATGTGCGCGGCGGCGTGGTCACTGCCGTGGTGGTGGATAGCCCCGCCCACAAGGGTGGTCTGCAGCCCGGCGATGTGCTGGTGGGCGTCAACGATGACGCCATGAAGGACGGCTATGAAGCCATGAACCGCATTGCCGGCATGAAGCCGGATCAGCAAGTCACCCTCAACATCATCCGCAACCGCCAGCCCATGAACGTGGACGTGATAATCGGCACCCGTCCACCGGCGGAGACGGAATAAGAGAGGCGGCACGCAACACGCTTTACGCGGATCGCCTTGAAAAAAAGCCCGCCCCGGAATTCCCGGGCGGGCTTTTTTCACCCTAACGCAAGCAATACCTGGCCGTAGGAGCCTGCCTGCAGGCGATCCGAGCCAAAGCGAGGAAAAAAGTTTCGAGAAGCTTAACCAACGACGCGCGGATGTGTTTTGCCTTTCGAAACTCGTTACTTGAAACTCACGCTCCAACACCTCGCCAAGTCCCGGTTCGCGCCTGCAGGCAAGTCCTGCCGCAGCAACACCTCTACAGCAGCGTATCCAGCGCTGCGATCAGCGCCTGGTTTTGCTCAGGCGTGCCCACGGTAATCCGCAGGTGGTCGGCGATACGTGCCGGTTTGCCAAAGTGACGTACGATGACGCCCTGTTCGCGCAGGCCTTTGGCCAGGCTTTCGCCACTGTGTTGCGGATGGCGAGTGAAGATAAAGTTGGCGGCAGACGGCAGGTTGTCAAACCCTCGCTGTGTCAGTTGCCCGTTCAGCCAGTCACGCTGACTGATCACCAGCTCGCAGCCTTTCTCGAACCACTCAACATCTTCAAACGCCGCCGCACCGGCGGCAATGGCAATGCGATCCAGCGGATAGGAATTGAAGCTGTCCTTGATACGATTAAGGCCATCAATCAAGGCCGCATCCCCCACCGCCAGGCCGATGCGCAGGCCTGCCAGTGAGCGGGACTTGGACAGGGTCTGGGTTACCAGCAAATTCGGATACTGGTTCACCAGCGAAATGGCACTCTCACCCCCGCTCTTTTTTTCTGCGAAATCGATATAGGCTTCGTCCACCACTACCAGGGATTCGGTATTGGCCTGCAGCAAACGCTCAATCTCGGCCAGAGGGAGCAGGCGTCCTGTGGGTGCATTGGGGTTGGGGAAAATAATGCCGCCGTTGGGCTTGAGATAATCATCCACCGCGATGGCCAGATCGCCATCCAGCGGCACAGGCTCATAGTCGATCTGATACAGACCGCAATACACCTTGTAGAAGCTGTAGGTAATGTCAGGAAACAACAGTGGCTTGTCCTGTTTGAAGAAACCCAGGAAAAGATGAGCCAGTACCTCATCGGAGCCGTTACCAACAAAAACCTGCTCGCGCGTGACGCCATATCCTTTTTCAGAATAGTAAGCCGCAATCGCATCCTTGAGCTGACTACTGTCCGGATCCGGATACAGGCGCAGACGTTCGTCCGCCTCACCACGAATTACCTCAAGCACCTTTGGCGACGGGCCAAGCGGGTGCTCGTTGGTATTCAGCTTCACAAGCTTGCTCATCTTCGGCTGCTCGCCCGGCACATAGGGCTCCAGCTGATGAACAAAATCACTCCAGTATTTGCTCATAGTCTTGTCATCCGACGTCAGACTTCTGACGTCTTGTTGATTCTGTATTCTGCACTACGCGCATGGGCGGTGAGGC
Organism: Alcanivorax sp. DP30; assembly: GCF_009882945.1. Classification (GTDB taxonomy): domain Bacteria; phylum Pseudomonadota; class Gammaproteobacteria; order Pseudomonadales; family Alcanivoracaceae; genus Alcanivorax. Next base: position 435,104 of record NZ_WTUY01000003.1, read on the forward strand.
TTTCTCCGCGCGCCAGCGGCGAGGCGATGGCCGCCAGGGTACTGGCGCCTTGCGGAGAGCAACCGATCAAGGAACTGCGCTTCTGAAAATCGTACACGCCCAGGGGTGAAGAAAAGCGCGCAGTGGCACTGGTGGGCAGCACATGGTTGGGACCCGCACAGTAATCACCCAAGGCTTCCGGGGTATGACGCCCCAGGAAAATCGCGCCCGCATGACGGATCTTTTTCGCCCATTCCTCGGCATTGTCGATGGACAATTCCAGGTGTTCGGACGCAATGGTGTTGGCGATCTCGATGGCCTCGTCCAGATCCTTCACCTGGATCAGGGCGCCACGGTTCTTCATGGAGGTGCGAATGATGGTTTCCCGCTCCAATGTCACCGCCAGTTTTTCCATGGAGGCTTCGACTTGCTTGAGATAATCCGCATCCGGGCACAACAGAATCGCCTGGGCTTCCTCGTCATGTTCTGCCTGGGAAAACAGGTCCATGGCGATCCAGTCCGGATCCGTCTTGCCATCACAGATCACCAGAATCTCTGACGGCCCGGCGATCATGTCGATGCCCACCTTGCCAAAAACCTGACGCTTGGCTTCCGCCACAAATATATTGCCGGGGCCGACAATCTTGTCCACCGCCGGCACGGTTTCAGTGCCGTAGGCCAGCGCGGCCACGGCTTGGGCTCCGCCAACGGAAACAAAACGATCCACGCCGGCAATCGCCGCCGCCGCCAGCACCATGTCGTTCAATTCTCCGCCCGGGGCCGGAGACACCATGATGATTTCTGCTACGCCCGCCACCTTGGCCGGCAAGGCATTCATCAAAACGGAACTGGGATAGGCCGCTTTACCACCGGGTACATAAATGCCGGCGCGATCCAGCGGGGTAACTTGCTGCCCCAAAAGCGTGCCGTCGGCCTCCCGGTAACTCCAGGAGTCCTGCTTCTGTTTTTCGTGGTAGCTGCGCACCCGTTCGGCTGCCGCTTCCAGCGCTTCGCGCTGCTCCGCCGGGATCCTCGCCAGCGCTGCCTGCAACTGCTCAGGGCCAACCACCAGATCTGCCGCAGCGGCAATCTCCCGGCGATCAAATTTGACGGTGTATTCCACCAGGGCCGAATCACCACGACGAGCCACATCGCGGACAATGCCATGCACCCGCTCGGCCACTTCCGCATCGCGCTCCTCAGACCAGGCGGTCAGCGCGGCAAGCTGCGCATCGAAGTCAGCGTCTTGGGTATTGAGCCAGGTGGTTTCCATGGTCGGGTACCGTAAAAGTCAGAATCAAAATCTAGTTTTACCACAGAGGGCACAGGGAATTGATAATGGATAATTGAGAATTGATAGCGCCCCACCCCGCATATTGCTCTCAACGGCATGGGTAAGCGGTCGGGGTTGGGGAGCCATTCCAGCTTTCGGCTTCATTCCTCCGCCAATCGCGTCGTTATCAATTTTCCATTCTCAATTATCAATTAACTACTAGCCTTTTCGTGACGCCACCGCCTCGGCCAGCTTGTCCAGGATGGACTGGATATCCGCATGGCGGGTTTTCATACTGGCGCGATTGACGACCACGCGGGTAGAGATATGGGCGATCAGCTCGGTGGGCTCCAGGCCATTGGCGCGCAGGGTATTACCGGTATCCACGATATCGACAATACGATCTGCCAGTCCCACCAGCGGGGCCAGCTCCATGGCGCCGTAAAGCTTGATGACTTCCGCCTGTTTGCCCTGCTCGGCGAAGTAGGCCTTGGCCACGTTCACAAACTTGGTGGCTACGCGCAAACGCCCGCCCACTTCCGGCGCATCGTTCACGGCGGCAACCATCAGTTTGCAGCGGGCGATGTTCAGGTCCAGCGGCTCGAACACCCCATCGCCACCATGCTCCATCAACACATCCTTGCCGGCCACACCGATATCTGCGGCGCCGTGCTGCACGTAGGGTGGCACATCGGTGGCGCGGATGATGATGATCTTCACGTCGTCCCGGGTGGTGTCGAAGATCAGCTTGCGCGAGGCAGACGGATCTTCCAGCAGTTCGATCCCGGCCGCCTTCAACAGCGGCAGGGTTTCCTTGAGAATGCGCCCTTTGGAGAGGGCAATGGTCAACGGTTTCTGCGACATAATCTCGGCCAGACCTAGCGCGGTACGCGGCGAATGACCGCGCCCAGCGATTGCAGTTTTTCTTCAATACATTCGTAACCGCGATCAATGTGGTAGATGCGATCTACGGTGGTTTCCCCTTCCGCCGCCAACGCAGCAATCACCAATGACGCTGACGCCCGCAGGTCGGTGGCCATCACCGGCGCGCCGGTGAGCTGCTCAACCCCGCGGCAGATAGCGGTATTGCCCTGCACTTCGATATCCGACCCCATACGGTTCATTTCCTGAACGTGCATGAAGCGGTTTTCGAACACGGTTTCGACAATGGTCCCGGTGCCTTCGGCAATCAGGTTCAGGGCCATGAACTGGGCCTGCATGTCCGTTGGCATGGCCGGATACGGCGCGGTACGCAGGGACACCGCCTTGGGCCTGCGGCCTTCCATGTCCAGTTCGATCCAGTCGTCGCCGGTGGTGATTTTTGCGCCGGCTTCCTTCAACTTCTGCAGCACCGCATCGAGAATGCCGGGCACGGTATCCTTGGTTTTGATGCGGCCACCGGTGATGGCGGCGGCAATCAGATAGGTGCCGGTCTCAATCCGGTCGGCGATCACCTGGTGGTGACAGCTACCCAGACGCTCCACCCCTTCAATAGTGATGGTGTCGGTGCCAGCGCCACTGATCTTGCCGCCCATGGCATTGATGAAGTTGGCCAGATCCACCACTTCCGGTTCGCGGGCCGCGTTTTCCAGGTAAGTGGTACCGTCAGCCAGCGCTGCGGCCATCATCAGGTTCTCGGTGCCGGTGACCGTAACGGTGTCCATGACGATCCGCGCGCCCTTGAGACGGCCATCCACGGAGGCATGCACATAGCCGTTGGCCACTTCAATGTCGGCGCCCATGGCTTCCAGGCCACTGAGGTGGATATCCACCGGACGGGAACCAATGGCGCAGCCACCCGGCAGGGACACTGTCGCCTTGCCGAAATGGGCAACCATGGGCCCCAGCACCAGAATGGAGGCGCGCATGGTCCTCACCAGCTCGTAGGGAGCAACCAGTTCCTTGATGGTGCTGGCATTGACCTCCACGTTCATGCGGTCATCGATCACCACTTCCACGCCCATGCGGCCCAGCAACTCGATCAGCGTGGTCACATCCTGAAGATGTGGCAGGTTACCCACGGTCACCGGCTCACTCGCCAGCAGGGTGGCGGCGATAATCGGCAAGGCGGCATTCTTGGCGCCGGAAATCCGGATTTCGCCATCAAGACGGCGGCCTCCGGTGATGATCAATTTATCCATGAACTGTCTCTAGGCTTGTCTTTAAAGGCCTGACGTAAACTCAGGCGAGCCCCATCTTCTGGGCTTTTTCCCACTCGGCGGGGGTAAAGGTGATGATCTGGACCGCGTGGATGGTATTGCTCTGGATTTGCTCGTTGATGGTGGCGTACACCAGCTGCTGCTTCTTCACCGGCATCAGACCCTCGAAGGCATCTGACACCACGCGAATCTGGAAACGGTCACCGCCACCTTCCACGGCCACATCGGCATCGCTAAAGCCGGCTTCCACCAGCGCTTTTACCTCTTCCGGATTCATGTTCGCTCCTTACTATGGGGCTTTCCATGGGGCTTTTGCGGGAACCATACCCCAAACAGCACAGGAGCGAGCCGCAAAAGCACCCGCTTTTCCGGCTCGCTCCATCTCAGGGGCGCAATAATACGCGAGGCGCCGCAGCCTTGCCACGGCGCTGGCGTCAGGCGCCTTCAGCGTCGTCCTTCAGCCCCGCATCAATCTTGGCGTCGGCAGACCAGTTATCGATAACCTTGTCCATGTCACCATATTGCTCCATGCCCTGGGCAAACTGACTTTTGAAGGTATCGGCAAGATCCAGTCCATTCACGTAGACATTGATCACTTTCCATTGGTCATCACGGGAGAACAGAGTATAGAAAATGGGGACCGTCTTGCCGGTATTGGTCTGAATTTCCATGCGCACCCGTGCATAGTCACCGCGCAAATCACCATCCTGCATGGGCAAGGTAGTGATCTGCTGCCCCTCATAAAGGGTGATGCCGGACGCATAGGTATTAATCAGGCTGTTCTTGAACACGTCCAGAAAACGGTATTTCTGCTCCTTGCTGGACGAACCAAAGTAGTCGCCCATTACCATGCGGGTAATGCGCTTGAAGTCCACCAAATCCACCAGTTCCTCGCGAACCAGCTCACGGGCAAGATCCGGATCTGCTTTCAGCTGCTCACGGTCCGCATCGATGCGGGCAGTCATGCGATCGACAGCATCGATAACTACCTGCCTCGGATCGGACTGGGCCTGCGCCAAAACGGCCATGGCCAAAAGAATCAGCGCCATGGCTGAAGAAAATAATTGCTGTTTTCGCATCCAGTGTCTCCCTGTCATTATCCGGCGGTTTTACGGGGTTCCGCTGCCCCTGTCCAGAACCTCTATGCCCTATTGGAGTCACAACAACGCAGAACAGTTCCAAAATCGCCAAGGCCGGATTGCAGGCAGGTATGATGAATGGCCTTGAAACAGCACTACGATTTGCCACATTTCGGGTCAACCTTGATCACTTTTGCCGTGTATAATCGCCGCAATTACAGGGAGATTGCATGAGTCACGACCATATCAGCGTCGGCAAGCGGGTACTGGATATCGAGGCCCGCGCTGTCAACGCGCTGAAAGACAGCCTGGATGAGCAGTTTTCTTTGGCCTGCGAGCAAATGCTCAAGGCGAAAGGCCGTGTCATTGTTACTGGCATGGGCAAAAGCGGCCATGTGGGCAACAAGCTGGCCGCCACCCTGGCCAGCACCGGCACCCCGTCCTTCTTTGTGCATCCCGGCGAAGCCTCCCATGGCGATCTGGGCATGATCACCCCCGACGATGTGGTGCTGGCCCTGTCCAATTCCGGCGAAACCGCAGAAGTGCTGGCCATTCTGCCGGTGATCAAGCGCAAGGGCACGGTGCTGATCGGCATGACCGGGCGCCCCACTTCAACCCTGGCCCAGCTCTCTGATGTGCACCTGACCGTGGCCGTGGACGAGGAAGCCTGCCCGCACAACCTGGCACCGACCTCCTCCACCACGGCAGCACTGGCCATGGGCGACGCTCTGGCTATCGCGCTGCTGGAAGCCCGCGGCTTTACCCCCGAGGATTTTGCCCTCAGCCACCCCGGCGGCAGCCTGGGCCGGCGTCTGCTTCTGAAAGTGGACGACATTATGCACAGCGGTGATGCCCTTCCCGCAGTCACAACCAACACCAGCGTCAGCGATGCCCTGCTGGAGATGACCCGCAAGGGCCTCGGCATGACCGCCGTCACCGCCGATGACGGCACTCTGGCCGGCATCTTCACGGACGGCGACCTGCGCCGCCTGCTGGACCGAGATCTTGACATCCGCAAGGCATCCATCGCCGAGGTGATGGTCAGCAACCCGATCACCATCGCCGTCGGCCACCTGGCCGCAGAAGCACTACAGATCATGGAAAGCCGCAAGATCAATGGCCTGGTAGTACTGGACGCTGACAACAAACCATTGGGCGCCTTCAATATGCAGGACTTGCTGCGGGCCGGGGTAGTGTGATGCAAATTTCCGCAATTGATGCCCAAAATCTTCGCCTGATGGCCTTCGACGTGGATGGCGTAATGACCGACGGACAGATCTATTTCAGTCCGGAAGGCGAAGCCATCAAGGTATTCAACACCCTCGACGGCCACGGCCTCAAGAAGCTGGCTGCCAGCGGTGTAGTCCTGGCCATTATCACTGGCCGCAACACCCCCATGGTGGCCAGACGAGCCGCCGACCTGGGAATCGAACACGTGATTCAGGGCCGTGAAGATAAAGGCGTCGCCCTGGCAGACTTGGCCGCCCAGCTGGGCATAGCAGCCAGTGAAACCGGCTATGCCGGCGATGACGAACCGGATGTGAGTGCTCTGGAATGGGCACAGTTGAGCTTCGCGCCTGACAACGCCCACGATTGCGCCAAACAGGCAGCGGATCACCATACCGCTCGCCGAGGGGGCCAGGGCGCGGTTCGTGAAATCTGTGACGCCATCCTCGCCCAGCGGGGTAACCCATGAAGCGTCAGGGCCTGTTAAGCGCCACCGGCATCCTGTTGCTGGGGCTGGTGATGCTGATGACCCTGCACGAATGGGACAGCAACCTGCCCGGTGAGGATCAAGCTGTACTGACCGCTCCGGCCATTGTCGCCACCAAAATCACCGCCCGCGCCTTCAGCGAAGAGAACGGCGAATTGCAGTATCACCTGATCGCCGACAATCTGGTCCAGTACGACCACAATCCGCTTACGGAAATGACCCAGCCGCAGTTAGCCATGAGCAACAGCCAAGGCACCTGGACCATCACCAGCGAAAACGGCACCGTGCAACAGAACGGCAAGCTGATCGTTTTCTCCGGTGCAGTGGAAACACGCAATCGCGATCAAAAAATCGAGATGGATTCCGACGAGCTGCGTTTCAATAGTGACACCAACGTTGCGACCAGCCCCGGTGATACCATCCTCCGTTTTGAAAGCGGCGAGACTCGCGCTGGCGCGCTGGAGGCGGATCTCGACAAGGGGGTATTATCCCTTGACCAAGGAGTAGAGAGTGAATTCAATGCCCCGGCATCGTAGCGTACTGGGCGCCAGCCTGGCCCTGCTCGCCAGTCTGGCCTGTGCCGCACCGGCAGAAGGCCCGATTTCCGTCTCTGCCGACAGTGGGCGCTTTGAACAAGCAGCCGGCACTGGCGTGTATAGCGGCAATGTGGAACTTCTGCAGGGCAACCGCACCATGCAGGCCGAAAAAATGTCCCTTTTCACCAAGGACGGCGAACTGGTTCGCGTTGAAGCCACCGGCACGCCGGTAAAACTGTCCGAAGGGGAAGACCTGGAAGCCCATGCCAGCAACCTGGTGTACGACATCAAGGCCCGCACCCTGGTGCTGACCGGCGATGCCTTTATCCGCCACAAGGGCAACACCTTTGAAGGTGCCAAGGTGGAATACAGCCTGGATTCAAAGCGTGTGGACGCCAGCAGCGAAGGTGACCAGCGGGTACGCCTGGTTATTCCTGCCGAGAACCAGATTCCCGGTAACGACAAGAAAGATAACGGCAACGCAGATTCGGAGTCCGCCACCCCATGACGCACCTACGCGCCCATCATCTGGCAAAAAGCTATAAAGGCCGCCGGGTTATCGAAGACGTTTCCCTGGACGTAGACTCCGGACAGATTGTTGGCCTGCTGGGCCCGAATGGCGCCGGCAAGACCACCTGCTTTTACATGATCGTGGGTCTGGTGGAGGCCGATGCCGGACGCATCGAAATCAACGAAACCGATATTACCCATTTACCCATGCATGGCCGGGCCAAGCGCGGCATCGGTTACCTGCCCCAGGAAGCCAGCATCTTTCGCCGCCTTACGGTGGAAGAAAATATCATGGCGATCCTGGAAACCCGCAAGGAACTGAGCAAACAGGAACGCCATGAGCGGATGGAAAACCTGCTCAAGGAATTCCACATCACCCATATCCGCGACTCCCTCGGCATGAGCCTGTCCGGCGGTGAGCGCCGCCGCGCCGAGATCGCCCGCGGCCTGGCGACTGATCCGGACTTCATCCTGTTGGACGAACCCTTCGCCGGGGTGGACCCGATCTCAGTGAACGACATCAAGGGCATCATCCGCCATCTCAAAGAACGAGGTATCGGCGTTCTGATCACCGACCACAACGTGCGCGAAACTCTGGATATCTGCGATACCGCCTACATCGTCAGCGCCGGCCACATTATCGCCTCCGGCGACGCCGACACCATTCTGAGTAACCAGCAGGTGCGGGATGTGTATCTGGGAGCAGACTTCAGGCTCTAGCAGAGTGACAAGTTTCAAGTGCAGCGCGCACAAACGCCTAAGCGCGAAGAAGGAGACGGGGCCAGCCCTTCAACCGCGTTGAAACTGGCACCCTGAAACGTGTCCCAACCGATCCGCATACCACACAAGAACCTCTGGCACAATTATTGCTAGTTATGCAATGAGGCTGTTATTCTCGGGTTTTGGGGATCAATCACCAACCTGAGCAGTATGAAGCCCACACTACAACTACAAATCGGCCAGCAGCTGACCATGACGCCCCAGCTGCAGCAGGCCATCCGCCTTCTCCAGCTGTCCACGCTGGATCTTCGCCAAGAGATCCAGCAAGCCGTGGAAAGCAATCCCCTGCTTGAGCTGGCCGACGATTTTGGTGACGATTCCCTGCCAGAGACTGACGAAGACCGTCAGGATGACGAACTGAACACAGAGCGTGACGATGCGCTGGAAGAGCTCATTGAGGGCGAACCCGGCATTGAAACCGAATGGGACGATGTCTATTCCGGACAGAGCAGCAGCTCCGCCGCCCTCCCCGACGACGCTGACGAGTGGCAGCAACGCCACGCCATTTCCGGGAATCTTCAGGATCACCTGCTGTGGCAGCTCAACCTGACCCCCATGAGCGACGTGGATCGCATCATCGCCATGGCCATCATCGAATCGGTGGATGACCGTGGCTACATGACCGCCACCCTCGACGACATTGTTGAAATGGTAAACCGGCAGGACGACCTTCTCACCGAAGGGGACGTTCTTGAAGTGGACGAAGTACTGGCCGTCCAGCACCGGCTACAGCAATTTGACCCACTCGGTGTTGCCAGCCTGAACCTGGCTGATTGCCTGGGTGTTCAGCTTCGCCAGCTGCCCGATGACACCCCCTACCTGCCTGTGGCCCTGGCACTGCTTGAGCATCTCGAGTTGCTGGAAAAGCACGACTACGCAGCCCTGCGCCGGGTATTGCAGACCAGCGAACAGGATCTACTGGATGCCCTCTCCCTGATCCGCACCATGGATCCGGCCCCCGGCGAACAGATTGGCGAAAACCAGGTGGACTATGCCGTACCGGACGTGATCGTACGCCAGCACAATGGGCATTGGCAGGTCAGCCTGAACGACGACATCCTGCCCCGGGTCAATCTTCAGCAGCAGTACGCCAATCTGGCCAGGAAAACCCCCGGCGAAGACGGCCAGTACCTGAAAAACTGCGTACAGGAAGCCAAGTGGTTCATCAAGAGCCTGCAAAGCCGCCATGACACCCTGCTCAAGGTGGCCACCCGGATTGTGGAAGTGCAACAGGACTTCTTCGACTACGGTGAAGAGGCCATGAAACCGCTGGTGCTGGCCGACATCGCCGAAGCCGTCGAGATGCATGAATCGACCATCAGTCGGGTCACCAATCAGAAGTACATGATGACACCCCGCGGCGTCTTTGAGCTGAAATATTTCTTTTCCAGTCACGTGGGAACAGACGGCGGTGGCGAGTGTTCCTCCACCGCTATTCGTGCCATTATTAAGAAGCTGGTCGCTGCCGAGAATCCCCGCAAGCCGCTCAGTGACAACAAACTGGCCAGCTTGCTTAACGAGCAGGGAATCAACGTAGCGCGCCGGACCGTTGCCAAGTATCGTGAGGCAATGAGAATACCGTCATCCAGTGCTCGCAAGCGTTTGGTGTAGGGCGCGAATGACGGCCCAACAAGCAGGTAAAGGAGCCAGCCATGCAAATTAATATCAGCGGTCATCACCTGGAAGTTACCGATGCTCTGCGCACCTATGTGGGCGACAAGTTTTCCCGCCTGGAGCGCCACTTCGACCAGATCACCAGTGTCCAGGTCATTCTTTCTCCGGAACCGAAGACGCACAAGGCAGAATCCACCATCCATATTTCCGGGGCAGACCTGTTTGCTACCGCTGAAGCCGACGACATGTATGCGGCCATCGACAAGCTGACCGACAAACTTGATCGTCAGATTCTCAAACACAAGGAAAAGTCCGTTAGCCACAAGCACGGGCATTAAACCGAAGCGACAATTATGCGAGTTCGCGAAATACTCACCGAAGCACGCACCCATAGCGGGGTGCAGGCCAGCAGCAAGAAACAACTGCTGGATCAGGTTGCACAGCTGGCTGCTGCCAGCTGTGACACCCTCAATGAGCAGGAGGTATTCGATGCGCTGGTAGCCCGGGAAAAACTGGGCTCCACCGGCATCGGTGAAGGCATTGCCATCCCTCACTGCCGACTGGGGCACTGCCAGCAACCGGTTGGGCTGTTACTCAGACTGGACACTCCCATCGATTTTGATGCCGTAGACGGTCGACCGGTAGATCTGGTGTTCGTCCTGCTCGTTCCACAGGAAAACCCCGAACAGCATCTTAGAACCCTCAGCCATCTGGCCAGCCTGTTCAACGATGACGATTATCGGAATGAGCTGCGTACCAGTCAGGACAAACACAAGCTTTACCACACCGCAGTAGAATCCGAGGCAGAACTCCGACTGGCATCATGATGGAACGCACCCGGCATTCACGCGCCACCCCAACTCAATTCCCCATCGGTTTTGCGTACCCGCAAACAGCCTGCGGCCCGAGAGTGCCCAAGCCATGAAACTAACCATCATCAGCGGACGTTCAGGCTCGGGAAAAACCACCGCCCTGCAAGCCATGGAAGACCAGGGCTACTACTGCGTGGATAATCTGCCGGTGGGCATGCTGCCCACCTTGACCAGCCAACTGAACGACGGTGAAGCGTCAATCGACCGCGTGGCGGTGGGCATTGATGCCCGCAACGTCCCCGCTCAGCTGCAGGCATTCGACAGCATTCTTGATGCGCTGCATCAGCAGCAAATCGAAACTGAGATTGTCTATCTTGATGCGGACGATACCACCCTGCTGAAGCGCTTCAGCGCCACTCGCCGACGCCACCCCCTGGGCACCGGGGAACGCACCCTCGAAGATGCCATACAACATGAGAGGGAACTGCTTGCCAATATCCGTCAGCGTGCCGATCTGGTCATCGACAGCAGTAATTACGAAGTCCACAGCCTGCGCAACCAGATCCGTGAGCGCGTAGCCCGACGTCAATCCAATCTGTCGCTGCAGCTTGAGTCCTTCGGCTTCAAGAACGGCCTGCCCAATGATGCCGACCTGGTCTTTGATGTGCGCGTACTGCCTAACCCGCACTGGGACCCAGCACTGCGCCCACTCACGGGGCTGGATCAGCCCATCATTGATTTTTTGCAACAGCATCAGGCCAGCCACGACATGCTTGACGACATCAGCAGCTTCATACAACGCTGGTTGCCCGCCTTCGCTCACAGCGACCGCAGCTACGTGACGGTTGCCATCGGCTGTACCGGCGGCCGTCACCGCTCTGTGTTCATGGTGGAACAGCTGGCAAAACGTCTGCGCGACCAAGGCATTCCCCTGCAGGTTCGCCACCGCGAAAAACACTGAACCGCTACGCCCTTGCCAGGAACATCGCCCAGATGATTGAAAAACAACTCGATGTAATCAATAAGCTTGGCCTTCACGCACGCGCTGCCGCCAAGGTAGTCAGTGTCGCCTCCCGTTACGATAGCCGCATCCACGTCATTCACAATGGCAAGCCTGTCGACGCCAAAAGCATCATGGGACTGCTTATGCTCGGCGCCGCCAAAGGCAGCCAGGTCACTTTTCAGGTAGAAGGGCCGGACGAAGCAGACGCCATGGCCGAACTGGAAGATTTGTTTGCGCGGATGTTCGACGAAGGAGAATGACAACGTAATTAATAGTTAATAATGAAGAGTTAATAACGAAAACCGGTACCCCCCAGACGTCGCGACTGTTACTGTTTACGGACATCAGGAATCGCTGGTGTCATTCTGTCTTCCCAGCTATTAACTATTCACTATTAATTATTAACTGATTTTTACATGCCCGCCGACAGCAGCCGCAGCCAGCAACACCTCAAAGCGATCAATCGCGCGCTCGCCAGTGGTACCTATTCCCAGGTTCGCCAGCTGATCAACAACCTGCCCGGCGCGGAAGTGGCCCACTTGCTGGAGTCCTCGCCGCCCCGCGAGCGGGAAATTCTCTGGCAATTGCTCAACAAGGATCAGGAAACCGAGGTCCTTCAATACCTGGGCGAAGAAGTCCGGGTCGAGCTGCTGCGCAATCTCAGCACCGATGAGCTGGTCTCTCTGGTAGAAGAACTGGACACCGATGACCTGGCTGACTTGCTGCAGGAACTGCCGGATCATGTCACCAGTCAGGTAATGGCCAGTCTCGACGAGCAGAACCGTGAGCGCCTCGAACATGTCATGAGCTACCCGGAGGATACCGCCGGCGGCATCATGAATACTGACGTGATCACGGTACGCCCCGAGATCACATTCGAAGTGGTACAACGCTACCTGCGACTGCGCGGCGAGATTCCACGCACCACCGATAACCTCGCCGTGGTCAACCGGAAGAACCAGTTCATTGGCTTGCTGCCGTTGACCAAGGTTCTGATCAGTGACCCGGGCACCACGGTGCGTGAGGCCATGATCACCGATATCCAATCCATTCCGGCCACCCAACCAGCCTCCGAAGTGGCAAAAATCTTCGAGCGGCACGATCTGGTTACAGCGCCTGTGATCGATGAAGAAGGCATGCTGGTGGGCCGTATTACCATTGATGACGTGGTTGACGTAATCATGGAAGAAGCCGACCACTCCCTGATGAGCATGGCCGGCCTGGATGATGACGAGGATACTTTCGGTTCGGTGTGGCAGACCGCCCGCCGTCGCGCCCTGTGGCTGGGTATCAACCTGCTAACAGCAATGGCGGCATCCGCAGTTATCGGACTGTTCGAAGCGACCCTGGAGAAAGTGGTAGCCCTGGCCATACTGATGCCCATCGTCGCCAGCATGGGCGGCATCGCCGGCAGCCAGACCCTGACTCTGGTCATCCGCGCCATGGCATTGGGACAAATCCAGTCCAACAACACCCGCTACCTGCTGTTCAAGGAACTGTCAGTGGGCGCCATCAATGGTTTGTTATGGGCAACCGTAATCGGTATCACCGCGGGGCTGTGGTTCAGTGATCCCAGCATTGGTCTGGTTATCGGCGTGGCCATGGTCATTAACCTGATCATGGCAGCCTGCGCTGGCGCCCTGCTGCCCATGATCATGAAAAAGATGGGTATCGACCCGGCCCTTGCCGGCTCCGTGGTTCTCACCACTATCACCGACATCGTCGGCTTCATGGCCTTCCTGGGGCTGGCCACGGTGCTCTACGCCAACGTGCTGGCCTGAGATACCGCATAGAAACTGCCCGGCAAAATGTACGCGGCAAGTACACCTTTCAGTTCAACATCTCCGAATTTCCAGCTGCTGGTTTTCATCGCCCTGCGCACGGCTAGCGCCTCACCGAGCAAAGCGAAGGAACGTCTTTCAAGGCGACCTCGAAGGGGTGAGCGGAAGCGAACAACAGACGCTTCTACAATCGAGTAGCCGGTTGCCAGGGAGCCCTCTGTGCGCTTTAGGGTATGCCTACAGCCCCCTCAGCGACTTCCCGGAACACGGTTCGCTCAAACAAACTGAGCGCTTCAAAAGCTGTAGACTTCCCTGAGCGAATCCGGCCTCTGGAAAACAGCAGAACCTGGGAACTTTTTGGCACTTCACAATCCAACCGAGCGTAGCTCGTAGCTCGTAGCTCGTAGCTCGTAGCTCGTAGCTCGTAGCTCGTAGCTCGTAGCTCGTAGCTCGTAGCTCGTAGCTCGT